>NZ_JAWLRZ010000021.1:0-48824 GCF_033142425.1 Rhodococcus sp. IEGM 1366
TCCGGTGCATCCGGCGAATTGCTCGACACCCTGGTTTACCGCGGTAAACGGCTGTGCTCGGTCTGAATGGGCCGCCGACATCCGTGGTTTACCGCGGTAAACCACGGATGTGGACAACTCTGGCGCGTCAACTCCGGCAATCCACGAAAATGGATCCGCATGGCCTGTCTGCGCGGCCAGAGTTTCACCTCCAGTTCATTCCACTAGGGCACCTCTGACAACTACACAAGGTACCCCTCCATATCCGGCATTTCGCTGGTGTGAGTTCTGTCGGGTCACTCAAGGACGTCTGCGGCGGAATGCCATGATGCTTACTTGAGGCCGAAAATACGCTTAAGGTAGCGGTAGAACTAACCGATCCAAGAAAATCTTCTCAGACCAATTCCCCTATGAGACAACAACAGTCAAGAATATAGTCGTCTCCGATTTGGGACTGGACTCACAAATAGTTGAATCCTGGCTGTTATCAACATGATTGCGCGTCTTCGTAATTCGCGAGTCGGAAGTTTAATTGGATTCCATTCTGTAAGAATAGGTTTCATGACGATGACACTGGCAGAAGCAGCAGCTGTCGGAGGAATCATTGTGCCCGCGACTTTCCCGCGACTGTCGCTCGGATAAGCGCTAGGGCAGCCGCTCGAACGGACGGAGAAGCAACACGTTGATTCCGAGCTGCGGTCTCGTTTGCCGCAGTCCGTCGATCTTCGTCGCGTTGGTTCTTGGCAGCGACAGCGAGTTCGGTTGGGGAGGGGACAGACCAGTTGATGCGGGCTAGGCGCCAGTGCAGGAATCGGACCGGATCTTTCAGGTCAGAGGTGTTGGGCCATATCCAGCCTCGCAATTTGGTGTCCTCGGTGAGGGTCCGGGCGATATCTCGACCCGACCAGCGGTTGGTGTCAATCGAGTGGCGGATGAGGGCGTCGCTAATCACTCCGATGTGCCCGGGGGGCATCAGCGCGGGTGCGTATCGAATTAGTTCGGCTGCTGCTCGCTGAAGGTTGAGGGGTTTGGGCTTGCGGGTTTTAAATTTCTTCTGGTGGCCTATGCGCGTGCGCGCGTTTGTGTAGTTCTTCCTTACGGAAGAAGAAGAACTAAAAGCAAGTACAACAGATAGGGGGTCAGGGATGTTTGTTTGTGGATAAGTTCTAGTTGGAGTGTGGTCGCATTCTGGGGCCTGTGGGGTTGTTTGTGATGAGGGTTCAATTGGGGCGTTTGGTGAAATGAGACGTCGAAGTACCGATTGGGGTGAGATGAGTGCCCAGACGCTCGCTGCGCGGGTTTGATGGCCGCCGTGGTGTGCTTCGGCGGCCCAGCATTCGATGGTACGTAGGAAGCGTCCTCGGGCCATTTCTTTAGCGACGTGGAGCGCGGATAGAACTCGTCGGGCGCGTTGCACTACAGAGACGGAGGTTCCGGTTCGTTCGGCGAGCGCGGTTCGTGATGCGGCGACGCGTCGGCCTGTTCGCTGTTCGGCGAATCCTGCCATGGTGACTGCGACTGCGAAGACGCGTTGTGGGTCGACTTGATGTTGGCGGCAGGCTTCTGCGCCGGTGGGAGTATTCAGAAGCTCTCGAACTTGGCGTTGCCATTTGGCTCTACCCGTCCATATGGGGGTTCGCGCTTGTTCTGTGTGATCTACGGGTAAGCACCAGGATTGTCCGCGTTGTTCGCTGTCCGTGTTAAGTGTGGTGATTTGGTTGACGCGTTCTTCCGCGCGGGCGATCGAATCGGCAAAATCAGGGTTGGATATGCCTTGTACGGGGGCGTTTGTTGCCGATATCACTCGAATTTGCGGGGAATAGCTGTTTTTTTGTTGAAGATAGCTTGAAACTGATTCAGGGCATGGGCTACCCTGAGACGTACCTACCACGGTGAGTCCCTTCGGGGAAAGCAACAGATGAGGCAGAAGGGCCAACTTCGGCTTCATCAAAAAGAAAATTAGACAGAAAAAGCCAATCAGTCTTTTTCTGTTTAAGATCCAAAATTGATCGGCGAATAACCCCCTCGTGGGGGTTTACCGATTTTGGATTTGTGATATGTAATTATTTGCTTATTACTGTCCAGTAACTTAGGTCTCCTCGCTCTTCCTGAATACAATTCACCCCATATCCCATCACAAATACCCGCCCCATTGGTGGAACGACGCGTGGTGTGTTTTAACACATCAAAATGGGGTAAGAATGTCTCCGATTACCGTGCTCGCGCCTTTTGAATGACAAACTCTCTGAGCAGTCACCATTTGTAACGAAAGACTGATTACCCGCACCCGCGGGCGCTGCAGCATCCTGTGATTGCTCAGTTTTTCATTCAACGATGGTGAGACCGAGTTTCGGCACGAAGTCGATAATCGTGTGCACCGGCGTAGTGCTGAACGTCGACGCCCATGGGCTGTCGACGAATCTGGTGCTCGACCGTTTCAGCAACCACCGTTCCTGCTGCGCTCGATCCGCCTCCCCCCGGGCGCACCGTGTCGATGGCGGGCAATCTGTATGCAGTAACCAACGGCACCCGGTCGATGGCGAGATTCCTTGAACGGCACATTCGACCGGACACGCCGAGGGTCAGTGGGATGAGCTGCACGAGTGGCCGACGTGCGTCGTTTCGGTGATGTTGTTTCGTGCCGAGCTTTACGGATTTGGGGCGTCGATATGCGACGCCGCCGCCCGCGAGGCCGCGGCAGATGAGGCAGTCGGAAGATCCTGCGGCAACGTCGTACCAGAAGATTTGCTCCTCAGCAGTGCTGCAACACTTCAACTGTCGGGTCCACGGGTCGTCGGTCCTTCGAATCTCGCGCTTACAACGAGGATTTGTACCGACGTCCCGAATCTCCCTTCGCACGCTTCACGTCCAACCTCGACGTTCGCGGGGTCCTCGGTCACGCCATGGAGGACCGGATGTCGACATACGTGCCGGCCATCCTGACCCGTCCGGAGTACGACGGGACCTGATGCGACGAACCACCGATCACATCGCTGCACTACGCGAAATTGGCCCAGGGGGCTCGCGAGCCGAAGCTGAAACGTCCGCTCCACTGAGACTTCCCGAGCGTAATGCCACCGCACTATGGTGTCGGGATCGCACACAGTCATCATTCGAACTCTTCGACTCGGACAGGCCACCAGCACCGTTCGAACGGAGATAGGGAGCGTAAGACACGCACGGTCAGGGCACTACTCCTGCCGTCGCCATCCGACATTCATGTTGCCGCAGTCTGGATCCGGGACGACTGAAGCGGATTGGTGACCCCGGGCACGGCTTTGTCGGCTGGAAGCGACAGCGCCGAAAGCGCTGTTCGAGACGCACGCAGTTCTTACGGTCACGGTAGATCGCCGAATCCCGACGGATCTACGGGGCAAGGCGTCGCGGATGGACCGTACCGGCGCACCTGTACAAGCCTCTGCGGATCGATATGCCATACCGTGAAGAATTTGATCCGCGGTGGAAGACATCGTCGATCTGCCGACCGTTGCTCAGCTCTACCTTGACCCTCGATGGCTCGAGCGGCTGACAGTCACATCCTTGGTAAACCGAAAGATGTTTGATATCAGTCATTTCCGACGTCAAGGTGCGATCTGATGGGTTGCTCGACCTCCTGATTGCCCGCCGTCATCGGACCCTTTCCCTCGATCGCACGACATGCGGCATCTCGATTGTCGTTTACACGTCGTCTGCGTCTTGGCGCCCGGGCTGTACAACATCGCCCCGGTAGTCTGGTAGCAGGATCTTCGACAGAGTTTGTAGTCCGAAGCGTACTCCACGAGATAGTGGAGTACGCGCGATGACGCTGTCTTGGACAGGAAGAGGTGGGATGTGGCCTGTCTCAGGTGTTCTCGCTTCGCTGACTCAGCAGGGCAAGTAAGCGGTCTTGAACTCGGTGGCTGACATTCAACAGTGAGGTCGACATTCCCGTGCTCGGCGCTTTGGTTCGCGACAGAGTCGCCGGGTACTTCGTCATAGGCGCAGCGTGCCATGAGAACGCCCACCGCCGCCATTAAGGCCCTTGGCGAAGTGCTTGGTTGCAACTGCTTTCCGCGACTACGACGACCCAGAGAGTGTGGTATCGGCCGTACTGCGGCTGCCCCGCCAGCTCTCATGGCCCTGGCGAGCAGGCCGGAGATACACGACGATCTACCGTCTGGACGTTGCCGACATCATGGACTGTGGACACCACATGCAACTCCATCTCGATCCGGAAGCCCAGGTACGATTCGAACATCAATTGGCGGATGCCGTTATCGGTGAAGTCGAATTCGATTCGCTGACAACGCATACGGATACCAAAACAGCCATGCGGCCTGCTGGATTCGAACCGACGGGGGTGGTCTCACCTCGATTGATGTCCTGCACGTCGACCGTTACGTTGTTCCCGGGTGCCTCACCAATACCTGCCGGGTTGCCGTTTCTCTGGTCCGCCGGGCTTCATCCTCGTCGCCTTGCCGGACGGTTGGCTCGCACTATGCCCCTGCCGCATTGACGGCAGAGATCGCCTGCAAGTTCGTAGTCTCCACCAAGCAGCTGTCCGTCTCGGCTTTGGCCGGCAGGAAATGGCGTTGTGATGTTCGACGGCAATCTGTTCCTGACGAAGGGTGTCGAAACGATCGTTGCACGGTCATGCACGTGAGCAGTTCGCGCAGCGAATGCGACGCGCAAAAGTAGCGAGAAATTCTGCAGCACAGTCAGTTTCATAAAAGGCTCATGTTTCTACCGACCGTGCGCAGCGGCCCGGCATATGCGTAATGTGCGGAAGTTGCACCTCTGATCTTCGCTGCCATCTCACGTCTCCGCGTCCGCGGAACTGAACGTCATGTTTGATGCCCTCGACCTTCGCCTCCGCAAGGCCGTCACCGGACTCGCAATGCCTGGCGACAGCGCGCAGTCGGAGAGCCGTCATCACGACACGCGCGAAATGAGTGAGATTCCAGGGAGTGCCGGCCTCCGGTCGCCGGAATTGCCCTAGCTGAGTGCGCTTTACGTGCGTGCCGTAGCCCTTAGCCTGGCCGTGTCAACCCATTGGGTCTGATCGGGTCAAGGTGTTTCGCAGGTGGCAAACCTGCCGAGGGTTTTACCCAGTTACGGTCAGAAGCCTTCGATTTCGCTCGGCAGTGTTTTGGAATGAGCCTAGAAATCGGTGAACCCCGTGCGCCTTCCGAAACATGCGACACACCGAATGGGCGCGCCTACCCGTATCAGTTACAGATTGGTTCTAGTCTTTCCTCATGGCACAGCACAATAAGGGACCTCGCGGACACATCGCGACTCGTGCTCCCCTCAAGCAGCACAAGGTGTACGAGGATCGGGCCGCCGAACTCGGGATCCCTGCTGGGGACTATTCCGTGCTCATCTTGGCCATCACACACGGACTGGACATACCGGACTACATCAGCGACAAGCTGCGCCCGGATCAGCTTCGTTTGCTCGAAGTCGAAGCTGCGGGTTCGTTGCAACGCATCGAGCAGCTTGCGATCGGCGCATGAACTACCCCTAGACAGCGAACAACCCCCAGGGCTTGGCGGCATCGGGGGCTGTCCGTTTATGCGGTTGTGGGAGCTTCCCAGTTCCCTGACCACCACTAACCCGGTTAAGGAAGAGGCGGTGCTTATTCGATGATATCGCAGAAACATAATTCCGCCATACACATAGGCGTCTCAGCGGTGTCTTTTTCAGCACACCCACATCACAATTTGGTCTGGATGATTTCCGCATCACACTGCGTGGATCAGCGAATTTCTGTGTCTGCCCAGGTCAGCGCCGTGCCCATGAAGGCACCTTCCTGCTGCCGGCGGATCCGATCCTTGTTCCGACATTCTGCTGGTCCGCGAACATGTGTTTCGTGGACTCGCGTGAACGGGGGCTGCCTGTAGCTAGTGGCCGACGAGGGATCTCGATATCCAACTACACAGCGCAGACCTCTCGAAACACACAGGCCCCCCGAAGGGGGTGATCTGGAGCGGACCGCATCGCGGCGAATAAGGACTGGCAGGTCCTTGACGGACTGAGAACTGGCAGGTTCTCGGTCATCTGTTCTCGAAACGTTCTCGAGAGGTGAGCTTCGAAAGTTGACGCTTTCTCGGCTCGAACTGCATCCCCGGAAAGGGACTACCTATGGCAGGTATGTCTCAGGGTAGCTCATACCCTGAATACGGATCAGCAAATTCTCTATCACTCGTTTTGGGCGTGTCGCGCAGCAACCTCCGTGTTCCTGACGTCCCGGCGGCTTCGTCGGCCGTCGTCGACGAATGGGAGGCCGCTGTCAACGCGGTAGTCGCACGTGTCGCCCAAATTGAAGAGACGACACAGCAACTGAACAAGGCCTCTGAACAGCGCGGATTCTCCTGGGCGTTACCTGTGGAACCAACCGAACAAGCCCGGGTCCCTGTGTGGACATCGCGCAGTGAATGGCTCCGTCAATTTCGGTATCACACCAATTCTTCTGCGGGTAAGGCTTTGTGTGCGCGCAGGCTGATCAAGCCCGACAAGGCGTATGTAGTTGCCGAGGCACACGCTCATTTCGCAGAGTCCCGGACAGGACGCGGAGTGACGGCATCGAAATCAACGATCGCGGCGCGCGCCAAAGTCAGCGAATCTGCTGTCAATCGAGCACGTCGCGTCCTTATCGACCTAGGGATGGGTGTTGAGCACGTCCGGGGTCGAAAGCTGAGAACCATCGAATTTCTTGCAGCAGAAGCGCACCACGGAGGTCAACAGCGCCGCGCGGCGTCAACATGGGCCTTGTCGTCCCCCCGATCAATCGTAGAGTCGACACCGCCAACCAAATCACTGAAGAATCGCCCCTCCCGGGCGGCTGAACGGACCTCCAGACATCGGAACCGCAATTCCCCGCGCTGCCGTTTTGCCGCCGAGTATCCGCCGTCCCAGGTTCCGTCAGCGACGACTGTCGCTGACACCCTATCTAGAGGTGGTCTTTTATCTTGTGAAGTTCTTCCGTTAGGAAGAACTCACCAAAGTGCAAGTGCGCGAACACAATCGCAAAGCAAAAAACCCAGCGGCGGCTACGGTTATCCTCGGCCGCTCCAACTTCAGCGAGCAGCGGCTGAACTCGTCAAGCATGCGCCCGCTCTCGCACCGCCTGGCCATATTGGCGCGGTTTGCGATGTGTTGAGTCGTGCAGGAATCGATCACACTCGTTGGACAGGTCGCGATATCGCTCGAACGCTTTCCAGCGATACCAAGGAACGAGGTTGGATCTGGCCCACAGCGGCCAGCCTCACTTCTCCCTTGGCATATCTCAAATACAGGATCAGCGGGATCGATTGGGCCCGAGAATCACCCAGTGAACAGCGTAAAGCTGCAGATCTGGCGAGACGAAAGGAGCAAGAACAGTTCGAACGAACACAGCAGCGACGTACTCGAAGTGCCGCAAGTCCTGAACATCGGGCGCAGGCGTTAACGGATATTCGTGCGAATTTGAGCGCAAAGCTGCGACTACGGTGAAAGTTCGTCCACTGCGTCGTGTACTCGCGCAGGGACAGCGTAAAGCTGAATTCGTGGAGCAGGAAGAAATTAGCGCTGAGCTGCCAAAATCTGCCAGTTTGGGTGGCTTTCGGTGCCGGTTCTTGTGCTAAACGGCGCGAGGTGTTTCCAGTTCGGTGGCTCAGTGGCTACGCTTCCACATCACAAGTTTTGTGATTGCGAGAGAACACGGAGCGGGAGGTTTGTATGCCGTGCGCTCGTGATGTCGATTCGTCAGTCGTGATCGACTCCGTGGGTTCCGGTCTTCGGGTCCGGCGTATTGACGGAGGTCAGAAGGGCGTTCCTTGTCTTTTGATGTTCGGGTTAGGCGATTGCACGCAGCTTGGATGTAGTCTTCCTATCTTCGATCCTGTGGGGGTACTTGCGTCGTTAACGTGGTCGTGGCATTTACGTATAACGCGCGGACGCGAAGCGTTGCATGCGTAAAGCACTGCGCCTGGTGTGTGGCGAGCCTCAAGATGTCGTTCTTTTGCGTGCTCGAACGGTGATCGAAGTGAGGCCCGCGTCTACTCCCCTCGGCGCCACTGTTGGAGGGACGCACTCCGCGGCGGAGACTTCCAGATTCTGATAGCAGTTTTCCGCTGAGACTGTGTGGATCCGCGATCCTCCGCGGAGGCCGTTAGAGATGAGATTTTCGTGCTCCGTTGGGTACGCTAGATATGTCACTGTGACGTTTCGAGTGGGGGTGCAAGGACTGTGTAGAAGTCGGTGTCAATACGTATGTATTGTTCCAATTAGCCGATCAACACGTATTCCGACATCTTTAGCCATCGCGGCTGTGGTGATTCGCTCGCGCAATAAGAATCCCGCCACACTTGACTCCCCCGTTCCTACTGGTTCCGGCGTTCGGGGCGTTTGTTGTGCATGTCGGCGTTGTATCGATCCGCCGAGGATCAGCCTGCTCGAACCGGTCGATGGACTCGAAAATCTGTGTTCTCCAGGACTTCTCGTTCAATCGAATCGGGCAATCGACCGGTCGAGCGATCTGTTTATAGATTCATTCCGCAGTTCGAACTGGTTGATCCTTTGCTGTGTAAGTCAAAGAGGCCGGTGATGTCGCCTTGGAGGCGCCGCGAGTCCCACTGTTCGCATCTGGTGCATGCATTGCGTGTGCTGCGTGCATTGCCTGTATGAATGGGCTGCGTTCGACAAATGGAGGTGCTTTCGCCTGCTGCCATGCTCGTCCGGAAGTGCGGTGTGGGAGAAATGATGTGTCGGATCTTGGGTGTAGATCGGATCTTATAGAACTGGAAATATCTCTACCTGTGCATATGCAGTGCGTGCAGTGCGTGCATTGCACGCACTGCATATGTCCGTTAGCTGTTTGCGTGCTGTGCACGCGATGCGTGCAGTCGACGTGACAAAGAATGTAAGACGTGCGTGCAATGCGTCGTGTGCACTGATTGCACGCAGGGCGTGCAATGCGTCGCACGTGTAAGGTGCATAGCTCGCGCTCCACGCAGGCCAAGCACGTAGTGCTACTCATGCGTCGCTTTCAATGTGAGCGTGACACGCACGCGTTGCGATGCGTACACAAAGTGCAACGCATGCGTGTTATGTTGTGCATGCAAATCGTGCATTCATAGCTTTTCGTGCAAGCCTTGTATATAACGCAAGCATGACGTGCAATGTATGCAACGCGTAACTTGCACGCACTGTGCTAGGTGCACGTAACGCGCGCAATGCACGCGTGAACGAATTCGACGAAAGGTCCGCAATGCAGCCACGCAAAATTGCACTGGGCAACCAGAAGGGTGGCGTCGGCAAGACGGCGTCAACGCTCGGATTGGCCAGCGCTATAACGGCGGTCGGCGGTAAAGTGCTTGTCGTTGACATGGACCAACAGGGAAACACCACCAGCGGATTGGGTGTCGAACTCGAAGATGGAATGCTGACGGCTTACCACCTTATGAACCAAACCAGGGAAGGTATTGCGGCCGAGGCAATCGTTGCTACACCGTGGGACGGGGTTGACCTGATTCCGGCTGACGAGGAGCTCGGGAAAATTGAGTCGGACGGATCCAACGATCTCGTGTTTCGTCTTGATGTGGCATTTGAAGGGCTGGACCTTTCGCCTTATGACGCTGTGCTCTTCGACTGCCCGCCCAATATGGGCAAGGTCTTGTTTGCGGTCCTGATTGCGGCAGACGGTGTTGTAGCTATTACCGAACCCACCATTGACAGCGTTCGTGGTGTTCAGAAGCTTGAGCAGACCATCGACACCGTCCGTAAACGCGCTAACCCAAAGCTTGCGTTCGACAAGATTGTCATCAGTCGTAGACGCGCGACGGGGGAGCATGATTTTCGCGAGAACGAACTTCGTGAAACTTACGGTGATCTAGTGGCGAAGACTGTCATTCCAGAACTCGCTGCCCGACAAGATGCGCATTCCAATCACACACCTATCCATCAGTTCAAGGGAGGTAAGGCGTTGGCGCTTAAGCTTGCGTATACGGATCTCCTCGCTGAGCTGCCTGTCGAGATGGGGGCGACGGCATGAGTGTCAAGCGTGAACCGGCGATCCGTAAGACTCATCCTGCGGAACTGATCCCGGAACGGCCGCCGAGGGGCGAATCGGCAGCTGTGTCAACGACGCAACCTTCCGTTGCGTCTGTACCTGTTGCGCCAGCCGCGGTTCAGCCTGCGGGCGCTAGTGGCCGCAAGGAGGGGGAGAAGCTGTCGATGACGCACAACACCCGGATTAAACCCTCCACCAAGGACCGCCTCCGCCGTGGTGTCGACAAGTTGCGATACGAGACGGGCGATCGTGAGATTAGCGAAGCGTCGATGACGGAAGCTGCCTTGGATGAATATTTGAACGCCAGGGGTCTGTAAGCCGCCACTCTGGTGACGCATGCACGGCGTGCATGCAGTGCATGCATCATTTGATCGATCTCCCGTGCCGGGGATCGCGCATAGAACTAGCCGGGAGACTGTGCAGTGACGTGCAACGCTTGACGCGCGAACCTCGTAGGCCATGTGCACCAAGTCATTCCCGCCACTGCTGGGCCGGTGAGTTCACATGCACTCTCCGGCATCGGCATCGGCATCGCGAAAATTGTGTGGATGTGGAATCGCAGCACACAGGGAAGAGACGTCGAATTGCCTCTTTCGCCCTGAACTGATGGCCGGGATAGACGCTGTCACATTGCTCGTGCAGCAACGGGATCAATCCACAGAACCCGATCAGTGCATTGTTGTCCGAGAATGGGCTTCACTGTGACGATTGCAACCGACAGGAATCCGACATGACTGAGCCAATCAACGACCTGCGACCGGTTGCCGATCCCGTGCGTACGCGTCGGCCACGTCAGCAGCGCGCAACGATCACAAAAGCGAACATCCTCGAAGCCGCTGCCAAAGCATTTGCTTACAACGGTTACGCCGCAACGTCACTCGCCGATTTACTGGCCGCCTCTGGGACGACCAAAGGCGCTGTGTACTTCCATTTCGATTCGAAGGAAGCAATAGCACGGGAACTCGTCGCTCACTGGTCGGCGGCGCTCAAGCACGCGTCCGCCGCCGCACACGACTCGCAGTCGCCTTCCGTCGCCCAGATCAGTTCATTTTTTGGGGACCTTGCAGCGAGCATCGCGGTCAGTTCGCTTGCCCGTGCGGGACTTCGACTCACTACCGAATCCGGGATCGACGGGGCGCGAGAGACGTTTACTCAGTGGATGGATATCACAAGCAGTCTCGTCGATGCAGCAATCGCATCAGGACAGGTGCCCGACAATTCCACGACGCGACAGCTTTCGTGGAACCTGTGCGCGGGGTTCATCGGGACCGTGAACATCATCCGGGTTCTCGGTGATACCGGCGATTTCACCGCTCGCATGCACAGCCTGGTCACTGTGCACCTGGCTGCATGTATGGCCGCGAAATCAAGCTGACAGTTTCGTGGACGAAGCCGCTGTAATTATAACGTGAGGCTGTTTACCGCAGCGGATTATCGGTGCATGGGCATTGGTACGTTCTCGCTGGGCGGTCAGGGTTTTGGTTGGTTCCCTGCCGACACTGGCGGCTTGGTTGCCGTCCGGTCGGGCACGTCAACGGACTGGGATTCAATTCGGATCCCACTGCGGTACCATTTCGGGATGTCACAGATTTCCATCCGGCTACCCGACGAGATGGTGGCGTACCTCGACGGCGAAGTGAATGGCCATCGCGCATCTTCACGTGCAGCATTGGTTCTCAGGGCGCTCGAGCGGGAACGTCGCAGACAGATTGCAGCGCGGGATGCGGAGATTCTAGCCAAGGTGTCGAGCGAGGAGGATATGGATTCTCTCGCAACGCATGTCGATAATTTATCAAGGGATTCGGCCTGATGCGGCCGATTCATGAAGCGAAACTCGACAAGGTTCGTCCCGTGCTCGTCCTGACACGGGAACTGGTGCGCCCGCATCTGAACCGGGTGACCGTTGCACCGATCACCACCACCATCCGCGGGTTGTCCACCGAGGTGGCTGTCGGACGTATGAACGGCCTCGACGGGGATTCGGTGATCAGTTGCGACAGCATCACGACTATCCCTGTGAGTGCGCTCGGTCCGGGAATCGGGTATTTCTTTCCAGCGCAAGAGGAATCGCTTACCCGCGCGATTCGCGGCGCGTTCGATCTCGAATGACAACCATGACGACGGCACGGGGTGAAACATGGCACTGAAGAAGGGCGAGCAGTTCGCTCTGTTCGACGTTGAAGTGCCCGAGCCCGCTCCCGCGGACGTGCAGGCTCACGAAGCGTTGCAGCCCTCGCTGTTCGATGTTGTCGAGGGCGAGTCGGCCGAACAAAACGCCGAACTAGCCGACGCGACAGTCGAACCCACAACCAACGCTGCCATGGTTGATGACGCGGAACTTGACATCTCAGAAACCACACCAGCTGAGCCTCTACCCATTTCACTGCCGCCGGCAGGTGAGAGTGCTGACGGACATGCCGTCATCGTGACGGCAGCGGGGACGTACACACCTTCCGGGCAGGTCCTCACCGGACCGGTGGACTCGGTCGAAAAGCTCGACAAACTGATTCGCTGGGCGACGCTGACACCTCTCGGCGCTCCAGCTCAAATATGGGTCGTCGGAATCGACGCTTGTGAGATGCTCGGCTGGGCCATCGACCCCGGCAGCGAAGACGACGTCGAAGATATGGAAGTTCTCCGCACGCGCGCTGCAGCCGAATTGACCGGCGTTCTGCAGGCCACGTTGAATCCGATGCTGACCGCCGGGTGGGAACTGCGCGGAGATCCCGGCCACGTCGTTCATCTTTCTCGTACGACAGGGAAATTCACGTCGATGGTCGATATCGTCATCGAGCCGTATGT
Source organism: Rhodococcus sp. IEGM 1366 (assembly GCF_033142425.1). Taxonomy (NCBI): domain Bacteria; kingdom Bacillati; phylum Actinomycetota; class Actinomycetes; order Mycobacteriales; family Nocardiaceae; genus Rhodococcus; species Rhodococcus sp. IEGM 1366. Next base: position 12,812 of record NZ_JAWLRZ010000021.1, read on the forward strand.
GTGGACGTACTGGAACAAGGATTTCGGGTGGGGAAACCGAGTAGGGGACATGGGAATCCTCGGATCACCCACCGCTGGAACGTATCTCCCTGACGATGACCTGCCTGCAGCCCGCGAGCTTGGGCGCCGACTCGCTTGGTGCGCACAGCATCTCGGTGTTCTTCCCGGCCCCACGCCCGCTCGCACCGGAGCAGCTGTCGTCGACAAGATCAAACGGGAACGAACCCGCAGCGGGAAGGGGATCGTCGTCACTGCGGCGGGGCCGGTGCCACCCCTTGATGGTGAACATCGTGGTGATCTCGAGCCCGCTGTGGGGTGGACGCGCGTTCCCGATCCGGAAGAACTCGACGGCGCTGCTGTGCTCGTGTCGATCGACCAACGTGCTGCGTACCTTGCTTCCGCGGGAATGCTCGAATTCGGTTACGGGAAACCGCGCCATCTTCGCGCCGAGGCCGCTCGCGCTGCCGCGGAGGAAGCGAAAACTCCGTTCGGGCTCTGGCACGTCACCCTGCCAGCGGGGAACATGCTCGCCCTCCCGGACAAAATGCCATTACCGCACCCCCATATGCTTGCCGATCAACCGGTGCAAACGTGGGTCACGACTGTCAGCCTCGATGCATTCTGTGCCCCTGTCGCCGACGGCGGTATCGGCGCCGAACTCGACGAACTCGACATCACCGAAGCCTGGGTATATCCGGAACAAGGACGGGCCCTGGACAAGTGGGCCAAGATTTTGCGCGAAGCCCGCAAAGTAGCTGTCGATACCGACGATGCCGCCATGAAACGGTTCCTCGGCTCTTGCTACAAAGGGTATATCGGACGAATGGTCAACCCGGACATGTGGACTGCGAAACAGATGCAGCATCACCACCAGCCGTTGTGGCGTGCGGCGATCATCGCGCACTGCCGCTGGCGGGGCCGCCGCGTTGCGATGCGCATCGCCCGTGAAACCGGCCGGTGGCCACTACGTACCGTCACCGACTCCTGGGTCTACCCACTGCCCGAAGGCATCGATATAGCCGACGAGAGTGATGCTTTGGGCAAGATGACGCTCGAAAAACGCGCCGCTCTCACCGACGATCTGGTCTCCGCTCTCGCAGATGCCCGCGATACACACGAGATCAATCTCGCGATCAAGGCTGTCTTTACCGACGATGATGAAGGAAACAACTAGTGGCACTACATCTTCCGAAGCCACGAACGAAGCAACCTGCGCAGAAGACTGTCGGGCTCGATGGACTGAAAGTGTCTGTCTCCACCGCTGCGACCAGTGGCATCGAAAAGTCGAAAACCGTCAAAAGCGGTGGTCTGGCGGGACTGACCAGCAAAGTGTCCATCCGACAAATCCGCACCGAGATCGGCAACGACGGACTACGCCAAGCCGCCATCGACGCCGGCCGGACACCGCCGTCGGATCGAACCCTGCGCCGCTGGGCACAGCAAGGCCGGATCCCGCACCCCGACGTCTTTGAGCGCGCCCAACGTAGGGCTGCGATCGAACGTCTCGGTGGAATCGATGCTGTCGCACAGAAGATCGGGCGCTCCCGTTCCGCAGTCTCACGCTATCGATCCGGAGAGACGAACGAACTACGCGCCGACGCGAAGAAGAAACTCAAGAACGTCAAAGCCCGAGACATCATGGACCGCGCCGGCGTCCTGCGACCGGACGGGCAACCGAAGAAGGCGACTATCAGAGTCCGCGGGGGAGTCTCCGTTCGCAACGGGTCCGAAGAAGGCTACGACTATCGTGTGCGCACTTTGGATTTCGCGAACTCGGACAGCCCCTTCAGTGTCGACGAAACACGAGAACTCGCTGCTGCTCTCGCCAACGACGACCATGCCCGCGTCGTGGCGATCCTCGAACGGCACGCCACGATGGACTATCCGGAGAACAAAGGCTTCGATCAATACAGTGACGCCTTCGGGTTCCATTTCGATTCGATCGAGTCCGTCCACATCGACTGGACCTAGGGTGGCGTCAAATCAAATGTACTTTTGTGCGTTTCAGCGGCATTTCACATGGATCCGACCTGCTTCTCGGAACCGTTCATCTCTGATTGTTTGTTCGCCAGTACAGGCCCACGAGTCGGCTCGAGGACTCTTGAGCGAGTCTCGATGAAAACATTCGATCGGTCGGAGGGACCGCGAACCTCCCATCCTTCGCGATCACCGAAGGAGATTACATTCCTTGCTGTCTGAGATCGCGTCGGGCCCAGCTGACAAGAGCTCGGGGGATCGAGAGCGATCGGGCGTTCCGAAGCTGGGAGCGGGCAGACCATCGGCCACGGGACCTTTCCAATAAAAGAGGGTGATCGAAGCACTCACTGGCCGTTGAGGAGGTCAGTACATGGTCCACAGGTCCAGCTGCGATGGATTCACCGCCACGGATAAGAAGTGCATGCGAGGTAGTTTCGGGTATCTCTTCGAAGTGGTGTGTCACCATCAAAGTGGCGAGGTCGCGGGTATGTCCGCCCGTAGATCGTCGAGGCGCGACAACAGCTGCTCGCGCGCACCCACGTCGAGTCCGGTCGACGGTTCGTCGAGCAAGTGCATACGTGGCCGCGTGATAAGCGCTCGCGCAATGAGCACCCGGCCTCGTCCACCCTGAGACATCGTCGTCCACGGTAGATTTCGGCGATCACCGATGCCGACCATCGTCAATAGTTCGTCGGCGCGTCGTTGTTGGTCGAGGGCGGGGGCCTCGCATTGAACGAGTTGGGCCGTATTAGTCAGGCCAGACCAAACGACTTGGGTGGTGGTCAAGGGAACATCTACCCGGTGACGAGGATCAATGTGCCCGATCAGAGCACGTAACTCCCGGACATCGCGATCCACCTCGTTGTCGTTGTCGATGTCCATGTCGGCCACCGCAAGGCAGGCTTTCATGCCTGTTCGCGCGGGTACGTCCAGTACTGACGATCCCGACCTTCACATCACCAGATACCTCGACCATTCGTCGCCGGTCACACCCACTTCGTGACGAGTTACCCGTCGATCGACGATTTTCTCTCCGAATTGCTCACGCGGACAGAGAATCCGAACACCAATCCCTCCTGAAGAACGCTACGAGAAGCGCTCACCAGGAGGGGTTGGTCGCGAAGACGATGCAGCGCACTCGTCGACACCGCCACCGCCGCCGGCGACAACGGGTACGGGTGGGAGAGCAGATGCGTCTATCAACTCATCGCCGACTACTTAGGTTTGGGTATTGCTGTCCTCAGATGCCTACAACTGGCTGTTCGCTTCGAGAATAATCGCGTTGCCTTGTCCGCCCCCACCACAGAGGGCGGCTGCACCCAGCGAGCCACCGCGACGCTGCAGCGTGAGCGCAAGCGTCAACGCCAAACGGGCCCCGGACATACCGACGGGATGGCCGAGCGCAATCGCTCCACCGTGGACGTTCACCTTCTTCGAATCGAGTCCAAGGTCGTTTATCGACGCAAGCGCCACACCCGCAAAGGCCTCATTGATCTCTACGAAGTCCAGTTCATCGGCACTGGGCTGTCCATCTCGCTGCAATGCTGCGGTGATCGCCGCAGCCGGTTGATGGAGGAGCGAAGTATCCGGTCCCGCTACAAACGCGTGGCTGCGGATCTCCGCAAGCCAGCTCAACCCGAGTGCCTCACAGGTATCTCGGCGCATCACCACAAGTGCGCAGGCTCCGTCCGACAACTGCGACGAAGACCCAGCCGTGATCAGACCCTCTGGTGAGAACGCTGGGCGCAGTGATCCGAGGGACTCTGTAGTGGTATCTGGACGAATTCCCTCATCGGTGTCGATGACGATCGTCTGACGGCGCGAGACGATCGAAATAGGCGCGATTTCGGCATTGAACGCACCGCTCGCGGTGGCGGCGCCTGCAAGTTGGTGCGAACGAGCGCTGAAGGAGTCGAGTTCTTCGCGCGTGAGCGGCTCAGCCTTTTGATACCGCTCCGTTGCCGCTCCCATTGAGATCCCATCGAATGCGCATACAAGGGCATCACGGTCGAGGGCATCATCGAGAGTGCTAGGTCCGTATCTCAACCCGCCTCGTGCACCCGTGACGAGATGGGGTGCATTCGTCATCGACTCCATTCCGCCTGCCACCACGACGTCCGCCTCGCCAGCTGTCAGCAGTCGATCCGCGTGGCGGATCGACTCGAGTCCTGAGAGGCACAGGTTATTGAGGGTCAGCGCAGGCGCTGACAGGGGTATGCCAGCAGCAGTTGCGGCCCGCCGAGCGGGATTAGGACCCACGCCCGCCTGAACAACGTTACCGAAGATGATCTGGTCAACCTGATCAGGACGCACGCCCGACGCGGTGAGCGCGGCCGAAATCGCGTGCGCTCCAAGATCAACTGCGGAAAGGGATTTGAGTGCACCGGAGAGCTTTCCGATCGGAGTGCGAGCTCCGTTCACAATGACGTTTCCAGACATAGGTCAGACTCCCTCGCCGATTGTGACCATCGGGTGCTTTCGGAGCTCTTTGGTGGCGACAACCATGCGATGCACCTCGTCGGCACCATCGATGAACCTCATGGTCCGGGCCTGTGCCCAGAGCATCGCAAGTGGATGATCCTGACTCATTCCTCCCGCACCGTGGACCTGGATGGCCTTGTCGACGATCCACTCAACCGTGTCGGGAGCGGCAACCTTGATTGCCGAGATCTCGGTGCGAGCCTCGCGGGCACCGACCGTGTCAATCAGCCATGCCGCACGCAACACGTACAACCGAAGTTGGTCGATTCTTACTCTGGACTGTGCGATCCAGTGCTGAACGATGCCCTGATCGGCAATGTGCTTTCCGAATGCGGTGCGTTCGTTTGCGCGCTTGCACATCAGTTCCAGTGCACGTTCAGCCATCCCGATCATGCGCATGCAGTGGTGGATACGGCCAGGACCAAGACGAGCTTGTGCTAGGGCTTGACCGCGTCCTCGCTCGCCCAGAAGATTTGCCTTGGGGACGCGAACGTTGTCGAACCTCACTTGCGCATGGCCGCCATGTGCGCTGTGGAGGAAACCGAAGATCTGGAGTCCGCGTTCGACTGTCACACCTGGAGTGTTCCGAGGGATGAGTACGAGGCTGTGTCGCCCGCGGACATCTGCGCCCGGATCGGACACACCCATCACGATGAGCAACTGGCAATCACTGCTCATAGCCCCAGTCGACCACCACTTGACTCCATTGATGATCCAGTGATCACCATCGTCGTCAATCGCAGTTTCGAGGTTGGATGGGTCAGACGAGGAGACGTTCGGCTCGGTCATGCAGTATGCGGATCGGATCTTCCCGTCCAACAAGGGATCAAGCCAGTCACGCTGCTGGTCGGGCGTGCCGAACAGAGACAACAGCTCCATATTTCCGGTGTCCGGCGGATTGCAATTGAGCGCTTCCGGGGCTACCTCTGGGCTCCAGCCGGTAATCTCCGCGAGTGGCGCGTACTGCAGATTCGTAAGTCCTGCACCGTGCGTGTCATCAGGGAGAAAGAGATTCCACAACCCCTGTGCGCGGGCCTTCCTTTTAAGGTCAGCCATGACCGCTGGTCGCTCCCACTGTGATTCGTTGGCCTCCGCGCAGTCATGAAAGTGGTGCTCGACTGGATAGATTTCACTTTCCATGAATGAAAGAAGTTGTGTGCGAAGAGCTTTCGTACGATCGTCGTAAGTGAAGTCCATTAAGTGATATCTCCATCCCTGAGCATCAGTCTTAGATCGATTGCGTCATCGTGCGAGCATGGCCAGGCCGCGCTCGGTCAGGGGCGAGACCATCGAACCGATGGTCTCGAAGCCGTCTCCCACGGTTTCACCGTTGAGGAAGCGGGTGTTGATCGATTCGAGAATGACGGCCATCTTGAAGAATGCGAACGCGTTGTACCACTCCAGATCGTCAAGTCCCGCTCCAGTGGAAGCCGAATATCGCTGGGCGAGTGCATCGAAAGTGGGATACCCCAAATGCGACCCTGGGCTGCCGGCGATCGGGTTGTCGATCCCGTGCCAGCCCTCCCAGAACACGTAGACCAGTCCGAGGTCGGTCAGCGGGTCGCCAAGCGTTGCCATCTCCCAATCGAGAATCGCGGCGATCTCCGGCTGCGGCTCCAGCTGAACAATCATGTTGTCGAAGCGGAAGTCGCCATGGACGACCGAACTTGCCATAGTTCGAGGTAAGGCGCACTTGAGCTCATCGGCTAGGCGGTCAAGTTCGGGCAGGTCCTGCGACCGCGACACTTCCAGTTGCTTTGACCATCGCCGGACCTGGCGCTCGAGGAAGCCATCGGGACGGCCAAATGATGACAGGCCGATGGTCTCGACATCTTCGGTGTGCAACTGAGCCAGTGCGTCGATGTACCGGAAAGATAGTGTCTCCCGGTGCTTTTCCGGGACGTCAAGGAAGTTGGCGTCGGTCCGGAGCACACGGCCTTCAACCTTTTCCATGATGTAGTACGAGTCGCTCGAATGCGTTGCGTTGGCGGACGAAAGCACGATACGCGGAACAGGGATTCTGCCGGAGGCCAGCGCTGCCTGCACGGTTACTTCGCGACGCATGTCGTGCGCCGTTTCCAGAAGTTCGCCAGCGGGCGGGCGTCGCAATACCCAACTTCGGGACGGCGAGGAGAGTTCAAAGGTCAAGTTCGACCTACCGCCGGCCAGCAGGCGTACCGTCAGATCTTCGCCGGTGCCGAGTTCGTCGAGCTGCTCTAAGTGGGCGCGCACTTCCGCGAGGTTGAACGATGATGTCAACGTCGGTGTTTTACTCATGCCAGTTCGGGTCCTCATATGAATGGGTCAAACTTTGAATCCGTCGCGCTGCACGGCCTACGGGTCGCTCCGCGACGGCGGACTGAATATCCCTGCGTCAGGCGGTCTACGTGGGTCTCGGCCTTATAGCCGAGACCCACAGACGCTCTGGCGCAGTGCTATGCCTTCACAACGAGTGCACTTTCGGACTCAACAGTATCGATTTGCTGCTCTCGTCGAGGAATTAGCCACGTGATCAAGAATCCGACCGCCGCGGAGACTGTACCTACGAGGAATGCCGCCGTCCATCCTGAGGAGGAATAGATGGGATATCGCCCCACCGTTCCCTCGATGTTCTTGCTCAGGACCAGACCTGCCGTCTGCACCAATGTCGTAGCGACCGCGCCGCCAACCGCACCTAGCATTGCCGCTGCGATTCCCCGCGAGGATGCGGGAGCGAGCACCATCATAAGGCCCGGACCGGCTGCGTACACCATATTGCCCATACCGGCGAACGCCAGTCCGAGGATCGGCATCCAGGGCTCTGATTGTAGGAATCCGAGGATCAGTGTGCTCACCACGAGCAGAACACCGCTTAGTTGGAGGAAGACGCGAAATCCGTAACGCTTGGCGAGCAGCCCGACAACGATGCCGCCGAGAACGGTCAGCACGCCGGCCGGCGCGATATAGAGGGCGACACCGCTGGCATCGAGCCCGAAACCATAGGCTCCCGTCAGCTCCCTCGGTGTCTGGAGCATCATCGGAATGTAGCCGGCGATGAGCGCCGAAACGGAGAAGATCAGTGCGTAGGCCAGTGCAGTCGAAGCCACGGCGCGGTCAGCCAACAGCCGGGTGTCAACGAAGGGGTGGTCGACCCGCCGCTCCCAGTACCACCAGATCGCGAGAATGATGAAGCTTCCACCGACAAAGAGTGCGGTGCGGGAGTCCAACAATCCCCATTTTGCGAGATGTTCAACTCCGTACATCATTGTGAATAGGCCAGCGCCAAGCCCGATGAAGCCAGGCAGGTCCATTGGCGAGTCGTTGCGGTTTGGCGTCTCTGGAACCGTGAAGGCAAGACCGACTGCTCCCACGACGGTGATCGCGGCCAAGAGCCAGAACACAGACTCGAGCGAAACCTGATCAATGAGATAGCCGGCCAAGAACGGCCCAACGATCACTACGACACCAACGCCGTTCGTCGCGATGCCGATGCACAGGTTGCGGATGTTCTCCGGGAAGACGTCTCTGACCAAGGAGTAGGCCAACGGGATGAACGCGCCACTCGCTCCCATCAGGGCGCGACCGATCAGCATTACCCCGTACGTTGGGGCAAGGGCGCAAACAACGGCACCGACGAAACCGAGCGAAGCCGCAATCAGCAGAGCGCGTTTCTTACCAATTCTGTCGCCGATTTTGCCGAACATCGGCGTCGCGACGGCTGGAACCAGCAAGAAGATCGTGATCATTCCTGAGACGTTCGTCGTCTCGAACTTGGCTGCGAACTGACCAAGCGCCGGGGCAATGAGAGTGAAGCCGAGTGCCGTCTGTTCAGTGAGCAACACCAAGAAGAACGTTGCCGCGAACCATGGCGCCTTACCAACAGGGGCATCCTTGGTAGAGGGGGCGCCGGGGTCGTCGGCGGCGAATTTGAGGGACATTTTTGATCCTCCGGGGGCGGGGGTCTGGAAGAGACCGGGGATGCGCTGGGAAGGTGAGACGCCAGTCACATCGCTGTACTATCGCACGCTGGCCGGCAGTCGTCAATGGGGTCAAACTGCTATAATTAGTTGCGCAACAACGAGTTTCGAACGCATTCGAAGCTTGCGGGCAGCAGAAGGTCCCAGTGATCGAACGGCGAGACGACGCACTGCGCAAGGGTCGGCCCGCCTGCCGTATCGACCTGGTGACCGCCCAGGTGCGGGCCGATGCACCGCACCTGGGCGGAGTTCTATAAGCCTGAGTGCCATCGCCAGGTTGGCGCGCGACATAGGCACTCTTCGTGGCGAATCAGAGGCGCTCAGAGGTTCGCAATAAGGAACCGTACGATCTGGTCGAAGGAACGGCTCGCTTCAGGGATCGCAGCGAGCATGGTCAGAAACCCGTGGGGCACACCGTCGTATCGAGTGAGGGTGGCGTCCACACCGTCCGCGATCATCCGGCGTGCAAATCTCTCAGTTGCGTCGCGAGTTGCGTCAACCCCGGCCGTGATGATCAGGGACGGGCCCAAGCCGCGCAGCGTAGTGGCCTCCGCAACATTGCAATAAGGGCTTGCGCGCGTCTCCACGTCCGGCGCGTACATGTCCCAGAACCATGTGCAATCTCGAGCCGAGAGCAAAGGAGGCGTACTGAGCTCAGGATTAGAGATCGTCATCTCCGCGGTGCCGTACGCGGCGACCAGTGCATCAGGGATACGACCACCTTCATCGCGAGCACGTAGCGCGGCGGCGAAAGCCAATGAACCGCCAGCGCTTTCGCCGCCGATTCCCAATCGGCTGATGTCTGCCGTTACCTCTGCTGGACCGGTCTGCAGCCATGACCAAACTCCCATACAGTCGTCGAGTCCGGCAGGATACGGGTTCTCGGGAGCGAGGCGATAGTCGACCGAGACGATGATCGTCAGCGCTGCGTTGCTGAGGCGTCGTAGATACTCGTCCGACATATTGAGGTCGCCGATGGCGTATCCGCCACCGTGCATCCACATGAGCACTGGCAGGTCCGGCGAGTCGCTAGGGCGGTAGACTCGAACGGGCACATCACCCGAGTCGGTCCGTGCCGTGGCATCGGTGACCGAGTAGATCGATGTGGTGGAGGCAGGAACGCTCTCGGACGTCGCCTTCCGGAGCGTCTGTATTTCGATCTGGTTCATCTCTACCGGCATGCGTGCTGCGGCCATCTCGACCACGGCCGTAGCTTCGGGTGTGAGCTTCATCCGTCTTTCTCCTTGACTAACGTAGTTGGGAAGGCTGTCCGGCGGGGGAGCGTTAGTCGCTGGATGCCGCCAGGGCTTAGAGCGCGGACATGAATTCCAGGTGTTGCCGCTCAACGGCATACCTGGACATATCCGGATGTGAGTGCACCCAGAACTCGCCCGATTCAACGGCGGCGTACGTCATTCGGGCGATCTCGGTAGGTTCGAGCCCGTCGCGGGCAAGGTTCGCGGACATCTGCTCGCGATAGGTATCACTCGTCGCGTCGGCAGCTGACGCATCAGCAAAAATATTCGTCCGCACCGGCCCTGGTAGTACCACTGTCACGCCAACATTCGCGTTCGTCTCATCGAGGTCGGCTCGAAGACACTGAGCCAACACACGCACCGCGTACTTGCTGACGATGTAGGCGCTCTGTCGAGCACCGATCGTTAGCCCGCCGACAGACGAAAGCATGACGACGTGGCCGGGCTGACCGCTCGCGAGTAGGCAAGGAAGGAAAGCACGAGTGACGTTGAAAACTCCATTGACATTGATATCAAGTAACTTCCGCCAGTCCGTTGCGTCGGTTTCCCATACCCGTCCGGTGAATTCGACGCCGGCATTGTTGACGATGAGCCCTGCGGGACCATGTTGTGCTTCGGCATCGGCGGCAACCTTCGCGATACCCTCACTGTCCGCAACCGAGGCGACTGCAGCATCGATACTTCCGCCAGATTTCGACACTTTGTCGACGAGTTGATCGAGTCGGTCGGCGTTCACGTCGATGGCCAACACGGCCATGCCCCGGTCGGATGCGCTCTGAGCCAGCGCTTCTCCGATTCCTGAACCTGCTCCCGTTACGATCGCAAGGCGTCCACGCAGATCGGTGAAAGCCGTCATTTTTGTCTCCCTGTGTCTGAGTTGGGTTGGGTTGGGGAAGCGTCGACAATTTCGGTCACCAGGTCAACGGCGAAATCATCTGCAGATGGCCATTGGTCTGCGCGTTTCAGGACTGCCGACTGTGAGACGTGGTCGATCGCAATCGTGACTCGTCCGGTGAACTTCACAACCTGGGACTGGCCTATCGAACGCGGCTCGGGAGACAAAAGGCCGGATGTTGACGTTCGTCTCCGGGGAGCGGATCACTGGATGATGAGGTCGTCCATGTTCGGCGCGCGGAGACGGTTCCAGTACTGCTCCATTTTCATTGGGCTAGCGAGGATTACGTCGCCCTTGGAGTTGCGGTAGTAGGTCGTCGCCCGCTGCTCCCGCGCCCACACCGAGTCCGCCATCAAGGCGTGGACCTCTTCGTCCCAGCTCTTGTAGGCCTCAGCCGTCACTTCGAACGAACGAGCGTCATGCTCGACAACGGTCTGCAGGCTTTCGATCAGATAGTGAACGACTGCTTCGACAGTGAAGTTGTGACCACCACCGTGCGCTGCAGAAGCATTGGGGCCAGAAGTGATGAATAGGTTCGGAAATCCTGGCACCAAGCACCCGTTGTATGCCTTTGGTGAATCCTGCCACTTCGCGGCAAGCTCCTCCCCATCGCGGCCTACGATCGCCCAGTTCGACAGGTACTCGAGGGTGAAGCCGGTTGCATACACAATCGCATCGACTTCGTGGAAATTGCCGTCGCCGTCGATGATGCCGTCGGGCACTACCTCACGAAGGCCGCTGGTAACCAATGTGGTCGTCGGCTTCTTGAGCGTCTCGTAGTAGGCGCCAGGGTCCCTGATCGGTCTCTTTCCGTAGACCGCGAAGTCGGGAGTGAGTTTCTCCATGAGATCGGGACGATCCTTGAAGGACGCATCGAGATGACCCAGGCCAAGCTGCATCGGGATGTCATTTCGCGCGCTGATCGAAGTCTCGTGGGTAGATGCCCAGTCCTCGTCGTATCGGACTGCGTCGTAGTTGGCATCGCCGATCAACAGAAATGTATGTAGTCGTGCCCAGGTGGCGTACTCCGGCACGTTCGCGAGCAGCCATCGCTCACTGTCCGGAATCTCGTTCTTGCCGTCGCTGGGCAACACCCAATGTGGTTGGCGCTGAAACAGTGTCAGCGATTTGACTGTGTCCCCAAGGGCGTCGACAACCTGAACGCTAGTGCAGCCGGTTCCGACGACCGCGAGGCGTTTGCCGGTGAAGTCATACTCGTGGTCCCATTCGGCGGAATGGAACCAACGACCGCCGAACGACGTGACTCCTGGTACGTCAGGAAGCTGGGGGTTGGTGAGGTAGCCGGCTGCGGTGACGACAGCGTTGGCCGTCATTTCGATCCGCTGACCGTCCTGCAGGTAGGTAACACGCCACACCTGCCGAGATTCGTCCCAGACAAGATGGGTGACTTCGGCGCCAAAGTGGAAGCGGTCGATCACCCCGTACTCTCGGGACACTCGTTCCAGATAGTCGAGGTACTCACCCCCGAGGGGGTGGTTTGTCGTCCAGTCGGGATTGATCTCCCAAGAGAATGAGTAGTACTTGGTGGGGGTGTCTACCCCGACCCCAGGGTAGGTGTTTTGACGCCAGACCCCTCCGACTCCGTCCTTCTTCTCGAGTACGGTGAAGTCGAATCCCGCTTTCTCGAGTGCAATTGCAGCGCCGATGCCCGCCATTCCGGCTCCGACGATCGCGACAGAGAAACCGTCAGGCTGCTTCGAGCGTGGAACCGTCGGAACGAACGAGACGAAGCCGGCCTGCTCCTTCAGGAACGGGATCGACGAAGGTTCTGACGGCCACCCCACTAGGGACTGTGTGAGAGTGAGAAACGTTGTGTCATCGGGCTGCTCAAAGTGTCGGCCGTCGTGGATCGCCGGGTCGAGAAGTACCTCGAGTGCCCACTCGTTCAATGCCGCGCGCTGACCTTCCGGCAACTGGGATCCAAGCCCGCCTGGTCGGGGTGCGTAGGTCAGATGCGGTACAAACTCCGCTACCCGATCGATGGCACCGGTAATTGAAACCAAGCTCGCGAGAAGGATCGCGGGGTCGGAGTTGGGGATATGGGTTCGTAAGTCGTCCGCCGCTGGTGTCATGGCGTCAGTCCTCTCCTTGATGGCGTAGATCACACAAAGTATTAGCAAGAATCAAAGTCTTGTCAATATACTATTTGTATAGTTATTGAACCTTGTTGAAATCGAAAACAGCCTCACAGCCGGGGGGAGTAACTCGCCCGAACCCTGGACCTCACCTTTCATCTAGGCAGTCCCAGGCATGTTCTTCTGTGAATCACTACTGTTAGGAGTATTGGGACACGGCGTCCGCGGCCGAATATCCAGGCCGCTCGGTTAGGCTGGGCGATGTGTCGTGGGTAACACTATAAGCAAGAATGAAAGTGTGGTCAATAGAATCATGGTCTAGGTCTAGGTCAAGGTGTGGCTGGTGGTATCTGGCCGCAGCTGATCTAACTGAATTCGGGCACGCGACGTTTGGCCGCGTCTTCTCGCCGAGATCTCCATCGCTACGGAAGATGGGAGGATGAGAATGCGCGGCCTTGAGGCCAGATTGCCGCGCCGAGGCGCTGTGTGTCGTTTGCCGATCGGAGCAGGCTGTGGATGGTTGGGACGAGGTTGTTGCCCGGGGCCGGGTTAGTCAGCCGTCCTGGCCAGCAATCGTCAAGGCGAGGTTTCGAGCAACAGGCTCGCCCGAGTGCCTGAAATGCAGCTTCGCCTACTGATCGCATTCCAGGAGGGTCGAGCGGTTGCCTGTCCGAGTCACGCGGCCTTGAGCAAGGCGCGCACGCCGTCTGTCAGGTAGCCAAGAAGGACGTCGAGGTCAATGGTCGGCTCGGCGTAGAAGTGCCAGAAGAACTCGAACTGAACAGCATTGATCACCATGGAAGCACGCAGGTCGGCTTCGAGGTCCGGGAAGTCGCGCCAGAGTTCTTTATTGCGCCGGACAGCCTCGACCTGCTGTCGATGTCGAGCAGGTGCCTCCTCTTGGAAGCTCGGCATTGCCGCCATCGCCGCCTTGTGCGGCATTGCGTAACGTTGCCACGCCCTGGCGAAGTTTCGCAGCCAGCCTAGGATCGACCCACGAGTCCAATCATCGAGCGCGCCGAACTTCTCGTAGTGCCACTGACTCTCGGTCCACATCCGATCGAGCAGCGCCTCGAGCAAGGAATCCTTGCTCTCGAAGTGTGCATACAGGGTGGCGCGGCTCGTTCCTGCAACTTCGACGACGTCGTTGATGGAGGTAGAAGCGAAGCCCTTCTCGCCGAACAGAGTTCCAGCTACATCGAGGATATGATCGCGCGTCTGCATCTTCTGGCGTTCGCGAAGAGACATTCCCCTTAGTGCTGTCATACTCCGAGTATACCGTCCAGAACATTTGCGTGAGCGTATGTCTTCCTGGAAGGCGTGGCGAGGTCCGCCCGGGTGGGCCATAAGGGGGCTTCTGCGAGCGGGCATCCGGACCGGGTTACCAAACCGACTGACCCGGTCCGTGGGACTGCATGCCGCGCAGGTTGCGTCTAGAACACTCATGGTGGGCCATGAACCGCATGTCAAATAGGTCAGGCGCGCCGCCTGGGAAGAGATTGCGATTTCTATACCCCGTTGACGTCGTTGACGCGGCGACGCGCTTTTTGGGTATTCGGGGCGCGCCGTGATCGCGGCCTTCCAGCTTGTTGGGCCTAGTTTCAGAAACAGCCTTGACATCAGCCGGTCTAGTTTGCAGAATCAAAGTCTAATATTGTGAATATGGATCTGACTTTGGGTCGCGCTGATGCGGGCTGGAGCGCAAGCCCTCGTGGCTGTAGTCGAAGGAGAGTTGCGATGCAGACGGACAGCGCCGCGGAGCCGTGGGTTCAGTACTACCCGGAAATGACATCACCAAAGCTGGTCGGGGAGTACGGCACAATGCTGTTGGCATGGAAGCATCATGTGCGCGCCAGGCCGTCGGATCCGGCGGTGCACTACTTCGACGTGACGCTGACTTTCTCTGAAATCGATTGTGCAGCTGAATCATTAGCTGCTGCATTGCAGGAACATGGACTCCAGTCCGGTGACCGGCTAGCGATATATCTGCAGAACGATCCGCAATGGCTGGTTGCAGTCCTCGCGGCCTGGAAAGCCGGCGCGGTGCCGGTCCCGGTTAATCCGATGCTCAGGGAGAAGGAACTGCTCCGCATCCTTTCGGACTCTGGTGCCCAGGTACTGGTGTGCCTGGACAGTCTCTACGCCGACGTGGTCGCTGAGATTCGTGATGAGGCATCGTTACACACTGTGGTCACAACCCACCCGCTCGACATGACTCCCGGCGCACACCTCCCGATGTCGGTAGGCAAGCACGTTGGCGAGCGACGGTCATTCTCAAAGGCACTGGACTGGTGCACGGTGATGACCGAATGGCGTGCGTGCTCGCCCACGCCGGCAGATCCGCAAATCGGGGATGTCGGCGCATTGACCTACACCTCAGGTACCACTGGAAGGTCAAAGGGCGCGATGAATCTGCAGAGCGCCATGGTCCACAGTTCAAGCGTGTACACCTCGTGGTGGGACCTACGTCCGGGTCAAGACGTCATCGTCGGGCTCGCCCCTGTCTTTCACATCACCGGACTCATCGCCGGACTCGGTGCACACATCATCAGTGGTGCGCCAATCGTTCTCATGCACCGATTCGACGCCGAGGAAACCCTGCGGGCAATCGACCGGTGGCGTGGCACATTCATGATCGGCGCAAGCACCGCGTTCATCGCACTCATCAACCACCCTGCTCTCAAGGAATTTGACGTGTCATCACTGACCAAAACACCCAGCGGCGGTGCAGCAGTGAGCAACGCCCTCATCGACCGCATCCGTGCAGCTACGGGGTGGGAGCTGCGTGGCGCATACGGCCTGACCGAGGCGACCTCGGCGACACACCTGGGTCCGCTCGCGGTCGAGCCGCCCACGGATCCCGAAACTGGAGCTCTGTCGGTCGGCGTACCGGTACCGGGGGCCCGAGTCCGGATCGTAAGCGTGAAGGACGGGAGTGATCAGGCTCCTGGCGAAACCGGCGAGATCGTTGTATCTGGTCCCATGGTGGTACCCGGGTACTGGCAACTACCTGAGGAATCGAAGCATGCGATTCGCGACGGATGGCTGCACACAGGGGACATCGGGAAAGTGACCGCCGAGGGCTGGCTTTTTGTGGTCGACCGGATCAAGGACATGATCAATGCCGGCGGCTTCAAAATCTATCCTCGCGATGTCGAAGATGTGCTCTACCAGCACCCCGCAGTACGTGAGGCGTCCGTTGTCGGAGTGCCCGACGAGTACCGCGGAGAGACCGTGAAGGCGTTCGTGTCTCTCGTATCGAACGCCACCGTAACCCCAGATGACCTCATTGATTTCTGTCGGAATCGGATGGCAGCGTACAAGTATCCGAGGTCGGTGGTCATTCTCGACGAGCTCCCCAAGAACGCCAGCGGCAAGATACTCCGGCGCACGCTTCGGGAATCCTGAGAACGTCCCGCCCACTGCAGGATTCAATCTGTCAGCATGGGCTCACGTCTCCTCGCCGATAAATGAAACGAGCGGCAACGAGCCACTCTGCCGCGGCCGCGAGGACTCTAGTTCCGCGGGCATCACGGAAAATCCGTCCAGAGCGTTACCCGGGGATGCGGCCCCGCACACCGTCAATGGCCAACTGAATATGCACGCGGTGAGATGTTCCGCCGCGAGCTCACGGACAAGATGAGGGAGACAGCACCTGATGAAGGCGTACGAATTGAGTTCCTACACAGGGCCTTCGGGGCTCAAATTGGCTGAGACTGAAGCCCCTCAACCAGGTAAGGACGAACTCCTCATCGAGGTCGCTGCCATCGGGGTGAACTTTCCCGACCTATTGCTCACCCGCGGTCAATACCAGCTCAAGCCCGAACTGCCCTGCATACCCGGATGTGAAGTAGCGGGAACGGTCCTGGATTCCCCACCCGGGTCAGGGTGGGTGCCCGGAGACCGAGTGAGCGCATTCATCTGGAAGGGAGCATTCGCCGAGCAAGCAGTCGTACCAGTCGCTACCGCATCACCAATCGCCGATAACGTGAGCTTTACCGATGCGGCGGCAACGATCGTGAACTACCAGACGGTGATGTTCGCGCTCGACCGGCGTGCGAAGCTGCAGCCGGGGGAGACGGTCCTCGTCCTGGGGGCTGCCGGAGGAATTGGTACGGCCGCGGTCCAGATTGCCAAAGGAATGGGCGCTCGCGTCCTTGCCGGCGTCGCGACTGAGGAACAGACAGAGGTCGCGAGCTCCGCAGGCGCGGACGACGTGATCACACTCGAACCTGGCTACTCAGCCACAGTCAAAGCCTTGATGGGCCGCGGTATCGACGTCGTCGTAGATCCGTTGGGGGATTGGTTGTTTGATGAAGCCATCCGGTGTCTCGAACCCGAAGGACGAGTGGTCGTAGTTGGTTTCGCCGCAGGTCAGATCCCAACCGTCGCGGTGAACCGACTTCTGCTCCGTAACGTCGCCGTCATAGGTGCCGCATTCGGTGCTTTCCTCGACCGCGAACCCGAGCTGGTTGCAACACAGGCTCGCCGCATCGCGGAGTTCACGGATGCCGGCACTGTGGCACCGCAGATCGACGGCGTCTACAAGTTCGCCGAACTGCCCCACGCCCTGGAACGCCTAGGACGAGGCGAGGTTCGAGGTAAAGCGGTCGTCAGCATGGAGCGCGAATGACAGCGGAACTGATGCCGCCGCAGTCCAAGACGAAGGACAGATCGATCACTGGCCGATCATCACCAGGTCGAAGATCAGGCTCAGTAAGTAGCACCAGCTGTTCCTCAAGTTAAAGGAAACGAATGTGAACAAACCGGCGCCCGCCACCCACCCAGGCGGCCTTGTCGGTGTGATGGCCTTCATCGGCATCGTCGCTGCACTCATGCAAACGCTCGTGATACCGCTTATCGGAGAGTTACCCAGTCTCCTCGACACCACCACCTCCGACGCCTCGTGGGTGATCACGGCCACGCTGCTATCGGGCGCAGTGACCACGCCGGTCGCCGGACGGCTCGGCGACATGTACGGCAAGCGCCGGATGATGCTCATGTGCACGGTGCCCCTCATCCTCGGCTCCGTGGTCTGCGCGCTGGCTTCCTCCGTGTTGCCGATGATTGCCGGCCGAGCCCTGCAAGGCCTGGGCATGGGCATGATCCCGCTGGGTATCTCAGCGCTGCGGGACCTACTTCCACCCGAGCGCCTGAACTCCGCCATCGCCCTGATGAGCTCGTCCATGGGAATCGGTGGTGCCCTAGGCTTGCCCGTGGCCGCGATAGTCGCCGAGCACACCAGCTGGCGCGTGCTGTTCTGGGGCGCAGCCGCCCTAAGCATGTTGATCGCGGTACTGCTTTGGGCGTTCGTTCCAGCGACCCCCGCTAGCGGTGCCAGAGGCCGTTTCGATGCGATCGGAGCGTTGGGGCTCGGCGTCGCGCTGGTGTGCCTGCTGCTTCCGATCTCCAAAGGCGCGGACTGGGGCTGGACGAGCGGCGCTACACTCGGTTTGTTTACGGCCGCGGCCTTAACCTTCGTGGTCTGGGGCAAGTGGGAACTGCGCATCCGTGATCCACTGGTCGACCTGCGAGCCAACGCCGACCGTCAAGTGCTGTTGACGAACACGGCCTCTGTAGTCGTCGGCTTCGCGATGTACGCACAGTCGCTTATCATTCCGCAGCTCCTTCAGCTGCCTGAGGCAACCGGATACGGACTTGGCCAGTCGATGCTGGCGATGGGCCTATGGATGGCCCCGTCTGGCCTGATGATGATGGCCGTCTCTCCGCTCGGAGCCAGACTGTCATCCGCTCGCGGATCGAGGATCACGCTGCTCACCGGATGCCTCGTCATCGCGCTCGGCTACGGATCTGCAGTGTTCCTCATGGGGACGACCTGGGGTCTGATATTGGTCACCTGCATCTGCGGCTCGGGAATCGGGCTGGCCTACGGTGCGATGCCTGCGCTGATCATGAGCGCGGTACCGCTGTCCGCGACCGCTTCGGCGAACAGCGTTAACGCCCTAATGCGCTCCGTCGGCACGTCGATCTCTGCTGCCGTGGTTGGGGTGGTCCTGGCTCAAATGAGCATTCAGATCGATGGCTACACGGTACCAACCGAGGTCGGCTTCCGAACTGGACTGTCAATCGGGTGTGGTGCCGCGTTCCTCGCAGCCGCCATCGCCCTCGCCATCTCCTCTGCACAGGGGAACCAGGCCGTCGAAAACCCTGCGGTGGTTAAGGTCTGAGCAGTTCCATCCAAACACCGTTCGTGCCCGAAGAATGGCGATTCTGGCTGGTAAGGAAGCTCCCGGGACTTCGGAGGTACTTGGGTGGCGATTGACCGGAAAGTCGTCGGACGACTTCGTGGCCGCGAGACATCCTGTGTTGGAGCAGATCTCTGCGGAGAGGTGATGGGCGCAACCGCCACCAGGACGCATCCGTTAGACGGATAGAGCAGAACGCTGACCGAGCAGCCAGTTGCCGCACCACGTGCACCAGAACTCGTTCAGTCCGTGGACCCGTGATGTGGTCATGGGTTGGTGTGGTCGACGAACGTTTTGAACCAGTTCGCTTGACGAGGGCGGATCCCGTCGTCAGGAAAGGGGCGCGATGTTCTCCCAAAGTTCGGCAAGCTCAGTCAATTCCGCCATCAGAACTTGACGTTCGACCGGGGTGCGTCCTCCCCACAGCATCTCGTCCAAGTCCCTTGCCCTCTCGTAGACATCGTTGTAGGTACCGGTTCCCAAGGGTGTCAGGTACAGAAGCTTGCGACGACCGTCCTCCGTGTCGGTTTTGCGCATCACCAGTCCACGCTCCTCGAGTCTGCGGACAACGTCAGCCATGGTGGAACGATCCAACGCCACTGTTGCGGCGAGCGATCCTTGATCGGTTCCGCCGAAACGTGCCACGGCAGTCAAGACCGCGAACTGTGGGCCGGTCAGGGCGGGGTCAACCAGACGTGACCATGCCGACAGATATGCCTGATACAGACGGCGTGCAAGGAATCCCGGCGCGGCGAGTAGTTCAGGGGGTGATGCCGGCGCCTCGCGTGGAGTCCGGTCACTACCGTTCACGGCTTCAGAAACGCGCTTCATCACCGATCCACTTAATCACAGTGGGCAGAGGAGTTCGGCGACGGCATTGCATGTGGCAAACCTCCACTTGCTCGACGAGTGAATACAGGATTCAGATGGTGTCGCACGGCTTGTCTCAGTGCAGGGCTCCGCTAGCCATCGCGAGAGGCAGTCCCGTACGACCGTTCCGCAGCGCAACGATCTCGGCGAGGATCGATAAGGCGGTTTCATCTGCGCTTCGGCCGCCAAGGTCAAGACCGATCGGGGACCGGACGCGGCGCATCTGTTCAGCTGTGACACCAGCTTTGCGAAGTCGCTGTATTCGGTCGTTGTGGGTCTTCCGGCTTCCCATCACTCCAAGATAGCCAGCCGGGCTGGCGAGCGCCGCAACAACGGCAGGCACATCGAAACGGGCATCATGCGTGAGGATGCAGATCGCGGTGCGTGTATCGATGTGTGTGTTGGCGAGGTATCGGTCGGGCCATTCCCGGACAACTTCGTGAGAGTCCGGGAACCGTTCGTCCGTGGCGAAGATCGGGCGGGCGTCGCACACGGTGATGTGGTAGCCCAGCGCACGACCAAGCGTTGCGAGGGCCGCAGCGTGTGAGCTTGCGCCCACCACGATCAGGCGTGGGGGCCCTGACACTATATGGATGAAAATATCGAGGTTGGCGGATCCGTCATCGCGGGTTGAATCGGGGCCGACGCCGACGATTCGGTGGAGGCCTGAAGTGTCGGTGCGCATCGAGGACTCGAGTAGTCCGGTGACCTCGACATCGAGCTTTGCATCGCCGAAGGTGCCCGGAGCTGGGTTGGCGTCCGGAAGAACGATTCGGTAGACCTCTGCGCCGGTTGTAGTAATCGGTCCTGTTGCCCAGCTGACTGGGGAGCCCTGGCGGACGTTGGAGAGCACACGGTCGAATCGAGGGAAGCTCGCACGATCGACTGCTTCGATTAGGACGGTCACGGTCCCGCCGCAGGTTAAACCGACTGCGAATGCATCGGCGTCGGAGTACCCGTACTGCTCGATCCTTGGCGCGGCGCCGCCGAGGATCTCGAGTGCAGCTTGGTAGACCGCGCCTTCCACACAGCCCCCGGAAACACTGCCCAGGGCTTCCCCTTTCGGGCCGACAACCATTGCCGCTCCGATCGGGAGCGGCGAGCTACCCACGGACTCGACGACCCTGGCTATCGCGAATCGATGTCCATGGTGAAACCAGTCCTCGACCTGGTTGAGGAAGCCCTTCAGAAAGGTCGCCATGGCGGATGCTCAGGGCTTTCGGAAGGCTCGCGAGATAAGCCAGCCCTCGATGATTCCGGCGACGAATGCCCCGGCGAGTGCCGCGGCCTTCTTCGTTCCGGGCGGGAGCATGGACATCATGTCGAGTCCGGCATCCGCCATGTCTGCGGTGGGTCGGATCGGATGGACCGATGGTTGAGGTCCCGTATGGCTCGATGAGCGGTCGATGTCGCGGGGCCGCGCACCCCCCCTCAAGGGTGGTGAACTGGCCTGGAGCAGTGCTGCCAGGTTGGAGGCGAATTGCGCCATAATCTTGTTCGAAACAGCCACGATGGCGCCCTTGCCGAATGCGACGATCTTGCCGCTGAGGATCAAGTCGGTGTCGACGCGGAGTTGTGATCCGTCGGGAACCTCGTCGACCACAAGCTCGATGTGGGCTTGCGCATCGCCGTTGCCGTGGGAGTCGGCGCCCTTGCCTTCGAACACCACGCGGCGGGTCGATTCGTCGACGGACACGAACCGGAGCTTTCCGTTGTACGCGGCCGTGATTGGCCCGACCTTGACTTTGACGCCACCGACGTAGGTGTCACCCTCTTGCCCGGTCAATGACGCACCGGGAACGCACGTAGCTACTCGTTCGACATCGTTGATGAGTTTGAAAACCTCATCTGGGGTCGCAGGAATGTTGATGGTGTTCTGCAGTTTCACGAGTCCGAGCTCCGATCGAATGAGTTTGAATCGACTTCGGCGCCGCCCGACGCCTTGCCGCATCGGCGGGCGGCACAGGCACTGACGCTGTCGATGATGGTGTGATAGCCGGTACACCGGCAGTAGTTGGACGAGACCGCTTCACGTACTTCTTCACGGCTGGGTTCAGGGTGCTCGGCGAGAAACCCCTCTGCCAGCATGAGGAAGCCCGGCGTGCAGAAACCGCATTGAAGTCCGTGGTGATCGGCGAAGGCTTGCTGCAGGTCACTGAGCTCACCGTCTTCGGCCGCCAAGGATTCGACGGTTCGAATCTGCTTGCTCTCGGCCTGGACCGCGAACATCAGGCAGGACCTTGCGGGTTTTCCGTCGACGAGGATCGTGCACGCGCCGCACACCCCGTGCTCGCATCCGACGTGGGTGCCGGTGAGGGCCAAGTCGTGACGCAGCACGTCGACAAGCGTGCGGCGGGGGTCCACGATCACTTCGTGTTGGCTGCCATTGACACTTATCTCGATCAGGATCCGGTTTGTCATCGGATTACCTCTTGGAGATCCTTTTCGCGGTTTACAAAGGCAGCGGCTACCGCGTGGGGGTGGATAGGAGTGTCGTTCAATTCGACTCCCGTAGTTCGTAATCCGTCGTTCACGGCGTTGAGGATCGCGGCGGGAGCCCCGATCGTGCCGCCCTCGCCGGCCCCCTTGGCGCCGGTCTCGGTGAACAGACACGGAGTCTCTAGGTGGGAGATCCCGATGTCGGGTATCTCGCAGGCGGTGGGGACGCGGTAGTCGATGAAGCTCGCCACGAGCGGCTGACCGGTCTCGTCGTAGGTAACCTCCTCGAACAGCGCGCCGGCGATCCCCTGTGCGATGCCACCGCGAGCCTGCCCGTCGACCACCTGAGGATTGATCGCCACTCCGCAGTCCTCGACGCAGTGGTAGCGCAGGATCTTTACGTCCCCGGTGTCGGGGAACAGTTCCACCACTGCGCCGTGCGTGGCGTTGGAAAACGTTCCGTCGCCGTTCACGTCGAAGCTCGCCGATGCGTAGAGCCCAGGTTCGGCCCCTTTCGGCAGCAGATGCGCCTTCAGGTAGGCGACATTGGCGATGTCGCTGTAGCGCAGTGCGACGGTTGGATCGTCGACCTTGCTGACTTGCCCGTTACCCAGTTCGACGTTGTCGATGTGGGTGTCGAGCATGTGCGCGGCGATCTCGCGGAGTTTGCCACCGAGTTTTACGGCAGCGAGTGAGACGGCACTGCCGCCAATGGTGATCGAGCGGCTGGCGAAACTGCCGAAGCCGTATTTGATTCGGTCGGTGTCGCCCTGCACGATCTTTACCTGATCGATGTCCAGGCCCAGTTTGTCTGCGACGATCTGCGCCATGGTCGTCTCGTGGCTCTGCCCATGGCTGAGGGTTCCCGTCGTCACTGCGACGGTGCCGTCGAGGTCCATGCTGATGTCTGAGATGTCGAAGCCGGGAACCACGTCCATCTTGCGGGCGGCGAAAGCCGATGAGCCGTAGCCGGTTCGCTCACTGAAACAGGCGAAGCCGATCCCGATGTGGCGTTCTGGGGATGATGCGCGGAGCTCGAACCAGCCCTCGTCCGACAGGATCTGTTCGCAGAGGTTCAGCGACTCCAGATAGGAGCCAGGGTCATAGGTGATCTGGTTGACTCCGGTGTAGGGAAAGGCCGTAATGAGGTTTCTTCGTCGGATCTCGACGGGGTCGATTCCGAGTTCGCGTGCTGCCCTTTCCATCAACCGTTCGACCACCATCACGTACTGGGGGCGACTGACCCCACGGTATGGAGCGGTCGGAGCCTTGTTGGACGTGATGGCGCGGCCACGGACGCGGTACTCGGGCACCTTGTAGACCCCGGGCATCTCGGCCGAGGCCATCAGCGGTTCGATGCCCGCGGTGAATGGATAACACGAGTACGCCCCCATGTCACAGATCACGTCGGCGTCGAGCGCGAGGATGTGCCCTTCGGCGTCGAACGCTGCGCGTACGTCGTAGGCCTGCTCCCGGGCCAGGAACGATGCGGTCAACGCATCTCGGCGGTCCTCGATCCACTTGACCGGCCGACGCAATTCGAGCGCGGCCGCTGCGACCGCGATCTCTTCCCGGCCGACCACGCATTTGATTCCGAATCCGCCGCCCATGTCTGGGACCACGACGCGCACCTTGCTCTCGGCGAGTCCCAACGATTTCGCGGTGACCGTGCGCACGAGATGGGGCACCTGGGTAGGGGTGTACATCACCAACTGTTCGGCGCGATCGTCCCAATATGCGAGGGCGCCCCGGGTTTCGAGAGGGAGCGCGTTC
This sequence comes from Rhodococcus sp. IEGM 1366, assembly GCF_033142425.1. Lineage (NCBI taxonomy): Bacteria > Bacillati > Actinomycetota > Actinomycetes > Mycobacteriales > Nocardiaceae > Rhodococcus > Rhodococcus sp. IEGM 1366. The sequence continues at coordinate 36,761 of NZ_JAWLRZ010000021.1, forward strand.
TGCCTGCCTGTCTTGGCCTTGACCGAGACGACGGCAGCGGCCTCCTCGAACGCCCGATCAACGTTTGGAGTCGCGAAGAGTGAGACATCGACCAAGACGTTGTTCACGGCCTCCCTGTGGACGAGCGGTGCTCCGTCGGCGAGTGCGCTCTCTATAGTGGTGATCGCGTCGGTGGGCTGGTACTCCAGGTGGGCGTCTTCGAGCGCGTCTTCGACGAGGTACTGATCCTCGGCGACGACGATGGCCAGTGGTTCGCCGACGAAGCGAACCTGACGACCGGAGAGAATCGGCATCTCAGTGGGAACGAACTCGGCGAGCGGACGGTCGAGTCGAGCGATGATCGCTGAGATTCCGAGGTCGGTGGAGTCCCACGCGGCACGTACCCCGGCCGCCGCTCGCGTCGCCGTGAGGTCGAGCAGCTCCACTGAGCCGGCGGCAATCGTGGATCGGACGAACTGAGCATGCAACATGCCGGGTATTGCCAGGTCGTCGACGAACCGGCCGGTCCCGGTAAGCAGTCGGAGATCCTCACGGCGGCGGACGGAGGTACCGACCCAGGCACCGCCTCGGGTGAGCTTCGCGTCTGGCTTGATCGGACTCGTGTTCGTCATCGGACAGACTCCTCAAGCTGTGCTGCCTTGCAAAGTGCTCGGGTTACAAGGTGGCGGACTAGTCCGCGCGTGTACACCGCACCACCTGGGACGGTGTCGTCGAGGTCGAGCGAATTAGCGGTCTCCGATGCACACTCGGCGGCTGACGTCGAGCTGAGTGGCTGCCCGGAGCTCAAGGCTGCACCAGCCGAATCGGCAATGACCGGCAGCGGCCCGACACCACCGAGTACCACTCGCCCGCCCTGGATGCTACCGTCCTCGATCTGAAGGTTCACCGCTGCTGCGACGACTGCGAAGTCGCCATGACGTTGGGCGTACTCGGCCATCGCAGCATGTCGGGCAGTCGCGGGGAAGTGGATTTCGACGATCATCTCGTCCGGCTCCAGGGCGGTCGAATAGAAGCCGTAGAAGAACTCTCCAGCTGGGATCGACCGTCTTCCGCGCACCGACAGGACAACGATCTCTGCGTCGAGAAGCACTGCAAGCAAGCACCATTCGGCCGTGGCGTCCGCGTGGGCGATGCTCCCGCCGATGGTGCCGCGGGTGCGGATCGGGAGGTGCCCGATCCACTGCATGGCGTCGACGATCACCTCGAACCCGTTCGCCATTGTGCCGCGGTACTCGCTTTCGATCGCGTGGTGCGTGGTCAGCGCCCCGATACGGAGTCCGTCGTTCCCGCGGTGAACGTATCGAAGTTCGGCGACTTCGCCGATATCGATCAGCTGTGCCGGTCGGGCGAGGCGAAAGTTCATCATCGCAACGAGTGACTGGCCACCGGCGATCAGTTTCGCATCGTCGCCGAGTTCGGCGAGCAAGGTCACTGCCTGGTCGGGGGTGTGCACCCTGTGGTAGTTGAATGGTGCTGGTTTCATGGCGTTTACCTGCCGATTGGTGGCACGGTCGCGCCCACCTGGTTGGGCGATGTATCGATGTGGTCAAGGTCTCGACCTCTGGTTTCGGGCGCACCGACGGTCATCCACAGCACGGCGGCGAGCACTGCAATGCCGGTGATCGCGAAGGTGATCGGGAGGCCGAAGATCGGCCACAGCACGGTGCCGAACAGCAACGGAGCAAGCCCGGTTGCCACTCTGCTCACAGATGACGCCCAACCGAAGCCGCTCGCCCGCATCGACGTCGGGTACAGCTCGGATACGTACGCGTAGAGAACGGGGATGGCCACTTGGATCAAGAACCCGAATACCGCCAGGAACACCAGCGCCGTCGAGGAAACGTTGAGGGTCAGTGCGAAGAGTACGAGAGCGACTGCGGCAACGGGCGCTGAGAGGCCGATGACCCACTTGCGTCCGAAAGCTTCACACAGCCACGCGGAGGTGAGCACTCCGATGATGCCAACACTGGTCATCAGGGTCGTTCCGGTGAACGCTGCGTAGTCCCCATATCCTTGGGCGCGCAGGATGGACGGCATCCAACTGAGGGCGGCGTAGTACAGCAGCATGATGGTGACGAACAGCGCCCACGCGGTGAGGGTGATGCGGGGATTGAAACGCCAGATCTCACGCAGTTGCTCGAAGGCTGTGCCGATGGACATCTTCTCGGGGGACTTCTTTGCTTCGATGCTGTATTTCTCAACCGGAGCCCCGGTACGTGTTACGAGGTCGTCGATGATGACCCGCGCTTCCTTCTCACGCCCGGCTTGGGCCAGGAAAAGTGGGGATTCCGGGATGCTCCTGCGGACCCAGAACAGCAACAGCGCCGGCAGCACCATGAAGACGAGCATCCAGCGCCACCGGATGTCGGCATCGATCGGCACGAGCAGTGTTGCCACGAGGCCGCAGACCGTGCCGCCGATGGGCCACCATATGTCCATGGCGGCGAGGATCCGCCCTCGCAATTTCGCTGGCGAGAACTCACTGACGATGGCGTAGTCGACTGGGATGCACCCACCCAGTCCGACGCCCGCCAAGAAACGCAGGATCACGAATATGGTGAAGTTCGGCGAGAACGCACCGAGGACAGAGAAGATCGCGAAGATCAGCATCGTGATACTGAAGGCCTTCTTGCGGCCCATCTTGTCGGCGATCGAGCCCCAGAGGACGGCGCCGACAGCCATGCCGATCAAGTTTGCCGTTGCTACCAAGCTGCGAGCGCCGATGCCGAGGTCCCAGTAATCCCCGACCAGAGGAGTGAGGAAACCGTTCAGGACCACGTCCCAGGCATCGAACATGTATCCAAGTCCACCGATGACGAATACACGCCCCTGGACGTTCCATTTCCAGGGCAGTGCCTGGACTATCTGCTCACCTGTTTTCATGTCGATACTCTCTGGGTCAGTTTTGCGGGGGACTGACGGCCTCGCGCCGCCACTGTCTGGGGGTGTTGCTCATCTCTGGGAGGCTCGGTTACTGCAGTAGGTGGCGCACCACGGTGAGCGCACCGTCGGGGTTGTCCCAGAACACCATGTGCCCGGCGTCGGGGACGGACACGAATTCCGCTCCGGGGTTGGTGAACTCGGCGTATGCCACCCCCTCTGCGGTGACCACTGGACTGGCCCTGCCGTAGACGAGTGCAACCTCTCCTGTCAGCTGCGGCCATGTGTCGAAGAAGTCTTCGGTTTCGAAGCCTCGGTGCGTCGCGCCGATTGCGTACCCGTCGCAGCTGGAGAGCCAGTGCGCCCGAAGCCGTTGCTCGGCCTCCGGCCAGCGCGGCCAGGAGTGTGCGACCTCGGCAACGGTAGTGCCTCGTTGGGCTTGACCGAGCTGATCGAGGAACACCGGCAATGTCGTCGGGTACGGTGCGCGGCCTGGACCGCTCATCGGCGGATCGACCAGGATCAAGGACGAGACTGTGACGTTTTTGCGTGCCGCGGTGACCGCGGCGATGCGAGCGCCCATGGAGTGTCCCAGGAGCGTGACACCTTCGAGGTCGAGATCGTTGACGATCGCCTCGACGTCTTCGGCGTAGTCGTCGAGGCTGTAGGAGCTTGCCGAATCCGACAGGCCGCGCCCCCGGATGTCCACGGTGATCGGCCGCACCAGATCGGTGAGTCGCCGAGCGACGAAATCCATAGTGATCGCGGGGCTGGAGATCCCGGGGAGGATCAGTACCGGTTTCCCGGCGCCCCCGTAGTCGAGGACGTGAAGTGCCAGTGACGTTGTGCGGACCCACCGGCTGGTCGCCGGAACGTTGGCGAGGTCGGCTAGGGCTGTCTGGGTGAGGTATCGGGTTTCCACGGGTGTTCCTCCCTATCGCGCGCGGGCTGCGACGGTGGATTCGAGGTATGCGACCGCCTCGGAGAGGTCGACGACGTCGCCATACTTGGCCTCGATGTCGAAGAGGTTGGCCTCATGGGGGCCGGCGGCACGGTCACCGACGCAGTTCCGGGGGACAAGAACACCGAAACCAGACTGCACCGCGTCGACTGCGGTAGCGCGGACACATCCGCTCGTGGTCGCTCCGCACACCACGACGGTGTCGCAGCCAAGGCCGACCAGCAACGATGCCAGGTGGGTGCCGAAGAATGCCGACGCACCCTTCTTGACGATGATGTGGTCCTCGTCGGTGACGGTCAGTCGGGGATCGAACTCGACGGCTTCGGAGCCTTCGCGAAGAGTTCGCATCCCGGTGGCCTTGTCGAGCCAGGGTATTGCTGTGCCATCTGCCTCTGCTGGGGTGTAAGAGATAGTGGTGTAGATAACGGGGACTCGGGCGGCTCGTGCTGACGCGCACAGCGAGGCGGTGGCGGACACCACGTCGGTCAGGTCCGATCCTGATGGGTACTCCGGTTCGGTGAAGCCGCGTGTCAGGTCCACGACGACGATCGCCGCTCGACTGCCGCGCCTTGCGCTGGACCCGAAACCTGCCTTCTTGTAGACACTTTCGGTGCTATCGCCCCAATGTTGACTGTACTCAGCCATGATCACTCCTTCGATACGCTCGCTGTGCTCATGTTCGTTGTCCGAGACAACTTGCGGATGCGACTACTTGGCGAATGGGTAAGTGAATGCGTGCAGATCGGGATCGTTCAACGGCGTCCCGCTCCAAAGCCAGTCGTAGGACACGTCGGATTCGCCATCGAAGTTCCGCAACTTCTCGTCTCGGAGAGTTTGCGCGGGACCATCTGGAAGGTGGTAAAGGGACATATTTTCGAGGGATGCGTCCTGCACCATCCCGGCGTGCTTGGCCCGTCGGGCGACGTAACGCATAAGGGCGCCATCAATATCGGTGTGCGAAACCATCGCGAGTTCTTCAGCAAGAACCGCGGCATCCTCCATCGCCTGCGAGGCACCCTGTGCTTGGTAGGGGAGCATGGCGTGGCAGGCGTCCCCGAGAAGTGCGATGCGTCCGTCCACCCAGATAGGGTCGCGGCGGCGGCGATACATCGCCCAAACTGACGCGTTACCTTCGGCTTTGGAGACCATCGCGTGTACGCGATCGTCCCAGCCGGGGAACGCATTCACGAGGTCATCGACCGATGCTGGTCCCGACCATCGCTGTTCGATTTCGGCGCTGCATGGCACGATCGCGACGATGTTGAGGTACTCCCCGTTACGGATCATGTAGTGCACGAGGTGGCGGTCGGGGCCATACCAGATGGTGCTTTGGAATCGGTCCACCAGCCATCGGGTAGCGGGGTCAGCTGCAATCTTGTCTCCCGGGATCAGCGCCCGGTAGGCCATCTCGCCGGAGAACTCGAGGGTGTCGGAGAACCCGGCAGCGTCGCGTACCGCAGAGCGGATGCCGTCGGCGCCGACAACTACGTCGGCCTCGTACCGAGCTCCCGTCGACGTGACGGCTACGGGACGGTCGGGGGCACTGCGGTCGATTTCAGTAACCGCACTGTCGGTATGGATCGTGACGATCGGACCCGGCCCGAGAGGATCGACGCAGGCATCGAGGAGAACGCGGTGCAGATCAGCTCGGTGGTAATGCCAGTAAGGCGCGTTGTAGTCCTGGATGCATCGCGAGCCCAGGGAAGTCAACGCGATGACATTGCCGTCCCTCCAACGCCGACGCACCTGCTCCTGTGGTTCGGTATGGATCTTCTCGAGCTGCTTACGTAGACCGAGTCCGATCAGAATTCGACTGGCGTTCGGAGCGGTTTGAATCCCGGCTCCGACTTCCCCGAGTTGGGAAGCCTTCTCCAATACGATGACGTTGAAGCCCTTTTGCCGCAGTGCCAGTGCGGCTGTGAGACCGCCGAGTCCACCACCGGCGACCACGATGTCGAATGACTGCTTGGATCCCACCGGATTCCTTCCTTCTGCTGTATTGCCGCGTTCTTGAACGCTGCCTCGCATGATTTTTGACCTAGCTGACGGTCGATGTGAGGTGCGTTACATGGCAAATTCATCCGAACACGGATCATCTGGAAATGCAAGAGGTTTGATGCTTCTTCGACGCGATTTTCGTTTTTTTCAGTAGGCGAGCGAGTCCGTGCTTGTGCGATGACCACGCCTCCATCTGCCCTGAGAGATGAAGCGTGGTAAGCAGTTTCGCAGATCAAGGACGTTCCGCGGGGTCTGGTTCTGGTGGTGGGTTGGCGTTCTTTGGGGCGGCGTGCGACCTAGGTGACGATCTGTCCGAGCGACGCATTTCCGGCCGTGTTGACGATTTGAGTGCGATCGACTCCCTTGAGTGGGCAAGTTCGGTCAACATTGTGAACGGGCGCACCCGCTCGACGCTGTATCGGATCGGCGAGCAACTCCCCGATCGAGTGCACCCCCCAGTGGCTCGACCCGCAACATCTGCCTCCGAACGGGTCGGTTTGTGACGTCCGTCGGGCTGCCCGTTCTGTGCTGGTGAGGTTGACCTTTGCTTGAACGGTGCGCGCGACGCGGGTGATCGTTGACAGGTCCAGGGCAGGCCGTCGAAAATCGACGAACCCAGTTTCATGCGGCGTTAATAAGTACTTTGACCATGCAAAAGTCGGTGTGAAGAGTTTCGTTGAGGGGTTGAACTCGGGCTCCAATGTGAGTCCGATTTGGGACGGGCCCTGCATGGCTGACGCTCCGGATAGCTCGGGTAGGAATGCGGTGCGACTCCCTCGGAAGGTGCGGGGTTGTCGATCGCCGAGGCGGGATCGAGAGGGTGCCCAACTCATTGCGATCCGATTCTGGCGTGGGAAGCGGGACCCCCGATCTGAGGTCTGTCGACTGACGTCAGATCGGATCAGTCGATACGTGCCTCTTGACGTGTGCTCAACCTCACGGGATAATCAGTGTCCGGATTAATTTATTAGTTCGCCCATCGGAGAAGTTTCATCCCGGAGGACACTCATGGATCACAATCAACTCAACGACATCTTCCTGCGTCAGCTAGCTCTGAGTGGAGTGCGCGAGGGCGAATCCGTCTCCGTGCTCACCCGAGGCAATGAGCGCGCCGACTATGCCGACGCTGCCTTGTGGGCGGCACAGGAACTCGGCGCCAGTGCATTCCAATTGCGCTTGCCCGCAGCCCGAACTGCGAGTGGCGCCTGGGCGGTGGGGGAGTCCGGACTAGGTTCCAACCCCGTGGCGGTCGACGCGCTCAAGCAGAGCGATATGTTGATCGACTTGACATTCTTGCTCTTCAGCAAGGAGCAGTTCGCCATCCAGGACGCCCAGACGCGAATCCTGACGGTCGTCGAGCCGGCCAACTTGCTCGCACGACTGATGCCCACCCCGGAACTGCGAGAACGCGTCGAAGTGGGGGCAGAGATCCTGGCCAAGGCGCACGCCATGAGGATCACCAGCCCAGGCGGCACCGATGTGACCTACCAACTCGGCGTCTATCCAACTGTTAGCGAGTACGGCTATACCGACACGCCGGGGCGCTGGGACCACTGGCCGTCGGCTTTTGTTTTTACCGGTGGTGCTGATGCCGGAGTGGACGGCACCATCGTCATCTCGCCCGGCGACGTTCTGCTTCCCTTCAATACTTACGTCCAGTCTCCGATCGCCCTCACCATCGAGAAAGGATTCATCACCGACATCCGCGGAGGGCTCGATGCAGAACTCCTGGCCTCCTACATCGCCTCGTTCAACGACCCTCGGGGATACGGCATGTCGCATGTCGGATGGGGCCTTGACGAGCGCGCGCAATGGCACGGTCTGACCCAGTTTCCCGGCGGGATGGGTATGGAACTGCGGTCCTTCTACGGAAACGTGATGTTCTCGATCGGTCCCAACAACGAACTCGGCGGTCCCAACGACACCCCCTGCCACTTCGATATTCCAATGCGTGGATGCACCTTGTACCTCGATGACGAGGTCATCGTGCGCGACGGAGACATCACCGTCGACGACATGAAGCCTGCCGGTCGCGGCTAGCCAACAGCCCTGCAAGAAGCAAGAAGGAAGGTCCCATGAGGGATTATCACGTTGGGATGATCGTGCCCAGCTCCAACCTGACAATGGAAACCGAGCTGCCTCGTATGCTGGCCTCACGCGAGAGCGTGCGGCCCGAGGAGAGATTCATCTTCCACAGCAGCCGCATGCGAATGCGGCACGTCACTCCCGAAGAGCTACGCTCGATGAACGCGCAGACTGTAAGGGCTGCAACCGAACTCGCCGACGCGCAACCCGACATCGTCGCCTCGGCCTGCCTCGTCGCCATCATGGCTCAGGGCCCCAAGCATCACTGCACCGCCGAAACTGAGATCACTTCAGCACTGCGTGATGCCAAATCGAATGCTCCGGTCGTCAGTAGTGCAGGTGCACTCCTGACAGCGGCGCGCGATCTGGGCGCACGCCGCGTGGCAATCGTGACACCGTATATGAAGCCACTGACACAGTTGGTGGCCGATTACATCGAAGACAGCGGGATCGAGGTCGTCGACACCTTAAGTCTCGAGGTCTCCGACAATCTCGCAGTGGCGAGGCTGGACCCCGCCGATCTCAAGGAGCACTGGCGTAAGCTCACACTCCGCAACGCCGATGCAATCGTTCTATCGGCCTGCGTACAGATGCCGTCGCTGTCGTCGATCGAGCCTGTCGAGATGGAGGCGGGGATCCCGGTTCTTTCGGCTGCCACCGCCACTGCGTACACGATCCTCGATACCCTTGGGCTCGACACCTTTGTCCCTCACTCCGGGCACCTGCTGAGCGGCAAAGTGGCCGCGAACCGGGGCGGAAAACCGCCCGAGAACTAAGCGACCTGATTCGTCCGTGATTGCCGACGGCTGCCTCCATCGCAGTCACGGACGTATCCGAGCGTCTCTCGTGCTTCTGCATCGGTGGCACCCATTGAGCCGTGGACGGCAGCGCGGAACTATCGGTAAGCGCCACCGACATCGCAATTCCGTGATGCGGACTGGCGATGGCGAGTTACGGCTGCCCGCACCTTCATCGGCAACAGGGCCCCGGATCTTCCGATCGAGCAACCACCACAGGCAGCTTTTCCGGAGCAGACCGCGAATGAGTACCGAGCCAGAACACCATTCCCAGGAGTGTCCATCGTGTCCGAACCCACCACCCCGCAGCAAGTGGAACTGACCGACGAGGAAATCTTCGCTGGTCATCTCGGGGGCAAGCTGTCCATTGCGCTGACTGCTCCGCTGGAGAGCCAGCGGGATCTGTCGATTGCCTACACCCCGGGCGTAGCCCAGGTCAGCCGTGCCATCGCGGCGGATGCCACCCTGGTGGACCGCTACACCTGGACCAGCCGCCTGGTCGCGGTCGTCTCCGACGGCTCGGCGGTCCTCGGCCTTGGTGATATTGGCCCTCGCGCATCGCTTCCGGTGATGGAAGGCAAGGCGGCGCTGTTCAAAAACTTCGCGGGCTTGGACTCCATTCCGCTGGTGCTCGACACCACCGACCCCGACGAAATCGTCGAGACCTTGATCCGGCTACGTCCAAGCTTCGGTGCGGTCAACCTCGAGGACATTTCCGCGCCCCGCTGTTTCGAAATCGAGAAGCGCGCCATCGAGGCTCTGGACTGCCCAGTCATGCACGACGACCAGCACGGTACCGCCATCGTTGTCCTCGCCGCACTTAAGGGTGCGGCGCAGGTGCAGAACCGCGGCATCTGCTCACTGCGCGTGGTCATTTCGGGCGCCGGCGCTGCCGGTATCGCGTGTGCGAACATCCTTCTCGCCGCCGGGGTCGCGGATGTGACCGTCCTCGACTCTAAGGGCATCGTCTCGAGCGGCCGCGATGACCTCAACCCAATCAAAATGGACCTGGCCGCGCGGACCAACCCGGCGGGTAGGCATGGTGGCATCGTCGAAACTCTCGACGGAGCCGACGTGTTCCTCGGTGTATCCTCGGGTACCGTTCCGGAGGAGATCGTCGCGACCATGGCCGACGACGGCATCGTGTTTGCACTGTCGAACCCGGACCCGGAGATCCATCCCGACGTTGCGAAGAAGCATGTTGCGATTGTCGCGACGGGACGCAGCGACTTCCCGAATCAGATCAACAATGTGCTCGCCTTTCCCGGTGTGTTCCGCGGAGCGCTCGACGCAGGAGCCCGTCGCATTACCCAAGATATGAAACTTGCCGCTGCCGAGGCAATCCTCTCGGTCGTCGGCGACGAGCTGGCTGTGGACAAGATCGTTCCGAGCCCACTCGATCCTCGCGTCGCCTCCGCTGTCGCGGATGCGGTCGCCGTCGCCGCGCGCAGGGAGCGTCACTAACTGATGCGACGTTTGATAGCGCCTGGCGTTGTTGTCGTATACTCGGTAATGTCGTTGACCAACAAATCGTTTGGCGAGAGACGATGAAAGTTTCGGTACACGAGATCCGGCCGTCGACACCTTTCAACCGTTACCTTCGCAGGACTTGGTAGTCCGACCATGCCGGAATGCCTCATGAGTCGGCTACGAGGTTCTCGCTGACCGCGATGTTCATACCCCGTGTGTGCTCTGCGTGCACCCTCCGCGACCCGTAGGTCTGCCTCGAAGCCCAGTGGACTTTGCGGATCAGGCCGGTGAGCCACTGTCGGCGCATCGCTGTCGGTGACATCGGGCGGGTCTTGCACACGTAGTAGCTGGGCTGCTGACGCCGAGAAGGCGGCAACAGACTTTTTCGGCTGCCGACGTCGGCAAGGGAGTCGATCGCCGGGTGAATCCTTTTGGGGCCGGTCGGTTCTTCCTGAACATCGTCGCAGGGGTGCGGAAGATTTCGTCTTCGGCTTCGAGCTGTCGGATGCGCTTGTTTGCCGTCGTCAGCTGCGCCGATACGGTTGTCGTGATACCAGGCCGTTCGCCCCGGTCGACTTGATCTTGGCGAACCCAATTGTGGAGCGCGACAACGCTGACACCGAGTTCGACCGCGGCAGTGATGATCGGTTTGCCGGCTCCGACGAGGGTCACGACCCGGGATTGGAACTCCGGCGGATACGGGCGTGGCTTGAATCGGAGCCTTTCAGCGAGGCTCGACCTTCACACCGAAACGGGGCGCGGGATCGGCAGTGAGGAGCCCGAGTAGATCACGCTGAAGCATCGCGCGTGCGAACTCGGTGCCGGCAGCGAACTCGCTGCTGCGCGGCACATCTCGAGTTGCAAGTCGGTGGCAGATTTCCCGACAGCGAGATTGTCGACGAGGCCGATGAGGATGAGGCGTCCGGTGGCGACGACGTCGTCGGTGAGAACCGGCTCGGGTAAGGCGGCGTATTCCGCGATGCTTCGGTATCCGTCTGCGAGTTCGTGGTCGACGCCCGTTTCTACACGTTGACGGAGCCGCACGAGGAATTCGTGCAGAGATTCGACGGCTATCACCGGCTCCATCGTCAGCTCCGTTTGGTCGGGAGTGCAAGCGTAGCCCGGCTGCTCAGGCCGGGCTACGCTTATGGATTCATCGTGTGGGTTGACCCGCCGATCGCAGCCCGATGGCCCCGATGAGGCCGACCAGCGAGAGCCCCACCGCGACGAGCGCAGGGGCAAACGACAGCCCTGTCATGGTCGTGGCGACTGCCGCGAGCGGAGGCAGGATCGCGGGCACGATTGCAACGGGCACGTTCATCACGATCGTTCCTGAAGTGAATCGGATGCGTGCGGGGAAGATGTCCACTACGGTCAGCGGTCCGATCGCGTAGTAGAATGCCTGCAGAGTGGCAAGCAGGATTAGACCGAAAACGATTGCACCCGTGGCGTTCCCGCTGATCAGCAGGAACGCGGGGAGTGAGATCAGTGCGTGCAGCGAGGTAGAAAGCACCCGCGCCTGAAATCGTGTGAGTATGTCAGTGAGCCAACCGAAGATCGGGATGAGCAACGCGAACGTGAGCGTCGCGCCTGCCATCAACAGACTCGTGTCCGTGACTGCCATACCGAGGTCCTTGGTCAGGTACGTCGGCATGAAGAACAAGAGCATGATTGCGCCGCCGAAATAGCCGATCATGTACAGGGTGCCAGAGAGGAGCCGTCGGGGATTCGCGGTGAGAGCTTCCTTCAACGGGCGTCGTGCGAGGCCGCTGTTGGCCGCGAGCTCCTTGAAAACGGGCGATTCCGCGAGTCGCATCCGGATGAAGACCGCAACGAGCGCGAGTGGGGCGCTGAGCAGGAACATGACCCGCCA
>NZ_JAWLRZ010000022.1:0-46178 GCF_033142425.1 Rhodococcus sp. IEGM 1366
ATGGTCGATCAGATTCTTGCCTGGCTTGTCCTTGACCACAATGGTTGTCACACGTACGTCCGGGTATCGGTCACCGTATCCGGCGAGGCTTTCCGCCGTGAGTGCCTGTTCGGTGTCGTGGCGTGCCTCCCAATCGACTTCCCGGAACTTCGAGAAAACAACGTCGAGGGCGATATCCGACCAGGCGTGTACCGCGACGAGGTCGACCCATGTCGGCGGGTTGACTGACTTGATCGGGTAGCGCTCCCATGAAAATGGGGCCCAGCGTCGAGGAATGTTCCTCGACGAGCGCGAACAACTCGGGTGTTGTCATCCCAGTGGCTACGCCGTGTGGATGAACTGTGTTGACCCGTATGTTGTACTGCGCAACTTCGTTGGCGATCGTCTTGCACAAGCCGACGACACCGTGCTTGCTCGCCGCATAGTGAGCGAGGAACGGTAGGCCTCGAAGTCCAGCGACGGAACTCGTGAAGACCATTGCCCCTCCCGTTCCCTGTTCGATCAGGATGGGAATCGCTGCTTTGGCAGTGTGGAATACACCCGTGAGATTGGTATCGATCGTTTGCTGCCACTGCTGTGGGGTGATTTCCCAAGACCGGGACGCCGAGCAGATACCGGCGTTTGCGACTACGACATCCAACCGACCCAACTGTTCGACGCCCGCCTGCAGTGCACTAGATAGGGCATTCCAATCGCGAACATCGGCTTGTACTGCGATGATTTGCCGACCCATGTCCTCTACTGCTCGCACGGTCTCTGCCATGTCGGCTGCGGTGCTTCCGACGTACTGAACTGTGTCCAACGGAGCGCACAGGTCAACCGCAATGATGTCTGCGCCCTCTTCTGCCAGCCTGATGGCCGTCGCGCGACCCTGACCACGTGCTGCGCCGGTGATGAAGGCGACCTTGCCGGCGTATCGATGGAAAGAGTTCTGACTCATTGGGTCTCTTTCGACTTGGGGTGACTGTGAATTTTTGGGCGGGAAGTACGTGGTATGTCGCATGCCAATTGCTGGGCGGTGCCCTGGACTGGCGCCACCGACCCCGGCGGGCAGTTTGCGGAGGACTGGCCGCCGAGGTCAGCAGTTGTATGCTGGATCTGCAGCGTTTGAGAGTGGAAAGTACCGCGCAGTAGGCTTTGACGATCAACCACGCAGAGGCGCCGACTCCGGTGTGTGGGTCATTGGTCCAATTCGCAGGTCATCACTGTCCGTTTCGCGCTTTCTGGACGCGAGATATGCAAGTGCACAGGCGATGAGTGAAACTCCGGCGGCGAAGTACAACGTCGTCTGGATGCCCTGCGTGCCCGGAAATGCGTGGCTGCCGATGTTTACCGCGCCTTGTGCCAGGAATAGTCCGGCAATCGACGAGGCCACACCTTGAAAGGTGGTCCGTACGACGGCTTGCATTCCGACGGCGGCACTGGTTTGCGATTCGGGCACGCACTCGGCGATCAATGTTGGCAGTCCACCGTATAGGAAGCTGGCGCCTATGCCGACAACTACAGAACAGGCGAGGAAGGCTGGCAGTGATGTATGCGCGAGCCATGTCGCGATGAAGCCGAGTGTCGAAATCAACGAGCCGATGATCACTGTGATGCTCGCGCCGAGTCGCCGCGAGATGCGGCCAGGAAGGGGAGAGATCAAGAATCCAACCAAGGCCGACAGGCCTAGAAGAAGACCAGTAGCAGTTGCTGTCAGTCCGAATCCGATCGGAAGGTCGATTACGGTTGCGCTTGTATTCTCGCCTGTGCCGGGAATAGTGATCTCAGTTGGGGTTCTCAAAATGGCAGTCGGAAGGACTTGCATCATTCCGAACGGACCAATGGCGGCGGCGGCTGTCGCGATCATGCCGAGTGTGAACTTGGGATTAGCAAAGCGTCGCAGATCCATCATCGGAGCACTGAAAGTGAGTTCCCATGCGATCCAAGCCAACAGCAGGCATGTACCACCGCCCAAAAGCATTAAGACTCGCTGATCTGTCCATCCCAAGTCCTTGGTTCGAGTAACTCCGAAGAGGATGGTGGCAGTAGTAGCGGAGAATAGAACTGCTCCGAGGTAGTCGATGCGCGATGTGCTTCCGGTGGACGCTTCCGGTGACTTTCCTGGTACCCAGGCCCATACGGCAATGCAGGCGAGGATTGCGACAGTGGATGCGAACCAGAAGATGAGATGCCACTGGAAGTAGTCGAGGATCAGTCCACCGACAACCATTCCTGACGCACCAGCGATAAGTGCTGAGGCACTGACAACCGATATGCCGATAGCTGCTTTGTCCTTCGGGAGAACTTGACGTGCAAGGCCGATCACAAGCGGTAGAACTGCACCGGAGACACCTTGGATCGCACGTCCAAGGATGAGTATCTCGAGATTCGGTGCGAGCGCGCTCACCATGGACCCGATTGAAGAGATGATGAGGACCGTGATCAGAACCTGCTTTCGTCCGAACTGGTCGCCTAGTCGGCCGCATACTCCGGTTGCAGCGGCCGCTACCAGCATGTACGCAGTCACGATCCATACGAGCTTGGTGATGTCCTGTTTGAAGAACGGGTCATCCGCATACAGGAGTTGAATCGCCATTGTTGTTTCGAAGGCGGCAATGGCTTCCGCCACGATCAGGGCGGTCAGGATGAGAAATGTGGGTGTGGCCTTTGTGCGCGAGGGTCTGGGCACTAGAGGTTCCTTCCAGGAAGTAATCGCAGGGATGGATTTTTAGGCGAGTCGATCAAGCGTGAAGTGCCGTGAGTCAGATTGTTCTGTTTCCTCATGATAAGGACATATCCGGACTTCTTGTGCTGCCGATCACAATTCTTTATGTCGAGTCGGTTGTCAATAGTGAAATTCTGGGTTCTAGATACTTGAGAATTAGAATTCCATGGTAGATAAGGCTGTTCCAGTGAATTCCCGGAATGGCCGTCTTTTGTTATGGATCGATGTAATCCCAGTTGGCCGCACCACATAACATTATGCTGCATGGCACATGGCGGATGGTTTTTCCAGTGTTTCTAGCTCTCCGGACAGTTTCTGTGTTGGCGTCAATTTCTAAATGTGATTCGTGTTGCTCGCATCCGTCCGGAGATATTAACGAAATGGCTGGATAGGGCTTCGGATGTTAGTACCCGACTCGACTCGAATGCGATCGATGACATCGCGTGGAGGTGGCTGTACGTCGCTGGACACAGCACTGGGATCCGGAAACACCTTGAGCGGTTCGAGTGGCGGATTCCTCGGCGAAGATCCAGAGCACAGATTTGGCGAATACGAAATTTCAAAGAAGAGCATTTGAGTTTCTTCCCTGTGCGAAGGAAGGCGGGCCGAATCCCGGGAATGCGTTTGAAGGCCGGCGCCACGGAGGAACGGTCCGGGTAGATTGGTCACAGGAGGCTCGGATTCCAGATAGCTGAGGTGCGGTTCGCTCAGAGCTACGAAGCCCTGCGGAGCGGGGTAACGCTGGTGGAGAGCGCAACGGTACGTCCGTCTCGATCTAACAAGGGGTTGTAACCCGTCATCGATTGCATTGACGTCTCCCTTGCATACTCCGACTTCGGTCATAGCCCGAATGGCCGATCGCCCGTTACCCCGCATGCGGCCAGCGCGGCAAGATCTTCATTGCTCAATGCGAGCAGGTGCCCCAAGACTTCAGTCGTATGTTCGCCCAGCAAGGGAGCCGGGCGTCGTGTCCAGGGCTCAGGGTTGCTCCTGAACTTGAAGGGCAACCCAGGAGTGATGTGTTCCCCGGCAATCGGATGCGTGACAGACTCGAAGAAGTTGCGAAACTCTAGTTGGCCGTTCTCCAGCAGGTCGGCAGGCCTGCTGACCTTGGCGGCAGGTACGCCGAGGCCCTGAAGCCAGGAGACGACCTCTGTAACTTCCTTGGATGCAGTCCATTTCGAGATCTCACAGTCGATCGCGTCGGCATGCGCGCGCCTGTTTTGTCTGGTGTTCAACGCTGGGATATCCAACGGCGTCGAGTTCAGATTGAGAGCATGGACGATCGATGTCCATTGCTCGTCGGTTACAACCGAGATGGCGACCCAATTGTCTTCGCCGGTGCATTGGTACGCGCCTTGCGGGGATGACGTGGGACTTCTGTTGCCGTCGCGGGTGAGGGCCGCCCCATTGGCAGAGTGCTCGACGATAACCTCTGCGGCGACGTTCAGTGCAGCTTCGACCATTGGGCACTCGATCATGCCACCCTGCCCGGTCTGGTCTCGCTTTTCGAGAGCGACGAGGGTGGCGAAGACAGCGTGGAGCCCTGCGATCGGGTCGCACGGTCCGCGGGGGATCAACGGCGGGAGGTTGGATTCACCTGTAAGCCATGCCATTCCGCTTGCCTGTTCCATTGTCTGGGCGAATCCAACACGGTCTTTCCAGGGGCCGTCCAGCCCGAACGCCGGCATACGCACAAGTAGCGCGCCAGGGTTGGTTTCATGAATTCGAGTCCAGTCCAATCCGAGATTGGGCATGACTCGTGGAGAGAAGTTCTCGATGATCACGTCGGACGCAGCGACGAGTTGCAGGGCAACCTCGAGTGCTTCGGGCCGCGAAAGCTCGAGGGTGACGTCCTTTTTGTTGCCGTTGCATGAAAGGAACACGGATCCGGTCTCCCACCATGAATCAGTCGACGGAGGTCGACCCCCGGAGTACCGCATTCCATCTGGGCGCTTTAGTCCCTCGACCTTGATGACTTCGGCACCGAGAGCTGCCATCACGAAGGTCGCCGAGGGTCCTGCCCAAAATGCTGTGAAGTCCAGGACTCGAATTCCTTCTAGGGGTAGCTTCGGGTGCCTCGGGGTTGTCGGAGCGTGCTTGTCGGTCGACTCCCATAAGACCGACCCGGTGTGAGCCCCGAGCGATGGTGCAGGTTCTAATGTTGGCCTGGCCGAACTGTCGATGCGGTAGGGCGATCTGGGTTGAGTGAAGCCAGCTGGATTCTTCACGAAGATGTCGCGTATCTGAAAATGATCGATGTCCTCGATCGTGTCAGGAGATCCGATGGGCGCTACCGGGATTCGCATGCTCGAAGCAAGTTCG
This sequence comes from Rhodococcus sp. IEGM 1366, assembly GCF_033142425.1. Classification (NCBI taxonomy): domain Bacteria; kingdom Bacillati; phylum Actinomycetota; class Actinomycetes; order Mycobacteriales; family Nocardiaceae; genus Rhodococcus; species Rhodococcus sp. IEGM 1366. The sequence goes on from NZ_JAWLRZ010000022.1 coordinate 5,033, forward strand.
ATGATGTCGTCGGTTGTGCGTCTGGAGGTCCAGCTGCTGACGATGTCCTCGAACTCCGCTCGTCGTTGCATTCGTCCATGAGCAGTAGCCAACTCGGCGTCGTCGAGAAGATCGGGTCTTTCGATCATGATCAGAAAGTCTTGGAACTGCTGTGCCGTGATGGTACAGAAGCCAACCAATCCGTCCAAAGTTTCGACGATGGATGGCAGCTCGATACTGCGAGTGCTACCGGCTACGAAATCGGAACCGAGAACGCTGAGACCCACTGCTGAGAGGCCGCCCATCGTGGATGTCATGCATTCGAGTAGGGAGAGGTCGATCAGCTCGCCTTGTCCAACTGCCCTGCTAGTGCGACTTGCAGCTAGTGCCGCGACTGCGGCGTACGTGCCGGATACCCATTCGCCGATCCGGCCACCTGCTTGCAGTGGTTTGTCGTCAGGCAGCCCTCTGCTTGCGAGTGACCCGCACAGGGCTTGGAGTGTGAATTCGGTAGCGGAGTAACCGAATTCGGCATACGGACCATGCAGGCCGAACGGAGTGATGCAGATGATTACAGTCGAGGGATTGCCGTCCGCGAGGACTGCGATTTCGTCGACCGTGAGGCCGCACTCATTGTCGAGGATGACGATATCTGCCCGGTCGATCAGTTGCTCGACCTCGCGGCTGGTCGGCCCACCAACGACGGATCGTTTGTTTGTGTTCAGGAAGGAGAAAAGTGCGCTGTCAGATTCCGTGGTCGTCCCGGATGATGACCAGGCGCGCATCGGATCACCGCTCGACGGTTCCACTTTAACGACATCGGCACCTGCATCGGCAAGGAGCTTTCCACAGTACGGACCGGCGATTCCGCTTGTCATTTCGACAATTCGAAGCCCTGTGAGGGGTGGGCCTTCGAGGGAGGGAGTTGCCATGGTTGTTGTGTCCTTGTCGTGTGTCGTAGATGAACATGGTGGAAGAGGTCGACCGTGCAACTTTTGCTGCCACTTCGAAGGCCGTCTTCTGGCGGCGGCTGGTCGAGTGCGCACTGACCCGCACCGTCACCCGGTCGTCCTCGCCATACATCCTTGGGCGGAGACGTGTTGAGGTACGTATCTACGCGACCGTGGAGACGATCCTTAGCGTTGACATTTTTAGCGAATACCGAACAATTAGTCTCTATTTTCGATGCAAATTTTTGCGAGATCGGCGTTCAGTACCCCACAAATAGTGGGCCTTCGATCGCCTGGCGTCAATAGGGGCCGATTGAGACCGTGCTTGACACGGACTACTAGTCCGGACTCTAATGGCATACGTCACAGGACGTTACCGTCCAAAGCGTCGAAGATTGAGGGATCGCAGTGAGCCCAAGCATGGTTCTCGAGACGGTGGGTTCACCGGATGGCGATCGGGGCGTGGTCGACTCGTCCAGATCGTGGGTGAAGTCCAGTCACCGTCGTACGGGTGCGTATGAAGGTGTGAAACTCCCGCATGCATCTGGATGTGGCTCATCTGAGAGGAATGCTGCCAATTCCTACTGCTGGAACGAAATCAGCTCTGCCGTAGAAATTTTGAGCCCTGTCGGCCAGCAGAGCACGTTGTCGTCGAGTGGACAGCGGCCTACGTCAGGGGAAACTCATCCCCGAGGTCGAAGGCGAAATTTGCGATCGAGCCGGCGAGGTTCGGTCAATGCGACGCGTTTGGCGCGAATGGATTTCGATGCGCGGTCGACGCCATCCCGTCCAAGATCGCTACATTTTCTCGAAGTCCGCAATGGCGATGCGAACCGCTTGTGGCGGAGCGAACAGAGATCCTCGGAGAGGCGGAAGGTGTTCTCCTTACGGTACCGCTTGTGCGGGCCGAAGTTATCGGCCTGCCGGGTTATTGCTGGGCGACTTGAGGTCGCTGCGATGGCCGTCGAATCCGGGCGCACCGACCGCCGAGGAGATCAGAAGGCTTGGCAGTGCGGGCTTTCGAGGAGGACGCACACCAGATGATGTGTTTCGGATCCAACTTAACGTGAATCCCGGCAGGGAAGGACGTGACGGGATCTGATGGCAGAGCGATCGAATCAATTGGTCCCGAAGTTGTCTGGTCCGTTAGTGCGGATCTTAGAGCTTATTCCGAGGAGTAATACATGTCGATTGATGTATCGTTGAATACCGGCAACCGGCTGATGAGTCAGGTGTGCAACGCCGAAGTAATCATAATTCGTCCAGGGTTGAGGGCTCTCGATCTGCGATGCGGGGGATACGGAATGGTGCCGAATAGGATCGGCGTCAGACAGGAATTTTCCAGGATAGATGAATTTATGACCGGAATGGCCTTGGGGACGAGGTACACGCATCCCTTGGATAGTTCGCTAGAGATTCTTGTGACCAGGCAGGGAGCGGTTTCCTGTCTGACGGCGAAGTCCCGTTGATCTTGAAAGATTGTAAGCCGCTACCTGCGAAAGTTTGATTCAAAGGACTGGTTAATCGTAGTGCAAAAAACAGACATAGCGTTGCTGATTATTCGCCTCATTGTGGGTGTGACGTTGATTCTTCATGGATTGAACCATGCTTTTGGCGGCGGTAAAGTAGCGGGCACTGCAGAATGGTTCGAGAGTCTGGGGATGAAATATGGAAAGCTGCAAGCGCTTCTCTCTATCTTTGTCGAAATATTGGCTGGCCTTGCATTGATTCTGGGTATCTTCACCCCGCTTGCGGTCGCATCGATCATATCGGTAATGCTGGTGGCGGGCGTGACATCCCATCGAAACAATGGATTCTTTGTGTTCAAGGACGGATACGAATATGTCCTAATGATCGGGATCATATGCGTGGCGGTTGGTGTGGCTGGTGCGGGAATGATTTCCATTGATCATTTACTTGGAATGAATTATGATTCCTGGGTTGGGATTAAGATTTCGGTCGGATTAGGGGTTTTGGGAGCCGCTGCGCTACTTGCCATTTTTTGGCGCCCGTTGCAGAAGTCGAAAGGGTAACCTGACAGGGTGCGGACCGGAGTTTATCTCACATGTGTAGAAAACCCTGAACCCGTCGATCACCACCGGAGCGTTCATGCATGCCAAACTCCTAGGTCTAGCTGCGGCGCCAATCGAACTCACACCGGCGCGCCCCCACCCCTTATTGTTCCTGTGGAGCCGCGGTCGGTAGAGGGCATGCTTGTCCCGTTGACTTCAGCGCACGGTGGGCAGGTCGGCTGTGTGCGCATCTGCTCGTTGCCAGGCGCACAGTCTATTTGGATCGTCGAGCTCGGTCCGTCGTTGCCCAGATCTGGGGCGGAGACGATTGATGCGGCAGGCAGGTTACTGCTCCCTTGTCTGACCGATCATCAGCTGCACCTGCATGGCAATCGCCGCAGCTGATCAATCGGCGCGGTGTGGTCGTCCTAATTGCGCGACGGTCGGACACTCGGCCGGACTTCGCCTGCCGCCACGTCGGATGCAAACGGATGGTTTCGAGGGTCGACTACATCGAGACAACCGCCCGAGATCGCGATGCGTGCGCGATCGATCAGATCTAGGCAGAGCGGCCGGTGCGAGTTCAACACCGCAGCGATGCGCTGTGGATGCTCATCAGTGCCGCGATGGCGCCGCGCACCTCGACGAGTCGGGAGACCGCCCGGTGGTCGAACACGAACCGGACGGCAAACCTACCGGTCGTGTCTGGGCTGCGGAAATGCCGGCCACGCGTACGACCGTTGGACCGTGCAGAATCGTGGTCGCTGACTCGAGCCTGCCCATGGTGGACGAGATGATGGCGATGATCGCGCACGACCATTCCAGTGGAAGGCCCGTCGCGGTTCACTGCGTATGCCGTGAATCCCTGCTGCTCCTGTTGGTTGCGTTGGAGGAAGCCAGCTCGCCACCTGGCGATCGGATGGAACACACGGCATTGATACCCGTCGAGATGATCTCGGAGCTGCCGGCGACATCGGCTCAGTGTTGTTACCCAACGTTGTTACCCAACCCGGATTTCTCCGGGACCGAGGTGACGATTTCATTCGGGAACTCAGTGTTGATGATCTTCCAGATCTTTATCGCTGTAGATCGCTGATCGACGTGAGGATCTACCTGCCCTTGTCGAGTGATATGCCGTATGGACCTCTTGACCCGTGGATGGTGATGGCGGCGGCCATCGAGCGAAGCACGTCCGACCGTGGCGGCGTGGCGTTAGGACGACAGGATGTCAGGCTCGCGGTCTATCCTTTCGCCCGCGTCCGATCCGGTTCAGTGCCTACGCAGTAGCGGATCGGCCAGCAGACCGATCTCATTTCTGCTGGATTGCCGGATCCCCTGTGTTGGTATCGCCAGAAGCTGGGGCGGTGAGGTCGACGCCCATCGATGGTTGTCCGTTTTGAGCGGATCCTGAACTACTTCGTCACGACTCTCGGGCCTCCAAACGGACATCTGTCGAGGAGACACGCTGGCCTTGTTTCCGGAGGTAGACTTACTCGGTGTCTGGACAGTCAAACTCGAATACGAGTGCCGAAATCGAAGACGGCGCAGCCCTGCCGGCCACAGCCTACGCGGTCCTTGGTGTGCTCTCGACTCTCAACGAAGAACTCTCGGCTTCGGAGATTAAGGCTAGATGCGATTACACTCTTCGGCTCTTCTATTGGTCGCCAGCCGTCAGCCACATTCGACGTGAGCTTCGACGATTACGAGAACTCGGGCTGATCACCGAGCGTGAGGTTCAGATAGGGCAGGTGCGGCGAACAATGGTGTATCAGACGACAGACAGGGGTGAGGTGGTGCTTCGGCGTTGGGTCTCCGGGCTGCCGGTCGATGAGCCTGTAGTGCTAAAGAATCCAGCCTTGCTTCGGGTGTACCTGGGTGCTGCTACCGGCCCGCATGACGTCGTGAAGATTTTGGATAATCGCTTGGAGCAGTTGCAGCATCAGATCGATGACTTGGTATGGGGCAGGAGGCGTAGCGAGGAGCTCCACCTTGCCGATGCTGAACATCTTCGCTATGCACAGGCCCTTAGTGAGTATCTGCTGAGGTCAGCTCATTTCGAACACGGAAATGTTCGCCAATTGAGGGACCGTATTGCGGATATGGATTCGGACAATCCTGCGCTGGCAGTAACTCGCCCAAAGGGTCCGGTACGCAGACGGAGTGCTGTGCACCGGACCGTCGAACCACCGAACGATCCTGGGGATTCAAGCTCTTCGCCGTGATGCTTCGCGCGACGTGGCCATCTGAAATTTCGTGAGTGTGGGAGATTAGTATTCCGATTCGGACCGAATGGAAAACATCTGTTCGCGGACACGGGAAGATATGAGATAAGTTGTACTCGAATAGATTTCGGGTTTGCCCGGGTTGGCAGGATGCCCATCAAGTGCCCCGCAGGTTATGAGAATCCTTCAGCCCTGATCAAGGGCAGGAAAGGCTACAACTCATGGCTGGAGCCAAACGGCACACGCCCGAACGGATCATCCGAAAACTGCGCCAAGGCGACGAACTCACTGCCAAAGGCCCCGACGTCGAGGAAATCGCCCGACAACTTGACATCTCAGCGCCGACGCCTAACAACTGGCGCAAGCAGTACGGCGACATGAAAGCCGACGACGTCAAAGAGTCCAAGGAACTTGAGAACGAGAGCGCCCAGCTCAAAAGGCTCTTTTCGGAAGCCGAGCTCGAAAAGGCTGCGCTCAAGGAGATCGCGAAGGGATAATTCTGAGCCCGACCGCCAAACGAAACGCTGTCACGATGCTCCAGGAGACGATGGGGCTTTCGGAGCGTTTCGCCTGCACGGTCGTCGGGCAACCACGATCGACCCAGCGCAAGGAATTAGCGAAGAATACCTTGGACGACCCGGGCGTCAATCTTCGAAAGTGGTTGCGAGACTGGGCAAAATGAATGCCCGCAAGGGATTCTGTCGGGCATGGGCGGATCTGCGTGCAGAAGCTTGGGTGGTCAACAAGAAGATAGTTCAGTGTCGCTGGCGTGAGGAAGAACTGCGGTTGAAGGTCCGCAAGATCCGGGAACGGGCCGGCTCCTCGACCGCGACGATCACGGCGGCGGATGCGCCGAAGGTGGTGTGGGCTGTCGACTTTCAGTTCTACTCGGCCGGGAGCTGGCCATTCGAGGCCGAATGATCGAAGAATGCTTGAGCATCAGATTGTTTCATGACACTCAAGCATTCTTGTTTAGGACCTCCGTCCCGGATTCTCGCGGCCCTCACATCTGCGCTGCAGGGAACCATCTCGTTGTGGTTACAGAACGGAGATGCCTTCGTTCTGTAACCTAGTCGCGGAAGGCCTTGCCACCGTCGATCACCCACACTTGCCCGTTGATCCACTCAGCCTCGTCAGATAGAAGGAACGTGACAGCGCTCGCGAGGTCTGATGGTTCACCAAGCCTGGTGCTGTGATTGCGCTCAAGGGCCGCCGACAAGTCCGTTTCGCTCAGAGTCCTGCGGGCGGTTTCTGTGAGAACGAATCCGGGTGAAACCCCATTGCACCGTATTCCGTTTTTTCCCCAGCGGGAGGCAATATGGCGGGTCAAGGTGTTCACCCCGGCCTTGGAGGCAGCGTACGCGGGGCGCGTTGGTTCGCCGACGAAGTAGGCGCCTGAGGTGGTGTTGACGATTGCTCCACCGCCCTGTTTCAGGAAGTGCGGTATAACCTCTCGGCAGGTGCGTGCGAATCCCAGCAGGTTCACTTCAAAGGTTCGACGCCAGACAGCAGGATCCATCTCCAGGAGATCATGGTCCCTGCCCAACGTTGCGGGTGAGAGATCCGCACCCACATTGAACAGTCCGTGGATCGATCCGAATTCGCTGAGGGACCGACTGATTAACTCACGAATTGATACTTCATCGGCGAGGTCGAACTCGGCCGCTATGGCAGTACCCCCAGAGACCCTGATCCGGTCGGCTGTTGCTTCTGCCAGTTCTCGGTTTAGGTCACCGACAACAACCCGCGCTCCCTCCGCTGCCAAGCGTTCGGTCGTGGCGGCTCCGATCCCCGTTGCTCCACCACACACGATGATGGTCTTCTCTGCAAAGCCGCGCATATAGCAATCCTTCAAGTGAGTTCGAAACAATGTATGTGCCCGCGACCAACTGTCGCGGAAGAGGTTCCTGTTTCCAGCAGGCTGGCCGGACCTGAGGTGTCAATGCCGGATCAATGTTCCGCGTTCGTCGGCGATGCGATGTCGAAACGCTCGGCTTTCGCGATCAATTGATCGTGCCCAGGTTTGATGAAATGAGCTATAACGAATGCTGCGACGGCACCGATCCCGATCAGTGCAAACACACGGAAATAGCCAGTTTCCGTACTGAATGCTGTCCCTGTAGCTGTGGATGAGGCCAACAGCATCGCGGCGATTGAGGTGCTGATCGCCTGGAAAACAGTCCGGTGACGGTGTTCACACCGGTTTGCCTTACTGGTATTTTCCGCGGGGACAGATCCAATGACAAGGTTGGGGAGAGCCGAGTAAGAGAATGCAGTTCCGACACCCATGATCGTGACGGACACTAGTATGCCCGGTGCGCTGCTATGGAAAACGCGAGCGCGTCGTGTGGTTTGAAAGTGGTTGTGCCGGTGTGGAATCAGGCAGAAACTTGCCGAGGACCCGTAGATCCCTCACGCCCGTATTTACATCTGTCTGAGCGGGTCGCAGAGTTGGGCTTTGAAGTGGTGATCCACTTAGTGGGTTGGATCTTGCTCGGAGATCAGTTCTCGTCCGCAACCACCCCGAGGTATGTACCGAAGACTGCCATCGCTCGCCCATCGAATTCGACTTCGCCGAGCAGCTGAGTGCGTGATGCTATGTCGTGGTCTCTGGGCAAGATGTCGATTCGAACGTCTACCGGGCGCGAAGTTTCGGGGTCGGTGATATCGATCCAGATCGCGACGGTTTTCTGTTCCGGGTCGGTCTCGACCTTGGTGACCCGGTGCCGAGAGGTGACTTCTAGAACAGTGCTATTCGTTTTCAATTCGAATCGGATGGAGGCGCACAGTTCGCCTTGCCTCGGGGGTATGCACAGGCTGACAGCCATCTACTCTTCTCCTCCTCTAGGGTGATACTTGTTACTGGTTCTACGGTGATACTCGTTGGCGGACCGCCATTCCGAGTACGCCTTGGTCGGACGTACTCGGAATGGGATTGGCCGTAGAGAGGCGCTGCGGTGTCAATACCCTGGCGGATCTTCAGAACTGGACGAGCTCTTGGTTCCTTAGCGGGGTAATGCAGTGGCTGCCAGCTGTGATTTTTAATTCAGTTACTGCCCGGTTTTCCCGAGTGTGGTTGCGCGGCCGGTGATTTCGGCATCGCTCGACTGGGATGCGGCGAATGCGGTCATTCGGGCCCAGGCGTCACGGTCGCGCTGGCTGGCTTGATGTCCAACATGGGTGACGACGTCGACGTCAGTGGCTTGAGATCGCAGGTACCCGGCACGGGCCTGCTCCTTCGGGATGTGCTTGAAGGGGTCGAATGAATACGCCTTCATCGCGTTTTCGTGGGTGATTTTGTTGATTGTGTTATCTGATAGATGTCCCATAGTCTCGATGACATCTTCAGGAGCGAATGGCCAGTTGCTGTCTGAGTGCGGGAAATCTGACTCCCAGAACAGGTGATCTTCGTTGAACCACTCCATGTTCTTCACACCGACCTTGTCGCTGATGAAGCAGGTGTAGATGTGCTTCTTAAATACATCGATCGGGCCGCTGTACCCCTCGGGGAACTTCGCCTGCGTCCAGCCGGAGTGGCGGTTGAGCACATGCTCCGAGCGCCACAGGAAGTATGGAATCCAACCCACATCGCCCTCTGTGAGGGAGAACTTGAGATTAGGGAACTTGTCGTAGAACTCGGCCCAGACCAGGTCCAGGAAGGAGTACATGCTCATCATCGATGAAGCGCTCATCCCGACGCTCGGGGGAGCATCGGACGAAAACATTGGCATCCGCGAAGACGAACCGACGTGGCAGGCCAGCACGGTATTGTTGTCCGAGGCGGCGTTTAAGAGGGGGTGCCAGTAGTCGGTGTGGATGCTCGGCATCGATAGCGCCTCAGGGTTCTCGGAGAAAGTAACCGCGTGGCATCCCTTATCTGCCAATCGACGGATCTCCTTGGCAGCCTCCTCAACATCGAACAGTGGCAGGATTCCACACGGGATGAACCGGCCGGGGTAGGCGCCGCACCATTCGTCAACGTGCCAATCGTTGTATGCCTTGATCATGATCAGATTCAGATCGCGATCGGGTCCCTGGTTGAGAACCTGGCCGGAGAACCCTACCCAGTTCGGAAAGTTCAGCCCCGCCAGCTGGCCACCGGCGTTCATATCACGCACTCGTTCATCGACGTTGAAGCAACCGGGGCGCATCTCGTCATAGCTGCTGGCGTCGATGTTGTACATCTCACGAGGCTTTCCGGCAACTGCGTTCAGACCCATGTTCCGGCCACGCAAGTCGCCGTAGTACCACTGCTGAATGCCCCCTTCCTCCAGGATCACTCGAGGGGCCTGGTCTTTGTATTTCGCCGGGACGTGTGCATCGAACATGTCGGCGGGCTCCGAGATGTGGTCATCCACACTGATCAAGATCAGATCATCTTTTTTCATTTCAACCTCCAACTAGTGGGTCAGATCGATATGGCAGGAATGCTGGTCGTGCTGGCTCGAAGTACGGCAGAACGAGATCAGCACCTACCTTGTGGTAGGCCACCTGCACTGGAAGGTCCACGCGCAGTTGGTCTGACGACGTTCCGATTACGTTGGTGACCATCGTGTAGCCCTCGTCGAGGGTGACGATCGCCGCCGCGTAGGGCGCGGTAAACGCCGGTGTGACCGGCCGCGAGACAACGGTCCAGCTGTAGAGCCGACCGAGGCCGCGGCTGCTCTCCCATCGCTGGTCGAAAGCCAAGCATTCGCGGCAGTGCTCAATGGGTGGGAACGTCGCGGATCCGCATTGTCCGCAGCGTTGGAAGAGCAGCTCACCGCGAGCGCAACCCTCCCAAAACGGTGCCGTGACCGGATTAGGATCGGCATGCGGGAGTTGGCCGGTCTGTGGTGGCAGTTCGATGTTCATGAAGGTTCATCTCCCAGTAGGACAACGGTGTTGAACAGTGCGCCGGCCCCGCCGTTACTGCAAAGCGCGACACGAGCATTGGGAACCTGGAGTGGTCCGGCTTCGTTGCGCAGCTGCTGTACTCCCCGGATGACCCGCTGCAGCATCTGTGGATTCGACCCTGCGTGACTGAAGGACATCAGGCCACCGTCAGTGGTTACCGGGGTGGTCCCGGTGGGTCCGATGTGTCCGTCGGCGACGAATGGTCCGCCCTCACCCTCGGAAACGAACCGAAAGGCCTCCAGCTGTCGAATGATTTCGAATGAGAAAGGATCGTATAGCTCGAGAACGTCGACGTCGCTCCGCTCGAGCCCAGCTTGCGCGAATGCCAGGTCTGCTGCGCGTCTGCCGATCAAACCGTTGGGCACGCGCCCGTCCCGTCCAGCCAGGTCCCAGGTAGGAGGGAACTGGTATGACGGTCCGATGAAGTCGCTACCGGTGCCAAGTACGTGGATCGGCTTCTTGCGCAGGTCATTCGACCGTTCGACGTTCGCGATGACCAAGGCGCATCCGCCTTCTGAGGTCATCGCACAGTCGAGCAGATGAAAGGGATCGGCGATGGGTCGAGACGCCACGATGTCGTCTGGTTCGAAGGGGCCGCGTCCGAAATAGACGGCGTCTGGATTGCGGTGCCCGTTGTTGCGAATCGTCGACGCAACAATCGACAGCTGATCACGAGTGGTGCCATAGATCTCCATGTGGCGGCGTGCGACCAGCGCGAATTCCGCAGCGGTGAACATTCCCCATGGCGCGACGAACTCATTCTCGGGTCGAGTCCACGGGGCTGTCGCGGCATGGTCGGTATAGGCCCCGGCCTGGGCTGCGACGAGGACGGCAACGTCGGTGAGTCCCTGCTCGACAGCGGCGATCGCCTCTTGGACCATGCCGATGCCAAAGTTGCTTCCTTGCCATGCAGGCCCGAGGCGCATGTCGTGGATAAGCGTGGCACCTTCGGGTCCCGCGCTGATGCCGTCGACATCGGACAGCGTCAATCCGGCGTCGTCGAGGGCTCCTCGGATCGCTTCGATGGTGAGGCTGCGGGAGGTAGAGCCGTCGAGGCGCCGAGCCTGGCGGGTGTTGTGGATACCGACGATGGCGGCGGTACGGGACTGAGTGGGCATAGATACTCCGAATCGAGCGGGGTCGACTTCGTCTGAGGTGCGCGGTGCAGGGGGCTCCGGTCGGGAGCTCTGCGGCCACGATCGGCATGTGGTGTGTATCACCGTCGTGTGGAACTATTAGTTCCACATGGAGTGGGTGATGTCAAGTGGCGAATATTCCAAGTGTCAATCGGTCCTATGGACTGCTACCTTTGCCCACGATGGTTGAATGTTTGTCTTAGGGCCTGGCCAAGTGGGAAAATTGGTCGTATCGTAAGCTCTCGACGCAAGTTCCCGCACAATGGTATTGATGATCACCATGTGGCCGTGGCGCCCCTGGAATCCGCGATTTTCGGGGTTGATTCCAGCTCGATTCCCATAAATATAGGACTATTAGTCGCAAGTTTCTTTGACCAGAGAGGAACCACAGTGAGTATTCGACTTCTGTTGGACATGTCGGCGCAGGCATACCCGGACCGGATCGCATTGGGCGCTCGTGAGGGTGGAGTCACATTCGCTGACCTAGCCGGCGTTGCGGATGTCGGTAGCAGGGTGTTGGGAAGATATGGGGCGCGAACTGTCGCCTTCGTAGGGGTGAACTCGCCTGTGGTTCCGCAGTTGTTGTTCGCTTCGGCGACGGCGGGAGTTCCCTTTGCTCCCTTGAATTACCGGTTGTCATCCACTGTGCTGCGTGAACTGATCGGACGCCTCGATCGTCCTCTGGTCGTCGCTGATCCCGAATATGTCGACATCGTGCGTGGGACAGCCGACGTTGTCCTGACTACTGGGCAGTGGGCGGAGTCAGTCACCGCCGAGGCAGTGGGCAATCTTGAGATAGAGGGCAACGTCGAGCGTGACGACGATTCGCCTGCAATTCTCCTTTTCACAAGCGGGACGACGGCTGCGCCCAAATGTGTTGTCTTGCGTCACCGACACTTGCTGTCCTACGTTCTGGGCACGGTGGCGTTCGGTTCGGCCGAGGAGACGGCTTGTGCCCTCCTCAGCGTTCCCCCATACCACATAGCAGGGATGGGTGCAGTCCTGACGAATACCTACTCGGCGCGGAGAGTCGCCTATCTTCCGGATTTCAAGCCGACTGGATGGCTGGAACTGGTCCGAGCTGAACAGGTCACTCATGCCATGGTTGTGCCGACGATGCTGGCGCGGGTGATGGAGCATCTCGACGGAACCGACGCCAACTGTCCTAGTCTGGTGTCAATGGCGTACGGCGGAGCTCGTATGCCATTACCAGTGCTCACGCGGGCGCTCAAGGCATTCTCGACGACTGGATTTGTCAATGCGTATGGTCTCACCGAGACAAGCTCCACGATCTCTGTGCTCGGCCCGGACGAGCATCGGCAGGCAGTAGCCCACGGGCCTATCGGACGGCTTGCGTCGGTTGGTCGTGTCGTGCCCGGCATGGAAGCCCAGGTCCGATCGGAAGACGGAGATGTGTTGCCGGCCGAGGCGACAGGTGAGCTTTGGGTACGCGGAGCGCAAGTGTCGGGTGAGTACGCGGGCATCGGTTCGGTGCTTGACCCAGATGGTTGGTTCCCGACCCGGGACCGCGCGCGCTTTGACGAAGACGGATATCTGTACCTCGATGGACGCTCGGATGACACAATTATCCGTGGCGGAGAAAATATCTCGCCCGCCGAGGTCGAGGACGTTTTGCTCGATCACCCCGCAGTGCGTGAAGTTGCAGTCGTGGGAGTTCCCGATTCCGACTGGGGTGAGCGGCTGTCTGCTGTGGTTGTTCTGCATGACAGCGTCACGGTCACTGCCGAAGAGCTGCGTAGCCATGTGCGTTCTCAACTTCGGGGCTCCCGCACTCCGGATGACGTCGAATTCCGCACGGAACTGCCATATACCCCAACCGGAAAGCTGCTCCGTCGAACGCTGGTCGCTCAGCTCGTCGCTGCAGCAGCCTCCTGACCCACACATATTCTGAATCCATTTACAGTAAAGGAGCTTTCGATGACTCAAAGTGTTCAGCTCACAGCCGGTCTGCGTCTACAGAGTCAAACCTGTTCCACCGAGGTGATCGTGATTCGTCCCGGACGTCATTCGTGGACCTTGATGTGCGGGGGCGTGCCGATGGTGCCGTTTGGGACCCAGAACGAGGCCGCTCACCTCCCTGACCCGGGCCACAGCGCGGGGACCGTCCTTGGTAAGCGCTACACCCTCTCCGGCGACGATTCCGTGGAGATGCTCGTTACCAAGGGCGGGAAGGGTTCGTTGTCCGATGGAGATGTCGCGCTGGTCTTCAAAGAAGCCCGGCAACTCCCGGCCAGTGACTAGTTCCGCCGGGGCGGTCGACGGGGTTTGGGTACTCAGTATCGCCCAGTTGTTATGGGCGGAAAGTAGGAATAGTGACGAACATGGTCGTAGTGACCGGCGCCGCCGGAGCACTAGGCAGCGCGGTGGTCGCTGACTTGGTTGCCCGTGGAGCCGAGGTGGTAGCGATGGACCGGGATTCGTCAGCGCTCGACGACCTCGGGAACACCACCGGCGTACGCACGATCGGCGTGAATCTGGCCGACCGCACTGACGTGGTGCGGGCGTGGGAGGAAGTCGACGAGGTGGGGATTCCGACCGCACTGATCGCACTTGCGGGGGGCTTCACGCCCGGCTCTCTTGCAGACCTGGACGAGTCCGATTTCGACATGCTTTGGTCCGGGAACGTCGCGACGGTGCTTTGGAACGCCCAGCAGTCGGCCCGGAGGATGGCCGCGGCGGGCGGGGGTGCGATCGTTACCGTCGGATCGAAGACGGCGGTCACCGGTTCGGGACCAGTGGCGCATGCGTCAAGCAAGGCCGCGGTCGTTCGCGTTACGGAGCTCTTGGCAGAGGAACTTCGGCCGGCAGGTGTCAGGGTCAACACTGTTCTTCCTTCGGTTCTCGACACCCCGGCAAACCGCACCTGGATGTCGGCCGATCTGGCCTCGCGAGCGGTGTCCACTTTCGCAGTGGCGAAGGTGATTGCGTTTCTCATCAGTCCGGAGTCGGAGCCGATCAGCGGTGCGCGCATTCCGGTTTATGGTCGGAGCTGATGGGCGGTATCGGTTGCAGTCTCAAACCGGCCAGAAGCGTGAAGGTTTCGTCAGAATTGGCCGACCAGCCGACGTCATTTTCGAACCGGTTGTCCACGTGTGACGCCACGTCAGGTTTGGGTAAGTAGCGCCCTCCTCGCGTCTATCGGTTGCGCCCGAACCACTTGTGGGCATGTCGCGCTGGTGTCGATTGACCGATGGAGTCGGTCAGTGGAGAGGTGAAATAGATTTTAGGACAAAGGATCTCGGAATTTGATCCTTCGGTTGTTGGAATTTGGAAAGGACCACGGAAGATGACGGGACGAGTCAGCGGCAAGGTTGCATTGGTAACCGGTGCGGCGAGAGGGCAGGGCCGGGCACATTCAGTTCGGTTGGCGCAGCAAGGAGCAGACATTATCGCTGTCGACATCGCAGCGCCCCTGCCGGGCGTACGCTACGACGCGGCGACACCAGAAGACCTGGCGGAGACAGTACGACTGGTGGAAGAACTCGATCGCCGGATCGTTTCGACGATCGTGGACGTGCGTGATCTCGAGAAGTTGCGCGCCGCGGTCGACCGAGGTGTGGCTGATCTGGGCCGCCTGGATGTGATCGTGGCCAACGCCGGGATCTGCATCCCGGCACCGTGGGACCAGGTCTCGCCGGAAGCTTTTCGCGACACTATCGACGTCAATGTCGTTGGCACGTGGAACACCGTAATGGCCGGCGCTCAGCACATCATCGACGGTGGACGAGGTGGGTCAATTATCCTGACCAGTTCCTATGCGGGCGTTAAGATGCAACCGTTCATGATTCACTACACGGCCAGCAAGCACGCCGTGACGGGTATGGCCAGGGCCTTCGCTGCGGAACTCGGCAAGCACGACATTCGGGTGAACAGCATCCATCCGGGTGCGGTCAACACCCCCATGGGATCTGGCGACATGCAGGCCGCGCTCGAAACTGCAGGGGCGACAAATCCGGCGCTGATGAACATGGGGACACCGTTCCTCCCTCGGTGGGCTGCTGAGTCGGACGAAATCGCGGACACTGTACTGTTTCTGGCTTCAGACGAGTCGAAGTTCATCACTGCCGTTCCACTTTCCATCGATGGAGGTGCGGCGTGGTTCTAGTGGTCCGCAGCTGAGCCCCGACGGTCTCACTGCTTCGTCGTCGAGGGCATCGTCTCTGCCAACTGATGTTGCGCGCGAATGACGTTTTGGCCGAGGTGAACTGAGCACTTCGCTGCTCCGGATAGGTACGGGCGTGAGCTGACACCCCCGACGGATGCCAAGCCAACAAGAAGACGGTAAGGGCTGGGGCCGAATCGTTTCCACCTCCACGTTCTTCACAACGAATACCGAAATCGAAGTAGCGCAACTGCAGTCGGCCAACCCGCGGCGCGGGAGCTGTGTCCACCAACAACAGACATCATGAGGAATACATGACAAAACTCAACCCATACGCCGGACTTCGGGTCCTCGAAATAGCTGAAGGAATCGCCGGTTCGTACTGCGGGAAGATGATGGCAGATGCCGGAGC
This sequence comes from Rhodococcus sp. IEGM 1366, assembly GCF_033142425.1. Taxonomy (NCBI): domain Bacteria; kingdom Bacillati; phylum Actinomycetota; class Actinomycetes; order Mycobacteriales; family Nocardiaceae; genus Rhodococcus; species Rhodococcus sp. IEGM 1366. The sequence continues at coordinate 20,763 of NZ_JAWLRZ010000022.1, forward strand.
CGAAGTAGTGAAGATCGAACGGCCCGGCGGTGACCCAACGCGTCGCTGGAGGGTATCGGAGCAGAACCTGGATCAAGGTGCGAGCGGCACGCTGTTCTCATACCTAAATGCAGGTAAGAAGTCTGTCGTGTCCGGAACCGATGTCACGTCCGATGTCGCTGACTTGTTCCATCATGCCGACCTCGTTGTGATTGATGGATCCGCTGGTTGGGACGTACCAGCGGTACAGAGAAAGCTCGGCTGGGACGCTGCGACAGTAGTGGTGTCGGTGACGCCGTTCGGGTTGACCGGACCCTACGTCGACACCGGCATAGACGTGACGGAGTTTGTCCTGCAGGCGATGTGCGGGTCGATCGGATCTCGTGGATGGCCTGACGAGATGCCATTGCAGGCCGGAGGACGCATCGGGGAGTGGGTGGCGGGTGTCTACAGTGCCGTGGCGGCCGCCGCAGCACTCCGGCGAAGTCGCAGGACCGGGCTGGGTGACGTCATCGATGTGTCGATGTACGAATGCATGGTCATTACGATGGGAGGCCTCGGCGCCGTTTCGTCAAGTGTTATGGGCGACGATCAGCCGATGATTGGTCGGAGTATCGAACTGCCTTCCATTGTGCCTACCTCCGATGGGCTTGTCGGATTCTGCACAATCACGGCCCAGCAGTTTGCAGACTTCTTGGTGCTGATCGATCGTGCGGACCTTCTCGAAGATGCAGAGCTTGCCTCCTTCGCTGGCCGTGCGCGTCGGCGCGATGAGTTTCTGGACATGGTGAACACCTGGGCCGCGACGCGGACCACCGCAGAGATCGTGGAACTAGCTGTAGCACTGAGGATTCCGGTGGCCCCCATTGGGACACCGGCCACTGTCGCGGAGATCGATCACTTCCAGGATCGCGGGGTCTTCATCAAGAACTCCCAAGGGCATCTGCAGCCGAGGGTCCCCTACCGCAGCGAAGCCTTCGATACGTCACCACCGGGCGAGGTGCCGGAGATCGGTAGCCACACCGGAACGGTGAAATGGGCGCACAGAACAAGCCCTCCGATCGACGAGCGGATCAGCCCTACCGCTCGTCCGCTAGAGGGCATCCGAATCGCGGATTTCACTGCTTTCTGGGCAGGCCCATCTGCGACCCACACGCTCGCCTCGCTCGGAGCAGATGTCATCAAGATTGAGGGGCTTCGCCGACCTGACGGAATGCGGTACTCCGGTGGCCGCCCCGCAACGTGGGATCAGTGGTGGGAGTGGGGCCCGGTGTTCCTCAGCAGCAATTCCAACAAGCGCGGGCTCACCCTTGAACTCAGCCATCCCAGAGCCCGCGAGGTGGCGCTGGACCTGATCTCGACCAGCGATCTGGTCATCGAGAACTTTTCGCCACGCGTGATGGCCAACTTCCAGCTGGAGTGGGATGACGTCCGGGCCGCGAACCCCCGGGCGACGATGGTTCGGATGCCAGCTTTCGGGCTGGACGGTCCTTGGCGTGATCGAGTCGGATTCGCTCAGACGATGGAGCAGGCCAGCGGCATGGCATGGCTGACCGGGACGGCTGACGGGCCGCCGCTGATCCCGCGCGGGGTCTGCGATCCGATCGCCGGCCTTCACGCAGCTTTCGCTTCGATTGCGGCACTTGAAATCCGTGATCGTACGGGCGCCGGGATGCAGGTGGAATCGATAATGGTGGAAGCCGCGCTGAATGTCGCGGCCGAAGCCTTGCTTGAGGCATCTGCTGGCGGTGAGGGGATGAGCCGCGATGGCAACCGTGGGCCCGAAGCCAGTCCTCAGGGTGTCTACCGGTGCGATGGCGATGACGAGTGGGTCGCGGTGGCGGTGCGGAGCGATAAGCAGTGGCAGGGACTGGCTCGGTTGCTTGGCCGCAGCGACCTCGCGGAGAACGCAGCCACGGCTACCGAGGCTGGCCGCCGCGCCATGGGGGAGGAGCTCGATGCGGCGATCTCGGCTTGGCTACGGGGCATTGAAGTGCAGGATGCGGTCAAGTCCTTGCGTTGCGAGGGGATCGCCGCAGCCCGGGTCAATCCTCCTGCTGATCTTTTAAACGACGAGCAGCTCCGCTCCCGCGGATTCTGGGAAGAAGTCACACACCCCGTGGTCGGAACCTTCCTGACCACTGGGATGCCGTTTCGATTCACAAGTATCCCTGGACAGTGGGTCCGATCCCCGGCGCCGGTCTTGGGCCAACACAACCACGAAGTCTTGGCCGATGTTTTGGGTATGTCGCAGAGCGAAATCGACAAGCTCGAAGAGGACCGGATCATTGGGGTGCGACCGATCGGGCTTTGACGACTGCGAGTGTTGAGGGAACAGGAGCGCCCCGATGCTCGTCGTGATCAGGCCGAAGGGCGCACGTCATCCACTGCCAGGATGCGAGACGGGCACCGTGCCCGCGAACACGAATGATGGTGACGTGTTCGCGGGCTGAGTCGATCAACGCGAATCGACGGGTCCCTGCAGCGCCCCGAGCGAAGTTTTCATAAAACATGACTCGGTGCCCTCAACGGGATACTTCGCGACGGAAATCGCGCGATCGGTGGGCAGCCGATGATCCAGCTAGCTGGCATGAGCAGCGGCATAGCGCATCCGGTGAGGACTCTCGGCACCGCGGTGGGACAACGCTGCCTGCTATTGATACGTATTCCGCGATCCTGCCTTGTGGAGACCGTGCACCGCTGTAGCGCTCCGCCGCGGCCCGCCGCGAAAATCGCGCAGAAGCAGAAAGATTTCATGAACGAGCCAGCCGAAATCACAGTGAGAGAATTGGTGTGCTGAAGTTGTCCGAGCACCTGCCCGTCCCGGCGGCGATTGACATCGAAATCCCTCGCATACTCGACGTTTTGGGAGCCTGCAGAGAGAACCCAGAAACGATTTGAGCCACTGCTCTGCCTCGGCGACGGGTGGCGTCGACCAGTACGCTGAGAGCGTCGAGGTCGACGGCGTGTGTGGGTACACCGATGGCATGTCCGCCGAGAGTGGTCAGGTGTTCGGTGGCCGCTGCGCTGGCGGCAGGCTTGCGGCTGGCCACAACGACATTCGAACTGGAGAGGGTGTACGTCTCGGCGATGTTGAGCCCGATTCCGCGGGTGCCGCCGGCGACGAGGGCTGTGCGGCCATTAAGGTTGAGCAGCCCGCCCAGTTTGGTGCGATCCACTGTCGGTGCGCTCCTTCCGTGCAGCGTGGCGTCGACTACTATGGCCTACGCTTCTGCGTGAAAGCGGTGACGGCGTCAACGAACTCGTCTCCGTCTGTTCCGGCGAGGATCTGAGTGCGGTTCTCCAGCGCGATCGCCGCGCCGGCATTCAGTGCGGCGAATAGTTTGCGATTGTCTGCCGCGCAAGGCCGCAACTCGACCCACGCCCTCGTCATGGCTGACGCGCGAGATCGTTGTCACGCTCCTGCGGCGCTGGCCATCACGGAGCTGTAGAGTCCGCCTGTTAACCCTCCCTTCCGTCAGGTATGTATGCGGCCAATATCGCCTGCCTGGCAACGCGATGTTCTCGTTCAAGCCCATGCACCACCCGATCAATGTCGAGGGCACGATCACGTCCTCTGCACTTCGGCTAGCGCTGCACCTGCCGACTCGAAGGCTGTGGGATCGAACCTGGCACAACCTGTTCGGTATCGCGACAGCCCTCGGCGAACGCCGACAAGCTGACCTCATGCCCCCCGCACGATCAATGGATTCGCTGAAGGCGGCGACTGGTCGCCCCCCGAAAAACCACTCCTAACGGCTAGGGCGGAATTCAGAGCTGTAGCGACGGCGGTGGATCAATACTCATAGATCGCGTTTCCAGTTCAAGATACTGGCGACCAACCAGTGTTGCTTCCGGATCTCGGGTGTCACACCGCATGGGCGATGACAACGCGTTTGGAGATCCGCCAACCAGCCGCAGTCCGCGCAAGAGTGTCGATGTACTGCCCGATTACGACGACCGTCTGGCCACGCTGACTAGGAGCGAGGCGTAGATACTTACTGCGCACTTCGACTTCGTCGCCACCGTCGCGGACAATCTCCGAGTTGGTGGTGTGATGTGACAATCCTGGCCGAGATTCGCGCGGGTCGTGAGCTATCGGATCTTCGGCGGAACCGGTCATCAGTTCGAGAACTTGTCGGCGCCCCCGAACGACCGGTCCTGGATTGCCGGGCCTCCCCGAATGGGTGAAGTCGAACACCACATCCTCGGTCAGGACCTCAGCGAAGGAAACGTCTGCTGAATCGAGCGCGTGACCGTAGCGAGCAATGGTCTGCATGATCTGGAAGTAGTCGTCGAAGTTCATAACGACAAGTCTTGGTAGGCCGCGTCGGGCACGCCGCACCGTGGTGTGAGGCCGAACGCATCTGCCAGTAGTGCATGAGAGTGTCTGCGCTCGCGTGGATCAGCGATCATGTCTTGGACCATCACCTCATCCGCTCCACTTTCTTCAATCATCTGCTCGAGTGTTGCGCGGACCTGCTGCACACTCCCGCCGACGAAGCGGGGCCATCGTCCATCAGTGATGGTGATCGGCTCGTTCCTGTCACCGATGGACAATTCGCGCGCACCTTGTGTAGTCGAGGGCACCAGAGCATTTGAGTCGCCACGGCGGAGGCGTGCGTAGTATGCCTTTGCGGAGGTCGTCAATCGTTCACCGTCGGTAGCTGTGTCCCCAACGCTGACATTGACAGCCAGAATCGCACGTGGTCGCTTCAGCCCGAAGTTGTGAGGTTGGAACTGCTGTCGATATTTTTGCAACGCGTGCGCTGCCGCGATCGGGTTGATGAATCCCGCGAAGGTGTAGCCGATGCCCAATCCCGCTGCAAGGGTCGAGCCCTTCTCGCTGGACCCCAGTAGCCATGTTTGTGGGACCGAGGTGACGCTTGGGATCAACTTCCTAGCTGCGAACGGGTGGTCCGCGGCAAACGCACCGTACAGCCATGTCACTGTTTCGAGTACTTGCTGGTCGTGGTCGTCCACCGGTCGTGACCGACGGTCTCGCTGTAACGCAAGGTCGATCACGGGGCCGGCCGTAGCCCGTCCCATCCCGAGGTCGATGCGGCCCGGGTACATAGCCTCGAGCTGTTTGAACATCTCGGCGACCTTGAGCGGGCTGTAATGATTCATCAGCATCGCACCGGAGCCGAGGCGGATCCCTTTCGTTTGTGCTCCGGCCGCAGCGATCAGCAACTCTGGATGATGTGAGGCGCCCATCGCGCTCAGATGGTGCTCGGCAAACCAAATACGGTGAAACCCTGCGGAATCGGCGTGGCGTGCAGTTGCTAAGGCGTCGGCCAGGGCCTCAGTCTCTCCGGTTTCTGGAGCCACGGTTCCTAGGTCCACTATCGACACACGCATGTCACTTCTCCTCCTGGAACGCCTGATGATTAGTTTGATCAACCCAACTATAGTGGTTTTAGTTGGCTTGGCCAAGCTTGTTATCACCTGGTATCAGTTCTAGGCTGTACTCGTGCATAGAAGAACCGTGGCCACCACTGAAGGCAAGGGATCCACCCAAGGTAGCGAAGGCGCTGGACTGGCAGAGTTTGAGCGCGAGCTAGCCGCGGTAATGCGTCAGCTGATGAACCGGGACACCATCGGCGATGTTTCCCGAAGGTCGGGTTTTGACCTACCGCCAGCATCTTGGGGGCTTCTCGAGCATCTCGACGCACGCGGCTCGATGCGGGTATCGGCTATCGCGGCGTGTCACGGTGTCGACGTATCGTCGATTACGCCGCGGTTGAAGACATTGGAGCAGTCTGGCCTTGTGGATCGGCAAACTCTACCCACCGACGCTCGAGTGTCCATGATTAGCATTACCGCAGAAGGGCGGTGTGCACTGGACAGCGTCCACGCAGCTCGCCGTGAGTTGCTCACCGAAGCTCTTGAAGGTGTCGACGTATCCCAGATTGCAACTGCCGCAAATGTTCTCGCCCAGATTGCGCATCGGATCTGACGTTCGTGACGCGTTCCGCTTGGACGGGAGAGCAGATCGAGGGCATCACCGGACGGTTCAGGTTCGTCAACGAGGGCGAGGTGCTCACCTGGACTAGGGGCCGTCACACTGCGCGGCCGCCCGCTGCTCTTCGGCGATCAAGGCCTCGACATCGCGGCCTGTCAGAGCACCTGGTCGTCGGTGAGCATCTCCCACAACCGCGATCACGCCTTCGGTCTTGTCGCTCAACCGTTTTGCGCCGGTCGGCGGTCGGGGCGGCAATGGTCCTCGTAGCCACTATCGCCGCGGCCCACGCGGCGTGCCGACGGACAAAGCTCACGGAACCTCGATTCCGAGGCTGCGAAGAACTGATTCGGTGTCGGCTCCGGAAGGCGGCGCAATGCCAACACTCGCGCGCTTGCGAGGATGGGAAACGGTCTGGGGGCCGCATTCAGGCGTATCGGCGTGCAGGGGCAACGGGAGTGTGGACGATACGAGGTCTGCCATCGAAATATCCCAGAGATGTCCCGCGCCGGAGGGCGTTTCGGACATTGCGAGTGCCGCTGCAAGAAGTCCGGTCAATGGATCGGCAATCGCGTCACCGACAAAGACCGCAGAACCATCTACGTCGTGTGCGATCAGGCCACTCGACGCCGCTATGTCATCGCCGAAACCGATTCGTGGGGATTCCCGTCCGGCGGCAGTGATGGAAATCCAGGTGGTTCCGGATGAGACCGCTGCGTCTGCATCGAGCCCGAAGCCGGCCAGTGCGCGGGGCCTGGACGCTTCGATCACGATGTCAGCGCGGTCCACTAACTGGGCCATCGCGGACCTCCCTGCCGCGGTGCTCGGATCAAGGACGACGGACTCATGCCCGGCATGCAGAAGGGAATAGAACTCCGGATTTCCGAGCCTGGCGCCATCGGCCCTGGTGGGGATCTCCACTTTTACCACCCTTGCTCCGGCCGCCCCCACAAGGTGTGCGCACAGTGGGCCGGCCCAGAGCGCGCTGAAATCGACGACGAGCATTCCGTCAACGCAGCGGCGGGTAGTCGGAGTGGGAGCCGGAGTTGCACTGCGTTGGACGGGTGCGGCAGCAAGCCCGAGCAACATCGCCCGCTCGGCAAGCTCGGCACCAGGGTGCGCGGATAACCATGCGGTGACAGCGAGCCAAGGATTATCGGCTATATCATGCGATATCAGTGCGCTCAAGAGGCTCGGATCGCTCTCGCGAGCACAGGAGACGGCCGCCCAACCGTCAGAGGTGGGGAGCAGGCGAGTTTTCCCGCCGACTGAGACATTGCCGTTCCGGGTCATTCCGGTGAATGCTGCTCGCTCGGAGAGGAAACGGGCGCCGTCGTCTGCGGTGCCGATGAAGGATCCCAGCCTGTTTGCGATTGTTGCGGCACGTCCCGGGGGAATCAGGGGAGGACCATCTGCTGATCCGGTGAGGGTCGCAATTCCACTGCCCAGCCAATTCCGGATCCGTTCGGTCTCGTCAGTAGTGTCCCGCCAGGCAAACATTGTTCGATGCTACACTCCGAAAATCATTACTGGAACGGCAATCCCGTTCGTGGAGATACTTTTTCGGTTCCCGAATACATGAAGGACGATGATGGTCGATCAGGTTCTCGTGCTGTCCCCGACTGACATTCTCGACGGGGCGCTCGATCATCCGATTCTGGCTGCGGGCGGTGCTCTCGACGACCCAGCGGTGGTTGTCGACCTCGATCGGTCGATGTCCGACGCAACAGCTACGACTGTTGCGGCCAGGGTTCTGGAATGCGATCGCGTGGTTGTCGGGCGCAGCACCAGAGCTCCCGATGCAGCAACCAGAACACTCGCTCAGGCGCTCGATTCCACCGTCGCCTCGTACCAGGGTGCGAGTATTCGGGAGTTCGTGAGCGTCGAAGATCCCGATGCCGAATTGGCAGCTGTCTTCGAACGCTTCCACGAGAATCCGTATGCATCAGTTGTCGCATCCCAGGTACTGAGGTTGGGGGAAAATCTGTCCATCTCTGAGGCCTTGGACGTGGAATCGTTGGCCTACTCGACGCTACTGGGGACCCCGGACTTTCGTCGCTGGCTCGAGGGTCGCGGACCGAGGCCACTACCTCCTCCTGCGCCGCAGGAACCGGTGTTGATCGATCGCCGTGATGGGCTGCTGCACATCACGCTCAACCGTCCCGAACGGCGCAATGCCTACGGTGCGCAGGTGCGCGACGGACTGGTGGCAGCTCTGCAACTTGCACTGATGGACACCAGCATCGAGAAGGTCTTGCTCGATGGAGCGGGTCCGTCGTTCTCGGCGGGCGGCGATCTGGACGAGTTCGGGACCACTCCGGATCTGGCTATCGCACACTTGATTCGGACCCGAGCGGGAGCGGCGCGTTTGATGGCGCGGTTGGCTGATCGAATCGAGGTGCATGTGCACGGAAGCTGTGTTGGTGCGGGGATCGAAGTTCCGGCGTTTGCACACACCATCCGTGCTCATTCAAGTGCGGTGTTCCGGCTCCCGGAGATCGGAATGGGCTTGATCCCGGGAGCCGGTGGCACCGTGTCGATTCCGCGTCGGATCGGGCGCTGGCGCGCCTATCACCTGTTTGTTTCCGGCAGTCCGATCAATGCCGATCGGGCCCTGGAGTGGGGACTGATCGATCAGATCAACACCGAGTAGTTCTCTACCGGCGCAGCCATCTCGACTGGCTCGGGGTGAGGAGGGGCGACGAGTGGTTGTTCTGCGGTCGACTTTTTGTCGTCGAGTGCTCATCTGTGAGGCCGGGCGCGAGCACTCGATTTCGAGCACGAGAAGTGAGTTCGAGCGCAGTCGCACTGTGGCGGAACGAGAATCAGTCGATCTTTTCTCAGAAAGTAGCTGTGGCAGCATCGAAATTGAACATTTCGGAGTTGGCGTTCGCCAAGGACTACTGGGTGTGTGAGGCGTTGCGCGCTGTGCTCGCCCACGCGGGGGATGACCTTGTCTTCACGGGCGGCACCAGCCTCGAGAAGATGCGTCTCGTTCAACGGTTTCCGAGGATCTCGACTTGTTGGTTACCGGCCGGTATGGCAACAAGCGGGCGACGGAACGAGGGTTGAAGGGCATGTGCGAGGCTGCTGCCGACGCAATTCCCGGTGCGGTCGCAATCAAACCTGACAACGGTTCCGGCGGAGAGAAAGCGGCCGAGGGCGCCGACGAGAGTTTCTGGCGCAAGGTCTTCCGTCGAAGTGCCTCTCGCTCCGGAGTTGGAGACGATGGGGATCGCCGATCCGACCCGGATCATGCTCGAGCTCGGTCAGGCCGGGGGACCGACACCGACGCAGGTGATGCCGGTGACCGGTCTGCTCGGACGTGAGCTCGCGTCGGCGGATGAATGTTGTTTGGGGGCATTTCGCGGCGATAGTGCTTGCGTTGTCGTTGATGGCGTCGACGGCCGTTGTCTTGCTGTCGCAGCGTAAGGGCTGAATGCGCCTGCGCGGCCCGCAGTTCGATTCTTGCTTGGGTGATGGGAACCGTTGACAGCTGTGGGCTGCAGCCTAGGTATAGGGGCGCCTGTGAGCGGTGCGATCGATCGTCTGCGGCTGAGTGCGACGTGGTCTAAATGCTGATATTGTTGTGGGGCTGTCTGTTTCGCTAGTTCTGGGACTTTTGTGCTCGGTTGCCTTGCATGCGCTCACGTCTGTTGGTCGGTCACTATCTTCGTTTATAGGTAATTATCCGAAAAAATGGATATATGCCTATACTGTTGGATATGGACCTCGAGTTGAACCCGTTCACCCCCGGATCAGGTCTGCGTCCGCCCGCACTCGAAGGCCGCAACGACCAGATCGAGGCGTTCGATCTTCTTGTCGCGCGCAGCAAACGCCGAAATTATGACCGCGGAATGATCCTCTCCGGGTTGCGGGGCGTCGGGAAGACGTCGTTGCTCAACTATCTGGCCCATCATGCGGACAACCAGGGCTGGCTGACCATCAGCATCGAAGGCCGTCCCAGCACCTCCGGTATCGCGGCGGTGCGTAACACCCTCGCGCAGGAACTGTCGTTGGGTTTGCGTCGCTACAGCCGTAAACAGAGACTCAAGGACAGCGTCGACGATCTGATTGCCCTGGCTCGAAACTTTTCGGTAGGTGTGTCGGTTGCGGGTGCCACGGTCAACGTTTCTGCGCCTCGCTCACAGATAGATTCGGGCGATATCGCGATAGACCTCGAAGAGCTCGTCGAAGCGATCTGCGAAGTTCTGCGTCCTCGAAACAGTGCATTCGGGTTGTTCATCGACGAGATGCAGGACCTTGACCAGGACCTTCTCACGGCGCTGCTGGCCGTGCAGCACAAAGCGAACCAGAGGCAGTGGCCGTTCTACGTTGTCGGTGCAGGTCTGCCGAATCTGCCCGCGGTTCTCGCGGACTGCCGCTCGTACGCTGAAAGGCAGTTTCTGTACAGCACGATCGGGCCGTTGGCGCCCGTAGATGCAGCGGACGCATTGCGGATTCCTGTGCAGGCGCACGGCGGTGATTTCACTCCCGAAGCGTTGGACGTGCTCGTCGAAACGAGTGGTGGCTATCCGTATTTTCTGCAGGAGTACGGCAAGGCGATCTGGAATATCGCGCCAGGCACGCCGTTCGAGCTGGCGGATGCGCTCGGCGCTGTCGAGGTCGGCCGACGGCACCTCGACGATGGATTCTTCCCGTCGCGGTGGGATCGGGCTACCCCGAGGGAGCGGAAATACTTGGCTGCGATGTCCACTCTCGGTGAGGATCAGCCGCGGTCTGCGAAGGTCGCCGCGGCGATGGGATCGACTGCTGCGGGAACAAGTGAGGTGCGGGATTCGGCGATCAAGCGTGGTCTGATCTGGGCGCCTGAGCGTGGACGCATTGCGTTTACAGTCCCGGGGATGGCCGATTTCATTCGGCGCCAGCAGTTGGATTGACAGCAGGCGAGCTGCGCCGTAGGCGGGTGCAGGTCGGGTAGTTCGTGCGGGCTGGAGTCCGGGTTAGGTTCATTGCCGCGGCACCCAGCGATTTAGGTGCTTATCCAATTCGATTCTGCTGCAGTGTATTAATTCGGTGTCTGGACGGGAGGTGCGCTCCGAGCATGTCGCGCCTGGCATGTCCGGTGTCCCGCACCGATGGAGGGGAACGGCATCGAGTTCATACTGGTCGTGAAGGTATCCGAATCCAGCACAGCCACACTCGTGGCGACCGGGTATTGCTGCGCACCAGTCACACTCGCATCCCCGGATTACTGCGCAACCCAGAGCGGCTTCCTCCCGGCCCCAAAGGGCCAGGTTTCCGCCGATAATTCAGCTGAAAAAGTGTCACTCGAGCGTTTCGGCGAGTCCGCTGATTTCGAAACGCTGTTCCGTGAGTACGGGTCACCGCAGATACCGTCGTCCGAGCGGCGTGCCGTTCGATCGCAAACGTGAAGGCCCAACTGTTTCCGGGGAGTAGATAGTCACAGTGGCTAACCCCGTTCTTCTCACCGACGCTGCTCACGCGAAGGACGCAGTTCTCGCCGTGGAGCGGTCGGCTGCGTGACCTGTGAAAGCGTCGCGCTCCGCGCCCCCGCCCGACCACTCGACGCATTCCCCGAAAGTGAGCTCGTCGCTTCGCAGCCGCTCGCTCGCGGCCATCAAGGGGCCAACGAGGCCATGGTGGTTCGCGTCCTCGGTGGCCGCCGATTCGACATGACAGCGACGGGCGGAACGTGCTACCTCGTATTTGAGGCACATCCCGCGATCCGCGAAACAGTCGGTGCGGCGCTGGCAACAGCAGGTGTGACCAGCGATGCCTTTGCCGCCACCCGATGTGTCTCCATGTTGTGGGTGCCGTACCCGCACGCTCTCGCTGACACTTGCGCAGACACCGCAGCCGATTTCGGTGTGAACCGCGAACTTTCGACGATGACCCCGTACTCGGTTCCGCAGGAATGGGCCGCGACATTCGACGCCATCTTTGCCGGGCTTCGGTATCAGATCAGGTTCAGCAGGGGACCGAACCCGTTCTCTGTAGTTGCGCGGAGCCCATACTCACGAAAGAATGAGGCGCGGATAAATTATGTCGGATCCGGGCATACTTCTATGTCTACCACCAGGAGTACCTTCCCTGTTCGTTGCGAAGTTGCTTCAAGTGATTGGTCTACGCCACCTATCTTGGGGTCACAGTTCGAACCCGGCTTGGGCAAAGGTCTCGCGAGGGTGGACCGGATCTCGAAGCTCGGAGAGATGGGAACCCCGAGCAGCCGCGGCACCGCGTCCGATCTCTTCGTCGGAGAACACCCAGAATTGGCCATCGGCGAGCTGATCTGTCATGTGTGCGGCCGCATCGACGGCACTCGGCGCAGAGGAGGATGCATTGACCGACTGCATCCAGTCGAAAACTCTCCGACTCAGCTCATCTGCCGGAGGGGCCGAAGATTGCGCTGCGGTAAAGATTTGACTGCGGACCTGTGCAGGCAAGATGGCAGAGACCTGGATCGGGGCCCCGACGAGTGCAATCTCCTGATGTAGACACTCGGTCAAGGCAAGTACTGCATGTTTGCTGACGATATAGGGGGCTTGCAATCCTGTGGTCGACACGCCACCGACCGACGACATGTTGGCTACGACAGCTGGTGCGGCCAGTTCGATCATTCTTGGTAAAAACGCTCTGACACCGTGAAATACGCCGGTCACATTGATCGACATCACTTGAGCCCATCGGTCGATCGAAGTTTCCCACAATAGGCCCCCGGACTCGATTCCAGCATTGTTCAGAAGTAGCTCGACTGAACCGTGGGTTTCGAAGGTCGTTGCGGCGAGGCGTTCGACCGCCCGGAAATCGGTGACGTCGACCTGGTATGCCGATGCCTGACCACCCCGTGTCCGAATGTCGTGTGCGACGGACTCTGCGCGATCAGCGTCTATGTCGGTGACCACGACATGCATGCCGCGTGATGCCAAATGACGGGCAAAGCCCTCGCCGATCCCCGAGCCTCCGCCGGTGATTACCGCGGTTCCTGAATGAAGTCGTGTGGTGGACATCTAAATTTCCTCTCGTTGAATGGCTTCACGTCAACTGCAGTGCAGTGCTGTGTGTTTGGTCGGTGGACACCGTCATCAGGCAGAGATGACCTCCTTGCTGCGGACTTCCCCGTGCCCGCGACGTTCGAGCGCTGCGGGAAGCTCGGTGAATTCATAGACACTGTCAAGTGCGGGGCGTACAAAGCCCTCTCGTGCCATGCGATTGAGAGTGATGACGGGACATCAGTGCGTGATCGAGATCAAGGAAGGTCCCGTAAGCAGCGCCGATCACCGCGACGTTGCGTAGGAGCAGTCGGTTGACCTTGACCGACGGAATGTTTCCGGCGGCAAATCCGATGACGATGACGCGACCTTCAGGTGCCAAGCCGCGAAGGGCCTCGCCGAGCAGCCAGCCCCCAGAGGGCTACTCCGACGTCCACACTGCGGCCTCCAGCAAGGCGTCACTGAAACCCTTTGTCGAGAACCACGACCTGCATTGCCCCGGCTTCTCGGGCGGAGGCAGACTGAGTTTCGTCGGCGACGCCGGCGATGACATTGGCCCCCAGTCCTGCCACCACCTGTAGTGCCGCAGTAGCTGTTCCGCCGGCAGCTCCCATCACCAGCACAGTCTCTCTGCGATGAACCCGAGCGTGATGCTCGAGCGCAAAGAGGACTGTTTGGTAGTTGACGAGCGTTGCTGCCGCCGTAATGAAGTCGATGTCGTCGGGTATGGGAGCGATAGCATTGACCGGCGCTATGACCGGCTCTGCGAAACCCCGTGCCAGACGAATGCGGTGACACGGTCCCCCACCTATAGATCTGAGGCCAATGTGGTCTGCGAAACGACTCCGGCTACCTCGCATCCAGGAACCATCGGATGCACGGGTTTGAGTTGGTACTGGTCGCGGGTGAGAAGCAGATCGGGATAGTTCACCCCTATCCGACGGACGGTGATCACGACCTCGTCGGGTTTTGGCTACGGGGGATCGATGTCCTTCAAAGCCAGACCTCGGGGTCCGGTATAACTTGGCAGCTCAAAAGCTTTCATGCACGAGGTCCTCGCCAAGTTCGCTGACTGAATCGCTATGTCCCGGGGGTCACAGCGCCGGCACGCTCGCGATCAGTTCCTCGAAATCGGCTTTGATGACCTCGATGATCTCGGCACTGTTGGGAAGGATGTAGAAGGTGTTGTTCAGGATCGCCGCCTTGACCATCTCTCCCACGGCCAGGGGGTCCATGGAGTTGGCCAAGCTGGTGTCGAGGTAGTCCAGAACGCCATTGAGGTCATCGGACAAGTCGGTGTTGGTGTCCGCGATCCGCTCACGCATCTTCGGCACAATGCCCGTGGCAATCTGTCCGGGGCACAAAACGCTGACGTTGATGTTCGTATTCCCGAGTTCGAGGCGCAGTCCACGAGACAGGCCGACCACGCCGTGCTTGGCCACCGAGTAGGGGCCGACAAAGGGCGATCCCATGAGTCCACCGAGTGAGGCGGTATTGACGATGTGGCCTGGTTCGTTGGAGTCGAGCATCCGAGGTAAGAAGGCGCGGACCCCGTTGATAGGGCCCCACAGATCAGCCCCCATCACCCACGTCCAGTCGTCCGTGCTGATCTCCCACTGCTTACCGATCGAGGAGACACCGGCGTTGCTGCACAACACGTTCACGCCGCCGTAGGTCTCAAACGACTTCTGCGCCAGCGCATCAACTGCATCAAAATCGGCGACGTCGGTAACCTGCGCGATGCAGTCGACACCGTCGGCGCGCAGTTCCGCTGCTGCGGCCTCCACCGCATCTTTCGCGATGTCACTGAGGACCACACGCATTCCCGCGGCACCGAAGACGGACGCCATCGCGCGCCCGATCCCCGACGCCGCACCCGTTACAACGGCGACTTTCCCGTTCAGATTGTCCACTTCAAATACCGAACCCTTCATGTAGTGTCTGCCCTTGGCAGATTGCGACGTGGGTCACTCTGTTCATAGTACAGACGCTATGATTAATTGCTAGACAAAATGTCTGACTAAATAAGGTTGACTTCTTGTGCAGGTCCGAAGACGAGCACTGCAGAATCGCTTGCTCAGAGTCATCAAATAGAAGTGCAGAAGGAACCATGCTGCAGGCAGGCAAAAACCGGTAAACGCTTAGTTGCACGGACACCAGAATCCGCACAGCAGGCAGTCGAGGGCGGTAAAACCCTTGAGGCCTCGCCGATTTCGTGCGGAAGTGGGTGCTCGCGCGGTGAGCGCGGTCCCGTTCTTCTGGACTATTGCTATACGGGTATCAGTAGTCGGCCAAGGCCGGTCCCAGAAGATGGCACAGCGCAGATAGGAGAAGCTCGGTGGGATCCGTTCGCGCGTCTCCAGAAAACTCGCCAAACGTAAAGGCGACGCAGAAAGACTCGACATGCAAGACGAAAATGAGACATCTCTGGCGTATTTCCGCGACCGGAAGGTCGCCCCAGCGCTGATCATCGCTGCTCAACATGAGGTCGACATAGTGACTGTGGGTGTCGACGGTACTTGCGCGCATGTGAGATGCGGGGCCGGCGTTACTCAAGGCGCCGATATAACCGATGTGTTCGCGGTAACGACGCTCGACATCGTGCATCCACCACCGGAGACTGTCGCGCGTCCACCTCGGCTGATTTCCGAGAAACCCGTAGACCTCGCTACCGTCGTCGTACAACCGCTGCGCGATGGCCTCTGTGATCTCTGACTTGCTCTGGAAGTGGCTGTACACCGTGGCCCGCGATACACCGGCAGCCTTTGCTACGTCGTCCATGGTGATAGTGAAGGCACCCCGCTCATTGAGCAGTTCGGCAGCAGCATCAACTAGTCGGTTGAACGTCAAGTTTTTCTGAGCATCCCGAAGGCCCAATTTCGGTGCAACCGGCATTGCTACCTCCGTTGTGAATTCGGCTGTTGGTGACAACCGACACGGCCTTTCATGCTTACGAAAAGCCTCGTCAATGTACAAATCACAGTATCACTAGACATTTCGTCGGCGGATGTTCCACTGAGGGATGCGGGTAGGCCGCAGCGCGAAATGGGGATTGTCTATCTCACGGGGCTCCCAGTTCTTGATTGTCGATGCGGCACCCTACCGTGAGTAGTCGAGTGGATCGTCAGGCGTGGGAGGCAGTCAGCTAACCACCCTTCCCGCGTGCCCTTCGCAAGCGAGTAGTTGTCTGATCTCTGTGACGATTTCCCCCAGCGCGGCGAGACTGCTTCCCGGATACAGACCCGGAGTCGAGATGAATCCGTGTGCTGTACCGGGATAATTGGTGACACGGGCATACACACCCACCGCTCTCAGAGCATCACCGTAGGCCGCCCCCTGATCTCGTAGAGGATCATGTTCGGCGGTGATGATCACCGCAGGCGCCACTCCGTGCAGATCGTCCGATGCCAGGGGTGAGATGCGGGCATCGGCGAGTTCGTCGATCGTGCAGTAGTGCCGCAGATAGGCATCGGACTCCTGCACCGAGAGGAACGGCGCCGTCGCATTCTCCGTGGCAGACGGGTAATCGGTCACGAGATCTGTTGGGGGATAAAGGAGTACCTGAGCACGGGGTGCTGTGGCGGCGTCTATGTGTGCTGCTGCGATTGCCACACCGGCAGCGAGGTTGGCCCCCGCGCTGTCACCGGTGACGACCATACGGCAGGGGTCACCGTTCCACGCACCCACATTCTCGGTCAACCACGAGTACGACTCGACGGCGTCGTTGTACGCGGCGGGAAACTGATGCTCGGGTGCAAGCCGGTAGTCGACCGAGATGACGAGTGCGTTGAGTCGCCAGGAAAGTTCGCTGTTATACCATTCTTTGAGTTCGGGCCTTCCGATAACGAATCCGCCACCGTGATAGTCGACGATCACCGGCCTCGGCGCAGTCTGCAGGGTGTTAGGCACGTAGGTTCGAAGACGGAGAGTCCGTCCAGGGAGCGCGATGTGCTTGTTCTCGATGACGACAAGTTCGGAAACTTTTCCAGTGATGAATCCGGTGATTCCACTGTTGCTGGTCGTCGTGCGTTCGCGCAGTTCCGGTATCTGTTCTGCCGTCTTGCCGATGATGGAGGACTGCGTTGAGCGTGATTGCAGTCGGGCTACGACTCGGGCGTGGAGAGGAATCTTCATGCTAGTGCCACGCTCTCATGAGACGGTGTAACCAACTTGGGTGCAACGGATTTGATATTGTTCACGAGGTGATAGGCGTCGGCGTCAAAGGTCCGCGTCCGCAGTTGATAGGAAGCGCTCCATGTAGGCCACATGACGACGTTGTCACCTTTGCTGTTGAGATAGTAGCTAACACACCCACCCGTCTCGTAGACCATTTTGGTCGACAGCTTGCGGACCCACTTCGTCCACTTCGCTTCGGCGCTCGCTTTGACCTCGAAAGTGGCGATGTCACGGGCGGAGATGGTCCGGAGTGCGCTGGCAATGTACAAAGCCTGCGCTTCGGCGAAGATGAGCGATGAGCTCACACCGCTGGTGGCGTTGGGTCCTTGCATGACAAAAAGATTCGGGAACCCCGGTACTGACACACCTTTGTAAGCGCGCGGGTTGTCACCCCAATGATCCGCCAGAGTCCTGCCTTCGGCATCGTGGACTACACGTGCGATCGGGCTGGTGACGCCGATATCGAAACCGGTGTTGTAGATGATGGTGTCCACCTCGACTTCCTCGCCGTTACCGGTGATCACGCTGTTGGCGCGAACCTCGGTCAAGCCGCCGGTATGTAGTTCGACGTTGGGGCGTTGCAGTGCTGGATAGAAATCATTCGATACCAACGGCCGCTTGCACATGAACTCGAAGTCCGGGAGCAGCTTTGCGCGCAGCTCAGGATCCGGCACCTGCGCGTTGAGGTGATTGAGACTGACCTGCTGAAATTTTCTACGGATTAGTTTTGCGCGTCGAGCCGACGAAAACACCTCCGTGATGCCGTAGAAGGCAGCCCGCTCGAGTTTGAGCAAAGCAGGGAACCGCGCGAGCCGGCGTTGCGCTTTCTTGGAAATCATGATTTCGTCCTTTGGCCGGACCCACGACGGCGTCCGCTGGACCACATGCAGTTCAGCGACGTCTGGGGCGATTTCAGGTACGAACTGAATCGCCGAAGCGCCGGTCCCGATCACCGCAACTTTGCGGCCGATCAGGTCGAGGTGGTGGTTCCAATTGGAAGAGTGAAACCATTCGCCCTCAAAATCATTGACGCCAGGCACCGCGGGCAGTGAGGCATCGGCGACAAGGCCGGCGGCAGTAATCAGCACTTGCGCTGTGTACGTCCCCTGATCGGTCTCGATTCGCCAGCGATTGGCAGCAGGATCCCAATGCGCCGCGTTGACTGAGGTATTGAAACGAATCTGCCGGACGAGGTCATACCGGCGCGCTACCTGACGGGTGTACTCAAGGAGTTCGTCGCCGCGGGCAAACAGGCGTGACCAGTTCGGATTGGGATCTGTCGAGAGTGCGTAGATCTTCGACGGCGTATCGACGCCGACGCCAGGGTAAGTGTTGTCACGCCAGACTCCACCGACCTCGTCACTGCGTTCGAGGATTACGAAGTCAGCGATGCCTCGCTTCCGTAGTCGCAAGCCCATGGCCAGACCGGAAAAACCAGCGCCGATGACAACAGTGCCGAAGTCTTTCATCTCGTTCCTTTCGTATCGGCGAGCCAGCATGACTCGCATCACACAGATTGTCTGCTAGCTAGACAAACTGTCAAGTCTTTTTGCGAGAAAGTTGTGAGGTTGGTTGAAGAACGTTGTCCGCAGACGGTGAAACGGCTGCTCGTCGGTGTGCGACGAGCACCCGTTTCAGAGTCGGGCTCGGGAGGAATCGAGGTCGTCGGCAATAACAACCAGTGCCTCTTCGGCGCGCTGTGAATGCACCTGCTTCTCTGTTCGCGGAATGCTTAGCGCGACTACCGACGCGGCGATCGCCATCGCCGCGGCCACCAAAAAGACGAGCGTGAACCCCTTGCCGGTGTACGCTGGGTAACCCTGGACAACAACGGCGACATTCTTGTTGAGGATCAGTCCAGATGCCTGGGTAAATGAGCTGGTGAGTACCCCTCCGACCGAACCCATCATCGCTGCGGTGATACCGCGCACAGCAGCGGGAGAGGTCAGCATCAGCAGGCTGGGGCCAGCGGCGTAGACAACCGCGCCGAAACCGGTAATCGAATAGAACACAATGGGCATCCAGGGTTGAGTGGTAAAGAAGGCGAGTCCTATCGCGCCGAAGGCAAAAAACAACGGACCTACGATCAGGAATATTCGGTATCCGAACCGTTTAGCGGTCAAGCCGACGAAAATACCCGACAGAACAAGCAGGATGCCCGCCGGAATGGCGTAGCGAGCGAATCCTGTTGCCGACAAACCAAAACCGTAGTCACCGCCGACACCCCTGGGGGTCTGGAGCATCTGCGGCAGATAGCTACCCATCACGGCAGTAGAAGCCACAGCCAATCCGTATGCCAGGATGATCGAACCGATCGGACGACTGGTGAGCAACGATGTATCGATGAACGGTTCTGAGGTGTGGCTCTCCCACCGCCACCACGCTGCGAGTACAACGACGCCGCCGCCGAGTACTGCGAAGGTTCGGATATCGACGAAATCCCACTGGGAAATCTGTGAAATACCGAGCATGATCAGAAATATGCCCAGCATGAGGCCGGCCGCTCCGACGAGATCGATACGGGCGGTGTTGCGCACCGGTGATTCTGGAACAAGTGCAATAGTGCCTAGGGCTCCGACCAGTGACAGAATGCCCGTGAACCAGAACACGGAATCCAAGGAAATGTTGTCGATCAGGTATCCGGCCAGGAATGGGCCGGCAATCGTCACAACACCGACACCGTTGGTAGCGATGCTGATGCTGAGACTGCGATAGCGCTCAGGAAAGACATCTCGCATCAGCGCAAAGGTAAGAGGAAGAAATGCTCCGCTCACTCCTGAAAGCCCGCGTCCAACAAGTACTATCGCGAATGTCGGCGCGAGTGCAGATACTGCCGAACCTGTTGCGGCAAGGAGTGCGCACGTGATCAAAATTCGACGTTTGCCGTACCTGTCTCCGAGCTTGCCGATGATCGGCGTCGTGACCGAGCCCACGAGCGTGTAGATCGTGATCATCCAGATAACTTGGTCGGTCTGATATTCGGCGCCGAAACCGATTAGTGCTGGCGCAATGAGAGTGAAACCTAGAGCTGTTTGCTCAGTGAGCAAGACAAGTGCAGCCACAGCCGTACCCCATCTTGCCCAAGAGTGTTCTGCTGAAGCATCTTTCATGGCGATCCTTTGATTGGTCGTGTACAACGAGGTCAGCACCAGCTGCAGATACCCATTGGATTGGTGAATTGGACGTGTCTGCTGTCTCCAGCCAGGGCATGTGAGCCCGTTGCTGGACTGGGGCGTTTGAATCCTGTGAACAGCCAAGGCAGATGCGGTGCCTAGCAGCAGGCCGCTCCGCCCTGGGAAGGTCGGAGCCGTCCGTATAACCCGGGGGATGAACATCGCATTGCGATACTGAGGTGTATTCGGCGTGGTTTGTGAAACCAGTTCTGTTCGACACGTCCCATTGAGGCAAATGCTGTGGTCCAAGCCACACTGGGTGTACGTACTGTAGCAATTCGAGACAAAATGTCAATGATTTCATCGAAGTTGTCTCTCGCAGATGAGCAGCTTTCCGGCTGGGCGCGGGCTCTGTCCGCATGGCGGCGCCTTAGAGAGTGTTTTGAAAGCGTTCGATTCGGGCGCGGTAGATCGGCCGGTGGCGGCATGAATGGGTCTGTGGTTGCCCGCAGGAATCGTCGTAAGCCGACACCGTATCCGTCCGATCTGCCCGATGCCCAATGGGAGCTGATCGCACTGATGGTGCCCACGGCGCTGCCGGGCGGCCGCCCGGCGATCCACGATCGACGGCGGATCGTGGAGGCGATCTTCTACGTCAACCGCACCGGTTGTTCATGGCGGCAGGTCCCGCACGACTTCCCGCCCTGGCAGACCGTTTTCGGGTACTTCCAGCGATGGAACAAATCCGGGGGTGGCCGATCGAATCCACGACGCGCTGCGGGCGAAGCTCCGTGACCGGAGCGGCCGGGATCCGATGGCGTCGGCGGGGATGGCTGACGCGCAGGCGGTCAAGGGTGCCGACACAGTCGGCACGGACAGTCGTGGATGGGACGGCAGGAAATGGGTCAATGGCAGGAAGCGACACGTGGTCACGGACTCGCTGGGGCTGTTGGTGACCGTGGTGAGCATGGGGGACCGCGACGGCGGGCGCATGGCTTTGTCCCGGGCAAGACCGTGATGCCGTCGATGACGTTGGTGTGGGCAGACGCCGGTTACGCCGGACGTCTCGTCACGTGGGTCGCGGAGCATGCCGGATGACGCTCGATATTGTGCGGAAACCTAAGGGGCAGATTGGATTCAGTGTCTTTCCACACTGTTGGCTAATCGAACGGATCTGGCGTGGATCGTGCGTTGCCGTCGACTTGACCACGACTACGAACGTCTCCCGGCGCACTTGGAGGCGATAATCAAATGGGCAATGATCGGATTGATGACCCGACGACTTGCCCCCCGCACGCGGACGCCCCTGGCGGTCGGCCCGCGCGCCGTGACACTTTCAGAACACTTTCTCACAAATTTCGACTCCGCGGCGCCGGTCGGACGGCGACAATGATCGACAGGTCGACCGAGGTCACCAGCTGCGTCGGATAGCAGTTCTTCGGTGTAGGGAGCGAACTGGATTTCAGTGCCCGAATTCTTCGTAGAATCCGCCGATGCCGCGGTCTCGGCCGACGAGTTCGCCTGTCCACAATGTCGCCTGTGTCGCTCCGACGGCGGACAATTATCTGTCGTTGTTGGGGCAGGGCCGCAGGGATCGACGAAGGCTAGTGTCACGTTGATTTCGGTCAGTATCTCGGTGATCGTGAATCGTGTGTTCTGGAAGTCACCTATGGGGATTCCGAATGCAGTGCGGCCAAAGGTATTTGCCTTCGTGGAAGCCTCATCGCGTTTCGAGAGAAGCGCGTTGCAGTGTCCAAATGACCTGCGATATCCAGACGCGGTACTTGATGAAACAGGCTCTACTGCAACAGGTACGGAGAAACTAGGTGTTTCGGCACGAGTGACTCGCCGGAATGTTTGTTGCGTGCATTGGGTGGTCGTCAGTCGCTGAGGAAAGCGCTTCAGGATTTTCCCCAATGGCGTCTCATTTCAACTAGTCGGTCGACAACCCGGCACTGAGAAGCGCAAGGGAATTCGCGACTGGAAATGAAAATTTGAACCTCAGCGGCCGAATTAGTCCAGGACAGCAGACCGCATCAGGCTGGTGGTCAGCGTGGATCCCTGTCATGGTTCTTACGGTTTCCATGGGGCACCACACTTCACAATGCCGTAAAAGTATCCGAGTTCCCGGATGACCCCGAATCATCTTGGTTCGCCGGGGGAGTGATCGCCGCCGTCTGACTCAGGAGGGTGACGTCGAGTTCGCCGCCTCCTACTTCTTGAGCCCCGTGCCAACCACCAAGGGCACCTTGATTTTCACGATCGGGTATCCGGAATTCGAAATTGTGCCGACCAGCATAATGCGCTTAGCGCGTCAAAATTTGCCCTGAAAAACGACTGACTACGGTCAGGGGTCGACGAGGGTAACGGTAGCGAGTGGCAGTTGCTCGAGCGGCGGAAGATCCGAGTGCGTCACATGGATACGGCCGGGTGCGGGATCGACCTCGAAATCTACGGACCAGTATGAACTACACGACCATCCGTCGTATGCACGAGCACTTCCGGGCGGCTGCGGTGCTTGGCACGAACGAGACAGAGGACGAACCCGTCGTCAGCCGGTATGGCCTCGAACGTGTCCATTTCATTCGACACCACCACACGCGTTGCATAACCCGTCACCGCAAGCCACGAGATTTCAGGAGGCTCTCCATCGGGTCCTGGCCACCCGATTGTTTGAAGCTCTTCTCCTGCAACCCCATATGGCTGGTTAGGGCTTTCCGTTCCGTCTCCTGCTGTCTCGAACCGATCAGCATGTGGGGCACATGCCATTTTCCGTTTGTGATGTTCGACGATCACCGGGATACGCATCAAGTCGCTTTGCGCGACAACAGCTACGACCCCGTCTCGCTGAGCAACAGCTTTGACTAGGAACGGTTCGGCGCCCAACCGGAATTCACGACGCGATTGCGTTCGAGAGCAGCAAGCGTGAGTTCCACTGCTGTCTGAGTGTTGTCGCTGTCCATTCCGTCACCTTACGAGTTGTTACAAAAAGTAGCCGCCGCTGTACGGCGATCGTCCCTGATTGCGCACGAAGATGTCGGTGTGTCAACGACGGTCGAAAACTGGTTCTTGCGCATTTGCCTTGATGGCGCTCGCGGCGCGTGTCGTTCCGGCAGGAGTGCGAATCGGCGGGCGTAGATGATCGTTCTGAGCCCTTCGGGCTGTGCCGCTTTCGATTTCGGAGAGGAACATCGTCTTGCTGTCGAAGCGGTGTCCGGCTTGCCCGGCTACTTCGTCTCGTTCGGGTGGCTCATGTGGACTTGCTCCAGGAAGACTGTGCGCTCGTGGACGTAGAGCCCGATGCGTGCGGTGCCCTTCGCCGTCGGCTTGTGTTGCAAGCGCTCGTGAATCGTTCCTCCGCGGGAGATTGTGCCGAGTTCGCCGCGGAGGGGGTAGTTCGTCGGCGTCGTGGACAGAGGCGTCCGCGTGAGGAAGTCCCACGCCTCCGCTATCGGGTTGCGGATCGTCGCGACGAGGTCCTGCCAGCCCTTGCGTGCGCCGGGGGTCGCGAACCGGATCTCGTACTCGATTTTCTTCGGGGGACGGGGGACCAGCTCGCCTTTCTTGGTGGCGGCCACGACTATGGACGCTCCACGGTCTCGTCGTCGTCGAGCCATTCGAGGTCGGCGCTGCCGAGACCGGCGGCAATGGCGGTTGCCGTCTCCTTCCATGACGTCAACTCCGCAATCGCGAGGTGTGGCTGGTCGGTGGAGAACGAGGCACGGGCGGCGTCTACGAGGTCCTGAGCGCAGGTCTCCCGGTCCGCCGGCGACAGCGCGAGCATCCAGGGGAAGGCCTTGGTCATGCGCGCGGCGAGTGAACCATTCTCGTCAAGAGTGACGGTGATGAGCTGGGCGGCGAAGTTCAGCAGGCGGGAGCGTCCCTCGGCCTCGCGCTGCGACATTAAAACGAGCGCCTCGCCATCGCGCCGCGTCACCGTCACAGGGTGGTCCTCGGCCTCGGCGAAGACCTCGGCGGAGTGTTTGCTCAGGTCCGAGGAGCGTCGGGTCGCGGCGGGGAGTTCTGCTGCGGTGATCATGGCCCCATCATTTTTGGAACGTGTTCGGAAGTGCAGGTGTCGCCGGGGTTTTCTGGGACACGTTGGCTGATCAATTCGACGGCAGCGACGGAGCCGAGTTTAGTGCCTGCTTGAGTCTGCCCAGGTTGCAAGCGAGAGGAGCAGGAGGCCGTCAGGGGTTCGCGGATCGTGCCCGGTAATGGCGGCGATGCGCATCAGTCGGTAGCTGACTGAGTTCGGTTGCACATGCATTACCACTGCGGTGCGAGTCAGGCTGTGTCGAGTACCCACGTACGCGCGGAGAGTGTCGAGAAGACTGGTGCCACTGGCGTCGTCATAGGCACGCAGGCGCTCAACTGTGCACTCAAGGATGGCCGTCCGGTATTGCGATCGGCGCAAGAGGTTGTCCAGGAGTGACTGTTCAAATCCCAGTACTCGCCCGGGGCTGCAGACCGCGACAGCGTCGACCGCTTCGAGAAAGCTCTTCGAGATTCCTTCGACGCCGATGCGTGCGGTGCCGACGCCTACTGAGAGTGCGTCACCTGTGCTTTCGGCCAGGACCGTTTTCAGTTCGCGCGTTACATCGTCAACTTGTTCGCTGCGACGTAGGGCCGCCACGCAGACGAGTCCATGTGTCGTGACGCCCATCACGGCGGCGCGGCCCTGGCGTGTGCAGACGGAATCGAGGCGGCGCAATATGTCATGCAGACGGTCGTCGGATGAGACGGTTTTGAGGTGACGGCGAACGATGACTGCGACAGCGGGTAGGTCGAGGGGGAAGCCAAGGTCACGCGCAAGTTGGGTCGCTTGATCGACTGGCGCGGGATCGGCAGTCAGGAGCCCGAGCAGATCACGCTGAAGCATCGCGCGCTCGAACTCGGTGCCGGCAGCGAACTCGATGCTGCGCTGGGTAGCGGCCGTTGAGACGCTGTCGACGAACTCCATGACTCGCCCGGCGACGTACATGGTCGCGTCAGGATCGATGTGGGATTCGGCCGCCACCGATTGAATGAGTCGCCAGACAACCTTGCCCCAGGCGCGGTAACCCTGCAGCATCGTCTCGACCGTGATGCCCTGGGTGAACCGTCGCTCCGCTGCTGCGCGGCACATCTCGAGCTGCAAGTCGGTGGCAGATTTCCCGACAGCGAGATTGTCGACGAGGCCGATGAGGATGAGGCGTCCGGTGGCGACGAC
>NZ_JAWLRZ010000023.1:0-35325 GCF_033142425.1 Rhodococcus sp. IEGM 1366
CTCCCGATGCTCCGCATCGGGACCGGAAGCGGCTCGCTTCGCTCCCCGCCAGGGAGCCGCTGCGCGGCTCGCCGTGGGTCCAGCCAGGCTGCCGTCGATCGAGTCGCTTCGCTCCTCTAAATTCCTTAATCATATTTGTCACCAAAGGATTTGATCGGAACATAAAATCGGTACCCGAGTACCAAACGAAGCTGGGGAAGGGCGGGGTGGCATGAAACCGCACTCTCTCGCGCCTGCCGAGCTCATCGTCGTCATGCTCTCAATCATACAGGGCGCACTCCAAAATTGCAAAACAATTCGAAAACACGAAACACTGAAAAACTAAGCACCACAACAATATTCGAGACTCAACAAAACTTAGATGTGCACAACAACCGAAAACAGCACTGCACCAATTGAACACCCAAAGTTTATGCCACACAACAATATTCAAGAACACCCAAAAACCGGTCCCCAACCCACCCCGCAACAACCGAGCGAACCCCGCGACGCTCCCCCACCACCTGATGGAAACCAGGACGGACACCTGTCGGTGACAGCGAATACTCTCCCCGCATGCCCGACACACAGCAGATAACGCAGGCTTTGGCCGAGATCGTCGAACTCATCGCACCCGGCTCGAAGCCGAGCCAGGCACGATTGGCTCAAGAAATCGCCAGTCGTGAAATCACGGACACATGGGCTCCGTCCAATGCATTGCTCCGTGCCCTGTATCCCGACGGCCCCGACATCCGCGCGGCCGGCGGACTTTACGAGGCCGGCATGGCCTATTGCGATTGCAACGACACCCCTGGCATGATTCGCGAATCCCTGATCGAGCTCCCCGCCTGCCCAGCAGCACTCGACTGGGACTGGCTCAACGAGTTCGACGAGTCCGACGACCGCTGGGACCCCGAAGAGCTCGAAAACTTCCTATGGCCACTCGCCGCACGGTGCCGCGAACTCGGCTCCGCGCTGATCATCCTCGACACCGGCTCGGACGGCTACGGCATCGGATTCGTCTCAGCCGACCACACCGACCGAATCGTGCAGTTGGCGCAGATCGCCAACTGCGACCTCAGCGTCGTACACCCGGGCGTAGAGACCTTCCTGGTCTGACCGAACACAACCACACCGGTCATCGAAGCCGTCCAGCAATTCATCACGACTGGTCCACAGACGACAAAAGACCCCACACCAAATCTGAACTGATCCCCGCAAGTTGGAGTGGCGAAATAGGAGTCTAGGCGGCGAGGGCCTGAGTTCGGTACTGCACCGGGCGCAGGCCCTCGAGCTTTGTAGAGATACGTACGTGGTTGTACCAGCGGATGTACTCGTCCAGCGCCGTAGCCAGCGCATCAATATTGAGATATCGGACGTGGTGAAAGACCTCCCCTTTGAGGTGGCCGAAGAAATTCTCGATCACAGCGTTGTCGAAGCAGTTGCCCTTCCTCGACATCGACTGGTTCGCAACGAAATCGGCGAGCAGACGCCGCCAGGACAGGTTCTGGTATTGAGCAGTTCACACACGGTGAGGGGCCCAATCACAGCACCCAACACAAGGACCGGCCCGGTTGCTGCGGGCCGGTCCACAACCAACTACCGATCCACGCTCACGCGAACCACAACAACGCGATACGCGTCCATATCCTCCAGACACGGAAGTGATCGCATCAGGGTTCTCAGCGTTCCATTCACCCGCACGCTCAACCGACTTCCGCACTCCGCGACGCACGGATGCGGTCGCCCCGATATCGATGCGACCGCCAGCTGTACTCACCCGATCTGGTATCCGAGATCGCTCTCAGGAAGAAACCGTGTAGGAATCGTCCCCGAATCGAGCGACCAATTCGACCGTCCCCCCGAGCGCCTCGATGTAACGGCGCACGGTCGCGACCTCGGTATGGTCGATATCTCCGCGCTCAATACGCGAGACCCGCTTCTGTGAGATATCGAGCTGCTCGGCAAGCTGTTCCTGAGTCAGGTCGTACGCTTTACGGATTTCGGCCAGTCGAGCCCCACGCACCTTCGCGCGGTACTTGTCCTTGAGCTCGGCGATCCGCTCCGGGTTTCCCTCGCGGCGCGCGAACAGGTCCTCGATGTCACGAGCCCCACCTTCGGTGGGTGCTGCCGCCTGCGGCGTTGGGGTTGTCATGTCGGATCCTCCCTGTCGAGGTATGCCCGGTATCGGGCGTCGGCGATTTTCACGTTTACGCGGTACCACTTGTCCCAGTTGCCGGTCTTGTCGCCAGCCACGAGCAGGACCGCACGGGAGCGTGGATCGAAGACGAACAGCACGCGCAGATGTTTGCCGCCCTCCTTGATTCGCAGCTCCTTCATGTTGTGGAACTGTGAGGTATGGATGCGGTCCACCAGGGGCCGACCGAGGGTCGGACCCTCTTCCTGCAAGAGTTCGACAGCAGCCCGGAACGCATCGTAGAGCTGCTCGTCGAGCCCCTCGGCCCATTCCTGGACTTCGTCTACGGCGCGGACCTTCCAACTCACACCCACGAGAGTACACCGTGCACGGTGTACACCGCACACGGTGTATCCGCTGCAATTCGACACACCCAACCACATATCTGTGTAGACACCGAGCGCAGCGCTGTCGATCGCGAACTTTCCTCGCCGGCACTGCTGCGAACATTGTCCAATGAGGTTCACCGCGGATGGCGGACACCGAGATAGCAGGACCAAGGATTCCGCTGGGAAGATATCGCCCGCGTCCTCGGAGTGAGCGAGAACCTGCTCGGACGGTGGACCGCCGACCAACGACGCCGTATCGACGCCGCTGCCACAGTCGAAAGATCGGCCGCTCAGTGCCGCGGCACGTACCGAACTGGCCAGACTGCGCAAGTAGCTCCTGCGAGCAGGAGAAAGACATAGTGTTCGGCGACAAAGCGTCCCCGTACTTCACGGCACATCAACAAAAGTAGAGCTCCACGCGTTGATGGCCATGAAGTACGCGAACTCCGCCGAGCTCCATGACCGCGGCGAGGTGACCACCCGAAAAAACGGTCGCGAAGATCATGCGATCGCTCGGCATCGCCGGGATCAGTCCCCGCACGTTCAAGGTCCGCTCGCACGAAGAATCGCTTCGGGGGGTCACAATTCTCAAGAACGAAGGCATAGGCATCAGAACGATCGCACGGCAACTCGGGTCGGCGAGGGAAACCGTGCGCCGCTTCTACTACGCGAGCAGTGTTGACGAGTTGCTGGGAGCACCGCGGGCGGGCCGGCCCACTATGCTGGACGATTTTTGCCGAGTACCTGCACGAACGGTTCAACGACGGGCGCACCTCCACGGCTGCGCTCTACGAAGAACTTCGAACACGTGGATATCGAGGCAGCCACAGAACGGTCCGCGACTACTTGAGACCTCTGCGCACCCTCTGCGCCGCGCCGGCCAGGAGTCAAATTCCGAAGGTCCGGCGAATCACCTCGTGGATGTTGCGTCACCGAAGATAACCTCACTGCCGACGAGCAGATCGGACTCAAACAGGTCCTCGCCAGCTGCCCACATCTCGAGGCCACCGCAGGACATGTCAATTCGCGGAGATTATCACAGAATACTTTGGTGCACAATTAAACTCGTGAATATCAGCCGCCTCGGCAGATGACCTTCCACACTTGCGCCGCTTCGTTCGAGGGCTCGACAGCGACCACGCTGCGGTTCTGAATGTACTGACTCTGGCGTACAGTTCCGGCGCCGTCGAAGGGCACGTGAACCGGATCAAAATGCTCAACGGCAAATGTACGGACGAGCCGGATTCGACCTCCTCCGCAAACGAATACTCCTCAGCGGCTGACGTATTCACAATTGATCAAGGAAAGTGGGCCAGAACCAGTTTTCAACCGTCGTCAACACTTTTCGACGATTCGGGAGCGACTTCGCCAGCAGCACAAAGACGCTCGCTTGTGCGGTTCAGACGACATCTGCTGGCTCTGATCTCGTTGTCGTGGTCCCGGGTGGTCAAGCGCCGCGTCGAAGACGGGCTTGACCCTGCCCCTAGGGCACGGTCTGGAATGGACGCGATTCGGAATACTTTGGGAAACAGTGCCTCTCGGCGCCACAACTCGGCGGTCGATGCCAGGGAAGGAAAGGACTTCGATGAATACTGTCGTGTCAGGGCGCGAGTTGCGTCCGCTGGGGGCGTTCGAGCGCATCATCGATCTTTACATGTATCGCAACCCTGTTCAGTTCTCACTCGCAGTCGAGTGTGGTCGCGTCGTGTCCGAATCGGAGGTCAAGGTGGCGCTGAGTCGTCTGCAAACGGCGCACCCCCTACTCGCCGCGATGATCGACCGGAGCGGAAGTCGGCCGGTGTTCCGGCATACCGACGGCGCCATCGGTGTGCGCATCGCGCTCGATTCGACGTGGCAGGAGCAGGCAGCTGTCGAGCAGTCCATAGCCATCGCGCCGTCACCGGGACCGCTGGTGCGCGTTGTCCTTCTTCCCGACGCTCCGACGCCCGAGCGTACGACCATCGTGTTGACATTCTCGCACCAGGTCACGGACGGCCGTGGTGCTCTGCGCGCCGCGCACGATCTTCTCGCCGCTGTGGGAGGCCGTGATATCGGCGTCCGTAACCTACCCAGGGCGCAGGAAGATTTGATGCGCCAGCTCGACACGGAACCCGAACCGTCCGAGCAGAACGAGGCTGCGGGCGGCGAACACCCTGCAGCCCGACTGCGGCCGTTCGACGAGAACACGCCGCCCGCGGTGGAACATGCAGATCTCGACGAGGCCACAACGCTACGGATCCGCCGAAGCGCTCGTTCTCGTTCCTGCACGGTGCAATCGATGCTGTGCGCGGGTGCAGCGTTGACGCTATTTGAGCGCTCGGACCGTCAGAGGGTGCGAATCAACGTACCGATCGACCTGCGCCGGGCGGTCGGTCTCGAGGACGATGTCGCCATCCGCTTCACTGCGACCTGCATCGTTCTCTGTCGCCCCTCGCTGCCGGACTTCTGGGAACTCGCGGCGGTAGCCGCCGCGCAGCTCGCTGCCGCGCGCACCTGGGATGTCACCCGAAAATCGGTCCTTGCTCTGGCTTCGCTGGATGTGGGCGATGCCGATGACGCCGAACAGGCGATGCTTGCTGCTACGAACGCCGACATCGAGATCACGAATCTCGGGATCGCGGATTCCGAAACGGACGATGATCTGGAGCAGGCAATCTGGGGTCCGGTGATGAGTACCCAGGTTGATCACGAGCAGATCCTGGGAGTCATCACCCGTGGCGGTCGGCTGCGCATGACGATGACCAGTCACGAGGCAGCGGCCGGCCTACTGTCGGGTATCGTCGCTCAGCTAACCAGCGCCGTCTCCTGACGGCGACAGCGTCGATACCGCGGCCAGCGGGTAGCACTGCCTCTGTTAGAGATGACGCAGATCGTTCCTCTCCTGCTCATCATCGCTTCCTTGACGGGCGTGCCCCCTGCTGCGGCGTTGATGCCTTCGCGCCGCGGTTGACTGTGCCCTTAGGGCACGGTTCAGAATGTTGTCATTTGATGACGGACACCAGAGCACGGGAGACGACATGGGATGGAGCACTCGCGAACTCGCTGATCTCGCGGGGGCCACGGTGAAGGCAGTCCGGCACTACCACGACATC
The DNA here is from genome assembly GCF_033142425.1 of Rhodococcus sp. IEGM 1366. Lineage (NCBI taxonomy): Bacteria > Bacillati > Actinomycetota > Actinomycetes > Mycobacteriales > Nocardiaceae > Rhodococcus > Rhodococcus sp. IEGM 1366. Next base: position 5,598 of record NZ_JAWLRZ010000023.1, read on the forward strand.
GGTGTCCTCGATCAGCCGGCTAGGGCCTCTAATGGGTACAAGCAGTACGGTGTTGCGCACCTGCTCCGGGTGTTGCAGATCAAGCGTCTGACGGCGCTCGGTTTCTCGCTGGCCCAGATTGCGGCGATGGGCGAGGAGGTGCGTCATCCCGAGCACGCCCTGCGCGCGCTGGACGCCGAACTGGAGGCGACGATCGAACGGATGCAGCGGGCGCGGGTTGAATTGGAGCTGATTCTACGGCATTCTGCCCGACCGGATCTGCCCCCGGACATAGCCTTGGCGAATCGAAACGGTGAATTGACCGATGCCGACCAGTCTTTCGCTACCTACCTGAGCAGCGTGCTCGACCCGCGTGCCCTTGACGCGTACACCGAAATACTTCGCACCCCCGCCACTCCAGCCGGTGCGGACTTCGATGAATTACCAACCGACGCCGACGAATCGACGCGGGCCGACCTCGTTGTCCGCATGATTCCGGAAGTGGCGGCACTGACAGACAAGCACCCCGGCGTGATCGCAGGACTCACCGCCGGCGGCCAACGCACGATGCAGGACGTCATGGATGTGATGTCCGAGCTCTACAACCCTGCCCAGCTCGACGTCTTGCGCCGTGTGGGTCTCGGCCTGCGCGACTGACGACAACCGACGCAGCACGATTCACCCTGTCTCTCGATTGGAGTTCCTCACCCATGGTCAAATCCCGACGAAAGCTCGCGGCTGCCGCGGTGGCGATAGCGTCGACGATGTGCGTGGCTCTTGGCGCGTGCAGTTCCGGCTCGGCGGGCACGGGCGCACGAAGCCCCGAACCGGAACCGTCGACGGAGCTGCAACGGTTCTACGACCAGACCCTGACGTTCGAGGCGTGCGAGGGATATGCGACGAACTCCACTGACCAGGGCACGTTCACCCTCGATCCCCGGTTTCAATGCGCACGTATGGAAGTGCCACTGGACTACCGCGATCCAGAAGGGAAGACGGCGTCGATCGCACTGTTGAAGGCGCCCGCCAGGGGTGAACCGATCGGGTCGCTGGTGCTCAATCCCGGCGGCCCTGGGGGAGCGGGCATGGGCATGGCTGCGCTCGCAGCGGGGTCGCTGAGCCAGAGCCAAGTGACGGAGAAATTTGACCTGGTCGGTTTCGATCCTCGCGGGGTCGCGGCGTCGGCACCCGCGATCGAATGCTTCACGGACGCGGAAATCGATGCGGGACAGGGCACTACGACAGTGTTGACCGGGTCCGGGTCCTGGACCGAAGCGGACACCCGGACGATCGTGGAACAGTGCTCGCAGCGGTCCGGCGGAGACGACGTCCTCTCTGCGGTCGGAACCCGCAACGCTGCCCGCGACATGGACGTCCTTCGCGCAGTGCTCGGTGACGATCGGCTGACCTTCCTAGGACGTAGTTACGGCACCAGGCTGGGCGCGGTGTACGCCGAGATGTTCCCGGCCAATGTCAGGGCGATGGTGTTTGACGGCGGCGTCGACCCGCATCTGGGCACGGCCGAACGCCGAGTGGCGCAATTTCAGCAGTTCCAAGAGGCCTTCGACGACATGGCAGTCGACTGCGCGTCGAGGCCGGATTGTGCGCTCGGAACCGACCCGAGCCGAGCCGTCGAGGTCTTCCACAGCATCGCGCGCCCACTGATCGAGAATCCGATTGTAACGGCTGACGGCCGGCGGATGGATTTCGACGCCGCCTACGGCGCGGTGACGGCGGGTCTGTTCGACTCCATGGTGTGGCCGGTCATCACCAAGGGAATCGGTGAACTGCGCGACGGATCACCGGAGACGCTGCTGCAGATCAGCGACGTGTTCGGCGGACGCGGAGAGGACGGCGTTTACCCCAATTCTTCCGAAGCAAATTTCGCGATCAACTGTATGGATGAGCAGCGCCACACGCCGGAACAGGAAGTCGAACTCAAACGCAGAATCCAGGAGGTGGCACCGTTCACTGATGCCGGAATCGGCGCCGACGGCGCGCGTGATGCTTGCGAATCGTGGCCCGCTGAACCAGATCTGGACTACCCGTACGCCACCGGTATCAGCGGAATACCCGACACACTCACCATCTCGATCACCGGTGATCCGAGCACGCCCTACGACGGCGGCGTGAGCCTTGCCGACACCCTGGGCGGCAGCCTGCTCACCGTAGACGGTGAGCAGCACACCATCGCTGTCGACGGAACCAACGAGTGTGTTGACCGCATTGTCGCCGACTATCTCGTTGACCTCAAGTCGCCTCCGGAGCAGGCAAAGTGCAGTCTGTGACGCCCCTCGTCACACGATTCGGCCGGCGCCGCGACAGCCGCGGCGCAAGGATGATAGGAGAGACAATGCAGGCAGAACATGACTGGGACCAGCTGGCAGCATCGCTGAGCGCATCCATTGATGGGCAGGTCATTGCGCCCGCTGATGAAGCGTTCGAGGGAAGTGCTGCTCTGTGGAGCGCGCGCCGGCCGCGCCGTCCCGCACTCATTGCACGAGTGGCCGGTGCCCCGGATGTGCAGCGCGTTCTGCAGGCGACCCCTCTGGCAGTCCCCGTCGGCATCCGCGGTCGCGGGCACGATTGGGCGGGCAGTGCGCACGCCGAGGGTGGGATCACTATCGACCTGTCGCAGATGCGTGGCGTTCAGATTGACGTCGGCGCCCGGATCGCTCGCGTGGAAGGCGGTGCACGGCTAGATGATTTGATGGACGCTGCCGGCGAGCACGGTTTGGCTGCGGCGGTCGGGACGGTCAATGAGGTTGGCGTGACCGGGCTCACGCTGGGCGGGGGCTACGGGCCCTACCTTGGCACCATAGGTCTTGCGGCCGACAACATCATCTCTGCAGACGTCGTGCTCGCTGACGGGTCGATCACGAGGGCATCGGCGGACGAGAACGCGGACCTGTTGTGGGCGCTTCGGGGCGGGGGCGGAAACTTCGGTGTCGTCACGTCGCTCGAGATTGGCCTCACCGAACTGCCTGAAGTTCTTGCAGGTGTCATCGCCTTCGGTACGACCGAGATCCGAGAAGTCCTCACCGGGTTCGATCAGCTACTTCCCAGCGTTCCGGACGAGCTCGCACTGCGCCCCGCGATTACGAGCGGCCCTGACGACAACCCTGCGTTGCTCATGGCGGTGCAGTGGAGCGGTGATGCCCGGGAGGGGGCGCCGTGGGTGCGGGCTGCGGAGAAACTCGGAACGCCGCTGATGTCCGAAGTACACTCGGTCACGCCCGCTCAGGCGCTGCATGCCCTCGACGGGATGTTTCCCGCGGGACAGCACTATACGGTTCGGACGGTGTCGTTGCCCGGTCTGACCCCTGCGGCAATCGACGCTTTGGAGGACGGCGAGCGGGGCCGTACGTCACCGTTCAGCGCTGTGAATATCCATCACTTCCACGGTGCCGCCACTCGTACCGAATCTGGCGTCTCACCCTGGGCATTTCGGGAGCCGCACCTCATGGTGGAGATGATCGCGACAACCAAGGATGCCGATGGTCACGACGAGCAGGTTGCCTGGGCGGACGAGCTGCTGAGTCAACTGGAGCCGCTTGGTCTGCCTGCAGCGTACCCGAACCTGTTGCAGCACAGTGATGGCGAGCGTGCCGCGGCAACCTTTGGTGATAACCTCTCCCGGCTGCACTCGGTGAAACACGACGTGGACCCGACCGGGCGGTTCTCCGGTATCCCAATCGGCCTCGCCTCCAGCCGATAGGACAATGGTCGGTCGGGCTTCACCCCCGATGAGAGCGGTGACGTCGAGTTTTGGCAGGTGCTTGCCGGATCTGCGACGGTGCGATGCATTGCGGACCCGTTGTGGTTGGCACGTCAGCCTGCATAGGAATGGATGACCGGCTGGAGTCCCTCAGTGCGCTGGACCCCAGCGGTTCGTCCTCACCGTTAGGTCTCCGTGGGTCTGCAGATATGTTGCCCAGCCGGGCAACGGTCTTTTGGGCTGTACTTCGTCAGACGGTCAGCGACCGTTGCGTAGCACGACCAGATCTGAATCGAAGAGGGGCGCGGCCCGCCTTCTCTGCCGCCATCCGAGACGGCCATCCCGACACGCCATTGATGGCCCTCTCGCCGATCTTCTGTCCGATCCACGAAGACGCCCCAGGTCCCGGCGCATTCGACACGGATGCGCTGCGCAACGGGCACCTTCAGTTCGTCGCAACAGGCAACCCGGCAGATCGAGCGGCCGGAAAGCTCACCCTCCGCGCCATCCGTGCCGAGCTGAAAGACATCGTCACCAAACGTGCCGCGGAAGACCAGCACCTGCACTACCTCGACGGGTCCGAGCTCTATGGCGAAGCCGACTACGCGGAACTGCCACTGCCGGACCGACTCCACCCAGACGCCGCCACCCACCGGCTCATCGGGGAGCGCTTCGCCAAAAAGTCCTTCACCAACAATGGAGCCTTTGCGCCTACCGCGTAGGAACCGACGCCCCAGAACGGCAGTGCGCGACATCAAAGATCCCGCAGATGACACCTTGTCAGGGCCGAAACGTCCAGTGCCGCAATGGTGCAGCCCGGGGCTCACCCTCGGCACTGCAACACGTTGCGTTCTGGATATCTCAGCCGACAAGACCGGCGGCAAACGTCCCAGACGTCGACTCCGCCTGTGGGACTGACGGTTACGCGAGGAGGTCAGCGATGGTGGCGGCGAGCGCTTCGCTGTCGCGGTGAGTTGTCAGCACAAGTCGTAGTCGTCCACCGTGCGTGATGGCGCCAAGGATGCGTTCATCGCGGACTTGCGTCGTCATGATCGGACCCCAGATCGCGACCGCGGATGGTGTACCGGCATTCGAGATACCCAGGTTGGTGATCTCCAAGTCTGCGTCAGTGGCGGTGAGCATCGCAGCTTCCGCCTCTACGGCGCCGACGGGGTCGACGGGGTCGAGCGAAGCGAGCATCAATGCGGTCTCGCGCGCTGCGGCGCGTGCAACTCGAAGCTGGGCTGTTGCATCTTGGGCGAGGGTCCAGAGCGAGTCATCCGCTGGTGACTGCAGGACGACCGTCGTCGAGGTGAAGCGGTTCACGACGCCATCCTCCAGAGACAGCGCCGAGCGAAGGTCGATCGGCGCGTTGATGCGAATGCTCTCGGCGCCGGTGAGCTTGGACAAGGCCTGGGCAGCTGCGGCACAGAGCGCTCCCTGGACCGTGGCGGCGTGGGCGCGGGCATTCACGCGAAGACGTTCGGTCGTCGCATAGTCGAGCTGGGCGACCTCGACGTTCGGCGGCGACGCGTCGAAGGGGCGCAACGTGGCCGCACCGCGTGGTGATGAAGCGACTGCGGTGGGGCTGCCTTCCGGCTCCACTGTCGAGGGCATGCGCTCGAGCGAGGTTTCCTGGGCGACCGGCAGCGGGCGAGCCGGCGGTAGCCGACCGCCGATCAGCGTCAACAGATCGTGTGCTGCCCGAAGCGCACCTCGGCCGTCGGTGATCTGGTGGGAGAACGTGAGCAGAACAACGGCCCCGAGAGCCCCGGGGGCATCGGCCATAAGCGTTGCTTGGGCTAGTGGACTGCTGGAGGAGTCGACGGGTCGTATCTGTTCCGCCGCCGCCGCGACCCAGTCGCTCCCGTGAACTACGTGAAAGGGAATGGGACTGTCCGAGCGGCAGAACCCTTCCGCGATCCCCGGATCGCTCGATGCCTACCGAGAGCAGCGGGTGCGTCCCCTGTAGTAGTGCGAGTGCGCGGGCTAGTTGCCCGGGAGAAATGGGCTAAGCGAGCTCGATGGCGAGTGAGAACTGAACCGCGTTGCGACTGATGTAGAGGTCGATGATGTGCTCGAACGATCCAAGGGAGCGCAGTGGCGAGTGCGGGTGTGAAGTGTGGATCTCGTCCTCCGTGTCATCGTGAATGCTGATTCGGACAAGTCAGGAGCCCGACTGCCCCGTCGCCGGCGTGTCGCCGACGACGGCGGCAACGGCCAGTTGGAGGGTCTCGGTCTCGGATGCAAATCGCATAGCGTTGGCCGGGAGCGCGCGTTCTGCGGCGAGCCCGTTGAGGACGGTGGTCAGGAATCGCGCACGTCGCTCCGCCTTACCTGCGGGGATTGCGCCTTCGTCTATGAGGACGGTCAACCAACGCTCGATTCGGCGGAGCCCCAACCGCTCGAGCGCGAGGTACACGGCGGACTCCTCTTCGCTTGGGCCGGAAGCGATATACGACTCGTACATCGCGCGCCACTGCTCACGCGCGCGATCGCCGGCCCCAAATTCCGAGAGCAGCAGCCGCAAACATGCGACGAGGCGGTCCGCGGGTGTTCGCTCGGTGTCATAGATCGGGTCGTCGGGGATCTCGATGTCGTAGAGCCCTGCGACAACGGTCTCGACGAGCTCTCGCTGCGTCGGAAAGAAGTGACGAAGCGACCCCGTGCTCACGCCGGCTCGTGCTGCGACGGCGCGGACGCTCAGCCGAGCCGTGGGGTCTTCGCCGAGCATTGTCGCCGCCGCGATCAGAATTCGGTCGCGTGTATCTCGCTGTGTTGAACGGCCATTCATGGTTTCGTGCCTCCCGAAGCTGTTTTATCACAGTGTGCTAGTTGAGTGAAGTCGATCTGCACAGTGCCGTGACAGAACATTCGGTCGACAGGAAGCGGGCGAGTGGCGTGGCCTCGGAGACCTCCGTGGATGACAGTCCACCGCACCCTCATGGGGAGAATGCTTCCCCCAGAAGACCGCAACCAACATCGGCGCAGGATAGATGGCGACGCTGGGACGCCTTGAATGATCGCTCGCTGCAGAAACGTGAATCACAGACCTAGCGGAGCTGGCCTACAGCCGCTGCCGCCGCCCCGGCGATCAGACTGTCGTCGTAGTCAGCTTCCCGCTCATCACGTGAGGACAGCACCGAGATGACGATAGGCCGTCCGTCGGTGGGCCACGCCACGGCCAAGTCTCCGCGCGATCCGTACATTCCTCCACCGGACTTGTCCCCGACCGTCCAATCCTCAGGCAGTTGAGCGCGCACCAAGGTGTCTCCAGTCTGCGAGGCCTTCATCCAGTCGGTCAGCGCGGTCTTCTCCTCGTCATCGAGCGCATCACCGAAGACGTACTCGCGCAAGTTGTTCGCGGACGCCCGTGGGGTGGTGGTGTCACGGAGGTCCCCGGGGAGCGCTTCGTTGAGGTCCGGCTCGATACGCGAGACCATAGTCCCGGTGTCGCCGAGTTCATCGAGCTGTTCATCGAAGGCGTGCGGTCCGCCTAGTTCAGCGAAGATGAAGTTCGCAGCTGCATTGTCACTCTGGGTCAGTGCGGCCTCACAGATTTCGTCGAGGGTCATCGTCTGCCCCACTCTGGTCTCGGTCACGGGGGAATGCTTGATGATGTCCGGGGCGCCGACCTCCACGGTCTTGGCAAGACCCGCTGTGCCCACGTTGTCGAGGAGCGCGGCGGCGGCTAGCGCCTTGATCGTCGAAGCGTAGGCGAACCTTTCGTCGCTCCTCCATTCGATCTCGCGCCCCGTACCGGTGTCGACTGCATACACCCCCAGGCGCGCATCGAACCGCTCCTCTAGCGCAGCGAACGCCGAATCGGCGACGCCGGCTTCCGGAGCCGATGTCGCGTCGATGGCGTCCGAGGTGCTCGGCTCGGTCCGCCCACAGGCAGGGAGCAGGCATAGACCGATCACAGCAGCAGTAATCAGGATCTTGTCGTACGCACCTCGTCCATTCGACTCAGCGTCCATGAGCACCCTTTCGTCACCATCCTCTATCACAGCGTGCTAGCCTAGCTCGACATTGTCTATCACACTGTACTAATTGCAGAACTAGCGGGGGAAAGATGAGGATTGAAAATTGGCGGTTCCGGCGTGTGCGTGCTGGATCCGGTGAGCCGCTGAGTCGTTACCGTTGGTGGCAGATGTTCGGCAGATCCCTCCGCGCAATCACGCTTCCCTCTTCTGACGGCACGACGTCCATCTACACAGTCGACGTTCGCCACGCTGGCGACATGACTGACGGAGAGATACGCGCGCGCCTCTATGTGGATGGATCGTTGCACTCATTCGCAAGGATGCCGGTCCGGTTTTCGGTCCCGGGCGGTCACATCGAGGTCGCCATCAACGGCTTCGGGCTCAAACGGTGCCACTACGTGCGTCCAGACGGCACCGAGCGGCAACTGAACCCCGATCCCGCATCCGCAGAAGGACGTCGGGCCCGAATGCACCATAGACACCCGGGTTTGAGTCGAGTCGTCGGCCTCGTCTCGACCGCGCTCGTCCTCGCCGGTTTGTGCATCACGGTGCCACAGATCGTCGAAGCGATCTCCCGGATCCCACCTGTCGCCGACACGATCGGAACTTTCACATCTCCCGTGCAATTTCCCCTCCCAGTCAGCTTGCTCTTCGGGCTCGGAGCCGTCGTCGGTAGCACGGAACGTGCCTTGCGGATGCGATCGAGCTGGATCGACGAGCTCGCCAGCTAAGACCTTGAAAGACAACGACCATTCCGAGTGCCCACTCGACCCGGCTGCGGGCGCGGCGATGTCAGCGCAAGCGCCTACGGCGCGACACCCTCCTCGCGCTGGGACTCGATGCGCTCGTAGCCGCCGCCGATGTCGAATCCGTTGTCCGTGGCGAACTCGAACCCGGTGTCGACGCCGATCTCCGGGATACCGCCGTCGAGCGGGCTCACACCGAACTCGGCGCCACCGGTCGCGTGGTCGTACCCGGACAGCCCGGCTTCTGCGGAGTCGATCGACACCTCGCTCTCGCCGTGGAGGCGTCGACACTCAGGTCGACGTCGTCGTAGCTGCCATACGCCCCGTACTCGCCGTCGACGGCGTACTGGCCGCCCGCGTCGATGCTGACCTGAGGGATCCCGCCCGGTGCACCAATGGACACCTCGACACCGCCACCGGCCGAGACGCCTCCCCCGGCTGCGACACACAGCACCCGGCCCTCTGGGGCCTCCAGGAAGACGTCGGCGCCAACGGGTTTCCCGCACACTCGAGATATGCCCTCGTCGTCGACGGTGCACCCTCCGATGTTGGCCACGCTCGACCAGCTCCCGACCAACCCGGGCTAGGGTTGGGAACTCAAATGGGACGGCCACCGCACAATGGCCCAGTTCAAGGCCGGTTCCAGCCGTCTCTTCAGCCGAAACGGCAATGACATCACGGCCACGTTCCCCGAGCTGTCGGACCCGATCATCGGCGTCCTCGAAGGCCGCGACGCGATCCTCGACGGGGAGATCGTCGCCCTCGACGGGAAGGGCCGGCCATCATTCGCCCGTCTTCAGCGCCGGATGCACGTGCTCCGGCCCACCACCGCGCTGCGCGCCGACGTTCCGGTGACCTCTACCTGTTCGATGTCCTCGCTCTCGACGACCACTCCACGACGTCGCTGCCGGACGGCCCTCGAATCGCTGGGCTTCTCCGGGCCGCGGATTCAGTTGCCGCCGTACTGGACCGGCAATCGACGGTGACCGGATACTCGATCTGGCCCGCGAGCATCGCCTTTGAGGGTGTCGTGGCCAAGCGCCTCGATTCCAGCTGCAGGCGGGGGCGCCGGTCCCCCACCTGGGTGAAGCGCCCGTTGAGGGCCAATACGGAGGCCGTGATCGTGGGGTGGGTTAGGCCGACCAGGCTTCACGACGGCAACCAGACGGTCGCTGCGCGCGCAGCTAGAACCACTCGAACGGGTTTCGCTCAGCGTCACGATTCGGAGTCATAGCGGAGCGCGGGGCCAAGGAGCAGGCCCCCGTCGACCACGAGTTCGGTTCCTGTCGCAAAGGCAGCCTCGGGCGAGGTCAGGTAGAGGACGGCGTGGGTGATGTCTTCGGGTTCGGCGAGGCGCTGTATTGCATATGGATCTGCCGAGTAGAAATCGCCGATGGGTTGCTGCCCGGGGACAGTGGGCTCAGTAATGAACGGAGTAGAGACTACACCCGGATGGATCGAGTTGACCCGAATGTTGTCTCGACCCAGTTCCAGTGCGGCAGTGCGAGTAAGTCCGCGCAGCGCCCATTTGCTCGCGACGTAAGGCGCATAGAACGCGGTGCCCGTGTGCGCCATTGTCGAGGCTATGTTGACGACGACGCCGCCCCCACCTCGTCGCATCGATGGTGCGACGGTCTTGATACCCAGAAACTGGCCTGTGAGGTTGATCCGGATTACCCTCTCCCAGTCAGCGAGGTCGGTGTTCTCGATTGTGGCGGCAGGGTTTTGGATTCCGGCATTGTTTACCAAGATCGAGATCGGTCCGAACAGTTGCTCCGTGGCGGCGACCGCAGTCGTCCAGTCGCTTTCGTCAGCGACGTCGATCTTGGCGAACGCTGCCCCGTCACCGAGTTCGTCGACGAGCCTGAGACTCTCATCCTCGGAGATGCCGGCAACCACGACGTTCGCACCGTGCCGGTGATAGGCCCTGACGTGGCTCGCGCCCTGACCTCCAGCTCCGCCCGTGACCAGAACCGTCTTGCCTTCGAAATGCCCCATGAGAATATTCCCGTCCTTGAATAGGTGAGACGAGTGACTCACCTCGCCAAGATTAGCCCGTCGATCCGAGGTGAGTCAAGTGACTCGCCTTAGGGTTTGGCACACTGAGTCCATGCCCGCTGAACCCTCGGCTTACCACCAGCGCGTCGCCGAACAGAAACGCTCTGCGATCATCGGCGCCGCCACGGCCCTGTTCCTTAAGTCCGGTTATGACCGGACGTCATTGGCGAAAGTCGCGGATATGGCCGCAGTCTCCAAGGCCACCCTGTTCAAGCAATTCCCTACCAAGGCGGCACTATTCGAGGCAATCGTCGCCCAGTCGTGGAACATCGACGACGCAAGTGAAATCCAGCCCAAGCCTGGCGATCTGAGCGCAGGGCTCACGTCGATCGGACATGGGTACGTGGACTTGCTTACCCGGCCTGGCATGGCGGACCTGTTCCGCATCGTCATCGCGGAGGTGCCGCGTTTTCCCGAACTGGGCGAAACGCAGTTCGACCTGGGCAAGATGCCGTACTTCGACTCCGTACGCCGCTACCTCGATGCTGAACGCGAGGCCGGCACCGCAGACCTCGACGACCTGGACCTGGCTGCCACCCAATTTCTAGGCATGATCTCAAACTACGTCTTCTGGCCGCGACTTTTACTCGTGCACTGGTCACCTGCCGCGGACGCGACGGCCCACGTAGTGGACGAGGCGGTCGCGATGATGATGGCGCGATACGGAGCGGCACGCTGATCTTTGTCCGCTACTGGATCTGTTCGACCGGGGCCAACCAGGTGTTGCAGTCGACGACAGACTTTGCGTTGAAGCCGGTGATGAACCACTGCCGGGCGTTCGCTGGGCTGGGATGGTCTTCCTACTGCGGGTTCTCGGTACTGGTCGACATCCATGCCAGTGCGTCTCGAAGAACTGCGGCGCGATAGCGCGGACCGCAATGCCAGCGAAGCAATTGGCCTGCGATTCCAGTCGTCGCCAAACGAGGCGCTCGTTGGGGGTTTACAGGACTTCGACGTCGACTCCCCCGAGTTCGGGGTTGCGTTCGTCTCCCCTTTTCGCGCGTGTAGGCGCGGCGGTTTCTGCGCTGTCGTTCACTCGAGTTGTCAGATCGGCAGCCAGGTTGGCGCTCTGGCTGTCCAGCGATGAGTAGCCCGGTCAGCTCAGATTTAGTTGCTCCTGCCGAGCGACCCAGCGACGGCGAAACGCTGCTTCCGTGGCCTCGTCCACGTCGAGGGGTCGGTACGCGAGCCATCGAAGGTACAGACGCTCATTGCGATTGACCCTCGGAAGCCTGTTGGTCGACGAATTGGAAATCGCGCTGCGGCGCGTCGGGTCCGGGAACCGGTTGACGTTCCACACCGGCGAGAAACAACTGTCGGAATGGATGCACGCCAACGCGCTGGTGTCATGGATCGAGAGCGTCGAACCGTGGGAGGCCGAGCACCGGCTGATCACCTCGCTCGATGTCCCCCTCAACTTGGACAGCAACGGCCACAACGAGTTCTACCCGGTACTGGAAACGGTGCGGTCCGAAGCGAGGCGACGCTCCGGTGAGCTACCCATCCTCCCCAACCCCGGAGTCGGCGGACGGTAGCGCCGACAGGCCAGGTTGGATCCTGGCGCGCCGGAGGCGCCTGCTACGCGAGGTCGCCTTCCGAGTCAGATGAGAGTTGTTCGGAAAATCTCTCATTCAGTCCTGCCCGGATTACGGTGCATGTACAGGTCGATGATGCGCTCGAACGCACCCAGCGGACGTAAGACGCGCCCTGATACAACAGCATTCATCAAATGATCCCTTCATCGGTGCTTGGCGCAAATCGGTTGCGCAAGAACATATTCATCGGTGACGACGAGACAGTCGCCCCAAGAGAGGCGGCGACGGGACCGTCACCGCCATCGAGCTCAGGACAGCTACAGGTGACATCCGCGTCCGACATGGCACTGCAGCCGAGAGAGCACTGTGGCGGGCCTGTTGGCGACCGGCTGCGTCCAGTCAGCAGCGGCACCGCCGCTCGAGCCCACTGTGCAGTGGAGCGCCTGTCCCGGCCGGGTCGGGAAATTTGAGGGCGAACGACCGCAGCCGAAGTCAGAAAACACGGGCGGGGGTTCATCGAATTCCCTTCCTCCGGTGGCATCGATCGCCGACGGGGTGGCGTCGAGAACGACTTATTTGCAGCATATTTCACTTCTCGGTCTATTCCAGACCCTGCCCTCAGTGCAGGGTCAAGCCCATCCCCCCCGATGCGTCACTCGCCCCCCGGCGACCCGACAGAAGGATCGGCGCCGACGGGCATCGTCCGAACCATTGCGCCCACGAGCGAACGCTCGTTGTGCCGCTCTCGATGTCGAGCCTTCGGAAAGGAAACAGTCTCTGACATGCACTCCCTCACCCGTCCGATCACGGCCGTCACCGCTGCAATCGCCCTGACGCTCACAGCCTGCGCCGAACCGCACGCCGATCGAACATCCGCCCCCGCGCCTGCCCACGAGGCCGTACTGTCCCCGAGGACATTACGACCGACATCCGGAGTATCGAAGAGCGTTTCGACACGAGAGTCGGAGTCAGCCTGTTCGATACCGAGACCGGCAAGACGATCAGCTGCCGCGGGTCAGAACGGTTCGGCTTCGCATCGACAGTCAAGGTGTTCGCCGCGGCTGAATTCCTCCGGTGGAGCCGGGCCCATTCGCAACGATATCGCCATCGTCACACCACCCGGACGCGCACCGACTCTCCTCACCGTTCGGACCGAAAACAACAACCCTGCAACACCATTCGACAATGCCGTGGTCAGCGACATCGCCGCGGCCGTGTTCGGGACGCTCGAGGTCAGCTGAGGTCGAGAAACGACGCCAGCTTCGAGTGCTCGGCAATGGTTCTGACTTGTGCTTCTGTCAGCCCCACAGAAGTAACGGCGGCGTCGTATTCACGCGACAGGCTCGTCCTGCTCGTCGCCGGATCATCGGTCGACAGAGCGACATGCACGCCTGCTTCCAGCAGCGTCGGTAGTTGATGCTGGCTATAGCTCGATGCTGCCGATGTGTGCACGTTGCTGGTCAGTGCCACTTCCAGAGCAATCTCTCGGATAGCGAGGAAATCCAGAAGGTGTTCATCTTCGACGCTGCGAACGCCGTGGCCGACACGGTCCGGTTGTAGGTGTTCTAGCACGTTCCACACGCTGCGCGGTCCGGCTGCTTCGCCCGCGTGTGCGGTCGTTCGTAGGCCGGCGTCTCGTGCGCTGTCGAAGTGGCTCGAGAAGAGGTCCGGCGCTACTCCGGCCTCGTCTCCGGCAAGGTCGATGCCGATGAACTGCTCACGTCGGTGCAGGATGACGCCCAGTTCTTCTTCGGCGATGGCTGGGCCGAAATTGCGTAGAAGCACCCCGATGAGGCCGACCGGGATCGTGTATTGGCGCTGCGCTCGTTTGATGCCGTCGGTGATGGCGTCGATGGCGGCTTCAGGTGCCAGTCCGGTGCGATCTCGGATGAAGAACGGGGAGAATCGCAGTTCCAGGTGGGTGAGGCCGTCGAGCGCGGCATCTTCGACCGCTTCGAAGGCGATCCTTTCCCAGTCCTCGACCTCGGTTGCTGTCGAGGCGGCCACGTCGATTTTCGCCAGGTAATCCATCAACGTGGGTAGCTGTTCGGTCGTGGATACGGTGGTTGCGAAGTCCGGGTGCCCGGCCAGCGGGTGTTGCCGCGTGTTGGCGAATTCTTCGGCGGTCGCGGGACGGATTGCTCCTTCCAAGTGGCGATGCAGGTCTCCGTATCGCAGGTTCTTTGGCAGGGTACTGGTTGTCATCTGTTTCCTCCTGTGTGGCTTGGGTTTCGAACGATTGCGGTTTCGTTCGTGGTGGCTTTCGCTCGTCGTTCAGGTCAGATTCAGGCGGTGACGTTCGTCGAAGCGGGCGAGCTCGTCGACCACGAAGGCGGCGATCTCTTCGCTGGTGGCGCGGTGGGCGGATGCGATCGCGACAGCCGCGGTGGGTGGCAGGTCTACGGACGGTTGAGCTGTCGTAGATGTGACAGGTATTGGGCGCCAGCAGATTTCGGGTTCCCTCCGGCTTCGTTCGACGTCGTATCCGTGCTTGCTCGTTGCAACTCGGTCCAACAGTATTCGCAGCAACGAAGTGGTAGAGCCGTCGGTGCGGCCACAGCACACCAGTTGCCCTTTGGTGTCGACGACGACAATCGCGGCACCCGCATCGAGGATGGCAGCTCGACGTAGAGCCATTTCCAATGCTTGTAGTGCTCGCGCCGATGTCAAGGACGGCCCGTCGTATTCATTCGCGTCCTGGATCGCGTTGCCCGGAATGATCAGGTGTGATCGTGCCGCGATCATCAACTGCGCGGCGGAATCGTGGCTGACATCTTCCGGCAAGGTCGGACACCACTGCGGGACTTGCATTGCGCGGGCATGCTCGTCGAGAACGACGTACACGGCGACCGCGCGTGTGCACAGTCTTCGCTGCCCAGTCCGGGCGTCGATAGCACGCACGTGAACGGCGACGTGCATGCTTCTGTGGCCGCTATGAATCAGGCGCGCTTCAATTTCGACGATGTTGCCGATGTGAACCGGCTGGAGAAACGTAATGGCACCGATGTAGGACGCCAATGTTCCCCTACCAACCCAGTGTTGCGTGCACACCGCACCTGCATCGTCTATACATTTCATGATGTTGCCGCCGTGGACGTTCCCGCCCCAGTTAACGTCACCAGTCGTGGCGAGCACCCTCAGCGTTTTACGTGGTGCGCTGCTGTCGGTGGTGAAATTCAGGGCGTCGAGTGCGGTATCGATGTGCCGACGTGTAGTGATCTGCGCGCGTGCGAGCCCTTCCAGCTCACGTTCACCATCGGTGGCCGGAACCCATTGATGCACAGAATGGCTCGATCCGTGTTACTCCACTTTCCCAGTGTTCGAACCAGCCGCATACACACCCAGTCTCGCACCGTATCGCGCTTCGAGCTCGACCAGACGATCACTCGAATCTCCAATGCCAACTTTCGATGCCCCAGCCCCTGTCACCTGGTCACCGTTTGCCGAACATCCCGCGACCGGAATCAGCGCCGCCGCAAACAAAATCGAGCGCCGAGTAACTGCATTACCGTCAACCATCGCTGTCACCAACCATTCACAAACATGCCGCCGGAAACCACAACATTGCAACGACTCATGGAATCCACCCGCGCGGCGTTCGGCCAGGTCGTAGCATTCTTCAGCCGTGACCGACGCGGGGAAGACGTCGTCCTTGAACCCGACTCCCGCCGTAGCCTGAACCTCGTCCTCGTGTACTCAATCGTGGTCGGGTTCGTGGCCGCGACGGTTTCTGCGGACTGCGGCATCGGCGTACTGCCCAACGGCATGCTGGCAACGCCTCCACCCAGGACAACATCTGACGCCCTCAAACACCGGCACCAATCTATTCACACGCACATCAGCTTCAGGCTTGCAAGCACATCAGCTTCAGGCCGAAAAGCCGCCGTCGACGGTGAAGGGACCGCCGTCGCCGAAGGCCCGCCCACCGAAACGGTCGCCGATGAGGCGATGAGTTGCTGCATCCGGGTGCAGCTGATCGGGTAGCGGCAAGTCGGCGTGGTCAGTTGCGCCGTAAAGCTCGAGCCCATCGAGGTAATGCACGTTCGGGTCCGATATCGCGCGCTCTGCCACGATGCGCGACAACTCGTCGCGGATGATGCGCAACGTCAGCTTTCCTGCCGCACGCTCGGCCGGATCTCCAGTGGCGACAAATCGCAGCTCTCCTCTGCTGATCGCCTCGAAGTCGAACGCTCCCGGCCCCGGGGTGTCCTCGTGAATCGGGCAATAGATCGGCGAGACCACCAGCAGCGGCGTACTGGGGTGACCTTCCCGGATAGTGTCGAGGAAGCCGTGCACCGTCGGACCGAACGCACGCAGGCGCATCAGGTCGGTGTTGACCACATTGATGCCGAGTTTGACGCTGATCAAATCGGCGGAGGTATCGCGCATTGCGCGGGCGGTAAACGGATCGAGCAGCGCGCTGCCACCCATTCCGAGGTTGATCAGGTCTACACCCGCCAGCGACGCGGCAAGCACCGGCCACGTGGCGGTCGGACTGGCAGCACCGGAGCCGTGACTGATCGAGCTGCCGTGATGGAGCCACACTCGTCGGCCTTCGTCGGATGCAGGGGAGATGACCGCGTCCGTACGTAGGCCGACGATTTCGGTGGTTTCGTTGTGCGGCAGCCAGATCTCGACCTCCTTGAGCCGATCCGACAGGTCTGCGAAACGCACGGTGCTGACTGGTCCCACATCCATTCGCGTAGCACCGGTCGCCATGTCGACAGTGACCGTGTTGCCGCCGGGTGCGACGGCTTGGCTAATTAATTGGCCATCTACCAGCAGGTCATATACCCCGTCCGGTCGCGGCGGGATTCCCGTGTATATGCGTTTGGTGGGCAACGTATCCAGCTCCACGACCGTCGCGCAGGTGCGAAACACCAGCCGGACACCCGAGGGCTGAGCCTCGGCCATTGCCAGTTGCCCATCTGAGCTTTGCGCGCGGGCGCGGGCGGGCAGACGGTGCGGCAGAATTCCGCGCTCAGTGCGCTCGAGTTCGATGGCACCGCGCACTAGCTCCTCGGTGACGGGAGTGGCGATCAAGCCGTTCGGGACATTCATGTGAGTTCTCACTTTCGACAATAAAACTATAGCTGACTTCATATTGCCTATATCTATTAGGCAGATTTGAACGGGCAGGTAGATTACCTCTCGAAGAACGGAGATCGCCGAACATGGCACGTGCAGGACTGACCCCAGAACGCCTCACCCAAGCGGCGGCGGAGCTGGCCGACGAGGTCGGCTTCGAACACGTGACCGTCTCGGCCGTCGCCAGACAATTCGACGTCAAGACCGCGAGCCTCTACTCGCACCTGAAAAGCTCCCAGGAACTCAGAACCCGGATCGCGCTGCTCGCCCTCGAAGAAATGGCCGACCAGGCCGCCGAAGCGGTAGCCGGCCGATCAGGCCATGACGCCCTGATCGCCTTCGCAAGCGTCTATCGCAACTACGCGCAGGTGCACCCCGGCCGCTACGCCGCGTCACAGATGCCGCTCGATCCGCAGACTGCGGCCGCGAGCGCCGGCCCTCGGCACGCACAGATGATGCGCGCCATTCTGCGCGGCTACAACCTCACCGACATCGACCAAACCCATGCGGTGCGCTTGCTCGGCAGCGTCTTCCACGGCTACACCAGCCTCGAATCCTCCGGCGGCTTCAGCCACAGCACACCGGACAGCGAAGAAAGCTGGACCAAAATCCTCGAGGCCCTCGATTCCCTGCTGAACAGTTGGGCGACAAGCTGATTCGCTTTCCCCTAGTTCAGGCAGAAAAGTGCCCGGTTCGAGATCGCCATCGGGTAGGCACCAAAATCGGAGACACCGGCCTCGTGCCACACAGTTTCGTCGACGAGGGTTAGACCGGACCTCTAGCCGATACCCGACTGAACGCCATCCAGTTGATGTGGACGGACTAAATGGAATCGAAGTGGAATTCGAAGGCGTCACTGTACTGGTCGAAGCCCTCCAAGCATCCGGCACTACCTGTGGCGGGCGGTCGGTCAGGACGGCAATGCCGTCTTTCGTTCTGGTCCAGTCCCGCCGCAGTGCGACGTCGGCGAAACACTTCTTCGCCCAAGCTGCTCCGCAAGCATGCTGATACCGAGGGTACTTGTGACAGACAATCACGTTGCGTTGTGGCGCACAAAGACCTGATGCCATCGAACGAACATCGCCGCTCGGAATAGCTGAACAATCGCGCCGAAAACGCACACCGACGACCATGCAGCGAGAACGCGCCAGGAAGTTCTTCCGGTCACCGGATGCAGCACAACGGTTCCTGCCGGTGTTCAGCGCGATCTCGCCGCATTTGCGGCCAGGCCGACACAAGCTCACCACGAGCGACTACCGCTCCGACATGCCCGACCGATTCGCCAGATGAAACCACGTCACCGGCGTACCCGCTGCCTGAACCCGACTCCCCGCCAACAGGATCAGCTCCAACGTGGCCGAATGCTCTCGATCCCCAGTCACGGGGGTCAGTTACGTGGACAGCGTCGGACAGACCCAGGCGAGGGCCCGCCTACCTCGCGTTGAGATCGAACTCGTTGCCTTCAGGGTCGGCGAGAGTGGTCCAACGCACACTGCCGGCGCTTCGCTCGGCAATGATGGTCGCGCCGAGCGCGAGTACGCGTTTGAGCGCCTCGTCGTACTCGGTCGACGCGAGGTCGATGTGGAGGCGGTTCTTGACCGTCTTGTCCTCGGGGACCTGGAGGAAACTGATGCGGGGGCCGCTGATGGCGGGCTCGGCAGCCAGGAGGGTGGCGTGCACGGCGGAGGCGCCGTCGGCGACCTCGCGTCCGAGGACGGCACCCCAGAACCGGGCGATGCGGTGGGCGTCGCGGGCGTCGTACGTGATGCCGATGAAAGTAGTGGTCATGACGGTCCTAGGGATTAGTTGTTGCTGTTGGGGTTAGTTGTTGCTGTTTGGGTTAGATGACGGGAAGGGACGGGGGTTCGAGCAGGCTGCGGTCCCCGTCGAATCCGTGGCCCAGCGCTACTGAGACAGCTTCGTGCGGGGTGCCGAGCTGCGGCGCACTGACCTCGTCAAGGTGTCGGTAGTGCTGCTCGTCGAGTTCCATGTCGAGGGACTTCAGGTAGCCCTCGAGATGTGCGAGGGAGCGGGGCCCAACGATGGGGATCATGGCAGTAGTTGCCAGCGCCACGTGGTGACGTAGCCATGCCAGGGAAACTTGGAGTGGGTCACTGTCGACCTCTTCCGCGATGCGGATCACTGCATCGACCACAGAGCTCTGCTGTGAGCTTCCTTCGACGGCATCTCCGCGAGCAGTCAAACGCCCGATCTCCCCTTGGCGGTACTTGCCGGTGAGTAATCCGCCGGCGAGCGGGGAGTAGAGCATCACCCCCAGACCATGCGCTCGAGCCATCGGTAACAGCTCTCGCTCCGCGGATCGTTCGGCGAGGCTGTACTCGGTTTGTATCCCGACAAGCGGAGCGAGGCCCTGCAGGTCCGCTCGCACTGCGGCACCCGCGGTCCGCCAGGCCGGAAAATTCGACAACCCGCCGTGCAGGATCTTGCCGGAACGCACCAAGTCATCGAAACCGGCCAGGATCTCCTCCAGAGGCGTGGTGCCGTCCGGGAAATGCGGCATGAACACGTCCACATAGTCCGTGTCCAACCGCCGCAGGCTCTCCTCCAACGAGCGAACCATGCTCTTGCGACTGTTCCCGGTCGTGCCGGGGCGCGGCCGCTCCCGACGTGTGCCGCTGTACTTGGTAATGACCACGAAGTCGTCGCGATCCTTGCCCAAGAGCGACCCGAGCATGGTTTCAGCCTCCCCTGCCTGATACAGGTTGGACGTGTCGAATGTGGTTCCCCCCGCGGCCACGAAGGTATCGAAGATCTGGCGGGAGGCATCGGGGCCGGCGCTGGTGCTCGTAGTGCCGAAGTTCGCGGTTCCGAGCGCGTATTCAGAGACTCGAAGTCCTGTTTTGCGCCCGAAGAGCTGGTAACGCATGAGTGCTCCTGTCGGTACTTGCTGGCGTATGCTGCACGAACAATATCAAATAAAACGAAGGATCATTCTTTATGCCCAAGGTAGACCAGGCGCACCTCGACGCGCGACGTCAACAAATCGTGGAGGCCGCTCGCACCCGGTTCACCGATCAGGGGTTTGCCGGCACCTCGATGGCCGACATCGTCGCCGAGGCAGGCCTCTCGATCGGCGCGATCTACCGCTACTTCCGCAGCAAGGAGGAGGTTGTCATCGCCGTCTGCGAGCAGGGAAGCAGCGCGTTCCCCGAGGCCCTGACAGCCGCCGCCATCCATGACTTCCTCGAGCACACGCGAACACTGGCCCGGGAAACGGGGCACGCTCGACTCGTGGCCCAGATCTACGCCGAGGCGGCGCTGTCCCCTGCGTTGGCTGACGTCGTCCAACGACAACTCACAGCCCTACGCGACAAAGTCGTGGAACTCATGCCCGGAGACCGCAATGATCGCACCGAACAGGTCGCCGAAGCATTCGTGGCCATCTGTGTCGGCTACAGCCAGCAGCTGGCCGTGTGCGGCGACGTCGACTCCGCACCCTTCAGCGCAGCCTTGACGACGATGATCCGTGGTGTGGACGACCAGACGCCAAGCCACAAGCTGTGACGTCCAACCGGTAGCGAGAACTGCACCGAAGACAATTCACAGGACCGAGACCTGATCGGTCTTCATGTGCGGGAATAGTCCGAACGTCCCAGCCAGGGCGGCATCACCACTCTGCACGTCATCCGTGCCGCAGAGGCCGCCCCGGCAAATATCCTGTTCTAGCGCTACCCGAGCGGACATCACGCGGCGGGGAGGTCGGGAGAGCGGGGCACCGCTACCTCGCGGCATCACCATACGTGTTGCTGCGCACCCGATCACGCAGCAGTCCGGTCAACTGACGCCGCCGAATCATCACCGACGCGAGTATCGCCACCGCGGATACCACGCTGGTCCGGTTCCCGATGAGGACGTCGCCACTCGCACTGCCGGTCGCTGCGGCGGACGCCGCCCGCCGCGAGGACACCCAGGTTCATGGCGTCGACACGGCTCAGATGATGCAGCGGGCGCCTGCCGGCGGTATGACGAGGTCGACGAGATAGTCCGCCACGATGTCGTTCACGCACGGATCGGCGCCCAAGAACGCGATGGTGTGTTGTTCGCCGTCCACGGGGAGCAGCGTTCCGCCGAGGGTGTCCGCGAGGTTCACACCTCCTTCGAATGGTGTGGACGGGTCACCCGTGATCGAGATGGTCAGGGTGTCGGGAAGTCCCTCGACGTCGCTCGCGTAGGGAATGCCGAGAGTCGGTTCTGCAGGCCAGAATTCGCAGGGATCCCGGGCCCCGTCCGGCCCGAGCCCGGCGTCGGCGAACGGCGCGATCGCTTGAATTCTGCGTTTGAGCTCGACTTCCTGCTCGGGTGTGTTGCGTTCCTCGTCCATGCAGTTGATGGCGTAAAGCGCCTCGCCGAAGTTCGGGAACGTGCCGTCGGCGTCGCGGCCACCGAACACGTCGAGGATCTTCAGCATCGTGTCGGCCTGCCCCGCAGCGACTTCGGCGATCCCCTGATATATGACGGGCCATACCGCCGAGTCGTAGAGGCCGGCGACGACCGCTCCGTACGCAGCGTCGAAATCCAATCGGCGTCCGTCCTCGGTGACGATGGGAGTGTCGAGGAGAGGTCTGACAATGGCCTGGAACTTCTCGACCGTCATGCTCGGGTCGGTGCCGAGCGGGCACTCGGGGGTGGCCGCGCATGCCGCGGCCATCTCGTCGAACGAGCGCTGGAAGCCGGTGAACTGATCGACCCTCCGGTCCGCGGTGCTCTGCTTCGGATCGATGGCACCGTCGAGGACCATGGCGCGCACGTTTTGGGGAAACATTTCGGCGTACACCGCCCCCAGACGCGTTCCGTAACTCTGGCCGAGGTAACTCAGTTTCTCGTCGCCGAGCACCACTCGAAGGATGTCCATGTCCCGCGCAGCATCCCGTGTTCCGACGTGGGCGAGGACGTCGTCGCCGCCCGAGCGCTCGGCGCAACGTTCGACCAGGCCGCGCGAGCCGTCGTCCGACAGCGTCCTCGACCCGGTGAGCACCGTGGTGTACGCCTCCCCGGCCTCGTTCTCGGCGTCGGTGAAGCAGTCGATCGCAGGAGTGGACGCACCCACCCCACGCGGGTCGAAGCCGATCAGGTCGAACCTCTCGGTCACCGGACTGTCCGCCAGCGTCGTCGCGCCCGCGGCAGCCATGCTCATCCCCGGCCCGCCGGGGCCGCCGGGGTTCATCAGCAGCGACCCGATCCGCTCACCTCTCGCCGGAGCCTTCAGCAGTGCGATCTGCGCCGTTCGGCCGGTGGGGTCGTCGTAGTTCAACGGCACAGTCACCCGAGCGCACTCGAAGGCCGGGTCCCCGGCGAATGCGGTGTCGTCGGCCGACGTCACCGCGTATCCGTCACATGGCTCGAACGCCACGGCCTGGTCGTAGAAGCTGCGCAGATCGGGCTGCGGCTGCGGCTGAGCGCACCCGGCGAGCACCAGGAACGTGGTCGACGCGGTGGCGATGATCGCCCAGGATCTGGTTCTCGAACTAGACATCTGCGTGATCGACTCCGATCGGTCGGGTTCCGTTGTGGTGCGTCGTGCTCTCGCGCCAGTCACGACGACGAGCCGTTCAACGCGTGTAGGGCGCGGCGATCTGGAGAGAGTTCGCGTCCACCCAGGTGTGCGGCGAGGAAGCGCTCGACTTCCCTGTAGAACGTGATGTTGTTCTCGGGGTTGACGAATCCGTGCCCTTCGTTGTCGAAGACGAGGTAATCGACGTCGACCCCACACGACCGGAGTATGTCGACGACGTTATCGGATTCAGCTCGGGTGACACGTGCGTCGTTGGCTCCCTGCGCGATCAGCAAGGGTGCAGTGGCCGCGTCGAGCCTCGTGATCGGAGACCGGGCGAGCATGTCCGCCTCCTGCTCGGGATCGCTCGGGTCGCCGACGAATCGATACCAGTTGTTGACCAGGCCGGCCCGGAGAAAGGGGGGTTGCGTCCTCATGAAGTTGGCGAGGTCGGAGATCCCGACCGCGTCGACGGCTGCGGCGAAGACGTCAGGGGTGAAGGTCGCACCGACCAACGCCGCGTACCCGCCGTAGGAGCCGCCCATGATCGCGACGCGCTCGCGGTCCGCGTACCCCTGCTGAACTGCCCAGTCGACCGCGTCGACCAGGTCGTCGTGCATCGCGCCCGCGAATTCGCCCACGGCGGCGTTGGTGTGGGCCTTCCCGTACCCGGTGGAGCCGCGGAAGTTGACCTGCAGGACTGCATACCCGCGGTTGGCGAGCATCTGGACGCCAGGGTCGAACCCCCACGAATCTCGGTACCACGGGCCGCCGTGCACGAGCAGCACCAGGGGCAGCGCAGTAGGTTCCTGGCCGAGGGGCAACGTCAGATAGGACGGCAGGGGGCGGCCGTCACGAGCGGTGATGGTCACCGGCGTCATCGGCGCCATCGCGTTCGGATCGAGGTGCGGGAACGGGCGGAACAGTCGGCGGCTCGCCCCGGTGGCGTGGTCGTAGAGGTAGGTGACGGACGGGTCTCGGTCGTGCACGAAGCTGACGGTCCACCGCAGACCGCTCCGGTCCGAGGTCAGCTCGCCGATGTCGCCGTCGGAGAGTTGCTCGAGGGCACCGAGGATCTCGGCGAACGCCGGGTCGAGGGCTCGTATCTCCTGACGCTCGCCCAGGTATCGGACGCCGAGGAGGGCGCCGGTAGCGCAGTCACAGATCAGTGGGGGCGAGGTCTGTGCGACGGCGCGGCGGACAGCGTCGAGTTCGAGTGTCGGATGCGAGTCGACGAGGGTCTCCTCGCCGGAGTCGAGATCGACGCGGACCAGGTGGGTCAGGTCTCGTCCGCGGGTCGATCCCATCCACAGCCCGGTACCGTCCGGGGTGATCTGGGTCGGGGTGATGCCCACCGGGTAGTCGGTTGCGTCGAAGGACGCGATCGGGTGCCTCGTTCCCGACTGGTCCACTCGCGACAGCCTCAGGTGGCCGTCGTCGGTCATTTCCTGCTCGACGAGGATGCCGCCCGCGCCGAGCATCACCATCCGATCCGTCCCGGAACTGTGTCCGATCAGTTCGATCTCACCCGTTGCGACGTTGATCGTGTGGAGGTCGAACTCGGCGGGGTTCCGCGCGTTGAGCAGCACCGTGTAGCTGCCTGCCTGACCCCGAACCGGTTCGAGAGCGATCGCGCGTGCCCCGGGGAAGGGTGTCAGATCGACTGCGGGACAGCGGGAATCGTCGAGGTCGACCCGAAACACGTGATAGTTCTCGTCGCCCCCGGTGTCCTGCAGGTACAGCAGCCACCGGGGGTCGTCGGTCCACCGGAAGTGCATCACGCTGCGGGTCTTGTCGGCGCTCACGCACCGAGCGTCGGTCTCGGCGGAGAGGTTGGCGGCGATGTCCTGCACCCAGACGTTGAGCCGGTTCTTCCACGGTGCGAGGAAACCGATCCTGGTTCCGTCCGGGGAGATCCGGGCGCCGGCCGCGGCGGGTGCACCGAAGAAGTCGTCGATCGCGATCAGGTCGGGCGCGATGGTCATGTGGTCCTTTCGGGAGGTGGGTGGGTAGCGGCCGGAACGTCGGACGCAGTCGATATCAGCGGACGAAGTGCGTGGTCGAGCGTCGGAAAGCCCAGACAGTGACCAGCACGGCGAGAACGAACAGCGGAGTGCCCATCGCGATCTTCGCGACGGCGAGCCAGCCGGTGGCGTCGGTCTCGTACAGCCAGTCCTGGACGAGGTAACGGGCGCCGAAGAGCACTGCGAAGGTCAGTGTGGCGAGGTCGTGGGAACGGAGCACCGATGAGTCCTTGCGCCATGCATATCTGTTGCGGTGCAGAGCGTTCCACAGAATACCGGTCAGGGGTCTCCGAACGATCACCGATGCGAGCGCGACCACCGCGGACACCAGGCTGGTCCAGATGCCGATCAGAAAGTAGCCGCTCGCACTTCCGGTCACCGCTGCGACGCCGCCGGCGGCGAGGACACCGACGAGTCCACCACTGGCCCCGGCGATCGGTTCACCGCGCTTGACCCGGAAGACGGTGAGCACCAGGGCGATCACCGCGGCGGCGACGATCGCGACGGGCAGCGTCCAGATCGCATTGGCGACGACGAAGACCACCACCGGTGTCGCGGTGTAGATCATGCCGCTGGTGCCACCCATGCCGTCCATCAGCACCGCTGCGGCGTCCGTGGGTACTGCGTGGTCCGTGGTGGGCGCGTCGTCGTGCGGCGGGTTCGTCATGTCACCCTCCTTGTTCATCGAATGATGTTCGCTGACAACCAGAGTCGTCGCGACATGGCGCCGCTACCAGTGCCAGTACCCACCGGTTTCGATGACACGGTCATCGACCGCTCATGACGGATGTCATGGGCCCACCGGACAGGTGGTGTCTTCCTCGGGCATGGCGCCGTCGACGAGGTACTCGGTGACAACGCGTTGCGCGCAGGGGTTGGTGCCGAGTCCGAAGACGCCGTGCCCACTGCCGTCGACGGTCAGCAGCCGCGATCGTTGCCCGAACCGTTCATCGAGCAGCTCGCCCCCACGCACGGGAGTGACGGGATCCCGCCGGTGCTGCGCGATCAGGATGTTCGTCGGCCCTTCGGTGTCGATGGTGACCGGCGGCTCGGCTGGCACGGACTCCCAGAACGCGCACGGCATGATGTTCGCCGCCGCAGCGCCGAAGAGCGGGTACGCGACCCTGTCGGCGGCGACGGCCTGCTCGTAGGTGCTCACCTCGTGCGGCCACTCGACATCGTTGCAGGTGACCGCGAGGAACACAGACCACGCGTTGTCGCCGGCCGAAAGAACTGGAGCACCCACCGGAAGGTCGCCACCGACGCCGGCCGCGAGGCCGTCACGGTACGAGACCCAGGCGTCGGCCGTGGTCTCGTAGGAGGCAGGGTTGTAGAGCGTGACGAAGGTGACCAAGCGGAACGAGCGCCCGTCGACCCCGTCCACCGGTGTGGCATCGAGCCCCGACGCGATGGCGAAGTAATTTGCCCGTACCTGCTCCTCGGTCGCCCCGAGACCGTAGCGGTCGTGACGCTCTGCGACCCACCGGGCAAAGTCCGGGAACGTGTCCTCCATTCCGCGGGCGTAGCGCCGCATCCCGTCACGATCGAGATGGGTGTCACCGATGTTGCTGTCCAAGACGATGCGATCGGTGCTGTCGGGGAACATCGACGCGTAGGCGGCGCCGAGCGCCGAGCCGTAGGAATATCCGAGGAAGCTTGCCGTGTCCTCGCCGAGGGCAGCCCGAATGCGGTCGAGGTCGCGCGCCATGTTCGCCGTGCTCACGTGGCGCAGCATCCCGTCGTCGTCAGCGGCGCACCTCCGTGCGACTTCCTTGGCGGTGCGCACCTGCTCGTCGAACGCCGCCTGGTCGTAGGCGTACGGCGGGACCGCGCCGTAATAGTGCAGGTCGTCGGTGAAGCCGCAGCTGATGGGGCTGGAGTGACCTACTCCGCGGGTGTCCATGCCTATCAGGTCGTAGCTGTCCAGGACGGACTGCGGAATGCCCCTGTCTGCGAGGAATCTCGGTTGGTCGAGTCCGGTGCCACCTGGTCCGCCCGGGTTGAGCAAGAGCACCCCTCGGCGTTGCTCCGGCTTCTGTGACGGCAATCGCGAGATCATGATGTCGATCTGCCTTCCGTCGGGGTCGTCGGGGTCCACCGGTACGGGCACCGACGCGCACTGCAGGCGCGCGGGCCCGTCCGCGGGGTTCTCGACACCGTCAGGGCAGGCGGACCACTCCATCTCGGACACAGAACTCTGTTGTGGCACCGAAATTTCGGGCTGTGAGCTCGTCGGCGGCGCCGAGCATGCTGCAAGAAGTAGGCAGGTCGCGGCTGCGGCCACAGCAGCCGTTCGGGTGTGCTGTCGGTTCATCGATGTCTCCCTGGGCGTTGATGTGGGCTAAACAGGTCGCAGATCAGTTGCCGGCGGCATCGAGCAGCCAGTGATAGCGCAGTCTCAACGCACGTTCCGTGCTCCCCGCCGCTGCGCCGACGGTCAGGGCGATCGTCAGCCACACCGGAAGGTCCAGAGGTACAGAGATGACACCGATTGATTCGGCGATCGGCGGAATCTGCGACACCGATTCGACGATGTAGAGCACGAGCGAGACGACTCCGGTGAGTACGAGAGCGATCGAGGCGATGCCGATCGAGGAACTTGCCAGAGGGGGTCGATGGCCCGAATCGGGCGCGGCGCCCCTCGCCCGAACGTGGATCGGGACTCCTTTGCCGCTCGCGCCCCGTCAGCGGCGACGAAGTGCCACCGCTTGACGCCGAAACCGCTCATGGCCACTTCGATGTCGCCGCCGTCGACGGGAAATGCAGCCGGCAGCGCCGAATGCGCCTCACACTTCTCGTTCCGATACAGGTCGGCGACGACCGAACCGGAAGCGTGGTTCTGCCGGTGACGAATGTCGACCGGCCAGTCCGGCGTACCGGAGCCCGATAACGGAAGGTGGAACAGCGCGCGGCCGAGCAACTGCCACCACCGGAACGGCTGCAGCGCCCACTCGTCGCCGGGTCGCACCCGACCTGACGCTCGGCGGCGTCTGATTCTGTCGAACACTGCTCTACTCCTCCTCCGCTGGCCGAGCTACTAGCACGCTGTACTGTCAAGAGCGATAAGGCGACGTTAGCACAGTGTGCTAGCACAGCGTGCTTGTGTCGGCTGCGCGGCCGCAGCACCGCACCGAGGCTCACCTCGCGAAAGAGGATGATCGAATGACGACGGACGAGAAGAGCGGTCAGGATTCTCGCGCGAGAATCCTCATCGCGGCGTGCGAGATGATCGGGGAGGACCCGGCGTCGACGCTCAGCGTGCGGGCGGTCGCCACACGTGCCGGCGTCAGCATGGGATCGCTCCGTCACCACTTCCCGACCCAACGTGCGTTGCGCGAGGCGGTGCTGACGACGATCTACGACGTGGTGACACCGGACGCCGACATCATCCACGATCGGTCCTTACCGGCTCGGGACCGTCTGGTGCAGTGCCTGAGGCAGGTTCTGGCGCCCGCGGTCGGCGCGCAGGCACGGCGCGCACTGATCAGTACCGTCGAGGCCTTCGTCGCACCCGAACCCACGGACGAGATCCGGGCTTCCTACCTCTCTTTCACCAAGGAAGGCCAACGCAGAGTCGAGCACTGGCTCAGTGTTCTCGCCGCAGAGGGAGCTGCGCCGCACGGCGATCACGCCCTGAACGCCGCGTTCCTGAACACGGTTCTGAACGGCCTGTTCCTAGACCGCGCGATGCCCACCGATTCCTCGACGTTGCAACGAGAAACGGCGATTCTCTACCACGCGGTCGACTCGGTCCTCGCGCCGCCACGAGCGACACCGGCGTCCTGACAACGGACGCCGAACGCGCGACATCGCTCACCAGAGCGGTGACAGTCAGCGGAATGACGCCGCGGCAGCACTAGCGCTGACATCGCGCGGAATCACGCGGAATCGACGATGAGCCACCACCTCAGGCGACTCCACAAGACGGGCATGGTGGTGTCCGGACGCCGAGGACTGAACGTGCACTACTCCGCACGCCCGGAGGCGCACAACGCGCTCCGGGGTGTTCTCGACTCCGCCTGCTGCAGCTGAGATCAGCCCGAGCTGCGGTGACCGCCGCCGTCGTCCGTCGCGTCGACTCGAACCATGGCAACCAGATCCGTGATCTGATCGTCAGCGCACCGCAGCAGCTGCGTGAACCACTCAGCGGGCTCCGTCTCGAGATCCAGGTTGCTCGCTGCGCAGCCTCCCGACCGGGCTCTGGTGAGCAGGTGGAGCAGGCGACGAAGCGCTCGCTACGCCACTTGGCTCGCCGTCACCAGGCGCTTTCGGCGGAGATCGCCGAACTCGACCGTGACATCGACGAGCTGTGCGCTGCAGCCAACCCAGCGTTGCTGGCCGTCGACGGCGTAGGGCCGGAAGTCGCGTCGATGCTCCTGGTCGCAGCCGGCGACAACCCCGACCGGATGCGTCACGAAGCCGCGTTTGCCGCCCTCTGCGGCGCGAGCCGGTCCAAGCATCTTCGGGCAAGACCGTGCGTCACCGACTGAACCGTGGCGGCAACCGCGAAGCGAACAACGCACTCTGGCGCATCGCCATGGTCCGCCTCGCCCACCGTCACCATTCCACCGAGGCTTACGTGCACCGCCGTCGCGAGGAAGGTAGGACCGATCGGGAGATCATGCGTTGCCTCAAGCGCTACATCGCACGGGAGGTATTCCACGCGCTCACCAATCCCGAAGACGTCCCCCGAGCCGTTGACCTGCGCCTGCAGCGCCTCACGACCGGTATCTCGCTTGCAACCGCTGCCGGCCACCTCGGCATCACCGTGGTGCGGCTATCCCGTCTCGAGCGCGGCATCGTGCACTCGGCCGATCTTGCAAACACCTACCAAGACTGGCTCAACACTCAACCATCACCAGCCGCTTGACACTGATAGGAGCATCCAGGGTTCCGAAATGGCCCGTCACACTTATGATCGTGCGATCGCTGGGCGTACCGGTCTACTTCTGCGATTGACGTTCCCCGTGGCAGCGCGGTTCGAACGAGAACGCCAACGGGCTGTTGGAATGGACCCCAAAAGTTGGACACCGAATCTAGGTATCCTTCTTCAGGGAGTAGTCAGATGCACTCGAAAAGCAC
>NZ_JAWLRZ010000024.1:0-25650 GCF_033142425.1 Rhodococcus sp. IEGM 1366
GTAGCATGCACTGTTGCCCACGTCACTACTGAATTCCACCCTGTGGATCGGTAGTAGTCAGTTGCACTATCCAGCAACTTCGTACACTCGATCTCGACCCGTGGCGGGAATGCTATCGATCCTTTGCCGTGATGGAGGACACATGGTAGAACTAGTTCACTTATTACTAGTTCAGCCGCCTGGATTCCGATCAATTCGAGATGCCGGACGACGGCACATTCGCCCTCAGTCCTACCTGCGTGTCTGCCGTGAGTGCAGCGAAGATTGTCGCCCATCTGCGTTGACTCGGCGACGCTGACACGTGCGGCACGGACTGTCCTCGAACAATGGAGCAAATGAATGACTCTGCCTGATATCGGATTCATCGGGGCCGGCCAGATCGGCGAACCGATGGTCGAGAAGTTCCTCGCTACGGGCCGACGCACGGCCGTCTATGCCCGACGCGTGGAGGTTCGGGATAGGTTGGCCGGACGTGGCGCAATTATTGCGGCGCATCAGGAGGAGCTAGCGGCTGCTCCGGTAGTGGTCACCTGCCTGTTCAGTGATGCGCACGTACTCCAGGAGTGCACGCCGATCATCGAGAAGATGAGTCCGGGATCCCTGTTCATCTCACACACGACGGGGAGTCCGTTGATGATCCAGCGACTCCGCGACATCGGGCACAAGGGTGGGGTATCAGTGGTGGAGGCGCCCTTCAGTGGGAAGCCTGAGGATATTCGTCGTGGGGAATTGACAGTGCTGCTTGCGGGCGACGACGATGCTGTCGATGTTGCAGCCGGCGTTGTTGCGGCGTATGCGTCGAATATTCACCGGACCGGTCCGTTGGGTACAGCGCTGGCCGCAAAGCTACTGAACAATGCTCTGTTCGCAGCGTGTTCTCAACTTACGCTTTCGGCCCTTGCCGCAGGACGATCCCTCGGATTGGATGAGAACAAGCTTCTCGACGTACTTGCTGTAAGTAGCGGAGGCAGCACTGCCGCGCGTTACGTCGCTGCGTCCGAACAGGATGCACAGACCTACAGCGCCCGATTGCCCCGCTATCTGCGAAAGGACCTTGCCTCCGTCAGGACTGTCACCGCGGATCTGGGGATCGATATCGAGGATCTTCTTGCCGCGGCCGAACGCGGACCGATGGACCTCGACGACCGCGTACAGGCCGACGGACTCGAGAAGTCGCGGGCTTGAGGATAGCTAGGCGCCGGCGATGACACCGCATCTGCGAGGGTCGGCCACTGCACTATGTGGGATCTCGAAATCAGCTTGAACGAATACGTGGAGAAGGAGTCGGAAATGGCCGGAAGTTTGTCGGGTCGAGTAGCTTTCGTTACAGGTGCAGGTCAGGGTCAAGGCCGTAGTCATGCGGTCAAGTTGGCCGAGGAAGGCGCCGACATCATTGCGATCGACATCTGTGCACAGATCGAATCCGCAACGCATACCATGGCCACTGAGTCTGATTTGGACGAGACGACTCGGCTGATCACCGCACTCGGTCGCCGGGTTCTGCCGCGCATTGCAGATGTACGTGATCGCTCCGCACTCATCGCCGCGGCCCATGCCGGTTACGACGAGTTCGGACGTATCGATGTGGTCGTAGCGAACGCAGGTATCTGCCCACTCGGTCCGGACGTCGCCGCGTCGGCTTTCCTCGACACGGTATCGGTGGATCTGGTCGGTGTTGTCAACACCGTCGAAGCCGCGTTCCCCTATCTACGTGCGGGTGCATCGATAATCTGTACCGGATCGATGGCAGCGATGATGTCCCAGACGATGACCAGTCCTGAGGCCGGCCCCGGTGCCGCGGGATACGCGTACGCGAAGCGGGGTGTGGCGCGATTCGTCCACGACGCAGCCTTGCAGTTCGCCCCGCTGTCGATCCGGGTCAACGCAGTGCATCCCGGAAACATCGACACTCCCATGCTTCAGAACGACGCTATGTACAAGGTGTTCCGTCCGGATCTACCCAACCCGACTCGGGAGGACGCCGAGCCCGCATTCGGTATCGCACACCAACTTCCGGTCGTCACGATCGATCCGCGTGACATCAGTGAGGCTGTGTATTACCTGGCTTCGGATGCAGCGCGGTACGTGACCGGTCAGCAGCTCAAGGTCGACGCCGGGGCTTTGTTGGTCAGCACGTCCTCCGGCGCCCCTGCCTGAATTAGTCAGTAAAGCTCAATTTTACTTGAATCGTGGCGGGCGGCGTCAGAATTACGGCAGCGTGGAGGAGAACGAAGTGGACCTGTCTCTCGAAAACAGGCGTGTATTGATTACCGGTGCCGCCACCGGAATCGGAGCGGCTGCAGTGCAAGTGCTCGCTGCATCCGGGGCTCGGGTGGTGGGCACCTTCCACAACACCGAACCCGATACCGAGTCGGCAGCAACCTGGATTCGGTGTGACGTGACTGATCAGTCGTCGGTGCAACAAGCCGTGGCAAAAGCAGTCGCAGCGTTGGGCGGTCTCGACGTACTGATCCATGCGGCAGGCAGTTGGCAACTGGGCGCGCCGGGACACATCGACGCAGAGAACATCCGAACCATGATCGACGTCAATTTCAGTTCAACGGTCTTCGCAAATCAGGCTGCGTACGAAGTGATGAAAGAATCCGGCGGCCAGATCATCAACTTCGGCTCCAGCGAAGGAGTTTCGGGAAGCCCGGTCTCGGCGACCTATGCGGCAGCGAAGGCTGCGGTGCATTCGTGGACGCGGTCGGTGGCCAAAATGTGGGGTGCGGATGGCGTGACAGTCAATGCGCTCGCGCCGGCTGTCCAGACGCCGGGCGCCGACCGCAGGCTCGGCACCATGAGTCCGGAGGCGATCAAGCAGTACGAGCAGCAGTTGAAGATGGTAATTCCCCTTGGGGGCAAGCTGGGCAATCCGGTGTCGGACCTGGGGCCGGTGTTGGCATTCCTGTCGAGTGACGCGGCGAAATTCATCACGGGTCAACTACTTGCGGTTGACGGTGGATTGATGATGATCGGCTAGTAGCGCCCCGCCCGCCATGTGCTCGTGCGTCTCGGACCGACTGCGGCACGTCGCACGTAATGTGATGGGCCTCAGTGAGTCCGCGTTCGGCAGGCGGCGACGGTGTCCGGCCTTGGATTTCGAGTTCGAAGAACCTTTGGCAGAAACTCGTCGATGGGATCGATGATGCACTGGTACGGACATCAGGTAATTCCAACCAGGCGGGCTAGAGTTGTCATGTCAGTGACGGGGAGAGGATCGGTGAAGGCGTGCACTCTCAATTTGGGGGAGGGGCCACGCATTCGAGCGTGCGTGTACCCAAGGCTTCGGAGCGAATTGCTGATCGTCTGCGCGGACAGATCGTTCGAGGCGAGATTCTCCCCGGCGGTATGCTTCCAACGGAGAAACGGATGGTCGAAGATCTGGGCGTCTCTCGGCCGACGCTTCGTGAGGCCTTTCGTATTCTCGAAAGCGAGGGCTTGATCACGGTACTGACCGGAGCTCGAGGCGGACCTCAGGTGCGCTTACCTGACCTAAGCGTTGCGTCCAGGCATATCGGACTGTACTTGCAGACTCGCGGTGCAACTCTTGCGGATCTGCTCGAAGCGCGAGCGGAGTTCGGTGCCATCTGCGTGCGATTGCTGGCAGAGCGCTGCACCCGAGAAGGCTTGGAGGAGTTGACGGCCTGCGTCCGAGAGCAGTATCGAGTGTGGGAGGCAGGCGTCGATACTGGAGCGGACTTTGCGCGCTGGGTATCGCTCACCGGAGACTTCCACAATCTCATCGCGCTGCATTGCCGGAACAAGACACTCGAGGCGCAATCCAAGTCATTGGCGGACGTACTCGGAGCTCATCGCGTCGTGAGTATCCAACGTCGAGCAGATCCCGATGCGGTTGCGGACACGTCGTACATTCCCGGTGTGATCGCGGACTACGAGAAATTGGTCCGATTGGTCGAAGCAGGAAACGCGGCTGCGGCGGAAAAGCACTGGAGAGCGCACCTCTACGGTGCTGCGGAAGTCGTTTATCGCAATCGCGAACGAGATTCGATCATCAGCCTGTTCGATTGAGCTTGCGGCCTCGGCCAGATCTGCGGTTTCCCCCTCGTTGCAGGTGAGGGGGAAACCGCAGTTTCGTTTGCAGTGAGTAACTCTTCAGTGCCGAACCAGTCCACTCCGACGGACGGAGGTTCGCAGAGGTTGTGGTCTCCGATGCCTGTGTGCCCCCTGGCTCACACAGGAGTCTTTCTTGCCACAAGCGAGAGCGCGCGACTCGGGCAAACGTCAACAGCCTGCTTGGCCAGCGCCACTTCGTCGTCGGCCGCCGGCTCCGAACGAAGCACGACCACCACCCCGTTGTCGTCCTGGTCGAACGTGTCGGGATCGGTGAATACGCACTGCCCAGACCCTATGCACGAGCTTTGGTTGGCAACAATCAGCATCGTCACCACGCAACCGGGAGCGTGAAGATTCCATAGGTGGGACCGTATTCCTTGAATGGAATTTCCCCGAACGGAATGGCGAGACGCAGTGTCGGAATCCGACGGATGACTGCGGAGAGAACGACTTCGAGCTCCAATCGAGCGAGATTCTGTCCAAGACACTGATGTGGACCGAAACCGAAAGCGACGTGATTACGCGCTCCTCGGGTGAAGTCGATCTTGTTCGGCTCGGGGAACACCTCCGGGTCGCGGTTGGCGGTATTGCATACCGCGAACACTGCCTCGCCTGACCGGATCAACGTACCGCCGATCTCGATGTCGTCGGTCGACAGACGCAGACCACCGATCTCGGCGATCGTGAAGTAGCGCAGCAGTTCTTCCACAGCGCCCGGGATGAGCTCTGGATTATCGCGTAGTTGTTGAAGGAGTTCGGGCTTGTCCAGCAGCGTTGCGATACTGAGGGAGATCATGTTGGCGGTCGTCTCGTGTCCGGCGATGAGCAGGAGGACTCCGAGGCCGGTCAGGTCCTCCGGGTTCGCTCCGGCCGCAAGTTGTCGACTCAGGATGTCGTCGCCCGGATTTTCCACGCGGGAATTCACAAGATCGGCAATATATCCCTTGAGTCGACCCATCGCTTCCATGCGCACTTCGGAGGATGCATGAGGATCGGCGAAAGCAGAGCTGTTTTTCTGGAAGAAGTCGTGGTCCTCGTACGGTGCGCCGAGCAGTTCGGCGATCACAACTGACGGTACCGGGAGTGCGAGTGCTTCCACGAGGTCAGCCTCGGACTTCCCCAGCAGCATCGCGTCGAGGGCTTGGTCGACGATTTCGGTGATGCGCGGACGCATAGCACTGATCTTCTTCAAGGTGAACTCCCCCATTACACGACCTCGAGCCTCTGTGTGCTCCGGGGGGTCCATCTCGATCAACTGCTTGAGCTTGTTACCCGGAGCGTATCCGAGATTTGTCGGGTGGCCGGGCAATGTCCGATCCGAACTGAACCGGCTGTCGCTCAGAACGGCACGAACGTCTGCATGCTTCGTAATCGCCCAGATTTTGCCGTCATTCTGCCAGCCAACTTGGCTGACCGGCTCGACTTCCTGCAGTCGCAGGTGCTCGGGCGGGGGACTGTACGGATCCATGCGTTGCGTCGAGAAGGCTGCGGTAGCCATGAGATCTCCCTTGATCGGCGAACAGCGCGGGGCGTGAATGAGCGCCTCCTACTTTTGAGGTGGAGTGCTTATTTTCGAGAGTTTAGTCACGATTAGTGCCGTGCGTCTAGACCATGAGGCAACTCATCTGAATTGCCCGCGTTGCACTTTCGTAGTTTCACGTGAAAAGGCCAGCGAACGTCATGCGATGACCAATGCAGACGATCAGGTCTGCAGGGTGCTGCGGGTGCACTGCTTGCGTCCGGGGTGGAGTGAATCCACGTAGGCATGCCTTGTCAATGTTGTTGTAGCTCTGACTTTCTGGCGCAGGTGTATCCCGCCCGGCGTGGTTCACCGGGAATATGCGCATACCGAACTGCAGGGTCGAGTTGAGTGTCGCGGGCAGCGGGAGTTGCCTTGTTCGAGCTGTAAACTCCTGGCTCCCAAGTTATCTCCCAGCGCGGGTGTGGGCGGCGTGTGCTGCATTTTCGGGCAAGGGTGTCGGCGAAGCGTCTGTGGGTTTCCCTGTGGCGGGATCGCGTATCGGTCGAATGGCATTGTTCGCTGACGAATGATCGTGCAGTGACCACTAGGTCTGTTATCAGGGCGACGATTGACACCAATGGTGTCGTACAGCACACTGTTACTGTTGTACGGATCAGGTGTTCCGTTAAAGCGAACAGAGTTTGAGTGTGGTGACTCCGCCATAGCTCAGTCCTGTGCATACCGAAACGGAGCACACCCGGTCGAAGCGAGCTGTTTCGTTGAGGCCCCGGCAACTCCCACACGCATTGTTCCTTCGCCGCAGACCTCGATGTGAGAGTGACAAGACATGACGACACTCGTGCCGACCGAAATGGATTGTCGGCGCCCACTCGGCTCGAGGATTGCCATATTGATGTTGGCAGTCTGCTCGTTCGTGTTCACAGTGGTGCACTCTGCCGTGCCCAGCCTTGCGAGTGGGGCAGTCAACGTGTATTCCGTTGTCCAAAAATCATTTTCAGGGATTCTTGCCTCGGTAGGGACATTCAACTATGTCGGATCTGCGGTATCAGGTACGCCACGCCTTCCGTCGCAGAGGGGGGCGACATGGCCCCACCGAATTCCGCTAGCGCTGTGAATCCGAAATGCAACGGACGGCGGTGCCAGAGGCCGATGCCTCCTGCATGTCCCGTCCACAACACACCAAGGAGCAATTAAGTGAACGATTACTTCGGATATGCCGGAAAGACTGCCGTCGTCACCGGTGCCGCGTCGGGTATGGGGAAGGCGCTCACCGAGATCTTGGTTGATCTCGGTGCGAATGTGTATGCACTGGATCGAGTGGAGCCTCCGGTTGCCGGCGTTACGAAGTCCATCATCGCGGACCTCGGGAACAAGGACTCGATCGATGCGGCATTTGCACAGTTGCCACTGCAGATCGATGTCTTCTTCGGGGTCGCGGGAGTTTCCGGTGTTCACAACAGCTTCCTGGAGACACTCACCGTCAACTTCATCGCGAACAAGTACGTCACCGACACCTACCTTGCTGATCGCATCACGGAGAACGGTTCTCTCGTCTTCGTAACGTCAAATGGTGGGGTCCGTTGGGAAACCCCTGCAGTGCGTGAAGAATTGGAGCTCTTCACCCGCGGCGACAACTGGAATGACCTCGTACAGACGGTTGAGAAGTTCGAAGCGGAGTTCGGCAGTGTTCCCGGATCGCTCGGCTACATCATGTCGAAGCGTCTGCTCAACTTCTGGGTCGCGGAGCAGGTCGCTCCGCTCGCAAGCCTGCGCAAAATCAGGATCAACGCCGTTCTCCCCGCCATGACGATCTCGGGGATGCTGCCCGAATTCGCTGAGATGAAGGGCGGTCAGGATGCCGTCGAAGCTGACCTCGGGCCGGCCGGGCGTCTTGCAGAGTCGGTAGAGATGGCGAAAGTGCTCGCGTTCCTCGGTAGCGACCTAGCGAGCTACGTGTCGGGAACGCACACCTCCGTCGACTTCGGCATGAACGCGCTACAGATCGCAGGGCTGGCGCCGGATCGGCTCGGGTGGACTCTTCGCGGCGTCCTCTCGCAGCAGCCGAGTGCGTAACTCCAGCCGAGAACGAGCACGCGAACTCGGGTAACTGAGCCGGGATTGTTCATCGAACACCCGGCGTCAGGGGCACTCGCTCCCCGAGATCTACCAACTTGAACCAAGGAGACTTCTGTGACCGTCCTGGACATTCGCGACACCGCAATCAATCTGAAGCATCCGGATCGTCTGTACATCAACGGCGTGTGGCAACTTCCGGCCAATCCGTCCAGTATCGACATTGTCGATGCCACGACGGAGGAAACGTTCTACCGCGTAGCCGAGACCGGTCCCGAAGACATGGACGCGGCAATTGCCGCGGCGCGCAACGCTTTCG
The DNA here is from genome assembly GCF_033142425.1 of Rhodococcus sp. IEGM 1366. Lineage (NCBI taxonomy): Bacteria > Bacillati > Actinomycetota > Actinomycetes > Mycobacteriales > Nocardiaceae > Rhodococcus > Rhodococcus sp. IEGM 1366. The sequence continues at coordinate 7,953 of NZ_JAWLRZ010000024.1, forward strand.
ATAACTCTCCGTGGCCATTCCTCGAACCCGCGGAGCGAGCTGAGTACCTCCGGAAGATGGCCGCCGGCCTGCGTGCCCGCACTCAAGAGGCTGGCACATTCTGGACACGTCAGGCCGGAGTCATCTTCGGTATGTCTGTCGGCGCGCTCAGCCGCGTGCCCGCGCTCTTCGAGTATTACGCCGACCTTGCCGCCAACTACCCGTGGGCGACGCAGGATACGCCCGAGTTCTCCGCGTTCGGTGCGGTCGTCAACGAGCCGGTCGGCGTCGTCGGGGCGATCGTTCCCTGGAACACGCCACTCTCTCTCGCCGCGTACAAGGTCGCGCCGGCTCTTCTCGCAGGCTGCACGATGGTCCTCAAAGCCCCGCCGGAAGCGCCGGGTGAGCTGTACATTCTCGCCGAGGTCGCGGAGGAGATCGGCCTGCCGCCAGGCGTGCTGAACGTCGTGAACGGATACCGCGGGGTTTCCGAGCAGCTTGTTGCCGACCCGCGGATCGACAAGATCGCTTTCACCGGTTCGAGTGCTGTGGGACGTCAAATCGGTGCAACGTGTGGAGCGCGTCTGGCTCGATACACCCTCGAACTCGGCGGCAAGTCGGCCGCGGTCATCCTTGACGACTACGACCTCGCCACAGCAGCTGCTGCGATCGCTGCGCAGGAGACGTCATTGAACGGCCAGGTGTGCATGTCGCTCACCCGCGTCATCGTCACGAAGTCGCGCCACGACGAGTTCGCCGAGGCGCTGGGTTCGGTCTTCGGAGCGGTACGGGTCGGAGATCCCTTCGACCCGCAGACGCAGCTCGGTCCGCTTGCCCTGGCCAGGCAGCAGGAGAGGGTTCTGGGCTACATCAACACTGCCCAGAACGAGGGCGCGACGCTCGTGACGGGCGGCAACCGTCCCGCGCACCTCGACCGTGGCTTCTTCGTGGAGCCGACAGTGTTCTCGAATGTCGACAACAGGTCCACCATCGCGCAGGAGGAGATCTTCGGGCCAGTTCTGTCGGTGATCCCGGCCGAGAACGAAGAGCACGCAATCGCATTGGCGAATGACACGCCATATGGACTCAACTCAGCTGTCTTCACGAATGATGTGGACCGTGCCTACCAGGTCGCACGTCGACTTCGTTCGGGCACGGTAGGGCACAACGGATTCAAGACGGACACCAGGATGGGATATGGCGGCTTCAAGCAGTCGGGCGTCGGGCGGGAAGGTGGCCTTCAGGGCCTCCTGCCCTACCTGGAGTCCAAGACGGTGCTGCTAGACGGAGCTCCCGCGCAATTCCGATGAACAGCCGCGATATCCCGGACTGCTGCGTGCAGGCCGGGATATCGCATCTGCCCGGAACTGTGCCTGACCTCTGACCAGTGGGAATCGAATCTGGTCGTTGCGTTTGCGATACAGGCGATCCCGCTGACGAAACTTAACGAGCACGGTGCGGCGGCCTCGATCAATTACTACGAACTCGGCAGTGCTTCAGCCTGCTACCAGAGCAAGTACGGGTCGCGCAAAGAAAGGAAATTGACGAAAGATGACTGGCGTCGAGATCAACCCCAGAGAGACCGATTTCTTCACCGATGCTGACATCGCGGCGGAGGCGGAGCCCTACTTCGATTACATGCTGGCGAATCATCCGGTATTCCGCGAGCCGAAGTACGGCGTCGTGATCGTGACCGGCTATGAAGAAGCGCTGCAGGTCTACCACCAGCCCGACGTGTACTCGTCGATCAACCGCACCGGTGGCCCCGTGGTCGACCTCCCCTTCGAAATCGTCGGCGACGACATCAGTGAGATCCTCGAGAAGCACCGCGAATATTTCTCGTCGAACGATCAACTCGTCACTTTCGACCCACCACTTCACACGGATCACCGCGCGATCTTGATGGGGTTGATCACGCCCAAGCGGCTCAAGGAGAACGAGCAGTTCCTCAAGGACACCGCCGACCGTTACCTGGACGAACTCATCCCTCGCGGAAACTGTGAATTCATCTGGGACTATGCGAAGAAGTACACAGTTCTCGCGGTCGCTGACCTGCTCGGTATGCCGGAGGAAGAGCACTCGATGCTCCTCGACCTCCTGGCCTCCGTGCCGGCGCCCGTATTGGGAAATCTCGAACTCCAAGCGGTTCACCACGGTGGCCTCGAGACGCTGTACGACTACTTCGTGGCCAAGATCGAGGACCGTCGGAAGACACCGCAAGAGGATGTCCTCACGGGAATGGCGCTTGCGACCTTCCCGGATGGTTCGCTTCCCGAGCCGATCGAGGTCGCACGGATCGCCTCCAACCTCTTCGCGGCAGGGCAGGAGACAACCGTCCAGCTCCTGGGCATCGCCATGCAGCGGATCGCCGAGGACGCCGAACTGCAGGACCGGTTGCGCGCCGACTCGTCACTCATTCCGAAATTCATCGAAGAGGCCCTTCGCGTCGAGGCGCCCATCAAGGGATCGTTCCGGCTCACCAAGAGGCCGACAAGTATCGGGGGCCTCGACCTCGCACCTGGCACCGTCATCATGTTGATCAACGGGGCTTCCGGTCGCGACCCGAAGGTCTTTGAAAACCCCGGCGAGTTCCAGGTTGAGCGCGCGAACGCGCGGCAGCACCTGGCATTCGGCCGCGGTATCCACACCTGCCCGGGAGCGCCGCTTGCGCGCGCCGAGGCGGTCTTCTCAATACAGCGAATTCTGCAGCGTACCAAGAGTATTCGTATCAACGAGCAGTATCACGGACCCGTAGGGGAACGCGAATGGAAACTCATCCGCAGCTACAAGTTCCGCGGGCATACCCATCTCTATCTCGAATTCACCCAGGCGGACGCGTGATATCGGGCGAACTGACCATCGACCGTGATCGGTGCATGGGGTCGGGGCAGTGCACGTTCTATGCGCCGGCCACCTTCGACCTCGACGAGATGAGCATCGCCGTGGTCATCGACGATCACGGTGACGACCACGACAACATTCAGCAGGCGATCGACGTCTGCCCGACGCGTTCCATCGTTCGTGCAGCTGGAGCAGAAGGAGTCGATACCCAATGACAACTACGACCGAGGCGACGGTCTCTCGACCGATTGCCGATCTGGACAGTGACGGCCTCCTCGGGTCCTTTCCTGGTGGGCCGCGGCTTGTCGGCACGAAATGTGATCGCTGTGGGCGCGCCATGATCGGCGTCCGCGTGGTCTGCAGTGCCTGTGTCAGCACAGAGGTGAGTCGCATCGAGCTCCCGACGAGTGGTTCGCTGTACACCTTCACTCGGCTGCATGTCGGCGGCGACGGTGTCCGCATCCTGGGCTACGTCGACCTAGAGGGTGATGTTCGAACACTCGCCGATATCCGTGAGAACGGGAAGTCATTGCAACCCGGACTGCAGGTAGAACTCGGCGTGGATGGCTCCAATTGGTTCTTCGCTCCGGTATCCGGTGTGAATGGAGGAGAATCCGATGACTGAAGAAGTCTTTGTCGTTTCGGCGGCCATGATCCCGTTCGGCAAACACCGCACATCGTCGTATGTCGGACTCGCCGTCGCACCGCTCGTCGACGCCCTTCGCGGAGCGGGGATAGAGAAGTCGGACGTTGACGCGGTCTACGTCGGACACTCTTTCGGCGGCATGATGACCGGACAACGGATCTGTAAGGAAATCGGCCTCGGGACGGTGCCCACCGTCAATGTCGACAACGCATGCTCGAGCGGTGCGACGGCTATCCACGAGGCTTGGACGGCAATCTCACAAGGGCTTGTCGACGTCGCAGTCGTGGTCGGAGTCGAAAAACTGACCCAGTTCGGCGGAGGGACCCTTCCGTTGTCTCCCGAGGATCGAGAGGTGAAGCAAGGCATCGTGATGCCGGCCGTCTACGCGATGCGTGCGACGCGGTACCTCCACGAAACCGAAGCGACGGTCGAGGATCTCGCACTTGTCAGTGTGAAAGCGCGCAAGCACGGGGCGCTCAATCCCTTCGCACAGTTCCGCAGTGAGGTGACAGTCGACGAGGTGCTCGGCGCACGTCCGATCGCCGATCCACTCACACTCATGATGTGCTGCCCGACCGGCGACGGTGCAGCCGTCGTCGTACTCGTGTCGGAGCGCGCTCGCAACCGTCTGAACACACCGAAGGGGATGCGTGTCGCGGCCTCGATTCTGCACTCGGGCGAGGTCAAGGAGGGGTATCGCGACATGACGATGCCGGAGATCAGCCAGCATTCCGCTTCTGACGCGTACGAGATGGCAGGGATCGGACCCAAGGACCTCGACATGATCGAGCTGCACGACGCGTTCTCCATCGCCGAACTCGTGTATTACGAGGCGTTCGGCCTCGCCGAGCGTGGACGTGCGATCGATCTTCTCCGCGACGGAAAGACTACCTTCGGCGGAGACGTCGTGGTCAACCCCAGTGGTGGTCTCCTCTCGAAGGGACATCCGGTCGGTGCCAGCGGCGTGGCACAGGTCGCCGAGGCATTCTGGCAGCTGACCGACAACGCCGGCGCACGCCAGGTCGACGACGCACGCTGGGCGATGACGCATGTGACCGGTGGTGGCACGGCCGGTCTGGACCACGGCGCCTGCACGATCCATATCTTCGAGGGCGTGTGATCACGGTGGAACGGCCCGCATTGGAGGGGATCCGGGTCATCGATCTGACGACTTTTCTCTCCGGTCCGTCTGCAACACAGCTTCTCGGAGACCTCGGTGCAGACGTGATCAAGGTCGAGGCGCTCGGCGGCGATTCCAGTCGGTCGATCGTCGGTCCGGAGCTTGACGGTGACAGTGCGTATTACCTTGCCAACAATCGCAATAAGCGAAGTATTGCAGTCGATCTCAAGTCGCCGCGTGGACGAGATGTCGTCAGAGACCTGATCGCCGGAGCTGACGTTGTGATCGAGAACTTTCGGCCAGGAGTCACCACCAGGCTCGGACTCGTGCCCGAGCAGATCGTGGAGGACCATCCCGCGTTGATCTGGGCGTCGATCAGTGGATTCGGGCAGGAAGGTCCGTGGCGCGACCGACCGGCTTACGACATGGTCGTGCAGGCGCTCAGCGGTGTGATGAGTCTGAATGGACATGCGGGCTCCCCAGCAGCCCGGCTCGGAATACCAGCCGGTGACGTGGTTGCCGGGCTATACGCAGTGATCGGTATCCTCGGCGCTCTTCATGCTCGCGGAGAGTCCGGTCGCGGGAGAATCGTCGATGTTTCCATGCTCCGCGGACAGCTGGCGATGCTGTCCTACCAAGCCCTGTATACCAACCTCAACGGAGTTGCGCCCGGTCCTCAAGGGGCAGCACATGATTCGATCGCGACCTACCGTTCCTTCCGTGGTGGCGACGGCCGCGAGTTCGTCGTCACGGCCAATACACCACGCATGTGGGAAGATCTCTGCCGTGTTGTCGGGCTCGACGAGTTGATTGTCGACGAGCGTTTCGTGGATGCTGCGACACGCTTGCAGAACAGGGAAGCTCTGTCGGATATTCTCGAGGCCAGGATCGCCGAGCGCCCGGCTGCAGAGTGGGTCGGCCTGCTCACCGCGGCGTCGGTTCCGGTAGCTCCAGTGAAGAACGTGCTCGAAGCTCTTGACGATGCGAGAGAAGCCGATGACGGATCGCTCGTGACTGTGGGGAACGAAACGGTCGAGTTCGAGAACGTCGCCATGCCAATCCGTTTCGTCGGTACCGCCGATGTCGAGCCCGGCTATCCTCCCGCCCTCGGCGAGGACTCGGACGACATTCTCAGGACGGAATTGGGACTCACCGACGAAGAGATAGCGGCACTCGTGACAGACGGTGTGGTCGGTGTGCCGTCGGCTGTGAGCGTCACAACGTAAGACGGTGAAACAGGTCTGCCCCTGCGGTGATTATTACCGCAGGGGCAGACCTGTTGTGGAATGCAGCCGTATCTACAGGTTCGCCGAAGCCGTTTCCGGGCAACGTGAGTTGGACGACGATGTAACCGTGGTGAATCGTCCGACCGGCCGTTGAACGGCCGGTCGGTGGCTACGATCAGCCGAGTCGAATCACGTCGTCGGCAGCGAACTGCAGCATTTCGTTGCGGTCGTGCAGTTTCACGCGCTCACGTCCCGTCGATTCGCCTGCCGCGCGCTCAGCCTCGTCGATCCTTCGCCAGGCCGCCCAGTCGACAACCTGGACGCCGCGAGAGCGAAGTAGTTCGTCCACGACGGTCGAGGCGGAGGCCGACGAGGACTTCGAGCCGATGTCCTCGAGGATCGACGTGACAGTGTCCAAGGCGCATCGGCGGTTGGTCCCTACGACTCCCGTCGGCCCCCGTTTGATCCATCCTGCGATGTACACCCCGGGAACTTCTTCTTCGCCGTCGATCACCCGTGAATCGCGATGGGGAACGGTGGCGGTCTCGGTGTCGAACGGAAGGCCTGGCACTGCTTTGCCCATGTATCCGACCGAGCGGAAAACGAGTTCGGTATCGAGAGTCTCCGTGACAGTCGGATCGCTGGTCTTCGCCAGTCGGACACCCGACACTGATCCGTCCTCGCCGAGGAACTCGACGGGAGTGCGATCGAACACGAAGCGAATCCTGTGCTTTCGGCCGAGCGCACCACGCTCCGCCGCTTTGCGGAATGAAGCGAACAAGCGCGTCGCAGCGGGGTTGGAATCGAGGTATTCCTGTTGTGCGGCATCGAGTTCGAGATCGTCAGGGTCGATGATGACGTCGCAGTTCTCGAGGTCTAGTAGCTCGATGAACTCCTTGTTGGTGAACTTCGCATACGCGGGGCCTCGGCGCCCGACGATGACGACTTCGGAAAAGGTGCTCGCCGTGAACGCCTCGACGATGTGCTGGGGTACATCGGTGGCACGCAGGTCCTCGGTGGTGCGCACGAGCATGCGTGCGGCGTCGAGTGCCACGTTTCCCACACCGATCACGACCGCTCGGTGCCCGTCGAGTACAAATGCGTTCGACGGCGTATCCGGATGACCGCCGTACCAGGATACGAAGTCGCGAACCGCGTGTGCGCCTGCAAGGTCTTCCCCCGGCACACCCAGTCGTCGGTCGAGCGGGGCCCCGGAGGCGAACACCACCCCGTCGTAGTGGCTACGAAGTTCACTCGAGGTGATGTCCACACCGACTCGCACGTTCCCGAGCAAGCGCACACCCGGTGTTTCCTCGAATACCTCGGAGAACGACATAGTGATGGATTTGATCTTCGGATGGTCAGGGGCGACACCGTAGCGCACGAGGCCAAACGGAGCCGGAAGTTGTTCGAAGACATCGACTTCGATCGGTTGATCCGATTCCTCGGACAGTAATTGTGCGCAGTACGAACCCGACGGCCCCGACCCTACGACTGCGATTCTGAATGTGCTCACGATCAGCTGCCTCCCCTCGGGGCCAGCGCGGTGATCAGGTCGACGTCGTAGTCGATCTTTCCGCCCTTGCGGCCGCTCTTCGGCGTCGTCGTCTCTGCGAAGAATCGCTCGTTCACCCCGATGTAATGCTCCTGATCGCCGGGGATCTCAGCTTCGTAGAAGATTGCGTCGACCGGGCATGACGGTACGCAGGCACCGCAGTCGATACACAGGTCCGGATTGATGTACGTCATCCGGCCTCCCTCGAAGATGCAATCGGCCGGGCACTCCTGCATGCAACTCTTGTCCTGGACGTCAACACACGCCTCTGTGACTACGTAGACCATGACGGCTTTTCTCCTTGCCTCTGCAGCTGGGATGAATTAGGCCCATTGCCGCAGTTTGTCGACGATTTCTTCGGTCGGGCCGCCTGCGGCGATAACCCGTCGTGCTTGATTGAGGGCGCGCACCCAGTTCACTGTTACAGCGCCACATGCTCTTCCGGTCTCGTCGGCGTGGACGACTGCGACTCTCTCGCCCGCCTCGAGGTCTCCGAAGACTGTCGAGCTGCCTGCCGGATCACGGCGGCCGACCGAGTGCACTTTCCAGTCGTATTGGTCGGACCACACGTAGTCCGAGGAGTCGTACCCCTCGGCCAGGCCTCCGGTGATCGCGTTCGCGACAAATCTGGCCTGATCACTGGCGTTCGTCCAATGCTCGGCTCGCACATCCATGCCTCGATCCGAATGCGGCCAGCGCGCGACGTCGCCGATGGCGTACACGTCGTCTGAGCCGATCGCACGGAGATGCCGGTCGGTCAGCACACCGTTGTCGAGAGTGAGACCGGAGCCGAGGAGCCAGTCCGTCGAGGGGAGGGAGCCGATTCCAACGACTGCCGTCGATGCCTCGAGTTGGGTACCGTCATCCAGGACTACGGTGAGGGAGCCGGCTTCACCGTGGATATCGGCAACTCCGACACCGAATCTGGTTTCTACACCGTTGCGGTGGTGAAGGTTGACGAGGACGCTCGCGATTTCGGGTCCGACGAGTCGCTCCATCGGCTCGGGAACTGGGTCGACGACAGTGACCGGGCATCCGAGTTTAACTGCAGCAGACGCGATTTCGGTGCCGATAAACCCTCCGCCGACGACAACGACAGCCTCGCGGAGGCTGAGTCGCTCGGCAATGGCCCGTGATTCGCCGAGAGTGCGCAGTTGGAACACTCCAGATGTCGGCTGCCATGGCGAAGGTCGTGCGATAGCTCCGGTGGCGATGACAAGGACGTCGTAGGTGACGGTAGAGCCGTCGTCGAGTGAGACGGTCCGTGTCGTGGTGTCGAGGCCGGTGGCCGCTGTTCCGAGCCTCGTAACGATGTCGAGGGCGTCGAGTTCCGGCCGGGTGATGAGCCGGTTCGCCTCCACTGCAGCGTCGGACCACTCTGAGCTGAGTAAGCCTTTCGACAGGGCCGGGCGATCGTAGGGCAGATCAGCCTCGGCGCCGACCAGAGTTATCGGACCCGAATAGCCGCTTGCGCGAAGGCATTGCGCAGTGCGAGTGCCTGCAAGCGATGCGCCGACTACAAGGATGTGGCGCCGAGCGTCGGATCCAGTCATGGCTCAAGTCCTTACTATGGTGTCAGATCGCGGAAGCCGCCCATCTGTCAGAGACCCAAGCGGGTGAGGGCGCACTGCACGTTGGCGCTATGTTCCGTTTAACGGAACGCATGGTCGCTACAACGCAACAGAAGTATCGACCCGCACAGGGGATACTGTCAACCTTGTGTTGGACTACCGCAGCGTACGACTTCAGCTGGGGGAGGGCGGGTTACCGCTCCTCCGTTCCTGCGATCAGCTCGGTTAGCCGCCCCGCAGCTTCGCGGACAAGCGCTACCAGTGTCGATGCATTCGTCGCATTGAGTCGTGCTTCGGGAAGAGTGATGCCAACAGCGCCGACCACGGTTTCGGAACGTCCGAAGATCGGCGCGGCTATCGCGATTGCCCCCTCGATACGTTCCCCGTGCGTGATCGAGTAACCGTCGCGGCGGATGGTGTCCAGTCGCGCGAGCAGTTCATCGGGGTCTGTCAGCGTTCGATTCGTTGCAGCCGTCAGTCGGCCGTGGACGATTGCGTGTCGGACCTCTTTGGGAAGAAAGGCGAGGATTGCGAGACCGCTTGCGCCGGCGTGCAATGGGAGCCACTGCCGCATCGGGAGTGTGTAGCGAAGCGGATGTGAAGAATCGGCTGTGAGGGTGAACATCATCTCGTGGCGTTGTTCGCTGTACAGCGAGAAGAATGCGGATTCTCCCGACTTCTCCATGAGTTCGTTGAGTGTCTCGGCCGACAGATATTGCAGTGGATACTTGTTCGTCGTTGTCCAGGCGAGCCGCAAGAACTCCAGTCCGAGTCGGTAGGAGCCGTTCTCTGCGCGTCGCATCAAGCCGAGCTTCTCGAGGTCTGTCACCAGTCGATGGGCAGTGCTCGGGCTTACATCGAGGTGACCAGCGAGTTCTCGCACGCCATGTGAGTCGTGTTCGCTTTCGATCATGAATGTGAGTATTTCGATTCCACGCGCGAGGGGCTGCCGTCGACGCCCTTCGTTGCCTGGCTCTTGTTCGGCCTCATCTGTCAGCTTGGTCATCGCACATCCATTTCACTCGTATTCTTCCGAAGAGGCTTGACAACAGACCGTAGCGCAAGCGAGCCTTAAGCCTTGGGCTTCAATGGAACGGTCGTTCTATTCAACGCAATGCGTGTTGGCGCGTCAGGCTCTTCAGGCGATGGGTCGCGCACCGGACACCAGGCTGTCAGCGAGAGGGATTGAAACGCGATGTGGTTTCCATGCAGTGCCGCGAACAAGGGAGTGCGAACGCGATGACGGTTTCTGGTCGAGTTGCAGTCGTCTCCGGCGGAGCAGCAGGTATCGGGTTGGCGATCGCCCAGCGACTGGCCGATGACGGTTTCAAGATCGCTGTCCTCGACGTCGTAGACGGCGCAGCTGAGGCTGCGGCTGACGCCATTACCGCGGCGGGCGGCGAGGCCAAGGGATACCGTGCCGACGTTGCGAACCGTGAACAGGTCGACATCGCTGTCGAGGCAGCCCGCGCGCATCTCGGCCCCATCGCGGTCGTCGTTGCGAATGCAGCGATTGCCCGACAGCAGGAGTTCTTGGGCATGACGCTCGAACAGTGGAATCACACCCTCGAGGTCAATCTGACGGGCACATTCAACGTCGTTCAGACGTGCCTCCCGGATCTCGTCGAAGCAGGTTGGGGCCGTGTGGTTCTCATCTCTTCGTCCAGCGCGCAGCGCGGTGCTCCGAGGATGGCCCACTACGCCGCGTCGAAGGGCGGCCAGATTGCGCTGACGAAGGCGCTGGCCGTCGAGTTCGCGAAAAGCGGCGTAACGGTCAACACTGTGGCACCGTCGTCGATCGACACACCGAGCGTGCAGAAGAAGCGGGAGGAAGGAACCATTCCCTCGGCAGAGGACATGGCAAAGTACATCCCGGTCGGTCGCGAGGGTACCGGTCAAGACATCGCGAATGCCGTGTCATACCTTGTTTCCGAAGGTGCTTCGTACGTGACAGGTCAGACGCTCAGCGTCAACGGCGGATCGTTCATCGGGTGAGAACATGCTGAACAGACAAATTCCCCTGAGCCCCAACGAAACCTGGAGCGACGCAGACGGTGGACTCCCGGTCAGTGCCCCGGAATCCGCGGAAGCGGTGGTTGTGGACCAGTTCGTGGCCGCGACAGGAAGGCTCGTATGGGCAATCCGGGAATCGTTCGTCAGGTACGTCACTCTGATTGCACGGGGCGAGTACACGATCGCCGGCGGAGTCACTGAGGGTGAAGACGGGCAATTCGCGTTTCCGCTGCGACGGGCAGTCCAAGAGGGTGACGACTGGCGATTGTCCTTTGGCGGCTCTGTCCACTTTGTTGCGCATCATGGTCTTTTGGACGTTCTGATCGTGGACCCGGAACTCGTCGTGGGCCCAGGCGGTGGAGTACTCGCTACTCATGTTCGCGGTGATGCCGATGAGCTCATTGCTATGGTGGTGACCGACGCCGCATCTCCAGAATTTTCGTGGAAAGAGCTTGTCTGGCAGGAGGTTCCAACAAAGTTGGCGACTGCCGGCGCGGAACTGTTGGGAAATGTCTATCCCAAGGGCACTGACATGGCGTCCCTGGGGATTCGAGTCCAATTGGACGCGTGACCGTCACTTCCCCGCTACGGGTTCCTCGGTGCCGGTCTTCGCGGCAACCGGCGCTGAGGAACCCGTGGCCGGGCCGATGAGTTATCTGCCGAGATGTGCCATGAACGTCGACGTCCAGTCTTTGAGGCTCGCAGGTACGTAGTATCCATCTTGATCGTTGATCTCGTCCCAGTGCTCGACGACATCCTCGATTGCAGGCTCGCCGTCAGAGATCCAGCCCGGCGTGATGCCGAGGAACCATCGGGAGAACCGCTTGGCGCCGGCGACCAGGATCTCTCCGTTCACTGGGCACGATTCGTGTGCGAGGAACGCAACCATGGGAGAAACCAGTCCGGTTTCCATTGCCTGCAGAATGGCCGGATCTGTCGGGGTGGTGGTGACGATGTTGGGCTTCTTCGCCGAAATGCTGGGCCGGGTAATGGCGTTGGGGGCGATGCAGTTGACGAGGATGCCCTTCGGAGCTGACGAGACTGCAAGGCTCCGGGTGAATCCGATGAGCGCGCCCTTCGCTGTCGCGTAGGCGAGATTGTCCGGTAGGCCGAGCATGCCGGTCGACGTCGTCGTGATGATGCGGCCGTACCCTTGCTTTTCCATGTAAGGCCACGCCGCGCGCGTAGTGTGCCACGTACCTCGCAAGTGCACATCGAGTGTGCGTTCGAGGTTGTCGGCGTCCGCCTCCGGGAATGTAGCCCAGCGGGAGATGCCCGCGTTGTTCACGACGATGTCGATCCGCCCGAACTCGCGGATGGCGGTGTCGACGAGCGAGTGGCAGTCTTCCTCGATTCCCACGTTGTGTATATCGGCGACAGCGTCCCCCCCGGCTGCTTTGATTTCCTGCACCACGTCGTTCGCGGGGCCGGTATCGCTGCCTTCGCCCTCCTTCGAGCCGCCGAGGTCGTTGACCACCACCTTTGCGCCGCGTGATGCGAGAAGCAGTGCATGGGCTCGGCCGAGTCCACGACCCCCGCCGGTCACGATGGCGACTCGTCCGTCGAATCGAAGGTCAGTGCTGTCGTTCATCATTCTCCTTTGAACTGAATCGACCAAATTTTCACCATGATCGCTCATGTAATGAGATCACATGCTAGCTCGAAAACCCAGGTTAAATGTGAGAATACGAGGAATTGCTTGGAGCTTTTGAGCAGATGTGCTTATCTAGTGGCAAGTGAAATATGGACGGAATCGAATGGGAGTAAGTCGAATGGCGATGATGTCTGACGATAAAGCCGACGTTGACGTGTTGGTGATCGGTGCCGGAGTGGTCGGCATCTACGCTCTCTATCGGGCGGTCGAAGCCGGTTTCAGTGCCGTGACGCTGGAGGCCGGCGACGGCGTCGGCGGGGTGTGGTACTGGAATCGTTACCCCGCAGCGCGATTCGATTCGGAGAGCTACACCTACGGTTACATCTTCTCCAAGGAGCTCTTCGACGAGTGGCGTTGGTCGGAAGAGTTCGCGACGCAGCCCGAAATCGAGAGCTACCTCAACCATGTCGTGGATCGCTTCGAGCTGCGCCGACATATCCGCACCGGAGCGCGAGTCGTTTCCGCGCTGTGGGATGAGGCCGACAACGTGTGGGTCGTGACGACTGCGCAGGGCGACACGTTGCGCGCACGTTGGGTCATCTCCGCAACCGGCGGTCTCTCGGTTCCCAACTACCCGGACATCGACGGGCTGAACAGCTTTCAGGGGGAGGCCCATCATACCGGCGCGTGGCCGCACACTCCGCTCGACTTCAGTGGCAAGCGCGTCGCGATCATCGGCAACGGGCCGAGTGGCGCGCAGCTCCTGCCCGCGATTGTCGACGTTGTAGAAGCAGTCGACCTCTATCAGCGCACGCCGACGTGGACGACGCCTCTGAATAACGCGCCGATCGAGGATGAGCGGTGGCAATGGCTCAGCGATAACTTCGACGAGATTGCCACCGTCTTGAACACGAGCCCTTCCGGCTTCCTGCATGAGCCGGCGGGAAAGTTCTCGACTGACGACTCGCCGGAGGAGAGGCAAGCCTTCTACGAGAAGATCTGGAAGAGTCCAGGTTTCGCCAAGTTGACAGCGAATTATTACGACATGACGACGAATCGCGAGGTCAATCTCGAGTTTTGCGAATTTCTCGCGGACAAGATCCGAAAGATCGTAGACGACCCGGAAACGGCCGAGCGTCTCATTCCGAAGGATCAGCTCTTCGGTGCGAAGCGTCCGCCTTTTGTCGCGGACTATTTCGAGTCGTTCAACAAGCCGAGCGCCTCGCTCGTCGCGCTCCGGGAGACACCGATCGTCCGCATCGATGCCAGGGGCATCGAAACCACCGAGCAGCACCGCGATTACGACATCATCGTCTACGCGACCGGATTCGATTTCGGAACCGGTGCCCTCACGAGAATGGGCGTGAAAGGCCATGGCGGCCTTGACCTCAGCGTGGATTGGGTAGACGGACCGTCCGACTTCGGGGGGTTCAGTGCACACCACATGCCGAACTTCTTCTTCCCCGGCGGTCCGCACGGCGCAGGCGGTGGCAACTACCCCCGCTACTCGCAGGATCAGGTCGATTGGATTATGAAGACGTTGATCTATGCGCGTGAGCACGGGTTCGATCGGTTCGAACCGACTGCAGCTCACCAGGAAACGTGGATGACGATGGTCGAGACTCTCGCACCGCTCTCGATTTTCTCCGCCGAGCACAGTCACTACTACGGTGCGAACGTCGAAGGGAAGGCGCGCAAATTCCTGCTCAACCCCGGTGGGCGAGCAAAGCTACACGAGATCCTCGACGGGGTATCCGCCACACATGATTTCGGCGGTGCACTTTCCTCTTCGGTTCGGGTCGGCGTCTGACGATCACGCGATCGGTGGTGCCGGCCTTTCGGCTCGTGGAAAGTCGGCGCCTCCCCTTCGGGAGGTGCCGACCCACACGTGGCGTCGAGCCAGGGAACGTGACGTCGATCCTCGTGGCGATTCGGGAACTGAAAATCGATCCGCAACAACGTGATCGGAGAGTCATGGTCCCGGAGGACTCGTCCGGACCCTCAGCGGATTCCGTCGATGACCACGAGGTCGGCTAGGCGCCCAGCTCGGTCAGTAGTTCACCGAGCCATGCGACGGACTCTGTGGCAGCTTCTCGGTGTCCGCGATCGTCGATACTCGGACCACTGAGTTCCAGGTCGAAGGTTCCCGTGTACCCGGAGTCCAGCAGTTCCTTCACGATGTGCCGGATCGGGATGTCCCCGGCGCCGGGGACATCCCGGCAGGGCAGCGATCGCATGCCGGCACTCATGTTGCTGAGCTGGACGTGCGAGACGAGTTCGATGTTCTTGCGGATGTCGTCGAGTAACTCGGCCTCGGTCCAGACATGGAAGAGGTCGAGGCACACGCCCATTCCGGTGCGCACGCCCAGCAGGAGTGCGTCGTGGAAGCTGTGCACGAAGTTGAGGTCGGCGTAGAGCCAGTTCGTCGGTTCTACGGCTACAGCGATGCCCTTGTCGGCGGCGTACTGGACGAGGTCTGACGTGGCTTCGGCGTACGCGGCCGCATTGGCATCCCAGTCGGCGAAGGCGCGGCGTCCGGTCAGGGTGTAGACGGAGCCGGCACCGACCGCTGCCGCCTGGTCGATGTCGGCGCGCGCCCCGTCGATCTGACCCTCGATATCGGCGCCGGGCGTCAGATCGAAGCGCAGGAGAGCGGTGGTCGTGACCATGCTGACCCCGTGTCTGCGGCTCGCCGTTGCGACTGCGTCAACACCACTTTCCCGGATCTTTGCCGACGTCATGGACGTCTTCGAGACGCCGAGTTCGCCGATCGCCTCGATCGCGTCGATCGCCGACAGAGTCGGGAAGCACAGGCCGCTCACGGACACTCGCGGGTGCGCTCGGTCGGTCGTGGCGGTGTTGTAATCGCTCTTGGTGTTCATTGTTCTGCCTTCTGTCATGACCGGTCTCGCCCGGCTTCAGGAACGGGGATCGGGTGTCACGTGTGGCAACCGAGAGCGCGCACCCGCCGGATCTCGTCGGCGGCGTGAAGCACCTTCCGCGCCCCGATGACGGCAAGACGCGCGCACTCTTGCGCCGAGGTGCCCGCAACAGCCAACGACCGCATCGGAGCTTCGACGCCGATCACGGGGACAGGTGGAAGCGCTGCCAATATCTCCACCACCGGCAGTTCACCCTGACCGGGAACACAACGATCGATCGAGTCGTCCCGATACACCGGGTTTCGCTGCGCGAGTGTGTTGTCGCTGAGTTGGATGTAGCCGACATATTCGTGGTCGAGCATTATGAGATCTTCCGCGCCGTGGCCGGATCGGGAGGAGTGCATCGTGTCGACGAGCAGACTGAAGTCCGGACGGCCGACGTGTCCGACGGCCTGCAGCGCTGTCGGTAGGTCGGGAACGGTGAGCGACTTCGCGAATTCCATCGTTGTGGTCATTCCTCGGCCGGCTGCCATCTCTACGAACGTAGCCAGTTGGTCGAAGCTGCGCGGCAGGTCAGGGTCCATTGTCACGGCGTTGACCCGGGTTACCCCGAGTTCGGCCATCACATCCAGGTTCGCATCTTCATCACGAAGGTCGTGGAACGGCTGGACGACAAACCCTTCACCCAGTGAGATCGACACGTCGCGATCCTGCATCGCTGCGATGAAACGCCGACGCAAAGCCACGTCGTCGAGCATGGAATACGCCGGGTGGCCGTATGGGTTGTACGGTCCGCCGCCGCCGGCCACCTTCATCGAGATGTGGTGGCAGCCGAGATCTGCTGCCAGGTGGACGAAGTCCACTGGTGGTAGGCCTAGGACGGTTTGGTACTCGATTCCGATTTCAGTCATGAGTGTCCTTCCAGAGCGCAGGCAAGCGTGGCGGTATCGGCCGCGTGGTGTTCACATCGACGGCTTCATCGAGCCTGGGGTCAGTGGTGTCTGCTCGATGAGCTCGCGGTTCGGCGGCGCGCCCGAGTACAGCACTTCGCGTTCGACCAACTCTGAGGAAAGCACTTCTCCGATCAGTCCCAGATCAGCTCCGGTCCGGTCGGCGATCTGCCGGATGACATCTACATCCTTGAGCATGAGCTCTGCGAGCCGGATGCCGACGGCGTCGACCCCAATCCAGGCGAGGCTGCTCAGCGCTCGACTGTCGCCACTGCCGTGCTGGATGGCGGCCAGGATCTCTGCCTCACCGATTCCGACGGCCGCAGCGAGGCGCACGGCGTCGACGGCGAGCCCGATCTGCGCGACGAAGAGCGCATTGTTGACGAGTTTGACGCGCTGACCATGACCGATCGGACCGACGTGCATCACCGGGGAGCCATAGGACTCGAGCACGGGGCGGACGCTGTCGAGTACGTATTCATCGCCTCCCACCCAGAGCGTGAGGCGACCGGCAGCCGTGTCTTGTGGGCTGCCGGAGACGGCAGCGTCAAGCACGTGCACGCCCCGTTCAGCCCCTGCGTCGGCAACCATGACTGCTGTGTCGGGATCGCAGGTGGTGTGCTGCACCAGGATTGCACCGGGTGCCATGGCCGCGACGGCGCCACCCGATCCCAGCAGCGCGGCCTGCACCTGCTCGTCGTTGAGTACGATGCTGATGACCAACTCGGCGGACTGCACTGTTTGCTCGATTGTGTCGGAGGTGTTCCACCCCTTGGCCTTTGCGGTGGATCGTGTTTCGGATCCTCGAGTCAGAACAGTGACGTCGTTCCCGGCAGCGATCAAGCGTTCGACGATCGGCCCGCCCATTCTGCCCGCTCCGATGAATCCGATCTTCATCGCGGGCTCAATGCAACAGTCATGGATTCGGGGCCCGACAGGTCGTTCGCCTTCAGTTGTTGCATGTCCGATCTCCTCTGTGCTTTGTGAACTCGGACCGGTGATCTTCGACCAGCGGTTCCGAGCAAGGCTCGCCGTCGTTGCTCAGGTGTCTCGCGTATCGCGGATCCGGCAAGCCGGAGAGAGACAGTCATCTCGAATTTGTGGCAACTCGAGAAGGCAAATTAGGTTAACTAGTCATACCATGTTGCTTGCATCACTACATAAGCTAAAGGTGAAGCAGTTCACTTTTTCTAGGTGGCTGACGGGTGATGCTCGATAGGAGTTCAGGCAACGGTGCCGGGACATGCTGTCGCAATGGCACTTCCGCCGCGACATTTTGGTTCGAACATGCCGTAGTGACGTGGGCAACAGTGCGTGCTAT
>NZ_JAWLRZ010000025.1:0-22470 GCF_033142425.1 Rhodococcus sp. IEGM 1366
ACACCACCGCACGCGAACCCGAAGAAACCCCCACCACAGAATCAAAACCATCCAACAACAACCCACCCACAACCGGATGAGACGTGTCGTTGAAGTCTTCGATGATGTGCTGTATTTCCTTGGTGGACAACAGTTCCACGTCACCGACAGCAGTTCCCGGATTCGTGACCATCGCACGGAGAATGGTGGTCAGGCGCTCGGCTAGCCCGCCAACAGTAGCGGCGTCGAAAAGATCTGTGGCGTAGAGCCACGACATCACCATGCCGGTACCGACGCCGGCCTCGCCTTCAACCGGCGATGCCGTCAGCTGAAGGTCGAATTTTGCGATATCGATTCCCGCATCGAACTCCGAGACTCGCAGGTCAGGCAACTCCAGAGCGTCACCTGCCATGTTCTGGAAGAACAACGCAACCTGGAACAACGGATGATGCGCCTGCGAACGGGCCGGATCGAGAACCTCCACCAAACGCTCGAAAGGCAAGTCCGCGTTGGCAAATGCACCCAAATCGTTTTCACGAACCTGATCGAGAAGATCGGCAAACGATATGTTCGGCGTCACCGGCGTGCGCAACACCAGTGTATTGACAAACATCCCGATCAGATCATCGAGCGCAGGTTCCCCCCGACCGGAAATCGGCGAACCGATAACCACGTCGTCAGTCGACGCCATCCGCGCAAGCAGCACCGCAAGCGCCGCATGCACAACCATGAACAGCGAAACACCACGATCCAACGCTAATTGCTCCAGAGCCCTGTGCAACTCACCGTCGATATCGAAACGATGCACCGCGCCACGCGTCGACGCAACCGCCGGGCGCTTCCGATCGAACGGCAGATCGATCTTCTCCGGCAACCCCGCGAGATTCTCACTCCAATAACGCAATTGCTCCGACATCAACGACGCCGGATCAGAATCGACCCCCAAAACCTCATGCTGCCACAACGCAAAATCTGCGTATTGCACCGCAAGCGGCGACCACGCCGGCGCGCCGCCCTGCGCCCGGGCAAGATAGGCCAATGCAACATCACGCACCAGAGGACCCACCGAAACACCGTCGGCAGAGATATGGTGAACCACCATTGCGAGAACGAATTCACTTGGGCTGGTACGGAACAGACGAACCCGAAGTGGAACTGCAACGGAAACGTCGAACCCAACGGTCACCAGCGGCGCCAAAGCTGCAAGCAACTCCGACTCGTCGAGATCCCGAGGATCCAGATCGATATCTGCCGTGGACACTTCGAGAACGTCCTGATAGCCGATACCACCGAACTCCGGATACACAGTCCGCAGCACCTCGTGCCGAGCGACAACATCCTCAACAGCGCGCGCAAGCGCACTCACGTCCAGTTCACCAGACAGTCGCAAAACGATCGGAATATTGTTCACTGCAGATTCCGCGTCGAACCGACTCAGGAACCACATGCGCTGTTGTGCAAGAGACAATGGCACACGATCAGGACGAACCATCGGCGCCAAGGCCACATGCCCGATCGTTTCCGTCTCGGCTTCGATGCGAGCGGCGAGCGCTTCGACGGTAGACGCTTCGAACAGAGTCTTCACCTGAACGCGGGTATCGAACGCTGCGCCCAGACGACCGGCCAGCTTGGCGGCGATCAGGGAGTTCCCACCCAATTCGAAGAAATCATCCGAAGCGCCGACCTGTTCGAGGCCGAGGAGATCGGCAATCGCGTCGGCCACAAGCTTCTCGGCAGGCGTGGACGGCGCTTGGTACGAGCGTGATTCGAATGTGGGCGCCGGCAATGCGTCGACGTCGAGCTTGCCGACCGGAGTCAGCGGAATAGCTTCGAGCATCACCATTGCTGCCGGGACCATGTGCCGAGGCAGTGCGCCGCGTGCGTGGACTGTCAATGCCTCAGCGTCGAGAGTGTTTCCGGCCTTTACATACGACACCAATGCTGGTTCACCCGTCGGCCCACTCCGAGGAAGTGTCGCCACAAATTCGACGCCGGGCACCGAGGCGAGAACTGCGTCGATCTCACCGAGTTCGATGCGGAATCCGCGAATCTTGACCTGAGAGTCACCGCGGCCGAGGTATTCGAGACTGCGTTGGTCGTCGCCGGCCTTGATCCAGCGAACGGTGTCGCCGGTGCGGTACAGACGTTCGCTCGTGTCCGCGAACGGGTTTGCCACAAAACTTGCTGCGGTTGTCGTGGGAAGCTGGTTGTACCCACGGGCGAGATGTCTTCCGGAAACATACAATTCGCCGGCAGTGCCGGTCGCCACCGGCTGCAGGCGGGAGTCGAGAACGTAGAGTCCGACGCCGCGCACCGGGCCGCCGATCGTGACCGGACTGTCGACCGTCAGTTCGGCAATCGATGCGACGACGGTGGTTTCGGTGGGGCCGTACGCGTTGAAGAATTTTCGTCCGGGCGCCCACTGAGTCACCAGTGCGGGCGAACATGCTTCGCCGCCCACGACAACAACGTCGAGCGTGTCGAAATCACCCTCCGCAGAGAGCGATCCCAGTGCAGCAGGAGTCATGAACGCGTGGGTAATCTTTTCTTCGGTGAGCAGTTCGGCGAGCTCGTCGCCGCCGTACACATCGGGGCGTGCGATCACCATCGTGGAACCGGTGCCGAATGCGAGGAGCAATTCCAGAACGGAGGCATCGAAGCTGGGCGATGCAAAGTGCAGGGTTCGGGATGCAGAAGTGAGACCGTAGCGCTCGATCTGCTCGGCACACAGGTTCGCAATGCCTCCATGCGTGACGACAACGCCCTTGGGTCGACCGGTCGAACCCGAGGTGTAGATCACGTAGGCGGGATGCTCCGCACGCAAAGTTCCGACACGTTCGGTGTACGACACCGGTTCGGCAGGAAGTTCGGCCGCCTTTGCCAGGAACTCGGCGTTGTCGAGTTCCCACCACTGAATACTCGCCGGCAGTCCGTCGGCGACAGCGCCTACCGTCAAGCCGATCGAGACGCCGGAATCGACAAGCATGTGCAAGGCGCGGTCGGCCGGGTAGTTGGGATCAACCGGTACAAATGCGGCCCCGGTCTTCGCGACGGCCCACAGTGCGCACACCGACTCGACGGAGCGTGGGATGGAGATCGCTACCCGATCTTCCGGTCCTACTCCGTGAGCAATGAGGAGACGCGCCAGCTGCGACGACGCGGCATCCAGCTCGGCGTAGGTGACGGAACGACCGTCGAAGCGGATGGCGACGGCGCCTGGGTCGATATCGACGGCAGCCGCCAGTAGCTGCGGCAGCAAGGGCACTCGAACGCGGCGAGTACGGGTGGGACGGGGTTTGCGGCTTCCGCGTGTCTTTGCGGGGGTCAGATCGTCCGCGCTCATGCGATCACGTCCGATGATCGATCTGCGTGTACGTCGGCCCCTTGCGCCATCAGACAACTCACCTTCGCGTAATACTTGTTTTCACGGTCATCTCGCCCGTTGCGGCTCCCCACAATGCATCGGCAACCGAGTGCCATTGTTACAGCCGCGGCGTTGCCGAGCGCCGTGTACCGCGAGTGGATATGAGTTCCACCACTCGCGGTACGTGAGGTCACCACGACTGTGGGCTGTGCTCCTCGAGAACGTGTTCGAGATCCGGCAGTTCGCTGCGATCGATGCTTGCAGCGTCATCCACCGACAGCACCGCGTGTGTCACCCACTCGTCGGCCAGCAGGTCGTCGAGCGATTCGATGTCACTACCTGCCACCACCCACGCAGCACCCGCCGATGCAGCGAGCAGAATCGCGGGCACCCGTCCGCTCGCGTCGATCGAGCCGGTCTGCAGCACTCGCGACTCGACATCAACCGCGTACTTCTCGCTCCAGGTCGACAGGGTTGCGGTGAGTTCCCCGTACGTCTGCTCCCAGGCTCCGTCTCCGAACACCTGGAATGCGGCGTCGTCCGCGGTGAGCTGGCGAATGCGGTCGGTGTAATTGATCGCACGCGCGGGTTGTGCGACCGCAGCGTCGAGTGTTTCCGGCGTGATCGTCACGACAGAGTCCGGAACCTCTCCGGCCTGCCCGACTGCAATCGCTGCCCCGGTCTTGACAATTGCCCAGCACGCCACTACTTCGCCTGGTCCCGATACGCCGGAGAGGCTCACGAAGTCTCCTGGACCGACGCCACCGTCGATGAGCAGACGCGCAAGCTGCGAGGAACGTGAATCGACTGCGGCATAGTCGATTTCCTCGTCGCCGACCACAACGGCGGGAGCTTCGGGGTCAGCCTCGACTGTCGACGCCAGCAGTTGGGGCAGGAGGGCCGCGCTCGATCCACTCGGAGCGCTGGACTGAACTGCAGCGCCGAGAGCCTCGTCTTTCTCTGCTGCGGTGAGCAATTCGATGTCGCCGACCGGCCTCGATGGGTTGTCGGTGACCTGTTCGAGTACGCGAACAAACCGCTCCACGAACGATTCGACGGTTCCCTGGTCGAACAGATCAGTCGAATAGATCCAGACGCCGGAGAGTCCGTATCCGTCCGCGGCGCTACTGAGCGTCAGTTGCATGTCGAACTTCGTGGTCGCCACAGGTGAATCGACTCCGCTGATCGTCAAGTCCGGCAGCGAGAACTCGGCTCCGCCAGCGGGTTCCAGCGACAAGATGATCTGGAAGAGTCCGTCGGCCGAGGCACCCAGCGCTTCG
The DNA here is from genome assembly GCF_033142425.1 of Rhodococcus sp. IEGM 1366. Lineage (NCBI taxonomy): Bacteria > Bacillati > Actinomycetota > Actinomycetes > Mycobacteriales > Nocardiaceae > Rhodococcus > Rhodococcus sp. IEGM 1366. The sequence goes on from NZ_JAWLRZ010000025.1 coordinate 4,624, forward strand.
GACACTTCTTCGAACGGGAGGTCGGACTTCCCGAAGGCCTCCAGATCCACGTCGCGCACGGCAACTACCAGATCGTCGAAACTTGCTGCAGTATCTACCTGAGTCCGCAAGGCAAGCGTGTTCACGAACATTCCGACCAGATCGTCGAGCGCACGCTCCCCTCGCCCGCCTACTGCGGTACCGATCGCAAAGTCATTGGTTGCCCCGACGCGAGCAACCAATACGGCCAGTGCGGCGTGCACTGCCATGAAGGCAGTCGCATTCCGTTCGCGGGCGATCTCTACCAACCGGGCGTGGATCTGCTCACTGACGGTGAACTCGACGGCACCCGCTGCCGGTGACACCGCACTCGGACGTGGGCGATCCGTCGGAAGTCCGGCCATCGCGGGAAGCGCAGCAAGCTTGCCCCGCCAGTACTCGAGTTGAGCGGCAGCGACACTACCGACCTCGTCGGCCGTGCCCACGACGTCACGCTGCCACAGCGCGAAGTCCGCGTACTGCACGGTCAATGGACTCCACCCGGGAATGCTGCCTCGGGTCCGGGCTTCGTACGCGATCATCATGTCGCGCGCCAACGGCGCCATCGACTCACCGTCGGCGGCAATGTGGTGTGCAACAAGAGCAAAGACGTACTCGCCGGTCCCGCAGTGCAGAAGTTCCATCCGCACAGGCACTTCTGTGGAGACGTCGAATCCCGTCGACATCACAGCGGCGACGCGTGAGTACAACTCGGATGCGTCGGCAACGGCAACGACGGCGCACTGCGGCGCCTCGTCGACGTCGAGAATCCGTTGTGTTGGTCCGTTGTCGTCTGCCGGATAGAACGTCCGGAGCGACTCGTGCCGATCGGTGACATCGCGCAGAGCTGCCCGCAATGCGTCGACGTCGAGGTCGCCGGTCAACCGCAGCGCCATCGGAATGTTGTACGTCCCTGCGGCCGTGTCCATCTGGTTGACAAGCCACATCCGCTGCTGCGCCAGTGACAGTGGCAACCGGTCCGGGCGTTCGGCGGCTTCGAGTGACTTTCGTCGACCCGAACCGACTGATGCCGCAATGGCAAGGGCCAGTGCCTCGACTGTCGTGGCGTCGAACAACATCCGAACCGGAACAGTGGTATCGAGCGCCTGACCGAGACGGGCCGCGAGCCGCGTCGCGATAAGCGAGTTTCCGCCGAGCGCAAAGAAATCGTCGTCGAGTCCGACTCGGTCTACGCCGAGAAGATCGGCAAAAACAACTGCAACTGCCTTCTCGACAACGGTGAGCGGTTCGCGGTACTGCGCCGTGTCGAACACCGGGTCGGGCAGGCTCCGACGGTCGATCTTTCCGTTCGCGTTGAGCGGCACCGAGTCCAGGACGATGAACGCCGACGGAACCATGTACTCCGGTAGACGCTGCGCTACAGCGTCCCGCAGGATTTCCGGAACGATCACAGCGCCTGGGACGCCAACGACATAGGCAACCAACCGGTCGCCCACCGCTGAATCAGCGTGGACTGTGACGACGGCGGTCCCGACGGAATCCACAGCGTTCAAGGCAGATTCGATCTCACCGAGCTCGATGCGTAAACCGCGGATCTTGACCTGGAAGTCCGTGCGCCCGATGTACTCGAGCTCACCGGCCGTGTTGCGGCGCACGAGGTCGCCGGTTCGATACATGCGCTCGCCGGCCGCCCCGAAGGGGTTGGCAACAAACCGTTCTGCCGTCAGGTCGTACCGGTTGCCGTAACCACGGCCGACACCGATACCACCGACGTACAGCTCGCCGACAACTCCGGACGGAACGAGACCCAACCGTGAATCCAGCACGTAGAGATCGATGTTCGGCACCGGTGAGCCGATCGGAACACCAAGCGTGTCCGCTGCCGTCGCCTGTTGGAACGACACCACATCCGACGCTTCGGTGGGACCGTAGCTGTTCACGATTCGAACTCCGCGCGAAAGCAGGTGCCCCAGACGGCTGACCTGTATCGGCTCTCCGCCGAGGAACACCACCTCGAGGCTTGCCAGCACGTCGTCTTCGTCGGAATCGATCAGAGCGTCGAAAGCACTGGGTGACATGTTTGCCGTCGTGACTCGCTCGTCTGCGATGACACAAAGGATCTCACTCGGGTCGAAGCCGGCGGGTGCGAGGTGCACACTTCCACCACTCGTCAGTGGTCCCCACACGTTCTTCTGCGTGAGGTCGAAACTCGGTGACGACGCCACTGCAACCCCGGCGCGTGCTGGCAGCGAAGAGTTATACCACGCAACGGTATTCGCTATACCTGCCATCGGAACGACGGTCGGCTTCGGTCGCCCGGTCGAACCGGACGTCGAAATGACGTAGCCGACTCGGGCATCCGCGCCGTCCTCACTCCAACGATCGACCCAACCCGGTGCGTCGGCAGCGACCACATGCTCGTCACCGATCAGCACGACTGGGAGATCGAGGTCGAGCGTCTCGATCGCCACCACACACCGTGCCGCGATATCGGCGAGCAGTACGCTCACCCGTTCTTCCGGAAGAGCAGGGTCGATCGGAAGATAGCCGGCACCGGCTTTCCACACGGCCACCATCGCTACGACCCACTGCCAGGACCTCGGCAGGATCAAGCCGACAACGTCGTCCGGACGGACGCCGGCGACGACGAGTTGAGCGGCCGCGACCGAGGACAGTGCATCGAGGTCCCCGTAGGACAATTCGACATCACCGGCCACCACTGCGCACGCCGACGGATCAGTGTCGACGTACTGCGCGAACAACGTCATCGGTGACGCGTCGAGCCGGCCATCGTCACTGCCCCGTGACCAGTCGAGAATCTGTGCGTGTTCGGATGTTTCGATGATATCGATATCTCCGACCACCTGCGCCGAGTCAACTACTGCAGCATTAAGAACGCGGAGGAATCGGTTCGCGAGGGATGCGATTGTCGACTCGTCGAACAGGTCGGTCGCGTATGTGAACTGGGCGGTCAGTCCTCCGTTGCCAGACGACTCGGACTCGATCAAGGTCAGTTGCAGATCGACCTTTGCCAGCAGGTCCGGCAACGCGAAGTCGGCAACGTCCAGATCCTGCAACTGCAGAACCGATCGCTGCAGGTTCTGGAACGCCAGACCGACCTGGAACAACGCATGCCTGGCCTGAGATCGCTCGGGGTTGAGAATCTCGACGAGCCGTTCGAAGGGGACGTCCGCGTGCGAGAACGCGCCGAGATCCGATTCCCGCACATGTCTGACCAAGTCCGCGAACGACGATTCGGGGTCGACCTCGGCGCGAAGCACCAGGGTATTGACGAACATACCGATCAGATCGTCGAGAGCACGTTCACCACGGCCGGCGGCCGGGGTACCGATCACGATGTCCGATGTCCCGGACAACCTCGCGAGCACGACCGCCAGGGCGCTGTGCACCACCATGAAGAGCGATGCATTGACCTCACGGGCCACTCGATCGAGACCCGCACGGAGCTCGGCATCGATCGAGAAATCGTATCCCGCTCCGCGGTGCGATTCGATGCGCGGCCGCGGACGATCCGTCGGCAGATCCAGCTGGTCCGGAATGCCGGCCAAGCGTTCCTGCCAGTACGTGACCTGCTCGGAGATAACCGATTCGGGATCGTCCTCGCTGCCGAGGATCTGCCGCTGCCACAACGCAAAGTCGGCGTACTGCACCGGCAATGGTTGCCACTGCGGCGACTGCCCTTGCGACCGTGCAACATACGCTGAGACGAAGTCGCGGATCAGCGGGCCCATCGAGAAGCCGTCACCGCTGATGTGATGGATCACAAAAACGAGGACGTACTCGGACTGGCTCAAATCGAATAATTGCGCTCGAACCGACGCCTCGTGGGTGACGTCGAATCCGGGAAGGATCACGCCTGCAACCCGATCGATGACAACGGATTCGTGAATACGAACCGGCGTCAGATCCGGAACCATCCGGTCCACATCCACCAACTGCTGATAGCCGACGCCGTCGATCTCGGGATACACCGTTCGCAAAATCTCATGACGTTCGAACACGTCCACCAGCGCAGCCTGCATCGCCGCAATGTCCAGCTCTCCGGTCAGCCTGATGGCCACCGGGATGTTGTCCACACCCGAGGACGCGTCGAACCGGTTGAGGAACCACATGCGTTGCTGCGCAATCGACAGCGGAACACGATCCGGTCGTTCCTGCGCCACCAGCGGCGGGCGGGCGCCCTTACCGGATTGCGAGTCGATAAGCGAGGCAAAGGATTCCACACTGGACGCGTCGAACAGCAGGCGAACAGGAACCGTCGTGTCGAGCGCCTCGCCGAGTCGCGCAACGACCTGAGTCGCGATGAGCGAGTTGCCGCCGAGCGAGAAGAAATCATCGTCGAGGCCAACCTGCTCGATGCCGAGCAGGTCGGAGAAAATCCGCGCGACCGCAAGCTCCGCCACGCTCCGTGGCTCACGGAAGGCAGCGATCTGAGCAACAGGATCGGGCAACTGCTTGCGATCCAGCTTGCCGGACGTGCCCAGCGGGAATGCCTCGAGCACAACGTGCGCCGTCGGGACCATGTAGCCGGGCAGTCGTGCGGCCAGTGCTGTCTCGACCGATGCCCAGTCCACTACCGCGCCGGCGTGTCCCACAACGTAGGCAACCAATTGTTCGTTGCGCACTGCCACCGCAGCCGACGCAACGGACGGCTGATCGCGCAATGCTGCCTCGATCTCGCCCAGTTCGATCCTCAATCCGCGGAGTTTGACCTGGAAGTCGGTCCGCCCGATGTATTCGACCTCACCAACGCTGGAATCATCCCCCCTCGCTCCGCTCGACCGTTTCCACCGCACCAGGTCACCCGTGCGATACAGCCGACTGCCGGAAGGTCCGTACGGATCTGCGACAAAACGATCTGCCGTGAGGTCCGGCCGACCGACGTAGCCGCGCGCCAACTGGATTCCCGCCAGGTACAGCTCACCCGAGACACCCACCGGCACCGGGCGCAGACGCGAATCCAACACCAGGACACGGGTGTTCCAGACCGGCGATCCGATCGGGACGATCTCGGAATCCGATGGCGTGACCTCGTGGAATGTGACGTCGACTGCCGCTTCGGTAGGCCCGTACAGATTGTGCAGTCGAGCCTGTGGAAGGAGTGTGCACAGTTCCTGCGCAACCTGCGGTGGCAGTGCTTCGCCCGAGGCAAATACCCGACGCAGAGCATCCGCTCCGCGAACTGCGGGTTCTGCGACAAACAGTTCGAGCATCGAGGGCACGAAGTGGACAGTGGTGACGCCGTGTTCCGCGATAGCAGCTGCGAGGTATGCCGGTTCCCGGTGTCCGTCCACTACAGCAACGACCAACCGAGCGCCAACCTGCAACGGCCAGAAGAACTCCCACACCGACACGTCGAACGTGAAAGGCGTCTTCTGCAACACCACGTCATCGCCGGTCAGCCCGTACTCGGCCTGCATCCACACCAGACGATTCACGATCGCCCGATGCGAAACCGCAACACCCTTCGGCTTACCGGTCGAGCCGGAAGTAAAGATCACGTACGCCGTGTTGTCACTGCGCAACGGAGATAGACGATCCGCATCGGAGATCGCAGCGTCCGAGTGAGTGGACAGGTCGAGCGTGTCCACCTGAACAACCGGGCAGACCGACGTCTCGAATCGATCCAGCGTGGTGGTGAGGACACAGACCGGGACAGCGGTCGAAAGAACGTACTCATTGCGTTCGGTCGGCTGATCCGGATCGATCGGAACGTACGCGCCGCCTGCCTTCACTATCGCGTACATCGCGACCAGCAGGTCGAGCGATCGTCGCATCGACAATCCCACCATGGCATCGGGACCGACACCGATCGAGATCAAATGGCGTGCAAGACGATTGATCCGGGCGTCGAATTCCGCGTATGTCAGCGTCGTAGCGTCGAACGTGATTGCCGGCGCATCCGGTGTTGCCGACACCTGGGCGTCGAAGAGATCTACCAGGGTGGAGTCGGGAACACGACGCTCGGTCGAGTTCCATTCGACGAGCACTCGCCGACGCTCGTCGGCACTCGATACGTCGATGTCGCCGATGACAGCAGAAGTATCATCCGCCAGGGCGCGCAGAATCGTGACGTAACGCTGCGCAAACAGTTCCACGGTTGCTGCGTCGAAAAGGTCTGTTGCATAGTTGAACTGCGCAAGAAGACCGCCCTGCGGCGCCTCGCTCACCGTCAACTGGAGATCGAACTTCGCGACGGGCGATTCGATGTCCACGGCGGACACCACAACACCGTTCATCGCTGCCGACTCCGGACTAGAGCCACCGAGGTTCTGCATTGTCAGCATGACCTGGAACAGCGGGTTCCGGGCCTGCGACCGTTCGGGGTTGATGATCTCGACAAGGCTCTCGAACGGGACGTCCGCGTGATCGAATGCGCCGAGATCGGTTTCACGGGCGCGGTGGATCAGGTCGGCGACCGTCGACGCCGGATCGATATCGGTTCGCAGTACCAACGTGTTGACGAACATTCCGATGACGTTGTCGAGCACTTGCTCACCGCGTCCGGCAACGGGAGTGCCGATCACGATGTCGGTGGAACTCGACAGCTTTGCGAGCAGCAGCGCAAGCGCAGAATGCACAACCATGAACAGCGAGGCGTTCGATGCCTGGGCGACCGCGTTCAAGCGCTCGAGCAAATCCGCATCAACGGAGAAGTCGTGGTAGGCACCCTGATTGGTTGCAATTCGGGGCCGCGGACGATCCGTCGGCAGCTCGAGTTGATCCGGAACACCGGCCAATTGTGTTCGCCAATAGTCGAACTGCCCGGAAATCACCGAGTCCGGATCGCTCTCGCTGCCCAGGACTTCGCGTTGCCACAAAGCAAAATCGGCAAACTGCACCGGCAGTGGTTCCCACTGCGGCGCCGCTCCGGCCGATCGCGCACCGTATGCCGCGACGACGTCCCGAACCAACGGAAGCATCGAGAATCCGTCACCACTGATGTGATGGACGACAAATACGAGAACGAACTCGGAATCGGTGATCCGCAAGAGGGAAACGCGAATGGGAACTTCGGTGGTCACGTCGAACCCGGGCGCCACCACAGCGGCGACCTGAGCCACCACATCATCGGCATCCACGTCGATCGGCGCAAGATTGATCAGACGAGCGGGTTCGAGAACCTGCTGGTAACCGACGCCGTCGATCTCGGGGTAAATAGTTCGCAAGCTCTCGTGACGACGCACCAGATCGTCGAGAGCGTCCTGGAGCGCGTCGACATCGAGCGTGCCGGTCAGCCGAAGTGCGGCTGGGATGTTGTCGACATTCGATCCCGGTTCGAAGCGGTTCAGGAACCACATGCGTTGCTGCGCGAGCGAGAGCGGCACACGCTCCGGCCGGACCTGCGCGGTGAGCGGAGGCCGCGCTGCCGTGGTGGTTCCCGAATCGATACGGGCAGCAAGTGCCCCGACGGTCGGTGCGTCGAACAGGGTCCGCACACCGACGGTGGTGTCGAGCCTCTGTCCCAGCCGCGCAACAACCTGAGTTGCCATGAGGGAGTTACCCCCCAGGGCAAAGAAATTGTCGCCCAATCCCACCTTCTCGACTGCCAGAAGGTCCGAGAAGACCTGAGCCACAGCAATTTCGGCACCCGTGACCGGCGCCTGGAACTCGGCACTACGAGCCACTGGATCCGGCAACTGCGCACGATCGAGCTTGCCCGAGGAGCCAAGTGGGAAGCTGTCGAGCACCACATGAGAGGCCGGAATCATGTATGCGGGCAACCGCTGCGACAACGCATCGGCGATATCGTCCCAGTCGAGGCTGACGCCCGCTGCCGGCGTCAGATACGCCACCAACTGGTCGCTGCGAACCAGTACTACCGCCGCGGATACCGCGGGGTGATCGCGTAGAGCCGATTCGATTTCACCGAGTTCGATGCGCAGTCCGCGCAGCTTGACCTGGAAATCCGTTCGACCGATGTACTCAATCTCACCAAAACTGTTCCACCGCACCAGGTCACCCGTGCGATAAAGCCGCTGCCCGTTACCGGAGAACGGATCCGCGACAAACCGATCGGCGCTCAGATCGGGCCGCGCCAGGTAGCCGCGTGCAAGCTGGACACCGGCGAGGTACAACTCCCCCGCAACTCCGACCGGCACCGGATGCAACCGCGAGTCGAGCACCAGCGCCCGGGTGTTCCACACCGGCACACCGATCGGCACACTTGCGACGTCGGATTCGGTGACCTCGTGGTACGTCACGTCGACCGCGGCCTCGGTCGGACCGTACAGGTTATGCAAGCGCGCAGCGGGAAGAACTGTCCGCAGCGTTGACGCCACCTGTGGTGTCAACGCCTCACCGGAGGCGAATACCCGGGTCAAAGAAGTACACGCCGCCACCGAGGGTTCTCCGACAAACACGTCGAGCATCGACGGAACAAAGTGCGCGGTGGTGACGCCGTAGTCGGAAATGGCGGACGCGAGGTAGGCGGGGTCGCGGTGTCCGTCCGGTTCGGCAACAGCTAGTCGGGCACCAACCTGCAACGGCCAGAAGAACTCCCACACCGACACGTCGAACGTGAACGGGGTCTTCTGCAACACCACATCATCGCCGGTCAGCCCGTACTCGGCCTGCATCCACACCAGACGATTCACGATCGCCCGATGCGAAACCGCAACACCCTTCGGCTTACCGGTCGAACCGGACGTAAAGATCACGTACGCCGTGTTGTCCGGCCGCAGCGGCGCCAGCCGATCGGTATCGACAAGCGCTGCGTCCGAGAACTGGGAAGTATCCAGCGAATCCAACGAGACAACCGTGGTGCTCGCTGTGAAACCGTCACGATCGGTGGTCAGCACGCACACCGGTCCGGCCGTCCCCAGAACGTACTCGTTGCGATCGGCGGGCTGATCGGGATCGACCGGCAGATAGGCCCCGCCTGCTTCGATCACCGCGTACATCGCGACAACCAAGTCGATGGACCGCCTGATTGCCAAGCCCACCAAGGTGTCAGGTCCGACGCCCATCGTCACCAGCATCCGGGCGAGTCGATGCACACGCGCCGAGAAATCGCGATAGGTCAGCAGCTCGTCCTCGTAGACGAGTGCCGTGGCGTCCGGAGTCCGATGCGCTTGTTCGACAAACATGTCGACCAGTGTCTTCTGCGGCACCTCATGGCCGGTCGCATTCCAGGTGCCGATCACCAATTCGCGCTCGTCGACGGTGAGCAGGTCGATGTCACCGACCACGATGGCCGGATCTTCCGCGACGACGGCGAGGAGCGTCGCCAACCGAGAGGCAACAGAATCGATGGTCGACGGATCGAAAAGATCTGTGGCGTAATCGATCATGATCGACAGTCCGCCGTGCTCGGGGTCTTCCCACACGGTGAACTGGAGGTCGAACTTGGCAACTGCGGATGCGAGTTCGACGCCCGTAACCGTCAACCCGTCGATGTCGGCAGCGCCCTGTTCACTCTGGCCGAGGTTCTGAAATGCCAGCATGACCTGGAAGAGCGGGTTGTGCGCCTGGGAGCGGGCGGGATCGAGGACCTCGACAAGGCGCTCGAACGGAACGTCCGTATGGCCGAAGGCATCAAGATCGGTCGCGCGAGCGGCTTTCAGCACGTCCGCGAACGAACTCGCGGAGTCGATCTCGGTGCGCAGGACCAGCGTGTTGACGAACATTCCGATCACATCGTCGAGAGCGCGATCGCCACGACCTGCGACCGGCGTACCGATCGCGATATCCGATGTGGCAGACAACCGGGCAAGCAGGACGGCAATGGCACTGTGCAGCACCATGAAGACCGAAGCCTTGTGTTGCTGCGCCAACGATTCGAGCCGGACGAGCAAGTTCTTCTCGATCGAGAACTGGTGCGACGCACCACGGTTGGTTGCCACAGCAGGGCGCGGGCGATCTGTCGGAAGTTCGAGCAGTTCCGGCATCCCTGCCAACTGATGCGTCCAGTAGTCGATCTGCCGCGAAATCAACGATTCCGGGTCGCTCTCGTCACCGAGAACGGACCGCTGCCACAGCGTGAAGTCCGCGTACTGGACCCCCAAAGGAGCAAAATCCGGCGCTGAACCCTGCGATCGAGCTGCGTAGGCACTCACAACGTCGCGGACCAACGGCCCCATCGAGAAACCGTCGCCGCTGATGTGGTGAACCACAAAGACGAGGACGTATTCCGAGTCTGCAACCTGGAACAGGCTGGCCCGCAAGGGAACCTGCGTCGTGACGTCGAAGCCCTCGGTGACAACGGCAGTGACACGGCCGATCAGGTCGGATTCCGTGACCACAACCGGTGTCACGTCCAGCACGACGTCCGACGCGGCGAGAACCTGCTGGTATCCGACACCGTCGATTTCGGGGTAGACGGTGCGCAGGCTCTCATGGCGCTCGACCAGATCGGTGATCGCGGCGCGTAGTGCCTCGACGTCGAGGGCGCCGGTCAGCCGGAGTGCCACTGGAATGTGATCGACGGCTGACGTGGAATCGAACCGATTGAGGAACCACATGCGCTGCTGTGCCAGCGACAGCGGTATCTGTGCCGGACGCTCCTGAGCAACCAGCGGAGCTCTGGTACCGCCACCGGCAGAATCGACTACCAGAGAGGCTAATTCGGATACGGTCGGAGCATCGAAGAAAGCTCGCATGTCGAGTTCCACGCCGAGTTCGGCGTTGGCGCGTGCCACGACCCGGGTTGCGAGGAGCGAGTTACCGCCGAGGTCGAAGAATCCGTCGTCGATGCCGAGATCGTCGCGTCCGAGCAAGTCGGCGAAGATTGCCACCAACGTCTTCTCGACCGGGGTGCTCGGTGCGCGGTATTCGACAACCTGCGCTGTGAACTCGGGCGCCGGCAGAGCCTTGCGGTCCAGCTTGCCGCTGGCGTTGAGTGGAAATGCGTCGAGTTCGACAAACAGCGACGGGACCATGTAGTCGGGCAGGCGCCCGCCCAATTCATCTGCAAGAGCGTCGGTGTCGAGTAAAACACCTAGCGCGGGAACCACGTACGCCACGAGGTTGTCACCCAGAGTCGCGTCGGAATGGACGAGAACAGCCGCCTGCGCGATTGCAGCGTTGTCGAGAAGTGCGGATTCGATCTCGCCGAGTTCGATGCGCAGCCCGCGCAGTTTCACCTGGAAGTCGGTGCGGCCGATGTACTCGAGGAGTCGCTGAGCACCAAGCCCGCGCCAGCGAACGAGGTCGCCGGTCCGGTACATACGAGCACCGGCCTCGGTGGGATGCGCAACAAACCGATCGGCCGAGAGATCAGGACGGGCGACATAGCCGCGCGCCAATTGGACACCGGCAAGGTACAACTCGCCGGGGACTCCGGGAGGAACCGCCCGCAGGGCGTCGTCGAGCACCAGTAGTTCGGTGCCGGCTACCGCGCGTCCGATCGGAACGGCCACCTCGTCCTGCTCGCCGGTGGCGTAATAGGTGACGTCGACGGCAGCTTCGGTCGGACCGTAAAGATTGTGCAGCGCAGCCGAACTGACGTCGCGCAGACGCGCCGCCGTCTGCGCCGGAAGCGCTTCACCGGATGCAAAAACGTAACGGAGAGTGGTGATCTCGGAAACCGTGGGTTCGGCGACAAAAACGGCCAGCATCGACGGCACGAAGTGAACGACCGTGACGCCGTACTCGATCATGGTGCGGGCGACATACGCGGGATCACGATGTCCGTCCGGCTCCGCGATGACAAGTGATGCACCGATCTGCAACGGCCAGAAGAACTCCCACACCGACACGTCGAACGTGAAGGGCGTCTTCTGAAAGACGACATCCGCGGCGGTGAAGGCGTACTCGTCCTGGCGCCACACGAGGTTGGCGACGATGGCACCGTGGGCAACCCCGACGCCCTTGGGACGCCCGGTGGAGCCGGAGGTGAAGATGACGTATGCGAGATTGTCCGCGCGCAGCGGTGAGCGCCGGTCGGTATCGGCGAGCGGCTCGGCGGAATGCACCGACACATCGGTCGTGTCCATCTCGAGGACGGAAACACCATCCGGGAGGGTCAGCTCGTCAGTGGACACCGTCAGCACCAGGACCGGCGCCGCGACATCGAGGACGTAGGCCACGCGTTCGGCTGGGTGATCGGGATCGAGTGGCACATACGCGCCGCCCGCCTTCACGATCGCGTACATCGCCACCAGCAGTTCCACGGACCGCCGGATGCCGAGACCGACCAGTGTGTCCGGCCCGACCCCACGTCGGACCAGTTCGCGGGCGAGCTGATTGGCACGGCCGTCGAATTCGGCATACGTCAGCGACGTGTCACCGAACCGGAGGGCAATCGCATCGGGGGTTCGCGACACCTGCTCGTCGAACAGACTCACCAGGGTTGTCTCGACAACGGTCGGCTCGTCGACGGCAACCACAGACGTGGCATCGGCAATCAAGGCGTCCACGACGCCACCGAGTCCGCCGTCCTGGGATGCGATCAGTTCAGGTAACACGGTGGAGATGACAACGGGGACGAGCGCGTCGGCCCCCAACGCGCCGCCCATCGCTGCGTCGAGGGTTGTGAGCTCGCTGTGTAGACGTTCGTAGCTGATATCCGTATCGCCGTGGGCAAGTGCGCGCCGGCCCGGTTCCACCTCGGCAACCGCTGCGATCAGTCTCGGGAGATCCTCGATCGTCAGCGACTGCGGTCCAGGTATTCCGACGGACATCTAGGCTTCCTCCAACTGACTGCGCACGAGCCGACAACAGCACGAACTGACAACACACGGCGGCACCGGTAAGGCACAGTGTGTGCCGTCCCGATGCCGCCCACTGGGCAAATACTGCATATTACCCGTCGATACGGTCACCCTTTTCCGCGCTCGCCTGCGCATCCGCAATCAAAGAGCTCACCAACGAGGCAATTCCGTCAGCACCGAGCGCCGGGAGAATTCCCGGAACCAGGCCGGTCAGAGACACGGAGATCAAGGCATCCGCACCCAGCGCGGCACCCATCGTCGCTCTCATCAGCGCCAACTTCTCGGCCAGCTGTGTGAAGGTCACCACGGTGTCGCCGTGTGTGAAGGCAACCGCCGTCGGATCTGCTGCGGCGGCCGCTGCTGCGAGGTCCGGAAGGTCCGCGGCAGTCTTCGGCTCGGCGGCCTCGATCAGCGCGCGTTCGAAGTCCGTCACGATGTCGATAGTCCGCAGAACCACCGTCGGATCTGCGGCAACGGCGTCGACCACGGCCCGCAACCTGGCCGCGAACAGTTCCATGGTTGCGGCGTCGTACAGATCGGTTGCGTAGGTGAACCGCATCCGGATATCGGACAGCGCTCCGCGCTCGTCGAACTCCTCGATACCGGTGAGCTGCAGGTCGAACATCGCCGAGTCGAATCCGTCATCCACCGCCGACAGTTCGAGCCCTGGCAGCGCAAACGTGCCAAGTGCCATGTTCTGGAACGTGAGCATCACCTGGAACAGCGGTGAGTATGCCTGTGAGCGCTCACGGCCGACCTGCTCGACCAAACGCTCGAAGGGCACGTCTGCGTTTCCGAACGCCGCGAGGTCCTTCTCCTTCACCTGCTGCAGCAGGTCGACAAACGTGGTTGCCGGTTTCACCTGCGTGCGCAACACCAGCGTGTTGACGAACATACCGACCAGGTCGTCGAGGACTCGCTCGCCGCGGCCCGCCACCGGTGTACCGATCGCGATGTCGTTCGAGCCACTGAGCTTGGACAGCAGCACCGAGAACGCGGCGTGCACGACCATGAACACTGTCGAGTTCTGCTCGCGCGCGATTTCCGCAATTCGACGCGTGGAGTCCGCGCCGAGCGTGAACAGGAAGTCCGCGCCCTTCATCGACTGCGTCGGCGGACGAGGACGGTCCGTCGGCAGTTCCAGAAGTTCGGGAACGCCGGCGAGTTCCTGCGTCCAGTAGGCAAGCTGCGTCGACAGTTCACTGTCCGGATCGTCCTCGGAACCCAGAACGTCGCGCTGCCACAACGTGTAGTCCGCGTACTGGACTTCGAGCGGAGCCCATTCGGGTGCCGCTCCCCCGGTACGCGCCGTGTACGCGATCATCGTGTCCCTGATCATCGGAGCCATCGAGAATGCGTCGCCGCTGATGTGGTGGACCACCACGATCAGGACATGCTCGGTGGGCGTGATCTGGAACAGGCGAACGCGCAGCGGAACACCGGCAGTGACGTCGAAGCCCTGACCGACGACCTTCGCGACCTCGGCCCCAATCGTGTCTTCGCCGACATACAGCACGGCCATGTCGACAACGGCTGCCGACTTGGACTGAATCGACTGCGTCGGGCCGTCCCCGAGATCGGGATAGAACGTCCGCAGGATCTCGTGGCGAGCAACAAGGTCGGAGACAGCCGACTGCAATGCTGCGACGTCGAGATCGCCGGACATCCGGATCGCGACCGGGATGTTGTACGCGGCGGACCTGCGATCGATCTGGTTGAGAACCCACATCCGCTGCTGAGCGAGAGACAACGGAATCTGCGACGGTCGTTCCTGCGCCACCAACTGTGCCCGCGAACCGGAACCGGCATGTTCGAGCACCCGCGACGCCAGCAGTCCGACGGTCGACGCTTCGAAGATGATCCGCACCGGAATCTGGGCGTCAAGTGCCTGACCCAACCTGGCTACGACCTGTGTGGCGATCAGCGAGTTTCCACCGAGATCGAAGAAGTCGTCGTCCAACCCGACTCGTGGAACGCCCAGGACTTCGGCAAACACCGACGCCACGATCTCTTCGACCGGATTGCTCGGGGCACGGAACTCCGTTGCCTCGAATTCGGGTTCCGGCAGCGCCTTTCGATCGATCTTGCCGTTGATGTTGAGCGGCAATTCGCTCAGCACCATCAACGCCGACGGCACCATGTAACTCGGCAACTCGCGGACGAGTTCCGCCTTCACACTGTCGACGTCGACGGTGGCCCCGGCCTGCGGAACGAGGTACCCGACCAGTCGATCCCCCAGTCGCGGATCAGTTTTCGCGACGACAACCGCGGCGTCCACGGACTCAGCAGCTCTGATGACAGCCTCGATCTCACCGAGTTCGATGCGGTAGCCACGGATCTTGACCTGGAAGTCGGCACGATCGACGTACTCGAGTTCACCGCCACTGCGCCAGACAACGAGGTCGCCGGTGCGGTACAGACGTGAGCCCGGTTCTCCAAAGGTGTTGGCGACAAAGCGTTCCGACGTCAGGTCGGCGCGGCCGTGATAACCGCGAGCCAACTGGGTCCCGGCCAGGTACAGCTCACCGGTGACTCCGACCGGGACCGGATGCAGTCGCTCGTCGAGCACGTAGACCTGCGTATTCCATTCCGGGGCACCGATCGAGACCGACGAGGTGTCGCTCTCGTCCACATCGTGCGCCGTCACTGACACCGCAGCCTCGGTCGGACCGTACAGATTGACCAGTGCCGCATCGGACACCTTGCGGAACTCTGCCGCCGTTGCCGCGGGCAAAGCCTCACCGATGGCAAGGACACGCTCGAGCGACTGCGGAAGAGTGCCGTCTGCCGCGGCCGTCAGCATCGAGAGCATGGACGGCACCGCGTGCAGCGTCGTCACCTTCTCCTGGGCGATGAGCGCCAGCATGTACTCGGCGTCCTTATGGCCGTCCGGGTCGGCGATGACCAGGCGAGACCCGGATGTCAACGCGGACCAGAACTCCCAGACCGAGAGGTCGAACGTTGCTGCGGTCTTGAGCAACATTGCGTCGGTCTGGTCGAGACCGTAGCGATCACGCTTCCACAGAAGTTGATTCACGATCGCGGCGTGGGACAGCGCCACACCCTTCGGCTTGCCGGTCGATCCCGACGTGAAGATCACGTACGCGGTATTCGCCGAACGAAGCGGTGCGATCCGCTCGTCGCCGCGTACAGGCGCTCCGGAGACGCCCGAGAGATCGAGCGTGTCGATGACCAGAACGTTGTCGATCCCCGTGAGCGACGGTGCGTCGTCCTCGGTACTGAGCACGCACACCGGAGCGGCCATCTCGAGGACATAACCGGTGCGATCGGCCGGATGATCCGGATCGATCGGAACGTAACCGCCGCCGGCCTTGGCAACGGCGTACATGCCGATCACCAGATCGATGGAGCGTCGCATTCCCAACGCCACCAACGATTCCGGACCGACACCCAGTTCGATCAGGTGACGGGCGAGCCGGTTGACCTTGTTGTCGAACTCCGCGTACGTCAGCGATTCGAGTCCGTGCACCAACGCAACGGAATCACCGTGCGCGGCAACCTGCTGATCGAACAGATCGACCAGGGTCGCCTCGGAGTCGAGTACATGCTCCGTTGCATTCCATTCCTGCAGAACCTGATTCGACTCATGCGGGTCAAGCACGTCGATGTCGCCGACCACGATCGAGGGATCAGCAACAACCGCAGCCAGAACGGTGTTGAACCGATCAGCAAAGGACTGGACTGTCGACTCGTCGAAAAGGTCATGGGCGTAGCTGAATACAGCCGAGATGCCCGAGGCAACACCACGCTCGTCGTAGTTGTCACCGACGATCAACTGCAGATCGAACTGAGCGACACCGTTGTCGATCTCCAGGCCCTTGACCGTGAGGCCAGGCAGTTCCAGGCTTGCCTGTTCCATGTTCTGGAAGAGGAAGCCCACCTGGTAGAGCGGGTGGCGAGCAGTCGAACGGGCGGGGTTGAGAACCTCGACCAGACGCTCGAACGGAACGTCGGCATGCGCGAATGCCTGCAGATCGTTCTCTCGCACGCGGGCAAGCAGTTCCGTGAAGCTGTCTGCGCCGTCGACGTGTGTCCGGAACACCAGGGTATTGACGAACATGCCGATCAGATCGTCGAGCGCACGCTCGCCGCGGCCCGCGATCGGGGTGCCCACGGCGATGTCGTCGGTTCCGGACAGGCGCGCCAGCAGGACCGCAAACGCCGCGTGCGTGACCATGAACAGGGTGGTGCCGTGCTCACGGGCCAGCGCCGACAGACCCTGATGCACTGCTGCGTCGATCTCGAACTGAAGGTAGCCACCGCGGTACGACTGCGCGGCGGGACGCAGACGGTCCGTCGGCAGGTCCAGCTGATCCGGCAGCCCGGCCAAAGCCTGGCTCCAGTAGGCGATCTGTTCGGACGACACGGATTCCGGGTCGTCCTCGCTGCCCAGCACCTCGCGCTGCCACAGGCTGTAATCGGCGTACTGCACGTCCAGCGGAGCCCAACCCGGCGCCGTTCCCTGCGCCCGTGCCGCGTAGGCCATGACGAGGTCGCGGGCGAACGGAGTAGTCGAGGAGCCGTCCGCGGCGATGTGGTGCACCACGACGGCGAGAACGTACTCGTTCTCGGCTACCTGGAACAACCGAATCCGCAGCGGGATTTCGGCCGTCACGTCGAACCTCGTCGACGCCAATTCGACCAGCTTGCCGACAATCTCGGCTTCCGTGACGCTTTCGACGTCCAATTGCACCGGCGTATGTCCTACCGGTTCGATGACCTGGACCGGTCCCGAATCGGTTTCCGGATACACAGTGCGCAGGGTTTCGTGACGGGCAACGACGTCGCCGATAGCCGCACGCATCGCCCCCAGATCGAGTTCGCCGCTCAGTCGCAGAGCAAACGGCATGTTGTAGGCACCGGCGGAGCCGTCGAACCGGTTGAGGAACCACATACGTTGCTGCGCAAGAGAAAGCGGAATCTCTTCCGGACGATCCTGAGCTGTCAGCGCAAGGCGGCTTCCTTCGCCGACGTGCGATTCGAGACGTGCGGCGAGTTCCTGAACGGTGGACGCTTCGAACAGAAGGCGAACCGGTACGGCCGTCTCGAGTTCTTCGGCGATGCGCATGACAACCCGAGTCGCGATGAGGGAGTTGCCACCCAACTCGAAGAAATCATCATCCAACCCCACCCGATCAACACCCAACACACCCACAAACGCCGACGCCACCAC
>NZ_JAWLRZ010000026.1:0-17712 GCF_033142425.1 Rhodococcus sp. IEGM 1366
GACGCCGAGCCGCTCCGCGGTCTCCGGGATAGAGAGTGAGGAGTGCACCAGGTTCTGCATGCGGATATCGCGGTCTATTCGCGCTGATGCTGCTGCCGCCGGATCGGCGACGAATCCGGCCTTGTCGAGAAACTGGGCGTCGTGGGCAGAGAGGACTGGTGTGGTGGCACTGCGTTCGGAGGCGAGGCCTTCGAGGATGTGCCAGAGATGACTTCGGTCCAGGTCGGTACCGGTGACCTCTTTCAGTGCGTCTTCGAAGGGAAGGTCACCATGCATGAAGCGGTCTCGGGTGCTACTGGTCGCTGCGTCCGACATCTCCGAATCCTTTCGTAAATTTTCGCCCGTGAATCAATGATAGCGCACGGGGTGTGTGGCGGCCACCGATCAGATTCCCCGCAGCTCACCAAACCCGGCGTACGTCGAACTTCTGCGACCCAGCACGCTCGCCGACGACACTGCTGGCAGATCCCACCTTGACCGCCACCAGGCTGCGGCCCCTTGTTCTATGACGCAATATCGAGGCCGCGAACATGGACGACGACAACCTTCGTTGGCAGTGGAACTCGGACTCGATACCCTCGAAGGCACTGACCTCAGCACACTGCCGACACGATGAGCCAAACCGCTCCAGACCTAACCAGACACACAGAACACAATTGCTCAGTACCTACTGTCGCACAATGTAATTGGATGCAAATTGCCGTGATTGTCGGCAAACATCATGACATGCTGACGGGGTCACCGAGTTCAATGCAGGTCGTCCACGGTTCGGGTTCCGATACGGAGGTGATCAACCGCAGCTTATGGTGGCCGAACCGTCGAAGTGCACGACCGCACGTTATGTCGCAGCGAGGCCCGAACGGCCCAGCAGTGTCCAGAAAAGGAACGTCAGTCACATTCGCCCACAGCACCATGGTTGAATCTTCAAAAATATTGCTTTGGAATTGCTGACTCTGGGAGATGGATTCACCTCGCAATCTCCGAACGCTCCAAATCCTGAGGTCCGGTTTCGCAGTGCTGCATTTTCTGCCGCACCCGCGCCGACCCGCCCCACCGGGCCCTCATCACCGGAAGCCACGTGGTGAGGGGCAACTCGGTATGGCTAGCCGCTCACCTGTGTTGTGCGCTCAATGCGAATGACGTGGTCCGATCCCCGTCTCTTCAATGACCGATTCGGGGGGTTACATCGACAACACTCCCACGAAAAAATCGCCCTACACCCCGCTGCTCGGTTCTGACACAATGGTTATCGTGGCCTACCTGGTCAAACCTGGACATCGCGCGCCGCCGGTGAGTTCACCTGTGCCGGTAGACACTGCGCTCCCCCGGGTGTGCGTCATCGGCGCCGGATCATCGGGTATTGCCGCCGCCAAAGCGCTGTATACCGCAGGCATTCCATTCGACTGCTTCGAAAAAGGCAGGGTGATCGGCGGCAACTGGGTCTACGACAACCCCAACGGCCAGTCCGCCTGCTACGAAACGTTGGAAATCAACACCTCCTGTCCACGCATGGCGTACTCCGATTTCGCGATGCCACCCGACTATCCGCCGTACGCGCGGCACGACCAGGTCCACGCCTACTTCGAGTCCTATGTCGACCATTTCGGGTTCCGGCACACCATCACCTTCGACACCACCGTCGAGAACGTCCGACGCGAGCACGACGGCGCCTGGTCGGTGCGCACCAACGGTCCCACCGGTGAACACACCAAAACCTACGACGCTGTCCTGGTTGCCAACGGGCACCACTGGGACGCGCGCTGGCCAGAACCCACCTATCCAGGCACCTTCAGCGGAACGCAGATCCATGCTCACGACTACCGCAATGCGGACCAGCTCGCGGACCGCGATGTGGTCGTCGTCGGTATGGGAAACTCGGCACTCGACATCGCCGTCGAAGCATCGAAAGTCGCTCGCAGCACCACCCTGTCCGTGCGGCGCAGCCAGTGGGTACTGCGCAAGATGCTCTTCGGCAGGGCAGCCGACCAAGTCGCATTGCCAGGATGGATGCCATGGTGGGTTACCGGAGCCAGATTGCGGCTCGGCGCCGTCGCCTCAGGCAGCCTCACCCGCTACGGCCTGCCCCAGCCAACGCACAAGCCGAGCCAGTCGCACCCGGTGCAATCCGAGCAACTACGCGCACGACTCGATGCCGGCGCAATCATCCCACGCCCCGGCATCGCCCGATTCGACGGCAACACAGTAGTTTTCACCGACGGACACAGCACGCGAGCCGACCTGATCGTCTGGGCCATCGGCTACCGGGTCAGTTTCCCGTTCCTGGACCCGGATCTGATTCGCGCCCGCGACAACGATCTTCCGCTGTGGAAGCGGACCGTGCACCCGGACTTTCCGGGCCTGTACTTCATCGGACTCCTACAACCGGTCGGCGCGGTCATGCCGCTCGCCGAGGCGCAATGCGCCTGGATCGCGGACATCCTCACCGGCCGATATCTTCCGCCGTCCGACGCCCGGATTCGTAAGCAGATGGCAACCGAGCACAACCGCAACAAAAAACAGTTCTACACCTCCCCCCGGCACACCATGGAAGTCGACTTCGACCACTACCTGTGGGACCTCACCCGCGAACGCAAACGAGGCGCGCACCGCGCCCGCGCCCGGCGCTGATCGCCCGTACTCATGCGGGGAAATGACGATTGGTCGCCACAATCTCTCCGCTTCGTCGCGCACAGCCGCCGGATCTGCTCGCTATGAAAGAGCGACCAGCTTGGCGATTGACAACTGCCGCAGCCGGATCCGATTTGGGAGAATTCTTGCGGCGCCTGCACTCCGTGTGAGATACGGGCACCACCGG
Source organism: Rhodococcus sp. IEGM 1366 (assembly GCF_033142425.1). NCBI lineage: Bacteria > Bacillati > Actinomycetota > Actinomycetes > Mycobacteriales > Nocardiaceae > Rhodococcus > Rhodococcus sp. IEGM 1366. The sequence goes on from NZ_JAWLRZ010000026.1 coordinate 2,816, forward strand.
CATCGTACGCGGACTGACTACACGGATCAGCTTCCTCCCGGCTCTGAACAACCAGAATTCCGCCGACAACTCAGTTGAATGCCCCGATTCGACGAGAGGCACGCCCGGCAAGGTACCCGACGATGACGCAGAGCACACCGAGCAGACCCACCACTGCCGAGACACCGGCAACGGTCCCCCACATTTCGACGCCACTCCGGCTCCGAGTGGCCAGAGCCGGCACCGCAAACGGCCTTGCGCAGCAACCTCGACAATAGGGATTCGAACCCGCAGACATCAACTCCCCACCAGGCTTAGGCACGGCCTCGACGACCCCGAAGGTCCTGTCGCGCGGTTGGCAGAGGGTCACCAACCTGCACAGCACAGTTCGTGGCGGGCGACTACTGGATCCCGGTTATCCTACTGGGACAACATCCTTCGTGATCTTTTGCACGACAGACCGCGGTAGCAGCTCCACATGTTCAGTGGTAGTGACGACGTTCTGAATCATGTTCGGGAGCGGTACGACCAGATTCAGAATTTCGGTCCTAGCAGTCGGTCTTCGTCGGGGTGCGAGACCTGCCGCAGAGTATTCCCGCAGTGGCCGTCTTGGCCGCCGATTCGTGCTCGGATTTGGTGCGCAAGGATTTCGGACAGACCCACTCAGCCGTTCGACAACGGCAGTTTCGAGGAATTCGTGAGTCTCCGCGAAGGAATTCGTGAGTCTCCGCGAATTGGTGCTCCAACTCGGCGATCATGGCATGCGGTACGTGCGGTCAATCTCGCGAACTGTGCGACCTGTGCAGCCACCAGTTCGGCGAGTTACTCGTATATTGGACTGGACACAGAATCTGTTGTTATACAGCATGATACGAGATCATCACTGACGATCCTTGTCACCGTCACTCAGCAGGACTGGGGCGCAGAGATGGGCTTCGACGACCCGGAAATGGAGCCCCTGAGCGAAGGATCTGGACTACCGACTCCAGTCTCTCGGACACTTCACGGCAGAGAAGTCACCCGACGAAGTTACCGGCACCATCACCGACCTCCACCGACGATGAACTGCGCGGCGTCCGTGCAGTCAAACGAATCGCATCCTCTGGTGCTTGTTAGGTGGCGGGACTGTCACAGATCGTCGACGTCCAGCGTCTTCATGTTGAACCACCAATGACAGGAGACGATTATGACCAGCACAACCCGCATTCCGCGGACCGAGATCAAGGGCATCTACGGAGGGTTGATCAAGATGGTGATGCGCAAGATGATCGGTCGCGTACCGGAAAGCGCCGAGACTCTGTGGAATCACCCTGCCGTCTTCAAAGACATGATGAAGTTCGGCGGCAGGACGGCGAAGTGGGACAAGCTCGACCGCAACCTGGCGACTTTCGCCACCATGGCCGCGGCCGCCGAGATCGGCTGCAGCTTCTGCCTGGATTTCGGCTACTTCACGGCCCACAACAAAGGCCTTGACGAGGCCAAGGCGCGCGAAATACCGAGATGGCGGGAATCTGATGTGTTCACCCCGCTCGAGCGACAGGTTCTGGAGTATACCGAGGCCATGTGCCAGACCTCGCCGACCGTCACTGACGAGATGTCGGCTGCGCTGCGCGAAGAGCTCGGGACGCCGGCGCTCATTGAGCTGACCGCCAAGGTCGCCTTCATGAACCTCTCCGCCCGGTCCAACGTCGCGCTTGGTATTCACTCAGAGGAGTACGCCACATCGTGTGGTCTGCGGCCGCTCGCGGCCCCGAAGCCGTAGTCTCCACCTCATGAGTGGAGATCCGTTCATCACCCACCGCCGATTGCTCTTCACAGTCGCGTACGAGATGCTCGGGTCCGCCGCCGACGCCGAGGACGTGGTGCAGGAGGCCTGGCTGAAGTGGACCAACGTCGACCAGGCCGATGTCCGGGACCCGCGAGCCTTCTTGGTCCGAATCGTCACTCGGAAGGCGCTCGACCAGTTGCGGGTGCTGGCAAGGCGGCGCGAGGAATACGTCGGACCGTGGTTGCCCGAGCCTCTGTTGACCACTCCCGATGTGGCCGACGACGTCGAGTTGGCAGACAGCCTGTCCACAGCGATGCTGCTCGTACTTGAGACGCTGACACCGACCCAGCGGGCCGTGTTCGTGCTCCATGAGGTGTTCGACCTGGGGTACGACGAGCTCGCGGAGGCAGTGGGCAAGAGTCCCACCGCGGTACGCCAGATCGCCCACCGCGCCCGGGAACGGGTCGCCGCGCGGCGGCCACGGGGGATCATCTCCCCCGCGGACACACGGAAGGCTTTGATGGCGCTCCAGCGGGCGATAGCGACTGGCGACCTCCACGACCTGGTCGACATTCTCGCGCCTGACGTCGTGGCCTTGGGTGACGGTGGCGGCATCAAGCAAGCTCTGCCGCGGCCGGTGTCGGGCGCAGACAAGGTGGCTCGACTGTTTGCTGCCGGTCTGGCCGGCTGGGGTGCCGGTATGACCGCCGAACTGGCCAATGTCAACGGCGGACCCGCGCTGATCATTTGGTTGGACGGAGAACTCGACAGTGTGGTCTCAATGCGAGTCGAAGACGGCTTGGTCAGCGGGATCTACACTGTCCGGAATCCCGAGAAGCTCTCGCGGATGGTGCAGGAGGCCGCCGTCAGTCGCTGAGGTAGGCCTTCTCGCGGATCGTTTCGTTCAATGCCGACGGCGAAACAACGTGCGTCCTAGCGAGTTGTGCCGCCCTACTGGTTCCCCGTCAACATGTCGCTGCCAGTTGATCGGCGAGCGAATGCAAGGCCATGTCGCTGCCAGTTGATCGGCGAGCGAATGCAAGGCCTCGCCCTGTCGGACCGTGTACTCAAAGGCTGTCGGACCGTGTACTCAAAGGTCACCACCCGCAGGTGCCTGGACGCAATCCGCGCGAGCACGGCACCGGGTTCTGCGCCGGTGCGGCGAACGTGCCGGCTCGTCGCCACCACCGACAGCGCGCGCGTAGTGGGGATACCGAGGGCATACATCGCCTCACCGACCAGATGTTCGCGCAGCATCGGCCGACAACCGCCCACCCGTCACTGCCCCGAGAGAACGGTGTGCGCCCCTAGTATTCGTCAATCCGAATCGGGAGCGTACTACGGGTTCCGTAGCCTTGTGGACTCAGACTATTTCACACGCCTTGCGCGCGGCGTGGAGCAATCGTTCCGCGTCGGCGCCGTCGAGTTGACTGCGATCGTAGGTGACCGAAAGGTACATCATGGATCGAATTCCGATTGTCTTCAAGCCCAATGAGTCTGTCAATACGGCTGGCCGCTCGATCACTGCGCCGAAGGAAATCACGGCAGAATTTGGTGGCGCAAGAGTGGGTGTCTCGAACAGTGCACCACTTTGCCCGGCCTCGAATACAGCAACGTTGCCCGTCTCGTTCGGCGAGATTGCGGCGGTGATTACTGCACGCAACGATGTGTTCATATGAGCGAGGGCCTTGAGGACTGCGGTCACGTCGACTTCGTGCACGATCGTCGACATGGTCAAGTGCGGGCGTTCAATGCTTGTGTCCACGTTGCAGATTGGAGTATGGGCTGCCACCGGTGCGCCGGCACGGGTCAATTGGCGAAGGATACCGTTGGCTGGTGCCACGAGTTCTTGCTCGGCTCCGCCGAAGGTGATCTCAGCTAAGGGGTCGCCGTTTTCTACGTGCGCCCCGTCGGCAACGAGCCAGCGGTCGATCATGCCGCTGTGGGACGACTTGTCGAGTGGGATCATGTGGAGGGTGGTATCGGCGGCGGTCACGTCGGCTGCAGGCTCGGCTCGAGAATTGCTTTGATTCTGTTCTCGATACGAGAACTGTTCGGCACTACAGCGGCGAGAAGGGTCGGGGCTGCAGGGATGCGGACATCTGGCATTCCGATTCGGACTGGCGGTTGCACGAGTCTCGTGCCTCGTTCGACGATTGATGCGACCAATTCAGCGCCCATGCCGGCGAATTCGTGAGCTTCGTGGACCACCATGAGATGTCCGGTGCGCGTTACGCTGTCTGCGACGGTGTCGATGTCGAATGGCCGCATCCACCTCATGTCGATGACTTCGACGGAGATGCCCTCTTCTTCGAGTTTCTCTGCGGCAGTGATGACTTCGTATTGAATTGCGCCCCATGTCGCTATGGTGATGTCATCGCCGCGGCGCCGGAGTGTGGCTCCACCGATTGGTTCGATGGCGCCGTCGAGTTGAACGGTGTTTTTGGTGCCGTGATAGAGGTTTCTGTTTTCGATGACGATGGTGGGGTCGTCGGAGTGGATCGATGTCAGCAGCAGGTCATACGCGTCCTGGTGTGTGGCGGGGATGCACACCTGTAGGCCTGGGATGTGTGCGAAGAGTGCTTCGAGGTTTTGTGAGTGCTGCGCGCACGCCCCGGGGCCGCTTCCTTGTTGTGTCCGAATGGTGATGGGAGCGCGTAGTTTCCCTTGGGAGATGTAGCGGACGTTGGCGGCTTGATTGACGATCTGGTCGAGGGCGACGAGGGAAAAGTCAGCCCACATGATCTCGACGATCGGTCGTCGCCCCACGAGTGCAGCTCCTACCGCGCCTCCCAGGATCGCGGCTTCGGAGATCGGGGTGTCGAAGACGCGGTTTCCGAACTGCTTGTGTAGTCCTTTGGTGACTCCGAAGACTCCTCCGGGGATTCCGACGTCCTCTCCGAAGAGCAGTGTCGTCGGGTCTTCGTTCATGGCGCGCCGCAGGGCGCGGTTGACCGATTCTGCGAAGGTGAGGGATTTTTCGGTGATGTCAGGCATAGAGGTGCTCCAGAACTGTGTTGGGGTCGGCGAGCGGGTCCTGCTGTGCGCGGGCGCTCGCCTCGGCTACGTCGCGGTCGGCTGAGGCAAGGACGTCGTCGATGGTGGACGGGTCGATTCCGTGTGCGAGCAGTTTCTTGCGTAGGCGTGTGATCGGTTCGTTTGCGATGGCTGCATCGAGTTCTCCATCGGCTCTGTATGTTTGGGCGTCGCCGATGTAGTGACCGACGATCCGGTCGGTCATGGCTTCGATCATCGTGGGCCCTTCGCCTGCTCTGGCGCGGGCGACGGCGCGGGCGACGGTCTCTTCGACCAGATCGGGGTCATTGCCGTCGATGCGTATTCCGGGCATGCCGTAGGCGGATGCTCGTTTGAACAGGCGGTCGGAGACGCTCGTTGCGGTGATCGGTGTGAGTTCGGACCAGTGGTTGTTTTCGATGATGAAGATGACCGGAAGTTTCATCACGGCGGCGAAGTTGAAGGCTTCGTGGACGGAGCCTTGGTTGACGGCGCCATCTCCGAATGCTGCTACCGTCACTCTTCCCGACCCGTCGTATTGTGCTGCTAGGGCTGCGCCGGCGGCTATCGGTGCGCCGGCGCCGACGATCGAGTTCTCCCCCATCATGCCGACTTCGGGTACCGAGAGGTAGGCGGATCCGCCACGGCCACCGTTGACCCCTGTTGCCTTTCCCATGAGCTCCGCGAACATTGCGGTCAGTGGGGCGTCGCAGGCGAGTGCCCATCCGTGACCGCGGTAGGTGGGGAAGACCAGATCTCGTGGGAGGTCCAGAGCTCTGGTGGCACCGACGTAGATCGCTTCCTGCCCGCTGCAGAGGTGCACTGATCCGACGACGGGTCCTTCCATCCTGAGTCGGTGGATTTCGCTTTCGAATGCGCGAATGCGTTGCATCGCGTAGAGCTGTTGGAGGCCGACAGGCAGAGCTGTGCCCTCGATATGGCTGTTCATTGTGGTTCTCCTGGAGAGTTTTCTGTCAGATCGAGCGGATGAGTCCGCCGTGCACCGCGATCGTGGCGCCGGTGAGGAATGGGGTGGCCGGCGAGGCCAGGAAGAGCACCGTGTTCGCTATCTCTTCGGGGGTTCCGGGTCGACCGAAGGGGATACCTTCGCCTTGATCTTTGCCCTGTTCTGCGTACTTGGTAGCAAGGCGCGCTGTGCTGATCGGTCCTGGCGCAACGAGATTGGCTCTGACTCCATGAGGCGCCAGGTCTTGGGCCAGATAGGTCGTGTAGGCCGCCACGGCGGCTTTCGCGGTGCCGTAGTGAGCGTAACTTCCGTGTGCTGTTGCTTCCATGCCGTTGATGGAACCGATGGTCACTATCGAACCGGATTGTTGTGCTTTGAAGTAGGGGCTCGCCGCGACGCAGGCATGTACGGTCCCGAAGAGGTTGAGCACGAGCGCGTCGGAGAGTGCTTCGCTGCTGAGTTCCGAGGCGCAGTTGTCGTCGAGGTCGCCGCTGCCACCTCCGGCTGCGGTGACGAGGATGTCGAGGCGGCCCCATTTGTCTGCGACGTGTCGCATTGCTTCTCGCACTGCGTTTTCGTCGCGGACGTCTAGCTGAATTCCGATGATCGAGTCGGTGTTCTCGACCGGGTCGCGGTCGAGAACTGCGACTTTCGATCCGGCTAGGTGGAGTCCATCGACGATCGCTCGTCCGATTCCCGTGGATCCGCCGGTAACGACAGCGACGTGGCCGGTCAGGTCGCTGGTGTTGCCGCTCATGTGGTGGTCCCGTCGGTGACCAGGCGTGTGACTGCCCGCGGGGGGATCTGTGAGGGGACGGGTTCTAGTGTCAGTCGTCCGGTTCGTAGCAAGTTGGTCGCCAGCACTCCTGCTTCTCGAACTTCGGTTGCGAGTGTGTTGCGGATCTGTCCGAACCGTGAAACGGGGACGGATACGGTAAACGAGCCTGCAGGGGCTCCGGCTGCGTCGAAGAAAGGTGCAGCTACACAACATATATCGGGCTCGAACGCCTCGAGGTCGAGGGCGTATCCGCGACGCCGCACTGCGGCCAGTTCGATAACTAGTGCTTCGTAGTTCGAGATGGTGTTGGGGGTCAGCGGCGTCAATTCGACGCCTGAGAACATCGTTCGGACTTGGCTTTCCGGCAGGTAGGCCAGAACGGCTTGGCACGAGGCTCGTGCATGTAGGTTTCCGACGTATCCCACATCGAGGTTCTTGACGGTCAGTGCGTGCAAGCCGGAGAGGACCTGTTGGCGCAGGATCGTACCGTGGAACCATCCACAGACGTAGGCGGTTTCGCGTGTCTTGTTGTGCAGTCGAGTCAGGATCGCCGATATATCGGGGGCTGGTCCGGTGCGAGCGGAGACGTTCTTGGCCAATGCGGCGCCGTGCGGTCCGATGTCGAACTGCCCGCCCGGCAGTCGGACGATGTAGTCACCTGCGCGCAGTGTCCGGAGCAGGTGATAGCACGTACTCTGCTTCAACCCTAGTTGGCGGGCAAGGCTTTTCGCGGTTGCCGTTCCGTTTCGCTCGGCGATGGCTTCGAATACTTCCAGCCCTCGCAGGAGGGTTTGCAGCACAGTGGCTTCAGAAGGTTCGCCTGCCGCGGCATTGTGCTCGACGCTCTCGGTACTCATGACTGCAGCTTCTCGTTGAGCTCTTCTCGTTCACTCCAGGACACCAACATGTGTGCGAGGACTTCTGCGGCGCTGACCACGTCCGGCTCTGCGATCCTCTCATTGGGACTATGGGCAAAGCGCATGTCACCAGGTCCGAAGACCACGGTGGGTACACCTGCCGAAATGAGGATTCCGGCATCACATCCCGCAGTCATTCCTTCGATGCGCTCGTCGATGCCCGCACGGTGCTGTCCGCTGATCATCGACTCGACGATTGCGTCGGTTGCCGGTGTCTCCCAGCTCGGCGCTCCATCGTGATCCCATTTCACCACCGCGGGATGCTGGGCGAGCCATTCGTCGCCTTCGCTGGCGGCGCGAACACATTCGATCAAGGCCTGACGAACTGTTGCGAGGTCTTCGCCGGGCAAAACTCCGATGCGCCCCGACATCGATGCCTTCGCCGGTACCGCCGCGCGCCATCCACCGATCTGGACGGATCCGATCGCGAACGGGACTGCGCTGGGAAAGGGCATCAGAGGATGGGTGTGTGTTTTCGCTCGGGTGCATCCGAGTTCGGTGAGTGCCTGGTAGATACGAATGAGTTTCGGTCCTGCGTCGACGCCGTGCCAGGGAACAGATGTGTGAGCGGCGCGGCCGGTCAATTCGACGGTGAAGAACAACAGGCCGGACGCGAGAGGGACGATCGCGCAATCGGTGGGTTCGAGCACGATGGTGCCCATCCGGTCCGGGATGCGCTCGAGTGCTGCTTGGGTTCCTACCCCGGTGGTCTCTTCGCCGACGACCAGTTCCACAGCGACGTCGAAGGGGAGTTCGACGCCGATGGAGTCAAGGGCGTCGAGCGCGAACAACGCTGCCGCGATGCCGCCTTTGGTGTCGACGGATCCACGGCCGTGGACGTAGCCGTCAGTGCGATCTCCGGAGAATGGTGGGCGGTCCCACTGAGGCTCGTCCAAGACAGGAACGACGTCGATGTGCCCGTTGAGGACGACAGTGGGTAGGCCGCGCGGAGTGCGGAAGTAGCCGAGCACGTTTGCGCGTTCTTCGCGGCGAGTCTCCTGCGATCCACGAGGGGTGGAAGAGACTCGGGAGCTTTCCAGAGTCTGGGTCGTGACGGTCCATCCGCGGGTGTGGAAGAACTGCTCGTAAAGATCGCTGACGCGATCTTCGTGTCCGCTCACACTGCATCGCTGCACGGTCGCGGACAGAAAGTCCAACATGGACTCTCTCGAAGCGTCGACTGCGGCGGCCAGGCGTGTGTCCGACTGAGAACTGACAGTCATTCGAAGAACCTCTCGTAGAGAACGAAGCGTTGGGGCAAGTAAACGAAGTGACTCCCGACACCGTCCAGTCAAATGAACTTCATATCCACTATCTGAAATAATCGCGGTCAGCTGGAGGGTGACCAGGTGAAATGGCGACCACGTTACGGTCATGTGAACTGGATCATAATGTCTTTTTCAAATAATCGAACTATCGGCAAGATGATTGGCGTCTCCGATCCATCTTCCGTCACTGTTTGGCAGCAGCCGCTCGACGCAATAGTTCCAGGCCGACATCGCTTGTCTCATGGGCGACAGCACGCTCGGCCGCCGCAACTTCCGTCGTCAGGGAGACACTCACCCGTGTCGCACACATTGGAGAAGCAATGACCACAACATCTGCCGGCAAGCCGACGCCCGGCGGCCCGCGAGAGCTCGCCAAGAGCACTCCCCCACCTTCTGAGCGCATGACGCCACAAGCACGCAAGGGCATCATTGCCGCGTGCATCGGCAACTTCATCGAGTGGTACGAGTTCATGCTCTACGGGTACTTCGCGACGGTGATCGCGGCGCAGTTCTTCCCCGTCGCCGACCCCACGGCCTCACTGCTACTGACCTTCGCGGTCTTCGGAATCAGCTTCCTTGTGCGCCCGCTGGGAGGAATCGTCTTCGGCTACATCGGTGATCGATACGGACGCAAGGTCACGTTGTCCATGATCATCATGATGATCTCGGGTGCAACTGCTGCGATGGCGTTGGTGCCTTCATACGGTCAGATAGGCGTACTCGCACCGATCCTGATTCTGCTCCTGCGCTGCATACAGGGCATCTCGGCGGGTGGTGAATGGATGGGTTCGGCGTCCTACATCATCGAAAACGCTCCTGCCCGCAAACGCGCAACGTTCGGGGCTTGGCAACCTGTCACGATCGTGTTGGCTATGATGACCGCATCCCTTGCCGCCCTTGCGGTTACCGCCGCAACAGGAGCACAGGTCGACCACTGGGGATGGCGAATTCCATTCCTTGTGGCACTGCCCTTGGGGCTGGTCGGCCTCTATCTGCGGCTGCGTTTGGATGAATCGCAGGAGTTCTCCGAAGCCGTAAAAGAGGATGGCGTCGAGAAGACACCGCTTCGCAAGACACTCAAGCACGACTGGCGATCGATTCTCCTCGTGACCACGCTGGTGTGCTCGCCGACGATGGGCACCTACGTGGTGTTCTCGTACGCGCCGACATTCTTGACCACTCGTCTCGATATTTCGACCGGCGCTGCTCGACTGTCCGGGCTCATCGGAATGGTGTTCGTCGTCGCGATGATCCTCGTGTTCGCGCGGGTCGCTGACCGTACAGGCCGACGACCACTCCTGATCACCGGCGCAACGTGGGTTCTGTTCGCGGCGCCAATTACCTTCTGGCTCTTCGGCCGACGCGATATGTTCTCGCTCATCGTCGGGTTCGTCCTCATCGGCATTGGACTGGCGATGATGTTTGCTCCTCAAGCCGCCGTGTTCACCGAACTGTTCCCGACATCGAGGCGATATGCCGGACTCGCCATCGGCTACAACCTCGGGGCGATTTTGTTCGGAGGCGCCGGCCCGTTCGTTGCCACCGCCCTGATCAGCCTCACCGACTCGAACTACGCCCCAGCGATATACATGAGCGCTGGCGCACTCATCAGCCTTGTGGCGGCACTGTTGGTCCCGGAGACGCTGCACTTCAGCTTGCGTTCGGGCAATCGAACCGAAAAGGAACATCGGGTGGAACAGGTATGACCGATTTCAACGGATCCGTGGCGGTCGTCACCGGCGCAGCCAGTGGGATAGGCCTGGAAACAGTACGTCGATTGAGCATGCACGGCGCAACCGTCATCGCCGTGGACTCCAATCAATCCCTGCTCGAGACGGAGCACTCGTCGAGCCCTGTCACCGCCGCACCCGCTGACGTGACGGACTCCGCATCCGTAGACGATCTGATCCGTCGAATTACAACTGAGCACGGAAGACTCGACATCCTCGTCAACGCCGCGGGGATCTACCGTGACGGGAACATCGTCGATTTCGACGAAAAACTCGCACAGGACCTGTTCCGTGTCAACGTCTTCGGAACCCTTCTGCCATCACAATCCGCTGCGCGCGCCATGATCGAGTGCGAGAACGGCGGCACCATCGTGAACGTCTCATCGATCGCATCCCAACTGGCCACTGACACCAACGGAGTCTACGGAGCCACCAAAGGCGCAGTAGAAGCGCTCACACGCGGCTTCGCCGTCTCCCTCTCACCTCACCGCATTCGCGTGAACGCCGTAGCCCCAGGGCCCATCGACACACCTCAAGCCGCCGCAGCGTTGCACGATCCCGACTACGCCGAACGGATGTTGGGACGAATCGCACTGGGCACCTTAGGGAAACCACACGACGTCGCAGAAGCCATTCTGTTTTTGGCCGGCGGCGCATCGACATGGGTGACCGGCACTGTTCTCACTGTCGATGGCGGCGTGCGCGCACAACGCTAGCGGACACCCGATCGATCTACACCCGAAGGAATTTATATCCATGGACATATCTCATCCGCTGCCCGCTGTCCCGTTCAATCCGGCAACTGTGGCACCGCCTATCGGCAAGTACAGCCACCTCGTCCCCGTGGATCCCGGTGCTCAATGGGTCTTCATTTCCGGACAAGTCGGCGCGCACGCGGACGGCACGATCGGCAAGGGCGCGTACGAGCAGACGCATGCGGTTTTCTCGAACATCGAACAACTCCTGACGGAACTCGACGCCACGCCCCGAAACATCGTCAGACTCTTGACGTTCGTCGCCGGTGTGGAACATCTTCCGGAGTTCTATCGAGCGCGCGACGAAGTGTACGCGCGCTGGTATCCCGACGATGTGTACTGCGGTCATTCCTTGGCAGTAGTTGCCGCACTTGCTGATCCGAAACTCCACTTGGAGATGGAGGGTTGGGTGGCGTTGTCACCAACCTCGGCTGATTCCGACGTCGTATGATGAATTCGCATCAATTCCGACAACTCTTCCCTGCGCTGAATCACACCGTATGGCTCGACACACCAGGGGCACCTCCGGGCGCCGAGCCTGTAGTCCGTGCGTTGCGTGATGTCGCCACATCGTGGTCCGATGGGAACTTCGACTGGCAGGAATGGGATTACACACCCCAGCACGTTCGGGGTCAGATCGCGCATGTGCATAAGGTGGCACCGCACCGTGTCGCATTGATGGGCTCAGTCTCCGAAGCAGCAGCGACAGTCGCCTCGTCACTTCCCCCTGGCCGTATCGCAGTGCTCGATAATGAGTATCGCAGCGTCCTATTTCCATTCAACCGGATGCACTCCGATCGAAACCCCGTCGACAGCGTTCCCGTCGGCGCGCAAGACGACCGCACCGCCAAGGTCATCGAAGCAATCAACGAAGACACCGTCCTGGTAGCAGTGAGCGAAGTTCTCTCGAGCGACGGGGTACGCGTCGATATCGACCGAATACGTGGTGCAGCCGCCGCAGTGGGGGCAAAGGTGTTCGTCGACGCCACACAGTCATTCGGTGTTCTCGACACCGACTATGCAGCGTTGGGTATCGACTACGTAGCGGTACACGGTTACAAGTGGATGCTCTGTCCGCGTGGTGCTGCATGGCTGGTGGTCCGCGACGACGCGATCGACGATTTGAATCCGCTCATGCCGGGCTGGAAATCAACCGAACTGCCACATGGCTATTTCGGCGGACCGATGAATCTCGCATCAGGGGCCGCGAAACTCGATTGCTCACCGGCCTGGTTCTCGTGGATAGGCGCCCGTGCGGCACTGTCGGTCGTCGAAAAACTCGACCGAACGGTGATCAACGCACACGTCACTGCGCTAGCCGAGACGTTCGCCGATCAAGCACAACGCATCGGCTACGCTTCGCCGAACATCGGAAATCGCAGCCACATAACAGTTCTCACCTTTCCTCCGAAACCGGGATTCGCCGATCGTCTCGCAGCATCCGGAATCAAAGCCACCGCCAACGACGAACGCCTTCGAGTCGGTTTCCATTATTTCAACACCGCCGAAGATCGTGATCACCTCTTGTCCTTCCTCGCTGACGAATACACGGCGACATCCTGAACATCCAACAGCCATGCCGGGAGCTTCACCATGAACGAATCGTCATTACTCGATCGGCACCGGGCAGTCATGCCTCGGTGGCTGGCAACCTATTACGACGACCCCCTGGAACTGACTAGCGGGAGCGGTCGCCGAGTGCAGGGCGGGGACGGGCGCACATACCTCGACTTCTTCGGTGGGCTCCTAGCCACCATGGTCGGCCACGACATCCCGGAAATCACCGACGCCATTCAGGCACAGTCAAGCAAGATGCTGCATTCGTCGACGCTGTATCTGATCAGGACCCAAGTCGAACTCGCCGAGAAGATTGCAGCCCGCTCGCCAGTCGACAACCCACGAGTGTTCTTCGTCAATTCCGGTTCGGAAGCCGTCGAAACAGCCTTCCTGCTGACAACCGCGGCACGGCGATCCAACCAGGTCATCGCGCTACGCGGCGGCTACCACGGTCGTTCTTTCGGAACGGTAGCCGCGACGGGAATCCGCGGATGGTCCGCCACATCCTTGAGCCCTCTCCAAGTGACATACGCGCACAACGGGTATCGCTACAGAAGCCCCTTCGGTCATCTCGACGACAATGCATTCACCGCTGCCTGTGCAGACGAACTCAGAACCATGATCGAGACTGCGACGTCCGGTGATGTCGCATGCTTCATAGCCGAACCCGTCCAAGGCGCCGGCGGGTTCGCCACACCCCCCGACGGGTTCTTCGCTGCCATGAACGCAGTCCTCGCCGAATACGAAATCCCGTTCGTCTCCGACGAAGTCCAATCCGGATGGGGCCGAACCGGCCGGTCATACTTTGGGATCGAACACTACGGCGTCCGACCGCAGGCAATCACATTCGCAAAAGGACTGGCGAACGGACTGAGTATCGGCGGGGTTATCGCAGAGGAATCCCTCATGAATTCCCTGACAGCCAACTCCATCTCCACTGCTGGCGGAAACCCGATCGCGATGGCCGCAGGCAACGCAGTCATCGACTTCATCGAATCACACGACCTGCAACACAATGCCGACGACATCGGCCGGCACCTCATACGCGGCCTGAAATTGATCGCTGAGCGCAACCCGCTGATCGGTGACGTTCGCGGATCGGGGCTCATGGTCGGAGTCGAACTCGTCGAACACGGCACCAAGAATCCGGCAGTCGCAGAGACCAATACCGTTTTGGCAGAAGCTCGTTCGCGCGGCTTACTCATCGGCAAAGGTGGGATACATGGCAACGTACTGCGGGTGACGCCGCCGATGACAGTCACACGCGCCGAAGCGGACGAAGCGCTGCAGATCCTCGCATCAAGCATCGAGATCGCCGGGGCACTCACCGCAGCAAAAGAGTGAGTTCGGAGAGCTCCACCGGTTGGAATTCAGCTCGGCGGCGCGATGATCCGCACGGACCAACGGATACCGGAGACAGTGAAACCGCATCGCCGCGCAGCCGCCGCGAGCGGTTCCGGGGCTGGGGCGGTTGGCAAGTCCCTTTCTCCCGCTTCACCGAACAAGCCGACCGCGTTCGGTTCCGCGAGCGTAGTCGCTGGGAGTCCGGCCGATGTGCTCGCTGAAAGAGCGAGTGAAGCTGGCGGGCGTCGCGAATCCGACTTGCCGGCCAGTCCAGCCGATCTCACGCCCGCGTCCAAGTGTGCGGGGACGGCGGCGCGCCACCGGACGAAGGAAGGCCCGGTTTCCTCGGTAAACCCCGCGCTGCAGTGTACGAACGCCTATCCGTTCCGATCGTTGGCAAGCCGCTCCCGCACACCCTGCTGATCCACATCTCGGAAGTTCGATTCCGAGCCGTGGCGCCGCGCCAGGGAACACGGAGGATGGGAGTCTCGGTGCGATTGTGGATAGCGCCGATTGTCGCTTCGACAGCGCCGGTGTCGACTCCGTCGGGCAGGCTGGCCAGCCTGTGAATGTTGATCTCTGTGCGTTCGATGCACATCAGCAGAAATGCCGGTGATCGACGCTATCCGTGTCCTCGACGCTCGGAAAGTGCACGCCTCAGATGATCGTGTAACCGAGTTCGTGCGCCGCGGTGTAGATGCGGTCGGCCAACGCCGGATGACTCAACGGCTGCGAGAACTCAGGAAGAGCGGGGAATGCGTCGCCGGCGCGCTCGAACAACGCCATACACACAGTTCCGGCGTACCGGCCCCGATAGAC
>NZ_JAWLRZ010000027.1:0-7194 GCF_033142425.1 Rhodococcus sp. IEGM 1366
GGTGCGGCCCCCCGTCGCGGCGACCAGCGCACCGTCGATCAACATGCGGTACTCGGAATTACTCATTTGTCACTTTCCTTTGAAGATCGGATCGTTACGGCAGGGCTGGCCTCTCCCCTGGTTCGTCAGAGGCTGCTGGAGACACTCACCAAGATTTACCTGTATTACATGTAATACTTTGTATATGTAGTGAGCTCCATCACGCAAACTGTAGAACTTCCGCTCGATAAGCACAAGTACTTCAGTTGAACTCCGGCTTCCCTCTCCTCGCCACACCAAAATCTCTGTCTACAAGGAATTTCCACGGCTGGTCCAGTAGTCCCACCACACATTTCGAATCGGTGCCATGCGCCCGACACCACTACGCGCTACGTCTACCGCGACGCCGTATGCCCTAGAACTGAATCTGTGCGGCCATCCTGCCGCAATCTATGAGTGCGCTTGCACGATTCGACATCGTGCGCATTGCGTCTGACTCCGAATGTCCTCGTCGCCGGCAGCGGAAGCCAGGCTGTTGTCTGGACGCTTACGTTGAACTGTCACCCGCTCGATCACTCCGGCGCACCGCCGCAGCGCTTTTCGGGTACATGTGCGCCAACCGTGAAGACGACATAGAAGCACTGAAGGTGAAAGCGATCGTCGAGCGCCGGGCAGCCCGCTTCATCTATTCCGCTCTGAGACAATTCTGCCCCGGCGGTCCGTTGGATCACCGGGGCAGAAAGATTGTCCCAGAAGGGCTTCAGAGCACTGGTGCAAGCTTCCGGTCGCGGAGCAGGTACGAGAGCACCACGCTTTCAAACTCGTCTTTGCGTTCGATCATCGCCCAATGCCCACAATCGTAGAAGACGTGCAGTTCACACTTCGGGATCAGTCGCATCGGGACAAGCGAGCTGTCCATGGGCGTTACACGGTCGTCGCGGCCGAAAGTGATCAGCGTCGGCGCCTGGATCTTCGTCAGTGCTCCAACCTGTTCGGCTGCGTTCGTACCCCGATTACGCATCGCCGCCAGCGAACGGAAATTGAACAATTTCTTGATGTCAGCAAGCGCGGCCGGGTCCGATGCGGCTCTCCACCGCATCTCGACGAACTCCTCCGTCAGAATGGAGGTGTCGTACACCATGGCCTCCATCCACGTCATCAACCGCTCACGTGTCGGGTCCTCGACGAACTGCACGAGAAGCTTGATGCCTTCCGGGGGCGACGGACTGAACACAGGCAGCCCGATGCCGCCAATCGTAACGAGTCGAGTCACTCGCTCAGGATGTCTGGATGCCAGCTGTGCCGCAATGTTTCCGCCCATCGAATTACCAACGACCGGAACAGAATCGAGCGACATACCGTCGAGGAAGTCCAACACCGCCGGCAGTCCGGCAATCATCGGATTGTCCTCGCACGAATAACTCTTGCCGAATCCAGGGAAGTCGAGAACGAGCGTCCTGAAATGCTCGGCGAAGACCGGTAGATTTCCCTGGAAGTTCGCCCAGCCACTGACCCCTGGACCCGAGCCGTGCAGCAAGAGCAATGGAGGACCGTCGCCGGCCTCGTGATAGTGCAGCGGCCCTCTGGGCGTCTGCAGAGTCCTGCTCGTGCCTTCAAACGTAAATTCAGCCATCAGTCGTGTCTCCTCCTCTTAGCTCGACGGTGCTTCCAGCCAACCAAAGTCATGCCAGTACGTCTCGAGTTCGGCTACCGGCTTCGGCCAGGTCTCGATGTAGGTGACGCCTTCGGACCCGGCCGTCATCGTGTACGCAGTGCCTGCGCGGCTGAGAAAGAACTCCCCCGGACGCACTCGCACGGTCTGCCACTCGCCGTCTTCCTCGTACTCAATGCTGTACTCGCCTGCGAAGACAAAGAGCAACTCGTCCATGTTGTGATGGTGGCGAGGTACCGTAAAGTTCGGTCGCACCCGCAAAGGGTTGCGATTGAAGCGCTTCACCTGAATTGGCTTTGTGGTCACCCACATCGACCCGCCGAACGTCGCCGCGAAATCCACTGGCGCGTCGATCAGCAAACCACCGTCCTTCCAGAAGTAACTCGGCGCCACATCAAGGCCCAGAGGAATCCAATCCGCATCGTCCACCAGATCACCAAAAGTAAGTGCCATTCCGAAATAGTATGTGCGGCTGTACATCCTGTCGCCGGAGAATTCCGTTTGATGGAACGGGTCTGACGAGCACGGTCACCTGCCCCCATTCCGTCCAACGGAACCTGTTGATGACACACCCTGTCATGTTCGACAGACTCCGGAGTATGGCAATCGAATACTTCAATCTGCTGTCCGAAGAAGAGGGTTGGATCGACCTGTCGGTCGATCAGGACCTTCCCTCTTACCTCTGGAATGAAGGCGGACTCCTCGCCGATGCGCCGATCGACATGGAACAGACCTTCAAGGGCAATATGTGGGTCTCGAACAAGGTAGACAGGTCGTTCAATCTCAACGGCCTTCGGTGCGCCCCGAACTTCTCGGTGCCTCGTCACCACCACAATCTTGACGAGTTGATCATCGTATTCGAGGGTGAGTTCCATGTCGCCTGGGGCCAAGACGGCGAGGAAGGTAGCCAGACCATCGGTCCAGGCGAATTCTGGATCAGTGAGGCCGGCACCCCCTACATCATGACTGCGGGGCCCGAAGGCGTCACTTACATCGAGACCTGGCCCGAACCGATGGAGAAGCTCGAGACGTACTGGCACGACGCAGGCTGGGTACATCGCTGAGTAGCAGCCGACCGCTCGTCGACCACTTGTGAGGTTGCCGCCCTGAACTTGTTCACAACAGAGAAACAGGGCGGCAGTTTTGCATCCACGAAATCATCGGAGCAACCGCGCGGCGCTAGCGCCTCCGTCTCCATGCACTGCCTCTTCCGATCAACGGGCGAGCCGGAGCGGTAGCGGATGCATTCCAATTATCTTTCTGGAGTTACCGATTGGCGCGTGTTGCTGGGGTCACGACCTCACAGATACGCGCGCACCGCTGTTCACCGCCCGACTTTTCCAAGGCCTCGAATCTTCCTGCGTGAATGTCGAATCCGTGCCACGTGGTCGGGCGTCCGCATGATCGAACTTTCTGTGAGTCCGGTCGCTTGTTGCTCGCTGTCGAGAAAGACGTGGGCATGCAGGCAAGGTTTCCATCCCGGCAATGCCACTCTCTTCACCGACCGCGAATGATCCTGAAAGTGAACTGGAGTCGCGCGCCCGGGCCTGTCGCGGCCACGGACTTTTCACGGTCAACGGACTGAGCCTTCCAGTCATGGAGTATCTGGGGCGAGCGTGGTGAGTGTCCATCCCTCGACCTCCGCCCCCGGCCAGATCACCGATCGAGCGGCAACCACTGTCTGCCTCCTGAATGCCCTCCTGAATGCAATGGTTACGTCGACGAATTCCGACGACGCCGCACTCATGCGCGATCTTCACAGCCTTCTCGATGCCGAACTCGCCACGATCGTCCAGCTCGCCGATGATGCAAGGCACCGTTCGCGTTCATAGAAGTCGAGGTCGACCCATCCGAGGTCAGCTGTGACTCTGTATCGTTCAACGAGTATCGCTGCGCCACTTACTTTTTGATGCTCAGTCGATTTCGAGGCCAGGCGCGGCCGCGCCACCTTGGTAAATTCCGAAGGCCGCGCACTCCGCAGCGGTCAGCATCGTCCACCTGTTTCCAATGCAGCGAAACAATCCCGACCACCCAAGATCCGGACCGTTGAACGCTCACTGTTGCGGCATTTCGCCGGCTTCCCAGGCCGCTGCCGTTCGCCGAAGTTCGTGTCGACCTCGTGACACTTGTGTCACGAGGAGCTTAGTTCGGCTTGTCAGCAATTTGCAGAATCGAAGGCAGCGGACAGCGCCACCGGAGCGAACTTTTTTGCTATTACTACCGATCTACGGGGTTGATTCACCGCCAATTTCCGTTCTCGGCCGGTTCACAACACCTCCCGATCAGTGCACGGCCGAGGTTGACCACCCGTTGCGTGCGTGACTCCCACCAGGCAATTACTGCGCCTATGCGGGCGATTTAGCTGATTCGACACGCGGGGGTTGACATGCGCGCTCGTTGATGTGACCCTGATTACAGGAATAAAGGACACTAATTTAGAAAACATTCCGGGATGTGCGCATGCAATCCTAGATTTGGACCGAATTAAGTGTCTATTAGTAGCCTGAATTGGGAGGTGGCAGCCGTGACATCGAGTTTGACGCAGTGCACGTCGATTTTGCCGATGGAATCAGTGGTCGATTCCATGGACGAGTACATATCGTCCATGGAGGTCGATCATGTCGGAACTGACGTCCGACTCCGACCCGAACGCACCGTGATGGGAAGGGTCGCTGCCATCATGGGGGCGTTCAACGGCAAACAGCAGGTGCTCGGTCTCGGCGATCTCAGTGAGAGCACTGGGCTGCCGAAATCGACGTTGCATCGACTTGCTGATCAACTGTGCCAAGTGGGATGGATCGAACGGGATCCTGACGGCTACCGCATCGGCATTCGCATGTTCGAGCTGGGAAGTCTTGCTGTCGAAGGAAACCAACTCTACGAAGCCGCGATTCCACATCTGCAAGCCCTCGCAGCCAAGACCGGAATGTCCACACAACTCGGCATTCTCGATCAGTCCGAGGTCGTATATCTCGAACGTATCGCGGTAGGCGCAGTCCGTTTGCCGACCCGACGCGGCGGACGAAATCCCGCGTACTGCACCGCATTAGGCAAGGCCATGACCGCCTTCGACGACGACGCCATCCGCACAGTAACCTCCTCGCCCATGCTTAGGCGGACGACGAATACGATCACGGACCCCGCAGCGCTACGGACCGAGCTCAGCCAAGTGCGCAGGGTCGGAATAGCGTTCGATCGTGGCGAGATCTACCAAGATTTCGTGTGTGTTTCCGCGCCGATCCGTAGCTCCGGAAACGTGATCGGAGCCGTTTCCGTTACCGCGCCGGCGGGCCGAATGAGATGGGGCATAGCGACCGAAGCAGTTCGGAGCACCGCCGCCGCGATCTGGAATGCAACCCACAGACTCGGCGGAGCAAGCACCCGATTGTAGTAACTTTTCGATGTGTCCACACGAGCATAACCGCCGTACCGGCCCCGAAGTGCTTCCGAATCTCTATGTAAAACCCGGACTCTGAGCACTTCGAGGCATCAGGTCCCGCGCCGACGACTACCTGACCGACTCTCTGAGTCGGGTGGTCGTCAGCTCGAATTTCGACGGAATGTCGGAATTCACGACATTGCGAAAGGCAACCCGGCCTTGAGAATACCCAGGTGTGCCGGTCGAAGAATCCCTCGGCTGAGACACCTCGACTGATCTGCCCAAGTTCGTTGCGACTCGTCGATCACCACCGCGGCGAGTATTGGAACTCGCCCCGTAAATTCGTCCTCGATCAGGTAGACGTTCCCAAACCTAGTGCCACCACGTGGTGAGCTCCTGTAGGTGGCGCCGCATGCGATGCTGAGCGAGCCCATCGTCCCCAAGGAGGATTGCCTCGAGGATCTTGTCGTGGGTGCACCGGACCTGCACCTCGACGCCCGAAGTCATGGACTCTTCGGAGCGACTCTGGCGGGTCCAGAGGTCGGTGATGACGCGCAAAAACAGTGTCAGAACCGGGTTGTCGGCAAGGTCTGCAACCTCGGTATGGAACATGTCGCCGGCGTCACCGTGCACAGTGGTGTGGTCAAGTGCAGCACGTAACCGCGAAGCTACATCGGGAGCAGTTGCGACGGCGGTGACGGTCTGGATGCACCCCAGCTCGATCACTTCACGAACCAGGTGGAGGTGGTCGGGGCTCATACCCTCGAAATCGAGATAGAGAGCGATCGCACGAATACTGGCCGTTGGGTCGGGAGCCAGGACGACCAGTCCGCCGCCAGGTCCGCGGCGCATCCGAGCAACGCTGTGGTGTTCGAGGATCCGAATCGCTTCACGCAGGACCGCACGGCTGACCTCGTAGCGCGCCAAAAGATCTGGCTCCGATCCGAAGACCTCACCGATCTGCCAGCCGTCGCTGGTGATGTCGTCATGGATACGGCCGGCAATAACCTCGGCAAGTTTGGTGCCTTTCGTGGCGTTCGGGTTAGGGTCGCTGGGTCGAGTCCGCATGCGATGCGATGGACGTCGGATCCGGTTGGCCAGCATCCACTCCTCGATCTCTTCGAGATGGGCGCTTAGTTGGCTCTCCGAGGCTGCGGCGTCACCTGCGATTACCGCGTCTACGATTTGGACGTGCCGCGCGATGGCAACAGCCTTAGCCGCGGCCCCCGCCTCCCTCGACGTTGGCCCCCAGGCGCGAATGTAGCGGGACGTCAGCAGCATCACAACCTCGATGAACAGCTGCAGCACCGCGTTGCCGGACAGGCTTCCGAGCAAAATGTGAAACTCGTCGTCGAAGGACCAGTTCGGATCACCGATCTGCTCCTGCTCCTTCCCAACGATCGACCGTAATCGATCAATACCGTCCTCGGTGATCGCCCCCGCCGCCAACCGAGCTGCGAGCGGCTCGAGTAGCAATCGGGCGTGGAGCAGATCTTCGACGCTCACGCCTATGTACTCCAGGTAGATCACCAACGCACGCATGGACGCCGATGCGTTCGGGGCGCACACCACCAGCCCTCCGCCTGGACCGCTACGCATCCGCGCGACCGAATGGTGCTCGAGCAGCCGAATCGCTTCTCTCAGAACCGACCGAGACACTCCAAAGCGCTCCAGCAACTCGGGCTCCGAACCCAAGACCTCACCGACAGGCCATTTCCGAACGATGATCTCATCCTCGAGCTGCCGGGCAACCTGTGATGCGAGCTTCTCCGGACCCGCCGACCATGTCTCTGTATCTTCCGCACTCGTCATCAAGCCGGTCGCTCCCAATCCCCAAGAAACACGGATCTCGAACACCGAGATCTTTGAATGTTCATTACGATACTGAGATCCGTGACCCGATAGAGTGTTCCCTACCTACGCTACCTATCAGCATGCTGAAGTCACCAAGATCCAATCGAGAATTGGCTCGCCAGGCCTCGACAGCACATTCACGCAGAAGCGTTGGCCTCGATCCAGCGAGTGACCTGCTGCACGTACTCCTCATATCCGGAAGTGGGGGCGGCCCCCACCCCCCCGCCGGGCGAGGGTGGGGGGTGGCGGTTTACCGGGGGAATAACCATTTTGGGGGGGTCCCGGGGCGCCATGCCCGGTGGCAAAACCC
>NZ_JAWLRZ010000027.1:7204-17155 GCF_033142425.1 Rhodococcus sp. IEGM 1366
AAGCGAGCTGGGGCGCGCCCGGCAGCGACCGCAAATACCCGCAGAAGGGTGGGCCTCGACCCAGCGAGTGACCTGCGCCCCGTACCCAACATAGCGGGACGGCGCCGCGGACACACCCGCGGCGACTTCCTCGGGTTCGGTGTCCATGTACAGCTGGAGAAGAACGTTGTGCGGGCCTTCCGGAGGCACTAGAGCGGTTGCTAACTCCGCGTCGATCATCCCGGCCTTCTCGGCCGCACCGAACGAATCTGCCGATTTCTGCGGCACTTCACCCAGCACGCTTTCCAATACATGATTGTTGATCGCAACCGCCAATTCGACCAGTAGCGCCAGGATCCGTTCAAGGACAAGCCCTATCGCCGGATCGATTTCCAGTCGCTCGCGGTCCAACGAACCGACGCCGACGAGCTGTCCGACCGCTCTGCGCATCGTGATCAGTCTGTGTTCGACAAATCCCCGGTCCAGGCGAGGCTGTACCGCTCGACTATTTTGATTCGCGGACTGTCGCGGCTTCCAATCTGCCACGACAGCAAGCGCATTCATCATGCTCGTCGACTCTTCACTCGAACTGATCACCTATACATAGTCCCATACTCTCACGCCTCCGAAGCCTAGATCGACCTGTCGCTTGATGAAGCACTGTAAGCGCCTCCACCGAACCGACTGACCAAGTCAACCAGTTTCGGAGCTGAGCCATCACCTATGGTTCCGCCTGACGGAACAGACAGTAGGCAACCGGGATATCAAGGCGGAGAGTCAATTTCCATGCAGTAATATCGGGTGTATTCGGCAACAACACCAGAGGTGAACTCGCTCAACGATCGAGTCGTCGATGCCGCTCTGTCAAAGCTGTCCCAACCAAGTTGGAGAGCATCCGCCCAGCCTGGGACTTGGCCGATCTCCATCGGGACACCATCGGCCGGAAGAGCCAGTGACGCCACATCCCTGGGCGTGCGCAGCGAAACGCCAACGTCAACGTCAACGTCAACGTCAACGAAGCATCGGCAGTCGTGCATCCGAGGGTAAGAAACTGGACCTAAATCACTGCCTTTCAGTTCTACATTAGATGTTCGAATGATTTTGGTGTACAAAAATTTTCGGTTTCACCTGCGGACAAATCGCCTACGGAATGCGCCGCATCAGCCTGACCCCGAAAGCGCCTCGGACCCATCGTCACAGCCACCAGAACGGTCCACTAGACACGCAGGCCTGAATCTGTCGCGAAACCTGACACCTCCGACATCTCCCACACCTCATTGGGGCGACCTCCGAGGACATTTGCACTCAGGCGAAAACTTTCATACCTAGCGCGCGTCGCCCGAGTGTGCCAATCCGCCCGCACGAGATCGCGATGCCACGCCACGTCACAGAGAGCATCTACCGCACCGAAGCCGACTTCGCTACAACCAACAAGGCAGCAAAGACCCTTGCCACCTTCATTCGATTAGGGCGGTGTTGAATTCGACGTGTCAGAAGGCAGCAAATAGTTCGATATCTAAGTTATCTATATCTTTACTCATCGTTGTCCAGTAATTGAGCTGGAGATTTACCACTCAGCACTCCTCGAACAGTAGCAACTCCGCCAGTTCAACTGACATCGGTAAGTAGTACAAATCCGTTGCGCTGCAAGTACTTATTCGACATCACTCCAACAAGCCGCACGGGCAGTTCGGGCACGACTCCCACCACAGGACGACCGACGACGCACTTGCGACCAACCTGGCCGAGACGAAACTTCACCCACTTAGTGACGTAGATCATCATGTTGTGTCATAGTAGAAACCTGACTTAGTGACCTAAGTCTCTCGGGAGATGTCGACGCGGAGGTCAGAGGCCGTCGCGGCGACTAGCTAACTGACCCTGAGGTCATCCTCAACTGATCCGACAGCAGCAGCCACTCTTCCCTTTCTAGCGAAAGACCCAAGTGATGACCCAAGATCTCCAGTTCCTGCTCCTCGGGCTGGGTAACGGCGCTGTCTACGCAGCGCTCGCCCTGGCATTGGTCATGACCTACCGAAGCTCGGGCGTAGTGAACTTCGCGACCGGCGCTATCGCGCTTTACGTTGCCTATACGTACGCCTACCTACGCAGCGGCGAACTCCTGATCCCGATACCTGGCCTGCCCAAAACCCTGGATCTGGGTGGCCCGATAGGACTGATCCCAGCGATGGGCATAGCAATGGCCATCGCCGCAGCCCTGGGCGTGCTGATGTACTTCGCAGTATTCAGGCTGCTCAGGACCGCGCCGGCCACCGCCAAGGCCGTAGCCTCGATCGCTCTGATGCTTGCCGTTCAGGCTCTCTTGGCGGCGAGGGTCGGCACAACTCCGGTCTCGGTGAAAGCCATCCTGCCTACAAATGTCATGAAATTCGGCGGCATTCGTATACCGGCAGACCGAATCTGGTTCGCCGCCATCATCATCGTTCTGACCATCCTGCTCGTGCTCGCTTTCCGATTGACCCGATTCGGACTGGCAACCCGAGCGGCTGCCGAATCGGAGAAAGGCGCGATCGTCACCGGGCTCTCCCCCGAACGAATCGCCTACGCCAACTGGGCATTGAGCACCATGATCGCCGGGCTCAGCGGCATCCTCATCGCCCCGATAGTGCCGCTCATCCCGATCTCTTACACAATGTTCATCGTCCCGGCCCTCGCCGCGGCGTTAGTCGGAAACTTCAATTCCATCGGACCAGCCGTGGCTGCCGGACTCGGAATCGGTGTGCTCCAGTCGGAGATGACCCACCTGCAGGCAACGGTGAGCTGGTTACCACAAGCGGGAATGGCCGAGTTGATTCCGCTGATCCTGATCCTCATTTTTCTCGTCTTCCGCGGACGACCGCTCCCCACACGTGGTGCGATCATCCAGAACACCCTTGGCGCCGCGCCACGGCCCAAGAACTTGGTGATCCCCACAGTCACCTTCACCGTGATCGCGCTAGGATTTCTCGTCTTCACTCACGGCAGCTACCGCGGTGCGGTGATCTTGACGTTCACCCTCGCGGTCATCGCCATCTCACAGGTGGTGGTCACCGGCTTCGCAGGACAAATATCGTTGGCGCAGTTAGCGCTTGCCGGAGTGGCCGCATTCATGCTCAGCCGCTTCACCACGGAGTGGGGAATCCCCTTCCCCATTGCCCCCGTCCTCGCAGCACTGGTGGCGATGGTGATCGGGGTAGTCGTCGGCCTGCCGGCACTACGCATCCGAGGACTACCCGTCGCGGTGGTGACGTTGAGCCTCGCAGTGTTTCTCGAGATGTTCTGGTTCCGCAACAACAAGTTGAACGGTGGAGTCAACGGAGCACGCGTCGACGACCCGTCGCTGTTCGGCATCGATCTCGGGATCGGATCCGGCGACTCCTATCCAAAAATCTCCTTCGGCATTCTCTGCCTCGCAGTACTGGTGATCATCGCCGTCGGTACGGCAAAACTACGAACCAGTCGACTCGGTGCATCAATGCTCGCGGTACGTGCAAACGAGCGATCTGCTGCCGCCTCCGGCATCAACGTTTCCCGCACGAAACTGATTGCCTTCGCGATCGGCGCGTTCATCGCCGGTCTCGGCGGGTCGTTGATGGCGTACCAACAAACCATGGCCGTTCCTGAATCCTTCTCTGCCATGGGCGGAATCGCGATGTTCGCAGTCGCCTACCTGGCAGGTGTCACCTGCGTCTCCGGCGGAATACTCGCCGGAGTCATGGGAGCCGGCGGAATAATGTTCATCTTCCTCGACCGCGTCGCCAACGTCGGTAGCTACTACGCAGTGATCACCGGGGTTCTCCTGGTTATCACCGTCATCATGAATCCAGAAGGAATCATCTCCGAAGTGCACAAAACGGTCGACTACCTGCGCCGCAAGATCACCCCCGCAACTACCGACCCAGAATCCGAGCACATCGAGTTCGAGTTGGACAGCACTACCCCGTACCTCGGCACTGCCCGTCCGATCGGTGACGTCGTCCTCTCCAGCCACGAAATCGGTGTCCGATATGGCGGCATCACCGCACTCGACGACGTCTCGTTCGATGTCCGTGACGGCGAGATCATCGGCCTGATCGGCCCCAACGGAGCCGGCAAGACCACCTTTATCGATGCGATCAGCGGCTTCGCCGACGCCACCGGCAGTGTCACAATCGGCGACCTGAATCTCAACGGCAAGAGGGCTTTTCAACGCAGTCGCTCCGGACTCGGGCGCACCTTCCAAGGCATCGAGTTGTACGACGATCTCTCGGTCCGCGAAAACGTCTCCGTCGGCACAACTGCGTCACACCATCGAGGACCGGACAATCCGCCACTCGATTCCGCTGGCCTCGACGAACTATTCGAACTACTACACCTGAGCTCGGTCGCGGACCGACCGGTCAAGGAACTCTCTCAAGGACAACGCCAGTTGGTCTCGGTTGCCCGCGCTCTCGCCGGCCGGCCGCGCGTCGTACTGCTGGACGAACCTGCTGCCGGACTGGGCAGCACCGAAAGCATGTGGCTGGGGAATCGACTACGGGCCGTACGTGATTCAGGCCTGACGGTCGTCATGGTCGATCACGATATGGAGCTGGTCTTGGAAGTCTGCGACCGGATTGTCGTTCTCGATCTGGGTAAAGTCATCGCAATCGGCACTCCGGAAGAAATACGCAAGGACCCCGCAGTTACCCGGGCCTACCTCGGCGCGACGCACACCGGACAGGAGCTGAACGCATGACCGCGGTCTTGAAGTGCACCGATATGGATGCCGGCTATTCGCAGGGCCGACCCTGCGTTCGCGATTTCGATCTCGAATTACGTGAAGGCGAAATCCTCGCGCTCCTCGGACCGAACGGCGCAGGCAAGACAACTATGCTGCTCACGCTGGCAGGTTTGTTGCCCAGTCTCGGTGGCACGGTGGAGATCACCGGACATCACGTCAAGTCCGGGCACGCACGCAGCGCATCCGACGCCGGGCTGGTGTTCGTCCCCGACGACCGCGCACTGTTCACCACCCTGACCGTGGAAGAGAACCTTCGACTGGCAGTGAAATCACGACGCGACTGGGCCGCATCGCGAGAGAAGATTCTCGGCTACTTTCCAGAGCTGGACAAGCGACTGAAAGTGCACGCCGGCGCACTCTCTGGTGGCGAACAGCAAATGCTTGCCATCGGGCGCGCGCTGATTCAACACCCGAAAGTTCTTCTCATCGACGAGCTGAGCATGGGTTTGGCACCTGTTATCGTCGAACGGCTTCTCCCGGTATTGCGGACAGTCGCCGATACCACCGGAACGGCCGTCATACTCGTCGAGCAGCACGTGCAGCTCGCACTGACGGTGGCCGACACAGCACTCGTCCTGCGCCACGGTGACAACGTCCTGCAAGGGGATGCCGCCGAACTTGCGGCACACCCTCACCTGATCGAAGACGCGTATCTGGGCGCAAACGAACGTCCGCGCACGGAAGCCGTAGAGACCGTGGACGCCGTTGAACAGAGCACGATCATCTGACACAGGGCTGACGAATACGCCGCTACGAGCAGGCATAACGAAACCCGGAGCGCTTCTGCCGTCTCCATCCACTTCACCCGGTCCGCCATGGCTTCATCGGCGGCCGATGGTATCCACCCCAACAGAAGGACCACCGATGAAACCCTCGAACGGCCTGCATGTTTCAAAGATAGTGGCGGCGTCCATTGCCGTCGTTGCGATGACAGCAATGACTGCTTGTAGCAGCGAGAGCGCAGGCGATACCTCCGACTCCTCATCGTCCTCCTCTTCGGCAGATCTACCCGCCGGCGCATTCCCCGGTATCGCCGCCACAGGCACACCTGTAAAGATCGGGTTCATCAACAACGAAAATGGGCAGGCTGTTTCACAGCCCGAAAACCGGGAAGCCGCCGAAGCTGCCGCAAAATATGCAAACGAGCAGCTCGGTGGAATCGGTGGCCGCCCTGTCGAATTGGTCATCTGCAAACAACAAGAAGAACCGGTCTCTGCACGCGATTGCGCAAACCAGATGGTCGAAGCAAAGGTATCGGCGGTAGTACTCCCCAGCAGTGGCCTCGGCCAGATCATCGCACCCATCATCACTTCAGCAGGGATCCCCTACGTCGCCGCGCTCGGTGGCAGCGCCGTCGAGACCACTGGCGATGGCGCGTACATGTGGACCGCAGGTTCCAACACTTCCCAGGCCATGGCTCAATACGCCGGAGAGAAAGGGATGAAAAATGTTGTCGCATATACGATTGATCTTCCCGCGGCAACCGGATCTCTCGAACAGATCGGCGTACCAGCATTCGCCGCCAACGGCGCAAATCTGAAGATCATCCCCATCCCCTTCGGCACCCCCGACGCCACTCCACAGGTCAATGCGGGGCTCGACAGTAACCCGGACGGTATCGTCGTCTACGGCGAGTCAACGATCTGCACTTCCATCCTGAAGGCACTGAACACATTGGGCTCGACCACCGAGACCATGGCAGTTCAATCCTGCGCCAACGCAGACGTTGTCGACGCCGTCGGCGCCGCCATGGAGGGCACTAAGATCATCGGATCCGCGGACACAGTCTCCAACTCCCCCGAAAGCGTTCTGTATCGGGAAGTTATGAAAAAGTACTCACCCAACACTCCCGTCGAGGGTTACGCCGTGACCGGCTATCAGGGAATGCTCGGCCTGATTCGTGCCACCAAGTCTGTCACCGGCACCGATACGTCGGCGGCAGCGCTAGACACGGCAATCCGTTCCGCCAAGGACGTCCCGCTGCCCGCCGGCGCAGGGCTGACCTTCACGTGCGACGGACAAGCAATCGCCGGATTCAAAGCCGTATGCGGCAACGGTCTTATCGTCTTGACCATGAAAGACGGTGTGCAAACCGACCCGACTACGGTAATCATCAAGTAACGCCGGAGTCGCCACACCGAATTTCTGGTGGATCGAAGGAAGCTGCTATCTCTGCTCTGTGTGGCAGAGATAGCAGCTGCGTTTACCCATCCGGCGATCAGCGATCGGTGCGGCGAAGTTTTACAGGACTGACTATCGGGATCGTGGAGCGCCTACGGCGAGAGTTGCGATCACGTCCACTTAGCAATGGCCGCAACTAATTCCGACGTAGAAGCCGGGCAAAAAACAACCGACGTGTGCGAAGTTGTGAACCCCACACACGTCGGTGTCTTTCTGAACTAGGACGACAACTTTCCAGTCTCGAAGTAGCGGTCCAACACAGGCTTGAGATTCCGGCTGACAATCTCGATGCGTGGACCGGACGGACTGCAGTGATAGGCCCAATACGCAGTGCCGTCCGGCCAGTTGCCTACCGCCTCGACTGCGTAGCCTCGCCGCGTCAGTTCAGCGGACTCCGCACTGACATCGTCCACCCAATAGCCCAGATGGTGAATGCCAGAACCCTCAGTGGGAGTCCACACTGAGCCTGGAACACTCTGAACGATCTCCATTCGCGGTTCGGACAGTGAATACCAGGCTTTGAGCTCGACAGTTGTATCGACGGTCGTATCGCCGCTGGGCACGGTAACCGTAGTCGGGCCTCCCATCATTTCGCCCCATTCGTAGCCGAAGAGTTCCGAGAGCTCGAGCATCTTCGCTTCTGGATCATCAGTGACGATAGCGATGTGGTACTGATCTGCAGCCTTCATTCGATCACCTGAAATGGGGTGAACATACAATCTCCATTCTCTGCCACAGGTCCACCACTCACGAGAACATCAATGTAGGTGGTTGCCTGGACATACTCGACCTGGTTGGCGCGACATATTTCGGTGACGATGCACTCACGGCGTAGTGCAGCGAAGTTAGGTCTCGTTTGGAGAACGTGGCACCAAGACGACCTAACTGAACCGAATAGTACTGCAATAAAATAGATTTCGATGGAAGTTCGTAACAAGCGCCCTTTTGCACCAATACGCGCATCACTCATGCGAACGGGAATCCTGCCCACCACTGTCGGTAGGTCACCGACCGCTTCTCCCCCGAGATCCGCCTCGACAATGGTCAACTCCACCCCCGACAGCATCGGGAACGGCGCCCGCGTTTGCGAGGAACATCTACATCCCACTAGCTCACTACATAGTTACATTTCTACAACTCAGAGGAGCTGAGACCGATCCGTTCGTCGCGATACCAGGGCGGCAATTGATCTCATCATCATCCGTTGTGAACCCGATCAAGCACTTCGGGGTGCTTTACTAGGTATATGAAGTTGCTCCAGACCAAAGGCGAGGTAGACCAGTGACTGACATGACCGAGGCTCCGGCGTTCAACCTACTCAGCACAACAGGGCGACCGGTCCGTACGCCGAAGACAGCCGAACTCGTTGCCGGCAAGCTCCGTCGCATGATCGTCGAAGGAAAACTGGTCGACGGCGATCACCTGCCCCACGAAGCAGAACTGATGGAACACTTCTCGGTCAGTCGACCGACTCTCCGCGAAGCCGTCCGAGTCCTCGAAGCAGAACGTCTCGTCGAGGTCCGTCGCGGATCACGTACCGGCGCCCGGGTCTGCGTGCCCGGACCAGAGATAGTGGCCCGCCCTGCATCATTACTCCTCGAGCTCTCGGGGGCAACGGTTTCCGACGTGCTCGTCGCCCGCGAAGCTATCGAACCCGCCGCGGCCGGCCTTCTTGCGGTGAGCGGGACAGAGGCTGCGTTCGACGAACTCGAGCGATTCGTCGACGAGGATATCCCCGCTGGATATGCGGCCGACGACTTCGGCAGTGCTGCTGCACGTTTCCACCTCCTCATGGTTCAGCTATCGGGAAATGCCACCCTTGCCCTGACCGCTGGCATGCTTCACGAGATCGTAGAACGCCACACCGTTTCCGTCGCGCTCGAGCGCAGTCGCAATGACGTCGAGACATACCAGGCAAACTACAAGTTGTTCGTACGGTCACAACGGCGACTGATCAAGCTTCTACGTGCACGTGACGAAGCCGGCGCGATAGCCCATTGGAAGAAACACATGGGTGTCGCACGTTCGATAATGCCGGCGGATCACCTGAGCGCCCAGGTTCGAGACATACTCCACTGAGTCTGTGGGCGCTGGCGCCCAGGAGAATCGCTCCTGCAGATGCTTGCCAACATCACACTGTGCGAGCGCAGCGAATTCGATTCCGACACCCCATTCGGACCATTCACCGAGACGTGAACCGACACTTGGGTGTTCCTTCCAGCTCCTTGTCGATCGTCAGGGGTGACGATACTCTCACCACCCCTGACGATCATGGTCGTTTCGGCCCTCGACGTAAAACTCGCTGCCATCGTCGAACGAATATCACCGATACACAGCGAATCCCTTGCCGAGGTTTGTTCAGCCGCATACCTAGCGCTCCGGCAACGGGGCCATGACTTTCAATTCACGCGCTGCAATCTCATCGGGATCTTCAACCCGAGAAACGTGTAGCCCCATTCCGGCAGTCCGTCCGTCGAGGTTGGTTACCGTGCTCGGCACCCAGTTGTAGACGTAACGCCACGTCCCATAGCGCAACCGCAACATTGCGACTCGGACTTCGGCCCCGGTGACGTCATCACGCTGCTATTTCCCGCACCTAATCTGCGGCCCCCGTCGTCGTTGACCACCAGCGCGTACGACGTGGTGTCGCGACCTTGGTCCGACGCGCCAGATCTCGACCCCGATGCGAGGAGTCGATCTACTAATAGCGGGACCACCAGCAGCACAAAGAGGAATGATGCGTGTCCAAATCTCTTGTGTGCAGAGAATCCAAAGCTGCCTGCGAGCAAAAACGTGGATGGACGAAGTGGGACTTGCGCCACCCCGCAACACGACCTAGAGTTCATGTGGTCGAGATCACTGAGTAAACGAAGTAAAAGATGTAACCGTCGGGAGTCGGTAGGTGCCAGGAATGCATTCAGGTGTCGGCGCTGACGGACTGGATGTGGCCGGGTGGGGCGTCGAAGGTCTCGAGGATCTCCTCGAGGTCAAGACCATCGCCCGCCCGGCCTGATTCGTGCTCGATATTT
>NZ_JAWLRZ010000028.1:0-12201 GCF_033142425.1 Rhodococcus sp. IEGM 1366
ACTCGACAGGGTGTGGGAGAGTAGGACACCGCCGAACACAACTTGAGAAAGCCCCCCAACATTGTTGGGGGGCTTTTCTCGTTTCACCCCAAAAACCTGTATCGGTCACAAGTTTCACCAGTCGCAGTCCGCCATGGCAATGAACCTGCCACGGAACGTGCCATGCGTGGTTAGGCTCGGAGGAGGTTCCCGGCGCGGAGAGCGCGGGCCCTCACCAACGCATGAGTGATGACTTTGGAGGCTTCGATGACCGATATTCTCGACCGCACCAAAATTTATGTCGACGGATCCTGGATCGAATCGGCAGGTAGCGGCCGTATCGACGTGCTGAATCCCGCAACTGAGGAAGTAATCGCTCAGGTCGCAGAAGGTACTGCAGACGACGTTGACGCCGCAGCGGTTGCGGCACGAAAAGCTTTTCCCGAGTGGTCGGCGTTGACCGGTGCTCAGCGCGCAGAGTACCTGTCCAAAGCTGCGGCGCTGATCGCCGAGCGAACCGACGAACTCGCTGCGCTGGTGTCTGCGGACATGGGTATGCCGCTGGGGTTCGCGAAGCCTGTACAGATCGGTATGCCGCTCGCGAACCTGAACGCGTTCGCGGAACTCGCACGAACCTACGACTTCGACGCTCATGAGGTTGGCAACTCGTTGATCGTCCGTGAGCCGGCGGGCGTTGTCGGCGCGATCACGCCCTGGAACTTTCCTTTGCATCAGGTGGTCCTGAAGGTTGGCGGCGCATTGGCAGCCGGCTGCACGGTTGTTCTCAAGCCAACCGAAGTTGCGCCTCTGATCACGTATGCGCTTGCCGATATTTTTGATGAAATCGGTTTGCCTGCAGGTGTATTCAACCTCGTGAGTGGATACGGACCGGTTGTCGGTGAGGCAATTGCAGGCCACCCCGAGGTGGACATGGTCTCGTTCACAGGTTCTACGCGTGCGGGCAAGCGCGTTGCCATCGTGGCAGCAGACACCATCAAGAGGGTCTCACTCGAGTTGGGTGGAAAGTCCGCAAACGTGATTCTCGATGACGCAGACCTCGAAAAGGCCGTCACGGATGGCGTCGCAAAGTGCTTCATAAACTCGGGCCAGACGTGTTCAGCGCTGACTCGTATGTTGGTTCCGGCGGAGAAGGTGGATGAGGCCGCTGCAATCGCTGCCGCGGTCGCCGCGCATTTCCCTGTGGGAGATCCGACGCAGCCCACTTCCGTGCTTGGGCCGTTGGTGAACGCGAATCAGCTCGGACGCGTTCGAGGGTACATCGAGAAGGGAGTGGCTGAGGGCGCCACAGCTGTAGTCGATGGCCGCGAAACAGGTTTGGCCAGTGGATATTTTGTCGGGCCGACGGTGTTCTCCAATGTCACCGAGGACATGACGATTGCGCGCGAGGAGATTTTCGGGCCGGTCCTCTCGATCATGGGATACAAGGACGAAGCCGACGCAGTTCGGATCGCCAACGGTACCGAGTACGGTCTGGCCGGCGGTGTCTGGTCGGGTGATCCCGATCGGGCGGATCGCGTCGCACGGCAGTTGCGGGCGGGTCAGGTAGAAGTGAACGGCGGAGCATTCAACACGAATGCTCCGTTCGGTGGCTACAAGCAGTCGGGTATCGGACGTGAAGCAGGCACGTTCGGGCTCGAAGAGTTCCTCGAGATCAAGGCAATTCAGCGTTAGTCGGATGAAATGGCGATGCACCCGTACCTCCTGGGACGGGTGCATCGCCATTTCTGTACCTGGATCAGGATTTAGCGGCTTCCAAGTGTTGAGCCGAGACGTTTGCCAGGTGGGTGAGGTCGGAGGCAACCGTCGCGAAGGTGTAGCCCTCTCCGAGACGCTGCGCTGCTATCTGCCCGGCTGGGGTGTGGATTCCGGCGGCAACACCGGCCGCGGCAGCGGCTTCGCGGACCCGAGTGAGCGCAGCTTCGAATTCCTCGGACACATCCGGATCGTTGGAATGCTTGCCGCCGACGGCAATTCGTAGATCGGACGGGCCGACATAGACGCCGTCCAATCCGGGCACTGCGCAGATTTCTTCGACGTTCGCCAGGCCTTGTGGTGTCTCGATCATCGCGAAGACAACTGTGTCGCGGTTCGCGTCGGCGGGGATAGGTCCGACCCGGAGTTGCGAGCGCATCGGTCCGTAGGAGCGAACGCCGAATGGCGGGTACTTGGCGGCAGCGACTGCAGCCGCGGCTTCTTCGGCGTTGTTGATCAGTGGAACTATGACGCCCACAGCGCCGGCGTCGAGAGCTCGCCCGATGGGAGTTGGATTGTTGGCTTCGACTCGGACCATGCCGACGGTGGACGGCGACGAGTCGATGGCGGTGAGCCCGGCGACCATTCCCGAGTAACCGATCAGACCGTGCTGCATGTCGAGTGCGATGTAGTCCCAGCCGACGTGTGCGATCCATTCGGTCGAGATCGGGCTGTCGATGACGGACCAGTAACCGAGGATGCGTTCGCGTCCGCGGATACGTGCGGCGAATTCCTGTGCAGACATAGCGGGGTCTCTCTTGGTGTTGGCGGGTATTTTTCAGCGGTTGTAGTTGGGCATGGGGCCGCGCAGTGCGGCTCCGACCAGCTCGCATTCTTCGACGATCGTATTGTCGAGTGCGCCGCGCTGGAGTGCCGCGATGTTGGATTCCAGGTGTGTGACCTTCGATCCTCCCAGGAGTATCGGGCCGGTTGCCGGCTTACTGACGAGCCAGCGAAGAGCAAGTTCGGTCATAGCGATCCCGGCTTGTTCGGCGATTGTCGACAGTTGCGCGATGGCGTCGAAAATCTGTGTGTTCCAGTACCGCTCCTTGTACATCGACGCGAGGCGGGAGTCGCCGAATCGGCCGTCGGCGGGGTTTTCCTCGAAAGTATGACGCCCGGTGAGTAGTCCACCGCCGAGCGGGTTGTAGACCATGGTGGTCAGCCCGGTCACGTTCGCGAATTCTGCGTATTCTTCTTCGATCCGACGTGCGAGCAAGTTGTAGAGCTGTTGTGCGACGATCGGTCGCGGCGCACCCACTGTGTCTGCGGTGTAGTTGATTTCGCTGATTTGCCAGGCTGCGAAGTTGGAAACACCGAGAGCGCGTATCTTTCCTTCCGCAACCAGTTCGGCGACGGTCGTTAGTGTTTCGCTAAGCGATACCGCTCGATCCGGCTGATGGAGATAGAACAGGTCGACATAGTCGGTGTCGAGCCTGCGCAGGCTTCCTTCGATGCTTGCCCGGAGTCCCTGCGCCGAGAGTGGGCTGTTGTCACCGGCATCGGGGTGCGGCATTCCCGCCTTGGTGGCCAGAGTGACGGAATCGCGTCGGCCATGGAGGAGTTTCGACAGCATGCGCTCGGACTCACCGCCCGCATATCCGTTGGCGGTGTCGATGTGTGTGATGCCGGCGTTCAGTGCTGCGTCGAGCATCGAACCCGCACCCGAAATGTCGACGGTGTCTCCGAATGTCATGGTGCCCAGCACTAGTTTCGGAAGCTCGAGTGGGGCGGTCATCAGGCAACTCCTCGTGATTCGGTCTGCTTGGCTAGCAAGTTCTTGGACAGGGCTGCCACCACGTGCCGTGGTTTGATCCCGACCATGGTGGTGGGATCGAGGGCAGCGCTTCGTAGTGCGCGGGTGTACGGCTCGCGTGGGCTGGCGAGAACTGTTTCTGTGGAACCGGTTTCGACGATGGTTCCCTTCGACATCACGACTACGGTCTCGCTGATTTCTCGGACGACGCCCAAGTTGTGTGAGATGAAAACGTACGTCAGACCGGTATCGGCTTGGATTTCACGTAGGAGTTCGAGTACCTGCGCTTGCACCGAAACGTCGAGAGCGCTGGTGGCCTCGTCACACACCAGGATCTCGGGTCCGCTGGCAAGTGCGCGGGCTATGCCGATGCGTTGACGTTGCCCACCGGAGAACTCCGCCGGACGTCTGTGCAAGGCAGAGCTGGGTAATCCCACGCGGTCGACGAGCTCGGCCGCCACTCTGGCGCGTTCCGCCTTGCTTCGGACTCCCTTGAGTCGTAGGGGTTCTCCGATGATGTCCTCGGCAGTCAGATGAGGGTCCAGCGATCCGTACGGATCTTGGAAGACCATCTGCACGCGGGAGCGGAAGGGGCGCAACGACTTCTCCGACATCTGCGCGATGTCGGTGCCGTCGACGAGAATGCGTCCACTGGTCGGCGTGAGGAGTCGGACGATAGATCGAGCGATCGTCGACTTGCCACATCCGGATTCGCCGACGATGGCAAGGGTCTTACCCTTCTCCACCGAGAAGCTCACAGCATCCACGGCTCGGAATACCCCGTCGGGAACCGGATACTCGACAACGAGGTCTTCGACGGCAAGCAACGGACTGTTGTGTGTGCTCATGCCGAGGCTCCGATCTGGGTTGAACGCGTATCGGTGGCGGGGTCGCCGTCCCAAGGCCCCAGATGCGGTATCGCGTCGAGAAGCTTTTGTGTGTAGGCGCTTTGCGGTGCGTCGACGAGGACGTCGGCGCTGCCGGTCTCGACAAAACGTCCGTCCTTCATCACGTAGATGCGATCGGATACGAGTCGGGCAACTCCGAGGTCATGGGTGATGACCAGCATTCCGATTCCGGTGCGCTCCTGCAACTCGAGCAGTAGGTCCAGAATCCCGGCCTGCACGGTGACGTCCAATGCGCTGGTGGGTTCGTCGGCAACGATCAGCTCGGGGCCGGCGGCAAGTGCGCCGGCGATCAGGACACGCTGCAACATTCCACCCGACAGCTGATGTGGGTACTTGTCGAGTTGCTGATCCGGATACGGAATGCGCACCTGTTCGAGCAGTTCCACTGCCCGCTCGATTTGCTGTTTCTTGGCAGTCACGCCGCTGTGGCGCACGGCTTCTCGAAGCTGACTGCCGACGGTGTGGACGGGACTCAGAGCCGTCATCGGATCCTGGGGAATGAGGGCGATGTGTCGTCCACGAATGTCGTTCAAGATCTTCGTGTTTCCGAGAATGTCCTGGCCCTTGAACGCGGCCTTCCCGGAGAGGACGGCAAGATCGTCCGGAAGCAGCCCTAGGATTCCCATAGCTGTCGTCGACTTGCCCGAGCCGGATTCACCGATGATGGTGACTGTTTCACCGGCATCGATGCAGAAGGACACGCCGTCGACGGCTCGGATTACGCCATTGGCAGTGACAAGTTCGATCTGGAGGTCGTCGACCCGAAGTAGATTTCCCATGTCTCACGCCTTCGCTTTCTGGGCGCTGCCACGCCCGAACAGGCTTGCGCCCAGTCGTTTCGATCCTGTCGGCCGATCGCGCAGGCCGTCGCCGAGTAGGTTCACTCCGACCACCAGCAGCACGATCATCAGGCCTGTCAGCGTCACGATCCACCATGAGGTGGTGATGTAGTCCTGACCGTCGGCGATGATTCGGCCCCATGTCGCGAACGGACGTTGTGGTCCCGCGCCGAGGTAGCTCAACGAGCTTTCCAGAAGGACGGCCTGGGCGAGGAGCAACAGCACGACAAGCGACGCCTGCTTGACGATGTTCGGGATTACGTGGCGGACGAGGATGGCCATGCGGGTCAGGCCCAGGACTCTGGCTGCTGCTACATAGGGCTTTTCGCGTTCGACGAGCACCAAGGAACGGGTCAGTCGGGCGACTTCGGGCCACTGCGCGATTGCGATGACAAACGTGATCACGGGAATGGACGGACCGAACAGCGCGACGACAAGAAGAAGCATCATCAACAGAGGAAGGGACAGCTGTGCCTCGAGCAAGCGTGAGATGACCGTGTCGACCCAACCGCCGAAGTAGCCTGCGGCAGAACCTGCGACGACGCCGATGATGCCGGACACGACGACGGCGAGAATGCCGATTGTCAGAGACACTTGCCCGCCGTGCAGGATTCGCGAGAGTAGGTCGCGTCCAAGCTGGTCGGTGCCGAACAGGTGGCCCTCGCTGAGCGGAGGCAACCGTCGCTGGCTCAGGTTGGTTTGATTCGGATCTGCCAGTGGCAGCAGGCCGGCGAGCGCGACGGGAAGAATCACCAGGAGCGCGCAGATCGAGCCGGCCCAGATCTTGACGCGGCTGTCTCGCTTACGACGTGTGGCTCCGGCGCGAGCGAAATCAGCCTCGGTGACTGCGCTGGGGCGCGGTGTTGTGGGAGGTTCCAAGACTGTGGTCATCAGTTGGCGCCCTTTCCGAGGCGTACCCGTGGGTCAAGGAGGGGATAGAGGAGGTCCACTGCGAGTTGTACGAGTACCGCCAGGACTGCGGTGACGAGTACGGTCGCTTGGATCAGTGGGTAGTCGCGTGTCTCGAGCGCGCGCACCACCAGTGAGCCGACACCAGGCCAGGCGAAGACGACCTCGACGACTACGACGCCGTTGAGCATGCCGGCAAATCTGGTGCCCAGTGCGGTGACGATGGGAATCGCCGAATTACGCATGGCGTATCGCCAGGTGAGTTCGCGTTCCGATACTCCGCGTGATCGAGCGACGGTGATGTACGGAGAGGCGAAGGCCGAGACCATTTCGCGTCGAACCATCCGGGAGATCAACGCGATCTGGAGGATCGCGATAGTGACGGTGGGCAGGATCAACGACGGCCACGTGGTGAATCCGGCAGCCGGGAGCACGGGAATCAAGACCGCGAAGATCGTCACCAGCATCAGGCCGCTCCAGAACTCCGGCATGGACTGTCCGCCGACGGCCACGACGTTCGCGCCGAGTTCGCGTCGCGTGTCCGCGTGACGGGCCATCCACACGCCCAACGGAATCGAGAGCACGGCGGTCAGCAGAATAGAACTGACGGCCAGGGTGATGGTGTACGGAAGTCTGCCGAGGACAACGTCCATGGCCGGCGCCTGGAACGAGTACGACGTGCCGAGATTCAGGTGAAGGAGATCCCACAGGTAGATCAAGTACTGGGAGAACACGGACTTGTCCAAGCCCATGTCAGCGCGGATCTTAGCGAGATCTTCTGTACTCGCTAGCGGCCCGGCCAAAGCATAGGCAGGATCGCCCGGCGCCATGCGGATGAGGACGAACACTGTTGTGAGCGTGAGGAAGATCGTCAGTGCGCTCTGTGCCAAGCGTTTGAGCACGTATTTGAGTGTCGGGTTCATCTTTGTGCGACGACGCGGGGAAATTTCGCGTGCGGTTTGCGGTGTCGGAGCAGTGAGAGTCATCGCCTCAGGCCTCCAATCGGACGGCGCCGAGGTCGTAGGAGTTGATCGGGGTCAGTGAAACATTCTGAACGCGTGTGCGTTTCGCGAGCAGTGCGTTGGGGACAAAACTCCACAGGCAGGGCCAGGTGTTCCAGATGTCCTGCTGCGCGGCGTCGAGAAGAGCGGCACGCTGCGACGGATCCGGTTCGCTCGATGCGGCTTGGATCTTCGCGGTGATCTCGGGGAACACGTACCCGTGATAGGTGTCGCGGGTTGCTTCCTTCTCGGCAGTTCCCGCATACATGCCCTGCAGCGTGGTCAGTGCAAGTCCAGTCTGGTTGCCGTAACCGTTGCCCAGCACATCCCAGTCCCCGGTCTTGCCCTGACGCCACGACGAGATGTCACCACCTGGCTCGAACTGCTGCAGTTTGACGCGAACACCCACTGCTTTCATCATCTCGAGTACCGATTCCATCACCGAAACGTCGTTGGTGAATTCTCCGGTTTCCCAGATGAAGGTGAGTTCCAGGTCATCGGCACCCTCGGCGGCGAGAATTTGCCGCGCTCTTTGTGGATCATATTGGTAGGTACCGGTTTTCACGGCTCCGTCCAATGTCGACGGTGCAGGACCGGTGGCCGGGACCGCCGATCCGATCAGCACGTCACGGGCGAGCGACTCGCCGTCGATGGCGTAGGTCAGTGCCTCGCGGACACGTGGATTGGACAGTGGGTGATCGGCGGGCTTTCGAAAGTTGAAGAACAGTTGGTTGATTCGAGTGCTCGGCACGGTATCGACCTGGACGCCAGGGAGGTCTGCGAGTTGTTCTGCGGAGTCCGGGCTGATCGAGTCGATGACGTCGACCTCACCGCTCCGCAGCGCAACCACTCGGCCGGCCTCTTCGGGGATGAAGCGAACCTGGACTCTACGAACACCGGGGGCTGGGCCCCAGTAGTTGTCGTTGGCGACCAGCGTGTAATCGCCGGTGCCACGGTTCGATTCGCTGACGACGAACGGGCCGGAACCGACACCGCTCTGCAGTTCGTTCGGTTCGTTGGCGGCCGCCGGCGTGATCAAGATATTCGACATGAGTGAGTCGAGCACCGGTACCGGGGATTTTGTTCGGAGAATGAATGTGCGGTCGTCGATCGGGACCACGGTAGGCCACTCCGGGAACTGAGGGGCGACAAACGATCCGCTGACCTGCTGGTACATCTCCATGGCCGTCGTGACGTCGTCGATGACCACGGGGGTGCCGTCGGAGTAGCGGATTCCCTCGCGGAGTCGAACTGTCCACTCGGTGGGGCCGGTCGACTCGAACTGATCGGCAAGAACCAGTTGTGGGGTCAGGGTGTCACCGATGCGGGTGAGTCCCTGCCGGACGCCGCGTTGAGCCGTGACTGCGGCGTCGAATTGGTTGAGTTTGTTGTCGAGACTGACGAGTGAACGGTTGAGTCCGAGCACGAGTGTGTCTTGGGTCGGTTTTCCGGTGGGGCCGGCGCATGCGGCCGTCGAACCAAGAAGTGTTGCGCCACCGATCAGTCCCGTGAACTGCAAGAAGGAGCGCCGGGAGAGCTGTGGTGTTCGCAAACGAGAATTGGTCATCGGTGACCTTTCGATCCTGACGGGCAGCGTGGGGGCGACGCTCCGAGTGGATTGTTTGCGCACAATCGTGTCGGACTCTCGCTTGTAACTCAGCTCACAATGGCACTGTTGCGCACTTCGCGCAAGTCCCGTAACTTCATTTGCGTACTTCGCGCATCAATTGCGGGACTGTGCATACTCGATTCAGACCGAAAGGGGGTCGAGGTAGTCGATGAAACCACTGGTAGTAATCGCAGATGACCTGTCAGGCGCCGCGGAATCGGCCGCTGGATTTCTTGCCCGCAGTAGCTCTGTATCGCTCAGGCTGCGCCCCGGCACGCCGGACGGAAGCGATGTGACCGTCTTCGACCTGCATTCGCGTCGTTCCGATCCCGCTCAGGCCAGGAGCGACGTCCGCACTGTTCTGCAATCGGCCGCGGGCTTCGCTGTTGTGAAGAAGATCGACTCTCTACTCCGGGGCAACATAGCTGCCGAGGTTGCAGAACTTACGCGCGACGGATCGCCGGTCATTGTTGCCGCCGGACTCCCCACGCTGGGACGGACGGTCCGCGATGGCGTGCCACTTGTCGACGGTGTTCCGTTGCATACCACCTCGTTGTGGCGCGCGGAGGCGACGCAACCCCCGCACTCGATCGCCGAAGTGCTCGGTGACTCGGTGCTCACTGCCGACGTACCGCTGGTAGTCGTACGGTCGGAAGCGCTACCTCGGATACTCCAGGAGATCGCCGATTTCGAATCGGTTGCCGTCTGCGATGTAGAAACGGATGCAGACCTTGACA
The DNA here is from genome assembly GCF_033142425.1 of Rhodococcus sp. IEGM 1366. Classification (NCBI taxonomy): domain Bacteria; kingdom Bacillati; phylum Actinomycetota; class Actinomycetes; order Mycobacteriales; family Nocardiaceae; genus Rhodococcus; species Rhodococcus sp. IEGM 1366. The sequence goes on from NZ_JAWLRZ010000028.1 coordinate 9,512, forward strand.
TGATTGTGACTGCAGCGCAGAAGGTTCCGCGTTCCAGGCTGGTGGGAACCGCTGCGCTTACTGCGGCCGTGGCGCGAAGTCGAACAGCACGATCGTCGGATACTGCTGTGCAGCTGCGTGCTTCGCGAAGCAGCTTGACGGTTGTGGGGACGGCGGACACCTCCGCAGCTGAGCAGGTGGCGTTGCTTCGGAATTCCGGTGTTCGGCACGTACTCGTGAACAGCGCTGACCTCCTGTCGAATTCGGCTGAGCCGTCTACGATCCTGGAAGCCCTCGATGGCGGAAATGTTGTCGTTTCGGTTGGTGGGCCAGTCGTCCCGACTGAGGCTGCCCGCTTGGTATCTGCTCTGGCTGAACTGATCACAGCCGTCGATGTGAGTCTCGCGGGCCGAGAACGCCCACTTGATCTAGTCCTCACCGGCGGCGAAACCGCACGCAGCGTTCTCGATCGACTGGGCATCGAGCATCTGTCGCCGGTATGCGAAATCGAATACGGTGCAGTGCTTTCCCGCGATCCGACGGGACGCTACATCGTCACGCGGCCGGGCAGTTTCGGCGATGTACACAGTTTGCTTTCCATCACGGAGTTTCTCTCGCGCCCTGCATCGGTCGTCACTCCGCACAGTCCACTTTCGGTAAATCCTTCAGACAACGAGGTCAACGTAATGCCCATCGAATCCGCACCACTGCCGCTGATCGCTGTCACCATGGGGGACGGCGCCGGCGTCGGGCCCGAAGTGATCGTTCCGGCGTTACTCGAGGACGAAACAAGAAAGCGTTGCCGCCCAGTTGTTGTCGGCGACGCAAAACGCCTACGTCTGGCTGCTGAAGTACTCGGCATCGATGTCGACGTGGTCGCGGTCGACGAGATCAAGGATGCCGAATTCACGTCCGGACGGATCAACGTTATCGACCTTGACCTACTGCCGGAGGACTTGGCGTGGGGTGAACTGTCAGCCGTTGCCGGAGACGCCGCATATCAGTACATCCGTGTTGCAAGCGAACTCGCTGTCCGCGGTGAAGTTCAGTCGATCTGCACAGCGCCCCTGAACAAGGAGGCCCTACATGCAGCAGGTCATATCTTCCCGGGACACACGGAGCTGCTCGCGCACCTGACAGGTACCGAGGAAGTGTCGATGATGCTGTCGACGCCCAAACTCAAGGTCATCCACGTGACCACGCACATCGGGCTCCTCGACGCAGTTGCTCGGATCGAGCCCGGACTGGTCGAACGGACTATTCGTCGAGGTCACGAAGCCTTGGTGCGGACGGGAAATCCGGAACCGAAGATCGGAGTGTGTGGAATCAATCCGCACGCGGGAGAGAACGGGCTCTTCGGCTACGGGGAGGAAGAACAGAAGATCATTCCGGCCGTCGAACTGCTTAAAGCAGAGGGAATGGATGTGCACGGCCCGCTGCCCGCGGATACGGCATTCTTCCTGGCCGGCCGTGGCGACTACGACTTGATCGTCGCGATGTACCACGATCAGGGGCACGGTCCGGTCAAGGTTCTCGGAATCGAAGCGGGCGTCAACATCACCGTCGGTTTGCCTGTCATTCGTACATCGGTAGACCATGGAACCGCCTTCGATATCGCAGGTAAAGGCATAGCCGAGGCCGGTAGTATGGTCGAGGCGCTGCGACAGGCAGCCGAATTGGCAACCAGCACATTCGTTTCCAAGTAGGCGCGGAGTTTCGAAGGGGGAGCGATGGCCATCCGGGAATCGGAGGCGAGGCGATCGGAGATTGCGAGGCTCGCTCGCACCAGCGGTCTGGCCAGTGTCGAGGATCTGTCTGCTCAATTCGGGGTGACCGCGTCCACGATTCGCCGCGACCTGAGCCAGCTGACCGCGCAGGGGGTTATTGCCCGAACATACGGTGGCGCGATTGCTCTCAACCCTCATCCGGAATCCTCCTTGCGTCAACGCGCAATGGAGGGGTTCGAGGCCAAGCGGGGAATTGCCGAGTGGGCTGCAGCGCAGGTCCGGCCTGGAGAGACCGTCCTCTTGGATGCCGGTACGACGGTGGGCGCGATGGGCGAGTTCTTACGTCACGTGACGAATTTGACGGTGATTGCTGCTGGCTTGACCGCGCTCGAAGCGCTGGCCGATGCCGAGGGTGTCCGAGTCGAATGCCTCGGCGGGACATTGAGGCAGCTCAGCCAGGGGTTTGTCGGGCCACTCGCTGAGGCATCGCTACAGCGGGTGTCCTTTGACAAGGCCTTTCTCGGTGCTGATGCCGTGACCGCTGACTTGGGTATTTGTGAAGCAGAGCTCGACCAGACGCGATTGAAGGAGATGATGATCGAGCGCGCCGGCGAGGTCTACATACTTGCGCACTCCGCCAAGCTCGGGGAACGGCCATTCCATGCGTGGGCCCCGATTCCTCCGGGGGCGGTGCTGGTCACCGATTCCGCAGTAGACGCACGGCAAGTCGCATTGTTCGAGGACGCCGGAATACGGGTCGAGATTGTGTGAGTTCGCCCTTCATCCTTCGGTGTCCGGCGTCACATTTGCGCAATTTCGGTGAATTGACGGTGATATGACGGGCTCTAGCTGCGGAAATGGCAAAAGCATTCGCCCTGACCAGGCGATTTGTTAAAGGCTTCGGCAGTCGCGTAACTTATTCCAAGTCAGAGCGACACGGACACCGACTCCCGCTTCACAGCGAGTGACACGAGGTTGTACGAA
>NZ_JAWLRZ010000002.1:0-3803 GCF_033142425.1 Rhodococcus sp. IEGM 1366
TGTCGGATGAACAACCGACAATGCCGACAAGTGCGAATGACGCTGCTGCCGTGACTGCCAGAACTCGAGTGGAGGTGTTCATGGGTCTGCCTTCCGTAGATGAAGTGCCGGTGTGCACGTTCCGTACAAGGCATTCGGAGTCAGCAGTGAGGTGGATGGGTCGAGACACGAAAAGACCTCGAGACACGAGAAAGCCCCCGAGTTCGTCGGGGGCTCTCTGGTCTCGGTCTGCGGGGTAAGCAGTTGGTGCCGTGCTGTGCTGTGCTGTGCTGTGCAGTGAAAGGGAGAAGGAGGCTTGGTTTTACCTACGAGGTTCTACGACGCCAGGCGGCCGTTCCGGCGGTGGCGTGCATACAGCTCGCGTTCGGTTTCCGACATCCCGCCCCAGATGCCGTACGGCTCGGAGACGGTCAGTGCGTGAGAGCGGCACTGAATGAGAACCGGGCACTGGTGGCACATTTCCTTGGCTCGCGTTTCGCGTTGCGCTCGGGCTCGTCCGCGTTCGCCGTCCGGGTGAAAGAACATCGAGGAGTCGACTCCGCGGCACAGTCCGTGCATCTGCCAGTCCCAGATGTCTGCGTTCGGCCCGGGAAGATGATTAGGTGCAGGCATGTTGACTCCTTACTGCAAGCTCGTCGTGATCAACGAGCGGACCAAGTAGCCCGAAGATTATCCGGGCTTTCTATCGTTCACGCTTGCTAACCGTAAGGGTGCTGAGTAAATCGCGTCAATAGCTTCGATGAGTGGTGAGCGGCATATCTCGCAAAGCAAGATTTAACGAGAGAAATATTTACATTTCGACCACCTCGTGTGTAAGTGATCCGTTGCCGAATGATTGACAGTGTGGAGTGATGTGTAAAGTTCTGCAGATATTCTTCGTCTGAAGTGGCAGATCAGGGGGAGTATTCGTATTATGGACAAAGCGGAATCGCTCGCGGCCGTCTGTGATTGTCGGCGTTCTAGCGCGACCTTGGAATGACTGAATTGGGACTAAGTTCCCAATTCGCACTTTGGACGTTTGTCCATTAGGTAACCCGCAGTTAACCTAATGGATATGCATTCGTTAATAATTCAAGAAAATGAAAGTTTCAATTTCAGTTGAACATTTGGTGAATGGCTCCGGAATCACGGGTGTTGCATCTTGCGGTCCCCTCGCGGCGATCTGTGGTCGAGGGCACTGCAATGATTTGACCGTGTCGACAACTCTTCAGTCCGTGGCATTCGGGACAGAGCCCGGACTTGCGCCGCTTTCCGCTCCGGCAACCATCGAGGAGTGGTGGTTGAGCGCCGTCGCACTCGGTGGTCAGGGGCGGTATGCGCAGGCGCGTGCCGCCTTGAACGTCGTGGATCGGCGCACCGCCGGCCTGGCCGCAGATGGCGACTGTGTGTATGCCTCGTTGTCCGCAAGCACGCGGGCGTCATTCCTGCGGCAAACGGGCTGGCACGCGAAGGCGTCGTACGACGACGGACGTGCGCTTGCCATTGTCGCCGGACGAGGTGACTCTCCCGAGTTGGTCGCTGCCGCCTGTGACGCGTTGACCGGCCTTGCAGCCGACGCTCTCGGTCAGGGCCGCCTGGCGCTGGGATGGCGCCTGCTCGAGCGTTGCGCGGAGCAGATCAACCGTCTGGAAGGCGAGTCGGCGCGGTTGTGGCGTCAGGTGATCAGGCTCGAGTGGGTCTCGGCTGAACTTGCGCTCGCTTCCGGTGATTTCACGCGGGCGCTTCGACACGCTGAACGCGCTGTCGAACTCGCCGCCGGTGGTGATTCGCTCAGGCACAAGGTCAAGTCGGACCTCTTGCGATGCGCTGCGCTCACAGGTTTCGATCCGGGCCAGGCGGCAATGCTTGCAGGTGAAGTGTTCGATGAGTGTCGTTCGTCTGGATTACTACCGTTGGCGTGGGCGTCGTCGATGCTGATCGAGGGTGTGAGCGGGAGTCCCACGACACCGAATTCGGCCGCACTCGGCGCTGCGGTTGCGGCACGCGGGGGAGTGTTCCGTGAACTGTCCCTGTGAGGTGCGCCACCGATGTGCCTCTGTGAGGTGTGCCACGCGGTAGCCGACGAGTTGTACACGTCGAAACATTGCCGCGGCGGGCCAGGCCTGCGCGGACCAGTCGGTCTGGATGGTTACTCTTAGAGGGTTCCGCTGTTAGTGGAAGCACACCCGCTCGGGAAGTGCCACTGTAACGCCAGGATTTTCGCTGACGATGACAAATACGAGCGATGAGTTGGACTCCGCGGTCGCCGCTGCAGCGCAGGGCGACCGTACAGCTCTAGCTTTGGTTTTGGAAAACATTCGACCCATGGTGGTGCGCTATTGCCGTGGTCGGGTGGGTGCGGCGGAGAGAGGCCACTTGTCGGCCGACGATGTCGCGCAGGAGGTGTGTCTCGCCGTGATGACCGCGTTGCCGCGTTATCAAGATCAGGGACGCCCCTTCATGGCTTTTGTGTACGGCATTGCTGCACACAAGGTTGCTGACGCCCATCGAAGCTCCGCCCGTAACAAGTCGGAGCCCGTAGCCGAAGTACCGGATGTAATTGCACTTGACGATGGACCCGAGCAGCGAGCGCTCGATTCGGAATCCAGCCGGCACATGCAGGAACTGCTCGGCACCTTGCCGGAGAAGCATCGAGAGATCTTGATTCTCCGGTTGGTTGTCGGACTGTCGGCTGAAGAAACGGCCGCCGCCGTCGGGAGTACCGCCGGAGCTGTACGAGTCGCCCAGCACAGGGCGATCGCGAAACTGAAAAAAGTAGTAACGAAAGCGGGTGAGAGCTATGGCTAGAGACGAGAATCGTGATTCTTCCGATCTCGATGACCTCACAGCCGGTCTCGCCGACGACGGTGCACCGGTGGATCTGGCTGCGGTTCGGCGCGACGACGCGCTGATCGAGGCAATTTCCCATGGTGGGCCGGTAGCAACCGATAGCACTGAGCAGTACGAACTGGCGTTGATTCTGTCGAAGTGGCGCGATGACGTCGTGTCGACCCCGATGCCGGAGGGCCCACTTCTCGACGATGTGATCGCAGCGATCGAATCGGCGCCCCCCAGCATTGCCGATCGCGAACGTTCTCGTTCACGTCTTCGTCTACTGCGCCCCGTTGCCGCTGCGGCAGCTGTCGCAGCGGTGGTGATCGGTGGCGGCTCGATGCTCACGTACGGGGCTGAACCGGGCGACGCACTGTGGGGTGTGAAGCAGGTTGTCTTCACGGAAGAAGCTAATTCGACAGTCGCGAAGATCGACACCACGTCCGAGCTCGAGAAGGCTGAGCGGTTGTTGGCCGCCGGGGATATTCCCGAAGCGAAGAAGGTTCTGGACAACGCTGCCCAGCGTGCCGGTGCTGTGAAGGATTCGCAGGCGAAGACGGATCTCGTAGAACGCTGGGGCAAGTTGATGACCCAGGTTCAGGAAACAACTACTCAGGCTGCCCCGCCGCCGTTGACCACAACTGACGGGCTGACAACGCTCGAGCCCCCGCCGGTGACGTCGATTCCAGTTTTGCCTGGCCCGACCTCGGATCTGGAGTTGCCGGGTACCAATCCGACGACATCGACGCCCAACCCAGCGATAGTTGCGCCGTCGTCAACAGTCCCGAGTCCGTCGGCGAACCCGACGACGACAACAACGACAACGTTGCCGACGACAACTACCCCGTCCTCGTCGAGGACGACAACAACGTCGCCGAATGTGAACACGCCGTCCTGAGCGTCGCGAGACCTGTTAGGCAGCAACGTAAATCAGTAGCAACGTAGTTCAGTAGCACCGGAATCAAAAACAGTGGGGCGGCCACCGTAAATCT
>NZ_JAWLRZ010000002.1:3813-766754 GCF_033142425.1 Rhodococcus sp. IEGM 1366
GCGCCGGAGTGGCCCCCGGGGGGGGGGGGGGGGGGGTTCGGTGGGCCCCCCACCAGAACCCCCGGCCTATGGTGGTACAGCCCACCCGACAAAAACACCCGGGGCGGGGCTGGGGGCGGGCGGCCCCCCCCACTGTTGTCAGTCTGTCAGGCGTCGAATCCGTCGCCGTGCATCGCTTCGTTCATGGATGCGTCGGCGTATCCACGGCAGTAATCCCACGTGACATATGCCTCAGGCATGGGATCGTAGGCGGGTTCGTGAGGCCGAACCGTGCCGTCGACGAGGAGTTGAAGCAGGTTTGCCCGCAACATGTCCCAGTCGTGGTAGTGGTCCTGTTGGCAGTCCTCGCAGCACACCACGAGGCCGCGGATGCCACGATGAGCGAGGAGAGCCTCGTATACGGCGAGGTCAGCGAGATCTTCCTCGACTGCCTGCCGTTCTTGGGGGTCGAGTGGTTGACCCGGCTCGATGGCATCGAGTGCCGCGGAAGGGTCAGCGGGGTCGCCGGCAAAGGGATCTGGCGGCAGACCGGGAGGCAGTTGATCACGCACAGCACCACGGTACGCAGGTCAGGGGGGTCAGCGCCACTCGTTACGCGTACTTGCAGCGTGGGTGGGATGGTTCGGACCAATGTGCGGCCCGATACCATGGTGTTCAACGCCGGGAAAAGGTGCCAGGAATATCTTTCTGTGCAGGTGCCTTCTATCCGATATCCAGCTTTCGTAATCCGCTTCGAGGCAGCTGTTACAGCGGCTGCCGAACAGGCGAATCTAGGTCCATGGAGGGTCCTGACCGCATGACTAGTTCTGCAGGGCATGTACACACCGGAGGAGACGACCCCAACAAGGTCGCGATGCTCGGGCTGACATATGACGACGTACTGCTGTTGCCTGCAGCGTCCGATGTCATTCCGAGCCAGGTCGATACGTCGAGTCAGCTGACCCGCGATATCCGTCTGCGAATCCCGTTGGTCAGTTCGGCGATGGACACGGTCACCGAGTCGCGGATGGCCATTGCCATGGCCCGCGCGGGCGGAATGGGCGTTCTGCACCGCAATTCGTCCGTGGAGGTCCAGGCCGGCCAGGTCGAGACCGTCAAGCGTTCGGAGGCCGGCATGGTCACCGATCCGGTCACGTGTAAGCCGTCGGACACGATGGGTGAGGTCGACGCGAAGTGCGCTCGCTTCCGCATCTCGGGTCTGCCGGTCACCGACGACGCCGGACAGTTGGTCGGCATCGTCACGAACCGTGACATGCGTTTCGAGGTCGACCAGAATCGTCCGGTCGCCGAGATCATGACCAAGATGCCGTTGATCACAGCGCAAGAGGGCGTCACCGCTGACGTCGCGCTTGGTCTGCTTCGCCGTCACAAGATCGAGAAGCTTCCGATCGTGGACGGGAACGGCAAGCTCACGGGCCTGATCACGGTCAAGGACTTCGTGAAGACCGAGCAGCATCCGTTTGCCACCAAGGACCGTGACGGTCGTCTGCTCGTCGGTGCTGCGGTCGGTGCGGGCGACGATGCCTTCCAGCGTGCGATGGCGCTTACCGACGCCGGTGTGGACGTACTGGTGGTGGACAGCGCACATGGGCATTCGTCCAATGTTCTCGACATGATCGTCAAGCTCAAGCACGAATTGGGCGAGCGGGTTCAGATCATCGGTGGCAACGTCGCTACGCGCTCGGGTGCATTGGCACTCGTCAACGCAGGCGTCGATGCCGTCAAGGTCGGCGTTGGTCCTGGTTCCATCTGCACGACCCGTGTCATTGCCGGCGTCGGTGCTCCCCAGGTCACGGCCATCCTCGAAGCAGTCGCGGCATGCAAGCCTCTCGGCATTCCCGTGATCGCCGACGGTGGTCTGCAGTTCTCCGGCGACATCGCCAAGGCGCTTGCCGCCGGTGCGTCGACGGCCATGCTCGGCTCGCTCCTTGCCGGTACGGCCGAATCGCCGGGTGAACTGATCCTGGTGGGCGGCAAGCAGTTCAAGAGCTATCGCGGTATGGGCTCACTGGGCGCGATGCAGTCGCGCGGTGAGGCCAAGTCGTACTCCAAGGATCGCTACTTCCAGGACGACGTTCTCTCCGAGGACAAGTTGGTTCCGGAAGGCATCGAGGGTCGTGTTCCGTTCCGCGGACCGCTCTCGCAGGTGACGCATCAGCTCACCGGCGGTTTGCGTGCGGCAATGGGTTACACGGGCTCTGCGACGATCGAGCATCTCCAGAACGCTCAGTTCGTCCAGATCACGGCTGCGGGACTCAAGGAAAGCCACCCGCACGACATCACCATGACGGTCGAAGCGCCCAATTACGCTGCCCGCTAAGTTCAGTTCGCTAGTTCACCAGTCACGAGAAAGGGGCGCGCGTGCGCGACCTCGTTGAAATCGGAATGGGTCGTACGGCCCGTCGTACCTACGAACTGGACGATGTGAACATCGTTCCCTCTCGGCGGACTCGTTCGTCGAAGGAGGTGTCGACGACGTGGCAGATCGACGCGTACAGGTTTGACATTCCCATCCTCGCTCACCCGACGGACGCGTTGGTCTCGCCGACGTTCGCAATCGAATTGGGCAAGCGCGGCGGGCTCGGCGTCATCAACGGCGAGGGCCTGTGGGGCCGTCATGCCGATGTCGAGGCCAAGCTGGCTCGTCTTGTCGAGATCGCCGAAACCGACGGTGGCGTCGACGCCGCGATCCGCTACCTGCAGGAACTGCATGCGGCGCCGTTGCAGGCGGAATTGCTGGCAGCAGCGGTCGCACAGGTTCGTGACGCGGGGGTCACGACGGCGGTTCGCGTCAGCCCGCAGAATGCGCGCGCCCTGACGCCGGCACTGGTCAAGGCCGGAATCGACCTGCTGGTCGTTCACGGCACGATCATCTCCGCCGAGCATGTCGTGCGCACGGAGGAAGAGCCGCTCAACCTCAAGACGTTCATCTCCGAGCTCGACGTTCCGGTTATCGCCGGTGGTGTGAGTGACCACCGCACGGCGCTGCACTTGATGCGGACCGGTGCGGCGGGCGTCATCGTCGGCTACGGCTCTTCCGAGGGTGCAACCACGACGGGTGAGGTTCTCGGTATCGGGGTGCCGATGGCTACCGCTATCGCCGATGCCGCTGCGGCTCGCCGCGACTACCTCGACGAGACGGGTGGGCGTTACGTCCACGTCATCGCCGACGGTGACATCGCTACGTCTGGTGACCTGGCAAAGGCGATCGCGTGCGGCGCGGACGCTGCTGTTCTCGGCACGCCGTTGGCTGTGTCGGCTGAAGCTGCAGGCGGCGGTTGGTACTGGCCGTCCGCTGCTGCGCACCCTTCGGTTCCTCGTGGCGCGCTCCTTCCGGTTTCCTACGGCGAGCGGCCTTCGCTGGACAAGGTTCTGGCCGGGCCGTCCGACGATCCGTACGGTTCGCTGAACTTCGTCGGCGGTTTGCGCCGTTCCATGGCAAAGGCCGGCTACTCCACTCTCAAGGAGTTCCAGAAGGTCGGACTGACAGTCCGCGCCTGATTTGTCTGTATCTGTGGCCCTGGCTTCCTATGGGAAGTCAGGGCCACAGGTCTATGTTCAGGACTTTCGCGCGTTGGTGATACTTATGGTTACGCTTAGGGCACCCTTGTGGTGGCAGTCACAGCATTCGGGTGCATACTGACGGGTAACTACGTTTTCACGGTGGAGGTGTCCTGATGGGCAAGCAACGCGCGACGGATTACGACGTCCTGATTGTCGGATCCGGATTCGGCGGAAGCGTGAGCGCGCTTCGTCTTGTGGAGAAGGGCTACAAGGTAGGTGTCATCGAAGCGGGTCGACGGTACGCCGATGCAGAGTTCGCGAAGACGAGCTGGGATCTGAAGAAGTTCTTGTGGGCGCCCAAGCTGGGTTGCTTCGGTATTCAGCGGGTTCACCTGCTGCGCGACTGCTTGATTCTGGCCGGCGCGGGAGTGGGCGGTGGTTCGCTGAACTACGCGAACACGCTCTACCAGCCGCCGGAGCCGTTCTTCCAGGACAAGCAGTGGGCGCACATCACCGATTGGCGCAGCGAGCTCACTCCCTACTACGAGCAGGCGCAGAAGATGCTCGGTGTTGTGCGGAACCCACACATGACGCCGGCCGACGAGATCATGAAGTCGGTCGCAGACGACATGGGCGTCGGGGACACCTTCATTCAGACGCCGGTCGGGGTGTACTTCGGTGAGCCGGGCAAGAAAGCCGCCGACCCGTACTTCGGTGGTGTCGGTCCCGAGCGCACCGGGTGCATCGAGTGTGGCGAGTGCATGACCGGCTGCCGCCACGGCGCCAAGAACACGCTCCTCAAGAACTACCTCGGCTTGGCCGAGACCGCGGGCGCCGACATCATTCCCATGACCACCGTCTCGGGACTTCGCGAGCACCATGACGGCACGTGGGATGTGTTCACCGAGCGCACTGGTGCATACGCGCGCAAGAACCGTCGGACGTACACCGCCGCTCATGTGATTCTCGCGGCCGGAACCTGGGGAACGCAGCACCTGTTGTTCGACATGAAGGACACCGGAGCGCTACCAAAGCTGTCCGGCACACTGGGCGAACTCACGCGCACCAACTCCGAATCCATTGTCGGCGCAGGCAAATACAAGGTCGATCCCAATCTCGATCTCACGCACGGAGTTGCGATCACGTCGTCGTTCCACCCCAGCGAGGACACGCATATCGAGCCGGTTCGCTACGGCAAGGGTTCCAATGCGATGGGCCTGCTGCAGACGCTGATGACCGACGGCGGTGGAGACAAGCCACGGTGGGTCAAGTTCCTCGGTGTGGTCGCGAAGAATCCGTATCAGATGCTGCGCATGCTCACGGTCAAGGACTGGAGCGAGCGAACCATCATCGCCCTGGTCATGCAGAACCTCGACAACTCCATCACCACGTACACGAAGAAGGGCCTGTTCGGCCGTCGCAAGGTCACCAGCAAGCAGGGCCACGGTCAGCCGAATCCGACGTGGATCCCCGAGGGCAACGACGCGACGCGTCGGGTTGCCGAGAAGATCGACGGCGTTGCCGGCGGCACGTGGGGCGAGATCTTCAACGTCCCGCTGACGGCGCACTTCCTCGGCGGTTGCGCTATCGCCGAGGACGCCGATCGCGGCGTGATCGATCCGTATCACCGCGTCTTCGGCTACCCGACGCTCAGCGTCGTCGACGGTGCCGCGGTGTCCGCGAACCTCGGTGTGAACCCGTCGCTGACCATCGCGGCGCAGGCCGAGCGCGCGGCGTCGCTGTGGCCGAACAAGGGGGAGGCAGACCTTCGTCCAGCTCAGGGCAGTGGCTACGAGCGGTTGACGCCGATCGCTCCCAAGTCGCCGGTGGTACCGGCGTCGGCACCGGCGGCACTGGTTCTTCCGATTGTGAAGATCACGGGTGGAAAGAAGACTGCAGCGCCGGAAGTGGCATAACACTGTGGCGTAGCGAGGTGATCTTCGTCGCCCCCTGACTCTCGTATGCTGCGCAGAGTCCGGGGGTGCGCAGGTTCGCTAGCTGGGGCGATTAGACTGCACGTGTGGCAGATATCGAGCAGCAGAGACCAGTTCTTGTCGTCGACTTCGGTGCGCAGTACGCGCAGCTGATCGCACGTCGAGTCCGTGAGGCCAAGGTCTACTCGGAGGTGATTCCGCACACCATGACCGTCGAGGAGATCGTGGCCAAGAAGCCCTTGGCTGTGGTGCTCTCCGGCGGGCCGTCCAGCGTGTATGCCGACGGCGCTCCGAAGCTCGATCCGGCACTGTTCGACCACGACATTCCGGTGTTCGGCATCTGCTACGGATTCCAGGCGATGGCCGGAGCTCTCGGCGGCACCGTGGCCGAGACCGGCACCCGTGAATACGGCCGCACCGACATCTCGGTGTCCGGTGGCCTGCTCCACGACGGACTTCCCGCGACGCAGCCGGTGTGGATGAGCCACGGCGACGCCGTCACCGAAGCGCCTTCGGGATTCGAGGTCACCGCGACCAGTGACGGCGCTCCCGTCGCAGCGTTCGAGTATCGCGCCCGTAAGCTCGCCGGCGTTCAGTACCACCCCGAGGTTCTGCATTCCCCGCACGGACAGCAGGTTTTGAGCCGCTTCCTGCACGAGATCGCCGGTATTCCGGCAGCGTGGACGGCGTCCAACATCGCCGACGCGCTCATCGAGCAGGTGCGTGAGCAGGTCGGCGACGGCCATGCCATCTGTGGTCTGTCCGGTGGAGTCGACTCCGCTGTTGCGGCTGCATTGGTTCAGCGCGCTATCGGCGACCGGTTGACCTGTGTGTTCGTCGACCACGGTCTGATGCGTGCCGGCGAGCGCACCCAGGTGGAGAAGGACTTTGTTGCCGCGACGGGCGCTCGCCTGATCACGGTCGACGCCGCCGACACCTTCATCGGTGAACTGGCCGGCGTCACCGATCCCGAAACCAAGCGCAAGATCATCGGCCGCGAATTCATCCGCAGCTTCGAAGGCGCTGTCAGCGATGTCCTGGGCGAGAACGCTTCTCAGGGCGCAACCGTCGATTTCCTCGTTCAGGGCACCCTGTACCCGGACGTCGTGGAGTCCGGTGGCGGCACCGGCACCGCAAACATCAAGAGCCACCACAACGTCGGCGGCCTGCCGGAAGATCTGCAGTTCAAGCTGGTCGAACCGCTGCGCCTGTTGTTCAAGGACGAGGTCCGCGCAGTCGGCCGCGAACTCGGCTTGCCGGAAGAGATCGTCGGACGCCAGCCGTTCCCCGGACCGGGCCTTGGTATCCGCATCATCGGCGAGGTCACCCGTGACCGCCTCGAAATCCTCCGCCAGGCGGATTCCATTGCGCGTGAAGAACTCACGTCCGCAGGCCTCGACGGAACGATCTGGCAGTGCCCGGTTGTCCTCCTCGCCGACGTGCGCAGCGTGGGCGTGCAGGGCGACGGCCGGACCTACGGCCACCCGATCGTCTTGCGTCCGGTCTCGAGTGAAGACGCGATGACCGCAGACTGGACGCGCTTGCCGTACGAGACTCTCGAGCGCATTTCCACGCGCATCACCAATGAGGTTCCGGACGTCAACCGCGTTGTTCTCGACGTGACGAGCAAGCCGCCGGGAACGATCGAGTGGGAGTGAGCTGATTGCTGTGCGCCTTCATCAACCGACCGCGGTTGATGAAGGCGCACAGTGTTATTTGTGGTTCGAGCTATTTGCGGTTCGGCAGAATCACCAGCAGTAGGCCGGCGATGACTGCTGCTCCCACGAACAGCCACCGGAATTGAATGTCTGCTGCCGGGGCAAGGGAGAAGGGTCCGAGTAGTGCCCATCCGCTGACCAGGAATGCCGCGATTCCCGCGATGAGCAGAAGTGCGGACGGACGCTTGGATTTCGAGGTTTCCTCGTGTTCTTCGGTGCTGTTGCCGATGTCGTCGTAGTCGCTCATTACTGGTGTACCTCCAAGGCTCCGAATGTGGCTTTGGCGTTGATCGTCACGGTGGGGGCATCAGGTCCGGCCGCTGCGCCGGCGTGGACTCCACCGTCGAGGCAACGGGATCCGTCACCCATCACGACTGTGCAGTCGTTCTGTGCCTTGACCGTCGGCGGCAGCAATACCTTGAACTCGCCGAATGCCGCCGAGACGTCGATGGTCTTGTCCTCGGTGAACGTGAGCTCGCTCAGATCCAGTGTGAAGCTGCCGAAGCCGCCGGAGTACGAGGACTGAATCTCGGACACGCTGGCCGGTGTCCACTTCTGCTCACCTGACGCGTCGAACTCGAGCGGGTAAACCAGCGACGCGAGGATCACGAAGCCGACGAGCGGTCCGGTGACGATCAGCAGCCCGTATCCCTTGCGGAAGAACGCCCCGAAGATCAATCCGAGTGCGATCACGGCAAGTCCGACTGCCCCGACACGGCCGGGGGTGAACCAGTCGTTGCCGGTTGCTGCGCCTGCGGCACCGACTGCGGTGGCGGCGATGATCGCCAGGCCCAGGACGGTCAGGGTCCAGCGGGAGCGTCGACGGCGAGGCGGAAGCGGTAGCAGGGGAGGGTTCTTGGTCACGGGGTCGGGGAGATCCCAGGCGAAGGGAGCAACGCCGAGCGGGTCCCACGCGGGCGGCGTGATGGCGGGCTCGCTCTTCGAAAGATCAACTGCTGGTGCCGATTCCGATGACGAAGTTGCTGCGGCTGGATCCGTGGGAACGTAGCTGTCAGGAAGCTTGGTATACGGCGTGTACGTCGGCGGCTGGTTCGGGGCGAAGTATCCCGGGGTGAATGGTCCCGGGGTGAATCCTGTTCCGGGATAGACCGTTCCGGCGCCGATGTGCTGCGTGGACGAAGGTGGCAGCACCGGTGGGACAGGTTGGCGTTGGTAGAGCAGCCACAGGCCGCCGAGCATCAGCATGACGCCGATCAGTCCGGAACCGCCCTGGCCGGCGCCGAGCGGACCGATCGTAGTCGCGGCGATAGCAAGGGCTACCACCAGGACGATGGTTTTGGTGTGCTTGTCCGAGCGGTGGCGACGACCCGGCGCCGCTGCGGTTTGGCCGATGTCGGCGCGCGGGAAAGTCAGCCAGGCCACGACGTACAGCAAGATTCCCGAGCCGCCGAAGATGGTGGAGATGACAAAGGCAACGCGCACGAGGATCGGGTCGACACCGTATCGGTATCCGATTCCTGCGCATACGCCGGCAACGTGACCCTGGTCCGGTAGACGCACGGGGCGGGTCCGCCACAGATCGTTGATCTGTTCCTGGAAGGTCGGATTACTCATGGCTCCATCGTGGTGTGTTCGGGGGTGTTGCCGCATCAGGGGTGAACCCTGATCTTTGGCGCGCTCCTGGCCTGACTTCAGGGTTGGACCCTGATGTGCTCGAGCATGGTTCGTGCCAGTATCGACTATGTGCAATCTGTGTCTGATCCCGCGCTCGTGAGTGCGCCGCTGCCGATACGAAAGTTGGAGCGGCGCTCCGGCGGTCGAATTGTGGGTGGTGTTGCCGGCGGTATCGCGGATCACCTTGGTATCGACGCGCTGAAGGTCCGTGTTGCGTTTGCGATTCTGGCTGCGATGGCCGGTGCGGGCATCGTCGCGTACGGAATTCTCTGGGTTTTCGTGTCGGCGGGTACCGACACCGAGAAGCCGAGCGCGGCAGAGCGTCAGCGTGCTTACGGTCTGGCCGTTCTCGGTCTGGGCGGTGCGGCGGCGTTGTCGTGGTTGTTCAGCGGCACGGCGGGTTCTGTACTGGCGCCGTTTTTTGTTGTTGCGGTCGGTGCGGCACTGGTGTGGCGGGAGTTCGATTCCGAAGGCCCTCGTACCGTCATCGGGTTGCCGGCGCGGCCGACCGTCCTGACGTGGACGCGCGTGGTCGGCGGCGCATCGATGATCGTGCTGGGGTTGGCGGTCGTGGTGTTGGCGCAAGTCGACATCGACGCGTTGCGGTCGTCGTTGTTGGCCGTCGTCGTGACGTTGATCGGCGCCGGTTTGCTGACGGTTCCGTTGTGGTTGCGGATGTGGCGGGCGCTCGGGGCTGAGCGGGCCGCTCGAATTCGCAACGACGAGCGTGAAGAGATCGCGTCACACCTGCATGATTCGGTGTTGCAGACGTTGGCGTTGATCCAGAAGCAGTCCGACAATCCGGTGGAAGTGGCGCGGCTTGCCCGTGGGCAGGAGCGCGAGCTTCGGAAGTGGTTGTTCAGTGGCGGCGAGATCGACCACACGAGCCTGACCGAAGGGCTCAAGATCATCGCGGGTGAGGTGGAGGATCAGCACGGTGTGACGGTGCGTCCGGTGACGGTGGGTGACGTGCAGTTGGACGGCGAGGACGGTCTGCCGAAGGAAGCGTTCACCGCACTTCTCGGCGCTACGCGTGAGGCTCTGGTCAACGCCGCGAAGCACTCCGGCGAGAAGGAGATCAACCTGTTTGCCGAGGTGGAAGGTGATCAGGTGAGCATCTTCGTTCGAGATCGCGGTGTCGGATTCGACGTCGACGCGGTACCAGAGGACCGTCAAGGTCTGGCCAAGTCGATTCGCGGCCGGATCGAGCGTCGTGGTGGCCGCGTCGTGGTTCGCTCCACCATCGGCAAGGGGACGGAAATCCGGGTACACATGCCGCTCGGGGGCAAGACGAGCACCGACTCTGACTTACAGTGGGACGAGCCCGCCGACCTTGTCGACAACCCGGAGGAAGCGCCCCAGTGACAGTTTTGCCCACACCCCCGTATCGCGTATTCCTTGTCGACGATCACGGGGTGTTCCGCTCCGGGGTTCGGGCCGAATTGTCCCGTGAAGACGACATGGAGATTGTCGGTGAGGCCGGCGGGGTGGCCGAAGCGATCGCCGGGATCAACTCCACGAAACCCCACGTGGTCCTGCTCGACGTACACATGCCGGACGGCGGCGGAGTGGCTGTGCTGCGCGGGATAGATTCCGGTCCGGTGTGCTTGGCACTCAGCGTTTCCGATGCGGCTGAGGACGTCATCGCGGTAATCCGGGCGGGTGCTCGGGGCTACGTCACCAAGACGATTTCGGGTGCCGAACTGGCCGACGGTGTCCGCCGGGTCGCAGGCGGCGACGCCGTCTTCGGGCCCAGGCTGGCGGGTTTTGTGCTCGACTCCTTTACCGGTCGATCCGCGGCACCGGAACCACAACTCGATCCGGAACTCGATTCACTGACTCCCCGTGAACTCGAAGTCCTGCGGTTGCTCGCGCGGGGGTACACCTACCGCGAGATTGCGGAGGAGTTGGTGATCTCCGTGAAAACCGTCGAGACGCATGCGTCCAATGTCCTGCGAAAGACTCAGCAGTCCAATCGCAATGCGCTGACACGCTGGGCTCATCGCCGCCAGATCGACTGAACTCTTCCGCGAGCGTCCACGAACGCGCACCATGGACCACATGACAGAACCACTGGCGCTGGCGTCGAGTCGTGGGCGTTGGGTTGTTGCCGCCACGGTTCTCGGTTCGAGCATGGCTCTTCTCGACGGCACGGTGGTCAACATCGCGCTGCCGCACATCGGCGAGGAGTTGGGTTCCGGGGTAGCGGGCCTGCAGTGGACGCTCAGCGGGTACACGTTGGCTCTGGCGTCGTTGATTCTGCTCGGCGGCGCTCTGGGGGACCGGTGGGGTAGGCGCCGGGTGTTCGTGTGGGGCACGGTGTGGTTCGCGGTGGCGTCGCTGCTGTGCGGCATTGCTCCCGACATCACATTTTTGGTGGTGGCGCGAATCCTGCAAGGCGTGGGTGCGGCACTGCTGACGCCGGGCAGTCTGGCCATCATCTCGGCGTCGTTGCGTGAGGAGGATCGGGGCGCTGCCATCGGTTTGTGGTCTGGACTCGGGGGAGTTGCGGGAGCGATAGGTCCGCTGTTCGGTGGCTGGCTCGTTGAGGTCGCCGGGTGGCGGTCGGTGTTCTTCCTGAACTTGCCGCTGGCTGCTCTTGTCGTGTGGGCGAGTGTGCGGCACGTTCCGGAGAGTCGCGACCCGCATCCTCCGGAACGTCTGGATGTTCTCGGATCTGCCTGTGCGGTAGTCGGTCTCGGTGCGTTGACCTACGGGTTGATCGAGATGAACCTGGTCGCGGGAGTGGTCGGCGCTCTCGTGTTGTGCCTGTTTGTCGTTGTGGAGCGACGGTCGCCGAGTGCGGTGGTGCCGCCGTCGCTGTTCCGGTCGAGAATGTTTGTCGCCGCCAATCTGGTGACTCTGGCGGTATACGCGGCGCTTGGCGGTGTGTTCTTCCTGCTGGTGCTGCAGTTGCAGCTGGTCGCGGGCTATTCGCCGGTGGCAGCGGGGGTCGCTACGGTGCCGATCACGGTGGCGCTACTGCTCTTTTCCTCGCGCGCCGGTAGGTACGCGCAGATTCACGGACCCCGGTTGCCGATGACCGCCGGGCCGGCAGTGGCTGCAGTGGGATTGGTGTTGATGACGAGGATCGGGGTCGACGCGTCGTACCTCACCGACGTGCTACCCGGAGTTCTCGTGTTCGGATTGGGTTTGTCGGTGATGGTGGCGCCGCTGACCGCGGCTGTGCTGGGTTCGGTTCCGGTGGAGCAGTCGGGAATTGCGTCGGGTGTGAACAACGCCGTTGCGCGAACCAGTCAGCTCCTGGCTGTTGCCGCGTTGCCGGGAATCGCGGGGATCAACACCGAAGCTCTGGCGGATCCGGCGCTGTTCTCCGACGGATTCACGATCGCGATGTACATCTGTGTGGGACTGCTGTTGCTCGGTGCGGCTATCGCGGCGGTACTGATCCGCGCTCCGGCGGCGCCGCCGATGCCGGAAACGGATTCGGTTGCCTGCAAACCACATTGTGATCTGACGGGGCCTGCGGTACAACCGAGTCGGGCCCAGGATTAGGCGCTGGACTAGACGCTGATATCTCGATCGTGGCTCGGTACCAACGGGATTGCCGCGGCGGGGAAGGCGGCGACTATCGCAAACGCGATGGGATACCCGACCACACCGATGAGTGCGCCGACCACCGGCCCCACGGCGGACGCGGCAATGAATTGTCCGGTGTTCTGAGCGCCCAACGCTTTTCCCTGCCAGGTAGGCCCGGCCGCTTCGGCGACGGACGTGAACGCCAAGCCGTTGTCCGCGACACTGACAGTGGTAGCGATCAGCAGCACCAACGCCGGGATTCCCCACGGGGCGGCGTCGGCGGCAGCCATGGCCAGCATGACAACGGCGGCAGACATCGACACCAGGCGAAGCGGGCCGACCCGGCTACCGGCGCGGTCACTCCACATCCCGACGACGATGCGTCCCAGCGCCCCGACGAACTGCGACGCTCCGATGAGCAGGCCGGCCGGGGCGGCCTCCCAGTGTTGTTCGTTGATCAGCCAGACCAGTCCGAATGTCGACAGTGTGAACTGCGGAAACACCAGGAGAGCTGACGCCAGGTGGATCCGCCACAGGAAGGAGTTCGAACGGTAGGGGTTGGCGGCCGCGACGGGTGCCTGTGCGGTGGTGGCAGGCCGCGGGGGATTGACCAGGGCAAGTGCGCAGACCACTGCGAGCGCGCCGTTGAGAATCACGGACAGAGCAACCGCCGAACCGATTCCCGAGTGCGCAGCCAGCGTCGGAACGGTGAGCGACGCGATGGTGACGCCCAAGGGTTGGGACATCTGCCGGATGCCCATCGCCAATCCGCGGCGGTCCTTCGGAAACCAGCCGACAACCACGCGTCCGCTGGCGGCATTGGTGCTGGCGGCCGACATGCCGCCGAACAGGAACGCGATACCGAGCAACGCGTAATTGTCGGTGGTGGTGGCAGCCAGGGCCGCAACGGCGGTCAAGGCAAGTCCGATCGAGATGACCCACTTCTCTCCGAATCTGTCGGCCAACGCTCCCCAGGCCACGAGCGTGAGGACCATACCGAAAGTGGGCGCTGCAGCCAGAGTTCCGGCCTGCGCCAGTGAGAGACCGTGCTCGGAATGCAGGAGTGGGATCAGGAAGGCGGGAGTGCTGACGAAGACGGTTCCGGCGGCTTGGGCGGCAACACCGAGGGCAAGCATCGTCCATGCCCGCGGTGTGACTACCGATTTTTCCAACCGTGACGCCTCAGTCATGGTGAGCCTCCCGATCCTTCTTGGCTTGAGGGCTCTGACGGTACTCCGACTGTTTCACATGCTGAAACTAGAATCCCAAAATGTGGTCACGCCTCGTGGCCGGCAGTGGGGAGGCGAACGGTGAAGACCGTGTCTCCGTCCACTGGGTCGACGCTGATGGTGCCGCCGTGCAAGTGGATGTTCTCGACTGCGAGGGAAAGTCCCAATCCGCTGCCCTCACTGCGTCCGCGTGCGGTGTCTACCTTGTAGAACCGGCGAAAGATTGCCTGCCGGTCCTGGGGCAAAATGCCGGGTCCGTGGTCGACGACGGCGATGACGGCGTAGCCGGGTTCGGCGCTGAGTTCGACGCGTACCGGGGGTGAACCGTGCCGCAGTGCGTTGCCGACGAGGTTGGCGACGACTATGTCGATCCGACGCGAATCCACTCTGCTGCTGATGCTTTCAGGCGCGTCGAGCTCGACGGTTTCGGTCCAGCCGCGGCTCTCCAGCGTGCGCTCGGTCAGTTCGACGAGATCGACGTCGTCGAGGACGAGGCGTGCCTGTTGTGAGTCGTGGCGAGACATCTCGATCAGATCCTCGACGAGTCGAGTGAGTTTGCCGATCTCACTGCTCACGATGCGTGCGGCGGCACCGGCGTCGGGCGGAAGGTTGGGGATCTCTTCGCGCAGTATTTCACTGACCGGCACCAGTGCGGCCAGTGGCGTTCGCAGCTCGTGAGAGACGTCGGCGACAAACCGTCTTGCCTGCTCTTCGGATTCTTCGAGACCTTTGATCACCGCTTCGTTGCGCGCGACCATGTTGTTGAATGTTGTTGTCACCTGGGCAAGTTCGGCTACTCCGTTTTCCGGAAGGCGGACGCTGAGATCGCCGTCGGCGGCACGGGCGGCGGCCGCGTCGAGACGCTTGAGCGGACGTACCAGCGTCGACGCGATCCAGAAGCCGAGCAGACCGCTGACCAGCACGCCGGCAGCGAGGGTGAGACCGACGACTCGGAGCAGGTCGTCGAACTTGTCCTGTACCCCCACCAGTGGCCGGACGGTGACAGCTTTCACCAGTGTCTGGTTGTCGTAGCCGTCCTCCGCGGTCGTGTCCGTGACGTTGACGGACATCCCCAGCAGGATGCGCTCGGAGTCGAGTCTCTCGAAGCGGATCAGTTTCGAACTGTCCAAACCGTTGTCGAAGCTCGGCGGGATCGTCGCGGGATCGACGGATCCTTGGCGAACTACTTCACCGTCTGTGATCAGCGTCAGGTCGGATGGGAAGACCTGTGAGAGGTTGGCGGGTGTCAATCCGTCCACCGGCATGCCGTCGAGGGACTGTAGCTCGTCGCGAAATTGTGCCGTTGCCACGTCCTGAGCATTGGAATAGATCCACGACCGCGCCATGAGCGATACCGCGCCGGCTGTTCCTCCGGCGATGATCAGGACGATTGCGATGAACACCAGCACGAGCCGGGTCCGCAGACCGTCGACGCGCAGCCAGGCCGGTCTCATCGACCTGAGCCGGTGTTGAAGCGATATCCGAAGCCACGCACGGTTTCGATGACTGTCGGTACGGCCGGGTCGTCCTCGATCTTTCCACGCAGTCGCTGCACCGCTGCGTCGACGATTCGGGAATCGCCCAGGTACTCCTGGTCCCAGGCTGCGGACAACAACTGTCGACGACTGAGAACCTGTCCGGGATTCTCGGTCAGTGCCAGGATCAGTCGGAGCTCGGTCGGGGTCAGGGTCAGCAGCGTTCCGCCCTTGCGGACCTGCAATGACGATCGATCCAGTTCCAAGTCGCCGAATGTCTCTGCCGCCGGTACTGCATCTGTTCGCGTCGTTGCGGGCGCCGACCGACGCACGACGGCTTTGATGCGAGCGTCGAGGACACGCGGACTGGCCGGTTTGACGACGTAGTCGTCGGCGCCGGCCTCGAGGCCGGCAACGGTGTCGATATCGTCGGATCGAGCGGTGAGAATGATGATCGGGATCGAACTACGCGTGCGGATGCGTCGACAGATCTCGTAACCGTCGGCACCCGGGAGTCCGAGGTCGAGCAGGACGAGGTCGGTGGTGGTGAGTACGTCGTCGAAATCACTGTTGCCGTCGGGGCGATGGCTGACGTTGTGCCCGAGTCGGTTCAGTCCCAACGTGATTGCCTCGGCCACGGCTGGATCGTCCTCGATGAAAAGGATATTCACCATGATTAGGGGCCTTCCGCGGTCGGAGCAATCTCGGTCAGCCCACGGTACAGGTGTCACACTTTCGAGAGCCGTTCGTTGCCGGAGTTTGCCAGTACCGCGTGCCGTGCGGCGGTGGTGTTCAACGGAAATGCCGACACGGCGAGGGTGTAGCAACCGACGAGGAGTAGTGCACCCAGCACGTCACTCGGCCGGTGCCATTGCAACACGACTACCGAGATTGCGGTCCCGATGGTGATCAGTGCGCCGTTGACGGCGACGACGCCCCGCCACCTGGCGGGTGTGACGAGCACTATCGCGCAGACCAGAGCAGCGATGGCGGTGAGAGTCCCGCTGGGGAAGGAATTATGCATGACAAGACCGTTCAGGTCTGGTCGATCCAGCGACTGTTTGAGAACCCAGGCCGTCGTGATGGGGCCGAGGGTCACGACGGCGACGCGCAGTGCCAGCGCAATCGGGTTGTTGCGCAACGTGATCATGAGTACCACGAGCACTCCTCCCACTATCAGGATCGGGGTGAGCAGGCCGATGAACTCAGTGGAGAACACTCCGAGGACTTCAGACGTGGCCGCGCCCACCATGAGTTGTTGATCGACGATCTGGCCACCGGCAGTGTTGACCGCCAATTCGAACTCGATTACTCCGAGGATCAAGAGTGCCAGTGCGGCAAACAGTCTCGCTGGTTTGACTCGTGTCATGGTCAGCCTTCCGGTCTTTCGTCCGAGGGGTTGCTGCGTTGGGGTGGGCATTCGCCACCTGGAGTGGTCGCCAGTTCGAAATGCCACATCTCGTTTGCATAGGTCTGACAGAGGCCGTAGTCGCTGCCGTGCTGGATAAGCCAGTCGTCGGCATCCGTCGGTCCGATGTCTACTGCCTGTCCGCTGACATGCTTGGACAGACTCGGGGAGTGCACCCACTTGGACGCTTCGTCCACGCTGCCGTACTTGGCTACGGCTTCGTCGAACAGTCGCTGTTGGTATGCGGCTGATCGCCAACCCGACGTGACATGCATGTCCACCCCGGATGCCCGCGCATCCGCTGCGGCCATCTGCAGCGCCGCGAGAAGTGCGGAATCGAGGCGGGCCAGCGCGGGCATATGGGTGTCCGCCGCGCTGAGGCCGTCCGCGATCTCGCCGCCTGAGGGTCCTGAATCAGGTTGAGTGGCAAGGTAGTGATCGCTCTTGGGCGTGGCCGCCTCGGTGTACGAACACGCGCTGAGCATGAGCGCCCCGAGTGTGACTGCTCCGAGTGCGACTGCTCGGTGTGCGACTGCTCGGTGTGCGACGGGGCCGGCGATTCCGCGGTGGCTGGGCATAGTGCAGAGACTGCTCGGTCAGTGTCACCAGGAGGTCGTCACTGTTCGTCGACGGTGTCACGGTCTGCAACAGCTCTGTAACAGGACGGAACGAGCCTGGTGGGGCGTGCGCTAAGCGGGTCGGGGAACGGATGCAAAGGTGGACAGTTCGAACCACGAAGGCAAACTGCGACGCAGGGCTTCCGGCCCGGAAATGGTGACCTCACCTGATCGAATGGCGTCGGACCACGTCAGGTCGCCGCGCCAGATCTCGGTCAACGGCCTGAGCCCGGCAGATACGGACACGGTGACCTCGAAACCCGGGTCGAGGTCACAGACGTCGACCTCGTCGGAGTTGATGACCAGCCACCAGTTTCGTGACTGCCGATCGATTTCGGAAAAGACGAAGTGCACCACTGTTTTTCCGTCGGGCACAGCGGAGTGATCCACCCGTCGATGCATGTCCCACAGCAGGAGTTTGGGATCGAGATCCTGGTCGCCGAGTTCGCCGATCCAGCGGGTGCCCCAGATCCCCAGGGCTTCGACGACGGGGCGGAGTTCGCGTCCGGCGTCGGTGAGGCGGTAAGTGACGACACCGTCGGTGTTGTCTCGGTAGGTGATTCCGGCGGCAGTGAGTTGGTGCAGACGTTTGGACAGCAACGTCGGAGACATGCGGGGAAGGCCGCGTCGTAGGTCGTTGAAATGGGTACTTCCCATCATGAGTTCGCGCAGGACCAGGAGCGTCCAGCGCTCGTCGAGTAGCTCCATCGCCTTGGCGACGGGGCAGAACTGGCGGTACGACGACCCCACTTGTCAATCGTAGGCCGATGCGTGGGGCTGGTACAGATCCAGTACTGGATCGGTGACACTCGATGGTCGTAACGTCGAGGTCAGAGTGGAAATCGGTACTGCGAAAATTGATGGAGGAGAACGATAATGACTGAAGCAGTGGATGTGGACCGAGCCCTTAAATCCAAGCACCGGGTGATGTGGGGGTTGGGCAATTATCCTGCGGTGGCAACGGAGGTCATCCCGGAACTCGGGCCTGTTGTGGCGGCGGCAGGCGGCGTGCGCGCCGGTGATCGGGTTCTCGACATCGCGGCAGGTTCCGGCAATGTGGCTATTCCTGCGGCGGCACTCGGCGCGCAGGTGGTGGCAACGGACTTGACTCCCGAATTATTCGATGCGGGAAGGAAGATGGCAGCCGACGCGGATGTCGAACTCGAGTGGCGGGAGGCTGATGCCGAGGATCTACCGTTTGAAGACGGTGAGTTCGACGTGGTGCTCTCGTGCGTCGGCGTCATGTTTGCGCCGCATCATCAGCGGGCAGCGGACGAGCTTGTTCGAGTGTGCAAGGAAGGCGGCAGGATCGCTGTACTGAGTTGGACACCAACAGGTTTCATCGGCGAGATGTTCAAAGCCATGAAACCGTATGCACCTGCGCCACCTCCTGGTTCGCAGCCACCGCCGTTGTGGGGTGAGGAGAGTCATGTTCGTGAGCTGTTCGGTGACCGAGTTCGCGACCTGACTGCGCGTCGAGAAGTGCTGCAGGTGAGCAGGTTCCGTGATCCGGAAGACTTCCGCGACTTCTTCAAGGAGAATTACGGACCGACCATCGCCGTCTACCGCAATATTGCGGGCGACGACGCCAAGGTGGAGGCCCTCGACCGCGATCTCGTCGACTTGGCTCGCAAGTACAGCGCAGGAGGAGATTCCAGCGCCGGAGGGGATTCTCCGGGTATGGACTGGGAGTATCTACTCGTCACCGGTGTCAGGAGTACGTCATGACAAGCATTGATATTGCGCCGTTGAGATCGTCCGTCACCGGCCCGGTTTTCGGCCCGGAAGATTCGGGCTACGACGACGCGCGGGCCATCTGGAACGGCTCGATCGATCACCGCCCGGCTGGGATCGCCAGGTGCCTTTCGCCGTCGGATGTGGCTGCGGCACTGGGTTATGCCAGAGAACATGACTTGGAGGTGTCTGTCAGAGGTGGTGGGCATTCGTATCGTGGGGCCTCGGTGTGTGAGGGCGGTCTGATGATCGATCTCAGTGCACTGAACAACGTCACTGTTGATCCGTCGGCGCGTAGGGCGCGCGTAGGTGGCGGGGCGACGTTGGCGAACCTGGACGCCGCGACGCAGGAACACGGCCTGGCTGTGACAGGTGGGGTGATCAGCGATACCGGAGTGGGCGGTCTGACACTCGGCGGCGGCATGGGGTGGCTGACGCGAACGCTCGGATTGTCGATCGACAATCTGGCGTCGGCGGAGGTTGTGCTTGCCGACGGTGAGGTCGTGCGCGCGTCGGAAGAGAACCATCCCGATTTGTTCTGGGCGTTGCGAGGCGGGGGAGGTAATTTCGGTGTGGTGACCGAGTTCGAGTACCGGCTGAGCGCGATCGGGCCGGAAGTGCATCTCGGGTTCTTCTTCTGGGGGATGGACGACGGACCGGATGCGCTGCGTCTGTGCCGCGACGTGGTGCCGGCTCTGCCCCGCAACACGGGTGCGTTGATTGCTTCGAGCCTGTCCGCGCCGCCCGCGGCGTTTGTACCGGAGCAGTTCCACTTTCATCCCGGATATGCCTTGCTGGTGGCAGGTTTCGGTTCCGCCGAGGAGCATGCGCAGGTGATTGCGCCCATCAGGGAAGGGCTGCCGCCGCTGTTCGAGTTCGTCACGCCGCTCCCGTACACGGGGTTGCAGTCGATGCTCGACGATGCCGAACCGTGGGGTGCGTACGCGTACGAGAAAGCTCTGGACCTAGGGGATCTCTCCGATGACGTGATCGGTGTTCTGACCGAACATGCGGTGAAGAAGTCGTCACCGATGTCGTTCATCCCGATCTTTCCGCTGCAGGGTGCGTTCACCGCCGTCGGCGACGACGATACGGCGTTCGGTGGTTCCCGTGCCCCGCACTACGTGTGCAACATGACGGCTACGGCGACGGATGCCGGGACTCTGGATCTGGATCGAACGTGGGTGCGCAATATCTGGGAAGCGTTGCGTCCCTTGTCGACCAATCCTGGTGGTTACGTCAATTTCATGACCGATGTGGACGAAGAGCGGGTTCGCAGTTCGTACGGATCCGGCAAGTATGCACGCCTGTCCAGGATCAAGGCACAGTACGATCCGCACAACCTGTTTCATCTCAACGCCAACATCAGGCCGGCTGCGTCGGCGCTGAAGTAGCAAATATTTAAACCGTGAACACCAGTACAAGCACGATCAGTATGGCCGCGATGATGATCGCCACCATTGCGGTCATGGCCAGTGGCGCCCAGGCGACCACTTTGTCCCGGGTGCTCGCGTCGGCGGGGCCGGTGGGTATCCGAGGGGGCCACGAGAACAGGTCGAGCGGGCTGGGGACAGAGCCGAGTGGCGTATTCTGTTGCACTGCAGGCAGTCCGGTGACCGTGGGGCCCACCAGTCGATTGCGTCGGTGCGGGTCGGGGAGCTGGGTGGTGCGGTGTGCCCACGCCGGAACCGCTCCGTCGGACGAGAACACGGGGATGTCGATCAGCTGATCGACGGAACCGCCCCCGGTTGCTACCGCGGCGAGTGCGTCGCGGGCCTTGGCCATGGTGGGCCGACGTGTCGGGTCCGGTTCGAGAAGTTGGAGCAGCACGTCTGTGAGCGGTCCGGATTTGGTGGGACGGTAGATCTCGGCTTTGGCGACTCGGTGCAGCAATGCAATTGCGTCGGAGTCGATTCCGAAGGGTGGTTGTCCTTCGATCACCGTGAAGAGGGTCGAGCCGAGGGAGAAGACGTCGCTCGCTTCGGTGGGATCGTCGCCGCGGGCCACTTCGGGGGCGAAGTATGCGGGGGTGCCGGTGATGACTTCGTCTTGACGGTCCGATCCGTCGCCCTTGGCGCGCGCGATTCCGAAGTCGCTGATCTTGACGATGCCCAGGGAGTCGCCGCGATCGGCAATAAGAATGTTGCCCGGTTTGATGTCTCGATGCACAATTCCGGCAGCGTGCGACTCTGCGAGTGCTGCGGCGATCTGAGCGCCGATCTGAGCAACTTCGAGGGGTGGCAGAGTGTCGGCGAGGTTCATGGCCTGTGCGAGGCTGCGGGATGGGAAGTACTCCATGACCAGCCACGGTTCACCGGCTTCGAGAGCGACGTCGTACATGCCGATGGAATGCGGGTGCGAGAGTTTGGCGGCGTTGCGGCCTTCACGAAGTGTTCGAGCGCGGATCTCCTCGGCGCTCTCGTTGTCGAGTCCGGCGGTGGTTGTGACCTGTTTCACCGCGACATCACGGCTGAGGAGGGTATCGCGGGCCAGCCAGACGGCGCCCATGCCGCCGCCGCCGATTTTGGATCGGAGTCGGTACCGCCCTGCCAGCAGGTATTCAGGGCCGATGCCCCTCCCTGTCTGCTCTCGAGATGTCACCACTCCAGGTTAGAGGATTGATACGGGTGTGACCCTCGAGGTTTGTGTGAACTTCGGACTTTTGTCGCTGCTTGACGGGTCCTCAGGGGCAGGCTTTACTGGAAACGAATCGAAACTATGTTCGATTGTGTTGTCTGTTCGATGCGTGTCAGACCCCGACTTCCCCGTGGTTTGCCGGCTTGAAAAAGATTGCCGGAAGTATCGCAGGACGGGGATGACGAAGTGACGGTGGTAGAGAGCGTTGCCGAGGCGGCGGGCGTGTCCCGCCAGGAGCGGTTGGCGGAACTCCGCAGCCGGATGGCCTCCATCCCGGCTCGCGGTGACGGGCAGGTTGTGTCGTCGATTCCCGTCGAGGCTGCAGTAGGAGTGACCGGGGATCGGGCGGACAAGGCGGGAATCCTGCCCGTGCCGGCCGGTATCGCAGAGTTGCTGCCGCAGGGCGGGTTGGTGCGGGGAACCGTGGTGTCCGTATCCGGGGCCGCGTCGTTGCTGGTGGGGTTGGTGGCCTCGGTGACCGCGTCCGGTGGAAATGTTGCCGTTGTCGGCAAGCCGCAGTTGGGAGTGTTGGCCGCGTACGAGATGGGTGCGCAGTTGGAGCGTCTTGCGTTTGTCCCGGATCCGGGGCCCGATCCGGTCGAAGTTGCCGCAGTGCTGCTCGACGGTATGGATCTGGTGATTCTGGGATTGGCGGGTGCGTCCGTGCCCCCGTCGCGGGCTCGGGCAGTGGTGGCCCGCGCCCGCAGTAAAGGTTCCACTCTTGTTGTGACGGATGGTCATTGGGATGGTGTGGAGGTGCGGCTGGAGGCGCAGGTCAACGGTTACGGCGGTTTCGGGTGCGGACGCGCGCTGGGGCGGGGACGGCTCGAATCGCTCAGCCTTGCCGTGCGTGCCCGAGGGCGCTCGTTCCAGCCGCGCACCACCCGTCTGGATATTTGCAGCGCAGCGGGACGGGTGGAATGGAAGCCTGCACTCGAGGTGGGCGCAGCGCAAGTGGTGGCCGCAGCTCAGGTGGTGGCACTGTGAGCAGGGTTCTGGCGCTCTGGTGTCCGGACTGGCCGGCAGTGGCGGCTGCTGCTGTAGCCGACCTTCCGGCTACTCACCCGGTTGCGGTGACGTCAGGCAACAGGGTGATCGCGTGCAGTGCGACGGCCAGATCGGAAGGAGTGCGCCGTGGGCTGCGCCGACGCGAGTCGCAGGCGCGGTGCCCGGAACTGTATGTGGCGGCGGCAGATCCGGAGCGGGATGCCCGATTGTTCGAGCCGGTTGCAGCGGCTGTCGATGCGGCTGCGCCCGGTGTGGAGGTGCTTCGTCCTGGCCTGCTGGTGTTGAGTTCACGCGGTGCCAGTCGCTATTTCGGCAGCGAGGAGGCCGCGGCAGAACGGTTGGTGGATCAGGTTGCTGCCGTGGGAGTCGAATGCCAGATCGGGGTGGCCGATCAGTTGTCGACCGCGGTGATAGCTGCACGACGAGCCGCGCTGGTGCCGCTCGGCGAGGGCGCTCGGTTTCTTGCTCCGCTGCCGATGTCGGAGTTGGCGGCCGAGCCGAGTTTGTCCGCACCTCATCGCGGTGAGCTGGTGGATCTGCTGCGCCGGCTCGGGATCAGAACCATCGGCGCCTTTGCGGACTTGCCGGCCGTCGACGTGGCGTCGCGGTTCGGTACCGATGCGGTGTTGGCGCACCGGGCGGCGCGCGGTGAACCGGAACGACCACCGTCGGCCAGGGCGTTGCCACCGGATCTCGACGTGGAGCAGCATTACGATCCGCCTATCGAACGAGTGGACGCCGCGGCCTTCGCCGGGCGCGCCCTGGCGATTTTGCTGCATGGCACGTTGTCCGGCGCCGGCGTCGCCTGCACGCGATTGCTGATATCGGCGAGCACCGAAAACGGCGAGAACCTCTCTCGCACGTGGCGCTGCGCCGAGCCGCTGACGCCGGAAGGAACGGCTGATCGAGTGCGGTGGCAACTCGACGGGTGGCTTACCGGCCGCAGTGAGGACAAGCCAACCGCAGGAATTACCGTGCTGCGCCTCGAACCGGTGGAGGTGGTCAACGCAGGCGCCCTGCAATTGGGACTCTGGGGCGGAGTGGGTGATGAGGACGAACGGGCCAAGCGAGCGTTGGTGCGAGTGCAGGGGCTCTTGGGCGGCGAGTCGGTCCAGGTGGGTGTCCTCAGTGGTGGGAGGGGGCCGTCGGAGCGAATTACATTGGTGCCCTTGGGTGATGAGCGGGTAGCAGCGCATGATCCGGGGGCTCCGTGGCCGGGGCTGCTACCTCAGCCGTCACCGGGATCGGTGTACGTCGACAATCCGCGGGTGTGGCTGACAGACGCGTCGGGCAAAGCTGTGTACGTCACGGAACGCGGAGTGTTCAGCGCGCATCCGGCGAGGCTGAAGTGGGGGAGTAAGGAATGGGCGGTGCAAGGATGGGCAGGTCCGTGGCCGGTCGACGAGCGATGGTGGGATTCGGCCGCGGTGCGAACGGCGGCGCGGGCGCAGGTGCTGTTGGAACAATCACGCGCGTTGTTGATGATCTGCGAGGGTGGCGAGTGGTCGGTGGAAGGTGTGTACGAGTGAGTACGGCTAATCTGGAACATCGTGAGTATCGCTAACGTGCGCAGTGCCGGTGGAATCGAGATCAGCTACCGCGATTCGGGGGCCGGTTCCGGGACTGCCGAACTGCCTCCTGTCGTCCTCGTGCACGGCATGGGCGGCGACAGCGGCACATGGGATCGATTCGCCAGAGCATTGCGGTCCCGCGATCGACGGGTTGTCTCGGTGGACCTTCGTGGGCACGGGCGCAGTGCCCGGGCGTCGTCGTACCTGTTCGAGGAATTTGCCGCGGACATCATGGACGTCTGTGATCACCTGGAACTCGATCACGTCGACTTGGTGGGGCACTCGCTCGGCGGGCACGCCGCGTCGTTGATCGCGCAGCGGCGAACGACCGGCGTTCGCAAGCTGGTCATCGAGGAAGCGCCGCTCCCACTGCGTCCCGGCGATCCGGAGCAGGTATTTTCCCGCAAGCTGCCGAGCATGTCCGAACTGTGGCACGCAACAACAAGTTTGGTGCGCCATCCGCGGGCGGCTCTGGCCTTCGACAAGTCGATGACGGGGTCGGCGCTGACGCAGTTCCGTCAACCCGATCAACTGTGGTGGGAATCGTTGCCGCTGATCGAGGCGGACACCTTGTTCCTGCGCGGTGGCCTCGGCGGCATGGTGGATTCCGACCGGCTTCGCGAGGTCAGCGCCACTGTCAAGCGGTGTGAGGTCAGGTCATTTCGCACCGGTCACAGCGTTCATCGGGACGGCTACCGTGAATTCGAGGCCGCGGTGGTGCCTTTTATTTCGTAAACCGGGCGTCCAGATGTGTAGAGAGCGCGCCGACGGTCAACTCTGTGCAGACGCACTGCTCTAGCAGACACATGCTCTAGCAGACACATGCTCTAGCAGACACACTGTGAGAGGACGTCATCACGTGAGCCCAGAACCCGCGAACGTCCCCCAGTGCAGTCACGGATTGCCGCGTCGGATGTTCTTGGGCGGGATGGGCGCTTTGGCTCTTGCCGGTATGACGGATATCG
Organism: Rhodococcus sp. IEGM 1366; assembly: GCF_033142425.1. Taxonomy (NCBI): domain Bacteria; kingdom Bacillati; phylum Actinomycetota; class Actinomycetes; order Mycobacteriales; family Nocardiaceae; genus Rhodococcus; species Rhodococcus sp. IEGM 1366. The sequence continues at coordinate 28,789 of NZ_JAWLRZ010000002.1, forward strand.
GGTCGGCGGGCGCCGCGGTCACACCGTCGCGGGCAGCGCCCAGCGATTCGTTTCCCGCTCAGCCCAACATCGTGGTCATCATCACCGATCAGGAACGACGGCCGATGTACTGGCCGCAAGGGTGGGCGGAGCGGAATCTTCCTCATCGCCAACGCATTGCGCGTCACGGATTGACTTTCGATCAAGCGGTCTGCAACACGGCGATGTGTTCGCCCAGTCGGAGCACGTTCTTTACCGGGCTGTATCCCGCGCAACACGGTGTGACCAGAACCCTGACCGAGGGCGGCACCGTATCTCCCACCGAACCGCAGTTGCAGACGTCGGAGCAGAACATGGCGAAGATGCTGGCATCCGCCGGGTACAACGTCCAGTACCGGGGGAAATGGCATCTGAGCAAGGGAGCATCCGGTGGTGATCCGTCCAGTGACGACGTTGCCGCATTCGGTTTCGGCGGGTGGACACCACCTGATGCCGGACAGGACACAAACCCAGACCATTTCGGCGGCGGATGCGCCGATCACGACCGCCGCGCTGCCGAGGAAGCCGTCGAATTTCTCACCGGACCGGATGCCAAAGGGGACAAGCCTTTTGCGCTGATCGTATCGTTCGTCAATCCGCACGACGTCCTTGCATATCCCCAGTCGTGGGATGCGATGAGTGGTACGTGCGACAACTACGGGTCGGATGCGCCGGGAGCTTTCGAGCAGGGCATCGAACTCCCACCGACCTACGACGAAATCCTTGCCTTCAACTACAAACCGAGCGCTCAGGTGCAGTCGGAATTGTTGCTCGCCGCCGGACTCGGTCCATTGCTCGGACCCGATCAGGCCAGGCGATACATCAACTTCTACGCCTACATGCACAAGGTCGTGGATGAGCGCATCGGCAGTGTTCTCGACGCCTTGGAAGCCACTCCGGGGCTGCTCGACGACACCGTCATCGTGCGTATGTCCGATCACGGTGAGATGGGAATGTCGCACGGAGGCTTGCGGCAGAAGGTGTTCAACGCGTACGAGGAAACTCTGCGCGTCCCACTCGTGATCAGCAATCCGTTGTTGTTCCCGAAGCCCGTTCAGACGGACGCGTTGGCGTCGTTGATCGACGTGATGCCCACTCTGGCCAACCTCGCGCAAGTGCCGGATCGTGCGTCGTGGAACTTTCTCGGCACCGATCTCACCCCGGTGCTCGTCGATGCGGCGGCGTATCCGGACGCACCCAGCGTGCACGTTCAGGACACGATTCTCTTCACGTACGACGATCAGAACTGTGCGACGCCCGACGGTCAGAACATCGTCACGCAGCCGAACCATATTCGTTGCATTCGCGACAGCAGGTGGAAATACACGATGTACTTCGACCCGGCGGGAACTGCTGCGCCCCAATACGAACTGTACGACCTGATTGCCGATCCCCTGGAGACGAACAACCTGGCCAACCCGTTCAATTTTGCGTCCTACCAGCCCGCCAAAGCCGCCGAGATGAACGCACAACTCTTTGCCGCGATGCAGGCAAAGGGTGTTTCGCTGGCAGAGTCGAGCAATATTCCGCAAAACTGATTCACGACGGAGTTCTGCGGGCATTCCCCTCGGACATATGTCTTCGTTTCGGGAAGAAGGAATGTCATGACCGTCACCTCGCCGGGGCGAGAAGGATTCAGTTCCCTCCGATCAGGAGGGTTGAACTGGGATTGTTTTCCACTCCGATTGTTCACCAAGGGAAATGCCAAATTTTGGAACCCGGCAGACCTCGATTTTTCGAAAGATGCTCGAGACTGGCAAGAGTTGACCAGCGAGCAGCAGCGCAGCGCAACGTATCTGTGCGCGCAGTTCATCGCCGGTGAAGAAGCAGTGACCGAGGACATCCAACCGTTCATGCAGGCGATGTCCGCTGAAGGCAGGTTCAGCGACGAGATGTACCTGACCCAATTCTGTTTCGAGGAAGCCAAGCACACACAGGTTTTCCGGCTCTGGATGGATGAGGTCGGACTCACCGACGACCTGCATTCCTACGTCGCCGATAATCCGGACTACCGACAACTGTTCTACGAGGAGTTGCCGGCGTCGCTGCGGATTCTCCAGACCGACCCCAGCCCGGTCAACCAGGTGCGGGCGAGCGTCACCTACAACCATGTCATCGAAGGCAGCCTTGCGCTGACGGGTTACTACGCCTGGCAGAAGGTATGTGCCACAAGGGGAATCCTGCCCGGGATGCAGCAGTTGATCAAAAAGATCGGCGACGACGAGCGGCGCCACATGGCGTGGGGAACTTTCACGTGCCGCCGACACGTGGCTGCGGACGACGCCCTGTGGGATGTCGTGCAGGCGCGCATGGGCGAGTTGATGCCGATGGCTCTCGGTCTCATCAACTGGGTCAACGATCAATTCGAAGTCCAGCCTTTCGGTCTCGACAACCAGGAATTTCTCGAGTACGCGGCTGATCGTGCTCAGCGACGGCTCTCGGCAATCGAGTCTGCGCGGGGACGTGACGTGGCCGAGATCGACCTCGACTACTCACCCGAGACGCTCGAGGAGAAGTTCGGTGCCGAAGACGCCGCAGTGATGATTGAGGCCGGTAGCTAGGTCAAAAGCTAAGCCGCCCTGAAGTTTCCAGTCAATATTCAGACTTTTCCGACTGGTTTCAAGGAGCCCTCGCAATCGAACAGGATTTCGATTAGGGTGGGGGAATGTTCGATTCGGGGGTGGGAAGTTTCGGTATCTCGGCGCAGCTGAGTGGTACCGAAACCGATTGCGCCCTGGTTGATTTGATGGCCGAGTTGCATTCATGTGAAGCGATGCTGGTCGAGCGGAAACTGGCCGTGGTGGCGGAGTTCTTCACCCGCCGCAGCGCCGAGCATGTCGAGGGTGGCACGTGGACGTCGTCGGCGCACGAGCTCGCCGAATCCGAGGTCGGCGCGGTCCTGACGATGGGGCGCGCTGCTGCCGGAAAACTCATCGGGTTGGGGTTTGCTTTGAAGACGCGGTTGCATCGCACGCGGGCGGCGATGGCCCGCGGTGAACTCGACTTCTACCGGGTCACGTTGATCGAGTCCGCGACCGCGAATGTCGGTGACGAGCTGATCGACGAGGTCGAACGCTTGCTGCTCGAGCAGGTTCTCGCCCCACAGGTGGACGGCGGTACCGGGTTGACGGGTCGGCGGTTGACGGCGACCATCGACCGGATCGTCGCCCGCGTCGATCCGGAAGGCATGCGGGAACGACGCCGCCGGGCCCTCGCCGATCGGTTTGTCGGAGTCAGCGCCGCCGAAGACGGGATGGCCCGCATCCTCGGCAGCATCCCGGCGGAGCAGGCCCGCGCCTTCGACGGCCGGTTGCGGGAATTGGCCATGTCGGTGTGTCGCCGTGATTCGCGAACCTATGAGCAGCGGCGCGCGGATGCGTTGGGCGCGTTGGTGAGTGGTTCGACGGTGTTGGTGTGCGACTGTGACCGCGGTGATTGCCCGCAGGACCGTAGCGGTGTTGTCATCATTCGCCGGCCACTCGTTCATGTCGTGATACACGATTCCGCACTGCACGCAGGGTTGGATGAACCCGCTCATCTCGACGGGTACGGCGTGATCAGCGCCGAACATGCCCGCGACATCGCAAAAGACGCCACTGTGCGGGAAGTGCGAGTACCGGAAACACCTGAGCCCGACTCGGCATCGGTGTACCGCCCCGGCGCGGCACTCGACACGTGGCTGCGGGTCATCTCGGGCAGCTGCCAGTGGCCGCACTGCGATGTCCCGGCCTGGAACTGCGACCTCGACCACAACGATCCGTTCAACCACGCGGACCCTGCGAAGGGCGGGAAAACCGTCGCGTCGAATCTGAGCGCGTTCTGCCGCAACCACCACCGCCTCAAGCACTCCGGACACTGGTGGCTCCACCCGAACCCGGACCACAGCATCACCCTGACCTCGCAGACCGGTCATTGCTACCGCACCAGAGCTGCCGGACTACTCGCCGGAATGCAGGAAACACCGCCACCGGAAGGCGGCAAACCGCGACGAACACGACTCGAGAACAAAGCTGCCCGCATCCGAAGCGAACGCAAACACCGGCACATCAAGATTCAACACCGGACGGCACAACTCTCCACACCCCGAAAGCATGTGCCTCGAAAGCACGTGCCCCACAGACCCGTCGACTACGGCAACGACCCACCACCGTTCTGAGTGCCTGCTGTGTTGCGGCTCAACCATGCCAAGCTGTAGTCCGCAATTTCACGCCAACCGTGATCGATGGTGAGTGAGTGACCACGGTCGTCGAATACCTTGTACTCGTTGACCGTTGGCGCTTTGTGATACATCTTGAACGAACTGTCGGTGCTGGCTTTCGGGACCGTTCGATCTTGTCCGCCGCCGATCATCAGCAGTGGGCCGCGTTCGGTGTTGAAGTCGACGTGGGCGGGGCTGTGGGGATTGAAGTTGGCGAGCGCAGCCTCGAAGAGTGGTTGCCCGGGTGCCGGAATTACGTATCGCTCGTAGAGAGCGTCGGATTCACTCTTGGTGATCGCACTGGCAAAGGACTTGTGAAAGGAATCTCTGGTGTGCGAGTACGTCTTCCGATAGTTGGCGGGATTCGACAAGACCGGGAGAACGGTACGGAGCTGAACGAGGGGAAGTTTCAGGACGCCTTTTGGTTGTGCGGGGTCGATTGCTATTGCAGCGGAAGCTAATTTCCGACCCAGAAGTTTCTGTGCGATAAGCCCGCCGAAGGAATGTCCGACCACGATCGGTGGAGCATCCAAGTCGGCGATCACCTTGGCATAGTGTTCGGTGATCTCGTCGATTCCGTGTCCCGCAATGTTTTCGGGGTGTTCTCGGGATTCCCCGACGGTGGCGCCGTCGCCAGGCCAACCGGGCGACATGGTGCCGTATCCGCGTTCGGCGAAGGCCTGGGCCCAGGGGTCCCACGCGCTGGGATGCATCCACAATCCGTGGATGAAAAGTACCGTCGGTTTGGCGGCAGTGGGCATGAGGACTCCTGTGATCGATCAGTTCTGATCGTCAGGGAATGCCCATTTTTGTCCAAGTCATTCACCCGGACGCCGCCACTGACGTGAAGCCGCACACAACTGGCAAGATTGCTGACATGTTCAGAACTTCGAATCAGCGATCCATGGCTGTGTGGTCCGCGGTATTTTGTTCTCTCCCAGGCGAATATCGTCAGACTTCTGGGGCCGGTGGGTCCGCGGGTTCTGGAGGTGCAGACGGCATTCTCCGCACGTCGGTACCGCGAGGTTCTGGCGAAGATGGACGGCGCGGAGACGGCGCGGTTCCGCAGTCACTACTACCCGGACTTTGTTCATCCGGCGATCTACGCGGTCGCATTGCGCGCCGCCGGCCGACGGTTGGGGGAGCGCACCCCGCTCTCACCGGCGGTTCGCAGGGCGCTTGCCGCGGCGCCAGTGTTGTCCGCTGCCGGTGACTACGTCGAGAACATCACCGGGCTGTATCTGCTCGATCATCGTGACAACATCACCGACAGGACGGTTCGGATCACCACAGCGGTGAGCATCAGCAAATGGGTGCTTGCACTGGGAACTCTCGGATATCTGTCGCAGGGATTTGTCAGAGTATGGGTAGCTCAGTGGCCGGGTGGCCGTAGGAATCGGGTAGAGGAGTACTGATGGCGCCGGAACTGGATATCGAATACTTTGCGGACGGCGCGGAATTCCGTCGGTGGTTATCCGAGAATTACGACGTGAGTCCAGGGGTGTGGCTGAAGATGGCCAAGAAGTCATCACCCCATTCGTCGATCGACTACGACCAGGCGCTCGATGTCGCTCTGTGTTTCGGGTGGATCGACAGTCTGCCGAGGAAGGTCGACGATAACTTTTTCTTGCGGAAGTTCTCGCCGCGCACGACGCGTAGCCCGTGGTCGAAACGCAACGTGGAGATTGTCGCGAGGCTCGAGAGCGAAGGATTGCTCGAACCCGCGGGCATTGCTGCAATCGAGAAAGCCAAAGCCGACGGCAGGTGGGAGCGCGCGTACGAAGGATCCGCGAAAGCCGAGGTGCCGCAGGATTTCCTCGACGCATTGGCCTTGAATCCCCAAGCACAGGCCTTCTACGAGACGTTGAATTCGACTAATCGGTTCGCGATCTTCTATCGCCTGTTGGAAGCGAAGCGCCCGGAGACCAGGACCCGCCGGATACAGAAGTTCATCAGCCAACTCGAGGAGGGTAAGAAGTTTCACTGACGAGGGCTGACACAATGGCACTTGTGACCGAAGCCAAGACCTGCTCAGCGTTGTCTGCCGTCGACGAACCGTTGGAAGGCACGGCGGCCGTTGTGCGTGGTTGGGTGTGCCTCGAGTTTGTCGGTGCCTGGGGTCGGGATGTTCTCGACGGCACGGCTCTCGGGGAGGAACTTGCCACCGAATTGAGTCGACGCGCGGACGCTGCGGACGTGCGTGTGATGTTCATCAGACATCCCGGTCGACACGAGACACTGTCTGCCGGTCGCGCACTGTCTGCCGGTCACACGGTGCTTCTTGCTCGTTCCGATCCCGATGATTCGTGGTGTGAACGACTGCAGATCGATTCGCCGTTCGATCTTCTCGACATCGACTTCGCTCTGCTCAGTGGGCCGGCCCCAGGACTGGGTGTCAGGGTCGAGGAACCCGTGGTGCTGGTGTGCGCGCACGGAAAACGTGATCAGTGTTGCGCCGTTCTGGGCAGGCCGATTGCGGCGGAGTTGGTTCCGGCGTTCGGTGAGAATGTATGGGAATGCTCGCATACGGGTGGTCATCGGTTTGCGCCGTCGATGATCCTGTTGCCCAGTGGCTATACCTACGGCCGACTGTCCGGGGCGGAAAGCCTTGCGGCGGTGGAGTCAGCGGTCAGCGGTCAAGTTCATCTTCCTGGGCTGCGGGGCCGGAGTCCGTGGAACTCGGTGGGACAGGTCGCGGAAATTGCTGTCCGGCAGTACATTCCCTGCGGCATCGACGATCTGAGGGTAGACGATCTGGGTGGTCAGTTGTGCATCGTCGAGCACGTCGACGGTCGGAGTTGGGAAGTGGAAACGCAGACGTCGGAGTTGGCTCCGCGTCCACCCAGCTGTGGGGTGGATCCCAAACCTGTTCGGTCCGTTGTTGCCACGTCGGTTCGCGAACTGGGTTCGGGCCTGATTCTTAATTAGTCGCAGTCGTGCATCAGTTCACCAGGATTCCGTCGTCGGCGTCGAAGTCCAGTCCCGCCGTGACGATGCCCGAGAACAGGAATGCCCCGCCGACGGCGATGGCGGGGACGGTGAGAATCCACTCGAAAATTGTCATGCTTCAAGTCTGACGACCCTGGCGCCGAAGAACATCGCCCCAGAGATCCATTTACGTGATCGGGTAGTCATCCTCGAGGATGACTACCCGATCGGGGAAAACCAGGAGCGGGTCAGTGCCCGATGCCGACCTTCGCGTGGATTTTCTTCATCCACGCCGGCGCCCACCAGTTTGCTTCGCCCATGAGCTTCACCAGGGACGGAACGAGGAGCATGCGGATGATGGTCGCGTCGACAATCAGTGCCACGATCATGCCGACTCCGAGGAACTTCATTACTCCAAGACCTGACATGGCAAAAGCGCCCGTCACGACGATGAGGAGCAGTGCTGCGGCCGTCACGATGCGGCCCGTTCTCTCGGTGCCGAACTTGACGGCCTCTTCCGTTGTCGCGCCGTCGTTCTTCGCTTCGACCATGCGCGACATGAGGAACACTTCGTAGTCGGTGGACAGTCCGAAGACAACGGCCAGGATCAGGACAACAAATGTTGCTTCGAGCGGTGTCTGGCTGACACCGAGAAGTTCGACGCCGTGGCCCTCCTGGAAGACGAAGGTGAGGACGCCGAAGGTGGTTGCCAAACTCAAGGCAGCCATCAGCACAGCCTTGATGGGCAACACAATTGATCCGAAGGCGAGGAACAGCAGAATCAGGGTCGAACCGACCATGATCAGAATCATGACCGGCAACCAGTGCAGGACAGCGTTGTTGCCGTCGTCGACGGTGGCTTGCCCGCCGCCGACCAATAATTCGGCGCCGTCGGGCGCAGGGATCTCGCGTAGGTCGGTGACAGCGTCACTTTGGGACTGCGGCGTGGATCCTTCGCTGTAGAACGCTTGGATTGCGATCAGCGAGTTGGTGCTCGCGACGACGGTAGCCTGCGCGATGCCCTCGACTTGGCTTGCGGCTTCGGCTACTGCCGTGCCTTCGGCAGGGTTGAGCACGGTATCGCCCTCCGCCTGCAGGATCAGTGTCGCGCCGTTCCCTGTCTGGGGAAATTCGTTGACCAGCGTGTCCATTGCAGTACGAGCGGGGTCGTCGGTGGGCAATGCGGTGTACGAGAGTTCGCCGAGTCGTGCGCCCAGCAGCGGCGACGCCAGTACGAGAAGCAGGGTGACAATCGTGATCGATACGGCAACAGGTCGTTTCATCACCCACGTGACGACGCGACCCCAGAACCTGCGTGAACGTTCTTCTCCGCGTTGGGCTGCGCCCTTGCGCCACGTCAACGAGTTGATGCGGTGGCCCAGAATGGCAAGCAAAGCGGGTACCGCGGTCAGCGACAGTACTGCCGCGCTCAGCACGGCGGCGATGGCGCCGAACCCGAGTGACCGAATCACAGCTTGTGGGAACACAAGCATGCCGCTGAACGCGCAGATCAGCAGCAGCCCCGAGAACATCACGGTACGACCGGCCGTCAGGACGGTGCGGGTGGCTGCGGCACCTGGTTCGGAACCGGAGTTCAGTTCCTCGCGGTATCGCCCGACGACAAACAATCCGTAGTCGATGGCAAGGCCGAGCCCCAGCAGTGAGGCCACGTTGATCGAGAACGAACTGACCTCGGTGACCGACGTCAGAACTCGCAGTACAGCCAAGGCGCTCAGCACGCTCAGAACTCCGACAAAAACCGGTACGGCTGCAGCGACAAGTCCGCCGAAGATGAAGACCAACAACACGAGGGTGATCGGGATGGCTATGGCCTCCGCGACAATAAGATCCTTCTCCAGCGTGGTGTTGAAGGCGACACCCACTACCGTGTTTCCAGCGAATTGTGCTTGCGCGCCTTCCACTTCGAGCGTGGGGAGCAGATCGGAAAATGTGGCGGAGGTGACTCCGGAGTCCGGTGCCAAGGTGATGGCAACCGCGCCCATCGTTCCGTCGTTGGAGACCAGATTTGCCTTGGTCGCGGCGTCGGCGGTCCAATACGACTTTACCGAGGCCGTCGGCACGTTGGCCGTGAATTCGTCGACGGTGGCTGTCACCGCCGGGCCGATGTCGTCGAGACTTCGGCCGTCGGTCGGTGTGTAGATCGCAATGATGTCCGCGGTTTGCGGTCCGAGGTTTTCCTCGACGATTGCTGCGACCTTCGCGGAGTCGCTACCCGGGTCGACAAAGCCTCCTTGGCTGAGCTTTCCGAATACTCCGAGACCCCACACGCCACTGATCAGCACGATGAGAACTGCGAGCGAGAGCACCCACCATTTTCGGGAAACGACGGTTTGGGCCCAGCGTGTCATTGATCAACTCCGGTGAAATTTTCGGACATGGCCGTACCGACTGTATCGGTGGGGAGGGATTCTGGGCATGACACACCGTTGCCGCTGAACGTATGTCACGTTCAGCGGCAACATCGGCTAATACCTGGTGCGTGGAGTCAGCGATTGTCCTTCTTGGCCTGACGCCGTGCACCGGCGGCGATACTGGACGCTTCGAACTTCTTCTTGCCCGGAGAACTACGAGTTTCGTCGACGCGAGCCTTGCCCGCGGACGCGACCTTTCCGTTACCCGTGTCGATGTCGCTGAAGGACGGTGCGTCCTTGCGAGCGCGGCCCAGCCGCTCGTCCTTGAGTTCTCGGGCGCTTTGGCGCGAGACCGCTGCCAGCCGGCGGCTCACTCTGCTGAGCGCGTCTTCGAAAACTTCTGCTTTGCCGGCGTTGCGCGCATTTGCCGACTTACCGGATCCGCGTCCCTTCTTCTCGGCCACTTTTGCCGAACCCGCACGTCGGTACAACTTTGTGTACTTGTTGCGGGCTCGACGAATGCGCGTGTGCAGGGCGATCAGTTCGTCTTCGTCGAGTTCGGCAATCTGATCCTTTTTGGTCTCGAGGATCAACACGTATTCGTCCTCGGAAAGGGAATTCAGAATCTTTTTCACGTCTATTCCGATCTGTCCAGAGTTTCCGAATTTCGGTGGTACCGCATGCTAATCCTTTTTCGAGGTCCGTGGCGGAATACCGTGCTCTGGAGAGAGTCCGGAATGTACGCGGCGAGGCCGCCTGCGATTCGGTTCGGATGTGTCAGGCATACTGCTGGAAGCACTTGCAAGCCATGCGTGTGGGGGAAGCCGGTCCAATTCCGGCGCTGACCCGCAACGGTAGGTTCGTTCTCGAATCATCGAGAATGAATGAGCCCGAATGCCCGCCGCGTGGTGTGCGACATCCATTCGTCGTGGTCTACGAACCGGAAGTCCAGCGAGAGCACTGCCCGCGGATTCCCTATACGTGGTGGGTGTTCTCCCAGGATTCTCATTCGTGGCTCTGAGCCCTTTTGCGAGGTCCCGTGTCACTCAAGATTTCCCCCACCCGCGCCGTTGTCGTGTTGATCGCGACTGCGTTGATGGCCGCCGGTTGTTCGAAAGGTGAGGCAACCGAAAACTCCGCGTCGACGGAGTCGTTCGCTCAGCCGGTCAGCATCACCAATTGCGACCGTGAACTGGCTTTCGATTCACCGCCGCAGAGAATTGTGTCCTTGAACGGCCATGTCACCGAAGCACTTATCGAGATCGGCGCGGGGGACCGCATTGTCGGACGGGCATACAGCGACAACCCGCCCACCGCGGAGACAGCCGAACAGTTCAACAAGATCCCCAGTCTGTCCGATACCTTCCCGAGCGCCGAGCAGATTCTGGACGTGGATCCCGACTTCGTTGTCGGCGGAATGACCAGCGCATTCAACGAGAAGCAGGGAAGATCACGCGACGCGTTTGCCGAGAAAGGGATCAATACCTTCCTCTTCTCGGAATACTGCGGCACCGGTTTCCCCGATATCGGACTGCTCGAGAACGACTACACCCAACTCGGCCGGGTCTTGGGCGTCGAGGATTCCGCTCGCGCCGTAGCCGAACAGATCAGCTCTGGCCTTGCCGCAGTCCGCGCGTCGATCGGCGATGCCGCGCCGGTATCCGCGTTCTTCTACGACAGCGGTGAGGATGTTCCGACCACGATCGGTGGCGTCGGCGTCGGGCAACTGGTTGCCGAGTACTCCGGCGTGACAAACATCTTCTCCGAGGGTGCCAAGCCCTACATCGATGCAAGCTGGGAGGCTGTTGCCGAGCGCGCGCCCCAGGCGATCGTCGTCATCGACTACGGAGACAAGACAGCGGATCAGAAGATCGACTTCCTGCGGTCCCAGCCGTTGATGGCAACCACTCCGGCTGTCGCGCAGAACCGATTTGTCGTGGTGCCTCTTGCTGATCTCTTCGAGAGTTCCCGTTTGGTGCGCTCGGCACAAACCATTGCGAGCGCTTTCCATCCGGGTGCTGCTACTGCAGGCACTGACCCGGCGAAGTGACACTTTCACGTTCCGGTTACGGCGCTCTGCTGGCCGGACTGCTGGTAGCCCTGGCAGCCATGCTGGGGTTGGCGGTGTCGTTCGGGTCGGTGCGCATTCCCGTCGGTGACGTGTGGGCGATAGTCGGAGCACGCTTGGCGCCAGGGACTTTCGAGACCTGGTGGACAGCGGCGCGGGAGTCGATAGTGATCGACTCCCGCCTGCCGCGCGCCCTCACCGCTGCCGTGGTGGGTGCGTCGTTGGCGCTCTCAGGTGCGGTGGCGCAGGCGGTCACCCGCAATCCGTTGGCCGATCCGTACCTTCTCGGTGTGTCGTCCGGCGCGGGTTTCATGGTGGTGCTGGTTTCCGTGCTGGGTATCGGTGTTGGTGTCCTGGGCGTTTTCACGATTCCCGTCGCGGCCTTTGTCGGCGCGATGATCCCGCTGTTCCTCGCCCTGGTGATCGGTGGCAGATACCCTCAGCCCACGGCGATCATCCTGGTGGGAGTTGCTCTGGCCCAGATCTTCTCGGCGCTCATCACGTTCTGCATTCTGGTTCTGGCCGACGATCGGCGCGTGACGTCCGTGATGCACTGGATAGCAGGCGGATTCGGCGATTCGAGATGGTCGACGCTGATCTTCCCGACCGTCGCGCTTGTTGTCGTCGGAGTTGCGTTGCTGCTCAGCGCGCGTTGGATGGACGTCCTGCAGACCGGCGACGACGGCGCCGCAGCCTTGGGTATGAACGTGCGACGCTTCCGCGTGTTGTCACTGCTTGCGGTGTCCGTCCTGGCCGGCGCTGCGGTGAGCGTCGCAGGCGGCATCGGTTTCATCGGATTGCTGATTCCGCACCTTGCGGGATTTGTGGTGGGTACCAGAGCAATCCGTCTGCTTCCCGCCGCCGTATTGCTGGGCGCAGTGGCGATGGTGGCTGCTGACACGGTGGCACGCTCGGTGTCGGAATCGACAGAGCTCCCGGTGGGTGTGATCACTGCCTTGGTGGGAGCGCCGATATTCGTCTGGATGCTCTACCGGCAGTACAGGAGGTTGGAGCAGTGATTCTCGAACTCGTCGACACGCGGGCCCGGCTCGGAAATCGTGAGGTGTTGCACGGCATAGGTTTCCAGGCTTCCGCAGGTGAGATTCTCGGCTTGGTCGGTCCCAACGGTAGTGGCAAGACGACGGCGCTGCGTTGCTGTTACAACGCGCTGACCCCCAGTGGTGGTGCGGTGCTGATCGATCGGGTGGACGCGACGGCATTGTCGCGCAGGGAGATTGCCCGAACCGTCTCGGCCAGTGTTCAGGAACCGGCGGTGTCCGGTGGGCTTTCGGTGCGTGAATCCGTTGCTCTCGGACGCACGCCGCACCGGAATTGGCTGGATCGCACGACGGAGCGAGACGGCAACATCGTGGATCGGTGCATTGAACAGGTCGGTCTAGAGGCACTGGCCGGTAGGGACGTCGCGACGCTCTCCGGTGGTGAGCGTCAGCGCGTATCCATTGCCCGGGCGCTGGCGCAGCAACCGAAGATCCTGTTGTTGGACGAGCCGACCAATCATCTGGACCTGCGGCATCAGCTGATCGTGATGGAGCTGCTCACGGAGTTGGCGTCGCAGGGGTTGGCCGTCGTGGTCACGATGCATGATCTTCGCCTGGCCGTCGAATATTGCGATCGACTGGCGGTGCTCGAGGCGGGAAACTTGCGGGCATGTGGGCCCACCGCTGCGGTGCTGGAAGAATCGTTGCTGGCCGAGGTATTCGGGATCAAGGCCCGCGTGGAGCACGGGGTGCGTCCGCGGATGGAGATTGTGGGGCTGGCGTGAATGACGAGATAGGCGCGATCTACGCGCGGATGGCGGCGGCGGTTCCGTTTTTCGAAAGCCTCGACGCTTATCCGGCGACCATCCCGGCCGAGGTGATGACGGACCCGGACTGGATGGCAGCGCGCGTCGCGGATACGGCAAAGCGGTGGGGGAGTGACGAGAGCCGGGTCAACGGCACTTTGTGGTGGTATTCGGCCAGTTCCACGTTGACCGGTATCCCGCTCGGAACGGGGTTGGTCACCGGTTTTGCCGCCGATCCGTCGCTGTCCGGGGCCCGGATTTTCCTGCGTGACGACGGCTATCTCGGGGGATTTGTTGCTGCTTCTCTCATCCCGATCACAGTCGGTGTTGACGAGTTGGCTCGGGCGATGCACGAGGCATTGACGCCTGTCATCGAGGTGCTGGCCGAGGTGTCCGGAGTGCGCGCGAAGGCGTTGTGGGCGATCACCACCGATTCCATTGCCAACCGCGCGCTCGATGCGGCAGGCGTACGCCGTGAGCGCGGAAGTGCCTGCGCTGCTGGATTGATCGATGCCCTCCGTAGTGCGGGCGCGCCCATTCCGCGGCCTCGTTTTGTGGATGTGAACGCGGGGGCGAACGCCGCGCGAGTGGAGAATCCGTTGACATCGGTGCCGGCGGGTCGACGACGGTTCACCCAGCGTGCGTCGTGTTGCCTGATCTACGAGGTGCCGGGCGAAGCCAAGTGCACCAGTTGCCCCAAGCGTGCGCCCGAGGATCGTGTGGGGTTGCTTGCCGCTCTTGTTTGACGGATGGCGGGTGAGCTGCCAAACTTGGAGGCATCGAACATAAGTTCGATGCACGATGCGTCTTCCCTCCCAGCATCGCGACTGTTCGCAAAGGCACTGTTCGCAAGCGGTGAGGCAAGTATGGGCTGGGGTAATGGACCGCCGACGTGGTCCGAGATGGAACGAGTTCTGTCGGGACGCGCCGGCCGAGTCGAGCACGAAGATCTGTTTCCCGGCGACGGAAACGACAGCCCGGCATGGTCACGCAAGCGTGGGGAGTACACCGCCGGTGAACTCGCTCGCGGCAACAGCACCGTGCCGTATGCCGAACTTCACGCCCATTCTGCGTTCAGTTTTCTCGACGGCGCCTCACCTCCGGAAGAGTTGGTGGAGGAAGCCGTCCGACTGGGCCTGGAAGCTATTGCCGTCACCGATCACGACGGTTTCTACGGAGTGGTGCGGTTTGCCGAGGCTGCTCGAGAATGGGGAATGCGGACGGTGTTCGGGGCGGAGTTGTCCTTGGACTCCACACCGCGAGTGGGGGCGGCCGATCCCGGTGGGACGCACCTGTTGGTTCTCGCGCGCGGGCAGGAAGGCTATCGCCGGCTCTCCCGTGAGATCGCGGCAGCTCACCTGGCCGGTGGTGAGAAAGGGAAGTTGCAGTACAACTTCGACACCTTGACCGAAGCTGCGGGTGGGCACTGGCAGATCCTGACCGGGTGCCGGAAAGGTCATGTGCGGCAAGCTCTCACCGCCGGCGGGAAAAGCAGCGCCGCTGCGGCTTTACGGGATCTGGTCGAGCGTTTCGGTGCCGACCGGGTGGCGGTGGAGCTCACCCATCACGGGTTGCCGGAGGACGACGAGCGCAATGCTGTTCTGGCACAGCTTGCCGCCGAACAGGGATTGCGAACCGTGGCGACCACGGCGGCGCATTTTGCGGCGCCCCCGCGTCGCCGGTTGGCCATGGCGATGGCTGCGGTTCGCTCCCGGCAGAGTCTGGACGACGCCGCCGGATGGTTGGCTCCGACGGGTGGGGCGCACTTGCGTTCGGGTGAGGAAATGGCGTCGTTGTTCTCGCTCTACCCGGAGGCGGTCAGCGGAGCTGCCGAACTGGCCCGTGAGTGCGCTTTCGATCTGAGGCTCATCGCCCCCAAACTGCCGCCGTTCGACGTACCGCCTGGCCGCACCGAGGCGTCGTGGTTGCGTGAGCTCACGATGGCGGGGGCGTTGGATCGTTACGGGCCGCCCGAGGGTGCGGAGAAGGCGTATCGACAGCTGGAACATGAGCTGGCTGTCATCACGTCCTTGGACTTCCCCGGGTATTTCCTCGTCGTCCACGACATAGTTTCGTTCTGCAAGAACAACGACATCCTGTGCCAGGGACGAGGTTCCGCGGCAAATTCGGCGGTGTGTTACGCCATCGGCATCACCAACGTCGACCCGGTTCGTAACGAGCTCTTGTTCGAGAGATTCCTCGCACCCGAGCGCGACGGTCCGCCGGACATCGACGTGGACATCGAATCCGACCGCCGCGAAGAGGCAATCCAGCACGTGTACACCAAGTACGGCCGCGAGTATGCCGCACAGGTGGCCAACGTCATTACCTATCGAGGGAAATCGTCGGTGCGGGATATGGCTCGGGCACTGGGCTTTTCGCAAGGACAGCAAGACGCGTGGAGTAAGCAGGTCGGACGGTGGGGCGGCATCGACAAGAACGCCGAGACGGATATACCGCGCCCGGTGCTGGAACTGGCCGCACAGATCGAGGGGTTTCCCCGGCACCTCGGTATCCACTCCGGCGGCATGGTCATCTGCGACCGCCCGATTGCCGACGTCTGCCCGGTGGAGTGGGCGCGCATGGCCAATCGCAGTGTCCTGCAGTGGGACAAAGACGACTGCGCTGCCGCAGGTCTGGTTAAATTCGACCTCCTGGGCCTGGGAATGCTCTCGGCCCTGCACTACATGATGGATCTGGTAGCCGAGCACAAAGGCGTCACCGTTGATCTGGCGCAGTTGGATCTGCAGGAAACTGCGGTGTACGAGATGCTCCAGCGGGCAGATTCCGTGGGAGTGTTCCAGGTGGAATCGCGTGCGCAGATGGCGACGCTGCCGCGTCTCAAACCGCGGAACTTCTACGATCTGGTGGTCGAGGTCGCTCTCATCCGGCCCGGTCCGATCCAAGGTGGGTCGGTGCACCCTTACATTCGTCGGCGCAACAAACTCGAACCTGTCACCTATGATCATCCCTCGCTCGAAAAGTCCCTGAAGCGCACACTCGGTGTTCCGTTGTTTCAGGAACAGTTGATGCAGATGGCCGTCGACGTCGCGGGATTCACGCCGTCCGAGGCAGACCAACTGCGTCGAGCCATGGGGTCGAAGCGTTCCACCGAGAAGATGGAACAACTGCGCGCGCGGTTGTATCAGGGAATGCGCGACCTTCACGGAATCGATGACGCAGTTGCCGACCGTATCTACGAGAAGTTGTACGCCTTTGCCAATTTCGGTTTCCCGGAAAGTCATTCGCAGAGTTTTGCGGCACTCGTCTTCTACTCGTCGTGGTTCAAACTGCATCATCCGGCAGCGTTCTGTGCCGGACTGCTCCGGGCTCAACCGATGGGGTTCTATTCACCGCAATCACTTGTCGCCGACGCCCGCAGGCACGGGGTGCGAGTGCACGGTGCGGACGTCAACGTCAGTCTGGCGCATGCCACCGTCGAAGCGGCGGGGCTCGAAGTGCGATTGGGGCTGGGCGACGTGCGCAGTATCGGTGACGCACTGGCCGAGAAGATCGTAGAACAGCGCACTCTCGGCGGGCGGTTCACGTCATTTCTCGATCTGACCGGAAGAGTGGAACTCACGACGGCACAAGCGGAATCGCTGGCGACGGCCGGTGCGCTCGGTAGTTTCGGAATTTCGCGAAGAGAAGCGTTATGGGCTGCGGGCGCTGCAGCGGGGGAGCGCCCTGATCGACTACCCGGGATGGGGGCATCGGTCACTGCCCCCACCTTGCCCGGTATGAGCGACGTCGAACTGGCGGCGGCCGACGTGTGGGCTACCGGAGTATCTCCCGACACTTATCCGACGCAGTTCCTCCGCCCGCAACTCGACGCACTCGGCGTGGTCCCGGCGTCCGGGCTGCTCGACGTTGCGGACGGTGATCGAGTGTTGGTCGGGGGAGCGGTCACCCACCGTCAACGCCCGGCAACCGCGGGGGGTGTTACGTTCATCAACCTCGAAGACGAAACCGGGATGGTCAACGTGGTGTGTTCGGTGGGGTTGTGGGCCAAGTACCGAAAGCTGGCCAATACGGCGCCGGCGCTCCTCATCCGGGGGAGAGTGCAAAACGCAGAAGGCGCTGTGACCGTCGTGGCAGACCGGATGCAGCGCATGGACCTCCGTGTCACGGCGAAGTCTCGGGATTACTGCTGACAGCGCAAACGATTAGCGTATCCAGCGCATGTTTGGCAATTTAGTTGATGAAATTCACCCCCGATATCACCCTTTTGGTGATTGGCGTCGACGTGGTGTCATTCACCCCCGGTTTCATCCTTTCTTTCTCATTCTTTGCCTTGTTGTTCGAGTATCTTTTCGGTGTCCATGGACTCGTCGAGGCAACTGTGGGCGTCCGTCGGGAAATTTTCGCCGCAGCGCGCGCATGATGAGGTTTCGGGCTTCCCGCTAGGGACCTTCGGCGATGGTCGACCGTTCGCGGTGGTGTGGTGCAGCGTGGTGTGCGGGTAAGTGGTCTTCGACCGAAATGCGGTTTAACTGGTCTTTTACGCGAAAATGCAGGACAACCCGGCGGCGAATATCAGTCCGATGGGCAGGCCGGAGTTGGTACAGAAGTGAGTGTCGCCCAAAAAATGGGACGAAAGTCACATTGACGGCAAATGGTCCTAAATCGGGCATGGGAGGAGGCGTTTCCTCTGGCAGTTGTCTGCGAGTTACCCGTGAATCTGCTGGCAGTGGGTATTTCTTGATAGCGCGTCGATTTGTGCGGAAAAGAAATACGGCACTTTTGGATTCTAAACTTCTGGAATCGAGCAATTTTCGCGCTGGTTTTTTTAATAGGAACGACGTAGCGTCCATCCGTGCAATCAATCAGCTAGTTGAGTAGTGAAGTACAGGCAAGTGAAGTACAGGGCCGGGTTCCGGACTGGGGAAGCCGGAACACGGTGCGAAGGGGCGGGATTCATCCCGCGGAGGGAAATCATGTCGGAACACAAGGGCCTGTGGGCTGACGCCTGGTCCGGGTTGGGGACCACGCACGGCGCTCGGCCTACGGTTCGGCCTACACGGCCTCGCCGCCTGAATCACGTATTCGAAGCAAGTGCGGACTCCGTTCCGGACGCAATCGCGCTCGAGTGCGATGGATTTGCGATCACCTACCGCCAACTCGAAGATCGATCGAATCAGTTGGCGCACATGTTGATCGGTGAGGGTATCGGGGTCGGCTCACGTGTAGCGATCTTCCTGAACCGCTCGGTAGATACCTATGTAAGCCTATTGGGCGTGCTCAAAACCGGCGGCACCTTCGTGCCGATCGATCCAGGCGCACCGTCCGATCGCGTTGCGTACGTGGTCGAAGATGCCGGAGTTCAGCTTGTGCTGACCTCGACAGAGTTGGAGCCGAACGCCGAGGAATGCAACGTCGCGCGGCTTACCCTCGACACGAACGTGGCGGTGTTGAACTTCCAGCCGCAGCATCGGCCCGTCCTGGACCTTGCGTCGGACCCTGACCCGGCCTGCTACATCCTGTACACGTCTGGTTCGAGTGGTCGACCCAAAGGCGTCGAAGTTGCCCAGTCGAGTATCTGCAACTTTCTCGACGTGGTTCCCGACGTCTACGATGTTCGGCCGAATGATCGTGTCTACCAGGGTATGACGATTTCCTTCGACTTCTCGATCGAGGAAATCTGGCCCACCTGGGCCCGCGGCGCAACCATCGTCGCCGGACCGACGGACAGTCGGCGACTGGGCGGCGAGTTGGCGGATTTCCTCGAAGAACGCGCCATTACGACGCTGTACTGCGTACCGACTCTGCTCGCCACGATCCCGCGCGATCTGCCCAAGATTCGAAATCTGCTGGTCGGCGGTGAAGCGTGCCCGCGTGAGCTGGTGGAACGGTGGGCGCGTCCGGGCCGCAAGATCCTCAACACGTACGGGCCCACCGAGGCAACGGTCACTGCAACGTGGGGTGAACTCCTGCCAGGTCGGACGGTGACGATCGGTCGCCCACTCCCGACGTACTCCGTCGTCATTCTCGACGAAGCTCGCGGGCTGGTACCCCACGGTGAGGTGGGCGAAATCTGCATCGGCGGACGCGGTGTTGCGCGTGGCTATGTCGGACGCCCCGACCTGACCGCCGACAAATTCATCGATCACTTTTCCGTGCCGGCGGGCCAGAAGCTCTACCGGACCGGCGATCTCGGACGCTGGACGTCCGACGGCGAGATCGAATATCTGGGCCGCGCCGATGCCGAGGTCAAGATTCGTGGTCACCGAGTTGATCTCGGTGAGATCGAAAGTGTTCTCCTGGAACACCCGTCGGTGTCGGAAGCCGTGGTGGCGCTGGTCGCCGCATCGGAAAACGAGACGCCGTCGGAACTGTGCGCGTACATGGTGCTGGTCGACCCGATCGAGGACGAGTACCTTGTCGGGGAACTCGCGAAAGCAGTGTCGCAACGACTTCCGGCGTACATGGCGCCCGCATTTGTCGACTTCATCCCCGCATTGCCCGTGATGCCCAGCGGCAAAGTAGATCGATCGAAGCTCCCGGAACCGACCCGGCGACGTTTCTCGGCTCCTACCGGCCCGGTAGTCGAACCCCGGAACGAGCAGGAAGCAGCGGTTCGCGATATTTGGGCGCGGGCGTTCGGCATACCCGCAGACGAGATGTCGGTCGAAGCAAACTTCTTCGAAGATCTTGGTGGCCATTCGCTGCTGGCAGCAACGGTTATCTCTGCTCTGCGTGAAAGTGGCATCGGCGCAACTCCCTCGATCCGAGATCTGTACAGCCATCCCACTGTTCGCTCGATCACGCACGCGCTGGCAGCAGTGGGCTCCCAGCATCCGATTGCCCCGAATGTTGCTGTCAAACACACGGATACGGAAGTGGCTCGCGCCGGGGGCATCCAGTTGGCAGTGATCTATGTGTTCTTGCTGATCACGACGCTTCCCGTCTCGTACGTCTACACGAAGAACGACGGTTTTGTGTCGGTGCCGGTTCTGTTCGAGATGTTGGCAGCCATCATGCTCACGTATCTCTGCGTGCGCTGGTTCCTTCCGGTGATCAGTGCGCGCCCACTTGCCGCAGGAATCAAGCCTGGGCGATACAAACTCTGGGGTCCGACGTATCTGCGGCTGTGGACACTCGACCTGCTCCTCGCGGTCGGTGCTTTGCCTGTGGTCAGCGGATCGCCGTTGATGTCGATCTATCTCCGCATTCTCGGTGCGCGCGTCGGGCATCGCACTACCATCGCGACGTCCTCGATATCGTTGCCGACACTGGTCGAGATCGGAGACGGCGCATCGATCGGTTACGGTGCGACCATCCGGCCGTGGCGCGTCGAATCCGGTTCGGTGACGGTAGGGAAGATCGTCATCGAATCAGGTGCATTTGTCGGTGCAAACGTGGTGCTCGAACCTGGATCGACCGTCGGGGTGCGCGCCGCACTCGGTGATCAGTCGCTGCTTCCGTCCGGGCACATCGTGCCGCAGGAGGCCAGGTGGGCAGGATCGCCGGCAGTGCCGACCGAGTTCTTGGATCCGGCGGTCGAAACCATGATGCGAGCCGAAAGTGTCCGTGCCCGTTGGAAAGTGCGTCATATCCTGGCAGCACTCGCCGGTCTGACGGCACTCGAAGTGGGTGCCATCGCCCTGATGGTTCCCGGTATCGCACTGGTCTGGGGCGCCCTCCTGGCGTGGGGTGTTTTGGCGGGACTGGTGGCGACGTTGTTTACCGGACCCATTTTCGTGATCACCGTCTGTGTATTCGTTGCCGTGAACAAACGACTCGTTCTTCGCAACGCACCTGCCGGAATGCATCCTGTTCGCTCGGGTCTCGGTATCCGCAAGTGGATGGTCGACAAGTTGCTCGAGTTCAGTTTGCTGTTCACGAACTCGCTGTACGCAACGCTGTACACCGCGCCGTGGTTGCGGTTGCTCGGGGCGGACATCGGTCGCGGAGCGGAAGTCTCCACCGTGTCGCATATCGACCCGGACATGCTCACCGTCGGCAAGGACAGCTTCATCGCCGACATGGCCAGCGTGGGAAGTGCGAGCTTCGCAAACGGCCGGATCATGTTCCAGCCCACTCGAATCGGCGAACGCACCTTCATCGGTAATGCTGCGGTTATCCCGTCGGGTATGGAGATCGGCGACAATGCGTTGATCGGTGTCGCGACGGTGCCGCCTGTGAACGGTGTTCCGGAAGGCACGTCGTGGCTCGGTTCGCCCGCTATCTACCTGCCGAACCGTCAGGACAGCGGAGATTACGACGACGCCCTCATCTATACGCCGCCGCAGGATGTAGTGCGTGATCGCTACGTGATCGAGTTCTTTCGCGCCACCTTGCCACCCACAGTTCTCGGCGTGAGCTTCTACCTTTATCTGTTGGTCTTGTCCTCCTTGGCATTCGGGCGAGCACTTCCCGTTCCGGCCCTCGTTGCGCCGCTGGTCGCGATGGCGTCGAGCCTTGCGGTGATCGGATTCTGCGCGGCTGTGAAGCGAAACACCGTGGGACGCTACGAACCTCGGGTTGAGCCGCTGTGGAGTAAGTTCGTCCGACGGTCCGAATTTGCGACCGGGCTCTATGAAAGCGCTGCTGTGCCGATTGGCGTCGGGATGCTGGTGGGTACCCCGTTCCTGCCGATGGTGCTGCGCTGGTTCGGCACGACAATCGGCAAGCGAGTGTGGTTCGGAACCACCTATCTCACCGAATTCGATCTCGTCCACGTCGGCGACGACGCCACTATCGGAACCGAGTCGTCGCTGCAGACACACCTGTTCGAGGACCGTGTCATGAAGATGTCCACGATCACCATCGGCGATGGCGCCAGCATCGGGACACGATCGATCATCCTCTACGACACGGTTGTCGGCGAGGAAGCCTCACTCAGTCCGCTGTCGTTGCTCATGAAGGGCGAAGAGCTTCCGGCGCGGACGAGTTGGCGCGGAATTCCCGCTGAGGGGATTCGCGCCGACGACAGCTCGACTGTTCTCCTCGAGAAAGCTGTCCTCGAGAAAGCTGTCCTCGAGAAAGCTGTCACCGACCAAGCTGTCACCGACATCGTCGTCGCGCAAGGAGTGTCCGCATGAAATGGGTATCGCTGTCTCAGAACAAGACCCGTCGAAGCACGACCTACAGCACGCGGCCGCACCCGCGGGCGCTCGTGTACCGCGGCCCCGCGTCGTTACCGGGGTGCCCGGAAGCCGTCGCAGATCTGTTGTCGTCGAGCGCCTGGAACTTCGACGTGCGCTTCGTCGGACCGGACGAGGAGTTGCAGATCGACGATTCCACGCTCCATTCGGCGGCGCTGTACGCACAACCCGGCGGCGGTGACCTGGACAGGGCGTTCACGCACCTGCGCCGCCATGTTCCGGCGATTCAGCAATTCGTCCGATCCGGTGGACGGTACTTGGGATTCTGCCTCGGTGGTTACCTCGCGGGCCGCAGCCCCGGGTTCGAACTGTTTCCCGGTGATGCAGACCAGTACGTCGCGTTGCAGAACGCCGAAGTGCACGACACAAAAGGTGCTGTACTCGAGGTGGATTGGAGCGGCCAGATCGAGGAAATGTACTTCCAGGACGGACCGTACTTCTCACTCGACCGGCATTACCGGGATTACTACGATTCCGAGGCAGCGATTCTCGCGCGGTATCAGAACGGAAGTATCGCGGCTTTGAAGATCGACTACGGCAAAGGTCGGGTCGGGGTAGTCGGGCCGCATCCTGAAGCCGACGAATCCTGGTATCAGGGTGACGGTTTGCGGGCACCCGAGCACCTCGCCACCGACCTGGGGTACCGCTTGATCAACGCAGTGATGACCCGATGACAGCCAGTCCGCTCGCGCCGACGGAGCAGATCCCGGTAGTGGAAAAACAGCGACTTCTCGGGATCGACGCCGCCCGCGGTATTGCCCTGCTTGGCATGATGGCCGTCCACTCACTGATCGCCGTGAGCGACGACGGATCGCCCACGCTGTCCTACGGCATTTCGGCAGGGCGATCGTCTGCGTTGTTCGCAGTCCTGGCCGGTGTGGGAATTGCCTTCACGACCGGGCGCGCGCGGGTGGAACGCGGTGATCGCGGTGCCACAGCAGCGTCACTGGCAGCGCGTGCAGCGGTGGTCGGCGTCATCGGATTGATCATGGGATACACGCACGCGGAGCTCGCCGTGGTGATCCTGCCGTACTACGCGATCCTTTTCCTTATCGCTATTCCGCTTGTCTTCTTGCCTACCCGTGCAGTTGCAGCGCTCGGCCTGCTGATCGCACTTGTCGTGCCGGCCGTCATCGAATTTTTCGGGACATCGCTCCCCGCACCGAGCTTGGACAACCCGACGCTGGTCGGCATTATCGAGAATCCACTCGGATGGACCGTCGAACTGCTGTTGAACGGGGAGTTCCCGGCTCTTCCGTGGACTGCGTACATCTGTGCCGGTATCGTCATCGGCCGGTTGAAGCTGACATCTGCGAACGTGGCCGGTTGCTTGTTGGTGTACGGCGCTGCACTTGCAGTCGGCACGCGAATTCTGTCCGAGGTCTTGATCTTTCATCTCGGCGGACTGGAACACCTCATGGCGGGCAGCGAATTGTCGCGCGAGGAAATTCTCGACATCATCGCCTACGGCGCCGACGGTTCGGTGTTCGGTTCGACGTGGTGGTGGCTTGCCGTCGACGGCCCGCACAGCAGTACGCCGCTGGACCTGTTGGGGACGATAGGGTCGTCAATGGCCGTGATCGGGGCGATGCTGTTTCTCGGCCACCTGGCGGGGACAAAACTGGATACGTTGGTCAAGGTCGTGATGGTGCCCTTGGCTGCCGCCGGATCGATGACCTTGACGCTGTACGTGCTTCACATCTGGTTCATCAATTCGAACTACGACACGTACGGCGCGTGGACGGGGTACATCCTGCAGGTTCTGGCCGCTTTTGCCATCGGACTTTTTGTGAAGTTGACTACCGGGCGTGGACCGTTGGAAGCGTTTGTGACGATGGTGGCAAATCGAAGCAAGCGGGCTGTTACGGAGAGGGCGTCCACAACTTCTCCGGCGCACCACGCCTGACCGTATCGATCAGATCGTGGCCCAGGTCGAATCGGATTCCGTCCGGATTGGTGAGACCGCGTGTGTACCAGGACCGCTCGGCTTCCGGGTGTGGTCCGACAACGCCGACGCGTCCGAGGCCGAAGTCGCTGACCACGGCTGCGACCTTGCCGTTGCGGTAGCGGGCCAAGACCTCCACCGGGGCGTCGTCGCGCAGTACGAAGATAGGGCCGTCCTGGAAGAACATCGTGCGTTCCTCCTCGCGCCAGGTGACGTTCACGATCGTGTTGCCTGTTGTGTCGATCTCGGACTTGCGGGACGAGATATATCGAGCGGTGTCTCCCGGCAGCAGTCCGAAACCCGGTGTGGCCCCGGCCAAGTAGCCGCCAAGGCAGAAGCCGAGATAGTGTCCGCCGGTTCGGACCCACTCGCGGATCGACTCCGCGTGTTGTTCCATGTGGACCCATGCCGCCGACAGTTCCCCGCCGCCGGGTTGTGCATAGAGCGATGCACTCGCCAACGCTGCTGTCGTCAACGGAACAACTTCGTCCGGACCGCAGAACGTCACGTCGTACGGATCGGACGAGGATTCGAGTAACCGACCAACCGCCTCGGGACAACCGGGTGATGATGCCGGCCCGCGGTAGACCAAGGCGCGCCGGGGACGGATTCGGGTGGAATCGGCTGACGCGACAACAGTTCCGCCGATGGTGATCAGCGCAGCGGCCGAGACGAGGAAGGTGCGGCGATTCATCGCGTGATCAGTTCAGCTTCGCCCGGCAATCATGGGTTCACTTTATCGAACTCGTGGTTCGGCCAGGTCGTCGCGTCCGCTGCCGGTGGCACCCGCGTACCGTTACGGCAGAGCTAGGTTACCGAGGAAACCGGGAACCGCCGATACGAGAGTAGGACTGCGCACAATGTTGGAAGTCGATATCACTGCACTGGAAGCGGCACTGGCGGCAGGTGAGCCGTTGATCGATGTGCGGGAGGCAGACGAGTTCGCCCAGGTGCGTGTTCCCGGTGCCGTACTGATCCCGATGAGCGAGTTCGTCTCGCGGATGGGGGAGATCCCTGATGCCGAGACGGTGTACGTGATCTGCGCAGTCGGTGGCCGCAGTCTCCAGGTTGCCGAGTACCTCCAGGGTCGCGGCATCAACGCTGTGTCCGTACGTGGCGGAACGATGGAGTGGCACCAGTCCGGGCGCGAGGTCGAAACCGGCGCCGTCTAAGCGGGCGCGGGCAACGCTCCGCTACGGATGGAGTTCACGGTGCGCGCTGCCACTGTGGCCCAGATCGGGATGAGTGCAAGCAGCAGCGCAGCGGCAACCGCGAGGATCAGTTGTGAATCGGTGGCGATACCAAAAGCGTTGGCGCCGACGGCACAGGCTCCGATCGGGAAGGTGAAACTCCACCAGCCGAGCGAGAACGACAACCCGCCTCGCAGGGCTCGGATCGTGACCGTCGTGACGGCGATGAACGCCACCACGCCGAGTGCGCCGACTACGGTGCCGTACACAAGCCCGAAGGTGTGCAGGGCGTCGGCGGTGTCTGCGGCGACGGCGTGGCGTGCTGCGTCGGCCAGGAGATTGGCGGCGCCGATCGACTGGCCGATCACGCCGAGCGGGATCCACAGTGACGGAATAGCATTGAACGGAATTGCGTCGACGCCGCGAGCACGGTTGTCGGCGAACTGCCGAGCGACGGCTGTGGCGATGATCAGTGCGGCCGAGAGCGCCAGCGCGAACATCACGTAACAGAACACGAGAACCGACGTGCGGAGGGCACCTTCAGTCAGGTGTGTTGTCACCGCCGCTCCTGTCGTCGCGGAAACCATCGGTGGTACGACGGGCATGAGCCAGAACGGCATGGCCGTCGCCATGCCGGCGTCGCGGACCAGACGGACCATCATGACGACATAAGTGCACAAGCCCAGGGTTGTGCCCAGCACCCAGAGAGTTATCGAGATTGTCACCGCCGCGCTGTGGCCGAGATAGTTGGCGCCCGTGACGCCGGTCGCGGACCCGACTGTCACCAGGGCCATTGCCACCGCGCCGTAGAACGGGAACATCGCGGGGCTACGGAGGTAGGCGAGTGCGAGATCGCGGTGGGTGATCCAATGCGCGGCAAACGCGCCGATCAAAGCGATCAGGATGGCTGCGGCGAGGAACCAGAAGAGATCCGCCACCACGTGTAGTGCCGCGACCTCATGTTGGAGAGACGCCGCTGCCACCGACACGATTCCCGTTCCCATCGCCGCCGCAAACCAGTTCGGGGTGATGTGGGCAAATGCGGACGGGGTAGCGGTGCTCATGCATTCCAGTGTGTCGGTGTCGGGTTTGCCGACGGTAGATGGCCTGTTGTTGAATGCCCACAAATGGCGCTTGTGGGTCTAATCTGAACGCATGTCGCTGTCCCCGCGAGTCCCGGAACTCAGCGCCCTCGACGTCCTTCTGTCTGTGGGCCGCCTGGGAAGCATGGGCGCTGCAGGTCGGGAGCACGGACTGAGTCAACAGGCGGTCAGCGCCCGGGTTCGATCGGTTGAACGCCAACTCGGGATCAAAGTCTTCGATCGTGCCGCAACCGGTGTTCGCCCGACGGCTGAAGGTGGGCTGATTCTCGAATGGGCTAGTCACATACTCGTTACCGCAGAAGAGATGGCATCCGGTGTTGCTGCGCTGCGCGGCGAACGTGACGCGGCTGTCACGGTTGCGGCAAGTATGACCATCGCCGAGTACCTCGTACCGGGGTGGACGGTAGCCATGCGCCACAAGTTCCCCAGCGTCGTAGCTTCGGTCAGTCTCCACAACTCTTCCGACGTCTCCGCGCAGGTTCAGGCCGGCCGAGCCGACATCGGTTTTGTCGAAGGCCCGGACGTGCCGAGCTCACTCGCGTCCTGTGAAGTGGCGCGTGACCATCTGGTTGTTGTCGTGCCGCCAAACCACGAATGGGCCAACGGCGCTCCCGTTCCGGTGGAGGAGTTGGCCCGCACGCCCCTCATTCAACGGGAATCGGGATCCGGCACTCGAATGACACTCGAAAATGCCGTACCCAATTGTGCGCCACCACTTCTCGAGCTGACGTCGTGCACTGCCGTCAAGGCTGCTGTCGTTGCGGGCAACGCGCCGGCCGTGTTGTCGTCCTTGGCTGTTGCCGCTGATCTCACCGACGGCCGGTTGGTTGCCGTGACCGTCGAAGGTCTGCGGATGCCCCGCAGATTGCAGGCAGTCTGGGATCCGGTGCGAGGATTGCGCGGCGCGGCGCGGGATTTCCTCGACATCGCACTCGGTTCCAACACTGCTGTTCACTCGCGCTGAGGCTCAGACAGCACCCTTGAATCCGTGTTGACGCCACGCTTCATAGGTGACCAACGCCGCTGCGTTGGAGAGATTGAGTGAGCGTCGGCCGGGAAGCATCGGGATACGCAGACGCTCGGTGATGTGCTCGTCAGCCAGGACTTCTTCGGACAAACCCGTCGGTTCGGGACCGAAGAGCAGAACATCACCGGGTTCGTACGCGATATCGGTATACGGGACGGTTGCATGTGCGGTGAAGGCAAACACCCGTGCCGGGGTTACGGCCTCCCACGCTGCAGTTAGGTTCTCGTGGACAGTCACGGTCGCCAAGTCGTGGTAGTCCAACCCCGCTCGCTTGAGCTTCGGTTCGGACAGGTCGAACCCGAGTGGGCCCACCAGGTGTAGTTCACAACCGGTTCCCGCGACCATGCGGATCGCGTTACCGGTATTGGGTGGGATACGGGGCTCGTGGAACATGACTCGGAACACCACAAAACCCTACCGCGCATGCCATTGGCGGCCGCGATGTCGGGGTTTTTCCCATTCAGTTACCAAACTGCAAAGTTTGTGGGAATCTAATTGCCGCATTCTTCTCAGAACGGACATTTGATGAATACTCCTGCCGGTTGGAATCCCGACCCCTTCGATCCGACGATCGACCGCTACTGGGACGGCCAGCAGTGGACGGCTCAAACCCGTCCCAAAATTGTCGACGCCCCGACGCAGGTGTTCGGAGCACCAGGCTCGCCGCAGCAGGATCCCACCGCACCGGACGATCAGAAACGCCGTAAGTGGCCGTGGATCGCGGGCGTTGCCGCAGCCGGGGTCGCAGTGATCGGAATTGCCGCAGGGACGGGAGGCTCCGAAGAGTCGAAGACCCCGGCGGCGACTTCCTCGACGACAGTGGCAGCAACCACTACACAAGCGACGACAACGACCACAGTCAAGCCCACAACCACGACCGCCGCGCCGGCGACCACCACGACGGTGGCTCCGACTACGACGACAACACTCGCCATAGTCCCGTTGGTGCCGCAAGTAACCACAACGACCCAGTACGTTCCACCGCCTCCCGCCTACGTGCCGCCGAAGACGACTGAGCCCGCGTACATTCCGCCGCCGGTCAAGGTGCCTGATGCCGGGGTGTATTACGCGAACTGCTCAGCGGTAAAGGCTGCTGGTGCAGCGCCGATCTACCGCGGTGACCCGGGCTATTCCTCGAAGCTCGACCGTGACAACGACGGCGTGGCCTGCGAGTAGTAGGCGGTCGAGTTGCTGTCGGTAGTGCGGGGCAGTATGTAGGTCATGCCCCTCGAAGAATCCGACAACGTAGTCGGCGAAGACTATTCCGATGCTCGATTGCCGGGAAAGGTGTGGCGCCAGCGCACGTTCACCAATTGTGTGTTCCGTGACGCAGACCTCACGGGCATGACGACGGAATCGGTGGTCTTCGACAATTGTGATTTCACCGGCGCAGATCTGGGGGAGTCGGAGCACATCGGTAGCGCGTTTCGTTCATGCAACTTCGCGCGGACCAGCCTGTGGCACAGCACTTTCCGAAACTGCACTTTGATGGGATCGACGTTCGACGGATGTCGGATCCGGCCGTTGACGCTCGACGAGGTGGACTTCTCGCTCACCTCGTTGGGTGGCGCGGATCTGCGGAGGATCGACTTCACGTCGTGCCGCTTCCGCGAAGCGAATCTCGTGCGTACGGATATGCGTGATGCGATTCTGGTGTCGGCGGATCTGTCGGGCGCTCGTACCGGTGGACTCAAACTCGACGGCGCGGACCTGCGCGGCGCGCGCGTCGATCCGGGTCTGTGGACGTCTGCAGTCGTGGCAAACGCCAAGATCGAATTGATGCAGGCGGTGGCGTATGCGTCGGCGCACGGTTTGGTTGTCGACCTGTAGACGCAACCGATCAACAGCGGGAGTTACCGCTCGAGGCGTTCCTCCAGCCGAATCGTCACGACGTCACCGACGTCTTTGCCGATGGCTGTGCGGATGTCGGCCTTGACCGGGAGCTTGTGAGTGCCGTCGCCCAAGGCCATGAACGAACTCTGAAACGGATGTCCGTCGATTGTTCCGCGCACCTTGACCAGTCCACGGGTACGGAAGTATTCGGCGGACTCCGGCCAGATCACGTATGTCCAGCCACCTTTCGCGTCACTTTTGCGCAGTGTGGCGGTGAATACCTTGTCCAAAAACATGGTGGCATGCCCTTTCGGTTGGTCAGCGAATGAACTCTCGGGCCAGCAGATCCATGAGCAGTCCGTCCTTCCACTCGCCGTGGCGATCGCGTGAGTACTCGCGCATCACCCCGACGTCCCTGAACCCGACCGATCGATAACACGCGATTGCTGCCGTGTTCTCCACTTCCGGATCGATGATCAATCGGTGGAACTTCAGATCGTCGATCAGGTGCGCACACAGAACGCGTATCGCCTCACGACCGAATCCGCGGCCGTGGACAGCCGGATCGAGAAAGAGATCGAGACCGGCGTGGCGGAAATCGGGGTTGTCGTCGTCGGCGTACCACTGAATGAATCCGATCAGGTTCCCGTCGTGGAAAATGCTGTAGCGAATGGTGCCGGACTCCGGAGCGGCAGGCCAGTCGTCGGTCGGATTCTGCCACCATTCGGCCACATCGGGATGCAGATGGATGGCCCGCAGACGGGCATGATGATCGGCGGCGACGGGTGCAAGAACCACCCTCGGACCGCGTAGTTTCGGAGCCGTTGTCACGCATCGACCCTAACCTGGAACAATGGTCGCCGTGACTGCAACGATCCTGGACGGTAAAGCTACCCGCGACGAAATTTTCGAAGACCTGAAGGTGCGGGTGAACGCGCTGAAGGCAGCGGGTATCACGCCCGGACTTGGCACCATTCTCGTTGGTGACGACCCGGGATCCGCAGCGTACGTGCGCGGCAAGCACAACGACTGCGCCAAGGTCGGTATCAACTCCCTGCGCCGTGACCTTCCTGCCGACATCACACAGGAGCAGCTCAACGCCACCATTGACGAACTCAACGCCAATCCCGAGTGCACCGGATACATCGTGCAGTTGCCGCTGCCCAAGCACCTCGACGAGAACGCAGCGCTCGAGCGCATCGATCCCGACAAGGATGCCGACGGCTTGCACCCGGTGAACCTCGGCCGTCTGGTTCTCGGCAAGGAAGCTCCGCTGCCGTGTACGCCGCGCGGAATCCTGCACCTGCTCCGCCGCTACGAGGTGCCGATCGCCGGCGCTCACGTCGTTGTTGTCGGCCGCGGTGTCACCGTCGGTCGCCCCATCGGACTGTTGCTGACGCGTCGTAGCGAAAACGCCACCGTCACGCTGTGCCATACCGGTACCCGCGATCTGGCTGCTGAGGTTCGTCGTGCAGACATCGTCGTTGCGGCCGCCGGCGTTCCCGGACTCATCACCGCCGACATGGTCAAGCCGGGCGCTGCTGTGCTCGACGTCGGAGTGAGCCGCACCGACGACGGTTTGCGTGGTGACGTTGCTGCCGACGTCAACGACGTTGCGGGCTTCGTCTCGCCCAATCCCGGTGGAGTGGGCCCGCTGACCAGGGCGTTCCTGATTACCAACGTGGTGGAGCGCTCCGAGCGAGTTCTGGCCGGAGCCTGACGACATGACCTCACCGGTTGGCCTCGTGAAGAAGAATTTGCCGATGATCACGGTTCTGGCCGTGATCGCGGCGGCGGTTGTTCTTGTCCTGGCCGACCGGTGGCGTCGCGGTTCGCTGGTCTTGGGGGTGGCGGTCATTATCGGTGCAGCTGCCCGCTGGTGTTTCCCACAGAATCGCGTGGGACTGCTCGCGGTGCGCGGCAAGAAGTTCGACACGGCGGCCATGGGCGTCATGGGTGCGTTGATCGTCTCGCTTGCTCTGACCATCGATCCGCTCGGCACGGACTGAGTCAGTCCACTGGGCACGGACTGAGTCAGTTGTAGAACGACCCGACGTCTATCTCGCGCAACGGAATCCACTCTCCCTGTAGTTTCTTTGCGGCGGAGTTCCGCCTTTTCGCCTGTTTGGTTCGAAGCGTGACGGCAAGTGCAGGTTCTTCGTCGATCCGGCCTGCCAGTGCGTAGATCGCAGCAAGATGGTGAACGCAGGGCGTGCGCCGACTCGAACAGTCACACGTGGCCGTGCATTCGGAAAGATTCACGGCCACAGTGATATCGCGCGCCTGTAGATCCGCGACGACGCTGTCAGGTAGCTCTCCGGTCGATACGGACCGGTTCTTGGTACCTAACGTCCGAATCATGCGGGCTGCGGTGTCGGATTGTGTCTTGTCCCAGAGCGGTACGGTGACAACAACAGTCGAGGTCTTACCCTTGGCGGTGACCTGGGCGGAAACCGTACCGGCAGAAATGTCCGTGAAGGTGACACCGCCGTTGCGGGCCAGTGTGCGTGCGGTGGGCAAGGCGGGGTTTCGTCCGGATGTCGACGTTTGCTCAACCGTCCGCAACCACACACGGCCCCATGCGGTCACTCCGAATTCGGTAGCCATCAGATGATCACCGCGCCGTCGAGTTCGAGCAGTTCACGTAGTTCGCTGTCGGGAAGGTTTGCGAGGGCTCCTTCGGAGTTTCCGGAAATCGACTCGGCTACAGCTCTTTTGGATTCGTGCATGGCGGCGATGTGATCTTCGACGGTTCCTCCGGTGACCAGGGTATGGACGTTGACGGTGCGCTGCTGGCCGATTCGATGGGCGCGGTCGGTGGCCTGATCTTCGACGGCAGGGTTCCACCACCTGTCGTAGTGAACGACGTGACTGGCGCGGGTGAGATTGAGTCCGAACCCGGCCGCGCGCAGGCTCAGAATGAGAATGGGCGAGGACGTGTCGTCGGTTTGGAAGGCGTCGACCATGGCGTCGCGACTGGCAACGTTGAGACCGCCGTGGAGAAAGGGAACATCTGCGATGCCCAGTTCGGCCGCGAGGTGTTTCGACAGTAGTTCGCCCATCGTGCGGTACTGCGTGAACACCAGGGCCCGATCACCGTCGTCGACGATCTCTGCAAGCATTTCGGTTGCGCGATCGAACTTTCCGGAACGGCCACGGAGATCCTCGCTGTCGCCGGTGACCTGAGCGGGGTGGTTGCATACCTGCTTGAGAGTGGTGAGCAGTGCAAGGACGTTGCCGCGTCGGGCAATTCCGGTGCCCAGTCCGGTATCGAACGCGTCCGCGACCGCCGCCCGGTAGATTCGCGCCTGTTCCGACGTGAGGGTGCATGCGACGGTCGAGAACTGCTTCGGCGGAAGATCCTTGGCAACAGCATCTTTGGTTCGGCGCAGCACGTATGGCTCGATGATCGTCGCCAACCTCGATGCGGCGGACGCCGAGCGGCCGGATTCGATCGGGACGGCAAAACGCTGCCGAAAGCGTGCACGAGTTCCCAGTACAGCCGGATTGGCGACGTGGAACAAACTCCACAACTCTTCGAGACGGTTCTCGACCGGCGTGCCGGTCATCGCAACTTTGACGGTGGCATTCAGTTGCATTGCAGCTTTGGCGGCCAGCGACGACGGATTCTTGATCTGCTGCGCTTCGTCGAAGATGGCCGACGCCCACTGCGGCGTCTCCAGTTCGGCTGTGTCCGAACGTAAGACGCTGTAACTGGTGAGTACCACGGTGCCTTTACCTAGTTCCGCAGGCAGTGTGCGGCCGGACCCGTGATGAATGTGAAGGCTCAGGTGCGGCGCAAACCGCTCGATCTCGCGTCGCCAGTTTCCGATCACCGACGTCGGGCAGACAACAAGATGCGGGCCGTCTGCGGCTCTGATCGCGATCATCGAAATGGCTTGCAGCGTTTTACCGAGCCCCATTTCGTCGGCAAGTATGCCGCCGCCGGTCTCGGTCAGCGACGTCAACCACTCCACTCCAAGAACCTGGTACGGGCGCAAAGTCGCCTGAACCTGCGCACGATCGAGTGCGTCCACCAGAGTCTGTGCGTGGGTGAAACGCTGCACCACCGCGGCAGCACTTCTGATGACAGTGTCGTCGCGGTAGAGAGCGGCGCGCCCGGCTGATGGAATGGTGCCGTGTTCGCCGCCATCGATCACCCGCTTCCAGGCGCGCACCGACTCTCCGATACCGGGTTGATCCACGTTCGCAACCTGCAATGCCGTTACCGCGTCGGCGAATTCGACAATCCGAATATTGACGTCGACGGGCGTGATGACGCTGTCGACGGGTACAGCCATTCGGGCGACGGCGGCGCTGCCGGTAGGGAGCCCCAACTCCGCGAGATGCCCGGCTGTATCCGGCACACCCCAGAACCCGAACGCCATGTTCTCGGGAAGGTAGGTCGCCTGCAGCTGATCCGGGCACGGTTGAGTCACGAGCGCCGATGGTAGCCGTGAACGGTGACCGCGGGCCACCGGATACGTCCCCAAAAACCGCAGATCAGTTGTGGTTCTCCCGACATTGACGGGAGGCGACGAGTCCGCTCTGACGGAGAACCGGACATTTCCTTCCTCGGACGTGATAGTCATTGTCCGTAGAGCCACATCACCTGCGAACAAGGAATCAGATGAAGCGACGAGTGAATCTCTCAGGTAGGCACTTTCGACTGCTCGTCGCTGCTGTCGGTGTGGGAATGCTGGCACTTGCCACCGCAACGGGTGCTGCCGCCGCGCCGGTAGGTGTTCCCGTTACGAGTCCTGGCGGCGTCACCATGTGGGGCGGGGCCGACGATAATCAGCGCGACGGCGTCCCGACTCGGGGCAGTGTCGCCGCGATTGCTGCCGGCGATCATCATTCGGTGGCGTTGACCACCGACGGCCACATCGCCGCGTGGGGACACAGCGCGTGGGGAGAGCGTGACGGAGTTCCGACCGGTGGCGGCTTCACCGCGATCGCGGCGGGTGAGGACCACGCGGTAGCGCTTACTGCCGACGGACACATTGCTGCGTGGGGAAGTTCCGAATTCGGGCAACAGGACGATCTCCCGGCACGTGGTGGGTTCACCAGGATTTCTGCTGGTACTTACCACGGGTTGGCGTTGACTCCTGAAGGAACAATCGTGGACTGGGGCAGCGAGGAGTACGGTCAGCGGACCGATGTCCCGACCGATGGCGGGTTCACCGCGATCGCCGCCGGTAACTTCCATTCGCTGGCGCTCACGACCGACGGTCACATCACCATGTGGGGCGGGAGTGCCGAAGGGCAGCGCGACGGGCTACCGACCGAAGGTGGGTTCACCGCGATCGCTGCCGGCGAGGACCATTCGCTCGCGTTGACCGCCGACGGTCACATCGTGATCTGGGGCAGCAACGAGTACGGGCAGCGCACCGGTACTCCGACCGGCGGCGGGTTCACCGCGATCGCCGGCGGCTTCCGCCATTCGGTGGCGCTGTCTGCCGACGGCACGATCACTGCCTGGGGTAACAACGAGAACGGGCAACTGGGCGGTGTCCCGACCGGAGACGGATATACCGCCGTCGCGGCCGGGGCCTATCACTCGATAGCCCTCGGCGCGCAGACGGCGTCGACCGGATCGCTCGGAAGTCTGACCGGAAGCTGAATGCTCAGCGCGTCGTGCGCGCCAATTCCATTGTGCGGCGCAACAGTTTTGCTACAGCGTCGGCTTCGGTGAGGAACCCGTCGTGCCCGTCCTTGGAATTCAGGATTTCGAGGCCGGTGCACGTCGGGATTCCGGCGGCGATCTCTTCCTGCAGGCGCAGCGGGTAGAGACGATCGGAATCGACTCCACCGACAACGACCGGCACGGTGATGGACGCCAAAGCCGCTGCGACACCACCGCGTCCGCGGCCGATGTCGTGACGGTTCATAGCCTCGGTCAACAGCACGTAGGTGCTGGGATCAAAACGCGACACGAGCTTGTCTGCCTGATGTTCCAGGTAGCTTTGAACCGCGTATCGTCCACCGTTCCAGGGGTTTTCATTTCCCTGGGCGGTGTTCTCGAAACGTGTGTCGAGTTCCGATTCGGCGCGGTAGGTGAGGTGCGCAATGCGCCTCGCGATACCGAGGCCGGCCCGGGGTGTGCGCCCGGTTCCGTGGTAATTGCCGCCCTGCCAATCGGGGTCGGACATGATGGCGGCGATTTGTGTTGTCTGTGTACCGATTTGATCGGCTGTCGCGCGTGAACCCGTAGCCAGTACCAATGCGGAGTTCAGATTCTCGGGGTACGACACAGCCCATTCGAGGGTGCGCATACCGCCCATGGAGCCGCCGACTACCGAAGCCAGTCGATCGATACCTAGCAGGTCGATCAGCTTCTTCTCGGCTGCGACCTGATCGCGAATGGAGATGCCCGGAAACCGGCTACCCCACGGTTTACCGTCCTCGGCAAGGGAACTCGGGCCGGTGGTGCCACGACAACCGCCCAGAACATTTGTCGCAATGACACACCATTCGCCCGTGTCGACAGGTTCGCCCGGGCCGACCATTCCGTTCCACCAACCGGGTGACGGCTGATTTTCGGACGCCGGACCGGTGACGTGTGAGTCCCCGGTCAGGGCATGTTCCACGAGCACGACGTTGTCGCGGTTCGGGGACAGCTCGCCCCACCGTTGAACCGCAAGCGATACCGACGGCAGCACGGCGCCGTTCTCGAGTTGCAGCGAGCCGATGTCGACGGTTCCGACTCGGCCGTCCGGCGGCGGCAGGATATCCGCGACCGCTGTCTGAGCTTCGTTGACGGTCAAGACGTTGCCGCCGCGGTGAGGCCGGTTTCGAGGTCGGCGAGGATGTCGGCGATGCCTTCGATTCCGACGGCGAGGCGAACGAGACCGGGGGTGACGCCGGCTGCGAGTTGTTCCTCGGGGGTGAGCTGGGCGTGAGTGGTGGAGGCGGGGTGGATGACGAGGGAGCGGACGTCACCGATGTTGGCGACGTGGCTGTGCAGAGTAAGGGCGTTGACAAACTTCTTGCCGGCATCGATGCCGCCGGGCAGTTCGAAGGTGACGATGGCGCCGGTTCCCTTGGGGGTCAGCTGCTTTCCGCGTTCGTACCACGGTGAGGAGGGGAGTCCGGCGTAGGAGACGGACGCGACGGCGGTGTGGCCTTCGAGGAATTCGGCCACCTGCTGGGCGTTGGAGACGTGGCGCTCGATGCGCAGGCTCAAGGTTTCGATGCCCTGGGCGATGAGGAACGCGTTGAACGGTGCGACGGCGGAGCCGAGGTCGCGCAGGAGTTGTACACGCGCCTTGAGAGCGTAGGCGGGTGCGCCGAGGTCGGCGAACGTGACGCCGTGGTAGCTCGGATCGGGGGTGGTGAAGTTGGTGTGTCTGCCTTGCGTCCAGTCGAAAGTGCCGCCGTCGACGATGACGCCGGCGATGGCCGTGCCGTGTCCGCCGAGATATTTGGTGGCGGAGTGCAGCACGATGTCGGCGCCGTGTTCGAGGGGGCGGAGCAAGTACGGCGTCGCGACGGTGTTGTCGACGATCAGGGGGAGGCCGTTCTCATGAGCCACCGCTGAGATCCCGGGGATGTCGAGGATGTGGTTCTTGGGATTGGCGATGGTTTCGCCGAAGAAGGCCTTGGTGTTGGGGCGGATGGCTTCGCGCCAGTGGTCGAGGTTGTCGGGATCCTCGACGAACGTGACTTCGATGCCGAGCTTGCGAAGCGTGTAGTGCAGGAGGTTGTACGTGCCGCCGTACAGGTAGGGGCTGGCGACGATGTGGTCTCCGGCCTCCGCGATGTTGAGGATCGCGAGGGTTTCGGCGGCCTGACCCGAGGACAGGAGGAGTGCCGCGACACCGCCTTCGAGTGCAGCAATGCGCTGCTCGACGGCGTCCTGCGTTGGATTCATGATGCGCGTGTAGATGTTGCCCGGCTCAGCAAGGCCGAACAGCGCGGCGGCGTGGTCGGTGCTGTCGAAGACGTAGCTGGTGGTCTGGTAGATCGGCAGTGCGCGCGCGTTGGTGGCGGTGTCTGCGGTTTGTCCGGCGTGGACCTGCTTGGTCTCGAAGGACCAGTTAGCTGAGATGTCGGTCATGATTTGTGTACTCCAGTGGTCTGACGGATAGCTGTCGGACGGGGGCGAATGATCGCCGCCCCGTGCTGGGGTCTATCTACAAGTGCGACACATACTGAAAAACCTCCGTGGGGCTCGGCCCGGTCTGGGGTCCGTCCCTGTCGGACCCGCGCTTGTCGCCTGGAAATCCGGTGAAGCTGCAATTGCGCAGTTTCGCCTCGAGGCGACCTGGTCATCACCCGGGGCACCCCACCGCGGTTGGAGGGTTGCCGTCCAGCGAGCCGGGGCTTGACGCTGGTACTCATGACCGAGCTGAATTCTACCGGGAGTGAAGCCGAAGGATGACGCGGGTCGAAGTGTGCGGCGTCACCAGTCGCCATTCGGCGCGACGGTGCCCACTAGCAGGCAAAAGTTACCGGTGAGTAGTGACTTGGAGGAGGGGCTGCCGGTTGCGGCCCCCAGCGTTAGCAGTACGCTTGTCTTGTTTGGGACTCATCTCCCGGGATCAGTCCACACAGTCTAGGTTTGATAATCGAACCGTTCGCGGACTCACTCACAAAGTGAGACCGCAACCGTGTAACCAGGGGAAACTTCCTAGGAGGACGCGAAGCACCCATGTCCAAAATAAAGGTTGAGGGCACCGTCGTCGAACTCGACGGCGACGAGATGACACGCATTATCTGGCAGTTCATCAAAGACAAGTTGATCCACCCGTACCTCGATGTGAACCTCGAGTACTACGACCTCGGTATCGAATACCGCGACGAGACGGATGACCAGGTCACCATCGACGCCGCACACGCGATCCAGAAGCACGGCGTGGGCGTCAAGTGCGCCACCATCACGCCGGACGAGGCTCGTGTCGAGGAATTCGGTCTCAAGAAGATGTGGCGTTCCCCGAACGGAACGATCCGCAACATTCTCGGCGGCACGATCTTCCGCGCACCGATCATCATCTCGAACGTTCCGCGACTCGTCCCGGGCTGGACCAAGCCGATCATCATCGGCCGTCACGCATTCGGTGACCAGTACCGCGCCACAGACTTCAAGGTCCCCGGCCCCGGCAAGGTGATGATCACCTACACGCCTGAGGACGGCAGCGCACCGATCGAGCACGAACTGGTCAACTTCCCCGAAGAGGGCGGCGTCGTCCAGGGGCAGTACAACTTCACCACGTCCATCCGTGACTTCGCTCGCGCGTCGCTCACCTACGGACTGCAGCAGAACTACCCGGTGTACCTGTCCACCAAGAACACCATTCTCAAGGCGTACGACGGTGCCTTCAAGGACATCTTCCAGCACGTCTACGAGACCGAGTTCAAGGCTGAGTTCGATGCCGCAGGTCTGACCTACGAGCACCGCCTCATCGACGACATGGTCGCTTCCGCACTCAAGTGGGAGGGCGGCTACGTCTGGGCATGCAAGAACTACGACGGCGACGTCCAGTCCGACACCGTGGCTCAGGGCTTCGGCTCGCTCGGCCTCATGACGTCGGTTCTCCTGACACCGGACGGAAAGACCTGTGAGGCAGAGGCTGCTCACGGCACCGTCACGCGTCACTACCGTCAGCACCAGCAGGGCAAGCCCACCTCGACCAACCCGATCGCGTCCATCTTCGCGTGGACCCGTGGGCTCGAGCACCGTGGCAAGCTCGACAACACCCCTGAGGTCATCGGCTTCGCGCAGCAGCTCGAAGACGTTGTCATCAAGACCGTCGAAAGCGGCCAGATGACCAAGGACCTCTCGATGCTGGTCGGCGGCGACCAGGGTTACCTGACCACCGAAGAATTCCTCGGTGCGCTCGACGTGAACCTGCAGAAGTCGATGGCAGCCAAGTAGTAAAAGTTCCACAGCTTCACTTTCAGATGGGACGCCCGGGCACTCCGGGCGTCCCATTTGTGTCTGCTCTGTGCCTGCGGTCTCACGTGAGCGAACTCACCTGCTCTCACTTGGAAGTTCAACCAAGGGTGCGACCACAATTGACCAGTGACTTCGTCTACCCTTTCCCGCCCTGACGCCCCGACATCCGGGGTTCGCTCTGCCAGAGGCCCGGCGATGCTCGCGTTGGCGCTCGGCGGATTCGGAATCGGCACCACCGAGTTCGTGGCGATGGGTCTCCTGCCGGAGATGGCAACCGGGCTGGGCGTATCCGAGCCCACCGCCGGTCATGTCATCTCCGCCTATGCGCTCGGCGTTGTGGTCGGTGCGCCGCTCATCGCGGCCCTGACTGCTCGGATCCCGCGGCGCACATTGTTGATCGCGCTCATGATCGCGTTCACGGTGGGCAATGCCGCGTCGGTGTTCGCGCCGTCGTACACCACGCTGATGCTCGCCCGGTTTGTCGCCGGGTTGCCGCACGGTGCCTACTTCGGTGTTGCCGCCCTCGTTGCGGCGCATCTGGCTGAACCGGGTAAACGTGCCAAAGCCGTTGCCATGGTGATGATGGGTCTTTCCGTTGCCAACGTCGTCGGTGTGCCGGCTGCCGCGTGGCTCGGGCAGACCGTGGGATGGCGGAGTGCATTCGCACTGGTCGCAGTCATCGGTGCCGTCACCGTGGCGTCGCTGCTCGTCTGGATCCCGCGCCTCGACGCAATGCCGATCACCAACCCGATCACCGAACTCAAGGCGCTGGGCCGCATCCAGGTGTGGATGACTCTGATCGTCGGCATGGTCGGATTCGGCGGCATGTTTGCCGTGTACACGTACATCAGCACGACGCTGACCGACGTGTCCGGTCTGGGTGCGTCGTTTGTTCCGCTGGCGCTCATGCTCTACGGGCTGGGCATGGTGGCCGGCAACTTCGTCGGTGGCTACCTCGCTGACCGGGCGCTCATGAAGGGCCTGTTCGTATCGATGGCGTCGCTGGCGATCATCCTGGCGATCTTTGTTCTCGCCGTTCGCAACCCGTATACGGCGTTGCTCTTCGTCTTCCTCATCGGGCTGGCCGGTGCGTCCATGGTTCCCGGGCTGCAGACCCGCTTGATGGACGTTGCCGAGGACGCCCAGACCTTGGCAGCGTCGCTCAACCACGCCGCCCTCAACATCGCGAACGCGTTCGGCGCCTGGATCGGTGGGGTAGTGATCGCCGCCGGTTTCGGTTACACAGCGCCCGCCGCCGTCGGTTCGCTCCTCGCCGTCGCGGGACTCGGTGTCCTGGTGGTTGCGGTGATCCTGCAGCGTAGAGCCGCGAACTGAGAACACGTCGGCATCATCGGCTACGGTGCTTGCCGTGCCACAAACAGCTGACTCTCATATTCTCGCGCCTCACACGATCACGTCGGTGAACGTCAACGGCATTCGCGCCGCAGCCCGCAAGGGTATGACCGAATGGCTCGAGAAGACCGACGCGGATTTCATCTGTCTGCAGGAAACCCGAGCATCCGACAAGCAGTTGCACGAGACTCTCGAACCCGCTCTGTCGAACGGCTGGTTCCTCGTTTCGGCCGAGCCGTCGGCGAAAGGCCGCAACGGCGTCGCAGTCCTGTCCAGGGTCGAAGCCGATGCCGCCCGTATCGGTTTCGGTGACGACGAATTTCAGGACGCCGGACGCTACATCGAAGCGGATTTTGCCGACCTCACGGTGGCAAGTCTCTACCTGCCGACCGGGGAGGCGCTGACCCCGAAGCAAGAGGCGAAAGAACGGTTCATGAGTTCGTTCGCGGCTCACCTCGCGGTCACCGCTGCCGCAGCCGAGACGGCCGGGCGACACGTTGTGGTCAGTGGTGACTGGAACATCGCGCACAACGAAGCCGACCTGAAGAACTGGAAGGGAAACAAGAAGTCCTCCGGCTTCCTGCCCAGCGAGCGTGAGTGGATGGACGTCCTGTTTGCGGACGAGTCCCCGTGGGTCGACGTGTTCCGGGCATTGCATCCGGGCGTCGAAGGACCGTACTCGTGGTGGTCGTACCGCGGTAAGGCATTCGACAACGACTCCGGTTGGCGCATCGACTACCAGGTGGCGACCCGAGCGTTTGCCGAGCGCGCCAAGGCAGGGTTGATCGAACGCGCGGAATCCTACGATCTGCGTTGGTCAGATCACGCTCCCGTCACCGTCTCCTACCGGTAAGGCAATCGCATGCCCGAAGGCTCGAAGATGCCGAGCGCGAAGACACTCAAGGCCTTAGGCACCGTCGTCGTTGCAGTGGTCGCGGTTGTGCTGGCGATGGTGCTGTCGTCGCAAGACTCCGACAGTTCGGCAACGGCCGACTCGGCGACCTCGACCACGTCGAGTTCGGCGATGACATCAACTCAGGTCAAGCCCGGGGCGACCACCAAGGCGGCGCAGTCGACGTCGGCCCAGAAGCCGGTGAGCAGCGATGCGCCTGCGCGGGTACTCGCCACGTTGGTCGAGATCGACGCCGGACGGTGGCCGGACTCCGCGAATGCGGTGGGAACCAAGGGCGGCGTTACCTTCCGTAACAGCGAGGGCAGGTTGCCGGCAGTCGGCGCCGGCGGTGGCCGCGTTGTCTATCAGGAGTGGGACGTCAATCCGAAGAAGAGTGGTCAGGGCCGTGATGCCGAGCGGATCGTCACCGGAAACGACGGTTCCGCGTGGTACACCCTCGATCACTACGAGACCTTCACAAGGATTCGCTGATGCCTGATCGCGAAACTGTCGGTGTCGACCGGTGGCTTGACCCGGAATCCGGCGTCTCGTCGGTGGCGGTGTCGGGTGAACCGGCACTTCTGGACGAGTTGGCGCGTGATCTCCGGATGCGTGATCTTGTTGTTCGCACGGTTCGCGGAT
Source organism: Rhodococcus sp. IEGM 1366 (assembly GCF_033142425.1). Taxonomy (NCBI): domain Bacteria; kingdom Bacillati; phylum Actinomycetota; class Actinomycetes; order Mycobacteriales; family Nocardiaceae; genus Rhodococcus; species Rhodococcus sp. IEGM 1366. The sequence continues at coordinate 71,167 of NZ_JAWLRZ010000002.1, forward strand.
CGCACATGCAGACCACGGCGCAGGTCTTCGACGAGTTTGCGGCAGCATTTCAGTTTCCGTCACACTTCGGTCGCAACAAGGACGCCTTCGACGACGTCATGCGTGACCTCGACGACGTACTCGGCCTCGGCGCCGGGTTTGTCGTTCTGGTTCGAGAGGCTGAGCTGTTGCTGCGCGGCGAACCCGATCAGTTGCCCTGGTTCCGGGAGTCGATGGATTTCTACGCCGAGGAATGGGCGCCCACCACGTTCGGTACCGCGTACCAGTTCGGCTCGGGTTCCGAAGAAACCTTTGCGTCGGAACTCACGGTGCTCCGCTACCCGGAGACCACACACACTCCCTGAATCGCCCGCGTGGAAAGATCGGAAGCATGTCGACCCCTGCAGAACAGAAGCCCACGGCAAAGCCTCGCGTGCTTTCCGGTATCCAGCCGACGTCGGATTCCTTCCACCTCGGTAACTATCTGGGCGCATTGCAGCAGTGGGTGGGGCTGCAGGACGAGTTCGACGCCTTCTACTTCGTCCCGGACTTGCATGCCATCACCGTGATGCAGGACCCCAAGGAACTGCGTCGACGCACCAAGGTTGCCGTGGCGCAGCTACTTGCAATCGGGATCGACCCCGACCGCGCAACGATCTTCGTCCAGAGTCAGGTTCCCGAGCACGCTCAGCTTGCGTGGGTCCTGAATTGCATCACCGGTTTCGGCGAGGCCAGCCGCATGACGCAGTTCAAGGACAAGTCGTCCAAGCAAGGCAGTGAGAACGCCAGTGTCGGGCTGTTCACCTACCCGGTTCTGATGGCCGCCGACATCCTGCTGTACCGCCCGCAGCGCGTTCCGGTGGGTGAGGATCAGCGTCAGCACCTCGAGCTTGCCCGCGACCTCGCGAACCGCTTCAACTCGCGCTACGGCAAGTCGTTTGTGGTTCCTGAACCCCAGATCATCAAGGGCACCGCCAAGATCTACGACCTGCAGGACCCGACGTCGAAGATGAGCAAGTCGGCAGCGAGCGACGCCGGTCTGATCAATTTGCTCGACGATCCCAAGGTGTCGGCCAAGAAGATCAAGTCGGCAGTCACCGACAACGAGCGTGAGATCCGCTTCGACCCGCAGGCCAAGCCTGGTGTCAGCAACCTGCTCACCATTCAGTCGGCCCTGTCCGGTGTACCGATCGAGACCTTGGTCGCGGGCTACGAAGGCAAGGGGTACGGCGATCTCAAGACTGATACTGCGGACGTGTTGGCGCAGTTCGTGACTCCGCTCAAGGCCAAGGTCGACGGCTATCTTGCCGACGAGGCCGAACTGGATCGCATCATTGCCGCCGGCGCGCACCGGGCCCGTGAGGTCTCGTCCCGCACGCTTGCGACCGTGTACGAAAAGGTTGGGTTCCTGCCGCCCAAGGGCTGAGCAAGGCGCAAGTGAACGGCTGACACGAAACAGGTCGATACAGAAATAGGGGGACATCTGTGGCTGAATCAGTTGTCGTAGAGGAGCCGAGCTTTCTCGACAAGCAGCGGGCAGCGCGGCCGTGGCTCGACCACCTTGTTCGAGCGGGTATGCGATTCCAGAACCAGAAGGGCGACTACTACGCCGCCGGGATCACGTACTTCAGCGTCCTCGCTTTGATTCCGATCATGATGGTTGCGTTCGCGGTGGCCGGTTTTGTATTGGCCGGCCACCCCGAATACCTGACTTCGATTCAGGAAGAGATCACCAAATCCATCCCCGGCAGCCTCGGTGACACCATCAACAGCTTGATCGACTCGGCAATCGACTCTCGCGCCAGTGTTGGTGCGGTCGGCCTTCTGGTCGCGTCGTACGCGGGTCTCGGCTGGATGGCCAATGTCCGCGACGCGCTCACCGCGATGTGGGAGAGCAAGCGTGACTCCAAAGGGTTTGTCAGAACCAAAGTCGGCGATATCGGGGCACTGCTCGGTCTGGGCGCAGCCTTGGTTATTTCACTCGGCATGTCGGCGCTCAGCAGTGGGCCGGTAGCGCGTCAGGTTGTCGTGTGGCTCAACCTCGAGAACATCACCGGCGTCGGCGTCGGACTGCGAGTCTTGTCGACGGTGCTGTCGATCCTGGCAACCTGGGCGGTGTTCCTGTGGGTGATCGCACGCTTGCCCCGTGAACCGGTGAATCTACGCAGCGCCGCCAGTGCGGCACTGATGGCAGCTCTGGTATTCGAAGTGTTCAAACAGGTTGGTGCGATCTATCTTTCGGCGGTCAGTAGTGGCCCGGCCGGCGTCGCATTCGGGCCGATTATCGGTTTGCTCGTATTCGTGTTCACCGCTTCGCGCATGCTGCTGTTCTGCACCGCCTGGGCTGCGACGACCAAGAAAAGCATGGCACTGGCATACATTCCGCCGCCCGATCCGGCAATCATCGCGCCGCGGGTTGTCGTCAGCGAAGGGATGTCACCGTCACGCGCAGCGGCATTGATCGGAACGGGCGCTTTGGCGGGTCTCGGACTGTCGGGGCTCGTGCGCAGAAAGAACCGCTAGTCGAAGTGGAGCGGTGATGTCAGCTGCTTCTACTGCCGTCATGTCGGCGGGACCGACTAGCGGCGTCGACGACTCATCACGATTGCCCCGACAATTAGACCGAGGACTACGACGGTGCCGCCGACGGCGACGGCAGTGCGTGCTGTCGAGCTGAATCCGGCGTCCGGGGAGGTGCCGGCCGCGGACACTGCGGCGGGTGCCCCCGGCGTCGTGGCGGCGGTGACCTTCGGTTGGCTGCGGTCGGTCGAGGTGTCGGTCAGCGTTCCGACGGTCATTGTGGGGGACAGGCCGAATCCGTAGTCGAGAAGGCGGGCTGCCTGCTCCCACGGACGGATGGGTTGTGCTTCGCCGCCCATCAACGTGACCAGTAGGGTTCGGCCGTTCCGCTCGGCCGCACCGACGTAGGTATGACGGGCGTCGTCGGTGAAGCCGGTCTTGCCGCCCAGCGCTCCGTCGTAGTTGTAGAGCAGTTGGTTGTCGTTCGCGAGGGTGAAGCCTGGCCGGTCCTGATCGTCGGGGATCGTGGGGTCCTTCGGGAAGCCCGGAAATTGAACCGTCTCGGTATGGATCAACTCGGCGAACGTCGGATTCTGCAGTGCCGCATGGAATATCACCGCAAGGTCGTAGGGAGAGCTGCTCATTCCCGGACCGTCCAGCCCGGAGGGTGTCGCGGTGCGGGTGTCGAGTGCACCGAGTTCCAGGGCCAGGGCGTTCATCTTCTTCACGGCGGCGTCGTCACCCCCGAGCTGACGGGCCAGGGCGTGGGCGGCGTCGTTGCCCGACGCCATCACCAGCCCCTGCATGAGCTGCCGGTTGGTGTAGGTGCCGTCTTTGCCGAGTCCGACGGCGCTGCCTTCGGCATTTGCGTCCTCCGCAGTGGCGGTGACGACGGTATCGAGATTCAACGTGTCGAGCGCGACGAGCGCCAGAAGCATCTTGATGGTGCTTGCGGGACGGTACCGGCCGTGCGGATCTTTAGCGGCGAGCACTTCACCGGTTTGCGCGTCGGCGACCACCCAACCGGAGGCGGCGATATCTGCGGGCAGTGGCGGCGCGCCGGCCGGCAGGACGACCCCGCAACCGCCGAGTCGATCCCCGCCAACCGGTTCGTCCGGTACCGGCACGGGCGCGGGCACAGTTGTTCCGGGCGCGGGAACTTCCGAGAGGTCTACAGCGGGAGCCGGCAGGCTCGTGAACGGGCAACTATCGGTATTGGGCGTGGTGAACGGCGCCGACGTTGTCGGTGGTGGTACCGGTTGGGCGATTGCAGTACCTGCAATTCCAGACATTCCTCCGATTCCGGAGATCACTGTTCCGGCAACAACCACTGCACACGCTCGACGCCACATCATCGTTATCCGAGGGTAGGCGCATTGCGCGTAACCGCCGAATCGCCGTGCCGTCTGCCACAGTGGAAGGGTCAGTTTTCGATCGGTGCATAACGTCAAGGGCAGGGGATCGGTATGGGCAAGATTGTGGTGACGGAGTTCGTGTCCCTGGACATGGTCATGGAGGCGCCAGGCGGTGAACCGGGCTACGCGCACACAGGCTGGGTCTTTCCGTATCAGGAAGGCGACCAGATGAAGTTCAAACTCGACGAAACCCTCGCCGCGGACGTTCTCCTGCTCGGTCGACGGACCTACGAGAGTTTTGCCGGCGCGTGGCCTGAGCGTGAAGACGACCAAGGCTTCGCCGACAAGATGAACGAGATGCCGAAGTACGTCGTCACAAGTTCGACGGAGCCGCTCGAATGGAACAACTCGACGGCGCTCGAGGGCCCCATCGAGGAGTCGGTGCCGAAGCTCAAGGAACAGATCGACGGCGAAATCCTGGTAGCGGGAAGCCGGACTCTCGTTCACGCATTGCTGTTGGCCGGCCTGGTCGACGAGCTGCGCCTGATGGTTTTCCCGGTCATCCTCGGGTCCGGCGGGAAGGTGTTCCCCGAATCGGAGGACAAGATCGTGCTCGAGTTGGTGGAGGACCGTCGCTACGAATCCGGCGTGCAAGTTCTGACCTATCACCCGAAGGTCGCTTAACCGGCAACAAAAAATGCCCCTCCCGAAGATGGGAGGGGCATTTCTCTGTTCGAAAGGTCTAGCGAGCGAACAGCAGTGCGCGCTTGACTTCCTGAATTGCCTTTGTCACCTGGATGCCGCGGGGGCACGCGTCGGTGCAGTTGAACGTGGTGCGGCAGCGCCACACGCCGTCCTTGTCGTTCAGGATGTCGAGACGCTCGGAAGCGGCCTCGTCACGGCTGTCGAAGATGAACCGGTGTGCGTTCACGATGGCAGCGGGACCGAAGTAGCTGCCGTCGCTCCAGTACACGGGGCACGACGTGGTGCAGCATGCGCAGAGGATGCACTTGGTGGTGTCGTCGAAACGAGCACGGTCGTGCTGGCTCTGGATGCGCTCACGGGTGGGCTCGTTGCCACTGGTGATGAGGAACGGCTTCACGGCGCGGAACGCGTCGAAGAAGGGTTCCATGTCGACAACGAGGTCCTTCTCCACCGGCAAGCCGCGGATGGGCTCGATGGTGATGGTGACCGGCTTGCCGTCCTTGGGGAGCATGTCCTTCATCAGGATCTTGCACGCCAGGCGGTTGACGCCGTTGATGCGCATGGCGTCGGAGCCGCAGACACCGTGCGCGCAGCTACGACGGAACGTGAGGGTGCCGTCGAGGTAGCCCTTCACGTACAGCAGCAGGTTGAGCATGCGGTCGGTGGGCAGAGCTGGGACCTGGAAGCTGTCCCAGTGCTGGCCGTCGCCCGATTCCGGGTTCATCCGCGCGATCTTGAGGGTCACCATGACGGCGCCTTCGGGGACCGGGGGGAGGGCTGGTGCTTCTACAGCAGGCGCAGACATCAGTACTTACGCTCCATCGGCTCGTAGCGGGTCTGTACCACCGGCTTGTAGTCCAGACGGATGTCGGAGAGCAGGCCGTCGCCCTCCTTGTATGCCATCGTGTGCTTCATGTACTCGGCATCGTTGCGATCCGGGAAGTCCTCACGAGCGTGGCCGCCGCGTGATTCCTTGCGGTTGAGCGCACCGACGACGGTGACCTCTGCCATTTCGAGCAGGAAGCCCAGTTCGATGGCTTCGAGCAGGTCGCTGTTGTAGCGCTTGCCCTTGTCCTGAACCGTGATGTGGTTGTAGCGCTCCTTGAGAGCACGCACGTCCTTGAGTGCCTGGGTGAGGCGCTCTTCGGTACGGAACACGGATGCGTTGTTGTCCATCGACTGCTGGAGTTCGGAGCGGATGTCCGCAACGCGCTCGTGGCCGTGATCGGACAGGATGACGCCGACCCAGTCCTCGACCATGGTGGCCGGGGCTTCGGGCATGTCGACGAACTCGGTGGAGTTCGCGTACTCGGCGGCAGCGATGCCGGCGCGACGGCCGAACACGTTGATGTCGAGGAGCGAGTTGGTGCCGAGACGGTTTGCGCCGTGCACGGAGACGCAGGCGCATTCGCCGGCAGCGTACAGGCCCTTGACGACCTCGTCGTTGTTGCGCAGAACCTCACCGTTGATCTTGGTGGGGATACCGCCCATGACGTAGTGGCACGTCGGGTAGACGGGCACGGGCTCCTTGACGGGGTCCACGCCGAGGTAGGTGCGCGAGAACTCCATGATGTCGGGGAGCTTCTCGTCGAGAACTTCCTCGGGGATGTGCGTCACGTCGATGTAGACGTAGTCCTTGTTGGGGCCGGCGCCGCGGCCTTCGAGGACTTCGAGAACCATCGAGCGGGCGACGATGTCACGCGGCGCGAGGTCCTTGATTGTGGGGGCGTAGCGCTCCATGAAGCGCTCACCGTCGGCATTACGGAGAATGCCGCCTTCACCACGAACAGCTTCCGAGATCAGGATGCCGAGTCCGGCGAGTCCTGTCGGGTGGAACTGGTGGAACTCCATGTCCTCGAGGGGAAGTCCCTTGCGGAAGATGATGCCCATGCCGTCACCGGTGAGGGTGTGTGCGTTGGACGTCGTCTTGTACATGCGTCCCGAGCCGCCGGTCGCGAAGATGATCGACTTGGCGTGGAAGATGTGCAGTTCGCCGGTCGAGAGTTCGTAGGCGATGACGCCGGTGGCAACCGGGCCGTCCTCGGTCTCGGTGATGGCGATGTCGAGTGCGTAGAACTCGTTGTAGAACTCGACGTCGTGCTTGACGCAGTTCTGGTAGAGCGTCTGCAGGATCATGTGACCGGTGCGGTCGGCGGCGTAGCACGCGCGGCGAACCGGGGCCTTGCCGTGATCGCGGGTGTGGCCACCGAAGCGACGCTGGTCGATCTTGCCTTCGGGCGTGCGGTTGAACGGCAGGCCCATCTTCTCGAGGTCGAGCACCGCATCGATGGCTTCTTTTGCCATGATCTCGACGGCGTCCTGGTCGGCGAGGTAGTCGCCACCCTTGACGGTGTCGAAGGTGTGCCACTCCCAGTTGTCTTCCTCCACGTTCGCCAGTGCGGCGCACATGCCGCCCTGGGCCGCGCCGGTGTGGCTGCGGGTGGGGTAGAGCTTGGTCAGTACGGCCGTGCGGGCGCGGGGGCCAGCCTCGATTGCCGCACGCATGCCGGCGCCGCCGGCACCGACGATGACCACGTCATAACGATGTTCCTGCATGAAGTCTGTGCTCCCCTAGCTCGCCGAGATATTGGGGTCGAAGGTGAAGATGACGTACGTGCCCAGGGCCATGATCAGGATCATCGAGAGTACGAGGATCGTGGTCAGCCAGAAGCGCGTGGAGTCCTTGCGGGAGTAGTCCGCGATGACCGTGCGCAGACCGTTACCGCCGTGCAACTGTGCCAGCCAGAGCATCGTCAGATCCCAGATCTGCCAGAACGGGCTGGACCAGCGGCCTGCGACGAATGCGAAGTTCAGACGGTGAACACCACCGTCGAGCATCAGCATGATGAACATGTGGCCCAGGACCAGGACGATCAGGGCAACGCCGGAGAAACGCATGAACAGCCATGCGTACAGCTCGAAGTTGTTCCGCGCCTTGGCCCGCGGCGAACGCGGGTTGTCCAGGCTGGCAGGACGGTCGTATGAGGTACCGAGGCTCTTGGCTTCGGGTCCGTGAGTAGTCGCCATGTCAGTGCTCCGCAAACATGTTGATGAGGATGCGTCCGGCGCCCGGGATCATCACCAGGAACCAGATCGCCAGAATGGTCCAGAGCATGACGCGCTGGTACTTCGGGCCCTTCGACCAGAAATCCACGAGCATCACGCGCACGCCGTTGAGGGCGTGGTAAAGGACCACACCGACGAGGCCGATCTCCATGAGACCGACGACGGGGTTTTTGTACGTGTCGATGACAGCGTCATACGTGTCGGGGTTAACCCGCACGAGAGCCGTATCGAGAACGTGTACGAATAGGAAGAAGAAAGTTGCGACGCCTGTGATCCGGTGTAGAACCCAGGACCACATTCCGGGGTCGCCCCGGTAAAGCGACCTCGTGCGCTCCTTCTGAGGAGCGGCTTCAGTCGTAGTACTCATCGAGTGCTGTGCCTCCAACGTCATTGGTGGACGCGCCGAGCCTGCAGAGAGCTTCGAGGTACTCAGCCCGGGCTCGACGGGATCCTGAACCGACTTGACTCAGACTCTAAACCCTGGTGAATCCGGGAACTAATCAGATGCGGGATTCGTACACCTACCAAACTCTTTGTAAGGTTTGCCTTTCCAATCTTCATACCGGCCGTATCGTGTCGTTTCTGCATGCATTCAGTTGGCGTGATTGGATTGTGAACCATGGGTGAAATCGACTGGAAGTTGTTGCGCCACAACGCGCAAGTGGTGATGCGTCGGGCCTACGCCCCGTACTCCGGATATGCGGTAGGTGCCGCGGCCCTGGTGGACGATGGTCGAATCGTCTCAGGATGCAATGTGGAAAATGTCTCATACGGTTTGAGTCTGTGTGCCGAATGTGGACTGGTGAGTAACTTAGCGGCCACCGGCGGAGGACGCTTGATTGCCTTCTCGTGCGTCGACGCGGACGGCGCAATACTGATGCCGTGCGGACGGTGCCGACAGCTCCTGCTCGAGCACGGTGGCGGAGAACTTCTGGTCGACACCTCACAAGGGCCGCGCCCACTCGCGGAATTACTCCCGGACGCTTTCGGGCCGGAACAAGCGGAAGGACTTCGCCATGTTTGACGCCGTGTCGATCATCAGAGCAAAACGTGACGGTCGGGAGCTCTCGGGCACCGAGATCGATTGGATCGTCCAGGCGTTCACCGCGGGAGTTGTGCCGGATGAGCAGATGGCGGCCCTCGCGATGGCGATCTACTTCCGCGGGATGACGCGCTCGGAGACCGGCCGCTGGACGCGGGCGATGATCGAATCCGGCGGCACCATGGACTTTTCGGACTTACCGATGGCGACAGTCGACAAGCATTCGACCGGTGGTGTGGGAGACAAGATCACACTTCCGCTGGTACCTCTGGTCGCCGCGTGCGGTCTTGCTGTTCCGCAGCTGTCGGGGCGTGGACTCGGCCATGCCGGTGGAACTCTCGACAAGCTCGAGGCGATCCCGGGCTGGCGTGCCGACCTCACCGCGGCCGAGATGGTGGAGATCCTCGCGAACCCGAAGATCGGTGCGGTCATCTGTGCTGCGGGCGCGAACCTCGCGCCGGCGGACAAGAAGCTCTATGCCCTTCGCGACGTGACCGGATCGGTGGAATCCATTCCCCTGATCGCGAGTTCGATCATGAGTAAGAAAATCGCCGAAGGAACCGGTGCTCTCGTGCTGGACGTGAAGGTCGGTTCGGGTGCGTATATGAAGGAACTCGGTGACGCGCGGGAGTTGGCGCGCACCATGGTCGAACTGGGCAACGACGCCGGTATGCGCACAACGGCATTCATCACCGAGATGGGTACGCCACTCGGCTTGACCGCCGGTAATGCACTCGAGGTGCGCGAATCCGTCGAGGTGCTGGCGGGCGGCGGACCTGCCGACGTCGTCGAGCTCACCCTCCTCTTGGCTCGGGAAATGTTGTCGGCGGCCGGAATCGACGATGTCGATCCCGCGCAGAAGCTGGCCGACGGAAGTGCGATGGATCGGTGGCACGCAATGATCGACGCGCAGGGCGGCGATCCGGATGCGGACTTGCCCGTGGCTCGACACACCGAAGTCGTCACTGCCGACCGCGACGGTGTCCTCACTCGACTGGATGCCATGGGCGTCGGTATCGCAGCGTGGAAACTCGGAGCGGGGCGCGAGCGCCAAGGCGACGCAGTACAAGCCGGTGCGGGTGTGCAGATGCATGCAAAGCCTGGTGACGTGGTCCGTGCCGGTCAGAAGCTACTGACACTGCACACGGACACACCCGAACGATTCGATGCCGCACGCCGGAGTCTCGACGGCAGTTGGGCAATCGGGTCCGAATCCGACACAGTGTCGCGACCGCTGCTCATCGAGCGAATTGTGGGTGACTCGCGTTAGCTTATGTTGCATGAACGCACCGGTGTTGAACTCGATTCGTAGCGCGCCCAAAGTTCTACTGCACGACCACCTCGACGGTGGTCTGCGTCCGCAGACAATCCTGGAACTGGCAGAAAATTGCGGATACACGGATCTGCCGGCACATACTGCTGCCGAACTCGCCCAGTGGTTTCGAACCGCCGCTGACAGCGGTTCGCTCGAGCTGTACCTCGAGACGTTCGCGCACACCGTGGCCGTCATGCAGACTGCCGAGGGACTCTCGCGCGTGGCACAGGAATGTGCCGAGGATCTGGCCGACGACAACGTGGTTTACGCGGAGGTGCGGTTTGCACCCGAACAGCACCTCGAACAGGGCCTGACGCTCGACGAGGTAGTCGAGCACGTACTCGAAGGATTCCGGGCGGGGGAGTCCGCGGCCCAGGCCCAGGGGCGCAAGATTCAGATCGGCTGTTTGCTGACCGCCATGCGCCATGCCGCCAGGTCCCGCGAAATCGCCGAACTTGCCGTGCGATTCCGTGACCGCGGTGTCGTCGGATTCGACATCGCGGGTGCCGAGGCCGGGAATCCGCCGAGTCGCCACCTGGACGCCTTCGAGTACATGCGGGATGCTAACGCGCACTTCACCATCCATGCCGGTGAAGCGTTCGGGTTGCCGTCGATTCACGAAGCCATCGCATTTTGTGGAGCCGACAGGTTGGGGCACGGTGTGCGAATCGTGGACGACGTCACTGCCGTCGACGGTAGCCACGAGCTGGGCAGGCTCGCGAACTTCGTTCGAGACATGCGCATCCCGCTGGAGTTGTGCCCGAGTTCGAACGTCCAGACCGGCGCCGTGGCTGCCCTGGCCGATCATCCGTTCGGACTGTTGGCAGACCTACGGTTCCGGGTCACCGTCAACACCGACAATCGGCTCATGGGTGATACCAGCATGAGTCGCGAAATGGCGGCGCTCGTCGAAACATTCGGTTACGGCTGGACCGACCTCGAACGATTCACGATCAACGCCATGAAGTCTGCGTTCATCCCGTTCGACCAGCGTCTCGCGTACATCGACGACGTCATCAAGCCCGGGTATGCCGTGTTGGTCGGGTAGCAGTACTGATCGGCGGGCGCCGTTTACTCGGGACGCAGGCGTGTCTCGAACTCACGCTCGAGTTCGCGCCACCCCTCGGATTCCTTGGAGAACGGCGCACTGGGAGCCATCCGGGACGGATCGGGATTGAGCAGGTACGAGACGTACCACCCGAGCTCGTTCGACGCGGACAGCGCTTCCTCGGTGGAGTCGTCGTCTGCGAAATCGGCTGCATCGGTGAACAATTCGACAGCTAGTTCGAGTTGTTCGACGTCGACCGCGTCCGGGCCCTGGGCAAGGTCGTCGGCGATGCCGGGGAGAACGTAGACATTTTCGTCGGTGACCTCGATGTCGAGTGAACCGTCGACTGCGGCATTCTGGATCACGCCGTACGTGCTGACCTGTGACAGATCGTGCTCGTGATTGTCGGCAAGGTAGCGAGCGAGCGCGCGCTCGGACCGGAAGACGGTGATCAACCCGTCCTTTCCGAGGAAGATTGCCTGGTCACCCATGTAGCAACGAAGGGTGTAGAAGGTGTCGCCGGAGGTGATGATGCGGACCGGATCGACGCCGACCTCGCCCCAGAACGTCTCGATCTCGTCGTCGTCCTCGTCGAGTTCGTCTTCGTCGAATTCCTCGTCCTCGCCTTCCTCGGCGACGTCGTCCGCATCGACGGTGTTCTCGGCGGCTGCGAGGAGTTCGGCTTCGGCGACTGCGACGGCAGCGGCATCAACCTTGGGCGATGTCACGACGGTGTCGATCGCGTCGAGAACCTTGTCCCAGTCCTTGGCGATGGCTGCGCCGACCTGGTCCCAGATCTCGAGTCCTTCACGACCCTCGAAGGCGCTCGCGTCCGTCGCGAGTGCACCCAGGATCGGGTGGCCGCTGAAGAACCGGATCACGGAATCGAGTTCGCAGACCTCGCCGATATTGCGGGCCATGTTCAGGGTGTCTTCGAGTTCGGAGACAACCAGCGGTTCCGGGTCCCCGGCAGCAAGTTCCGGTACTCCGACGAAATCGAACGTGAAGTTCTCCTCCGGTTCGAGTTCCGCGGCGGAGAGACCGGCAACAACACTCCAGGCGGGGTGGTCGACCAAATCGTTGTCGGTATCGGTGCGGATGAAGGCGGCGAGTTCCGCGACCGAGGCAAAGCCGTACAGGTCTTCCTCGTGACCGAGGAAGGCCTCCCATTCGTCGTCGCCCTCACGCCACCGGGGCGCCCACAACGTGACGAGGTCTCCACTTGTGAGACCGATTTCGATCGGGACGATATCTCCAGCCATGGGCGGAAGCCTATCGACCCGAGCGCCCTGCGCATAGCGCGGGTTACTCACACCTCGCCGAGTGAGCGACCCAGTTGATTCATCAGACGTTCGCGTTCGACGTTGCTGCGGTGAACTGCCTGGTGGATGGTGGCGATAGTCAGTGCCGCGACGGCCTTCGGTTCCATAGTGGTTACGGCGTCGGTGATGGTCAGTTCGACCAGCGCGCCCATTCCGTCGACACAGGCGACAACCGTGCCGTCGGCGCTCGCGGCGGTCGCCCGGATGGCGTCGACGTCACCGACCGCATCCTGCATGAATCCGCACTGACTCTTGGCGCGCTCCATGATTCGGTCCATTTCGTTCATATCGATCGCATCCAGGTAGTGGGGGCTGTGTCGGTGTGCTCTTCGGCAGCTTGGGCGTCGGCCAATTGCTCACGTGTTGCGAGTCCCAGGGCATTCACGATGTCGGCCGGAACCCCATCGGCTTCCAATTCGAGGCGGTGGCGGACGCCGGCTTCCATGGCGGCCCGGGCAGAGAGGGCCATGATCTCGGTGGCCAGGCGAGCACCGCCATAGCGTAATTCGCTGTGATGGATACGGATGTCGATGGGAATGCCCTGTTCGGTGGCCCGTAAGGCGATGGTTCCGCGGCGATTTGCCGCCACTGCGGTGATGACGCTCGGTGGGCGCGGTGTGTCCTGCATATTCGTGCTCATTTCACTCTGTGGGTCGGTAGAAGCCGTGAAATCCCATGCCGATGTTGGATGTTCGGACGGGGCTGACGCTGACCGGGTCTCCGGCTTCGACCATCTGGCCGTTGCCGATCACCATGGCAACGTGGCCGTCCCAGACTGCGAGGTCGCCCGGCAGAAGTTCGGACTGATCGACGGGGCTGCCGATGCCTTGTTCCTGGGCAAGGCGCGGAATATCGACGCCCGCTTGTCCGTAGGCCCATTGCGTCAAACCACTGCAGTCGAGGCCAACTCCAGGTGAGGTGCCGCCCCACTCGTATGGCACTCCTTGCTGGGTGAGTGCGTTGCGCACCGCTGCAGCGGCTTCGGCGTTGGGGGCGGTCGCAACAGAACCGTCGGGCAGATCGATCTGCAATCCAGCGCTGCCGGTACTGGCAGCAGAACCGGTTCCCGATTCCGGGTTGGTGACCCCGGGCGCGGGATCCGGCAGCGGGACTGACGGCACCAGAGCGGACATCTTGTCGGTGGACCCGGAGAGATCGCCGCGCATTCTCTCGACGACGGATATTGCCTGCCCAAGATGGTCGAATGCAGCTGCAACGAGCATCAATTGGCCCGGCGGCGTCAGTAGGGCCGGACCGGCTTTGGCAGCGATCCCGAGAAACGACTGCAAGATGCCGTTCAGTTCGTTGATCCCGGCGGACACCGTCATGGTGGCCTCGTCGACAATTCCGGCGATGTCGGTGCCTTTATCGGTGAGTGTTCGAGTTGCCGCTTGGGTCTGTTCGGTCATTGTTGTCGCGGCGCGCATGCCCGCGGTGGATGTTCCGCCGCCGGACAGTTCCCCCAGTGCAGCGGTACCCAGTTGGTAGGCGATCTCCAGTACGTCCGACGCGATGCGGAGTCCGACTTCGGGTCCGTTCGAGTCGGTGACGCCAGAACCAAGGGTTGCCACCAGGTCGATGATCGGCCGGGCAAGGGCCTCGACGGGGATCATGTCCGCGCCGCTTCGACGATGGTGCTGCGAACCAACTCGTCTGTGCCCACGTACAGGTCGCGGGCACTGTGTGTGGCGGCTGCGGCACTGGACACAACGGTGGCAAGACGGCCGAGATCGTCGATGTGAGTCTGTTGGGCTTCGCCGGTGACTCGGACGAAGTCCTCCGCGATCAATCCCAGGACTGCGCCGAGCGCAGTGTGATCGTGACGGGCCGCGTCGGCCTGGGCGCGGGCCACGGTGTCGGCGACGACGGCCAAGCGTGAACCGAAGTCTGTGATGTCTTCTGTGTGAGCTAGAAAATTGTCCAACTTCTCTTCCCCCCGTTGCGCTTACTCCTTTCTTGGACGCCGCCCGGGGCCGCTCGGTTCCCGAGGAACTATCCTCATGGTCATGCAAACGCACGTAGTCGACCATCCGCTGGCAGCGGCACTCCTGACGACAATGCGTGATGCACGCAGCGACAATGCGACATTCCGGTCGGCTCTGCGTCGGCTCACGCACATGCTCGTGTACGAGGCAATGCGCGACGCCGAGATCGAAGAGTTCCCCGTCGACACGCCGGTGGCAGCGACAACGGGAATTCGTCTGGCCAAGCCGCCGTTGCTGGTCCCGGTGCTGCGCGCCGGTCTGGGCATGGTCGAGCAGGCCAGTGCGTTGATCCCGTCGGCTGGTGTCGGCTTTGTGGGAATGGCGCGCGACGAGAAGACCCACGCGCCCGTTCCGTACCTCGAATCGCTCCCGGCTGATCTCTCCGGAATCCCGGTATTCGTACTCGATCCGATGCTGGCAACCGGTGGATCGATGGTTCACACGATCGACCTGCTCGTTGCGCGCGGAGCAACCGACGTGACAGCGGTGTGTGTTGTCGCGGCACCGCGTGGTGTCGACGCGCTTGCGGAGTCCGGCCACCCGGTTCGCCTGGTTCTGGCGAGCATCGACGACGGCTTGGACGAGAACGCTTTCATCGTGCCGGGCCTCGGCGACGCGGGCGATCGGCAGTTCGGACCGCGCTAGCCTACAAATTTTCTGCGAAGGCCCGGAGTTGTCTTGTCCGGGTCTTCGCTGCTGCCTGGGCGCCGGCGAGTTCGCTGCGGTTCGCTACCGGAATCACGACCTCGAGATAACACTTGAGCTTGGGCTCGGTGCCGGACGGGCGGACGACGATGCGCGTCGTCGCGCCGGTGAAGACCACCGCGTCGGTGCGCAGTGGCGAATCGACCGTCGCCAGATCTTCGAGAGCAGCCAGATCTTCGAAAGCAACTGCCTCGTCGCAGATTTCGTGCGGTGGATTGCTCCGAATGCGGTCCATGATGGTGGCGATGTCGGCAACGTCGTCGACTCTGCGGGAAACTTGGTCCCCGTGGTGATAGCCGAATTCGAGGGCGTAGTCGTCGAGCACATCCAGCACGGTTCGGTCGGTGTCGGCAAGAGTGGCAACCAGATCGGCGACCAGGACGGCGGCCGAGATTCCGTCCTTGTCTCGGACGGCGTCGGGGTCGACGCAGTGGCCGATCGCCTCTTCGTAGGCGTAGACAAGACCGTCGCCCGCGCGGGTCAGCCACTTGAATCCGGTGAGGGTGCAGGCGAATCGAGCGCCGCGAGTGGGAGCCAGTTTCGAAAGCAGAGTAGACGACACGATGGTGGTCGCTACGAGGGAATTCGGCCGAGCCGCGGTGAGGACGTGGTCGGCGAGCAGCACGCCCGTCTCGTCTCCGCGAAGCATTCGCCACCTGTCGCCGTCACGTACCCCGACGGCGCAGCGGTCGGCGTCCGGATCGAGAGCGATCGCGAGATCGGCGTTCACCGTGTCGGCCAGCTCGAGAAGTGCATCGGTGGCACCGGGTTCTTCCGGATTGGGAAATGCGACGGTCGGGAAATCGGGATCGGGATCGAATTGCCCGGCGACTACGTGGACGTCGGTGAAACCGGCGGCGTGCAATGCGGCCAGTGCGGTGTCCCCGCCCACGCCGTGCAGTGGTGTCAGTGCGATGCGAATGTTGCGGGTTTGACCGTGAGGAAGCGTTGCGACGCGTCGTACGTAGTTTTCGATCACGGAGTTGCCCACCGGCGTCACCGGAGTTCTGGCAATGCTCGACGCGCCGCCGACCTTCGCGATCGCGCTTTCGATCTCGCGATCCGCCGGTGAGACCAGTTGGGATCCACCGTCGAGGTACACCTTGTAGCCGTTGTCCGCGGCGGGGTTGTGCGACGCGGTGATCTGGATTCCGGCGCTGGCGCCGAGTGCCCGAACGGCAAATGCGAGCACCGGTGTCGGTAGCGGGTGGGGGAGAAGAGTGACCTCGAATCCGGCGGCGGCCAGAACCTCGGCGCCGGCAGTGGCAAATGCTTCGGAACCATGGCGGGCGTCGCGGCCGACAACGATGTGAGAGCCGCTGTGGCCGTGCGCGTTCAGCCACGCTGCGAGTCCGGCGGTGGTGCGGATGACAACAGCTACGTTCATCCCGTTGGGGCCGCCTCGCACCGGTCCGCGCAACCCCGCCGTGCCGAATGTCAGTGGAGCGGAAAAACGTTCGGCCAGTTCATGTTCGGAGAGCGATGCGAGTTCGCGCCTGGTGGCCGGGTCGGGATCGGAGTTGATCCACTCCTGCGCCGCCAGGATCACAGTTCGCGGACCAGTTGGCGCAGCAGCGTTCCCACTCGGGTCGCGGACGCCTTGCCTGCCGCGAGTACTTCCTGATGATCGAGTGGTGCGCCGGTGATGCCCGCGGCAAGATTGGTGACCATCGAGATGCCCAACACCCGTGCGCCCAGAGCGCGAGCCGCGATGGTCTCGTGGACCGTCGACATGCCTACGAGATCGGCGCCGAGGGTGCGCAGCATCCGGATTTCGGCAGGCGTTTCGTAATGGGGCCCGGGTAGCCCGGCGTATACGCCTTCGGTGAGTTCGGGGTCGATGGAGCGAGCGAGTGCTCGAAGTTCGGGGGAGTAGGCGTCGACGAGATCGACGAATTCCGCGCCCACCAACGGCGAGCGGGCCGTCAGGTTGAGGTGGTCACTGATCAGGACCGGCTGACCGACGGCGTAGTCCTCGCGGATACCGCCGGCGGCATTGGTGAGGATCACGGTGTCCGCGCCCGCTGCGATGGCGGTGCGAACGGGATGGACCACGGAGCTGAGTTCATGGCCTTCGTACGCGTGGGTGCGTCCGAGAAGCAACAGAACCTGGGTATCGCCGACGGTGACGGTTCGGATCCTTCCGGCGTGGCCGAGAGCCGACGGCGGAGCGAAGCCAGGTAGGTCGGCCATCGACACCTCGGCAGTGGGCTCACCGAACTGGTCGGCAGCGTCGGTCCACCCTGAACCGAGGACTACGGCGACGGAGGGCGGCGCGCTTCCGGTCATGGCGGACAGAGCGGCAGCGGCGGCTTCGGCGATCGTTCCCATGTGCGTTACCTTACTGACGAGTCGGGTCGGTTCGTCGGATGACCTACCGGCCATTACGCTGCCCTTCATGCCTTATCTCGAACGCGACGGCGACGTATTCATCCTGTACCTCGGAAACGAGGGTGAAACTGACAACGAGAACCGTTTCACCCCTGATTGGATCGACTCGGTGCACAGCGCACTCGACGAGGTCGAAGCGCACGAGGGGCCGGCTGCCCTGGTCACCACGGCGACGGGCAAGTTCTACACGAACGGCCTGGACACCACGTGGATCTTTGCCAACATCGACGGTCTTCCCGGGTACCTCGACAAGGTACACACGCTGTACACCCGCTTGCTGACATTCCCGATGGCGACGGTCGCGGCGATCGGTGGCCACGCCTTCGGAGCGGGCGCGATGCTCGCGACGTCGCACGACTTCCAGATCATGCGCGCCGACCGCGGTTTCTACTGCCTGCCAGAGGTGAGCCTGAACATGCCGTTCACCGTTGGCATGTCGGCCCTGCTGAACAGCAGACTCCCCAAGCAAGCGGCCGTGGAGGCAATGACCACCGGGCGCCGATTCGGTGGCGCCGACGCACTGTCTGCCGGAATTGTCCAGGAAACCGTCGAGGGTGATTCGGTGCTCGCGACCGCGGTGGCCAAGGCCGCTGCGCTCACCGCGACACACGGACCGAACCTGGCCGGAATCAAGGCCGGGATTCATCGAGACCTGTTGGTTGATCTTGGACGGGTGACTGACAAGAGCAACTTCTCGTTCGGGTGAGACAATGATTCGGTGAATCATGAAGTCGACGGCGTAGTCAGGTCTGTGGAGACCGATCTGATTGCGCTGTCGCATTCGATTCACGGTGATCCGGAGCTTGCATTCGAGGAATTCCGCAGCAGCGCCAAGGTGTCCGAACTGCTGGAGCAGCACGGCTTCGCGATCACTCGCGGTCTGGTCGATCTACCCACGGCGTTCGATGCGACGTACGGCAGCGGAGAGCTGGTCATCGCGATCTGCGCCGAGTACGACGCTCTTCCGGACATCGGCCACGCCTGTGGGCACAACATCATCGCTGCGGCGGCGGTAGGTGCCGGTATCGCCTTGGCATCTGTGGCGGACCAACTCGGCATCACCGTTCGGGTGATCGGAACTCCGGCCGAGGAAACGGGTGGCGGCAAAGTGCTGATGCTCGAGCGCGGGGCGTTCGACGGCGTCGGCGCCGCGATGATGGTTCACCCTGGCCCGATCGACATCATCGGTGCGACGTCGCTGGCCTTGGCCGATATCGCCGTCAGCTACCACGGACGGGAGGCTCACGCGTCCGCCGCACCGGAGTTCGGACTCAATGCCGCCGACGCGGCAACCCTGGCTCAGGTGGCAGTGGGGTTGTTGCGCCAGCACCTGCTCCCCGGTCAGCAGATTCACGGCATCGTCAGTGACGGTGGAACCGCCCCCAACATCGTGCCGGCGCGTTCGGAGCTGTTGTATTACTTGCGGGCGGAGACCGCCGCGTCGTTGGCCAATCTGTCGGAGCGGTCGAATGCCTGTTTTGCAGCCGGCGCTCTTGGCACCGGTTGCACTCACGAGATCCGCACCGTATCGCCGACCTACACCGAATTGACGCCTGATCCGTGGCTCGCTGACGTGTACCGCGAACAGATCCTGGACCTGGGCCGGGTGCCGTTGGCACCTGAATGGGAGCGTTCTCGTCCGCTCGGAAGTACCGACATGGGTAATGTCACCAACGTGATTCCTGGAATTCATCCTGTGATCGGTTTGGATTCAGCTGGGGCAGTGACACATCAGCCGGAGTTCGCTGCTGCGTGTGTCACGGAATCTGCTGATCGCGCCGTTGTAGACGGCGCAATAGCCTTGGCTCGCACTGCTGTCCGGGTAGCGTCCGATCCTTCGGAACGCGCCCGTCTGTTGGAAGGAGTAGATCGCCGGTGAACGCGGCAATCGATACTTGGATTCACGCGCATACCGACGATCTGGTCGCGTGGCGACGGCACATTCACGCCAACCCCGAATTGGCGCGCCATGAATACGCGACAACGGAATTTGTCGCGACGCGGCTCATCGAAGCTGGACTTTCACCGAAGGTGCTTCCCGGCGGCACGGGGTTGACGTGCGATATCGGTCCGGACGGACCCCGCATTGCCCTGCGCGCCGACATGGATGCACTGCCGATGCAGGAGGCGACGGGTGCGACGTACTCGTCCACGGTCCCTGGTGTTTCCCACGCTTGTGGGCACGACGCGCACACCACGATCCTGTTGGGCGTTGGTGTGGCCTTGGCGTCGTTGCCGGAACTTCCGGTCGGAGTTCGGTTGATCTTCCAGCCTGCCGAAGAAGTGATGCCGGGCGGTGCGCTCGACGTCATCGCGGCCGGTGCACTCGACGGTGTTTCGAGAATCTTTGCTCTGCATTGTGATCCGCGCCTGGAAGCGGGTCAGGTCGGTGTGAGACTCGGCGCGATCACGTCCGCAGCCGATACCGTCGAAGTGGTTCTGGATTCGCCGGGAGGCCATACGTCGCGGCCTCACCTGACAACTGATCTCATCTACGCGCTCGGAACTGTTGTCACCGGTTTGCCCGGAATGCTCAGCCGCCGTATCGATCCGCGCACCGGCACTGTCATGGTGTGGGGCGCGGTCAGCGCCGGTCAAGCGCCCAACGCTATCCCGCAGACCGGCATGATGACGGGCACGGTCCGAACGGGCGATCACGAAACGTGGGAACTGCTCGAACCTCTTGTGGAGGAGATCGTGCACGGACTGCTCGCACCGACAGGTGTCCGCTACCAACTGAACTACCGCCGCGGTGTCCCGCCGGTCGTCAATGACGAGGTCTCGACGCGTATGTTCGAGGACGCCATCGCCAGCGTCGGGCAGGATGCCTTGGCTGACACACCACAATCCGGTGGTGGAGAAGACTTTTCGTGGTACCTCGAGACCGTCCCTGGTGCAATGGCCAGGTTGGGTGTGTGGTCCGGCGAAGGTGAACAACTCGATATCCATCAACCCACATTCGATCTCGACGAGCGCGCGCTCGGTGTGGGCGTGAAGGTTCTCACAAGCCTCGTTCTCGGTTAGTTCCGGTTCCCGTCGGGGGCACCGTTTTTCGTAAGGTTCGAGTGAAGGTACGGGCATGTCCATAGGTGTGGGAGTGCGAATCGGCACAGTGGTGTCGACGGCAGTGGTCGCGTCGAACGATCCAGGTTCGGCTGATCCGGTGGTAATCGTTCGCGATACGGTTCTCAATCAGCGCAAGGACGGCACCACCGTGCTCGGCGGCGAGTCGGAGTTGGGCGGCGGCCGCGAGTTCACAGAAAGCTGGACGGGCTTTGTCGCCCGCGTCGGCGATCCGAGCGGTGTTGCCGGAACCGCTGATACCCGTTATCGCGCTGAAGATTTGGTGGCAACGTCCATCCGCTGCCTGCTACAGGAATGCGAGCCGCTGCCAGATCGTGGGGGTAAGGACGGCGGCGCGCCCGACATCGTGGCGACGTACCCGTCACGCTGGGATTCCTCGACGGCGGCGATCCTGCGCGATTCACTGGTCTACGCGGGCCTCG
This sequence comes from Rhodococcus sp. IEGM 1366, assembly GCF_033142425.1. Lineage (NCBI taxonomy): Bacteria > Bacillati > Actinomycetota > Actinomycetes > Mycobacteriales > Nocardiaceae > Rhodococcus > Rhodococcus sp. IEGM 1366. The sequence continues at coordinate 92,106 of NZ_JAWLRZ010000002.1, forward strand.
AACGGGTCACCTTGGTATCGGACGCCGAAGCGGTGTCGGCGTGGTTCGAATCGGAAATCGCCGCGCTGGCCGGAACGCTCATCGGGATTTATCACGTCGACGACACCGGAGCCGCTGTCACCCTGGTGCGTTCGGGTGTTGCCGCGGGCCGCGCATTCGGATTTGCCGGCGACGGCAGCTCTCCGAGTTCACGAATCGCAACGGCGCTCGGCGCCTTCGGATGGATGCCGGAAAACCTCGACGCCGTTGTCGTGACCGGCGACGGTGACATGGCGGGCGACAAGGCAGCGATGACGGCCATTGCCGTTGGGGTCGCCGAAAAGCTCAATGTCCGTTGTGAACTCGGACCTGGTCCGGAACAGTCGGCAGCGCTCGGTGCAGCAATTCTTGCAGCCGGTTTCACGTCGACGTCGCACAAGATCGTGCCGATCGGACTGCCGCCGTCACATGACGTCACCGAAGTATTCGACAACGTCCCGAAGGTTGCCGTGTCGGCCGAAGGGGCACAGGTGGCTACTGCGGAGGCGGAACCTACGTCGGTGGCGGAGACCGAGACCGGCAAGTCCGGCTCCACGCGCATCGTGATCACAGTTGCCGCCGTAGCGGCGATCATCGCGCTCGCGGTGCTGGCCTACTTCTTGCTGCTCTAGTCGGTCAATCTGGATTAGTCGGTCAAACCGTTTCCGGGACCCACGTTCCGGCTGTTTCGCGTCCGCAGTTCCCGGACGTAGTCGGCCGGAGCACCCGCGATCTCGGCTGCGTCGGCCATCACACCGATGTAGCGAGCGGACGGAAGACCACCTTCGTAGGCGTCCATGACATACAGCCAGGCCAGAACGGCGCCGTCCGTAGTGTCGACACGTACCCGGATCTTGCGGTGCAGTCCGAGCTCGGCGCCTTCCCAGCGGTCGAGGCTCACCTCGTCCTCTTCCGGTACGTCGTAGAGGACTACGAAAACGCTGGAATCCGGGTCCTCCACCACAGTGGCGAGAGCGCCTTCCCAGCCGAGGTCTTCGCCGCTGAAGGTCAGGCGCCAGCCACGCAACCATCCAGTTCCCGACATGGGGGAGTGTGGGCAGCGCAACAGCATCTGCTCGGGGTGCATGTTGGAACCGTACGCAGCATAAATCGACACGGGCGCAAGCCTAAACGGTGGTGTGAGGGTGACGCGAAGCGGACCACCGGACGCTAGTAATCTGGTACAAGCACTGCGCGACCTCGATCGCTGCAATAGCGTGACCAACGCGTGCTGTACATGAGGTATATGGACTGGCGGGAGACCCCTGCCGGTCGCCTGACGACTTGGAGGACATATGACCCGGATCGTGATCATCGGCGGCGGACCTGCCGGATATGAGGCAGCGCTGGTTGCTGCCCAGCACGGCGCAACCGTCACCCTGGTCGATTCGGACGGCGTCGGCGGCGCGTGTGTCCTGTTCGACTGTGTGCCGTCGAAGACGTTCATCGCGTCGACCGGAATCCGCACCGACATGCGTCGCGCATCCGATTTGGGAATCACGCTCGATCCCGAGCAGGCGTCGGTGTCGCTCCCCAAGATTCACGCCCGTGTGAAGGCGCTTGCGCTGTCCCAGTCCTCGGACATTCGCGCTCGACTGCAGACGGTTGGTGTCGAGGTCCTCTCCGGCACCGCAGAACTGACGGACCAGGAACTCGGATTGGCGACACACCAGGTGCGGGCGACCCTCGCCGACGGTGAGGAGCGCACCATCGCTGCCGACGTAGTCCTTATTGCGACCGGCGCCAGCCCCCGCATCATCCCGGGCGCGGAGCCGGACGGTGAGCGCATCATGACGTGGCGTCAGCTCTACGACTTGGAAGAGCTGCCCTCGCACCTCGTTGTTGTCGGTTCCGGTGTGACCGGTGCCGAGTTCGTGTCCGCGTACACCGAGATGGGCGTCAAGGTGACGCTGGTGTCCAGCCGTGACCGAGTGCTCCCGGGCGAGGATGCCGACGCGGCACTCGTGCTCGAAGACGCGTTGGCCGAGCGCGGCGTGATCCTGGTCAAGCACGCGCGCGCCGATGCCGTCGAGCGCACCGAGGACGGGATCATCGTCAAGCTTTCCGACGGCCGCACGGTCGAGGGCAGCCATGCCCTCATGACAGTCGGCTCGGTTCCCAACACCGACGGACTCGGTCTCGACAAGGTCGGCATCGAGCTCGATAAGGGCGGCTACCTGCGCGTCGACCGCGTCTCCCGCACCGCGGTGTCGGGTATCTACGCTGCCGGTGACTGCACTGGCCTGCTCCCGCTCGCATCCGTGGCCGCCATGCAGGGCCGCATCGCGATGTACCACGCACTCGGTGAAGGCGTGAGCCCCATCAAGTTGAAGACGGTGGCGTCGGCGGTGTTCACACGTCCCGAGATCGCAACGGTGGGTGTGACGCAGGCTGCAATCGACAACGGTGAAGTTCCGGCTCGTACCGTCATGCTGCCGCTCAACACCAACCCGCGCGCCAAGATGTCCGGACTGCGTCGTGGCTTCGTGAAGATCTTCTGCCGGCCCGCAACGGGTGTCGTGATCGGCGGAGTTGTGGTCGCGCCCAATGGATCCGAGTTGATCCTGCCGCTCGCGATGGCCGTGCAGAACAACCTGAGCGTCAACGACCTGGCCCAGACGTTCTCGGTGTACCCGTCGCTGACCGGTTCGATCACCGAGGCGGCGCGTCAGCTCATGCGTCACGACGACCTCGACTGATTTTCCGTAACGTGGTTTCCCGAAATCTGAGAATTGGATTTCACATATTGGCGTGATGGTGGGATAGTCGTGGTACCGGTCGAATCATGGATCGGTACCACGGCGCTCTCCCCGCCCCGTAGACCCCTCGGCGGCTCAGGGTGTTTTTCCTCTGATCTTTCTTTTTGCGTGCCTGGGAGTTTCTATGAAACACGCCGCGCTGTCTGCTCGTATGGGTGGGCTCCGTAGTTCTGCAATCCGTGACCTGCTCACCCTGACTGCTCGCCCTGACGTGATCAGTTTGGCCGGCGGCTTGCCGGATCCGAATTTCATTCCGCGAGAGCGCATTTCACGGGCAGCTGCCGACGCTCTCGGTGATGCGTCGTCCGTTCAGTACGGTGAGACCTCGGGGTTGCGACACCTTCGTGAGGTCATTGCGGCCCGCGAATCCGTCAAGATCGGCCGCACACTCGAATCGTCCGACGTGGTGGTCACGCATGGTTCCCAACAGGGCCTGAGTTTGCTGGCTCAGGTATTGCTCGACGCCGGTGACACCGTTGTTGTGGAAGATCCGGCGTATACCGGCGCACTGCAGGTCTTTCGGACTGCGCAGGCAAGCCTGGCCGCCGTCCCGGTCGACGCGGACGGCATGGATACCGACGTTCTCGAAGCGAAGCTTGCGGGTGGACTACGTCCGAAAGTTGTTCATACCGTGAGTAACTTTCACAATCCGCGCGGGTCCGTTCTTTCGCTCGAACGTCGCGCACACCTCGCGAAACTTGCCGATACGTACGGCTTCTGGATACTCGAGGACGACCCGTACGGGGAACTGTACTTCGACGGTCCGCCGCCGCTTCCGGTCGCAGCATTGTCGGACAGGGTTATTCGGCTGTCCAGTGCGTCCAAGGTGCTGGCTCCTGCCCTGCGTGTCGGCTGGCTGCACGGTGACCGGCGCGTGTGCGAAGCGGTCGAATTGATCAAACAGGGTGCAGATCTGTGCGGGTCGTCGCTCACTCAACAGATTGCGGCCGACTTGTTCTCGGACACCGCGTGGTTCGACGCGCATCTGGACAAGTTGCGGGCGTCCTACGGCAACCGCGCGAAGACTCTTGTCAGTGCCTTGGAGGCCGGCTTCGGCGACAGCGCACGATTCTCGCCCGTGCGCGGCGGCATGTTCTGTTGGATGGAGAGCCTTGAACCCGTAGACACTGCGGCGGTTCTCGATGTTGCCGTCGAGCATGGTGTTGCCTTTGTGCCCGGTGCCGCATTCGGCTTCGACGCAGACCTGAGCCTATCGGCCCGACTGTGTTTTGCGACGTATCCGGAAACAGTGCTGGAAGACGCCGCACGGAAACTGTGCGACGCCTTCCGTGATGCTTCCGCTCAGTCTCGGGGTTGAACTCCGCGCCACAGCAATTCGATTGCGGCACGGACCCGATCGTCGGCCCGGTCGGCCGTGGACGGTCCGCGGACGACAAACTGGTAGTAGGACATTCCCACGATCAGGTCGATCAGGACATCCGTGTCCACCGAGGAGTCCAAGGTGCCTGCGGCCTGCGCTTCGGACATTGCTTCCGTCAGGTGGACGCGGCGCCGTGAGACGTGTTGCTGCCAGCTGGCTTCGCGGACGTTGTCGTTCTGCAATCCGAGAACGATGCGTTTACGAACCAGGTCACCGGACGCGCCGGTCACGTCGACCATGCCGACCGCAAAGGAATTGGCAAGGTCGACGCGGAGATCGCCGGTGAAGGTTGTCTTCACCTCGGATCGGACGCTGTCGAGCGCTGCCGCCAGGAGTTCCTCGCGGCTCGACCATCGTCGATAGATTGCGGCGCGCGAAATTCCGGACCGAGTGGTGATGGCGGCGATCGTCACGTCGTCAGCGCTGGGGAATTCCGTCAACAATTCGATGGTTGCGGTAAGGACTGCTTCTTCGACGGCGGTATCGCGTGGGCGACCGGGTCCGCGCGGCGTTTCCGGTGTTGTCACGTTCTCGAGTGTCACCGTGCTGCAAGCATTTTCGTGCGCAAGAGCGCAACCAGTTCCTGGCTGAGTCCGGCCGCACGCAACGGCGCCAGAACGTCCCCGTGGCGCCGCACGAGTGTGCGCTGCATGACGGTCATGGAGGTACGTTCGGCGCCCATCATGGCGCCACTGGGCATGCTGCCGGCGTCGAAGTCGAACGGTAGGAAGCCGCCCATGATCATCTGGACCCGCGCATGCAGTCGGGGTAGTTCAACTGCGGTGCGAGCGTAGTCGTCTGCGATGGCGGCGGCGTCCGCGCCGACTGCACTGAGCAGTGCCGCTGCAAACACCCCCGTGCGGTCCTTGCCTGCGGCGCAGTGGAATACGGTTCCGCCGGGGCTCAGGGCGAGGACGGTCAGACCTGTCGTGAGTTGAGGTGCCGCGGATTCCAGAAGGTCCGCATACCACTGGCCGACGTGATCGGGAGTGGTTACCTGTGGCAGCGCCTGATTCATGGCGGCGGGAGCGGCGACCTCGGCGACGAGTGGAATGTGGTGATAGGCGATAGCGTGAGCAGCGAGTGGGCCGCGCCCGGTGTATGCCGCTTCGCCAGGGGACCGTAGATCGATCACCGTGCGGATTCCCCTGTTCCACAGTGAATCGGCGTATTCCGTCGACAGGTGTGAGACGTCGTCGCTGCGGAAGGCTACAGATTCGCGAATGTATCCGCTTGCCACTGGCACCGCGGCAAGATCGCGCAGGTTCACCGGGTCGAGCAGTTCGGGGGACGAGAGTACGTCGGTCATGGTTTTTCTCAGCTCAGTCGGGCGCGGATCATCGCGCTGATTCGGTCGATGACGGTGACGAGCACGATGATGCTCAGAATGATGGTGCTCAGGTGCCCGTAGTCGTACATGCGCATGGCGGTGGTGAGTTCCAAACCGATACCGCCGGCACCGACGAGACCGAGAATTGTTGCACCGCGGACATTTCCCTCGAAGAGGAGCAGGGTGTAGCTGACAAGCAGGGGTGCTGCTTGCGGCAGAACTCCGTACGCGATGATCTGCCGTTTGTCGGCTCCCGCGGAACTCAGGGCATCGAGTGGACCTTGATCGACCGATTCCATTGCCTCGGCGTAGATCTTGCTGATCGAGCCGAGGGACCCGACCACGATGGCAAGCACACCGGCAAACGGGCCGAGACCAACAGCAGAGACGAACATCAGGGCGTAGATGAGTTCGGGGATCGAGCGCAAGACGTTCAGGATCGCCCGGGATATGCCGTAGAGCCACTTCGGGGCGATGTTCGATGCCGCACCGAAACTGAGGATCAGTGACAGTACCGCGCCTACCAGCGTTCCGACAATTGCCATCTGGAGCGTTTCGATCAGCAGGGTGACGATGACGTCGAACTTGTCGAAAGTCGGCGGGAACAGTCGCGAGACAAAATCAACCATGTTGGGTACACCGGAAGCCAGCCGCGCGGGGTCGGCGTCTGCGCCGGCAAACGACCACGCGAGGACCACTGCAATGACGATCAGACCGACTCCGCTGCGAGGGGAGGGCAGACGCCACGGTTTGGCGAGGCGTTCGGCTTCCTTCGACATAGCCTGCGTCTGTTCGCGCTTACTGCTCGACGATGTCTGCATGTTCACCATAGATCGTGCTCACCGCCTCTTCGTTGAGTTCTTCTGCACGGCTGTTGAATACGGTGCGTCCGTCCCGCAAGCCGATGACGCGATCGGTGTACTTTCTCGCGAGGCCGACGACGTGAAGGCTGACGATCACCGGAACCTGACGTTCGCGGGCAATCTCCCTCAGCAAGGTGAGGATGGTTCCGGCAAGTCGTGGATCGAGGGAGGCGACGGGTTCGTCGGCGAGGATCAGTTTCGGGTGTTGCATCAGAGTGCGCGCGATCGCTACCCGTTGCTGCTCACCGCCGCTGAGTGTCCGGCTCTGCTGAGATGCTTTGCCTTCCAATCCGACTCGGCGCAATAGTTCGAGAGCCTCGACGCGTTGGGTGCGTCCGAATCCGCCGATCAGGTTGACCGCACCGGCGTCGTACAGACCGCCGGTCAAGACGTTGGTCAGGGCGCTCAGTCGCGGCACCAGATTGAAGTGCTGAAAGACGTAGCCGACATCCGAACGCAGAGAACGTAAGTCGGAACCGTTCTGCTGCGCGACGTCTCGGCCGGCAACTGTCAATTCGTCGGCGGTGAAGTCGGTGAGGCGGGTCAGTGTCTTCATCAATGTCGATTTGCCGGATCCCGAGTGGCCGAGCAAACCGACTACTTCACCGGGGCGAACGGTGAGGTCGACGCCGTCGAGGGCGATGTTGTCGCCGAACGTGACTCGGATGTTGCGTCCGGTGACCACCGGCGGCGAAACTATGGACGAGCGCGGCGGGCGAATTACCGGCGCTGTCATCGGATGTTGTCCAGGTCGACTCCGGCGGCTTCCGCGATCGTGACCAACGGTTCGTACACCGAGAAGTCGGGATCGGCGGTGTACGTGCCGCCAACGCCCAGGATCTTCGATGCTTCGGGATTCGCCGAGAGCATTGCCGGGAGATTGTCCTTGATCGCGTCACGAGTCTCGGAATCGAGGCCGCTGCGGGCGACAATGGAAACACCAACCGGGATAGGTGCGCTTTGGCCGACGATCCGGACGTCGTCGGCGGTGAACATGCCACCGGCTATGAACGACGTGTAGAGCTGGCGCGCGGTGCAGGCAACGTCGACGTTCCCGTTCATCAAAGCGAGAACCGCAGAGTCGTGCCCGCCGGCAAAGGTGCTCTTGTAGTCGGTTCCGTCGGTGAGGCCCGCCTCGGCCATCATTGCCTTCGGCATGAAGTAGCCAGTGGTCGATCCCGGATCGACAAAGGCGACCTGATGTCCCTTGATGTCGGTGACGGATTGAATTGTGCTGTCGGACTTGGCCAGACAGTACGACGCTGGATCGGGTGCCCCGTTCCAGGCAAGGATGGGCTCGACGCTTCCCGTCTTGAATGCGAGGGCGGCCGAGAAGGGGCTGAGGACGGCTATGTCGACAAATCCGTTCCGAACAGCCTCGACGACGCCGAGGTAGTCCGCCGGTGACTCGTGTTTGACGGTTTTGCCGGTCGCGGTTCCCACCATGTCGGCGACGTCGGTCATGATGGCGAGCTCTTTGACGTCATCGGTGCCGGGAGGCGTGGCAAAAATGATCTGATTCGAATCCGCAGACGAGGCTTCGGATTCGGTGGAGCACGAGGACAGGGCGAGTGAAGCGACGGCAGTCAACGCGACGGCGATACCGACTCGAGCACGCATGATGGACCTTCCGAAAAGGCGGGGGAGTTTGACGCCTGTTACGAAACCATCGGTGTCTGTATCGGAATTACGAGAACGCTGTACTCGTAATTGCGCGCAGGTGAACAGTTGGAGCGGCTTTCGGTGGGGCGCGCGGCGCCCCACCGAACTCGACTAATCGGACCAGTTGTACGTGCGTTCGACGGCCTTGTTCCATTCCGAGTACAGGCGGGCGCGCTCGGACTCTTCCATGTCGGGTTCCCACGTCTTGCCGACGGCCCAATTGCGGCGGATGTCGTCGGTATCGGACCAGTAGCCGACGGCCAAACCGGCAGCGTAGGCAGCGCCCAACGCGGTCGTCTCGTTGACAACGGGACGGATGACCGGCACTCCGAGAATGTCGGACTGGAACTGCATCAGGGTCTCGTTGACAACCATGCCTCCGTCGACCTTGAGGGCGGAGAGTTCGACGCCGGAATCGGCGCGCATGGCGTCGATGACCTCACGGGTTTGATACGCGGTGGCTTCGAGTGCTGCCCGGGCCAGATGACCCTTGTTCACGAAGCGGGTCAGTCCGACGATGACGCCGCGAGCATCGGGACGCCAGCGCGGCGCGAAGAGACCGGAGAAGGCAGGGACGATGTAGGCGCCGCCGTTGTCGTCGACGGTGGCAGCGAGGGCCTCGATGTCCTTGGCATTCTGAATGATCCCGAGGTTGTCACGCAGCCACTGGACCAGTGATCCCGATACGGCAACAGAACCTTCCAGGGCATAGACCGCCGGGGCGTCGCCCAGTTTGTAGCAGAGAGTGGTCAGGAGGCCGTGCTTGCTGTGGACCGGAGTGGTACCGGTGTTGAGGAGAAGGAAGTTGCCGGTGCCGTAGGTGTTTTTTGCTTCACCCACCGACAGGCAGGCCTGACCGAACGTGGCTGCTTGCTGGTCTCCGAGAATGCCCGCGACCGGAACGCCGGCCAGGTTGCCCCGAGGTCGACCCTTGCCGTAGATCTCGGAAGAACTGCGGATTTCCGGAAGCATCGACATCGGAATACCGAAATCCGCGCAGATGGACTCGTCCCACTGCAAAGTCTCCAGATCCATCAGCATTGTGCGTGACGCATTGGTGACATCTGTCACGTGCTGCCCCTCGGTGAGCTGCCACAAAATCCACGTATCGATGGTGCCGAAGCACAATTCGCCGGCTTCTGCCTTCGCGCGCGCCCCGTCGACGTTGTCGAGAATCCACCGGATTTTCGGGCCCGAGAAATACGTCGACAACGGCAACCCGGTCTGGGCGCGGTACTTTTCCGGCCCGGCGTCGCCACCGAGTTCCTGGCACAGCTGATCGGTGCGCGTGTCCTGCCAGACTATGGCGTTGTAGACAGGTTTGCCGGTCTTTCGCTCCCAGACCACCGTTGTCTCACGTTGATTCGTGATTCCGACGGCCGCGATGTCCGCGCGGGTGAGGTCGGCTTTGGCAAGTGCACCTGCCACCACTTCGCGGGTGTTCATCCACAGCGCCACCGGATCGTGTTCGACCCAGCCGGCTTGCGGGAAGATCTGTTCGTGTTCCTTCTGGGCAACGCTGACAACAGCGCCGTCGTGGTCGAAGATCATGCATCGGCTCGACGTGGTGCCTTGGTCGATGGCGGCGATGTACTGGTTCACATGTCTCCTTGGTTCGTGCGCTGTCGCAGTATGAGCATGAAGCTACTAGCCTGGATGCGAATTCGTCGTCGACTTACAGGAGATACGGGTTGAGTAAGCAGCAGGGTGTGCAGTTTCTCGGCCCACAGCAGCGAGAAGCTGCCTGGGAGCAGCTTCAGAGTGAACAGTTCGACGTTATCGTCGTCGGTGGCGGCGTCGTGGGTGTCGGCACAGCGCTCGACGCCGCAACGCGTGGACTCAAAGTCGCGTTGGTCGAGGCTCGTGACTACGCGTCTGGCACGTCTTCCCGATCATCGAAGATGTTCCACGGCGGTCTGCGCTATCTGGAACAGCTGGAATTCGGGTTGGTCCGTGAGGCATTACGCGAGCGTGAGCTCTCTCTGACGACACTGGCGCCGCACCTGGTCAAGCCGCTCAAGTTTCTGTTCCCGCTGGCTCACCGCGTCTGGGAACGCCCGTACATGGCAGCCGGAATCTTCCTGTACGACCGGATGGGCGGGGCCAAATCGGTGCCCTCGCAGAAGCACCTGACGCGAGCCGGGGCACTGCGTATGTCGCCGAGCCTCAAGCGCAGTTCGCTGACCGGCGGAATCCAGTACTACGACACGGTGGTCGACGACGCCCGTCACACCATGACCGTCGCGCGGACGGCGGCGCATTACGGCGCTGTGGTCCGGACGTCGACGCAGGTTGTCGGCTTCCTACGCGAAGCAGATCGAGTGTCGGGTGTCCGTGTTCGTGACTGTGAAGACGGACGGACCGCCGAGGTCAAGGGACACGTCGTCATCAACGCGACGGGCGTGTGGACCGACGAGATCCAGGCACTGTCGCGTCAGCGTGGCCGGTTCCGGGTCCGGGCGTCGAAGGGCGTGCACATCGTCGTTCCTCGTGACCGCATCGTCAGTGAAGCGGCGATCATCCTGCGCACCGAAAAATCTGTGCTGTTCGTGATTCCGTGGGGCAACCACTGGATCATCGGAACTACGGACACGGACTGGAATCTCGACCTCGCGCACCCAGCCGCAACCAAGGCCGATATCGACTACATTCTCGGACACGTCAATTCGGTGCTCGTGACGCCTTTGACGCACGCCGACATCGACGGTGTGTACGCCGGCCTTCGTCCGCTGCTGGCCGGCGAGAGCGACGAGACGTCGAAACTGTCGCGTGAGCATGCCGTTGCCCGGGTTGCTCCGGGCCTCGTTGCCATTGCGGGCGGAAAGTACACCACGTACCGCGTCATGGCGGAGGATGCGGTTGACGTTGCGTCCGAGGACATTCCGGCGCGAGTTGCGTCGTCGATCACCGAGAAGGTGCCGCTCGTGGGCGCCGACGGATACTTTGCCTTGGTCAATCAGACCATGCAGTTGGGTGAGACGTACGGTCTGCATCCGTACCGCGTCAAGCATCTCCTCGACCGGTACGGTTCCTTGATCACCGAAGTGTTGGAATTAGGTCGCACAACTCCGGAGTTGTTGCAGCCCATCACCGATGCGCCCGATTACCTTCAGGTTGAGGCAGTGTATGCCGCGGCCGCAGAAGGGGCACTGCATCTGGACGACATCTTGGCGCGGCGCACGCGCATTGCGATCGAGTACCCGCACCGCGGCGTCAACTGCGCCCAGCAGGTCGCGGAACTTGTTGCCCCAGTGCTGGGTTGGGATGCCGAAGCCGTCGATCGTGAGGTTGACACCTACCGCGCTCGGGTGAAGGCCGAAGTGGAATCACAGGCTCAGCCCGACGATGAAGCAGCGGACGCACTGAGGGCAGCGGCACCGGAGTCACGGGTGGAGATCCTCGAGCCGGTAGTCGAGGTGGCGGACCGCGTGTAGTTGTTTTAACTGTGTGCGGTTCGTGGGGCATTTTTCACTTATCGGACTTTTCCGACTGATTTCGAGGAGCTCTCGAATTCGAACAGGATTTCGATTACGGTGAGAGCATGTTCGATCCGGGGGTGGGAAGTTTCGGTATCTCGGCGCAGCTGAGTGGTACCGAAACCGATTGCGCCCTAATCGATCTTATGAGTGACTTGCATTCATGTGAGGCGATGCTGGTCGAGCGGAAACTTGCCGTGGTGGCGGAGTTCTTCACCCGCCGCAGCGCCGAGCATGTCGACGGTGGCACGTGGACGTCGTCGGCGCACGAGTTGGCCGAATCCGAGGTCGGCGCGGTCCTGACGATGGGGCGCGCCGCTGCCGGGAAGCTCATCGGGTTGGGGTTTGCGTTGAAGACGCGGTTGCATCGCACTCGGGCGGCGATGGCCCGCGGCGAACTCGACTTCTATCGGGTGGGGTTGATCGAGTCCGCGACCGCGAATGTCAGTGACGAGCTGATCGACGAAGTCGAACGCTTGCTGCTCGAGCAGGTGTTGGCTCCACCCGTGGACGGCGGTACCGGGTTGACGGGTCGCCGGTTGACGGCGGCGATCGACCGGATCGTCGCCCGCGTCGATCCGGAGGGGATGCGGGAACGACGACGCCGCGCCCTCGCCGACAGGTTTGTCGGAGTCAGTGCCGCCGAAGACGGCATGGCCCGCATCCTCGGCAGCATCCCGGCCGAACAAGCCCGCGCCTTCGACGGCAGGTTGCGGGAATTGGCGAGGTCGGTGTGCCGCCACGATTCCCGTACGTATGAGCAGCGCCGCGCGGATGCGTTGGGCGCCCTGGTGAGCGGTTCGACGGTGTTGGTGTGCGACTGCGAGCGCGGTGATTGCCCGCAGGACCGCAGTGGTCTCGTTATTGTGCGGAGGCCGTTGGTGCATGTGGTGATGCACGAATCCACCTTCGCCGGCGGCGATACTCCCGGCGGCGACGAGGCCGCGCATCTTGACGGGTACGGGGTGATCAGTGCTGAGCATGCCCGTGACATCGCGAAAGACGCCACTGTGAGGGAAGTGCGAGTACCGGAAACACCTGTGCCTGCGTCGGCATCGGTGTACCGCCCCGGCGCGGCACTCGATCGGTGGTTGCGGGTTATCGCGGGAAGTTGCCAGTGGCCGCACTGCGATGTCCCCGCCTGGAATTGCGACCTCGACCATAACGATCCGTTCAACCACGCGGACCCTGCGAAGGGCGGGAAAACGGTCGCGTCGAATCTGAGTGCGTTCTGCCGCAACCATCACCGCCTCAAGCACTCCGGGAAGTGGAGGCTCCACTCGAACCCGGGCTGCAGTTTCACCCTGACCTCGCAGACCGGCCATTGCTACCGCACCAGAGCTGCCGGACTACTCGCCGGCCAACAGGAACCGCCGCCACCGGAAGACGGCAAACCGCGACGGACTCGACTGGAGAACAAAGCTGCCCGCATCCGAGGTGAGCGGAAGCTCCGGCGTGTCAAGATTCAGCACCGAACAGCACAACACGCGGATCGGAAACGCCGGCAAACGTTCCCGATCTCCACACCCCGAAAGCGCGTGCCCCACAAACCTGTCGACCATGGCGACGACCCACCGCCATTCTGAATTCGCCGCCTCATCTACTAAAAGAGCCGTATCTACTAAAAGAGGTAGACGATTGCGTTGTTACCGCCAGTGCAGGTGACAACTTTCTTTCCGGTGCAACTCATCGAATAGCGAGTATTGGTGACGGGGCTGACAGCGTTGATCGACACTGTCGCATTTCGTTTGCCTTGACTGACGTACTGATACCGAACTTCTTCGGCGAACTCGCATGACGTGGCTTTGCTGCCGGTCGCGGAGTTCGGCAATTCGTTGTTGGAAAACACGGGTCCGCAGCGCGTTGCGTTTGCTGGGACAGCTGTGCCGGACGACGGCGCGGAGGTAGTGGTTCGAGCAGCTGCCGACGTTGTGGTGGGAGAAGATTCTGTGGTGGGTGTAGTTGTTGTAGATGCCGTTGTGTTGAGCTGAGTCGAAGATCGTGCGGATTGATTCGTCTCTGCGTCGAAGAGCATCGGCCGCACCCAGACAAGCCCAACAACCACAACGATCGCAGCTACCCCGGCACCGAGAAGAACCCACACCCACGCCGGTGTTTGTGGTGGCGGTGGATCTTTCGGTGGCTGTGAATCCCGCTGTGGTTGGGAGTCCCACTGTGGTTGAGAATCCCACGGATCTGGCGGTTGTGGGGCGTTCATATCGGCAGGTTCTCCGGATCCGTCATGAAGAGTGAATTGTCTGCGTTATGTATATCGGATCGCGGGGGCGCAGTAGCTATTGTCGGATGGGTGCGATGACGTTCTCATAAAGCACGCGCGAAGTCAGTGAGTCAGCACGATTTTGATGGCGACGATCAACGTCGCTACCGCAGCGAGACCGAACGCCGCGACATGAGTTGCTGTGCCGACTTTTTCGCCGCGGAGATAGCTGATGACGTAACTCGTGGAACCGATACGGAGCACCAACACAAATTCTGCAATCAATTGCGCGGTCCGCGGCTCGAGAAGGTTGAACCAGGCGGTTGCCAGAATGACGATCGGAACCACGGCCGAGGTCAGGATGGGCACAGAATCACGAAGAGCTTCGATTCTCTCCGCAGTCGTGAGTTCTCGATCATTGCGAATACTCTCGCCGACGCCCTCGGCGAAAGTATGCGCGATATACGTCGACAGGGCCGTGCCGATGACGATGGCGACGCCGAGCGATTCCTGAGATTGGGTGACCGGAATCAGAGCGGCCAGAGCCAAGATATTGCCGTACACGTAGGCGGTGGTCCGGGCGGCAATGCGCTCCTGCCCGAGGTGGCGACCGCGGGCGGTAATCGGGCGATTGAGCAGGGTACGTAGGCTCCGCGGCATCGCTTGATTATGGCAGATCAGGCATTTGGGCTGTAGTGCATCGGACTGTCACGGCGCGTTGCGGGAGGCAGGTTGCGGGCCGGTGTGTGAACGAGTGGCGCATCGGGCGCCGTCCTGCCCGTGGCTCGGTCCCAGCCCGCGCGGGCGCGCGGTTGATAACGGTAGCGCCACGGGACAAGGTGGAAGACCGCGTTGACGGTCTTGCCGACAGCTGTGTGAATCCTCGTCTCGCGCGCGCTCCACGAGTATCCGAGAAGATCGCGAACCGGCTGGTCGTACATACCGACGGTCAGCCACACAAAGCCTCGTGCGACGGGAATGCGTGCGAGCCTCCAGATCGGCTCGGGTAGCCACGTCATGAATGGCGGCTTGCCCAGGCCGGAGAGGTCGAGCACATCACGCGTGGCCTTGTTGTCCTCGAGAATGTTGCGGCACATGTGATCCCAATACTCTTGGAATGCCTCCCACGTTTCGGGGACGGGCCGCATGCTCATGCCGTAGAGGCGATACCACTGGATGTGCTCGGTGAAGAGTTGCCGTTTCTGTGCTTCGGTGAGGCCGCCGGAAAAGTTCTCCGCCGTCACGATTGTGCCCATGAAGAAGGTCGCGTGTGCCCAGTAGAAGGTGTCCGGGTCGAGGGCGTGGTAGCGCCGACCCAGCTTGTCGACGCCCTTGATCGTGGTGTGGTAGCCGCGTACCTGTTCAGCGGTTTCCTGGGCTCTGTCGCCGTCGAAGACAACTCCGGCGATGGGGTAGAGCGATCGGTAGAGGCGTTCCCAGCGCTCGTCGAAGAACTGCGAATGCTCCTCGACGCCGGCCCCGAGTCCTGGATGCATGTTCTGCATAGAACCTGCCCACACGCCCTGAAGCATGCCTCGCCAATCGCCGAAATACTTCCAGGTCAAGGAATCGGGCCCAAGCGGTGTTGGTGTGGGTACGTCATCACTTTGACTACGCATGTTGTCAGATTAGGATCGACAACATCAGTAGTCAAGGAATCGGAGCAGGGTAGTGGGTATCGAGGAACGGCGTGCAGCACGGAAGGCAGCGCTGTTCGATGTCGGCGTGACACTACTGGGCGCAGTGGACGGTCCTGCCGTCAATGTCCGGGCAGTATGCAAGGCTGCGGGACTGACGGAACGGTACTTCTACGAGAGCTTCACCGATCGCGATCAGTACGTGGTGTCGGTCCACTCATACGTTTCGGAGCGCGCCCAAACCGCACTCGCGGCAGCAGTAGCTACAGAGTCCGGATCCGAAGCGATTGCCACCGCAGCGGTTGACACGTTTGTGAAGTTGATGGTCGACGATCCCGCGATGGGTAGAGTGCTGTTGATCGCTCCGCTCTCCGAACCGGTGCTCGGAGGCCGCGGAATCGAATCGATGCCGGCTTTTGTAGACCTCGTTTATGCACAGCTTTCGGAAATCACTGATCCGGTGGAGAAGCAGCTGATCGCGGTGGGATTGGTGGGTGCACTGTTCACCCTGTTCATCGGATACCTCGACGGCACAATCGACGTAAGCCGCGATCGCTTTGTCGCGCACTGCGTCCGTTTGTTGACAAAAGCTAATCGCGCGTAAGCGGTTGGCAGGAAGGGCAGAAGAATATCTGTCGTTCGGTGAGCTGGTCGGGTCCGAGCAGTTCCTCGCGGATTCGCGTTCCGCAACGCCGACATGGCTTTCCGCGGCGGCCGTACACCCACGTCTGCCTGCCGGGACGAGTATCGCCGGTGGTCACCCGAACGTGACGTGATTTGTTGGCACCGACAATGCGGTGCGACAGATCGACTACGGCCGCGAGATCCGGAACCCGGTCTGTCGGTGTGCGTGGATGAAGCCCACGGAGAAAACAGATTTCATTGCGATACACATTGCCGAGTCCAGCCATGACCCGTTGATCGAGGAGCGCAACGCCGATCGGTTCGGAGCCCGCGCCGCGCAGATTTTCCTCCGCAACAGCACTGTCCCAATCCGGGCCGAGGAGATCCGGCCCAAGATGGCCAACGACGGAGTCTTCCTGGTTGCGATCGAGGATTTCGGTGATGCCGAGCGAAAACCCCACGGCAACAGCATCTTCGGTCGCCAGAATAATGCGCGCCTGATGGGCGGGGCGATGCCACCGCTCACCTGGCGCGTAGATCTGCCACGCGCCTTCCATCTTCAGGTGGGTGTGGACGGAGGCGTCGCCGACTCGGATCAACAGATGCTTTCCTCGGCTGACTACGGAGTCGACTCGTGTGCCGGTCAGATTGACGGTGGCATATCGCGGGACACGCACGTCGCACGTGGTGAGTACCTTGCCGTTCAGTGCCGTGCGAAGTGCATTGGCCGTCCGCCAGACGGTATCGCCTTCGGGCATCAGCGAGCAGCCTTCATGATCTCAACCTGAAGCCGCGTGGGGTGGCCGCAAAACCGGCTTCGACCAAGACCGGCGCAAAGTTGTTGCCGTGGATGGTTTCGCCGTTCACCTTCTCGACGACGATCTTCTCGACTGATCGGTTCTTCACGATCTGGGCCAGAGACGTTGCTGCCGTGCGGAGTACGCCTGGGTCGTCGGTGAACGTAAGGATTGTCCGACCACCACGTTCGACATAGAGCACCAGTTCTCCCTCGACGAGAACGACCAGCGCGCCGGCCTTCCGCCCGGGTCGGTGTCCGGGTGATTCTTCGGCGTTCGATGCCGGCCATGGGAGCGCCGCTCCATACGGATTGGCGGGGTCGCACGCAGCAAGAGTGACGGTGGCAGAAGGGGTATGGCGACCCTCGATGGATTCCCCGAACGTACGCAGACGATCCACGACCGCAGGCGTGGAGAACTGCGCGCCGCCCAACGTATCGACGAAGTATCCGCGTCTTGCCCGGCCGTTGTCCTCGAAAGTACTGAGCACCTTGTAGATCAACGCAAATCCGCCGGGGACGTTCTCGCTCACCACGCTGCCTCGGGTGACAACTCCGTAGCGTTCGAGCAGGAGGTCCGCAGTCGCGTGTGCCCGCACCGTTGGATCGGGTTCGGCAGCCGGTAGCAGAAACCAGCGTCCGGCGGCGGTGGCCGGTCCGGTGCGCGCGGGCACCGCCGGACGCATCATTCCGCGATACGGACGGGCCCGCGGAACACGCCTCGGAGCGCGGTGGCTGGTTGTGGTTCGAGTGGTGTCGGATAGCAGAGCACGAAGTGGAGCAAGGGTGTCATTGCCGATGTGTCCGAGCCACACCAATTCCCACAGTGCGGTCGTGAGCGCGCCGTCTTCCGGATTGTCGAGTGCTTCGGCCAATTGACGGAAGAAGTAGGCGCCACCAGCGGTCAGGACGTCGAGGGCTTGCTGCTGCAAGTCCGAGACATCGGTGTCAGCAGGTGGATTGAGAGTCGCCGGGGCAAGGTCCGCCGGGTGCAGGACAACCCAACCGTCCTTGGCTGAGATGGCTCCGGACCCCGACCACAGGACTTCGCCGGTCGAAGTCAGTTCGTCGAGCATGGCAGGTGAATAGTCAGGGATTCGACTCGGCAGGATCAGCGATTCGAGCGCCGACGCCGGAATGGGAACTCCGGCAAGCTGATCGACGACGGCGGCAACGCCGTCGATACCGCGGAGAGTGCCGCCGACATGCTGCCAGCTGGGGAGGAAGCGGCCCAGAGTGGCGGTGCTGACGGGTTCCACATCCGCCCGGGCAGCAGCGAGTGAGCGTCGACGCAATCGCCGGAGAACCTCGGCGTCGCACCATTCACTCCCGGCCGATCCAGGTCGGAATTCACCCTCGAGTACCCGCTTCTCCAGGGCGAGACGGCCGAGAACATCGCGAGCCACCGATACGCCGATGCCGAATCTGGCGGCCGCGTCGGCGAGCGTGAAAGGTCCGTGCGTGCGCGCATAGCGGCTCAACAAGTCCTCGAGCGGCTGATCCACCGGTTCGATGAATGCGGCGGGCACGCCGATGGGTAGGGGTACGCCGAGGCCGTCGCGCAAGCGGGCGGAGTCTTCGATTGCCGTCCACCACTGCTGCCCGGCAAACGAAACATGTAGGGCGCGTTTGTCCGTCACCAGGGTGTCGAGCCACGATCGCGGATCTTCGAGGGAACGCGCGGTCACCTCCGCCGTCGTGAGTGGGCCGAGCATGCGCAGCAGATCAGCAACACCCTCGAGGTCTTTTGCCTTGCGCTCCGGCACCAGTCGTTGCAGCTCGCGCTCGGCTTGCTCGATGACACCGCCGTCGAGCAGTTCCCGCAATTCGACGCGGCCCAACAGTTCGGCGAGCAGTGTGGAGTCGAGAGACAGTGCTGCCGCCCGTCTTTCGGCGAGCGGGCTGTCACCCTCGTACATGAAGGCGCCGACGTAGCTGAACAGCAGCGCACTGGCGAACGGGGACGGGGATGCCGTCTCGACATCAACGATGCGGATCTGGCGTTTGGCGATCTTGCCGAGTAGTTCCATGAGCGCCGGCAGGTCGTAGACATCTTGGAGGCATTCGCGCACAGTCTCGAGCAGGATGGGGAACGTGGGAAACTTGCGTGCTACGTCGAGGAGTTGGGCGCTGCGTTGTCGCTGCTGCCACAGCGGCGCACGCTTGCCGGGATTTCGGCGGGGAAGAAGCAGTGCGCGAGCGGCACATTCACGAAACCGTGAGGCAAACAGTGCAGACCCGCCAACCTCCTGGGTGACCAGATCTTCGATGTCCTCGACGTCGAACGCAAAGAGTTCGGCGCCGGGTGGATCGTTTTCGGTATCGGGGAGGCGGATGATAATGCCGTCGTCGGAGGCCGTGGGGCTGGAATCCACGCCGTACCGTTCCTGCAGCCGTGCGCCGATGGCAAGTGCCCACGGAGCGTGCACTCGCTGGCCGTACGGGGAGTGCAGGACCAGACGCCAATCGCCGAGTTCGTCGCGGAAGCGTTCGACCACCAACGTTCGATCCGACGGTACCTGCCCGGTCGCGTTTTTCTGCTCGCCCACCAGCTGGATCAGGTTGGTGGTGGCGTTGTGGTCCAGGCCGCCGATGCGGCAGCGCTCGATCACGTCGGCCTCGTTGCCGAGCGCTGTTTCACGGACGAACTGACCGAGAGCCTGGCCGAGTTCCGCTGGGCGCCCAAGACCGTCGCCGTGCCAGAACGGGAGGCGCCCCGGTTGTCCGTAGGCGGGGCTGACCAGAACGCGGTCGAACGTGATTTCCTCGATCCGCCAGCTGGTCGCGCCCAGGGCGAACACGTCGCCGACTCGGGATTCGTAGACCATTTCCTCGTCGAGTTCGCCGACTCGGGAGGCTTTTTCGCCGACCATGTAGACAGTGAAAAGGCCGCGGTCGGGGATTGCGCCGCCCGAAGTGACAGCCAGACGCTGAGCCCCCGGGCGTCCGGTGAGTGTGTTGGCCTCGCGATCCCACACCAGGCGTGGACGCAGTTCGGCAAACTCGTCCGAGGGGTACCGACCTGCCAGCAGATCGAGGGTGGACTCGTACGCGGAGCGGGGAAGTGTTGCAAACGAACCACTTCGGCGGACAGTGTCGAACCAGTCGTCGACGTCGATCGGCTCGAGTGCCGTCGCGGCCACCGTCTGCTGGGCCAGAATGTCGAGCGGATTGGCAGGAACGGCCATCGCTTCGATCTTGCCTTCGACCATGCGCTCGACGGTGACGGCGCAGTGAATGAGATCGGTTCGATGTTTCGGAAACACCACGCCTCGGGAGATTTCGCCGACCTGGTGTCCGGCCCGGCCGACGCGTTGGAGTCCGCTCGCAACCGATGGCGGCGCCTCGACTTGGATAACCAGATCAACTGCGCCCATGTCGATTCCGAGTTCGAGGCTGCTTGTTGCGACGACGCACCGCAGTCGCCCGGCTTTCAGATCGTCTTCGATGATGGCGCGTTGATCCTTGCTGACCGAGCCGTGGTGGGCGCGCGCGAGCAGTGGTTCGGCACCGAAATTGACTTCGGTGGGTGTGCCGATTTGTGACGGCGGCTTCGGCATTTTTTCGACCACAACACCGGTGCGTTCGGCGTGGATTTCGTTGAGCCGAGCCGTCAAACGCTCGGCGAGACGCCTGGAATTCGCGAACACTATGGATGAGCGGTGTTCGAGAACAAGATCGACTATCTGCTCTTCGACGTGCGGCCAGATGGAGCCCGCTTGGGGCGTCGGAGATTCTGATCCGTCTGCCGGTGTTGCGATGCCCAATTCGGTCATGTCCTCCACGGGAACGCGGACGGTGAGGTCGAAGGTCTTGGCGGCCGGCGGCGCGACGATCCTGATGGGCGCGGACCCGGAAAGGAACCGCCCGACTTCTTCGTGGGGGCGGACGGTGGCGGACAAACCGATGCGCTGCGCGGGGGACTCGAGTAATGCGTCGAGGCGCTCCAGTGAGAGGGCGAGATGCGAGCCGCGTTTGGTCCCGGCCACGGCGTGGACCTCGTCGACGATGACGGTGTCGACCCCGGCCAACGTCTCGCGGGCGGCGGAGGTGAGCATCAGGAACAGCGATTCCGGGGTAGTGATCAGGATGTCCGGCGGCCTTTTGATCAACGAGCGTCGATCGGCGGGGGAGGTGTCACCGGAGCGGACGCCGACCGTGATCTCGGGCGGCGTGAGACCGAGGCGTTTGGCGGTTTGAGTGATGCCGACGAGCGGAGCGCGGAGGTTGCGTTCGACATCCACGCCGAGTGCCTTGAGCGGTGATATGTACAGGACCTTGGTGGTGCGGTGACTCTCGTCCCGCGAAGCCAACTGATCGAGTGCCCACAGAAAAGCGGACAGTGTCTTGCCGGAACCGGTAGGCGCAACGACGAGGGTGTGCGCGCCGCTTGCTATGGATTCCCACGCGCCGAGTTGAGCCGGTGTTGGGGCGCTGAAGGCACCGTCGAACCATTCTCGTGTCGCGGGCGAGAACTTTTCGAGGACGTCGGTCACGTATCCATAGTGCACCTGCCCACCGACAGCGTGTTCAAACCTGCTGAAGACGTCGGCGGCATTATATTTTTCTCTAATCAGGACGGTTTGGCTGTTTTTCGAGAAGGCGAGTGCCAGATGGAAGCTGTAATTATTGCTCTCGAGCTCGTAGTGGTGCTCGGGGCAATCGTCATGGGCACTCGATCGAGTGGTGTTGCACTCGGTCTGTGGGGCGGTGCCGGCGTCGCCGTCCTTGTGTTCGTGTTCGGCGAGGACGTAGGAGCGCCGCCGGTCGATGCCCTCCTGATCGTGCTGTCCGTCGTGCTGGCGTCGTCGATGATGCAGGCAGCCGGTGGCATCGACTGGATGGTCACCATCGCGGCAAAACTGATCGAATCCAGGCCCAAACAGATCACGTTGATTGCGCCGTTGGTGTCGTTCCTCTTCTCGGTCGGCGCCGGAACGTCCAACATTCTGTATCCGCTGCTGCCCGTGATTTACGACGTGTCGTACAAGAACGGGGTGCGTCCGTCACGGCCGCTGTCGCTGTCCGTCGTCTCGACCGGTGTTGCGCTGGCGTGTAGCCCGGTATCGGCGGCCATGGCGGCGATGGTGACGTTGACCGATGTGTCGCCGTACGATTTCGAGCTCATCGACATCATCAAGATCACCTTCCCGGCAGCGGTGATCGGCATCATCATCTCGTCGTTCGCTGTGAATCGCCTCGGCAAGGAACTGGCCGACGATCCCGACGTGCAGGCAAAGCTGAAGTCCGGAGAGCTAGCCGGCCCCGGCGCTGCGGCCACCACCGAACTGGTCTCGACGAAGACCGGTCGCAACGCAGCGCTGATCTTCCTCGCAGGTGTTCTGGCGATCGTGATCTTCGGACTCTTCAAGGGAATTCGACCCGAGGCAGCCGACGGCTCGCCGCTGGGAATGACCCCGATCATCGAGATGCTGATGTTCCTGGTCGGCACTCTCATCCTGCTCGTGTGCAAGCCCAATGTGGCCGACGTTCCGACCTCGACGGTGTTCCGCGCCGGTATGGTCTCGGCGATTGCGCTGTTCGGTCTCGCGTGGCTCACCGATACGTTTATCAGCGCTCACTTGGAGCTGATCACCAGCACCGTCGGCGACTTGGTCAGTGCCGCGCCGTGGATCTTTGCGCTCGGTGTCTTCCTGGTGTGTGTGCTCACCACCAGCCAGTCGACCGCCACCAGAACCATCGTGCCGATCGGGCTTGCGGCCGGTATCGCCCCCGGACTGCTGACCGGTATGTGGGCCGGAGCGTTTGCCGGTATCTACCTGTTGCCGACAAACGGTTCGCAGATCGCGGCCGCGAACTTCGACCTCTCCGGCAGCACGAAGCTCGGTACCAAGCTCGTGGACCACTCGTTCTTCCTGCCGACGATAATCCTGGCGGTGACCACGATTACCGCCGGCGCGATATTCGGAGTGCTACTCGGCTAGCTGTCTCGGTAGTGGTCCCAGCTCGCCTTGCATGCGCGGGCGAGCTGGTCCACCCGCTCCGGATCAGAGCTCGGCCAGTCGACGCCGGGTTCCATGATGTGCGCGGCGAGGGTATCGCCGAGAAGGAACTCGCGTTTGAACTCCGCCTGCACGGCGCTGAGTGTGATGCCGGCAGCATCCGCGCGTGCTGACTGCTCGGCGAATCGCGCACCCGCTGTGATGATTTCGAAGCTGCCGAGATATGGCTGGTTAAGGGCGACAGCGTCCGGATCGTCGACCTGAAATCCCTTGCGATGTGCTGCCGCGAGAGTTCGGATGAGTTCGGGGTCCATCGTCACGGGATTGTCGCCACGTCGATTGCCGTCGTGATCACCGCGATTGGACAGTGCCACGACGTCAGGCAGCCGATCCTCCTCGGGGCGAAGTACATTGACCGCACCGTCGCGTCGCGTCGTGTGGTTCATCGTGTCGTGGAACGAGAGTGTCGTGAACGATCGCCGCACCTCGAAACCCTTCTCCACCATTTTCTCGACCAGAGAATCACGCGTGCGCTCGTACACGCCGAGTCCGCGATCTGCTGTCTCGGTGAACGTGTCGGCCAGGCGCTTCCACCCGGCGTCGTCGGTTGGTTCCAGCAGCAACGGGTAGAAGGAGAACGTGACGGGGCGGACGGCGTCTACGCCCGTGAGGTCCACCTTGTTGCCCGCCCCGGCCTGGTGAACACGTGCAAATGCTTCGCGCAGTGAAGCTTCCAGGTTTTCGGGCTTGGCGCGGTTTGGATCGCGGATCATGCGCGGATGAGGATTCTCGACGTACACGATGCGCGGATCGATTTCGGCCCACCGACGCACGATCGCGCTGGTCGACATGTCGGTGAAATCGAACTGTAGGCGCCTCGTGAACTCGGGTGCCAGAAACTCGGCAAGCTCTTCCGGGATGGCTGAACCCGAATGAGGGCAGCTCACAAGAAGATCGGCGCCCGCGATCGCGTCGTCGAGTGTGCGTGATTCACGATCGGCGTAGAACGTCAGATCGTCGGGAGTGAAGCTGGTTCCGGCCGGAATGAGTACAGGTGCACCGTTGTTCACGGCACTGTTCATGACACTGTTCATGGCACCGAGCGTAATCCAGGGCAGCGGAGTGCACTCGGCTAATCGCGCAGTCGCTCGACCAGAGCAGTCTTGATTCCAGGGCGGGTGGCGGCTACCAGTGTGAACGTGGCTTCACGCATCAGACGCTCGGCCGTGTTGCTGCCCACCAGCGAGCGCGAGCCGGTAGCCGTGACGAAAGCCGCCGCAACCCGGACTGCGAGTTCGGAGGCCACGGCGCGGGCGGCAGACATGTCGGCGTTGCCCGCCACAGCGCTGTCGAGGTGTTCACGCGCCAGTTCGGCTTGGCTTTGGAACGGTTCCGTATCGACTCCGAGATCCGCCAACTCTGCCATTGCGCGCCGCGCGACCCCCATCGCCATGGCTCCGTTGAACCACAGGCCGGGCAGTTGAGTGTTCTGGAATTGCTGATCGTCGACAACTGCAGTGACATGGGCATCGGGGATGGAAAAACCGTCGAAAGCTATTCGGACGGTGTTGCTTCCGCGAGCAGCGATAAGGGGGAGTTCCTCGACGGACAGGCCAGGCGCGTCGGTAGCCTTGACCACCGAGTGGACGATGGAATTGTCGAATTCGTCCCGCGCCGACACGAGAAGAACGTCGACGATTCCCCAGCCGGTGACAAAGGGGGCTATCCCGTCGAGGACGTATCCGTGATCGACCCGGCGTGCCCACAGCAGGGGAGGGCGCGGGATGGCGCCGGCGTAGGCGACACCGCCCTGCAGTTCTCCGCTGACGAGGCCGTCCCAGTACTGCTCAGTCAGTGCAGTGTTGGTGGTCGATGCCAAGGCGCCGACGACGCCGTGGTGCTGCATCCAGGTGAATGCAGTCGCGAGGCAACCGCCGCACAGTGTTTCGACAACCTCGACAAGTTCGGCCGCCGAAGGTCCTTCCTCGCCGAGCGCGGCCAGGCCGTAGAACCCGTCGGCGGCGAGGGCGTCGAAATGACTGCTCGGAATTTCACCGTCCGCGTCAACGCTGTCGGCAACGGGGAACAGAACGGTATCGGCGATCTCGCGCGCAAGTTCCGGCCACATGGTCACCGCTTCAGGGTATGCGGTGTGTCAGAAGGACGGGGGAGAACTCACGATCAGGAACCGGGCAATTCGATCGGTTCGGTTGAACCATCGGTGGGGAATGGTCGCCGCGTACAGCAATGTGTCCCCGACATTCAGCCGATGCCGTTCGTCCAGGCCCACTTCGACATCGACAGTTCCCTCGAGAACGTGAATGAATTCCTCGCCGGCGTGTTCAGTGTGTTCACCGGCTTCACTGTGCGGCCCGGCCGTGATTTCGTTCGGTTCCATGGTGTGTGACCCGGTGGAACAGAACCGGATCGAGGAATCGTGGGCGAGTTCGAACTTCCGGCCCTCGTGTGCCCGCACCAGACTCGACGGCGTGCGCTCGCCTTGGGCGAGTAGCGCGTGAGCGGTAGTGCCAAGCGATTGTGCGAGTCGGTGCAGATTCATCACACTCGGCACTGCGCGACCGTTTTCGGTCTGACTCAGAAACGGCTGTGAGAGACCGGATTTCAGTGCGACCTCACGCATGGTCAATCCGGCTTCCTTGCGCGCGTTGCGCACTGCGATACCGATTGCCGTTGCGATCGCCACTTGGTCGTCGTCCATGTGCTGAACATAGCAGTGCCGAGGCGGCGCATCCGAGCGGAGAATTTCATTACATGCGCGAAACAAAATTGACCACAGCAAGAAATTATCGACGTGCTCAATAGAGAAGTACACAAAACACTCCCAGCTACGGACGGAGATCGGCGCATGGCCATCCATCCAGTCGACGAGCGGTTGCCCTTTGCCCGCCAGTCAGCTTTTGCTCTTCAGCACGTCCTGATCATGTACACAGGCTGCATCACGGTACCGCTGGTGTTCGGTGCGGCCGTGGGCCTGGACCGTAGCACCGTTGCACTGCTGATCAGCGCCGATCTGCTTGTTGCCGGCATCATCACCATCATTCAGAGCCTGGGCGTGGGGAAGGTTGCGGGCGTACGACTTCCGATCGTCTGCGGCGCCACATTCGCCGGCCTGACACCGATGATTCTCATCGCCCAGGAATACGGATTGCAGGCGGTGTACGGCTCCATGCTGGTCGGTGGTGTGGTCGGAATCGCGCTGGCAGTGCCATTTGCCAAGATCGTCCGTTACTTTCCGCCGCTCGTGACCGGAGTGGTCCTGACCGTGATCGGTATCTCGCTGATCGGCGTCGCCGGCGGCCTGATCGTCGGAAACGACCCCACCGCACCGACGTTCGCAGATCCCAAGAACCTCGCGCTGGCCGCAGCTGTCGTTGCGATCGCAGTCGGTTTCATCTGCCTCGGGCGCGGTATGTGGACTCAGCTGGGAGTCCTGATCGCGCTGGTCATCGGTACCGTCATCGCCATTCCGATGGGCTTGATCGACCTCGGTGGTGTATCCGGTTCCGCGTGGGTCGGCATTCCCATGCCCTTCCATTTCGGAGCACCCGAGTTTCCGGTCACCGCAGTGGTGGCCATGAGCATCGTGATGGCAGTCGTGTTCGCAGAATCGACCGCCAGCATGTTGGCAGTCAGTGAGATCACCGGAAAGCCCTTGAAAAAGGCTGATTTGGCGCGTGGCCTGGTGGCCGACGGCATGTCCGGAGTGCTCGGCGGTATCTTCAACGCCTTTGTCGACACCGTGTTCTCGCAGAATGTCGGCGCCGTCGCGACTACCCGCGTGTACAGCCGATACGTCACCGCTACCAGTGGCGCCATCCTCATCGTTCTCGGACTGATCCCCCGAATGGGTGAAGTTGTTGCAGCACTGCCTGATCCGGTGGTGGGTGGCGTCGGCATCATCCTGTTCTCCACGGTTGCCGTCGTCGGCATCAACACACTCCGCAAGGTCGATCTCAGCGATCCGATCAATACGACCATTGCCGCGGTATCCGTCGGAATCGGTCTCCTTCCGGAGTTCGCGGAAGGAATGTTCGAGCGGTTCCCGTCGTCTGCGCAGATCCTGCTGGGTAGTGGAATCACCCTGGCCGCGGCGTCCGCCTTCACGCTCAACTTGCTGTTCAACCACACCCGACTCGGCGAACTCGCCCGCAGTTCGCGCGAGAGCCTTCCCGAATCACCTGCAGTCGCACAATCCCCAGTCACACCGACAGGAGACGCCCATGTCACAGTTACCGCCTGAGTCCTTCGAAGTCCCCGTCATCGACATCTCCCCGTACGTTCTCGGCGGTTCGCCGCAGGAGCAGGCCAGAGTTGCCGCCGAGATCGACGATGCCTGCAGCAGAGTGGGATTCATCCAGATCCGGGGTCATGGAATTCCTGCGGAAGTGGCGGGAGGTCTCGCCGGCGCGATGGACGATTTCTTTGCACTGCCGATGGAGGCGAAGAACGAGTACCGCGTTGCCGGAGCCAACCGCGGGTACAGCCCACCCAAGAGTGAATCGCTGAGCCTGAGTCTCGGCGTGGAATCCGCGACCCGGATGAACGATTTTTTCGAGGCGTTCAACGTCGGCATCGAAGCTCGGTCGTTCACCGATCTTGATCTCTCCGAAGTGGATTACGGTATCAACGTGTGGCCGGACGTCGAGAAATTCCGGGCCAGGATCGAGTCGTACTACACACACGCAGCACGGGTAGCTCGCACGCTGACCACTATCTTCGACGATGCGCTGGGGCTGACGCCGGGGTTCTTCGACTCGATCACCGATCACTCGATCGACGTGCTGAGAATGAACAACTACGCGTTGCCCGAGGGAACCGTGACGCTGGACGGCGAGCTCAAGGGGATGGGCGAACACACCGACTTCGGGCTTGTCACCGTCCTGTGGGCCGATCAGGTCGAGGGGCTCCAGGTACTCGGAAGTGACCAACGGTGGCACGACGTGTGGCCTGAAGACGATGCGCTACTGGTCAATCTGGGCGATCTGACTGCCCAGCTAACCAACGACCGCTGGATGTCGACGCTGCACCGCGTGGCACCTCCCGTGGTGAACGGCACGATCAAGCGTCGTCGTTCCGCCGCGTTTTTCCACGACGGAAACGTCGATGCCGTGATCGAAACGCTGCCGAGTTTCTTCGACGAGTCCGGACTGGCGTACGAACCTGTCTCCGTCCGGGATCACATCAAAGCCAAGCTGGCCGGATCGCGGCAGGGCAAGTCCAACACCGCGGCCGGGCGCGAAGCCGAGCGGGTTCGCGTCGCAGCGCAGCTGGAGGCAACGTCGTGACTGCCAGGAATCTTGTTCTGGTCCACGGTGCCTGGGCCGGAGGCTGGGTCTGGGATTCGATGCTGGAACCACTGCGAGCGGCGGGGTTCAACCCGGTAGTCGTTGACCTTCCCGGGGCCGGCGTCCTCGATCGGGACACTGTCGTAGACCTAAGTGCCGTGACCGATCACGTTGTAGCGGTGCTCGATTCGCTGGACGGTCCGGCTGTGCTGGTAGGCCACTCGGGTGGTGGCATCGTGGTGTCGCAGGTTGCCGAGCGAGTTCCCGCTGCGGTCGCGGGAATCGTGTATGTCGCCGGGATGATGCTGCCGTCGGGTATGGACTTCGGAATGCTGTGCAACGAAGTGGAATTACCGGCGCCCGTCGGGATCTCGCGATGGGTGGTCAGCTCGGATGACGGGTTTTCGAGTGTGGTCCCACCCGAAGCCGGTGCAGCGGTGTTCTTCCACGAGGCCCCGGTAGCCGACGCGATCGCTGCGGCACGCCAACTTGTGCCACAACAGGAAACTGCACGACTGATGGCACCGACAATCACCCCCGAGCGATTCGGTACGGTTCCGCGCCTATACGTCGAATGCACCTTGGACCGTACAGTTCCGATCGAGACGCAGCGAGGAATGCAGCAGCGAGTGCCTGGGGCCAACGTGGTGAGTCTCGAGACCGATCACGCTCCGCAATTGTCCGCGCGCACCGAATTGGTCACCGCGATCGCCGAATTTGCCGCAGATGCCCTCAGCCGAACTCGACGCCTTGAGCCAGCGGTAGTTGGTCCGAGTAGTTGATCGTGTTGGTTGCGCGGCGCATGTACGCCTTCCACGCATCGGAACCCGATTCGCGTCCGCCGCCGGTGTCCTTCTCGCCGCCGAACGCGCCGCCGATCTCTGCGCCCGACGTGCCGATGTTGACGTTGGCAATACCGCAGTCGGAACCGTCGGCTGCGAGAAACCGTTCGGCTTCCCGCTGATCGAGTGTGAAGATCGAGGATGAAAGACCCTGCGGCACAGCATTGTGGAGTGCGATGGCATCGTCGAACTCGTTGTAGGTGACAACGTAGAGGATGGGTGCAAAGGTCTCGGTGTGCATGATCTCGCTTTGTTTCGGCATCCGGACCAGCGCCGGGCGCACGTAGCAACCGGTGTCGCCGACCCGCTCACCGCCGCAGACGACGGTGCCGCCGCTCGACTGCGCGGCGGTGAGCGCGGACTGCATCGCCTCGAGTGCGGCGTCGTTGATCAGCGGACCGACCAGGACGCCGTCGTCGAACGGGTTGCCTACCTGTAGTTGTGCGTAGGCGGCAGAGATTCTTGCGACCAGCTCGTCGGCTATCGATTCGTGAACGATCAACCGGCGCAGCGATGTACACCGCTGCCCCGCAGTTCCGGCCGCTGAGAAGACAATTCCGCGGACTGCCAGATCAAGATCCGCGGACGGGGTGACAACGGCGCCGTTGTTTCCGCCCAGTTCGAGGAGGCTTCGTCCGAACCTCGCCGCCACTCGCGGCGCAACCTCGCGTCCCATGCGTACCGACCCGGTGGCACTCACCAGCGCGACCTGCGGATTGTCCACCAGTGCCGCACCCACGTCGCGTCCACCGATCACCAGTTGATGGACGCCTCGAGGGGCGTCGCAATCGGCGAGGGCGCGGCGAAGGAGGGTATGGCAGGCCAGCGCGGTCAAAGGTGTGGTCTCGGACGGCTTCCAGACCACCGTGTCTCCGCACACCAGAGCGATCGCGGTGTTCCACGACCACACCGCGACCGGGAAGTTGAAGGCCGAGATGACACCGACAACACCGATCGGATGCCACGTCTCCATCAGTCTGTGTCCTGGCCGTTCCGAAGGCATGGTCCGCCCGTAGAGTTGGCGCGAGAGACCAACCGCGAATTCGCAGATGTCGATCATTTCCTGGACCTCGCCGAGTGCTTCCGACGAGATCTTGCCGGCCTCGAGCGTGACCAGTTCCGCGAGATCCGTTTTGTGCTCGCTCAGGAGTCGGCCGAGTTGCCGCACGACGGCGCCGCGGATCGGCGCAGGAACCGTGCGCCAGTCACCGAACGCGTCGTGTGCTGCGGCAACCGCGCCGTTGACATCGTCAGCGGAATGTTGTTCCAGACTGCGAATTTCGGTTCCGGTAATCGGTGTGCGAGCCGTCAGGTTGCCGGTGGGCCACTCGGCTCCGCAGCGAGCAAGCGCGGAGTGGGCGCGCTCGGCGAGAGCGGAAGGATCGGGAAGGTTCACGGGTGAGTCCTTTCGCGGGAGGCGTCCTGCTGCGTGCGGTACAACTCGAAAGGGTCGAGGATGGGGTGTCCGATGGCACCCTCGAGTCGATCCTGCCCGTAATCGGCGCTGTCCGCATCGGAAACGAATCCACCGGGCGAATCGAGGTTCGACGCAAAGATCCCAGCGGCGGACGCCGGCAGGAAGTCTTCGTAGACGATGGGCTCGCGAATTATCCTCGAACCGTCACGTCGGTAGGTGAAATACGCCAGGTCGGCGTCGGCAAGGCCGTCCTCCGTGGATGGAAACGCGTCTTCCCATACCGCCGTGTCCGGGGAGGAGATCAGAGCGTCGTAGATCTCGCGGCCCGTGCGAGTCAGCGCTATGCCGCGGGCCTCGACTTCACCGAAGCGCACGCGGACGGGGACATCGTGCACCGAACCATCCGGCTCGCGGAACGGGCGGTTCTCGGCCAACGCCCGAAACGAGGTCTGCCGCAGCAGGAGTGGTGGACCACCCCATCGCGGTGGACCCTGAATCCGGTCGATCATGGTGATGCCGCGTTCGGTCATGCGGCGGTACAGATCGTCGATGTCGAGTACCCGCGGGGTGAGATGGTTGAGGTGGGTCGACCTTTGGCCTGCGATGTCCGCGGCCACCGGGGAGATGTGCGCAAGTTCGCGATACCAGGGCGCGTCGATCGGCCCGGTTCCGAGGCGGAAGGCGCGGGTGGCGGCGTCGACGAAGTGTGTCGCCTGCGGCTCCGGCAACCCGTTGTCGCGCTGCGCCGTCGCGGCCAGGCGAAGCAGGTCGGGGGAGAAGAGAGATCGCGTACCCAGATATGCGGCGATTCTGCGCTGAAGATCGGCCGTGAAGAAGCGCTTGTCTCCGGTAGTGAGAACCGAAGTGAAGACGCGGAATGGGTTCAGCGCGAGTTCCCCCGGATCGGTAGGACGGAATGCGGTAGAGACCACGGGAACAGGGGGATCGGTGAGCCGCAGATCGTAGAACCCGACCGCCGACATCCCGAGGGCGCCGAAGATCGTCGCGACGTCGCGCAGTTCGCCGAGAGTGCCCAGCCGGATCGCACCGTGCCTTTCCGCACTGATCCGGCCCAGGGTTCCCCAGCGTTCCGAGCCCGGACGGGTGGCCGTGTAATCCCGATTGACCTGCAGTGTCACGTCAACCAGCGTGTTGTACGCTGGAACCTCGTTCCCGTACATCCGCGACAGTTCGGCGGCAAACCGAGAACGTAACTGCCACTTTTCAAGCATGTGTATGTCCGGTTACGTTAACCTTCGCGGGTGGGTGACGAACAGAATGACGGCGGAATTCCTCCGGTCGACGACACGGACAAGTTGTTGATTCGAGAGCTCGTTGTGGACGGGCGTGCCACTTTGGCGAGTCTTGCCGACAAGGCGGGGTTATCGATCTCGGCGGTGCAGTCGCGGGTGCGTCGGCTTGAATCGCGCAACGTGATCCGGGGGTACGCGGCAAAGATCGATCCGGAAGCTGTGGGTCAGAATCTGTCGGCATTTGTCGCGATCTCCCCTCTGGATCCTTCTCAACCCGACGATGCGCCGGCCAGGCTCCGGCACTTGCCCCAAGTGGTGTCCTGTCACTCGGTAGCCGGGGCCGAAAGCTACGTACTTCTTGTTCGAGTCGCCTCGCCCCGGGCATTGGAGGCGTTGCTGCAGGAGATCCGAACGGCGGCCAATGTGAGCACCCGTAGCACGGTCATTCTTCAAACATTTTACGACGAATGACCGATCTGCAGTAATTTTTCCATCTAATCATCGACATGGCAATAATTTTGACTTAATCTTTGCGTATGAGTACCGCGACGCAAGGCTTCGACGGCAGTGCGGATTTCCCGGTGTTCGAGGTCCTGTCTGCCAGTATCCTCACGGACGGATTCGATCTGGTTCTCGATCTCGAACGCTCGCACGGTGTGTATCTACAAGATCTCCGCACCCGTGTCGACTATCTGGACATGTTCGGGTTCTTCGGGTCGTCGGCGCTCGGAATGAACCATCCGGACATTGCCGACGACGAGGCATTCTCGCGCGAATTGGCAATGGTTGCAGCAAACAAGCCGAGTAATTCCGACATCTACAGTGTGCCGATGGCACGATTTGTCGACGCCTTCGTTCGGGTGCTTGGCGATCCGGCGTTACCGCATCTGTTTTTTGTGGACGGCGGCGCCCTTGCTGTGGAGAATGCGCTGAAGGTGGCGTTCGACTGGAAGAGCCGACGGAACGAAAGTGAGGGGCGCTCACCGGATCTCGGGACCAAGGTCTTGCACCTGACCGAGGCTTTCCACGGGCGCAGTGGCTATACGATGTCGCTCACCAACACCGATCCGGGAAAGGTTGCCCGGTTTCCCAAGTTCGACTGGCCTCGGATCACCTCGCCCTATGTCGCGGACGGCCGCGACATCGAGGCTGTCGAGCAGGAAACCTTGGCACAGGCCCGGCAGGCATTTCACGAGAATCCGCACGACATCGCCTGTTTCATCGCCGAACCGATCCAGGGTGAGGGTGGTGACCACCATTTCCGGCCTCGGTTTCTCCAGGCGATGCAGGAATTGTGCCGCGAGAACGACGCATTGTTCGTTCTCGACGAAGTGCAGACCGGGTGCGGATCAACCGGAACGCCCTGGGCCTACCAACAATTGGGGTTGGCACCGGATGTCGTGGCCTTCGGGAAGAAGACTCAGGTCTGCGGCATCATGGCAGGCGGCCGTGTCGACGAGGTGCACGACAACGTTTTTCACATCAGCTCGCGGATCAACTCGACGTGGGGCGGCAATCTCACCGACATGGTGCGTGCCCGGCGCATTCTCGAGGTCATCGAACGCGACCGGTTGATCGACCGGGTTCGATTCACCGGCGCGCACCTACTTCAGCGACTGACCGCGACAAGCGAAAGGTTCGACGAGGTCACCGAACCCCGCGGACGTGGCCTCATGTGCGCGATCACCCTGAGCGCCACCGAGTTACGCGACCGGGTGGTGACCGCGCTTCGCGAGGACGAGCATGTCCTCATTCTGCCGAGCGGGCAGCGCGGAATTCGGTTCCGTCCACCGCTGACCGTGACAACCGGTGAGTTGGACGCAGCGGTGGACGCCGTCGAGCGGGTACTGCACACACTTACCGCGTGAGCTCGGCCCAGATCCGATCCGGCGTCATCGGAGTGGCGAGGCACCGAACACCCACCGCGTCGAAGATAGCGTTGGCCAGTGCCGGGGCAACGGGATTGAACGGCGCTTCGCTCATGGACTTGGCGCCGAATGGTCCCAACTTGTCGTAGGTATCGGCAAAAAGAACCTCGGTGATCGGGAGATCCGCCAACTGCGGAACGTGATAGTTGCGCAATTGCGGATTCACCACATGCCCGTCCTCGATGACGATCTCCTCGAACATCGCTGCGCCGAGTGCCTGTCCCACACCACCTTCCACCTGCCCACGCAATTGTGCGGGGTTCAGTACCGTGCCGGCGTCGGCAGCCTGGACCGACTGCAGAATGACGACCCGGCCCGTTGCTGTATCCACCGCGACCCGAAAGCCGTGGACGTTGAACGCCACCGACCGCGGCGAGCCGTCATGGTGGCCGTTGGCCGAGAGCGGTCCGCCGTCGAGGAGTGCAGGGAAACCGACAGAGCCGGTTGTGGTGGTTACACCGTCCGTCGCGAGTTCGACCGGACCGACGCACAGTGATTGTGCTCGTGCGAGTATCCGATCACGGAGGCGTTCGCACGCGATCTGGAGAGCCTTGCCCGCCACAACGGTGCCGGCCGAACCGAAGGCGCCGGTGTCGTGTCCACCGATGTCGGTGTCGGATTGAGCGATCACGATGCGATCGACGGTGGTTCGCAATTCGGTGGCGGCAATCTGATGATGAACTGTTGTTGTCCCGTTACCGAATTCGGCGGTACCGATCCGGACCACATAGCGCCCGTCGGCCTCGAGGGTGACCGTGGTGTCGGCGAAGTGTCCGCGCGGCGGGATCGTGGCGATCATCGCAACGGCCATGCCCTGCCCCGTTTTCCACCGGGGTCCGTCTGGCGGCGTCTGCCCGCGTCCGCTCGACAGCGCGCGCTCGACCAGGTCCAGACACTGATCGAGACCGTAACTGCCGAACTCGAGGTCGCCGTCCTCGACGTGCCAGTCCACGAAGTCGTCTCCCGGAACCACCACGTTGCGTCGACGGAACTCGAACGGGTCGACGCCGAGTTTCCGAGCAAGTTGATCCATCGCGGATTCGACGGCAAAGATGATCTGCCCCAGGCCGTAGCCGCGGAACGCACCAGACGGCACATTGTTCGTGTACACGGCCTCGGCGTCGACGCGTTTGGTCGGGCAACGGTAGACGGCAATAGATTCCGCGCAGCCGTGGAACATCACTCCGACGGAATGGTTGCCGTATGCGCCGGCGTCGGAGAGGACGTCGATCGCCAGCGCGTTCAGGTGGCCATGCTCGTCAGCGCCCAACCGGACCGACACCCGCATCGGATGCCGCGACGGGGCCATCGTGAACTGATCGCTGCGACTGAACTCGTACTGCACCGGTCGGCCGGTCTTCCGGACGGCAAGGGCAACAAGATCCTCGGTCAGCATTTCCTGCTTGCCGCCGAAACCGCCACCCACTCGCGCGGTGAACACGCGGACTTTCTCGCGGGTGAGACCGAAGATGTGTGCCAACTCGTCCCGAACCAGGAACGGCACCTGCGTGCTGCTGCGAATGACAAGCCGGCCACCGGAGTCCAGCCATCCCACCGCGGCGTGCGTCTCCATGGCAACGTGCTGAACCCGAGCGGTCTGCCACGTGCCTTCGACAACGGCAGCGGATGCACTCAGGGCTTTCTCGACGTCGCCCACTCCGTCGTGGAGTGCGGCGACGATATTGCGCGTGGGCTCGGCGATACGAGCGGACATATCCTTGTCCGCGTGCAGAAGCGGCGCGCCGGGCGCGCGAGCGGGCTCCGGATCGAAGACAGCTGCGCGAACCTCGAAGTCGACCTCGATCAGCGCGAGCGCGCGCTGTGCGTCCCGCGGTGTCTCTGCAATGACAGCGGCAACTCGCTGACCGACGAAACGTACGGTGCGGTCGAAGATGCGGGTGTCGTCCGGATCGTCGGTGCGGTTCTGATGGCGCGCTGTGGAGAAGAGAACATCCGGGCTGTCGAGATAGGTCAGAACGGCAACGACACCTGGCGCGGACTGTGCTGCGTCAGTGTTGATCTCCTTGACATACGCATGGGGGTGCGGGCTGCCGAGAACCGCTGCATGCACCAAGCCCGAAGGGACGTCGCCCTCGGCCAGATCCAGAGTGAAGGGTTCTGTTCCGGTGACGATTCGACTCGAAGCCGGGGCCGCAATGGAACGGCCCTGAGCTACAGAGCGAACCGCGTCCTCGACGTTCTTCGCGCCCGCCAGAGCGTCGCGGATCGAGCGATACCCCGTGCAGCGGCACAGGTTTCCCTTCATCGACGCCGGCAGGTTCTCCTTCTGCGCGGGTGTCAGCGCCGACGCCGTCACCACCATGCCTGCGGTGCAGAATCCGCATTGAAATCCGCCGGCGCCGACAAACGCCTGCTGCACCGGGTGCAGATCGTCTTCAGTGCCGAGACCGGTTGCGGTCACAATCTCGTGCCCGTCGACGCGGTGCGCCGGGAAGATGCACGAATGCGTGGGCGTGCCGTCCAGCAGTACCGAACACGCGCCACAATCCCCGGCGTCGCACCCCTTCTTGACGGACATGACGCCGTGCTCGCGCAGGAACGTCCGCAAGCACTGTCCCGGACGTGGTTCGTCGTCGCGGGCAACCCCGTCGACGGAGTACTTCATGTGAGTTCCTCCCTGACCTCTTCGGCCAGTAGTGCTGTCATCGACTCACGCCAGGGTGCGCTGCCGTGGACGTCCGTGAAATAACAGTCGGCTGGGATCACGCGAAGGGCGTCGGCCAACTCGGACGCGCTCGGGTGGGCGTCGAATCGCAGCACGTGGGGCCGCCGCGTTGCCGCCGTGACGCTGAGTGTGAAACCAGCGACGTCTTTTCGGCCCGCTACGACAACGGCAGACCGTCCGAGTGAGGTCTGAGCGAGTTTGCGTAATGCGGTGCGGGCGAGCAGCGACCGAGTGGGGAGAGTGATGCACCGAATGATGTCGCCGACGCCCAGCGCGTTGGTGCCGTTTCCGGTCACAAAATCTTTCACGGCCACACGGTATTCGCCGCTGCCCGGACGCCACACGGTCAATTCGCCGTCGAGAGTGACGGCCATCGTGGTCATGGCGCCGGCGGGAAACGACAGAGCGATGTTTCCGCCGACGGTGGCGTGGCGCAACACTTTCCACGACGCAAGCAGCGCGTCCGCGCAGTCCCGAAACAACTGCTGAGCCCGGAACTGTGCCACGAGTTCGGAGCGGCACAGTTCCTCGATGGTGCAGGTCGCGGCAATCTCGAGGCCATGTTCGGTGACTGTGAGCGGCTCCCAGCCGAAGCCGGCCAGATCGACAAGCGTGCTCAGATGAGGTTGAGGTTCGGAATACAGCCAAGTGCCGCCTCCGATGAATCCGACACCGGTCGAGGGACCGGGCAGATCGGTCCGAGTGGCCGGCACCAGAACCTGATCGACCGTGTGCAGATCCACTGTCGGCTCACCCGGCCTTTCGCACCAGGTCGAGGTGAGCGCGAGCAACGTCCGATGCGACGACGTCCTCGTCGATCGTGGTTACCCGATCGTCGGCGACCACAACCGCACCGTTCACCATCAGAAGTTTCAACGGTGGTGTCGAGCCGAGCACCAACGCCGCGACCGGGTCGGTGATGCCGGTGTGCGCGAGCGTGTTCAGATCCCACACCGCGAGGTCGGCCAGTTTTCCCACTTCGAGGGAGCCGATCTCGTGCTCACGGCCGAGAACCCTCGCACCCCCGATGGTCCCGAGTTCCAGGGCGGTGCGAACCGTCAAAGCCTGGGGGCCGCCGCGAGCGCGGGCGAACAGGAGGGCGTGGCGCGACTCCTCGACCAAACTGCACGCCTCGTTGCTGGCCGCGCCGTCGACTCCGAGCCCGATGGTGACACCGGCGTCCAGCAAATCGCGGGTGCGCGCGATCCCGGCGCCGAGTCGCGCATTGGACGTAGGGCAGTGTGCCGCAGCGGTTCCCGTGCGCGCCATCGTCTCGATCGCGGAATCGTCGAGGTGGACGGCGTGCGCGAACCACACGTCCGGGCCAACCCAGCCGACTCGTTCCATGTACTCCATCGGCGTGCAGCCGAACAGCTCTGCGCAGAAGTCCTGCTCGTCCAGCGTCTCCGCCAAATGGGTGTGCATTCGGACGCCGGAATCCCGGGCCAGAACCGCGGACTCACGGAGCAACGCCTCGGTGACCGAGAACGGGGAGCAGGGTGCCACCGCGATCCGCAGCATCGAATCGGGGCTGGGGTCGTGCCACCGGTCGATGACCGACGCGGTGCCGGTGAGGATGTCGTCAAGTTTCTCCACGACGTGATCAGGCGGCAGTCCGCCGGAACTCTGCCCGAGGTCCATCGACCCCCGCGTCGGATGGAATCGCAGGCCGACCTGGGCTGCCGCCGTGATTTCCGCTTCGAACACGTCACCGGCATCGCGTGGGACCACGTAGTGATGATCGGTGGTGGTGGTGCATCCCGTCTTCGCCAGCGCGGCGAGGCCACCGGTTGCGGCCGTATGCACTGCGTCGGCGTCGATCCCCGCCCAGATCGGGTACAGCGTGGTCAGCCACTGGAACAGCGTCGAATCGGCAGCCAGGCCGCGAGTGATCCACTGGTACAGGTGATGGTGCGTGTTCACCAGGCCCGGCGTCACGAGGCAACCGGGGGCGTCGATGGTACGTGCCCCGGGAAACTCCGGAGCCGGCCCTTGGCCGACGGCCGTGATCGTATTCCCGGTAACTGCTACGTACCCGTCGGTGAATTCGGTACGGGCGCCGTCCATTGTGACGACATGAGCGCCCCTGATGACGAAGTCGGTCACGAAAGCCATCCGGCGTAGGTTGTCCACGATGGGCCGGCGTCCGGTGCGTCCGAGCGGCTGACGGCGGCCTGGATCAGGCCGTACGGGCGATCCGCGGCATGGAACACCTCGTTGTCGTTCTCGATACCGAAACGGCCGAGCGCGTAGTCGAAATGGTGCTTGTTGGGCGCGGACAGCCGCACCTCGGCGATGATCGGGAAGTCCTCGAGGATCGCCTTGCCGATCTGGAACAAGGTCTGCTGCAACGCAAGTGAGTGCACCGTCGCGAATTGCCTCACGATCTGTGCCTTGATGGCCACGTACACCGATTCCCAGTCGACGTCTGTGGTGGTGAATCGCCATTGCGCCACCAGTGTGGTGGCCATGACGCGGTCCTGCGTCGGTTCGAGGACGGTGTACGGATCCTGGAGGAACCCGGAGAACTCACTGCCGGTGGACTTGAGCAGAACCAGGTCCTTCAGGCCGCCGATCACCCAGGTTCCGGTGTCGTCGTGCGTGATCGACGCGGTTCGCACTTCCTGACCCTTGCGAATCCAGGTGTGATCGTGCTCGGCGCCGTCGACCACCGCGCGCTCCCAGGCGTACTCCTCGATCTCGATCCGTGCGCCCGTCACCGGTTCGATGTCGTCGACAAAATGCGATGCGAGTTCGAGACCGTACGACTCGATCGAGATCAGGCCTTTTTCCTTGGCGTAGGCGTACGCGGTCTGCTTCTGAGTGTCGGTGGGTAGCACCTTCGACTGATCGCCGGTGAGGTAGGCATCGGCGAAATCGCCTCGCAGACAAGTGGAGACGTTGATGTCGTGAATCTCGTGGCGCGGCGTGTCGCGGTAGATCCGGACAACACGATTCTCGGCCTTGCCGTACTGGTGCCCGGTGAGTTCGATGGTCCCGGAGAGCGGTGCGGTGGTGGTGTTGATGGTGTTCACAGTGGTTCTCAGCTCCCGCGATAGGTGGAATAGGCAAAGGGGGACAGCAACAGCGGGACGTGATAGCCACGGCTCGTGTCGTCTATCCGGAAGGTCACTGTCACTTCCGGGTAGAAGGTTTCCGTACCGATCGACTCGAAATATGTTCCGGTGTCGAAGATCAGGCGGTAGGTTCCGGAAGTCAGGCCGTCTGGGGCAAGTTCGGCGACCCGGCCGTCGGAATCGGTGTGGGCCTGAGAAATCGGCGAACCGTCCGGCCCGCAGAGCTGGACGTGGACACCTTCGGCCGGGTTGCCGGTTGTCGCATCGAGGACGTGTGTACTCAGTACCTTGCTCATGCATCATCTCCGGACAACGAGTCGATCAGACGGGTGAGTCTGATGCGATTGATAGCGGCCAACTCGATTCGTAGCACGCGGCGTTCGGACTCCGGATCGTTTTCCAGTCGCTTCTGGAGTATGTCGAGGAGTTCGGTGGCGGAGCGACCGCTTGCACAGACGAGGTAGACGTGCGAGAACCTGTCCTCGTACTCGGCGTTCTTGATGCGCAACTGCTCGAGGATGTCGGCGCCGGCCGTGGATACCGCGGCCTGTTCGCGACTCGACGACGCGTTCTCGGTGCGCTCACCGATACGCGGGTGCCCCGCGAGGGCTTTGTCGATCTCGGATTCGGGTAGGTCGCGCAGCACGGAATCCGCGCTGTCCAGCAGAGCGTCGACGCTCGCGAAGGGCCGTGCCGCCGCGAGCGAGTTCGCCCAGGCGTCGGAGTGGCAACAGTCGAGCAGAGCCTTGCGCACCGATTGGTCTGCGAGTGCGTTGAACGCATCGAGACCGCTGGAATTCGTTGTAGGCATGTCCACAGCATTATCCGAACATGTTTCGGAAATGTAGCGCAGCAATTACGGGCGATCGTACGTCGCAATTGTCGCGAGTGTCATAAGTCGTGAGGGTGTCATCGCCTATGTTCGTAGGTATGACTGACAATCCGAAGCTGTCTTCCGTTGTTCCTTCGCTGGCGAACCTGCGCGATATCGGGGGACCGGAGTCCCGATTCGGCGGTTCGGTGCGAACCGGCGCGGTGTACCGCTCCACCGATCTAGCGTCGCTCAGCAAAGAAGGAGAGCAGACGCTGGCCGACTTGGCCGTCACCACGATCTACGACCTGCGAACCGCCTCCGAGCGCGAAACAGCACCGGACCGGACCCCGGCCGGAATCCGGGAACTCGGACTGGACGTATTGGCGGACAAGCAGTATCGAGCTATCCCGGCCCAGATGCAGCAGATGATCGCCGATCCCCGGGCCGCGTCAGAGTTGCTGGGAAGCGGGCAGGCGCTCGAGTACTTCCAAGGCAGCTACCGCGATTTTGTGACCCTGCCCAGCGCGGTGGCGTCGTACCGCCAGTTGTTCCTCGATCTCGCAGAGCCAACCAGTGCGCCGGCACTCATTCACTGCACGACGGGTAAAGACCGGACGGGATGGGCCGCGGCGGCGCTGTTGCTCTTCCTGGGCGCGTCGAAGGACGCGGTGTTCGAGGACTACCTGCTGACGAACACGGTCCTGCTCCCGCTGTTCGCGCCGCTCTTCGAGAAATTTGCCGCCACGGGAGGGGATCCGACGCTACTCGAAGGCGTTCTGGGCGTACGGCCCGAGTACCTGGAGGCATCGCTTGCCGAACTGGAATCGGTGCACGGTTCCATCGAGGCGTATTTCACCGACGGGCTCAAGATCGACCAGGACGCTCAGACTCGGTTGCGCGGCAACCTGATCGGCTGATCGCGGGTTAGACGGCGCGGGCCCGTCGCCGGTATCCGACGGCGGCGACGATCCCGATGCCGATCGCGATACCGACCAGATCGGCGGCCGCGTCCCACACCGAACCGGAACGGGAAATCGGCAGGACTCCCTGCAGGACTTCGGACACCGCGGCAAACGCGATCAGCCACAGCGCCGTGAGCCACCAGGGGATTCTGGCGTGCAACGACGTCATCGCCAGAACGACGAACATCAATGTGTGGGTGACCTTGTCGCTGTTCTCCGGCCCGGACGGAACGGTGGATCCGGGGGAGAACAACATGATCAGTGCGATCACCACAGCGATGGCGAGTGGCCAGTACCGGTTGTACGTCATCCGCGCGTCACCGTGAGTTCGAGGGCGCCCTCGGCAAAACGCGAAACCGCATCAGTTGCGGTAGCAAGAGCGTCGTCGTGGCCGGATCTTGCCCAACCGGTGAGTTCGGCAGTGGCGCCGCGGGGCGTCAGCAGAACCTCGGCCAGAAGTTCACCGGTATTCGGTTGGCACACCGCCCACGAGTAGACGGTGTTCTCGGCCCACTGAGATGTCCGGAGATCTACGTAACCGGGGTCGCTGATGCCTCCGTCGGCAAGCGCCGGTCGGTCGTCGACGCGTTCGTCCGCGCGCAACGCTCGCAGATACCACGCGCCCGCATTGATCTCTATCGGGTCCATGAATTCAGGAATTCCTGTCGTCGC
The DNA here is from genome assembly GCF_033142425.1 of Rhodococcus sp. IEGM 1366. Classification (NCBI taxonomy): domain Bacteria; kingdom Bacillati; phylum Actinomycetota; class Actinomycetes; order Mycobacteriales; family Nocardiaceae; genus Rhodococcus; species Rhodococcus sp. IEGM 1366. Next base: position 133,790 of record NZ_JAWLRZ010000002.1, read on the forward strand.
GACGTTTCTTCTTGCGTTCTTTGTCCGTCCCGAACAGCAGCGCGCCGGCCAGCGGAATGGCGAGGAACCACAGCCACGTACCGGTGACGAAGAAGAGGATGAGGGCAAGAATCGGGATGACCGCCATGATGCGACCGGACCAGTCGGGGTCGAACTTCCGCGCTGGAACCGAAGCTGATGTGGCGGCGGGAGATGGAACGGGATCGGGAAGATCCTTGAAAACCGGAGCGAGTTCACTGCGAGTTGTTGCAGCCGTGACGATTCCACTGCGCTCGTCGAACTCCGAGACAGTGAGGCGACCGGCTGCAAAATGCTCGGTCAGCGCCGTCAATGCCTGCTCACGTTCAGCAGTGCCGATACGAATGTCGGGAACATCAGCCATGAGTGACAGCCTACTCAAACGACTGTGCGCCTTTCCGGTAGTGGGAACTACCGGAAAGGCGCACAGTGCAAAAGCTCCGGTGCAAGCACCTTCGTAGCAAAAGCTCCGGTGCAAGCACCTTCGTAGCAAAAGCTCCGGTGCAAGCACCTTCGTGCGAAGCCTGTTACTTCAGTTCTGCCAGAACCGTGCCCTGAGTGATGGCTGCGCCGGCTTCGACGGACAGTCCGGTGACGATACCGGCCTTGTGCGCGTTGACGGGGTTTTCCATCTTCATGGCCTCGAGGACAGCGATGAGGTCGCCTTCGGCAACTTCCTGGCCCTCGGTGACGGCAACCTTGACGACGGTGCCCTGCATCGGAGCGGTGACGGCGTCACCGGATGCTGCGCCGCCGCCCGCGCCGCCGCGCTTGCGTGCCTTCGGCTTCTTGCGGATGGCACCGGATGCTGCGCCGCCGCCGTTGCCGAGCGAGAACTGACCCGGGAGGGAAACCTCGACACGACGTCCACCGACCTCGACGACAACGTTCTGACGCGGCAGAGCCTCGTCCTCGTCGTCGACCGGTGCACCGGAACCGGCGTACGGCTCGATGGTGTTTTCCCAGTCGGTTTCGATCCACTTGGTGTAGATGTCGAACTTCTCGCCGTTGCCGACGAATGCCGGGTTCTCGACGATGTGGCGGTGGAACGGGAGGACGGTCGCGAGGCCGTCGATCTCGAACTCGGCCAGAGCGCGAGAAGCACGCTGGAGGGCTTCTTCGCGGTTGGCGCCGGTGACGATGAGCTTGGCGAGCATGGAGTCGAACTGGCCGCCGATGACGTCGCCGGCAACAACACCGGAATCGACGCGGACGCCGGGGCCCGAGGGCTCACGGTAGACGGAAACGGGGCCGGGGGCGGGCATGAAGCCGCGGCCGGCGTCTTCGCCGTTGATGCGGAACTCGAAGGAGTGTCCACGCGGGGTGGGATCTTCCTTGATGGAGAGCTCTTCACCGTTGGCGATGAGGAACTGCTGACGTACCAGGTCGATGCCTGCGGTCTCTTCCGTGACAGGGTGCTCGACCTGCAGGCGGGTGTTGACCTCGAGGAAGGAGATGGTGTCGCCCTGAACGAGGTACTCGACCGTTCCGGCGCCGTAGTAGCCGGCTTCCTTGCAGATCGCCTTGGCGGACGCGTGGATGCGTGCGCGCTGGTCGTCCGTCAGGAAGGGGGCCGGAGCCTCTTCGACGAGCTTCTGGAAACGACGCTGCAGCGAGCAGTCGCGGGTACCGGCAACAACAACGTTGCCGTGCTGGTCGGCGATGACCTGAGCTTCGACGTGGCGCGCCTTGTCGAGGTACTGCTCGACGAAGCACTCGCCGCGACCGAAGGCGGCGATGGCCTCACGGGTAGCGGATTCGAACAGCTCGGGGATTTCCTCGATGGTCTGGGCGACCTTCATGCCGCGTCCACCGCCGCCGAATGCTGCCTTGATGGCAACCGGTACACCGAATTCCTTGGCGAACGCGACGACCTCGTCGGCACCCTTGACGGGGTCCTTGGTGCCGGCTGCCATCGGAGCCTTGGCGCGCTCGGCGATGTGACGAGCGGTGACCTTGTCGCCGAGGTCGCGGATGGACTGCGGTGACGGCCCGATCCAGATGAGGTTCGCGTCGATGACGGCCTGGGCGAAGTCGGCGTTCTCGGAGAGGAAGCCGTAGCCCGGGTGAATGGCGTCGGCGCCGGACTTACGGGCTGCGTCGAGAATCTTGTCGAATACGAGGTAGGACTCGGCGGAGGTCTGTCCACCGAGGGCAAACGCCTCGTCTGCGAGCTTCACGAACTGTGCGTCGGCATCGGGTTCGGCGTAGACAGCGACGCTGCCGTAGCCGGCGTCCTTGGCTGCCCGAATGACCCGCACCGCGATCTCACCGCGGTTTGCGACAAGCACCTTCGTAATGTGCGCGCTGGCATGACTGGGCACTGAGCCTCCTGTAGTTCGCATTATCTGTCTCCTCGGTGCACTGACGGAGCAGTCACCGTCGGAGTTTTACTGGCATCGCTTCGGAGTGTATTCATCGCTTCGATGCAGGTTGTAACCGGATCGGTCTACCTGGGCCGTGCTCACGAAACGGTTTGCAAAGCTACCGACGAGTAGCCGGGAGCGTCGTTTGTCGGGTTCTTCTCTTCGTTGCCGACGACCGTTTCTTCGATCGCTCGACGGAACGCCGCCACATACCTGTGCACCGACGAGTTTGCGGTGTCGTTGTTGGGATAGCGCACGGCCAGATTGAGACCCTGTGGTGTTCGATTGATCCAGAGGTAGACGTCATGGGTGTATGCCTTGCTGCGCAGCGCGCGTGCCTTCCATTCCGGCCACTGTGCTGCTTCCGGGACAAATCGAACATCCATGTAGGACACCACAAATCGAGGCCGGATCGGAGTTCCGAGTTTCTCTCCGATGCGATCGAACGGTATCGCTGCCGCCGGCTTGCGTATGGACATCGATGTGGCAGCCCGCTCGGCGAGAGTGTCGAAGGAGCGGTCGGAATCAATCGGGATGTCCAGTGGACACAAACCGACGAACCACCCCAGCGCGCCGGCCCATTCCTGGGCGGTGCGAGTGTGGATCGGCGTCACGACCCGGAAATGATCGACCCCGGCGACGTCATGTCCGACGGCGGCAAGGCGGCCGAGCAGTCCCGCGAAGTAGCCGACCCCGCTCGCGGCGCACTTGGCGCTGAACGCCTTCGACTGATCGGTGTCGAGAAGCCACGTCGACAGCCCGTTCTGGGACTCCGGACCCCGGTCGCCGATAGGCAGTGGAAACTGGGGGAGTCCGCCGTCTTCCATGGCCTCTCGCCAGACGTCGAGAGCGGCGTCCTCGGCGTCTTGATCGGCCATCTGCTGGCGTTCCTGTGCCCCGAAATCGACGTAGCTGCCGACCGGGAACAAGTTGGCAGGCTGGCCCGTCAGATTCTCGCGATACAGCGACGCGATCTCGTGTGCGATCAGGACGATGGAAAAACCGTCGATGATCGAGTGATCGGCCGCGAAGAACACTGTGAAGGGGCCGTCGTCGGTTCGAGGTGTGAGGGTCGCGAACACGTACGACGGCCAACTGTGCGGTGACGCAAACTCGTCGAACAGGCGGTGCAGGTGCTCGAAGTTGACCTGGCTCGGCGAGTTGTATCCGTGATCGACAACGCCGATGTCGATTCCGTTCACGGGAACCGTGTGCCGAATGATCTCACCCGACTCGGTATCGAGTGACGTGTGCGAGCGAAGAACTTCGTGCCGATCGATCCACTGCTGCAAGGTAATTCGGAAAGCCTCGAGATCGAGTGGTCCGGGGATCTCGAACGCCGTTCCGAGCCAGGACTGCCCGCCCGCGCCCGCGGACGAGCGCTGCAGGTGCGCCTCGTGGATGTACGACGCCGGGCGCGGATCAGGCGTCCATTGACCGGTTGCGCACGGAAGCCATTCGACGAGCGATCCACTGGGAATCGCGTAGTCGGCAAGTTCGGTGAATTCCATGTTCTTGTACTCAGCCCCGCAAACGACGCTTGATACGGGCGAGCATCGCGGACATGCCGCGCAGACGAAGGGGACTGACCGCTTCCGCGAGACCGAGCGCCGAGTAGAAATCGTCGGGAACCGCAAGAATCGCGTCCGCGCTCTGACCGTCGAGGCCCTGCGCCAGGATGGAGGCAAAGCCACGAGTGGTCGGGGCTTCTGCGGGCGCGCTGAAATACAGCCGGACCTTGTCACGATCGGCATCGTCCACCGAAAGGAACAGCGGCGACTGACATTCCGGAACTGGTTCCATGGCGTCTTGTTCGAGTTCGGCGGGTAGCGGCGGCAACTCGCGACTGAACTCGAGAAGAAGAGTGAGCTTGTCGGAGGTGCCGACGGCTGCGAAGTCGTCGACTATCTCCGCCAGTGGCTCAGGTAATTCGCTCATGCCGATGCTCCGGCGGGAACGTCTCCGGGCTCTTCGCCGACAGCGATCGGAACGCGCACGGCATTGCCCCACTCGGTCCACGAACCGTCGTAGTTGCGGACGTCGGGGTACCCGAGGAGGTGTGTGAGGACAAACCACGTGTGGCTCGAGCGCTCACCGATACGGCAGTACGCAACGATCTTGTCTTCGCGCGACAGGTCACCGTAGATCTCGTCGAGTTCTGCGCGCGTGCGGAAACGGCTGTCAGGGGCGGCGGCCTTGGCCCACGGAATGCTCCGGGCGCTGGGGATGTGACCTCCGCGCAGCGCGCCTTCCTCCGGATAATCGGGCATGTGGGTGCGCTCGCCGGTGTACTCCTGCGGTGACCGCACGTCGATCAGCGGTCCGCCGCCGAGATGCGCCAGGACGTCGTCCTTGAAGGCGCGGATGGGAGCGTCGTTACGCGCGATCACCGGGTAACCGGTGGACGTGGCAAACGGGACATCGAACGAGGTGTCGCGGTTCTCCGCAATCCACGCGTCGCGGCCGCCGTCGAGCAGACGGACGTCCTCGTGTCCGAACAGGGTGAACACCCACAGAGCGTATGCCGCCCACCAGTTGCTCTTGTCGCCGTAGATGACAACGGTGTCGTCGCGGCTGATGCCCTTGCGGTTCATCAGGTCGGCAAAGGCCTCGCCGTCGATGTAATCGCGGGTGACCCGATCGTTGAGGTCGAGGTGCCAGTCGATCTTGACGGCACCGGGGATGTGCCCGATGTCGTACAGCAGAACGTCCTCGTCGGATTCGACCACCTTCAGTCCCGGCGCACCGATATTCGCCGACAGCCATTCAGTAGAGACCAACCGGTCGGGATTACTGAACTCGGCAAACGCGGGTAAAGGATCGGGGGCAACGGGCACGGGTGGCTCCTGTAAGGCGAATCGATCGGGTCGATAGACGGACTCCAACGATTCTAGGCGCTCCCCGCGTGGGAGTCGCTCGAATGCGTGCGAGGGCTCCCGCTCCCGCTGCCCCGAACCAGGTCGGGCTAGATCAGCGGTGTTCCTGCTCCGATCGCCGAATCCCTCAATTGTTCGGTCAGACTTCCGATCGGCGTCACGCCGCGCTTGCAGATGTCATGGAGTATCCGGTCCAGTTCGGTGAGGAAGTTCACCATCGTGACGTTCGCTACGTCGGTGTCCGGGAACCTCGATCGCAGTGACAAGCCGCGGTTTGTCCGTGAAATCCAGAACTGCGCGTCGTCGGCCACGGTGACGTTGCTGATGTGGTGAGCGTTGAGTTCGTCGTGATCGTCGGTGCCTGGAAGCCTGCGGTAGTCGATGTACGAGACCATGAAGACATCAGTGCGAGTGCGACGGATCTTCTCGCCCAACGCATCACGAACTTGTGCCATCGTGAGACCTTCGAGTGTCAGTGCCACCCGGAACGACGCGTGCGTATGTGCCAGCGACGCCCCGAAATCACCGTCCGGGGTGACCCGCACGGTGATCGGCGCGCTCGTGGTGAGCCACCCGATTGCGTCCGCCCAGCGGGGGTCCTTACGGATGTGCAACGGAAACTGCAGTGGCAGTGTGGATTTCCCGGTAGTTGATTCCGTGGTCATTCCCATCGCCGTGAGAACTCCGGTGAAGACACTGCCACCTGCTGCGGTGCAGATCGAGTCGAATTCCGCTGTCCGTTCGGCATCGAGGAGAACCCGCACGTCCGCTCCTTGCGGCGCCGGATGTCCGGCCTCCACACCGAGATCGAGGGGGAAACTCGGCGACGTGCCGCCACAGATTTCGTAGAACCGCTCCCACTCTCGCAAGCGGGGATCGTTCTCGATGGGAACGAGCCCGTCGGCTTCCAGTTCGCAGTAGCGCACGAAGCTGCCCGGATCACCCAGGTGGTTCATCACGTCGGCAACAGCACTCGCGTCGTCGAGCGCGGGGAGCGCGTTCAAGCCCTCGTAGATCTGACGGAGCTCACCGAGTGCGATGACCAGTGAATAGCCGTCCACCAATGTGTGGTCGAATGCGCTCAGGACTGTGTAGTGCTCGGCGCGCTCCACCGTCGCGAAGGTGTACGCGGGGAACGTCAAGGGATCGCAGACCTCGGTGAACCGCTTCTTGAGATGGCTGCGCAGTTCCGCAGTGGTGGCCGTGGTCATCGGTTCCGACGTGACGATAGTTGCGGTCGCATGGTCCAGATCCATCCGAACCGCACCGAACTCGCCGACCTCGAAGCCGGTGTGCAACGTGTCGTGGCGACTGATGAACAGTCGCAGAGCCAGATCCAGTGCCGGACGGTTCAATTGGCCGGGGAGATCGAAAGCTGCCGCCATCCAGACGCTTCGGCCGACGCCATGGGTGCGCGCCGTCTCGAGGTGGAAATGCTGATTGTAGGACGGCGGAATCGCGGATTCGGTGACAGCGTCGTCAGCCGGCTGCAGCGACCATTCGGTGACGACGCCGGGTTCGAGGCCGTAACGGTCGATCGATGTCACATGCATCAGGCGACACCCGACGCGCGTGAAATCGAGTAATCACCCTGGGTGGCAACAGTTGTGATGACATTCGCCAGGTGCTTCGCGAAACGGGTGACCGACTCGTGCGCGGTCGGTGTGTCGGGATGGGAAATCGCCATCCAGGTACCGGTCTGCACCCGATTGATCCACATGGAGGCGATCTGCGTTTCCTTACCGCCGACAATGCCGGTGGCATTGGTCTCGACGTAGGTTTCCGATCCAGGCGTGCGGCGGCCGTCGATGTAGGAGACGATGGGGGGCGGCGTCAATGTCTTCGTAATTCCGGTCGACGCTCCCGCTTCACCCATGGCGGCGAGCACGACGTCGATCACTTGTTGCACCGATACGTGCAGGAGTGACTTGCCCCGGTGATACGCCTGCTGGCCGATCTCGGCCAATTGCGTGAACGTCTGTTGCTCCCCGATGTCGATTCCGACCGGAATGAGATTGACGTACCAACCTTGGGAGAACGTGTCGGCTTCTGATCGAGTGCTGACCGGCGAGAGCGCGATGAACTTGTCGCGGCCGGCCAATTCGAATTCGGTAATAGCGAGCGCAGTGAAAATTCCACCGATGAAATTCGATCCGTTCTCCTTGCAGACGGCCCCGAATTTCTCGCATTCGATATCGTCGGCCAATTCGAACCGCGATCCGATCGCGGGTTTCGGGGTGTCCTCGGCACCGAGCGGCAAGGCAAATCCCGGGAACGACCCACCGCTGCGCATGAGGTAGCCGAGCCACTCGTGAACCTCGGGAGATTCCATGGTCAAGGTCGCGGAGAGTTCCTGCTCGGCTCGACCCAGCTGGGCGTAACTACCCGCAGCTGGAAGCTCGATGTCGGTTCCGGTCGTTTCGGCGGCGTAGCACGCGCGCAGCTCCGCGTACGTCAGCACCATCGAATACATGTCGGTGTGCGCATGATCGATCGCGTGGAAGAGTGTGAAGCCGGGTAATTGGGGCGAGAGGTGCTCCACCGCGCCGAAGACAAACGCGGGCCAACCCAATCCGCTGGTCTCGGTGGCAAACTTTTGCTCGACCAGAGCGCGGACGTCCTCCGGGTCGCTCAGCTCCTGGCCTTCTCGGTATGTGAGATCGATGGTTTCCGGCGGCACCACATGGCGTCGCACCGGAAAGTTCGGGTCGCTCGGATCGGCCATCGCAGCGTCGAACGAGAACCAACTGTGCAGGGTGTCGTGCCGGCGGACGTACTTCGTGAGCGCGCGCGTCATCGCCGCGCGGTCGAGCGGGCCGTCGAAATCGAAGGCGATGCCGATCCACGGCGATTGGGGATCACCGTTCTCAGCAGCGATCCGCGCACGTCGGAAGTGACGGTCCTGCATCGTTGTAGGAGGTAGATCCCGATTGATCTCTGCTCCGGCAGCGCTCGCGGCGCAGGCATCCGTGACCCCCCATTCGACCACCCTTCCGGGTTGTGGACGCCAATGGGTGATCAAATTCAGATCCATCGAGTAGGGCTCCTGCGCATGTCGTAAGAGAAGGTCCGTCCTGGAACTGGACAGACGATGAACTATCGCATTCGGGAGAACGGATTGTCTGTTCTTCCCTGTTCTAAACCGATAATGATTACAACCACACCTACCGGACATTGTGGTCATCTCCATAGTGACGTATCCAGAATGCCGTCATATGGACAGGGTGGCAACAACCTCGTCTAGTGTGGCCGGGTGCTTCCCACTACCCGTGAGCGGTCGTCCACCCCGTCGTCACTGACGCCGTGGCTCGGCCTCGCGACCAGCCTCGCCGCGGCATTCATGCAGTTGCTCGATGCAACGATCGTGAACGTGGCATTGCCCAGCATCGCCGTCGATCTGGGCGCCGGTGTCTCCGCGCAGCTGCTGATGGTGAGTGTGTACGTCCTGGCATTTGCCTGTTCGCTCATCACGGCAGCGCGTCTGGGCGACCTGTGGGGGCGTCGTGCGGTGTTCCTGACCGCATTGTCGGTGTTCGTGGTCGCGTCACTGCTCTGTGGACTGGCGCAGAGTGCCACGATGCTCATCGTCTGTCGTGGTTTGCAGGGTCTTGCGGCAGGCTCGATGTCTGCGCAGACGTTTGCGATCATCTCGGGATTGTTTCCGAAATCCCGTCATCCACGGGTGTTCGGGATCTACGGAGCAACCATCGGTCTGGCGACGGTCAGTGGCCCGCTGATCGGCGGACTGCTGATCGAATGGAATCTCTTCGACTGGGGTTGGCGGCTGATTTTCTTCGTCAATATCCCGATCGGCATCGCCGCACTGATCGTGGGCTACTTCCATCTTGCCGACGCCAAGGCGGATTCTGTTCGTTCGCTCGATCTGGTGGGCGCGCTGCTGTCGTCCGTCGCGCTCTTCTTGCTCATCTTCCCCCTGGCCGAGGGTCGCGCCCGCGGGTGGCCCACCCCGCTCGTCGTGATGATCGCGGCGTCGGTTCCGATCGCAGTGGCGTTTGTCCTCTACGAATATCGATTGGGAAAACACGGCGGCGATCCCGTTCTGCGCCTCGAACTCTTTCGAGACCGAGCATTTGCCGTCGGCGCAGCCCTGGCCTTCGTGTTCTTCGGCACTTTGACGTCGTTGATCTTCACGATCAGCCTGACGCTGCAGTTCGGGTTCGGGTTCTCCCCACTTCGTGCCGGCGTCATGACGTTGCCATGGGCAGTGGGAATGGGGGTGGCGGCGGTGCTCTCGTCGGCGGTCTACCGGCTGCTCGGCAACCGCGTACTCATTGTGGGAATGGTGGTTTTTGCCGGATCACTGCTGACGCTCTCGACGATTCTCGAAAAGGTGGGGACCGATCCGTCCTGGCTTTCCCTGGCCGGGCCGCTGCTGATCGGCGGCGCCGGACTCGGTCTGTTCGTCGCGCCGTTGCAGACGGCCATTCTTGCTTCGGTGCGGCCACAACACGCAGGTTCGGTGTCTGGCCTGCTGCCCACCGTGCAACAGGTGGGGAGCTCGATCGGGCTGGCGCTGATCGGAGTCGTGTTCTTTTCGCTCGTCGCCGGCAATGCGCCCGCCGCGGTGCAAGGGGAGCGCGAGAACTACGTCGCGACGCTCGAGGCTGCCGGCCTGAACGAAGGTATCCGCGACATTGCCGAGAAGACCTTTGTCGATTGTGCGACAAGCCAACTCGAATCCGGCTCGCCGATGACGGTGGCGCCGGAATGCAGTTCGAAAGGTTCCGCAGTCGCAGCGAGTGGCCCCGCTCAGGTGGCCGTCACGGCAGCGTATGCGTCCACCAGATCAGCGGCGGGAGAAGCCTTCCTGCAGGCCCAGCGCAGCGTGCTGACGATCATTTCCGTCATCGCGCTGGCAATTGCACTTGCATCGCTGGGGCTGCCGAAGGTCAATATTCTGGTGATGGAAGATCAGAAGACGCTCTGAGTGCGCCACAGATCGGAGACGGAGACACCTACGCGCTCCAAAAGGGTTCGCACCAAAGGTAATCCGATACCGATCACACTCGACGGGTCGCCCTCGATCTTCTCGACGAACCATCCACCAAGGCTGTCCAGCGTGAAAGCACCGGCGACCTGCAGAGGTTCGCCCGTGGCGAGGTAGGCCTCGAGATCTTCGGTGGACGGATTCGCGAAATGCACCACCGTGGCGCTGTGATCGGACGCGACGCGCACTATGTGGCCTTCGATCACCCGCATCACACAATGACCGGTGAGCAGAGTGGCACTACGGCCGGCCATTGCGGCCCACCGACGCCGCGCAACTTCGACACTGCCCGGCTTTCCGTGCAGTTCACCATCGATCAGAAGCATCGAATCACAGCCGACGACAACAACATCGGTCAAACCGTCTGCCGCCAGGCCGGGAACGATCTCCGCGGCCTTTGCCTCGGCCAGCACCGTGACCACCTTCTGCGGGGCCGCACCCGGTCCGAGTTCACCCGCGATCTTGTCTTCGTCGACACCGGAAACACGTACAACAGGCAAAACCCCGGCCGCCCGCAAAACTGCGAGGCGTGCCGGGGATGCCGAAGCCAGAACTAGTTGAGTCACACAAGCAGGCTAGATCAGGTGCGCTACCCGAACGGGTTCAGGTACGCCGTCCGAACGGGTTCAGATACGAGTACGGCGAGAACGGCGCACGCGTGCGATGGAACTGCGTCGGATCTCCCCATGTTTCCGTCGGGAGCGACTCGGCCGGAGCCGAACCACCCGATGCAGCGGCAAGGACGCTGACCAGCGCGGCAATCTCGACGTCGGTAGGCGAACCCTTGACGATCTTGATGACCGACGCATCCGAAACCGGGGTCTCGGCTTTTTCGGTCACCGCGGTGTCAGCGACGGCGCCGTCGACATCGGCACCGTTGACGGACGAAGTCGCCACAACTGTGACCTCTTCCGTCGTGATGTCCTCGGTAACTGTGCTCATAGGGGAATGTTCCCATGCTTCTTGGGCGGAAGGGAAACGGACTTGCGCTCGAGCAGACGCAGAGCGGCAACGATCTGACCGCGGGTGTGCGACGGCGGGATCACAGCGTCGACGTATCCACGCTCGGCCGCTACGTACGGGTTGACGAGGGTGTCCTCGTACTCGTTCTGCAGCTTCAAGCGCAATGCGTCGACGTCGTCACCGTTCTTCGCGGCTTCGAGAAGCTGCTTGCGGTAGACGAATCCGACGGCTCCCGATGCGCCCATGACGGCGATCTGTGCAGTCGGCCAGGCCAGGTTGAGGTCGGCGCCCATGTGCTTGGAGCCCATGACGTCGTACGCTCCGCCGTATGCCTTGCGGGTGATGACGGTGATCTTGCCGACCGTTGCTTCGCCGTACGCGTAGAGGAGCTTCGCGCCGCGGCGGATGATGCCGTTGTATTCCTGCTCGGTACCCGGGAGGAAGCCGGGAACGTCGACGAGGGTGATGATCGGGACGTTGAACGCGTCGCAGGTGCGGACGAAGCGCGCGGCCTTCTCGGACGCGTCGATGTCGAGGCAACCGGCGAACTGCATCGGCTGGTTGGCGACGATACCGACGCTGCGGCCGTCGACGCGGCCGAAGCCGACGATGATGTTCATCGCACGCTCGGCCTGGACCTCGAGGAACTCGTCGTCGTCGAGGATGCGGCGGATGACCTCGTGCATGTCGTACGGCTGGTTCGCCGAATCCGGGATGAGGGTGTCGAGTTCGATGTCCTCGGCGGTGAGGCTCTCCTCGATGGAACCGACGATCGGATCGGTGATCTCGCCGCGCGGTGCTGCTGCCTGGTTGTTGGACGGCAGGTAGCTCAGCAGGTCCTTGACGTAGTCGAGGGCATCCTGCTCGCCGGATGCGACGTAGTGCGCGACACCGGACTTGACCATGTGGGTGCGTGCGCCGCCCAGGTCTTCCATGGTGACGTCTTCGCCGGTGACGGTCTTGATGACGTCGGGGCCGGTGACGAACATCTGCGAGGTCTCGTCGACCATCACGACGAAGTCCGTCAGCGCGGGGGAGTACACGTGGCCACCGGCGGCGGGGCCCATGATCAGGGAGATCTGTGGGATGACACCGGACGCCTGAACGTTGCGGTGGAAGATCTCGCCGTACAGGCCGAGCGAGACGACGCCTTCCTGGATGCGGGCTCCTGCGCCTTCGTTGATGCCGACCAGCGGGCGGCCGGTACGGATCGCGAGGTCCATGACCTTGACGATCTTCTCGCCGTAGATTTCGCCGAGCGATCCACCGAAGACGGTGGCGTCCTGGCTGAAGACGCAGACGTCGCGGCCGTCGATGGTGCCGTAACCGGTGACGACGCCGTCGCCGACGGGACGGTTCTCGGCCAGGCCGAAGTTCACCGAGCGGTGACGGGCCAGGGCGTCGAGTTCGACGAACGAACCCTCGTCGAGAAGGGCGGTGATGCGCTCACGGGCGGTCAGCTTGCCTTTGGCATGCACTTTGTCGATGGCGGCTTCGCCACTCGGTGCTTGCGCCTGCGCTTGCCGGATCCGCAGATCCGCGAGCTTTCCCGCGGTCGTATGGATATCGGGTGCGGTCGCCGCCTCCGGCGCGTTGGGCTCTTGGACAGTGGTCATGAGTCGTGAGCTTAACGAGCGTACTCGGGCCGGTTCGAAGGCAGGTCCGATTGTTGCGGTTTCGTCCGCCTAAGCTACTGACCAGTACATTTTGCTCGTCGCCTTAGGCTGGGACTATGTGGACTGATCTGAACCGACCACCCCTCGATCAAGCGTCGCTGCGACGCGCACTCGTGCGCAGCGACAGCGGTAGCGATGCACGTGCGTTCTGGAACCGGCTCGACGTCGTCGAGAGCACCGGGTCGACCAACGCGGACCTCTTGGCACGCGCGTCGGATCCGGGCGCCGATCGTCATGTGCTGATCGCCGAACATCAGGAAAGCGCGCGCGGGCGACACGCGCGCACGTGGGTTAGTCCCGCGCAGGCGCAGATATCGATGTCGGTTCTGCTGGGGATGCCCGGACTGAACCTCGCCGACATGGGTTGGCTGCCGCTGCTCACCGGTATCGCCGTCGTCGACGCATTGCGCACGGTGGCCGAGGTGCCCGCAGAACTGAAGTGGCCCAACGACGTTCTGATCGGTGACAAGAAAGTGGCCGGCATTCTCGCCGAGGTCGCGCGGACCACCCCGGAACCCGCGGTGGTCGTGGGAATCGGATTGAACGTGAGTCTGGGCGCCGAGGAACTGCCGGTGCCGACGGCCACGTCGCTCCTTCTCGAAAACGCGGAAACCGTTGACCGGGACACGTTGGTGCGGGCACTGGCACGGGAACTGGCGAGGCAGTTCCGCGGCTGGGAGAACTCCGGGTGGGATACCGGGGCGCTGGCAGCCGAATATCGCGAGCGCTGCGGAACTCTCGGCAAACGGGTACGTGCTGTCTTGCCGGGGGACAAGGAAGTTTTCGGCACGGCGACGGACATCGACACCTCCGGTCGCGTGGTCATCGAGATCGAGGGAAGTGGTGGCGAGACGTTTGCCGTTGCCGCCGGTGACATCACGCATCTGCGGGCGGCGCCGATCACGGACTAGAAAAACAGCGAGTCGTGTCCGTTTTTGACCGCTCGGGTGCTATTTTTCGGTCATGACCACACCGATCGTGCTTCCGACCGAATCAGAAATGGCAGAAAGCGCCCGGCGCGTTCTGACCGGCATGACTGTGCTCCTCGGCCTCCTGACGCTCGGCCTCGGTATTGCGGTTCTCGTATGGCCGGACGCCACACTGTTTGTCGTCGCGGTAGTGATCGCCATCCAGCTGTTCGCGTTCGGCATCGTGCAGATCATCCGTTCCTTCGCCGACGTCACCGCGAGCGGCGGCACTCGCACGCTCGTCGCGATCTCGGGCGCGCTTGCAGTGCTCCTCGGATTCCTCGTCCTGCGCAGCCCGCTGCAGACCGTGGTGCTGATCGCCCTGGTGATCGGTGCCTGGTGGGTGTTCCGCGGTGTACTCGACATCATCGCCGCGGCGTCCGGTGGCACTGCGGATCGTGGCCTGTCGATCGTGCTCGGTGTCATCAGCATCGTGGCCGGCGCGGTTGTGCTGCTGCAGCCTGAGTTGTCCCTCGAGGTCTTCCGGATCGTCGTCGGTGTCTGGATGGTGCTGTACGGCATCGTCATCGTCATCACGCCGTTCGTCTTGCGCAAGCTCGCCCAGAACTGATTAGGGCTGCGCAAGCTCGCCCAGCCCTGATCTGTCCGAGGTAGATGGCACACTTCCCGTCATGGGATATCCGGAAGATGCGCTCGCCCAGGACGAGGAACTGATCCTGCATCGGCATCCACACTGGAAGATGCTGGTGGTTCCAGCGCTCACGTTTGTCCTGGCGACGGCCGTGGCAGGGTTTTTGCTCGGCGTGACACAGAAGCAGGTCGACGGGACAGCGCGTACCGTGCTGTCGATCGTGATCGGCGTCGCGTGGCTCGGCGTTGTCGCCTGGCGATCGGTGGCGCCGTTCACCGTCTGGAAGTTCACGCATTTCATCGTCACCGATCGACGGGTCCTGATTAGGCAAGGTGTGTTGACCCACACCGGAATTGACATCCCGATGGGCCGGATCAGCAACGTCCAGTTCCGGCACGGCCCGGTCGACCGGCTTCTCAAGACCGGCACGCTCGTGATCGCGTCGGCCAGTGACGATCCGCTCGAATTCGACGACATCCCGGACGTGGAGCACGTGCATTCGCTGCTCTATCACCAGGTTTTCGATTCCACGCAGCAACAGCACGAGCGAAACCGCCCCGAGGATCAGGGCGAAGATGACGGAAACGCTTGGTAATCACCGCGCAAAGGCTCGCTGTCCGTACGCTGTCCCTGTGACTGCCGTATTGCTAGCCGAAGACGACGAGGCCATTGCCGCACCACTTGCCCGAGCATTGGGGCGGGAGGGGTACACGGTCACAGTGGAACAGACCGGTCCCGCCGCACTGCAGCAGGCGCTCGAAGGTGACTTCGATCTGCTGATCCTCGATTTGGGGCTGCCCGGTATGGACGGGCTCGAGGTGTGCCGACAGATTCGCGCTCATCGGACGACTCTGGCCGTGCTGATGCTGACCGCCCGTACCGACGAGGTCGATTTTGTCGTCGGTCTCGACGCCGGCGCCGACGATTACGTGGGCAAGCCCTTCCGGTTGGCCGAACTGATGGCCCGGGTGCGTGCGCTCCTGCGTCGACACGGCAGTCGTGAGGACAGCATCGTCGAGGTCGGCGGTATCCGACTCGAGCCGGCGGCGCGGCGTGTCCTCGTCAACGGATCCGAGATCGCCTTGGCGAACAAGGAATACGAACTTCTGCGGGTGCTCCTCGAACACGCTGGTGAAGTCGTCTCCCGCGACGCGATCCTGCGTGAGGTCTGGGGGGACGTCGAGTTGCGCGGCTCGAAGACGTTGGACATGCACATGTCCTGGCTACGCCGGAAGATCGGCGACGAGGGCCCTGCGGTCGAACGTCGAATTGCCACTGTGCGCGGCGTCGGCTTCCGCATCAACACGGACTAGTTCGCTCGATGCGTCGGCGCATTCTCCAGTCGATTCTCGGGGTCGTCATCCTCACCGCGTTGTTGCTGGGTGTTCCGCTCATCTACACGGCTTGGTTGTGGGTCGAAGACGTGAGCCGCAACGATTTGCGGGTGCGACTCGATCGCATGGCCACCGAGGTGATCGCCCAGGAAGGTTCTCTCGGCGTTGTCGACGGAGCCCTCAATACCGACGCACTCCGATTGCTCACCCCGAACGACGCTCGACTTGTTGTCGTGTACCCGACCCCGTCGGACGGGGCCGCTCGCGTCGACATCGGAGAAGCGGTAGTGAAAAATCCGCTGGTCGAGTCGTTGGCGATGGGATCGTCCGGGTCACTGCGCCTCGAAGTGCCGTCGGAGAGATTGCGCACGCAGCAGAAGCAGGCAGTTGGGGCGGTCGGAGTTTTGGTCCTTGTCGCGATCACCACCGGAGCCGTCGTCGCGGTGGTCACGGCACGTCGACTGGCCGGGCCCCTGCAGGACGTCGCCGAACGGGCGGCGCGGTTGGCAGAAGGTGATTTCCGGCCGGACCCACGACGCCACGACATTCCCGAACTCGACCGAGTGTCCGATGTTCTGGATGCGGCGACTGTCGAGATTGCCGGCCGACTGCAGCGTGAGCGAGCACTGGTCGCGGACGTCTCGCACCAATTGCGTAGCCGACTCACCGCGGTGCGGCTGCGTCTGGACGAGTTGTCGGTGCACAGCGACCCTGATGTCGTTCACGAAGCTGAAGAAGCCATGGCCCAGGTGGATCGGCTGACGGAGGGAATCGACGAGTTGGTGCGGTCCTCGCGCAGCAGCGGTTCCGCAGCCACAACAGTCTCCGTGGTCAGCGAACTCGAAGGCGTCTGCGGGGATTGGCGGCCGCAGTTCGAGGATGCCGGACGAGCGCTCCGCTTGACCGGCGACCGCGGCGTGACAGCGTCGACAACAGGCTCTCGCCTGCGCGAAGCCGTGTCCGTTCTGGTGGACAATGCTTTTGCCCACGGCGACGGAACCTGCACGGTATCCGTTCGATTGATCGACGGAGCTCCCAAGCGCGAAGCGATGGTCTGTATCGAGGTGACCGACGAAGGCGGCGGGGTCGACAACAACCTCGCTCCGCACATCTTCGATCGAGGCTTCTCCGGGGCCGGGTCGACCGGCGTCGGGTTGGCGCTCGCGCGGGCATTGATCGAAGCGGACGGCGGTCGGCTCGAGCTACAGCGTCGAACGCCGGCACTGTTTGCGGTGTTCCTGCCGGTGGCGTCCGAAAAGCCGGTCGACGTCGGCACGCTGCGCGAACCGCGGTGACGTGAAGCGCGAATATCGCTGACGGCGTCAGGCTTGGTCGAGCTCTTCTTCGGTGCGGTCATCGCTGACGATCTCGGCATTCTCTTCCGGGAACACGAATTTACGGAAGGACCAGAAGCGGAACACCATTTGCAGGAGATTGCCGATGATATAGGCGCTGATGAAGTCGGCGATATTCTCCGTCGTCAAGCTGACTTCGGGAACGCGCAGGTTGAAGACGTAACTCGAGATGTACAGCGGAATGAAGCTGATCACCACGCCGATCGCGCTGATGAAGAAGAACAGCGCTGCCTCGTGGGCAGGTTCGCGTCCGCCACGATTCTTGAACGACCACTCACGATTGAGGATGTACGACGCGATCACCGCGATAACGCCGGCGATGATCTTGGCGGTGATCGGCTTGGATTCGAGGATCGAGAGCTTGAGTGTGTAGAAGATGCCCGAGTCGATCAGGAAGGTGGTTCCACCGACGATCGCGAACTTGATCAGCTCGCTGTGGCGCAGGGCAATGTCTCGGAACGGCTGGGGTATGCGGGCGATTACCCCGTCGACAAATGACACAACAGATGAGTTTACGAAAGAAAACCGCGCCGTCATGGTTTTGTTCGGAAATCATCAGCAGAATCACAGACAGGGTCGGCGCTACGAAGCGCCCGCCCCGGCGCATGTCTACATCCGGCGCATGACAACATAGATAGCCGTGACCGGCAATAACGACGCAGTTCAGTCCTCCCCCCGCCCGACCACCGCGCGACCGGCGAACAAGGCCATGCCTGTCGTCACCATGATCGGTGGTGGACAGCTCGCGCGCATGACTCACCAGGCAGCCGTTGCCCTCGGCCAGACGCTCCGGGTGCTGTCCGGAACGGCCGGTGAGCCGGCCGCACAGGTCAGCCCCGATGTTGTTCTCGGCAGCCACGACGACTTGGACGCGCTGCGCCGCGCCGCCGTCGGATCCACTGCGCTCACATTCGATCACGAGCAGGTTCCGACCGAACATCTCGAGGTGCTGGTGGCCGAGGGTGTCAACGTGCAGCCGCCGCCGCAGGCACTGATCTTCGCTCAGGACAAACTGCTGATGCGTCGTAAATTGGCAGAACTGGGCGCACCGGTGCCCGCGTACGCCGAGGTGACGTGGGCCGAGGACGTCGTACGTTTCGGCGCCGAGCACGGCTGGCCGGTTGTCATCAAGGCAACGCGCGGTGGATACGACGGCCGTGGTGTGTGGATCACCGACGACTCCGACGAAGCCGAGGCGATAGTCACCGAGCAGTTGGACAAGGGTGTTCCGCTGATCGTCGAGGAAATGGTGTCGATGCGCCGGGAACTGTCGGCGATGGTGGCGCGGTCACCGTTCGGTCAGGGTGCGTCGTGGCCTGTCGTGGAGACCGTGCAGCGACACGGCCAGTGTGCCGTTGTCATCGCGCCGGCTCCTGATCTGCCCGGCGCCGTTGCAGCAGAAGCGGAACAGCTTGCGTTGCGGATCGCGTCGGAGCTCGGGGTTGTCGGTGCGATGGCCATGGAACTGTTCGAGACGACCGACGGCCGTCTTGTAGTCAACGAATTGGCGATGCGCCCGCACAACTCGGGTCACTGGACCATGGACGGTGCCCGGACGTCGCAGTTCGAGCAACACTTGCGCGCCGTTCTCGACTACCCGCTCGGCGATACGTCGCCGATTGCTCCGGTCACGGTGATGGCCAATGTTCTCGGTGCTCCCGAAGCTCCCGAGATGAGCATGGACGAGCGTGTCCACCACCTCTTCGCCCGGATGCCCGACGCCAAGATTCACCTGTACGGCAAGGGTGAGCGCAAGGACCGCAAGATCGGCCACGTCAACATCGTGGGCGGGGCAGGCTCGATCGACGACCCGAATTACGTTGCCGCAGTTCGGGAACGGGCTGAGCGGGCAGCGCACTGGCTTTCGTATGCAGTATGGACCGACGGATGGGATGTACACGGTGAGTGAGAGCATGAGCGCACAGGTCGGCCTGATCATGGGCAGCGACTCCGATTGGCCGACGATGGAAGCCGCAGCCGAAGCGCTCGCAGAGTTCGGAATTCGCTTCGAGGTCGGTGTGGTCTCGGCGCACCGCACACCTCAGCGCATGCTCGACTACGCGAAGGACGCTGCCGGCCGCGGCATCAAGGTCATCATCGCCGGCGCAGGCGGAGCGGCGCACCTGCCCGGGATGGTCGCCTCGGCAACGCCGTTGCCGGTCATCGGTGTACCGGTTCCGCTCAAGTACCTCGACGGTATGGACTCGTTGCTGTCCATCGTCCAGATGCCTGCCGGCGTTCCGGTCGCGACAGTGTCGATCGGTGGAGCCCGAAACGCCGGTCTGCTCGCCGCCCGCATCCTCGGTGCCTCGGATCCCGCGCTGCAGGCGGCCATGGTGGCATTCCAGGAAAGCCTCGAGACCATGGTGCTCGAGAAGGACAAGGCGCTGCGCGAAAAGCTGCTGGGCTGAGAAGCTGCGTAGCTGAGATTTTTCATGCGTGAACGACGCGGCCTGCCGCTGACCCTGATCCGAGCTAGTCGGGGCAGCGCGCAGGCCGCGTTCGTGACGCAGGTGGCGGTGCTCTATGCCCGAGTGCTGGGCGCGCGCATCACCTTCGACGACGAGTTCGGAATTTTTGTCGCCTCCGGGATGCGGCGCGGATTTGCCCGCGGCGGAACAACTCTCGGTGGTGTGTATCTGACCCGCCGGAACATTACTCGGGCAGTGCTGCGTCACGAGGCGATTCATGCCGACCAATGGGCCAGGCACGGACTGGCATTCGGGCCGAAGTACCTGCGCGAGGAACTGCGCCACCCGGGCGTGCGAAACAAGTTCGAGATCGAAGCCGGGTTGGCAGACGGCGGTTACCGCGTCTGAGTAGCGCTACTGTGGGCGGCATGGCCCGTTTTCCGACTAGTGAACGATTTGTGCGCTGGACTACGGAACACGCGCGCGGCATCGACATCACCCTGGCTTGCGCGGTCGCCTTGCTGAGCCTGGTCACCGCCGCCACAGCCGGAGTCTGGGCTGTGATCGTCTCGCTCGGCATGAGCGTCCCGTTGGCGTGGCGACGGTCCCGCCCCGAGTTGTCCGGCATGCTGACGGCCGGCTTCGCGGTACTGCACGTTCTTGTCATCGGAAACACTCTGCTCGGCTGCGCGATAGCCGTTCCCATCTCGCTGTACGCCCTCGCTGCATACGGCGCGCGGTGGAGTAGTTTCACCGGACTGGGGATCGCCTTACTCGGGTCGATCGCGGCGGAGTTCCGATACTTCGGCTACGACGGCATTTCGTTCTCCGCGCAAGTGTTTCAAGCGGTGGGCCTGATGATCTTCATGCTTGCGGTCTGGGCATTCGGAGACTTGCGGCGCGTGCGAACCAAACAACTCGAAGGTCTGACCGAACGCGCGCGACTGCTCGAACTCGAGCGAGCGCAGGAAGCCGAGATCGCCACTATCAGTGAGCGTTCGCGGATCGCCCGTGAGATGCACGACATCGTTGCCCACTCGCTCACCGTGGTGATTGCCCAGGCGGACGGCGGTCGGTACAGCGCGGCCAAGGATCCGCAGGCAGCGGTTCAGGCGTTGGAAACCATCGCGTCGACGGGGCGGGCGGCATTGACCGACATGCGTGCGCTTCTCTCGGTGCTCCGCGAAGATCGCCCGCGAGATTTTGCGGTGATTCCCGGCGCCGGCGATATCGACGCTCTGCTGGGGGACCTGCGCCGCAGTGGACTTGATGTCACCGCGTCCGTGACGGGAGAACCACGCGAGTTGTCGGCCGGTGCCGGTCTGACCGCGTATCGCATCGTGCAGGAATCGCTGACCAACGTACTCAAGCACGCCGGACCCGGTGCCCACGCGGGCGTCGAGATCACCTGGACCGATACCGAACTCGTACTTCGCATCGCCGACGACGGACGCGGTGGTAGTGCTGCGCTTGTCGAATCCTCACCCGGTGGACAAGGCTTGATCGGGATGTCGGAACGCGCGCGGCTGCACGGCGGGACGATTACCGCCGGCCCCCAGGCAGGCGGCGGATACGCCGTGCATGCGGTGTTGCCGTACGAGAGGACCTAGGGTGTCATCCATGGACAACCCGGTGACTCCGATTGCAGTGGCTCTTGTCGACGATCAGCAATTGGTTCGAGCGGGTTTCCGGATGGTGATCGACTCACAACCCGACCTCGAAGTGGTGGTCGAGGCGTCCGACGGGCAGCAGGGCCTGAACCAGCTGGCAACTCGTCGGGTGGATGTCGTGCTCATGGACGTCCAGATGCCGAACATGGACGGGATCGAAGCGACGCGGCGGTTGCTGACTACGGCGGATGCCCCAAAGGTTGTGGTGCTCACCACATTCGACAACGACGAGTACGTGATGTCGGCCATCAGGGCAGGTGCCAGCGGATTCCTGCTCAAGGACGTGCCGCCGGAGCAGTTGCTCGACGCCATTCGCACGGTGCACCGCGGCGACGCCGTCATCGAGGCGCGGGCAACGCGGCGTCTGCTCCAGCATGTCGGGCCACTCCTCGAAGGCTCAGCCCCCGAGGCGGCGTTACCCGGCGATCTCACACCCCGGGAGATCGAAGTTCTCGAGGCCATGGCGTACGGGCTGTCGAACTCGGAAATTGCCGCCAAGTTCCAGGTTTCCGAAACGACCGTGAAAACTCATGTGGGACGGGTTCTTTCGAAAACCAAATCCCGCGATCGGGTGCAGGCAGTTGTCTTCGCGTTCCAGATCGGACTGGTGCGCCGTGCTGACCTGTTGAGTGCTGATACGTAAATTTGGTACTGCAGGGCTTCGTACTGCTGAAGACTGATCCGGTGTCCTCCTGTGGGAGGATACCGGCGAGCCCGAAATCGGTCCGCGCTCCGACGCGCCAGCCCCCGGTGCTCCCATAGCGTCGTAGACATGAATCAGCATAGGAACAGCGCGCCTGCAATCACGGCGCGCGGTGTCACCAAGGTCTACGGCACCGGCGACACCGCTGTCCACGCATTGGGCGGCATCGACGTGGATTTCGGCCGCGGAATGTTCACGGCGATCATGGGTCCGTCCGGCTCCGGAAAATCGACGCTCATGCATTGCCTGGCCGGTCTCGACACGGTGACAGGTGGGCAGGTCTACCTCGGAGACACGGAGATCACCAAGCTCGGCGACACCGAGCTCACCGAATTGCGCCGCGAGCGAATCGGTTTCGTATTTCAGGCCTTCAACTTGCTGCCGGTGCTGACGGCCCGCGCAAATATGGTGCTTCCGATGAAGTTGGCCGGCAGTGAACCCGAACCGGCGTGGATGGACCAAGTCGTCAAAACCCTCGGACTGTCCCAGCGACTCGACCACCTTCCGCACGAGCTGTCCGGCGGGCAGCAGCAGCGCGTTGCGGTGGCACGCGCATTGTTGCCACAACCGGACGTAATTTTTGCCGACGAGCCCACCGGTAATCTGGATTCACGTTCCGGTACAGAGGTTCTCGGTTTGCTCCGCACCGCTGTCCGGGAGAGTGGTCAGACCGTGGTCATGGTCACTCATGATCCGGTTGCGGCGTCGTACGCCGACCGAGTGGTGCTGATTGCGGACGGTCGTACGGCCGGCGAGATCTCCGGCCCCACCGTTGATTCGGTGATGGCCGCGATGCGCGGACTCGGGGCAGACGATCTGGGTAACGCCGGCTCGAGCAACGCCCCGCAACCGATCGGTGTCTACCGATGAGGGCACTGGCTTTTGCTCAGGCCCGGGCACATGCGGGCCGGTACGTCGCGTCGATCCTTGCCGTGGTGATCGCCGTCGGGTACATCGTCGCGACGTTGACGTTGAGTTCGACGGTGACCGCCAGCGTGCGGACATCGCTTGCTGCGCAATATAATACGACGGATGCGGTTGCGTCAGGTCCGGATGTGGACCTCGGGGCCTTGCGGAGCGTGCCGGGTGTGTCGGCAGTGGCCGAGGACGTCGCGGGATACGTCCGGGTCGATTCCGCGGAGCAAGGCGTGTCTTACGGCGATGTGCTGTCGGTTTCCGGCAGCCCGCAGCTGCGTTGGCAGAGTCTCGCCCAAGGAGAGTGGCCGACCTCGCCGGGACAGGTTCTCGTGAGCGCTGATTCAGGGATTTCCCTCGGGGCCGAGATCATCGTGACTGCGGCGAATTCGGGGGAGAGCGCTGCAGATCCGAGTGCTCGGGTTGTCGGGTTTGTCGATCTGAGTGGGTCGGCGCAACGACTCGGCGGCACCAAAGTGTTTGCCACACCGGAGCAGGCGGCGACGTGGGCGGGGGACTCCGCCACCCGTGAGTTCCGCATCGTCGGTGACGGTTCGGTGACGCCTGACCAACTTGTGGAGCGGGTGGCGCACGCGCTGCCGGCAGGCTCGACCGTTGTCAGTGCGGAATCCGCCACCGACGCCGCGGCAGCCGAGTACCTCGGCGGCACGGACATTCTCAGCACTGTGCTGCTGGCCTTTGGCGCGGTTGCGGTAGTGGTTGCGGCACTGGTCATCGCCAACACGTTTGCGGTCCTGCTGGCGGCCCGAACGCAGGAACTCGCGTTGCTGCGGTGTGTTGGTGCGACCGCCACACAGGTTCGTCGCAGCATTCGGACCGAGGCTGCCGCAGTTGGTGTGATCGCATCGATCCTCGGAGTGGGACTGGGCATCGGATTGGCGGCCACGATCGGTGCGGTGGCCACTGCTGCGGAAGTACCGGTACCGCTGTCGACTCTGACCGTCACACCGGTGACCCTGTTGGTCGGACTGGTGGTCGGCATCGTGATGACGATGGTTGCAGCGTCGGCACCCGGCCGTGCGGCAACCCGGTTGTCGCCCTTGGCTGCCCTGGTACCGATGGAGTCGAAGCCCGAACACGTGGCAGCCTCGGTGATTCGGGTTGCCTTCGGCATCGTTGCACTACTCGGCGGCATCGCGGCGACAGTAATGGGCGTGATCGGACAGCAGGTGATGGTGGCAACAGTCGGCGGCTTGCTCTCGTTTGTCGGCATCGCGGCCCTGGCAGGTCGGATCGTGCCTGCGTTGATCACAGCGGCCGGCGGCGTCCTCGGGCGGATGATCGGCTCGGTGGGCGAACTCGCAGCGGGCAACGCCGGCCGGAATCCGCGTCGGACCTCTGCGACAGCACTGGCTTTGCTGATCGGAGTGGCGTTGACGAGCACCATGGCGGTGGGTATCGCCACGGTGAAAGACGCTGCGCCGGTGGCGATGGACAACCAGTTTCCGGTCGATGTCATGGTGAGCAGTTCCGGATCCGCGTCACTGCCGGAGGCTCTGGGTACCGACATCGGCGCGATAGCAGGAGTCCGTGCCGTCAGCGGCCTGGTAAATGCAGATCTGATGCTCGACGGGCACGGGTCTCTGCAGGGGTACGGGGTGGACGCGGCGCAGGTGAAAGACGTTCTGCGTACCGATATTTCAGTTCCGGCTCCCGGCCAACTCGTGCTATCGCCAGCCGACCTGACCGACTACGGACTTGGTGCCGGTGATACCGTCACCGTGCGCGGAGATCGTGGACCATTCACCGTGAGTGTGATCGAGGGTGTGAAAGGGCAACCCGCACTGGTGGATCGAGCAGACCTAGCGGCGGCGTCCACCCCGACCATCGACGGTTACTGGGTCAGACTGGGCGCCTCCACCGACGAAGAGGCGCTCGCCGTCACCGACCGCATCACCGAAATCGCGCGGCAGATCGCGCCGGGTAGCGACGTTCAAGGTATGACAGAGATGCGTTCGGCGATCGATTCGATCCTCGACACCATGCTGATGGTGGTTGCGGGCCTGCTGTCGGTTGCCATCCTGATCGCGCTGATCGGCGTCGGGAACACCCTGGCGCTCTCCGTTCTCGAGCGGCGCCGCGAATCCGGACTGCTGCGCGCACTCGGACTGACCAGGAAGGGAATTCGAGCGATGCTGATCTGGGAAGCGCTGTTGGTCGCTGGAGTCGCATCGGTGATCGGCGTTGTCTTCGGTCTGGTGTTCGGAGTCGCGGGAACGGCGTCTGTTTTCGGACTTGGCGACGTGTCGCTCGGCGCCGTGCCCTGGGCGCAGTTGGTGGCCATCACCTTGATCGGCGGCGTGGCCGGAGTGATCGCCTCACTCCTGCCTGCCCGCAGAGCCGGGATGGTCTCACCCGTCAGCGCACTGTCGAGTTGAGTGCGGTCAGAACTGCTTCGTGACCTTCTCGGTGCCCACTCGGCGCGCGGTAGCATCCGCGTCCGGGTGGGCTACCTGCACGAGCGACGCGCCGGCGGCCAGCACCGACAGCAGTCCGCCGATCAGTTCTTCAGCCGAATCCCACGACGCGCTGGACATCACACGATCCGACGACGCGAGTTCGCGGGCGGCGGCGGATTCCGTTGCCGCGCGCACGGTTTCCGCAACCGATCGGCCTTCCAGGGCCGCTCCGGCGCCCGCGGCGCGGAACTGATCGCCATGCACTCGGATGGACGTCGCGTAGTCGGCAACCCCGATCGGCAGATCGCTCAGGCCCTTGCCGAATGCGTCGAGGGACAGCGCCGCGACCTCAGGGACGTCGGCGACGTCATCGAGTCGATCCGCCGTCACGAAAGCAAGTTCGGCGTCGGACTCGGGGGAGAGGACAACCTCGCACCCGGCCCACCACACACCGAGTAGGACGGCAACGCTCTGCCAGTGGGCCGGCAGCAGCACCGCAACTTTTGCTCCCGGCTCGAGAGCAAACTCGTCGCGCACCATGTTTGCGGTCTTGGCAGCCCAATTCATCAGGGTGCTTGCCGACAACTCGATGCGCTCGCCGCTCGCATCGTCGTAGTACGTGACCCGTGGTCCGGCAGGGTCGGCCGCGAGGATCGGTCCGAGGAGTGCGTCGGTCAGATTGTCGGCAGATGAAGGCATCCGCTCAGTTTACGCAGAGTATTAATTGTATTAATTCACACAGCGGGGTCCGCTGGATGCGGCGTCGATCGGCGGTCCGGCGGGAGCGGGAGTCGGACTGGTCTCGGTTGTGCTCGCCGAGTCCGGTGTCCCGGAAGCTGAAGTCGAGCCGGAATCCGTTGGTGACACGGAATCGGCGGACGTGGGACCGGAGTAGTCCGAGGCGAGAACAACCCGAACGGTGTTCGAGGGCAACGACGAATCCGCTTTTACGGTCAAGCCGCCCAATGCGTCGGCGACGGCAAGGGCTGCGTCGTCGTCCTTGGACTTCGCAAAGACCGTTGACTCGGATACGTCTGCACCGGTGTTGTTTCCGACTTCGCCTTCCCGGTAGCCGAGTGCGCTCAGTGCTTCGGAGACTCCGCTCGCGAGTCCGCCGATATCGCTGGCGTTAGCTACGTCGACGGTAAATTTCGACGCATCGACGGTAGGCGCCGCCGAGGTGGTTTCTTCTTCCTCGACCTCTGCGCCGACGAGGTTAGCGATGTACTTCTTCACCTCTTTCGGATCGACCTTGACGATCGACTCGCCGTAGTCGGTCATACCGTTGATGTCGAGCACCGGGATGGTTTCGAACTGAACCTTGCCGCCCGCCAAATTTTGCAGTTGCTTCGCGAATTCGATGATGTCCCAGTCGTCGTCGATCACCACCGAGCGTGACACGGCGTTGGTCAACGAACTGAGTTTGCCGGGATCGCTGAGTGTTTTTGCGCTGAGGACCTGGCTGACAAGGGAAGCCATGAACACTTGCTGACGCACGATGCGGTCGAGGTCGCCGCGGGGAAGATCGTGACGTTGCCGGACGAAGCTGAGGGCGTTCGATCCGTCGAGAGTCTGTTGGCCGGCCGGAAAATTGGCGCCGGAGAGAGGCTCGTTCACGGCCGCGTTGAGGCATACGTCGACGCCACCCACAGCATTGGTGAGCAGAACGAATCCGAGCAGGCCGACCTCGGCGTAGTGGTCGACGGTGATTCCGGTCAGGTTCGCGACGGATTCGATGAGTGCTTCGCGGCCCGCTTCAGTGGATTTGCGGTCCGACTCCGATTCGCTTGCTCCGTTGTTGACCAGCCGCAGACGCTCGGTCTCCTTGGTTGCTCCGAAGGCTCCGTTGATCTTCGACATGCCGATGCCGGGAACATTGACGTACGCGTCGCGGGGAATGGAGATCGCGGTGGCGGAACTGCCGTCGTTGGGAACGCGGATCAAGATGATCGTGTCGGTGTTGGACGCAACTTCCTCACCGGCCCGTAGCGAATCCAGCTCGCTTTGGCTCAGGGGATTTCCGTGCGCATCCGTTCGGCTGTCGGTTCCCACCATGAGGATGTCGATGGCGCCGTCCTTGCCGCCGCCCAAGCCGAGTCCGCTGGCGGTGGCCAGGGAATTGCGCAGTGAGTCCACTCCGCGCCAGGCAAAGCCGGTAACCAGTAACACCAGGACCGACACGACGGCGACGGCGATCCGGCCTGGGCTGGTCTTTGCTCGACTAGGCGCAGGCTGCGGACGCACGCGGCGTTGTGGTTGCTGGTGTGACACCCATCCAGGTTACTGGTCTACTCACGTCAGGTCGGGTACCTGGCGACGGCGTGCCAAACTGACGGGTATGACTAATATCCTGCTCACAGGGGCGCGCGGCCAGCTTGGAAGTCGTATCGAATCGCTTGCGCTCTCGGCGGGTCGAAGCGTTGTCGCTCTGGGTTCAGCACAGTTGGACATCACCGATCGTGGTGCGGTCGACAAAGCGCTGACGTCCGATGTTCTCTCACCCGAGACGGTGGTGATCAACTGCGCCGCGTACACGGCAGTGGATGCAGCGGAGTCGGATGAGGCGGCGGCCACGGCAGTGAACGAGACCGGGCCGAGCAACCTGGCATCGGCCTGCGCGCGGGCGGGTGCCCGATTGATCCACGTCTCCACCGACTACGTCTTTCCTGGTGACGCTCACAGCCCGTACGAGGTCGATTCGCCGACAGGGCCGTCGACGGTCTACGGCCGCACGAAGCTTGCGGGCGAGGAAGCCGTGCGCAAGTCCGGCGCTGATTCCGTGATCGTTCGCACCGCCTGGGTCTACTCGGGTGAGACCGGTGATTTTGTCGGCACGATGCGCCGCCTCGAAGGTGAACGGGACTTTATCGACGTCGTCGACGATCAGATCGGTTCGCCCACGTACAGCGTCGATCTGGCGGCCGGTCTGTTGGAACTGGCGTCACGTCCGTTCACGGGCACTTCGACACTGCACGCGACCAACGACGGGCAGGCCAGTTGGTTCGATCTGGCGCGCGCGGTGTTCGAGGAGATCGGTGCCGATCCGAATCGGGTTCGCCCGTGCACCAGCGCCGCATTTGTCCGCCCGGCGCCGCGCCCCGCGTACTCGGTGTTGTCCGGTGACGCGTGGGCGGCCGCGGGCCTGAGCCCGTTGCGCCCGTGGCGTGAGGCGCTTCACGCCGCAATCGCGTGAGCAAAGTTCAGATGGAGCGCTCCGGGCGGCTAGGCTGACCGGCGTGAGTCCCAAGCTGGCCGTGGTAACGGTGACGTACTCGCCCGGCGAGCATCTCGAGAACTTTTTGAGCACACTCGCCGAGGCGACGACAGAAAAGCCCCAGGTCATCATGGCCGACAATGGGTCGACCGACGGAACTCCCGAGGCCGCCGACAGCAAGTACGAACACGTTCGTCTGCTCCGTACCGGTGGAAATATCGGGTACGGAGGCGCGATAAATCGGGCTGTCGCTGAGATCGATCCGGCTGTCGAATTCATCGTGATTTCCAATCCGGACGTCCAATGGAGCCCCGGTTCACTCGACAAATTGGTGGCTGCGGCAAATCGGTGGCCAAGGGCCGGTGCGCTGGGGCCCAAGGTCCTCGAACCCGACGGCAGCGTGTATCCGTCGGCGCGATCGGTTCCCGACATCACTTCCGGTGCGGGACACGCAATTCTGGGCACGGTGTGGCCGAAGAATCCGTGGACGACTCGCTACCGCCAGGAGAACGAGGCGCTCACCGAGCGCGCGGTCGGCTGGTTGTCCGGTTCGTGCCTGCTCGTTCGCCGCGATGCCTTCGACGCCATCTCCGGGTTCGATTCCCGTTACTTCATGTACATGGAGGACGTCGATTTCGGTGATCGCCTCGGAAAAGCGGGTTGGCTCAACGTGTTTGTGCCCTCTGCGGAGGTAACTCACGCGAAAGGGCATGCGGCAGGGCGTCATCCGGAGTTGATGCTGCCGGCACACCACCGCAGTGCATACCGTTTCCAAGCCGATCGCCATCCACATTGGTGGCAGGCCCCGCTGCGTCTGGCACTGCGCGGCGGCCTGGCGCTTCGTTCCAAGATTGCCGTCGCATCCGCAGTGCGCGCTCGCACAGATCACCAGACCGATGACACTTCAGTTTCGAATCCCAGGGGACAACAACGATGACCGAACCTACTCCGACCGACGCGGTAATCCTGGTAGGCGGCAAGGGCACTCGCCTGCGTCCGCTGACCTTGTCGGCTCCCAAGCCGATGTTGCCGACGGCCGGTCTGCCGTTCCTGACGCACTTGCTCGCGCGGATCGAAGCTGCGGGCATCAAGCACGTCGTACTCGGTACGTCGTTCAAGGCAGAGGTGTTCGAGGACTACTTCGGTGACGGATCGAAGATGGGCCTCGAGATCGACTACGTGTTCGAGAACGAACCGCTCGGCACCGGCGGTGGTATCCGCAACGTTCTTCCGAAACTTCGCGGCGACAACATCATGGTGTTCAACGGCGACGTACTCGGCGGCACCGATCTGAACGCGATCCTCGACACACACACGAAAACGGATGCGGACGTCACGCTGCACCTCGTCCGAGTCGGCGATCCGCGAGCGTTCGGCTGTGTACCCACCGACGAAGACGGTCGGGTGTCCGCGTTCCTGGAGAAGACCCAGGATCCGCCGACCGATCAGATCAACGCCGGCTGCTACGTCTTCAAGCGCGAGATCATCGAGCAGATCCCCGAGGGTCGCCCGGTGTCGGTCGAGCGCGAGGTGTTCCCGAACCTGCTGGCGGAGGGCAAGCGCGTCTTCGGTCACGTCGACACGTCGTACTGGCGTGACATGGGCACTCCGGAGGACTTCGTGCGCGGTTCAGCCGACCTGGTTCGCGGTATCGCGCCGTCACCGGCACTCGAGGGCCCGCGCGGCGAGTCCCTGGTGCATCCCGGTGCCGGTGTGGCTCCCGGAGCTGTACTGATCGGCGGCACGGTTGTCGGACGCGGCGCAGAAGTGGGCGCAGGCGCCCGCCTCGACGGCGCAATTCTGTTCGACGGCGCCGTGGTGGAAGCCGGGGCAGTTGTCGAGCGATCGATCCTCGGATTCGGTGTTCGGGTGGGACCCCGCGCACTCGTCCGCGACGCGGTGATCGGCGACGGTGCCGATATCGGCGCTCGCTGCGAATTGCTCCGCGGCGCTCGGGTGTGGCCCGGTGTGACGCTGCCCGACGGCGGCGTGCGTTTCAGCACAGATGTGTGATTGTTGAGCTTCGCAACTGGAATAATGGCCGGATGACTTCATTTCCGAGCCGCTACGTCGCCCTCGGTGATTCGTTCACCGAGGGCGTCGGCGACACAGACGACAGATTCCCCAACGGACTACGAGGTTGGTCCGAACGCGTCGCGGAGCAGGTGGCAATCGGCAACCCGGATTTCCGATACGCCAATCTGGCGATTCGTGGTCGACTGCTCGGTCCGATCGTCGACGAGCAGCTGGGGCCCGCGCTGGCGCTGAAGCCGGACCTCGTGACGATCTACGCCGGCGGCAACGACATGATGCGCCCGAAGCTGGACCTCGATGCCGTAGTCGCTCGCTACGACACCGCGATTGCCGCGCTCACCGAATCCGGTGCTCGCGTAGTGATGTTCACCGCCTACGACACCGGATGGTCGGCGTTCTTCGGCAAACTCCGTGGCCGGATGGCCATTTACAACGAATTGGTGCGCGAAGTCGCCGATCGACACGGCGCGACCATCGTCGACTTCTGGCGGTTCGCCGAATATCAGGATCTGCGGATGTGGGACTTCGACCGCCTGCACATGTCACCTGCCGGGCATCAGAACATGGCCGCTCACGTGCTCGACGCCATCGGTGTGGGCCACACCCTCACCGCGCCGGATCTCGGTCCCGTGCCGGCGCAGTCGAAGATCGAGGCCAGGCGCGAAGACCGTCAATGGACTCGAGAGTTCCTGGTGCCGTGGCTGGCTCGGCGCGTCAAGGGCGTCTCCTCGGGTGACGGAGTCAGCGCCAAGCGGCCCGAGTTGGTGCCCGCTTTTCAAGCCTGAAGGTTCAGGCCTGAAGGCGCAGTCTCGCCAGCGAGACCATGTGGTTGACGCTCTCGTGTTCGGCATTGGCTGGGAGGGAATCGACGGGCCACCACTGCAGGTCCGTCGACTCCTCGCTGCGCACGATCGGTGAGTTGTCCGGTGCCACAACAAGAAACCTCAGGTCGAGGTGCCGGGTCGGGACGCCGAGTGAACACGTGATGGGGTGCGTGTGTGCGGAAAGAAGTGCGGGGTCGATGCGCAGATCGTGAATTCCCGATTCCTCGCGAGCTTCCCGCAAGGCGGAATCGATCACAGTGTCATCAGTCGGTTCGCAGTGTCCGCCGAGCTGAATCCACTTCCCGACACGCGGATGCAGAGTGAGCAGGACGTGATTCAGGCTTTCGTCGACAACGAGCGACGACGCGGTGATGTGCCCCGGCGCATGACGGCGAAGGCATCCGTCTGGTGCGGAGTCGAGAAAAGCCAACATGGTGTGACGGAGGGACTCGTCGTGCGCTGACGGCGTAGGCCATTGTTCCAGAACACCTTTGGCGGACCTGTGCAGAGTCTCTGCGCTCACCTACATCTCCACCAATGCGTCGCCGGCTGCGGGAGCCGTACGGGGAGTGAGCGGTTCGAGGGGGTGACCGACAGCGATGGCGCCGAGCGGTTGCCAATCGGCGGGCACGCCCAGATGTTCGCGCACCGTGTCGGCGGCAAAGATCGTCGAACCGATCCAGCAGCTCCCGATCTCACGGGTCGCGAGCGCAACCAGCAAGCCCTGCACCGCCGCTCCCGCCGCCACGGTGAACATCGTGGACTCCGCAGCGCTGCGGCGCTCGTCCGGGTAGCTGTGCGCGCCGTCGGGGACGCAGAACGGGATGACAACTTCAGGGGCGTCGAACAGGATGTTGCCACGCGCGACGCGGGCCTGCGCTGATTCCTCGGTGCGTCCGTCGGCGCGCAGATCGGTGAGCCACTTCTCGCGCAGTGCTTCCAACAGTTGCTTGCGAATAGTGTTGGTGCGCAACCAGACAAAGCGAACGGGTCGGGTGTGGTGTGGCGCCGGCGCGGTCAACGCCTCGGCGATGGACAACCGAATCGCGCCGGCGTCAACAGGTTCCTCGCTGAACGCGCGAATCGAACGGCGCAGAAGCAACGACTGGCCGCGGCCCATCGCCGTGGCTTCGGCCGTGCCGAGCCAGAACAGATCGTCGGCACCGCGACGGATGAGATCCTGCGCTGTGGAACCGTTGTCCTGGAATCGCAAGCCGCGTACGACGGCAACCGGTACTCCGCCGAGCTTGCCCTTGACCAGATCGCCGGCAGCCGCGATTTCGTCGGCAACGGCGATCTCGGTCACGATCAGATCGTTACCCTGGCTGTCCTGCGCTCCGAGGTAACCGTGCAACACCGGGATTCCGGCGGCGCCGATCGCGGCGTCGGTCTGCCCGTTGCGCCACGCGCGGCCCATGGTGTCCGTCACCACGACGGCGACGGACTTACCGGCGGCATCGAGGAACCGAGCGCGCAGCGCGGCGGCACTCGCGTCGGGATCGACGGGAAGCAAAGCCAACTCGCCGCCGTCGACGTTGGAGCCGTCGATGCCGGATGCGGCCTGAACGATTCCGAGCTTGTTCTCCGTGATGAGGGTTCGGCCCTTACGCGCTACGACGCGTACGGCTTCCTGATCGACGAGTACACGCCGCGCGGCATCGCGCTCGTCGGGGTCGGTCGGGGACGAGACGATGCGGCCTTCGACCTTCGAGAACACTTTGCTCGTCACGACAAGGACGTCGCCGTCGCGGATCCACGGTGTTGCCTCGATGAGGGCAGCAGCCAAATCGTCCCCCGGACGGAACTCCGGAAGACCGTGAACGGGAATCACTTCGATGGCTGCGCCGGGCGAGTGATCGCCGGGAGCCTGATCGGTCGTGTTTGTTGTCACAGCGACACTCCGGCGATATCGAATGCGGTGGCCACCATCTCGGCGGTGGCCGCGGGCGAGGACATGATCAGTGGGACGGCGCGCACATCCACACCGTCGACGTCGGCGGTGTCACCTTCGTCGATCAGCCAGCCGTCGAGGATGCCGTTGATCGACCGGGCGCCGTAATGGCGACCGATTGCTTCGGATGTCGTCTCGACGCCGATGACGTCGAGGCACTCGTCGGCCATTCCGCGCAACGGTTTTCCGCCGATCACGGGGGAGAGTCCGATCACTTTGGCTGCGGTGGTGCGCAGTGCGCCACGAATGCCGGGCACCGCCAGAATCGCGCCGACACTGACAACCGGGTTGGACGGAGCGATCAGGACGACGTCCGCGTTCTCGATCGCCTCGAGCACTCCCGGGGCCGGCTTCGCCTGTTCGGCACCGACGTGAGCAAAGCTGTGGGTCGGGACGTGTGCGCGGTGACGTACCCACCACTCCTGGAAATGGATCGCTTTCTGCTCGCCGTCCTCCGGGTCGGTGATCACGACGTGCGTTTCGCTGCGGTCGTCGCTGACGGGGATGAGGTCAACGCCGGGATTCCAACGATTGCACAACGCTTCGGTAACTGCGGAGAGCGGATAGCCCGTTCTGAGCATCTGGCTGCGGATCAGATGGGTGGCGATATCGCGGTCGCCGAGCCCGAACCAGTCCGGCTTTGCGCCGTACGCGGCGAGCTCTTCTTTTGCGTTCCAACTCTCGCCCTTGTGGCCCCATCCGCGCTCGGTGTCGATGCCGCCGCCGAGGGTGTACATGCAGGTATCGAGGTCGGGGCAGATGCGCAGCCCGTGCATCCAGACGTCGTCGCCGACGTTGACCACGGCTGTGATCCGGTGTGGGCCTTGATATTTCTCGAGCGTTTCACCACCGGAGATGCCGAGTGCGTGTTGCACTCCTTGGAGGAAACGAGCTCCGCCGACGCCGCCAACCAATACAGTCACGTTCACTTGACAAAGACTAGGCGGTGCTCGGCTTGCCGTGTCCGCTGGGCGGTGTGTCAGATGCAAAACTCGGGCCGGAATACTAATGGATTCCTGTTCATTAGCTTGACCGCGACACGCTGGACGTGTGTAATCTCAAATGTGTCATTCCACCGATGTCGGCGAGTTTGCCTGCAGCGGGACCACATTCGAACGTAGTTTCGAGTGGTCAACGGGGTGGGGTTGAAATGGGTTGAAATACGGAGTGAAATTCTGCGCTATTACAGGTGAGGAGGCGGAACGATGCCCAATGAAAATGTCGAGATCAGTGCTCTGGCAATGACAGTGAGCTACGAACCGCAGACCGATTCCCAAGCAGGCGCAGCAGAAGGTGCCTGCAGTGAAATCGAGGCGGTGACTGCTCGGCCTGTGCTGAGTCTGGTGACCGGCTTCGAGGAACTGTTCGACACCATCGAGGATCAATGGCAGGAACGCGCACTCTGTGCGCAGACCGATCCTGAGGCGTTCTTCCCTGAAAAGGGTGGATCTACTCGGGAAGCCAAGCGAATTTGCCTCGGCTGTGAGGTTCGTGACGAGTGCCTCGATTATGCACTCGCCAACGACGAACGGTTCGGAATCTGGGGAGGGTTGTCGGAGCGCGAGCGTCGACGTCTCAAGCGGGGGATCATCTGATCTGCTGCTGAATCGGTTCGGTCAGCGTCGGGGCTGACGGGACGGTCTGCGAAAAGTCTTGACCTGCAACGGGGAATTGCAGGTCGTGCACAGACTTTCAGAGATATTTGCCTAAGGGACATGGGCTTTCGGCCCTAGCCTGCAGAGTACTTAGTCCTCTTCGGGTGCCTAGTCTTCTTCAGGGAACGTCGGATCGATCACTGATGGATCGACGCCGAGGAACGTACTGACTTGATGCACCAGCACGTCGTGAACCAGATCCGTGAGTTCGTCCGGATTCTTGGCACGCTGCTCCAGCGGTCGACGGAACAACACAATTCGCGCACGTGTCGTCTTGCCGTGGCGATCGATGCCGGCGGGGATCAAACGTGAGAGTGGGACAGGTCCGTCTGCGACTACTTCCGGTGGCCAGTTCACCGAATCCGGATCACGGGCAAAAATCTTCGGAACCTCGTCGACGGCGATGTCGAGTTTCTTCAGCCGGTCGTGCCATGCCAGGTCCACCGGAGCAAACGCCTCCATCACGAGGAGATCGAATTTCTCCGCTCGTGTTCGCCGTGCCGGAACTTCCGGCGGCAACAAAGGTCCGCGCAGGCCGCGGCCGTGCCGTTCGATCGAACGGGTGGTGATCGACCGTCTGCGGGGGGAGCGTGACATGGCGTCGAGATTACGACAGTGACGCTCCGTCGGTGTGTCCGAGTAGGTTCCCGCCGCGGGGAGGGCTAGGCTCCGTACCTGTGAGATCTCTGCGTCGCTGCTGCCGCCCCGGGTGCAAGAACCCCGCCGTCGCGACGTTGACGTATGTCTACTCGGACTCCACTGCGGTAGTCGGTCCTCTCGCGACCGTCGCTGAACCGCACTCGTGGGATCTGTGTGACAACCATGCGTCGCGTATCACGGTCCCGAAGGGCTGGGAAATGGTCCGGTACGAGGGTGGATTCTCGACCAGCACTCCGGACGAAGACGATTTGACCGCTCTTGCCGAAGCTGTCCGTGAGGCAGGTTTCGGCGACCGTGCCAAGGGACGTGAGGACACCGGCGTGTCCGCAGGCGACGACGCCCGTTCCGTCGCGCCTCCCGCGGTTCGCACCGGTCGTCGCGGTCACCTGCGTGTTCTGCCGGATCCGTCGGCCTGAACTTCCGGCCGCTTTTGCCTGACATCCCGTAGTCACGCGTGAAGCATTAGGCTTGCTCAGAACTTCCAGCGTCTTGCGAACTTCCAGTGTCCCGGTCGAAAGATCCGACGGGATGCGCACACAAGGAGAATGAATTCAGTGGGGCGAACAGCCGAGTCGGTTGCTGCAATCATCAAGGCGTACGACGTCCGTGGCGTGGTGGGTGAGCAGATCGACGAAGATTTTGTCCGCGATGTCGGCGCGTCGTTTGCCCGCTTGGTTCGGGACGAGGAGGGCGCTGCATCGACTGTGGTGATCGGGCATGACATGCGTGAGTCCTCACCCGCGCTGTCGGCCGCGTTCGCCGAGGGTGTCGTCGCGCAGGGACTCGACGTAGTACACATCGGACTGGCGTCCACCGACGAGCTCTATTTTGCTTCCGGGTTGTTGAACTGCCCCGGTGCGATGTTCACGGCAAGCCACAACCCCGCGAAGTACAACGGCATCAAGTTGTGCCGGGCGGGTGCGAAGCCAGTCGGTCAGGACACCGGTCTTGCTGTCATCTCCGGTGAGGTCGTCTCCGGAGTTCCCGAGTTCGACGGTCCGGCCGGCGCGGTCAGCAGCCGCGATGTGCTCGACGAGTACGCAAGCTACTTGCGTGGGCTGGTCGACCTGTCCGAGATGCGTCCGATGAAGGTTGCCGTCGACGCGGGTAACGGGATGGGCGGACACACAGCGCCCGCCGTCTTCGGCCCGATGCCGCTCGACGTGTTGCCGCTGTACTTCGAATTGGACGGCTCGTTCCCCAATCACGAAGCGAACCCGCTCGATCCGGCCAACCTGGTCGATCTGCAGGCGTACGTCCGTGAGACGGGCGCAGATGTCGGTCTTGCCTTCGACGGTGACGCGGACCGTTGCTTCGTGGTCGACGAAAAGGGTGACCCGGTGTCCCCGTCCGCCGTGACGGCACTGGTTGCCCAGCGCGAGTTGGCAAAAGAGCCCGGCGCGTCGATCATCTACAACCTCATCACCTCGCATGCCGTGCCGGAACTGGTCACCGAATTGGGTGGCGTTCCGATCCGCACCCGTGTCGGCCATTCGTTCATCAAGCAGCAGATGGCCGAAACGGGCGCAGTCTTCGGCGGCGAGCATTCCGCTCACTACTACTTCCGCGATTTCTGGGGTGCCGATTCCGGCATGCTGGCTGCTCTGCACGTGCTGGCCGCACTCGGCGAGCAGGACCGGCCGCTGTCGGAACTGATGGCCGAGTACACCCGGTACAGCGCTTCCGGCGAGATCAACTCGACCGTTGCCGATGCGGCCGATCGAACGGCTGCGGTCCTCGCCGCCTTCGCGGACCGCACAGAATCCGTCGACCGCCTCGACGGTGTCACGGTCAACTTGTCCGGTAATGCGTGGTTCAACCTGCGGGCATCCAACACCGAACCGTTGCTCCGACTCAACGTCGAAGCTCCGACGCAGGCCGACGTCGACGCGTTGGTCGGCGAGATTCTGGCGATCGTTCGAGGCTGAGTTCATTTTTCTGCCCGATTGGTTTGTCGGCGCGTCGGCCGCCTGGGATAGTTGGGGGACTATCCGCGCACGCGGTGCTGCGGTCGATGTTGGTTGCGAGAGAAGTTGTTACGGAGAAGGGGGTGCGGTGAGATGACAGCGCCGACACCGCTCCTCGACCTCGACGACAGTGACGCATTGTCAGCTGCCGATTCCGAGGGGTTACTGCGTTCGGTAGCCATGGGGGGCGCACAGATTCGTTCGACGGCTTCGGCGGTCGCGGAAGGCTCGCTCGATCGGTTGGCCGGGTTGCGCCCACGAAGCATCGTGTTGATCGCGGGATCGGCCGGTGCCAGACACGCCGCCCGGATCGCGGTTGCCCTGCTCGGCAATGCTGTGCCGTGCCCGCTGGTGCTGCTCGACCGGACGCCGTCGTGGGTCGGTCCCCTCGACGTCGTGGTGGTTGCGGGAGACGACGCGGGGGATCCGCGCCTGGTGGAGTCCGTCGACGGGGCGGTGCGCCGCGGCGCAGAAGTTGTTGTCGCGGTTCCCGAAGAGGGACCGATGAGGGCAGCGGCTGCCGGGCGCACGATGACCCTGCCGCCGCGTGTGTTCACTGCTCCGCGCCACACGATGATTCGCTTTCTCGCGGTCTTCGTTGCCGTGGTTGCCGCGATCGAGAACCGCGACATGGGTGAAGCCGGACTGTCGTCCCTCGATCGGATCGCGGACGCCGTCGACGCCGAAGCCATCAGCGACGGGTTGTCCAACGAGGTGTTTCACAATCCCGCCAAATCCTTGGCTACCAGAATGCGCGATCGCCGACTGGTCGTGTGCGGCAGCGGGGCGGTCGCCACTGCGCTTGCCGACTATGCAAGCGCGTCGCTTCTGGCATCGGGATGCTCCGCGGCCTCCGGTGAACTGTCGGATGTGATCGCAGCGGCACGGGCCCTCTTCGCTCCGCCGTCAGGGGCCCGCGATTCGGTTTTTCACGATCCGTTCTTCCACGATCCGGAGCTCGACGGCCCGTTGCCGATCGACCCGGTTCGGGCATTCGTTTTTGCCATGGAAGCGGGACGCGGCGAGGTTGTGCGACGCATGGATGCGCTGGCCGATGCGGATCTGGTGATCGCAGCAGACGAGGACAGCGCCAATACGGGGGTATCGGAAGTGGAACAGGTGTTTGTCTTGGCATCGAGAGTGGACATGGCGTCCGCATACGTGCAGTTGACGGGTGGGCCGCGCTAGTGCACGAACTCGAGGGCGCTCTGCGGTCCTACGCCTGGGGGTCACGTACGGCTATTGCCGAACTTCGTGGGCTTCCCGTGCCGTCCGCACATCCTGAGGCGGAATTGTGGCTGGGCGCGCATCCGGGCGATCCTGCGCGCGTCGTCACCGACGATGGCAGTGAGTCGTTACTCGACGTGCTCGGCCGGGACCCGGCGCGGCAACTGGGTGAGCAGAACATCGAGGCCTTCGGTGAACGCTTGCCGTTCCTGCTCAAGCTGTTGGCAGCAGAGGAACCGCTGTCATTGCAAGCGCATCCGAGCGCCCGCCAGGCAGAAGAGGGCTTCCGCCGGGAAAACGCCCTCGGTGTTCCGATGGACGCACCCGTCCGCAATTACAAGGACGGCAGCCACAAGCCGGAACTGGTCGTCGCCCTGAGCACGTTCGAAGCGCTGGCGGGATTCCGCGAACCGACGAGGACTGTCAAGATGCTGCGCGCACTGGCGGTGCCCGAACTGGAGCCGTACATCGGTCTCCTTGAAGGACAACCGGATTCGGACGGCCTGCGGGCGTTGTTCACAACGTGGATAACCTTGCCGTCCACCGCGCTCGGAACATTGTTGCCGGCCGTCCTCGCGGGATGCATCGGTTACGCGTCGTCGCGAGACGCCGAATTTGCCGCGGAGATCCGCACCGCGCTCGAACTCGGCGAATCGTATCCGGGTGACGCCGGAGTGCTGGCTGCGTTGCTGTTGAACCGGGTCACCCTCGAACCAGGTCAGGGAATCTTCCTGGCCGCCGGAAACCTGCATGCCTATCTGCACGGACTGGCTGTCGAGATCATGGCGAACTCCGACAATGTTCTACGCGGCGGGCTTACCCCCAAATACGTCGATGTGCCCGAGTTGCTTCGGGTTCTCGACTTCAACGGATCCGACATCACGATTCTCGACCCGTCGCCGCACGCTGGCAGCGCGGACATCGTCTATCCGACGCCCGCTCCGGAATTTCGGCTCACGCGTATCGAATTGGGTGCAGACCTGACGGACAGCGTCGTTCCGGCCGGGGATCCGCGCATCCTGATCTGCACCGAGGGTTCGGTCACGGTGCGCTGTGGGACTGGCGAACTGGAACTCGATCGTGGCCGCGCAGCCTGGATTTCCGCTGACGAACCCATCGCGACAATCTCTCCCCGAAGTACAAAGGCACAGGTTTTCAGCGCCACGGTTGGCCGATAGCCGTGTCGGCAGAAGGTGGAAAGAAAGCAATCCTGGCCGCATTGGGGGCTAATGCCGGAATTGCCGTAGCCAAATTCGCGGGATTCCTGATCACCGGGTCGTCGTCGATGCTTGCCGAGTCGGTGCACTCGGTTGCCGACACGTCCAATCAGGGACTGCTGCTGCTCGGGCAGAAGAAGGCCGAGAAGGAAGCCGACCAACTGCACCCGTTCGGATACGGGCGCAATCGGTACTTCTACTCGTTCGTGGTTGCGCTGGTGCTCTTCACTTTGGGTTCACTGTTCGCGATCTACGAGGGCATTCACAAGATCCAGCACCCGGAGGAACTCAACTCGGCGTTTGTAGCCGTTGTCATCCTGGTCATCGCCATGTGCCTGGAAGGGTTCAGTTTTTACACCGCGATGAAGGAATCTCGTCCGCTGAAGGGAAACGCGTCGTGGTGGTCGTTCATCCGTACGTCGCGCAGTCCTGAACTGCCGGTTGTCCTCCTCGAGGACACCGGCGCACTGATCGGACTGGTGCTGGCACTGGGCGGCGTCGGCCTGACGATGGTGACCGGCAATCCGGTTTTCGACGGCATCGGCACCCTGTGCATCGGCGTGCTCCTCGGCATCATCGCGATCGTCCTGATCGTCGAAATGCAATCCCTGTTGATCGGGGAAGGCGCGACCAGCGTCGAAACCGATCTCATCCTGGCCGCGTTGGTCGACGGAACCCGCATCGAACGAGTCATCCACTGCAAGACCCAGTACCTCGGTCCCGAGGAGATTCTTGTTGCGGCGAAGGTTGCCGTTCCGCTCGGTTCGACCATCTCGGATGTCGCGACCGCAATCGACGAGGCCGAAGCGCGCGTGCGTGCTGCTGTTCCGGCGGCACGCGTGATCTACATCGAACCGGATCTGGACAAACTGGTCACTCGCAAACCCTGAACAAAGCCTCTCGCACAGGCTTAGGCTGATGCCATCTCTAAGGAGGCGGCAGTGGCGATCAAGGACGAGGCCGGATCCGGTCGTTCCAAATTGTTCCGAACCAAGTCGATAGAGCAGTCCATCAAGGACACCGACGAACCCGAGACCAAACTCCGAAAAGATCTGAACTCCTGGGATCTCACCGTATTCGGTGTTGCGGTGGTCATCGGTGCAGGAATCTTCACACTCACGGCTCGGACGGCAGGCAATGTCGCCGGGCCGTCGGTGTCGCTGGCGTTTGTCATCGCCGCTGTTGCCTGCGGCCTGGCGGCACTCTGTTACGCCGAATTCGCGTCGACGGTTCCCGTCGCCGGTAGCGCATACACCTTCTCGTACGCGACGTTCGGCGAGTTTGTCGCCTGGATCATCGGCTGGGACCTCATCCTTGAATTTGCGTTGGCGTCGTCCGTCGTCGCAAAGGGATGGTCCCTGTACCTCGGTGAGGTGATGGGTTCACGAAGTCCGATCGTCGAGTTGGGTCCGGTCTCGTTCGACTGGGGCGCGGTGCTGATCATTGCGGTCATCACGGTGTTGCTGGTGACCGGAACCAAACTGTCGTCGCGAGTGTCGCTGGTGATCACGTCGATCAAGGTCGCCGTGGTGCTGCTCGTGATCATCGTCGGCATGTTCTACATCGACACCGACAACTACACGCCGTACATTCCGCCGTCGCAGCCCGGCAGCACCGGGGAGGGCATACATCAGTCGTTGTTCTCCTACGTCACGGGCGCAGGCGGCAGCACGTTCGGATGGTACGGACTCCTTGCAGCGGCGAGCCTGGTGTTCTTTGCGTTCATCGGATTCGACGTCGTTGCCACCACCGCGGAGGAAACGAAGGAACCGCAGAAGGCGCTGCCTCGGGGAATTCTCGGCTCACTCCTCATCGTCACCGTGCTGTACGTGGCGGTGACGCTGGTGCTCACGGGAATGGTGAATTACACAGTGCTCGAGGGTGACACATCCAATCTGGCAACGGCATTCGCGTTCCACGACATCACGTGGGCAAAGAATGTGATCTCGTTCGGTGCCCTCGCCGGACTCACAACCGTGGTGATGGTGTTGATGCTGGGGCAGACTCGTGTGCTTTTTGCGATGGCCCGCGACGGTTTGATGCCGCGGCGGTTGGCACCGACGGGTAAGCACGGTACTCCGGTTCGGATCACCGTGCTCGTCGGTGTGGTGGTTGCCGTACTGGCCGGCTTCTTCCCGATCGGCACGCTCGAGGAAATGGTGAACATCGGAACGCTGTTCGCTTTTGTTCTCGTCTCGATCGGAGTGGTGGTGTTGCGCCGCACGCGTCCGGATCTGCCTCGCGGATTCCGGGTTCCTCTCGTGCCTTGGGTGCCGATTCTGGCGGTGTTGGCCTGCGTGTGGCTGATGTTCAATCTGTCGGTGGAGACCTGGATCAGGTTCGTCGTCTGGATGGCGCTCGGCGTGGTCATTTACTTTGCGTACAGCCGTCGGCATTCGTTGATCGGAAAGCGCGAGCGCGGCGAAATCGACTGAGTGTACAAATTTAAGGATTTGTAT
Organism: Rhodococcus sp. IEGM 1366; assembly: GCF_033142425.1. NCBI lineage: Bacteria > Bacillati > Actinomycetota > Actinomycetes > Mycobacteriales > Nocardiaceae > Rhodococcus > Rhodococcus sp. IEGM 1366. The sequence goes on from NZ_JAWLRZ010000002.1 coordinate 176,273, forward strand.
AGTTTTTTTACAATGTTGGCAGTATTGTCTACCTCATAGTGAAGTGACTCACAGCCGTGAGTCGTTCCGGATGGAGGAGGCACGCAGTGTCGACACACGTGAGCGCAGAATCCGATCAGATATCGGGGGAGTGGCGAGACAAGAAGCGGCATCTCTGGCTGCTCGGCTTGGTTCCTCCGGTCGCGATTTTCATCGCGGTGGGAATGGTGGCCCTGTTCAACAACATTGGTTTGGGCGTCGTGTCGCCGATCTGGTGGTGGATCGGGCCGCTACTCGTGTACCTGGTGTTGCCGGTCCTCGATATCTTCTTCGGGCCGGACGGTGAGAACCCGCCCGACGAGGTTATGGAGAGGCTCGAGAACGACAAGTACTACCGCTACTGCACGTACGTCTACATTCCGTTCCAGCTGGTCAGCCTCATCATGGCCTGCTACTTGTGGTCGGCTACCGACCTCTCGTGGCTCGGTATCGACGGCGGGCTCGGATTGGTGTCGAAGATCGGTGTGGCGATCACCGTCGGGTGTGTTGCGGGCATCGGAATCAACACGGCACACGAACTCGGCCACAAGAAGGACGATCTCGAGCGGTGGTTGTCCAAGATCACTCTGGCGCAGTCCTTCTACGGTCACTTCTATATCGAGCACAACCGTGGTCATCACGTCCGGGTGGCAACTCCGGAAGATCCCGCGTCGTCGCGATTCGGTGAGAGCTTCTGGGCTTTCCTGCCGCGCAGTGTGTGGGGATCCCTGCGATCGTCGTGGGAACTCGAAAAGACGCGGCTGGATCGATTGGGTAAGAAGCCGTGGACAATTCGCAACGACGTCCTGCATTCGTGGTTGATGTCGGTAGTGCTGTTCGCTGTACTCGCCGCCGTGTTCGGGCTGTCGATTCTGCCATTCCTGGCATTGCAGGCCGTCTTCGGATTCTGCCTGCTCGAGACGGTAAACTACCTCGAGCACTACGGACTGAAGCGGACGAAGTTGGCCAGCGGCCGGTACGAGCGCGCCGCTCCGGAGCACAGCTGGAACAGTGACCACATCTGCACCAACATTTTCCTGTACCACCTGCAGCGGCACAGTGATCATCACGCCAACCCCACCCGTCGCTATCAAACGCTCCGGAGCATGGACGGCGCACCCAATCTTCCGAGTGGTTACGCCAGCATGATCATGCTGGCCTACGTGCCGCCGCTGTGGCGAAAAGTGATGGACCCCAAGGTCGTTGCTCACTATGGCGGCGATATTACCCGGGTCAATATCCAGCCGGGCAAGCGGGAGAAGATCCTCGCGCGGTACGGAGCGAGCGCATGAGTGCCTACAAATGCCCCGTGTGTGACTACGTCTACGACGAACTGAACGGCGCACCGCGAGAAGGGTTTCCGGCAGGCACGCCATGGGACGCAGTCCACGACGACTGGTGCTGCCCAGACTGTGGTGTCCGGGAAAAGGTGGACTTCGAAACTGTTTCGGCAAAGGCAGGGGAGTGAATCATGAACGACTACAAGCTGTATCAGTGCGCGCAGTGCGGATTCGAGTACGACGAGGCGCAAGGCTGGCCAGACGACGGTATCGAACCAGGTACTCGCTGGGATGACATTCCGGACGACTGGAGTTGCCCGGACTGCGGCGCAGCGAAGAGTGATTTCTTCATGGTGGAGATCGAGCGGGCCTGAGTGGGTCGGCGGGAGCGGCGGTAATGTCGTCATCATGATGTCGACGCCCACCCGCTTGCCTCAGAAAGAGGCGTCCCGTCTGCTGCTGCGCGGTGCGGTGCTCGATTCGATGCGGGAGTTGCTGACCGAGCGGGACTGGTCCGAGGTGAGTCTGACCGTTCTGGCCAAGCATGCGGGTGTCAGTCGGCAGACGCTCTACAACGAGTTCGGTTCGCGGCAGGGTCTGGCGCAGGCGTACGCGCTGCGGCTCGCGGACGGGTTTGTCGACGCTGTGGACGACGCCGTTGCAGCAAACGAGGGTCGGAGCGTCGACGCCCTGATGTCCGGGTTCGGGGAGTTCTTTGCCTCCAGTGCGATGGACCCGTTGGTGCGTTCGCTCCTGACGGGGGAGGCGAAGCCCGATTTGTTGCGTTTGATCACGACGGACAGCGCCGTGATCATCGATCGGGCATCAACTCGGTTGTCGGAGAGTTTTCAGCGTGGGTGGATTCAGGCGTCGGCCGCTGATGCGGGCATCCTGGCCAGGGCAATTGCGAGGCTTGGCCTGAGTTATATATCGATGCCGCCCGAGTCCGGGGCGTCGGTGGCGGAGGATCTGGGTGCCTTGCTCGGACCGTTCATCGATGTTGCCCGAGGCGCGCGCGGCACGGTGTGAGGTTCGCCGCAATCACGGTGATGTCCTACTGCGTGGGTCGAGCGGATAGCCTGGAGTGGAGTATGCACGTCAACCAGGAGAGGGACGATGACGACCTCAGTTTCAACAACGCCCGTGGCCGACAACCGTAACGGTGTCGACTTCAAAGTTGCAGATCTTTCGCTCGCCGAATTCGGTCGCAAGGAAATCCGACTGGCCGAGCACGAGATGCCGGGCCTCATGGCGCTGCGCCGTGAATACGCAGAGGTCTTGCCGCTCAAGGGCGCTCGCGTTTCCGGTTCGCTCCACATGACCATTCAGACTGCAGTTCTGATCGAGACGCTGACCGCGCTCGGCGCCGAGGTTCGTTGGGCTTCGTGCAACATCTTCTCCACCCAGGATCATGCAGCCGCCGCTATCGTTGTCGGTCCCCACGGCACCCCGGAAGAGCCCAAGGGCGTTCCGGTGTTCGCGTGGAAGGGCGAAACCCTCGAGGAGTACTGGTGGGCAGCCGAGCAGATGCTGACGTGGCCGGGTGAGCCTGCCAACATGATTCTCGACGATGGTGGCGACGCCACCATGCTCGTCCTCAAGGGCGCGCAGTTCGAGAAGGCCGGCGTTGTTCCGCCGACGGACGACGATCAGGATTCCGACGAGTACAAGGTCTTCCTGGCTCTCCTGCGTCAGTCCCTCGAGGCCGACAAGGGCAAGTGGTCGGCAATCGCCGAATCCGTCCAGGGCGTCACCGAAGAGACCACAACGGGCGTTCTGCGCCTGTACCAGGTCGCCGCTGCCGGTGAACTCACGTTCCCCGCGATCAACGTCAACGACTCGGTCACCAAGAGCAAGTTCGACAACAAGTACGGCACACGTCACTCGCTGCTCGACGGCATCAACCGCGGCACCGACGTCCTGATCGGCGGCAAGGCTGCACTCGTCTGCGGTTACGGCGACGTCGGCAAGGGTTGCGCCGAGGCGCTTCGTGGCCAGGGCGCTCGCGTCGCGGTCACCGAGGTCGACCCGATCAACGCCCTCCAGGCATTGATGGACGGCTTCGAGGTCAAGACCGTCGAGCAGGCCATCGGATGGGCCGACATCGTGATCACGTCCACCGGCAACAAGGACATCATCACGTTCGAGCACATGAAGGCCATGAAGCACCAGGCCATCCTGGGTAACATCGGTCACTTCGACAACGAGATCGACATGGCCGGACTCGAGAAGTCCGGTGATGTCACGCGGATCAACATCAAGCCGCAGGTCGACGAGTTCACCTTCGCCGACGGTCACTCGATCATCGTGCTGTCCGAAGGTCGTCTGCTCAACCTCGGCAACGCGACGGGCCACCCGTCGTTCGTGATGAGCAACAGCTTCTCCAACCAGGTCATCGCGCAGATCGAACTGTGGACCAAGCCGGAGGAGTACGACAACGAGGTTTACCGTCTCCCGAAGCATCTCGACGAGAAGGTCGCCAAGATTCACGTCGAGGCCCTCGGTGGCACGCTGACCAAGCTCACCAAGGAGCAGGCAGAGTACATCGGCGTCGACGTCGAGGGCCCGTACAAGCCCGAGCACTACCGCTACTGATGTAGCAGTGCCGGTCTGAAGTAGCCGTGCCGGTCTGAAGTAACAGTGCCGGCCTGAAGTAACAACGCCGTCCCCCGGTCTGGCTCGACGGACCGGGGGATCGGCTTGTCAGGCTGCGGGATAGGCTTGTCAGCCGTGGGAATACTCGTGGCGTTGGAAGGGCTCGACGGAGCCGGCAAACGGACGTTGATCGGCAAAGTGGTGGACGAGCTTCGGCGCTCGGGGACCACCGTCGCCACGCTCGATTTCCCCCGCTACGGACAATCGATCCATGCCGATCTTGCGGCCGAAGCCCTCAAGGGAGCGCACGGAGACCTGGCGCAGTCCGTGAACGCGATGGCGGTGCTGTTTGCGCTCGACCGCGCGGGAGCGGCAGAGAAGGTCGCAGAGTTGTTGAGTACCAACGACATTGTTCTGCTCGATCGGTACGTCGCGTCCAATGCGGCGTACAACGCGGCGCGGATGCATCAGGGCGTCGACGGCGAGATGGTGGCGTGGGTTGGTGATCTGGAACTGGGTCGCCTCGGCCTCCCGGCGCCTGATTTGCAGATGTACCTCGACGTGCCGATCGCACTGGCAAACGAGCGTGCGCGCAGTCGTGAGGTGGAAGATTCGACGCGCGAGCGTGACGCCTACGAGCGCGACGGAGACCTCCAGGTCCGAACTGGCGAGCTGTACGCACAGCTCGCGGCAGCCGAGTGGGTATCACCGTGGTGGGTCATTGGTCCCGATACGGACCCGTCGGACCTTGCCCGCAAACTGGTCGATTTCGGGTGATGCGTCACGATAGCCACCCGATTCGGAAGTTTCCGGCACAGTAGAGGGAACACGCGGCACGCCGCACAGTCACGTAACGGTCTTAATTACGACTCGAAGATGCAACGATAGGGATATGAAACCAAGGATTCTGGTTGTCGACGACGACACGGCACTCGCCGAGATGCTCACGATCGTGCTGCGGGGTGAGGGTTTTGATCCCTACGTGGTAGGCGACGGAACTCTTGCACTTGCTGCGGTGCGCGAGACTCGGCCCGACCTTGTCTTGCTCGATCTGATGCTGCCCGGCATGAACGGCATCGACGTATGTCGGGTCCTGCGTGCGGATTCCGGCGTTCCCATCGTGATGTTGACCGCGAAGACCGACACCGTGGACGTTGTCCTCGGCCTCGAGTCCGGCGCGGACGACTACATCATGAAGCCGTTCAAGCCCAAGGAACTCGTCGCCCGGGTTCGCGCTCGCCTGCGTCGGACCGAGGAAGAACCGGCGGAACTGCTGAGTATTGCCGACATCGTGATCGACGTGCCGGCGCACAAGGTCAGCCGCGGCGGCGAGCAGATTTCGCTCACACCCCTCGAATTCGATCTCCTCGTCGCTCTTGCGCGCAAGCCCAGGCAGGTGTTCACCCGTGAGGTGCTCCTCGAACAGGTGTGGGGTTACCGTCACGCCGCTGACACCCGCCTGGTCAACGTCCACGTCCAGCGTCTGCGCGCCAAGGTCGAAACCGATCCCGAGAATCCCGAAGTGGTTTTGACGGTGAGGGGTGTCGGCTACAAGGCCGGACCGCCGTGACCGGTGGCGTTTCCCGTTGGCGTCGCCGCCTCAATCGGTGGCTGACGCCTTTTCTCCGGTGGTGCCACTCACTGAGTAACACCCTCGCTCACACGTGGCGACGATCACTGCAATTGCGGGTTGTCGTCTCCACGTTGTCGTTGTCGCTGATTGTGATCGTGATCCTCGGTGTTGTGCTCACGAGCCAGATCACCGACCGTCTGCTCGAAGCGAAGATCACCGCCGCCACGGAGGAGATGGATCGCGCCCGAGGCGTCGTCGAAGATCAGTTGGCCGGCGTCGACGGCAGTGCAGCCCTCAAAGACCAACTCGAGAGTGCGGCGTCAAGTTTGACGAGCCGCAATCAGGCGGGCGGTCAAGCATCGGGTTCTGCGGGCACCTTCGATCCCGCGCTGATCGTCGAGCAGGACGGGCCCCGAGATCCGGTGTTTGCCGGGCCGGCTGATCAGATCCCCGACAACTTGCGTGAGTTCGTTCACAACGGACAGATCGCCTACCAGTTCGCAACGGTCTCGGATCCCGAAGGGTATTCCGGCCCGGCCTTGATCATCGGCAGTCCCACGGCGTCGTCGATCTCCGGCCTCGAGTTGTATCTCGTGTTCCCACTTGCCAGTGAGGATCGCAGCCTGTCGCTGGTCCGCAGCACCCTGTTGATCGGTGGCGCTGTCCTACTGGTCCTGTTGGCAGCGATTTCTCTGCTCGTCGCGCGGCAGGTAGTGCTGCCGATCCGATCGGCGTCGAGGATCGCGGTGCGCTTCGCCGACGGCCGACTCAAGGAACGTATGCCGGTTCGCGGTGAGGACGACATGGCTCGTCTCGCAATGTCTTTCAACGAAATGGCGGAGAGCCTGTCGAAGCAGATCACCCAGCTCGAGGAGTTCGGCAATCTGCAGAAACGCTTCACATCGGATGTCAGCCACGAACTGCGCACCCCGCTCACCACAGTGCGGATGGCCGCGGACCTCATCCACGACGGCAGCGAGAGCCTCGATCCGATACTCCGCCGCTCGTCGGAACTGCTTGTTGCCGAACTCGACCGGTTCGAAGGTCTGCTGGCCGATCTGCTCGAGATTTCCCGGCACGACGCCGGCGTTGCGGAACTTGCGTCCGAGCAACTCGACGTCCGGATGTGTGCGCGGGCCGCGGTGTCCACCGTCCGCCACCTCGCCCGTGAATCCGGCACCGAATTGATAGTCGACATGCCAGACGATCCGGTGATCGCCGACGTCGATCCGCGGCGAGTCGAACGGGTCCTGCGGAACCTACTCGCCAACGCCATCGATCACGGAGAAGGAAAACCCATCCTGCTGCGCTTGCGAGCCGACGACGACGCTCTGGCCTTCATCGTTCGTGACAGTGGTGTCGGGCTGCGTCCCGGCGAGGAGAAACTTGTGTTCAACCGCTTCTGGCGATCCGATCCGTCGAGGGTCCGTCGTAGCGGCGGCACAGGTCTCGGCTTGGCGATCAGCGTCGAGGACGCCAATCTGCACGACGGCAAACTCGAAGCCTGGGGTGAGCCCGGTGTCGGCGCGTGCTTCCGTCTGACGTTGCCGCGAGTGCGCGGCAAGAAGCTGGTGTCCAGCCCGCTACCGCTGAAGCCGACGACGGCCAAGTTCGTGCGCACACCCTCCAATGCGGACATCGTCGCCGAAGAGGTCGGTGAGGTCACGTCGTCGATTCCGACGCCGCACGAGACCGAATCACGAACCGGCTCGCAAGGGGGTGAGCGTTCGTGATGCAGCGATACCGCCGTGGTCTCTTGGCGCTGAGCCTGAGCGCGCTGCTGTTGACCGGTGCGTGCGCGAGCTTGCCTGCCTCGTCGTCGCCGCAGGCGATCGGGACGCTTGCCACTGTGGCGCCGGGGACTCCCGTTGCTCCGCCGGCCTCGGGGCGTGAGCCCGATTTGTTGGTGCGGGACTTCGTGAAAGCGAGCACCGAACCCGCGAACCGGCACCTCGCGGCACGGCAGTACCTGACTCCCGAGATGTCCGCAAAATGGGACGACGCAGCAAGCGCCATCATCGTCGACAAGGTCGACACGCTCTCGGAGTCGCGGACCGATCAGGAAGCGATCTACACGATTCGAGTCAACAAGGTCGGGCGTCTAGAAGCCGGGGGAATCTACGTTCCCGAGGACGGCAGTTACGAAGCCAAGATGACGCTGACTCTGGTCGACGGCGAGTGGCGGATCAGCGATCTTCCTTCGGGTGTGATCATGGAGCGCGCGGCGTTCCTCGGTGCGTACCAACGGAAGTCGTTGTTCTTCCCGGATCCCAGCGGACAGACCATGGTTCCGGATCTACGCTGGATATCGGGTTCCCAGGACCAGATGACATCGCAGTTGGTCGGCCTGCTGATCGAGGGGCCCAAGCAGGCGCTCGCGTCGGCGGTCCGCAACGAACTGGGCGCAGGCGTCTCGGTGATCGGGCCCATCACGAAGGCCGACGGTCGAGCCGGTCAGGTGGGAGTCGGTCTCGGGGGCATCCGCATCGATTTCCGGATCGGTCAGTCGATGGACCCCGAAACTCGCGCTTTGTTTGCCGCCCAGATCATCTGGACATTGGCCGGCGCCGACATCGCCGGACCCTACGTTTTGCTGGTGGACGGGGCGCCCTTGGACGCAGCGCATCCGGAAGGCTGGACAACGGCCGACGTCGCCTCCACGAATCCGCTGGCGACGACCGGTGCGACGGTCGGGTTGCACGCCCTACGCGACGGTTCACTGGTCAGTGTCGGTGAACAAGCGGTCACACCCGTGCCCGGATTTGCCGGAACTGCAGGCAATCTTGCGTCTGTTGCGCTCTCTCGCGACGGCAAGACCGTCGCCGCAGTGGCGGATACCGCGAATCCTGATCCTGCAAAACGATTTTCGCTGACACTCGGTCCATACACCGAAGGTGCAGCCCCGGTCCTCGACGCCCCGGTGATCACCAGGCCGACGTGGGAAATCGACAACAACACGATCTGGGCGGCGGTGAACGGCAACACCGTGGTGCGCGTGGTTCGCGAGCCCACTACCGGTCGGACGTCGGTCATGAACGTGGACGTGGGCGCTTTGATCCCACTGGGATCGAACATTACCGAGCTGCGCCTGTCCCGCGACGGAGTTCGAGCGGCGATGATCATCGACGGCAAGGTGTACCTGGCGACCGTGGTCCGCCTGCCCAGCGGCGTTTTCGCGTTGACCAGTCCGCGGGCTGTGGCTCCGGGATTGGGCAGCACAGCGCTCTCACTCGACTGGAGCAACAGCGACACCATTGTGATCGCACGCAACAACTCCGATGTACCCGTTGTGCAGGTCGCGATCGACGGTTCTCGAATGGACTCGTTGCCCCGGGGCAATCTCACGGCGCCGGTGGTGTCCGTCGACGCGTCGCCCACCACCGAGTACGTTGCCGATGCCCGAGCAGTTTTCCAGTTGAACAACAACGATCCCGCGGGCGACAGGTTGTGGCGTGAGGTGCCTGGATTGACGGGGCAGAGGGCGATTCCGGTACTGCCCGGCTGAGTTTCCCGGTGGTGCACGGGGGTTGCTGTCGGTGGGCGGATGCACACTGACAGGCATGGGGGTCGGCGGTTTTCGGACATGGAGCAGTATCGGTGGGGCAGCGCTCGATCTGGTGTTGCCGCGTGAGTGTGGGGGATGCGGACGGATCGGTGTGCAATGGTGCGAGGACTGCGTCGCCATGCTTCGCGATCATCCGATCCGGCTCACACCTCGAGTCGATCCCGGCGCGCCGGCGTGGGCGCTCGGTCCATACAGTGGCGCGAGACGGCGCAGTGTGATCGAGATCAAGGAGCGCGGCCGACGCGACCTCGCGGCGCCTTTGGGAGTCGCTGTGGCCGAAGCGTTGACGCATCTGGCGCGGTGGGGTGAGCTCCACCATCCGACGCGTCGAACTTTGGTCCTGATCCCGGCCCCGTCCCGTTCGCGCGCCGCTCGTTCGCGCGGCGGGGATCCGGTCCGCCGCATTGCTCATGCGGCCTGTGAGGTCTTGCCGCCGCGCCGTGCCGAAGTTCATTCGGCATTGGCCATGACGCGTGGCGTCCGCGATTCCGTCGGGTTGTCTGCCGCTGCTCGGGCCACCAACGTTGCCGAGAAAATCGTCGTGACACGCGCGGGGGCCGGATTGGTGGATCGAGACGTCGACGTAGTGCTCCTCGATGACGTGCTGACGACGGGAGCGACTGCGGCAGAATCGATTCGGGTGCTCGCGAGGATCGGAATCCGGACAACTCTCGTGCTCGTTGTTGCCGGTGTGTAAATGAATTTCGGGCTAACAGTGGCACTCGCGCGGATTACGTACTAGCGTCGGCGGCACACCCGAAAACAGGTGGGAGGTGGTACTTCAATCCTGATGCCGGGCGGATCCCCTCTCGGTACTTGAAGAACTTGCCGCCGCTCAAACACTGAGCGGGGCCGTAATTGGGAGGTACGAGTGACGACCCCTTCGCAAGCCTCGTTTTTCATCGAGGACGCCACGACCGAGCGTTCCACGCAAACCACCGTTCCGAAGTCCGACATCGTCGTCAAGGGACGCAATGTCGAGATACCCGATCACTTCCGAGTTTATGTTTCGGACAAGCTGGCGCGACTGGAACACTTCGACCCCTCCATATTCCACTTCGACGTGGAACTTCAGCACGAACGTAATCGACGTCAGTCCAAGAACTGCCAGCGAGTCGAGATCACGGCCCGCGGCAAAGGACCGGTAGCGCGAGCAGAAGCCGCCGCAGACAGCTTCTATGCCGCATTCGAATCGGTGATCGACAAACTCGAGAGCCGCCTCCGTCGAACCAAGGACCGCAAGAAGGTCCATTACGGTGACAAGCGACCGCTGTCCGTCGCCGAGGCAACCGCCTCGCTAGTCGACGCAGACTCACTCGGTGCCACGCCCGATATTTCGCTGAACGGTCAAGAACCGGACGAATACGACGGCCCGGGCCGCGTGGTCCGCACCAAGGATCACCCAGCCGAGCCGATGAACATCGACGACGCTCTCTACGAGATGGAACTGGTCGGTCACGACTTCTTCCTCTTCCATGACAAGGAGTCCGACAAGCCGTCCGTCGTCTACCGTCGGCACGCATTCGACTACGGCCTGATCCGCCTGACGTGACCGATCTGTAGGTGGGTTGCCTCGCAACCTCGAGTTAGCGCCTACCATGGAATCCGGCCGGAGTTTTCGGACCCCGGCCGGATTTTTACTGTGTCACCCATTTGTTGCCGAAGATTGAGGACGAACAAGACTGTGCCGTCGCTGTCGCTATCGAAGCTGCTCCGTGTTGGTGAAGGTCGCATGGTCAAGCGCCTCAAGCACATTGCAGAGCATGTCGAATCACTGTCGCCCGAGGTAGAAGGCCTGACAGACGATCAACTCAAGGCCAAGACCGACGAGTTCCGCGAGCGTTACGCCGCTGGTGAGACGCTGGACGAGTTGCTGCCCGAGGCCTTTTCCGTCGCGCGTGAAGCGTCGTGGCGAGTCATCGATCAGAAGCACTTCCACGTGCAGATCATGGGTGGCGCGGCACTCCACTTCGGCAATGTCGCGGAGATGAAGACCGGTGAGGGCAAGACCCTGACCTGTGTGTTGCCGGCCTATCTCAATGCCATCGCGGGTGACGGTGTTCACGTCGTCACGGTCAACGACTACCTCGCCAAGCGCGACTCCGAGTGGATGGGCCGTGTTCACCGCTCGCTCGGACTGGAAACCAGCGTGATCCTCTCGGGTATGACGCCGGCCGAGCGTCGAGTCGCGTATGCAGCCGACATCACGTACGGCACCAACAACGAGTTCGGGTTCGACTACCTGCGTGACAACATGACGCACTCCCTGGACGATCTGGTCCAGCGTGGACATGCGTTTGCCATCGTGGACGAGGTCGACTCCATCCTGATCGACGAGGCCCGCACGCCGCTGATCATCTCGGGTCCGGCCGACGGCTCCAGCAAGTGGTACAGCGAGTTCGCACGTATCGCGCCGCTCCTGAAGAAGGACGTCCACTACGAGGTGGACATCCGCAAGCGCACCATCGGTGTCCACGAGGCCGGCGTCGAACTCGTCGAGGATCAGCTCGGCATCGACAACCTGTACGAGGCCGCGAACTCGCCGCTGGTGAGCTACTTGAACAACGCCATCAAGGCCAAAGAGCTCTACACCAAGGACAAGGACTACATCGTCCGCGACGGTGAAGTCATCATCGTCGACGAGTTCACCGGCCGCGTGCTGGTCGGCCGTCGATACAACGAGGGCATGCACCAGGCCATCGAGGCCAAGGAAAAGGTCGAGATCAAGGCTGAGAACCAGACCCTCGCCACGATCACCCTGCAGAACTACTTCCGTCTGTACGAAAAATTGTCCGGCATGACGGGTACCGCCGAGACCGAGGCCGCGGAGCTGCACCAGACGTACACCCTCGGTGTCATTCCGATCCCGACCAACCGCCCTATGATCCGCGTCGACAACGGCGACCTCATCTACAAGACCGAGGAAGCCAAGTTCGACGCAGTGGTCGACGACGTCGTCGAGCGTCACGAGAACGGTCAGCCGGTTCTGATCGGTACCACCAGCGTCGAACGCTCGGAGTACCTGTCCAAGCAGTTCACCAAGCGCGGAGTGGCGCACAACGTCCTCAACGCCAAGTTCCACGAAAAGGAAGCGACGATCATCGCCGAGGCCGGTCGTTCCGGTGCGGTGACTGTGGCCACCAACATGGCTGGTCGTGGTACCGACGTGGTGCTGGGCGGTAACCCGGACATCATCGCCGACATCGCACTGCGCAAGAACGGCCTCGACCCGGTCACCACGCCGGAAGAGTACGAAGCCGCGTGGGACGACGTCCTGAACCGCGTCAAGGAAGACGTCAAGGCCGACGCCGAGAAGGTTCGCGATGCCGGTGGCCTGTACGTGCTTGGCACCGAACGCCATGAATCGCGTCGTATCGACAACCAGCTTCGCGGCCGTTCCGGACGCCAGGGCGACCCGGGAGAATCCAGGTTCTACCTCTCGCTCGGTGACGAGCTCATGCGCCGATTCAACGGTTCCGCACTCGAGTCGATCATGACGCGCCTCAATCTTCCGGACGACGTTCCGATCGAAGCCAAGATGGTCTCCAAGGCCATCAAGAGCGCGCAGACTCAGGTCGAGCAGCAGAACTTCGAGATTCGCAAGAACGTCCTCAAGTACGACGAGGTCATGAATCAGCAGCGCACCGTGATCTACAAGGAACGCCGCCAGATCCTCGAAGGTGAGGATATGGAGGGCCAGGTCGAGCAGATGATCACCGACGTGGTCACCGCGTACGTCGACGGCGCGACTGCTGAAGGATATGTCGAGGACTGGGATCTCGAGCAGCTGTGGACGGCACTCAAGACCCTCTACCCGGTGGGTATCGACTACAAGGCTCTCGTGGGCGAGGACGGTGGGATCACCAGCGACCTCACCCGTGAGGAACTGCGCACCGCCCTGCTCGACGACGCACATGCCGCGTACAAGAAGCGTGAAGCCGAAATCGACGCGATTGCCGGCGAGAACGGAATGCGCGAACTCGAGCGCCGGGTATTCCTGTCCGTGCTCGACCGCAAGTGGCGTGAACACCTCTACGAGATGGACTACCTCAAGGAAGGTATCGGCCTGCGCGCGATGGCGCAGCGTGACCCGTTGGTCGAGTACCAGCGCGAGGGCTACGACATGTTCATCGGCATGCTCGACGGCTTGAAGGAGGAGTCCGTCGGATTCCTCTTCAACCTTCAGGTCGAAGCCACTCCTGCGCAACCGTCTTCGGGTATCTCGGTCACGGCCGGTTCCGCTGCCGCGGCGTCCGCGACCGCACCGAAGCCGCTGCCGACGCAGCAATCGGCGGCAGGTTCCACGGGTACGGCAGCTCCATCGGCCTTGCGCGCCAAGGGACTTGACGACGACGGCCCGTCGAGGCTGACGTACACCGGTCCGGACGAGGACGGGAAGGCAAAGGCCACACGCGATCCGGCTGTCGACGCGGGGGACACCGCGTCGCGTCGTGAGCGTCGTGAAGCCGCTCGCACGCAGGCAAAGGGCAACCGCGCACCCAAGTCCAAGCGCAAGCGCTGATTCTCAGGCGCTGACTTTTTCACCCGACAAAGGCTGGATGCTCACACCACGTGTAGTGCGGTGACCATCCAGCCTTTGTTGTCGGTGTTCTCGATCCTGGCGGCAATCGCAAAGGTTCGTGGGCCGCGTCGAAAGGTCGCGCACACTTCGGCGGCGTGGGGCGAGGCGGTGTTCACGTGTGTGCGGTGGGTTCGAGCGGCGCCGAGTCCGCGCGTCGGATCATGCGAAATGGAAAGGCGCTGAACAAGTTCCATCACCGTTGGAGACAGTACTGATTTGAGGTGTGCGGGACTTCGTCGTTGGTCGAGGACTTCGAGGACAAGGCGCAGCGACGTGTTCCAGAAGACATCGGCACCGGGTGCGACGGGCTCGGCAGTGAGGCCGGATTGCCCCGATGTTCCACTGTGCCCTGATGTTCCACTGTGTGGTGTTCTGCGTGCGGTGCCCAGCACTCGTTCGGTTCGGGCAGACGGGCGCCTGATCATCAGGGAATCGGCAGGCGGTTCGCACTGCGGCGCGGGTTGGAGAAAGCGTTGTGGCGTGTGGAGTTGGTCGATGGTCATGATGTATCCCCCGGATATTTTTTTGCATCGCTCCCCCGAACGATGGTGAGAAGTATGACACGAACCCCTGCAGATGTCGCAGAGATCACGGCCGCACCCTAATGTAATTCTGGTGCGGGGACTTCTGTTGGATGTGGGTGGCGTGCTGTTCGGTCCGGGGTCCGACCTGGACGGTCTCAGCGCGGTGGTTCGGCGGGCTCGTAGCGCGGGCATCGCGACGGGAATCGTGAGCAACGATCCCGGCGGAGCGGACGCGCAGTGGCTCCGTGACCTCGGCGACGGGGTGTTGGTGGACGACGTCGTGCTCTCCGGTGACGTCGGCATGGCAAAGCCGGATGCCGATATCTACCTTCTGGCCGCAACACGGTTGGGTCTGCGTCCGGGGGACTGCGTGTTCGTCGACGACCTCGAGGTGAATGTTCGAGGCGCCGTCGACGTCGGAATGGTGGGTGTCCATCACTACGACGCGGCAGACACGATCGAGGAGTTGTCGATCCTGCTCGATGTGGACGGGGCGGCCGGTGTGGATGCTGCTGCTGGTTTGGACGACATGCCGGCGGGTGATCAATCATGGTGAACAGATTGACGACTCAGGACGCAGCCTTCTACTTCCTCGAAGCCGGTAGCACTCCGATGCACGTCGGTTCGTTGGGGATCTTCCGGCAGCCGGGTACCGGGATCGATCACAACGAATTGCTGCGGCTTGTCGAAGAGCGACTCAGTCTGGTGCCGCGGTACCGGCAGAAGGTCCGGGAAGTTGTTCTGGGTCTGGCACGTCCGGTGTGGGTCGACGATCGAGATTTCGACATCACGTACCACGTGCGTAGGTCGGCGCTACCGAAACCGGGATCGGCCGAACAGTTGAACGATCTGATCGCGCGCCTCATTTCCCGGCCGCTGGACAACACCCGGCCGCTGTGGGAGATGTACCTCGTCGAGGGGCTGGCGGACGACAGGTTTGCCATCTTCACAAAATCGCATTCGGCTTTGGTCGACGGTGAAACCGCGCTCGAGATCAGTCAGGTCTTGTTCGATCCGCAGGAGAAGCGTCAGCCCGGCGCAGAAGAGTTGTGGATGCCTGCCCCACCACCCAGTGATCTGAATCTGCTCATCGGTGCGCTCGCTGATCTGGTGACGAGTCCGGGTGAAGGGGTGGCTCGCGCGAGGGCCGCGTTGGGCGACGTGACGACGTCGATGGCGGAGGCGGTCAGTGCTGTCGGCAAGATTGCCGCAGTGGTGCGTACGGCCGCGCAGGTCGCCCCTAACAATCCACTCAACGCGCCGATCACGCGCAGTCGACGATTGTCCGTCGCCAAGACTCCGCTGGACGACTACCGACGGATTCGGGCGAAGTACGGGTGCGAGATCAACGACGTGATCCTCACGGTGGTCGCCGGGGCATTGCGGAACTGGCTGTTGTCGCGGGGGGAGCCGGTTACCGAGGCGAGCGTTGTCCGCGCGCTGGTGCCGATGTCCGTGTACATCGACGGGCCGGACAACCCGGACGTCGAAGACCCGCAGGCGCCCGGCCATGTGTCGTCGTTCCTGATCGACCTGCCGGTGGGGGAGCCCAATGCCGTCGTCCGGTTGTCGCACGTCGCGCATGCAACGGAAGCTTTCGCGCGTCAGGGCCGTCGGGTGACCGCTCAGACCATGGTGAAGATGTCCGGGTTCGCGCCCGCCACACTCCATGCGATGAGTGCGCGCGCGGCCAGCAGTCTTTCGCAGCGCATGTTCAACCTCATGATCACCAACGCGCCGGGTCCGCAGTTTCCGCTGTACATCGGTGGCGCGCGGATGGAGGAGATGTATCCGGTCTCGCCATTGCTGAAGAATCAGACACTCAGTATTGCCTTGACGTCGTATGACGGGAATGTCTACTACGGTTTGAATGCCGACCGTGACGCGATGTCGGACGTCGACGTGGTGCGTTCGTTGCTCTTCGAGTCTCTCGAAGAGTTGACCGACGCCAGTCGGTAGGTGTTTCTCGCGCGTCGTGACAGTCCAACGAAGGTGGTCTCATGAGGGTGTACGTACCGGCAACTGTGGAAATTCTGCAGCGTTTGGTTGCCGATCAGGAGTTCGACGCGATGAGTCGGACTGCGTTTGCCGTCACTCCGGCACTGCGTGAGGCCTATGCGGCCGGGGACGACGACGAGTTGGCGGAAGTCGCGATGAGTGAGGCGGCGCGGGCGTCGTTGCGCTTGATTGCCGGCGCTGATGGACCGGTGACGTTCCGGCGTGCGGTGGTCGCGGCGGATGTCGAGGACGCGAAGTTGCGTCCGGATCTCGATGACGCGGTAGTCCGCTTGGCTGGCCCGGTCACGATGGCGCAGGTCGCGTCCGTTCACGTTGATCTTGCTCAGGCCGAACCGGATATCGAGCGGGCGGCGGCGATTGTCGATGCTGCCGATCTCGGCGACACGGATGCCGAGTTCACCCTCGGTGACGCGGAAGATCACGAGTTGGCGTGGTACGCGGCGCAAGAGTTGCCGTTCCTGCTCGACCTGCTCTGAAATCGGACACCCGCTGTCCTTACTATGAAGTAACCTACGGTACCGTAACCTGATAACCTACGATAGCGTAGGCATAGGTAGTGCGGGTGAGCATTGCAGGTGAGAGGTGGAGGTCTGATGGGTCTGAAGGACTGGATCGAGGCACCGGCAGCGTCGGTAGTTCCGGCAGCGCGGTCGAAGCTCAATTTGCTGCGCGGTGCCGCAGCGCGATTGACCACACCTCTCTTGCCTGACGACTACCTTCATCTGGCAAATCCGTTGTGGTCGGCGCGCGAACTGCGTGGCCGGATCGTCGAGGTTCGACCGGAAACTCAGGATTCCGCGACGATCGTGATCAAGCCGGGTTGGGGTTTCGACTTCAATTACCAGCCGGGGCAGTACATCGGTATCGGCTTGCACATCGACGGGCGATGGCATTGGCGGTCGTACTCGTTGACGTCGCCGCCCAACTGGGAGAACAAGAAGATCTCCATCGCGGTGAAGGCGATGCCCGAGGGTTTCCTTTCGAGCCACCTGGTCAGCGGAGCTGTTCCGTCCGGCACGATCGTCCGTCTGGCCACGCCGGCCGGTAACTTCGCGTTGCCGGACCCGCCGCCGGAGAAGGTCCTGTTCATCACCGCTGGCAGCGGAATCACGCCTGTCATGGGCATGCTGCGCACGATGAATCGTCGAGGGCAGTTGCCCGACGTCATGCACGTGCACTCCGCTCCCACGGAATCCGATGTCATGTTCGCGGACGAGCTGACGGCACTACATGCCGAGCACGAGGATTTTGTCAGCCACATTCAGCTGACGCGCCGCGACGGAAAGTTCAAGCTCAGTTCACTTGATCAGGTGTGCCCGGATTGGCGTGAGCGTCACACCTGGGCCTGTGGACCCCTGCCGTTGCTCGACGAGATCGACGACGTGTGGAAAGCCGAGGGGATCGAAGACCGCCTGCACATGGAGCGGTTTGCGGTGTCGAGGATCGATGCGTCCGCAGACGGCGGCACCGTCACGTTCGAGAAATCGGGAAAGACCGTCACGGTGGACGGTGCGACAACACTTCTCGAAGCCGGGGAACAGTCCGGCGCTCTGATGCCTTTCGGTTGCCGAATGGGCATTTGCCAGACTTGTGTTGTACCTCTCGTTTCCGGTCATGCAATCGACCTACGCTCGGGAAAGCAGCATGTCGAGGGTGAACGCATCCAGACATGCATTTCCGCCGCGGCGGGCGACTGTACGCTGGACGCATAGCTTCTAGGCACACGGAGGACAACGGTGGCAATCACCGACATCAAAGAGTTTTCGCACCTCACCGCAGCTGATGTCGAAGCGCTCGGGCGTGAACTGGACCAGATTCGACTGGATGTCGAAGACTCTCGTGGAATCCGGGATGCTCGCTATATCCGTCGGGTCATTCGCGTCCAGCGCGCCTTGGAACTCGGCGGTCGTATCGCCCTGTTCGGTAGCAAGTACCGTCCCGCCTGGTTGGCGGGCACGGCGCTGCTGAGCATCTCGAAGATCATCGAGAACATGGAACTCGGGCACAACGTGATGCACGGGCAGTGGGACTGGATGAACGATCCGGAGATTCATTCCTGCTCGTGGGAATGGGATCAGACGGGCCCGTCCGAGCACTGGAAACGTGCCCACAACTACCAGCATCACACGTACACCAATGTTGTCGGGATGGACGAGGATCTTGGCTTCGGGATCCTGCGGATGACGCGGGACGAGGCGTGGAAGCCGATCAACCTTCTGCAGCCGATTGCCAATGTCATTCTTGCGGCGACGTTCGAGTGGGGCATCGCCCTGCATGACCTGACTGCGGCTTCCGAGTTGGAAGGTGCCGCGAAGGGGCAGCTGAACTCCCAGGCCAACAAGGATTTTGCACGCAAGATCGTCCGGCAGGTCGGCAAGGATTTTGTGGTGTTCCCCTTGCTGACCGGGCCCGCGTGGAAATCGACGCTGACGGCTAATGCGACGGCAAATCTCGTTCGTAACCTCTGGGCGTACGTGGTCATCTTCTGCGGCCATTTTCCCGATGGTGCGGAAAAGTTCACCGTCGCAGAGTTCGAGCAGGAAACACGTCACGAGTGGTACCTGCGTCAGATGCTCGGCAGCGCCAACTTCAATTCCGGAAAGCTCATGGGGTTCATGAGCGGCAACCTGAGCTACCAGATCGAGCATCACGTCTTCCCGGATCTGCCGAGTAATCGCTATCCGGAGATTGCTGTGAAGATGCGTGCGCTGTGCGAGAAGTTCGATCTTCCGTACACGACAGGTTCGTTGTTCAAGCAGTATCTGCTTGCGCTTCGCACCATTCACAAGCTGGCCCTGCCGGACAAGTGGTTGATCGCGACCTCGGACAATGCGCCGGAGACTTCCTCGGAGCTGCGGTTCCGGGAGCCTGGCCTCAAGGGTGCTGCGATGGCGATGGTCGACGATCTGCGTACCGATTCGGTGACCGGCAAGCGCTTGGGTCTGTTGACGGCTTTGAAGTCGCAGGCGCGTTCTCGCCTGCCGAAGCGCAAGAAGTGATATAGATTACATCGAGCAAAAGCTAACCTACGGTGCCGTAACTTACGCTAGAGTAGGTCGTGTTGAATCCGTTCGGCATGAACTTTTCGACAAGAACTCACCGTAGGAGGCCCGCATGGCGATTGCAGACGTCAAGGAATATGCGCATCTCACCGAAGCCGACGTCGAGGCGCTCGGTCGTGAACTGGATGCGATCCGTCGCGACATAGAAGATTCACGTGGCGAGAAAGACGCACGCTACGTCCGCAATGTCATTCGTCTCCAGCGGACCCTCGAGGTCAGTGGTCGCGCTATCCTGTTCGCCAGCCGCAAGCGCCCGGCGTGGCTGCTCGGCACCGGCGTTCTCGGTGTCGCGAAGATCATCGAGAACATGGAACTCGGCCACAACGTCATGCACGGGCAGTGGGACTGGATGAACGATCCGGAAATCCACTCGAGCTCGTGGGAGTGGGACGTCACCGGCCCGTCGGCGCACTGGAAGCAGACCCACAACTTCCTGCACCACAAGTACACCAACGTCCTCGGCATGGACGACGACGTCGGATACGGACTGCTCCGCGTCACCCGCGACCAGCGATGGAAGCCGTTCAACGCCGGCAACCTCGTGTACAACACCCTGCTGGCGCTCTTCTTCGAGTGGGGCATCGCCGCGCAGCATCTCGAGCTCGGCAAGGTGGCCAAGGGTCGCGCAGACATGGACGACACGCGTCGTAAATTGCGTGAGGTCGGCGAGAAGGTCGGCAAGCAACTGGTCAAGGACTACGTCGTCTACCCGGCACTCACGGGACCGGCATGGAAGAGCACTCTCAGTGCGAATTTCACCGCCAACATCATCCGCAATCTGTGGACCAACGCCATCATCTTCTGCGGGCATTTCCCGGACGGCGCCGAGAAGTTCACCAAGGCAGACATCGACGGCGAATCGCAGGCGCAGTGGTACCTGCGTCAGATGCTCGGTAGCGCCAACATCGAGGGCAGCAAGCTGATGGACTTCATGTCCGGCAACCTCAGCTACCAGATCGAGCATCACCTGTTTCCCGACCTGCCGAGCAACCGGTACCCGGCCATCGCGGTCAAGGTTCGTGAGCTCACCGACAAGTACGACTTGCCTTACACGACCGGGCCTTTCCTGGTGCAGTACGCCAAGTCGTGGCGCACCATCGCCAAGTTGTCGCTGCCAAACAAGTACCTCAAGGACACCGTCGACAATGCGCCGGAAACGGCATCCGAGTTGATGTTCGGCGGCAACGCCGCCTCGAGCGTCGATCCGGTCACCGGCCGTCGTCGTGGACTCAAGAGCGCCATAGCGCAAAAGCGTAAGAGCGGAAAGCTGCGGAGCCTGCTCGGCTTGCGCTGATCAACTACCGAAAAAGCCCAGACACCGAAATCGGTGTCTGGGCTTTTCTCGTTTGTCAGTACTGGTCGTTGGATTTGATGGCCTCGAGGAGTTGCCGCACGGCAATCACACGACGGGCCGATTTTCCTTCGAGAAGATCCAGCTTGCACTCCGGGTCCGCGGGCGGGCCGAGGTGCGTGCATCCGCGAGGGCAATCCTCGATCTGTGCCGCGAGGTCGGAGAAAGCGGCGACAACATTCTCCGGTGAAATGTGGGCCAAGCCGAACGATCGGATGCCCGGCGTGTCGATCACCCAACCTCCCTCGGCGAGGGGGAGGGCCACAGACTGCGTCGACGTGTGCCGTCCCTTGCCGACGCCCGAGACGATGCCGACGGCTCGATTGGCGTCGGGGACAAGGCGATTCACCAACGTCGACTTACCGACGCCCGAGTGCCCGATCAGGGCCGTCAACTTGTCGTGCAGGATGGCAGTGAGTTCGTCCAGCGGATCGTCACGACCGGCCACGACCACTTGGATGTCGAGGTCGGCGAAGGTGCTGGCGAACTCCTCCGGCGGTTCGAGGTCGCTCTTGGTGAGGCACACGATCGGCGTGAGACCGCCCACATATGCCGCGACCAGGGCGCGCTCGACAAATCCGGTGCGCGGCGGCGGATCAGCCAAGGCAACCACGATCAGTAACTGCTGCGCGTTGGCGACCACGATGCGCTCGAACGGATCCGTATCGTCAGCGGTGCGTCGTAGCACGGTCGAACGCTCGGAGACCCGGACGATGCGAGCGAGGGTGTCGGTCTTGCCAGACAGATCGCCGACGATGTCCACCTGATCA
Organism: Rhodococcus sp. IEGM 1366; assembly: GCF_033142425.1. NCBI lineage: Bacteria > Bacillati > Actinomycetota > Actinomycetes > Mycobacteriales > Nocardiaceae > Rhodococcus > Rhodococcus sp. IEGM 1366. The sequence goes on from NZ_JAWLRZ010000002.1 coordinate 197,612, forward strand.
CCGACGACGATGGGCGTGCGGCCCAGTTCACGGGCGCGCATCGTCACGATCAGCCGGTCGGGATCGCCGCCGAGGACGCAACCCCACCGGCCACGATCCTTCGAGACCACCATCCCCGACTCGGCAGAGAGATGCTCAGGGCGGGTCTTGGTGCGTGGGCGTGATCCGCGACCGGGGCGGACCCGGACGTCGGACTCGTCGTACTGCCGCGGACTCAGAAGCTTGCCTTTCGCGCGGAGGGTGCCAGCATGTCTGTCCACATGTTCTCGAAGCCCGGCAGCGTCTTGGCCGTGGTTGCGACGTCGTCGACCTCCACGCCGTCGACGACCAGGCCGATGATCGCGCCGGCCGTGGCCATGCGATGGTCTGCGTACGAGAGCCATTGCCCACCATGCAGTTTCGCGGGGACAATGGTCAGGCCGTCATCGGTTTCGGTGACGGACCCGCCCAGCTTGTTGATCTCGTCCGCCAGTGCCGCCAGTCGATCCGTCTCGTGGCCCCGCAGGTGTGCGATGCCGCGCAGATGAGACGTTCCCTCTGCCAGCGCGGCGAGCGCCGCAACCGTCGGGGTGAGTTCACCGACGTCGTGCAGGTCGATGTCGATGCCGCGCAACGTTTCGGGACCTCGCACCGTAAGGATGCCGTCGGCGAGGGTGACCTCGGCTCCCATCGAGGCGAGAATATCGCGGATCGCGTCGCCGGGCTGCGTTGTCGACGACGGCCACAACGGCACGCTGACGGTACCGCCGGTAACAGCCGCTGCTGCCAGGAATGGTGTGGCATTCGACAGATCGGGTTCGATGACCCAGTCGATAGCGCGCACCGGTCCGGGTTCGACCCGCCAGGTGTCGGCGTCGCCGCCCGTGGCCGGAGTCGTGACGGACACTCCGGCTTCGCGCAGCATCTCGACGGTCATGTCGATGTGTGGCATCGACGGAACCGGCTTGCCGGTGTGGTGCACGGTGACGCCCTGCTCGAACGCTGCGGCCGAGAGCAGCAGGCCTGAGACGAACTGTGACGAACCGGACGCGTCGATGGTGACGGTTCCGCCGCGCAGCGACCCGGTTCCGGTCACGGTGAACGGCAGAGCGTCGCCGTCGATCTGCGCGCCCAGGCCTCGCAGAGCATCGAGGATAGTGCCGAGTGGCCGCGTCCGGGCCTGCTCGTCGCCGTCGAAACGGACGACGCCGTCAGCCGTTGCAGCCAGGGGCGGAAGGAATCGCATGACGGTACCGGCGAGCCCGCAGTCGACGTCGGCGCCGCGCAGCGGTCCGGGTGTGACGGCGAGCGTGCTGGGATCGCCCGCTTCCTCGATGCCGATCCCGAGGTCACGCAATGCCGCGATCATGAGGTCTGCGTCACGGCTGCGGAGGGCGCCGGTGAGGGTGGACGGACCGTCCGCCAACGCTGCCAGGATCAGGGCTCGGTTGGTGATGGACTTCGATCCGGGCAGTGTCACCACTGCGTCGACCGGCGTTTGGGCTAGAGGGGCGCTCCACAGACTCAGACTCACGAGGTCCATCTTCTCTCATCAGTGGGAGATTGGTCGAAACCGTGCCACCCTGGGTGTCATGTGCGGAAGGTATGCGACCACAGCGGACCCGGCGAGCCTGGCAGTCGAACTCGATGCGATCGACGAGACCGATCACTCGTCGGCCGTCGCCGAGGATTTCAACGTGGCACCGACGACGCCGGTGCTGACGGTTGTCGAGCGCCACGATCGCGAGAACCCCGACAGCGATCCGGCCAAGCGGATTCGGCAGATGCGATGGGGGTTTGTGCCCTCGTGGACGAAAGAATTGGGCAAGGGCCCGGTTCTGTTCAACGCGCGCGCCGATTCCCTGGCGGAGAAACCGGCATTCCGAACGTCATTCAAATACAAGCGCTGTCTCGTCCCGATGGATGGTTGGTACGAGTGGCAGACCGAACCGCAGGGTGGCAAGAAAGCGTCGAAGATCCCGTACTACATGCACCGCGGCGACGGATCGAGGCTGTTCATGGCCGGAGTGTGGTCGGCGTGGCGCGATCCACGGATCGAGAACGCCGATCCGGTTCTGAGCTGTTCGATCGTCACCGTGGACTCGCTCGGCCACCTCGAACAGGTACATGACCGGATGCCACTCGCCCTGCCCCGTGATCGTTGGGACGCCTGGCTCGATCCCGATCACGGCGCGAACCCGTCACTGCTCGAACCGGTGCCCGAACTGTTCTCGGGGATCGAGATCGACCGAGTGAGGCCCCTCGTCAACAGCGTCAAGAACAACGGGCGCGAATTGATCGAGCCGGACGTCGACCGCGCAGGGGAGCAGATCAGTCTGCTCTAGTCGAGCGCCACGTCATTCTAAAGCCCACGTCACGGTGACCTCGAAGGACACCTGCTGGGTTCCCGGTGCAATGGCCATATCGAGCATCGCGCCACCGGGTGCCCTCATTGTCTGGTCGCCGGTGGTGCCGGGTGCTTCTGTGATGGTGATGACGTTCGACAGCGAGGTTCCGGAAAGATCGGCGTATTGCTCCGCGCGGTTCTGTGCGTCCTCGAAGGCCCGGGTCCGAGCGTCGGCGAGTAGCGCCGAATCGTCGTCGATATCGAAGGCGACTGTATTGAGGCGTGCCGCATCACCGCCGGCGGCGATCCCCGCGTCGAGCACGGCCGACGCTTTACTCAGATCCCGGACGACGATCCGCACCGAGTTGGTCGCGCGGTAACCCGTCACTGTTGCGCCGCCGAAAGGCCCACCGGATCCGTCGTACTGCGGCTGGACGGACAGATCACTGGTCTGAATGTCTTCGGCAGCTGCACCCGCGGCGACCATCGCGTCGATCATCGCCCGGGCCTTCTCGTTCGCTTGGGATACCGCTCCCGACACATCCGGCGCAACAACCTCGACGCCGATGCCCGCGCTGAGAATGTCAGGGGCCCCGCGAACCTCACCTGTTCCGACGACGGTGACCTCTTTGGTTGTGTTGTCGCTACTTGCGCAGGCGGTGAGCGAGATCGCGAGCGCAGCGGCCACTGCAAGCGTTGTCAGGTGTGGTCGGACAGACGTGAGGTTCATGGCCCAGAGGCTAGCGACTCCCACTACGCCGCGTGGTCGAATCCCTCATCGAGCCAGGGCGCCGGTGATCTCGGCGTAGGCAACAAAGTTCTTCGACGACAGCGTTGTTCCGTTCTCCAGGTAGCACGTCACCAGGACGAGCCGTCCAGGCTGTCGAAGGCGTAGTTCCGGCGACTCCTGCGCTTCGCCGAACTTCTCGTACAGCGCAGTCGAACGCACCGTGTACTCGAGTGTGCCGGAATCCGTTTCGATCAGCACCCGGCTGCCGGCCACGATGTCCGGCAGGGTGTCGAACACTGCCGCAGTCCCGGCGCCGGCGTGGCCGATCACGAAAACCGTTCCGTCACTGTCTGTTCCAGGCTCGCTGCGGCAGCCGACCCAATACGCGTCCGCCAGGGTCGGTGGATCGAGCACGGGGCAGGCGCCTGCGGGCATCGGGAGCACTTTCGTGTCGATCCCCAGATCGGCGATCGACAACCGTGTCGGCTGGGCCATCGGGACCGACTGCGATTGCAGAGAATCGGCAGGAATCGTGTCGGCCGATGTGTGCGCGGCCTCGAGGCGAGCTTGTCCGGAGACCGCGCACCCTGGCAGTAGCAGAAAGAGCATTGCCAGGATCAGGACACGACACCGATCAGTGCTGGTTCGGCGCATTCTTACGGCGCAAAACAAATGCACCCGCGGCGGAGACCAGCAATGCCGCGCCGCCGATTCCGGCGATCAGCACACCGGACGGTCCGGTGGACTCACCTGCCCCGGTCTGGAACACCAGAGCGTCGTCGTAGGCCAGAGGTACAAATGTGCCCTGCGGATCGTCGTAACCGTGGACCTTGTACCCCTCGGGGGTAGTGACCACGTACACCGGTTCCTTCGACGGTCCCGTCGTGGGCGCCGGGGTCCCACCGTCGATCTTCGGGATTCCCACGAGAATCGGGGGAAGAACGATCACCCGAGTGGTGGTTGTGGGAATCGACGTTGCCGACGGTGTCGACACTGCGGACGACGTGGTGACTCGCGCAGACGTCGTGGTGGTCGGTTCCGTCGTCGTTACTTCGGTGGTGGTCGGTTCGGTGGTGACCGTGGTGGTGGTCGGTTCTGTGGTCGTTACTTCGGTGGTGGTCGTGACGGGTGTTGTTGTGACGGGGGTTGTCGTCACCGTTGTGGTGGTCACGGGTGTTGTTGTGCTGGTTGTTGTTTCGGGTGTCTTGGGATCGGAGGGCATCGGCGGTTCACCGTGCTCGCCGTAGTGGTAGTTCTGGCCGTCGACCTGCACCCAGGTGATATCGAAGTTCTCCCACCCCGGGAAGTTCGGGTGTGAGGAAATATCGAGCACCCAGGGGGATTGACCGATGAACTTTTCGGTCCACTGCCCGTTGCCGTCGATGTGTGTCCCCAGTTGCATGGTCTCGCCGGTGTCGGGGTTCGTGATCGTCAGGTTGATGTGCTGGCCCATCGCAGCGCTCTGCCCGTCGGGGTAGTAGACCGTCACGGTTCCGGGAGAGACGGAATATTCGCGCCCACCTGCGGCGATGCCGTCTGTCGGCGTGGTCCACGTCGGGGTCGACTTTGCGGCAACCGACAGCGTTGTTGTGCTTACCGAGGGGGTTGTGGTCGCTGCCGTTGTGGTCTCCGAAGTTGCCGACGACGTTGCTGGAGTTGTTGCTGGCGTGGACTCGGAAGGCGTTGCCGACTCGGTGGTGGAGGGTGACTCGGCGGTTGTCTGCGCCGTTGTCGCCTCGCCGTTGTCGCCATCTGTTGCCGCTGCCGGAGCCGCAGCCGCGAATGCGGTGAAACTGGCGACGGCTACTGCTGCTGCGTAGATCTTGGTACGTCCGCGCTGATTGTTCACGACAGTATGGCCTTTCGGTCCCGAAAGCGGCGGCGCACAGGCTCGGATGGACGCACGGCACAGCAAGGCCGGGCAGGTCGAATCGAAGAGTGTGCCGATGGCGGTGGGTAGTTGATCAATCCTTCAATTACTAGGTAACTCGATGGTCGCTATGTCCGTCAAGTCCGATTTGCTGATCGTGCGCCATTTCACAGAAATGCGCTAATCCATTGCGTCGGAACATATTTCGGATGCGTTGCAAAGGGTGATTTCGGGGGTGAATCTCTCCGGGAAACGTCCCGCCGACTGGCTATCGACGGGACCTTAGGTGTAGGCGGATTCGGGACTTTAGGCCCACGGCTCTGTTCGAGTAATTGTCAGCCGGCAGTAATCGACGCTGTCGTCGCGCCGCACAGATCGACAAGGTCGCCAGGTGCCAGTTCGATTTCGAGTCCGCGCCGGCCCGCGCTGCACAGGACGCGATCCCACTCGAGTGCTGACGCATCGATCACCGTCGGCAGTTTCTTGCGCTGCCCCAGCGGGGAGATGCCACCGAAGACATAGCCGCTCGAGCGCTCTGCGTCGGCGCGGTCGGCCATGACGGCTTTGCTTGCGCCGAGCGCGGCGGCAGCGGCTTTCAGCGAGAGTTTGTTCGGGACGGGGAGTACGGCAACGGCCAGTTTCCCGGTGTCGAGCTTGATGACCAGAGTCTTGAATATCTGATCTGCCGTGACACCGACAGCCCCGGCCAGGGCGGTGACCGCCTCGTCGCCGAAGGATTCCGCGCGCGGGTCGTGGTCGTAGCTGTGAACCTGATGGGCGGTCTTCGACTTCTCGAGGAGTTTGGTCGCAGGGGTCGCAGTTCCGGCCATGACGACACCCTATGTCCAGAAGCGCGGGGAATGTAGTCCGAGGCAGTGGTGTTGGTACTGGTTGATCCATCCGGAAAAAGTGAAGGAGCGACCGTGCTGGCTGTGTGCGAGCCACGACCGGCCCATAGGTCGGAACTGACGATGGCGGTAACCTTGATCCCCACGGCTAGTGAAGGGATCAGAGTGCTGGAACACGACCGGCCCAAGGACGAACAGTCGGAGGTCACCGAACCTGCCGATGCCGTTGCGTCCGAAACGCCCGAAACTGCGGATGAGTTGATTGCCCGTTTCGAGCGGGACGCGCTGCCTTTGCTCGACCAGCTCTACGGTGCCGCGCTGCGTATGACGCGTAATCCCTCGGATGCCGAGGACCTGGTTCAAGAGACGTACATCAAGGCGTACACGGCTTTCCGATCGTTCCGTGACGGAACCAATCTCAAGGCGTGGCTGTACCGGATTCTCACCAACACGTACATCAACTCGTATCGGAAGAAGCAGCGTCAGCCGGCGCAGTATCCGACCGACGAGATCACCGACTGGCAGTTGGCTGCTACGGCGGAGCACACGTCGACCGGGCTGCGTTCCGCTGAGGTCGAGGCGCTCGACGCGCTTCCCGACGACGACATCAAGGCCGCTCTGCAGGAGCTGCCGGAAGAGTTCCGCATGGCGGTGTACTACGCGGACGTCGAGGGTTTCCCGTACAAGGAAATCGCGGAGATCATGGGCACGCCCATCGGAACGGTGATGTCACGGCTGCATCGCGGACGTAAGCAGTTGCGCGGATTGTTGGGCGACGTCGCGAAGGACCGCGGGTTCAACCGGGGCGAGAAGGACGTAGCTGCCGAAGCGGAAGGTGTTACCCGATGAGCACGCAGGACGAATTCGAAAGGCTCGACTGCTCAGCGGTCATTGCCGACGTGTGGTTGATGCTCGACGGTGAATGCGACGATGCCAGTCGTGCGCGTCTGCAGCGACACATCGACGATTGTGGTTCCTGCCTCGCAGCGTACGGAATCGAGGAGAAGGTCAAGAGTTTGATCAGCCGCAAGTGCGGTGGCGAGCATGCGCCCGAGAGCCTCCGTCAGAGGCTCACCATCGAGTTGCGACGCACGATCATCGTGACGAGTACCGAAACCGACAAATAGTCCGGCTGGGGGCGTCTGAGACGTCAACAACAACAAGGGGCGGGGAAGCAAAGACTGCTTCCCCGCCCCTTGTTGTCGGTGCACTACATGTCAGGCGTTTGGACGCTTGCCATGGTTAGCTGCACTGCCCTTACGGCTACGCTTCTTACGACCGCGCTTACCCATGATTGGTCTCCCTTCTGTTTCTTTCGCGTCATTCTTTCACGCCCACCTCGGTGTGGTTCCATTGGCAGGTCGATCGGGTCTCCCGGCGGCGGAAGTCCTACCGGTTCTCGGCAGAAGTGAGGTTCACGATGGCAGAAGACGTGCGCGCGGAAATGGTTTCCACGGTGTTCCAGGTTGTCGTGAGTGAGGGCGATGTTGTCGCGGACGGCGACACGCTGGTCATCCTGGAGTCCATGAAGATGGAGATTCCGGTGCTGGCGGAGGTTGCGGGCACCGTCACCACCGTGGGAGTCAAGGTCGGCGATGTCATCCAGCAAGGCGACTTGATCGCCGTGATCTCCTAAGCGTTCGCGAATGTCCACTCTCAGCGACCTCCTGGCAGAACACACCGACCTACCCGGCACCGCCGTCGATCATCTGCAACGGGTGGTGGGCGAGTGGCAACTCCTCGCCGACCTCTCCTTCGCCGACGTCCTGCTGTGGGTGGCCGCCGAATCGGATCAGTCCGCGCCGTCCGGAAGCGTGATCTGCGTCGCGCATTGCCGCCCGACCACCGCGTCGACGGCATTCCCGGAAGACGCTGTCGGGACCCTTGTGTCGGAGTCCGAGCATCCGCAGGTTCTGCGCGCGTTGGTCGAGGGACAGGTGGTGCGGACGGAGGACGCTGACTGGCGCGAAGGTATGCCGCCGCGCCGGGAGGCATTGCCGGTGCGATTGGACGGCCGTGTCATTGCCGCCCTGAGTCGCGATACCAACCTCTCGCATCAGCGGGCGCAGAGTCCGTTGGAAGTGGCGTATCTGGATTGCGCTGCCGACCTGTGTCAGATGATCAGCGACGGCACGTTCCCGGTTCGGGAATCGCGTTCGGATACCAACTCGAGTCCGCGTGCGGGCGACGGTTTCATCCGGCTCGATACCGAGGGGCGGGTGGTGTACGCGAGCCCGAATGCGTTGTCCGCCTATCACCGCATGGGGTTGAGTGCGGACCTGGTGGGCCAGGATCTCGCCGCGGTGACGCGGATGTTGGTGACCGACCCGTTCGAATCGCAAGAGGCTGCCGGCTACATCCGAGACACTTTGGCGGACAAGCCCGGTCGACGGATGGAGATCGAAGCGCGTGGTGCCACGGTGTTGCTGCGTGCATTGGTCCTCAAACCGGGTGGACGCCATGTGGGGGCTGCTGTTGTCGTCCGCGACGTCACCGAGGTGAAGCGGCGAGATCGTGCCCTGCTCAGCAAGGACGCGACCATCCGCGAAATTCATCATCGTGTGAAGAACAACTTGCAGACCGTCGCGGCGCTGTTGCGCCTGCAGGCTCGGCGAACCGGCAATGACGAAGCACGCCAGGCCTTGACCGAATCGGTACGACGCGTTACGTCGATCGCGTTGGTGCACGACACGTTGTCGATGTCGGTGGACGAGGAGGTCGACCTCGACGAGGTGATCGACCGGTTGGTTCCGATGCTCTCCGATGTCGCGGGAGTCGGTGCGCCCGTGACGATCCGGCGTGAGGGTAGTTTCGGAGTGTTCTCCGCCGAGCGAGCGACGCCGCTGGTGATGGTGCTGACGGAGTTGGTACAGAACGCGATAGAGCACGCGTTCGATCCTGGCGTCGCGGGCACCGTGACTCTCAGTGCGGAGCGTTCGGCGCGGTGGCTGGACGTGATTATCCACGACAACGGGCGTGGTTTGCCTGCGGGTTTCAGTCTCGAGAAATCCGACCGTCTGGGCTTGCAGATCGTGCGGACACTGCTCGGTGCAGAACTCGGAGGTTCACTCGGATTGCACCCGGGAAGTGGTGGCGGAACCGATGCGGTTCTCCGTGTGCCGCTCGGCAGGCGAAGTGCGCGTTACTGATTCGCATCGATCGCGATATTTCGAGCAGACAAAAAGCCCGGCACCATGGTGTGCCGGGCTGTCGTCTTCGACGGCAAAACGGGAGGAGCTGTACTCGCGTTCGCGTCGGACGTCTGAAGTACTCGAGTACTTGCCTAGACGGAAGTGCGTGCGCGAGTGCGTGCGTTACGACGCTTGAGAGCGCGACGCTCGTCTTCGCTCATTCCGCCCCACACGCCTGCATCCTGACCGGACTCGAGAGCCCAGGACAAGCATTCGGCGGTGACGGGGCAGCGGTTGCAGACAACCTTGGCATCAGCAATCTGTGCGAGGGCCGGTCCGCTGTTTCCCACCGGGAAGAACAGTTCGGGATCCTCGTCGCGACAGATTGCGTTGTGGCGCCAGTCCATCTTTTTCGCTCCTTAAGCTGGGTGTGAATACACCGTTTGGTACCAATGAGTTTGTGTGTGCGTAATCAATGTTTCCGCACTGTTACTTGTGAATGCTTTCACGAACTCGCGGTATGTCAATAGATTTGGACAGGTTCGTGGGCCAACTCACTAAAATCGGACGTACCGATTGGCAACCTTGTAGTCATCGGCATTTTACCGGAGCGCAATGACGGTTTTCCACTGTTTTTGCAGGTCAAGACAGTTGTGTGGATCACGCAGGCAGTGGAGCGAAGACCTCGAGTGCGTCCGGTACGGCGGTAAATTCGACCGATTTGCGAAGTCCGATGAAATCTCCGTCCATTTGAAAACCGATCGGCCGTGACGACTCGATGGTGATGGCCGCGACGTCGTCGGTCCGTACGAGGACTTTCGATTTCGGCTCTGCGCCCTTCGCCAACAGTTGCCGGACAACCTTCAGGGAGGGAAGGACTTTGGTGCTCGTCATCGCGAAGAGTCCGAGCCCGGAGTCGAAAGTCGTTCCGGGATTGGTGTGTACGGGGCGCGCTTCGAGATAGGTCCACGGGCTGGAATTGGACACGAATGCATAGTGGACGCCCGGAATGGGATCCTGACCCGGAAGCTGGACCGTCAGTGCAGGTTCGGCTCGCTTGGCCCGGAAGAACGCGGCGATCGCGGTGCGCACGTATCGACTCGGCGTCGCGGGATCACCGTTCTTACGACTGGCGTCGACGGCCTCGCACACATCGGCGTCGAGGCCCATCCCGGCGTTGAACGTGAACCATCGGTTGTCTGCGTGGGCAAGTCCGATGCGTCGACGAGTCCGCTCGCTCAAGAGATCGATCAGTTGATTGGTGGCATCGACAGGATCGGGTGCAATGCCCAGTGAACGGGCAAACACGTTGGCGGATCCACCGGGAACAACCGCGACGGTCGGAATGGGTCCTACGGGCACGGCTTTCATCGATGTCGGATGCGGCGATCCGAGGAGGCCGTTGACCACTTCGTTGACGGTGCCGTCGCCGCCGTGGACGATCACCACACCGAAACCGTCTTCGTGCGCTTGCCGCGCGAGTTCGGCGGCGTGACCACGATGGGTTGTGTGCGTCACGGTCAGTCGCACCCGACTCTCGAGAGCGTGAGCCAACAGATCACGACCGGCCGCGGTGGTCGAGGTGGCATTGGGATTGACGATCAGCAGTGCGCGCACGGGGCATGAGCCTATCCGGTGTCGTGTTCTAGGCTGGTCTCGTGCCGAATACTGCCAGTCCGAATACCCTTCCCAACACAGTCAGGTGGGCGGGTGCCCTCGTGACGCTGCAAGGTCTGGTTGCGGCCGGCTTTGCCGTAGTCGCCGTAATTCGGGGTCTGACCGGGCACGACCAGAGCGTGACCAACGGTTACGGGTTTGCCGCGTGGGTGGCAATTCTCGGTGGTGCCGTGTTGGCTGCCGGTATCGCGCTGCTGACGGGTCGGCGGTGGGGACGCGCGATTGCCGTCGTTGCGCAGTTGCTGCTTCTGCCGGTTGCCTGGTCGCTTTTGACCGACTCGCACCAGGTATTTCTCGGTGTTGTCCTCGGAGCGGTTGTTCTCGTGACGCTGGTTTTCCTGTTCTCCGCGCCCACGTCCAAGTGGATGGCACTGGAGTACGGATCATTCTCCGACGAGATCGCGACCGAGGAGACCGAAACGACGGAGGGTCGGGACAAGACCGACAGCTGACGCTCTAGCGAGCCTGCGCGGCCAACGAACCCAGGTGGTCGCCGGTCAGTCGGTAGGTGGTCCACTCGGTTTTCGCCTCGGCGCCGAGTGATTCGTAGAACCCGATGGACGATGTGTTCCAGTTGAGCACCGACCACGACAGGCGTGAGTAGTTGTTGTCCGTGCATTCCTTCGCGAGAGCAGCCAACAAGGCTTTGCCGTGGCCTGATCCGCGCTCGGAGGGCTTCACGTACAAGTCTTCGAGGTAGATGCCGTAGACGCCTTCCCAGGTCGAGAAATTGCGGAACCACAGCGCCATACCGACAACATCTCCGCTCTCGGAGACCGCGACATGGGCAAAAGCGGACGCCGCATCACCAAAAAGTGCTTCGCCGATCTGAGCGGGTTTGACGGTGCACTCGTCGAGCGCCTTCTGATAATCGGCAAGTTCGTAGATCATGTCGGTGATCGGCTGGACATCGGCGGGAGTGGCGCGTCGGATCATGGCACTCAGCCTTCCACGAGCGGTGGCACGTTGTGGTGCAGGAGATGTGTCGATCCGTGTTCGTACCCGAGCACCGAGTAGGCGCCGGGGGAGAGGGCAAATCGTCGGCCCTCGGAGACGGGCAGTTCGAGCCACCGCGCGATGAGAGCGCGGGAGAAATGCCCGTGCCCGATCAGGATGACGTCCCGTTCGGCCAGCTGAGACGTCACCAGGCTGAGCACCATGTCCGTGCGGGCGCCGATCTCGTCGGCATGCTCGCCGCCCGGGCAGGGATGACTCCACACCGTCCAATCGGGGACGCTTGTGCGAATTTCAGGCGTGGTGAGTCCCTCGTAGTCGCCGTAATCCCACTCGGACAATGCATCCCAGGTCTGCTCGTCCGGCAGCCCTGCGAGCTCGCCCGTGCGCTGGGCGCGCAGCCGTGGGCTGGTCAGGATCATGGGATTGCGGAGGCCGAGTGCTCGAATGCGATTACCGGTGGCGGTGGCCTGGATCTCGCCGAGCGCGGTGAGCGGGACTTCGGTGCGACTGGTGTGCTTACCGCTGCGGGCCCATTCGGTTTCGCCGTGACGCAAGAGAATGACGCGGGGATTGGACGTGACGGTGCTGCGAACCGAGGAGGCCATGTGCCCATCATTGCAGGACAACTCGTGACACGACATCCGCGTGTAGCGTTCGCCTCTTCGCTCGAAATGCGCAAGGATCTATCTGTGACGACGGTTCTCGCAGTGGCAAATCAAAAGGGCGGCGTGGCCAAGACCACGACCGTCGCCTCCCTCGGTGCGGCTCTGTCCGCTATCGGTCAACGTGTACTGGTGGTGGATCTTGATCCTCAGGGGTGCCTGACGTTCTCGCTCGGGCACAATCCCGATCGGCTCGAACGTTCGGTCAACGAAGTCCTGGCCGGTGATCTCGACGCCGCCGATGCGATCCTGTCTACCGGTGACGGCATGGATCTTCTGCCGGCAACCATCGATCTGGCGGGAGCGGAAGCGCTCCTGCTGATGCGTCCGGGCCGAGAGTTCGCGCTCAAGCGTGCGCTGTCTCCGCTGCTCGGGAACTACGACGTCGTCATCATCGACTGCCCGCCCTCGTTGGGTGTGTTGACGCTCAACGGATTGACTGCCGCGCAGTCGGTTCTTGTTCCGCTGCAATGCGAAACGCTGGCGCATCGCGGTGTGGGGCAGCTTCTGCGTACGGTGCGCGAAGTGCAGGCGATCACCAACCCCGACCTGGTTCTGCTCGGTGCATTGCCGACGCTGTACGACGCTCGGACTACACACAGCCGCGACGTCCTCGCAGATGTGAGCGACCGCTACTCACTGCCGGTGCTCGCTCCGCCGATCCCGCGGACGGTAAAGTTCGCCGAGGCGTCGGCGTCCGGTGCGACGGTATTGGCCGGCCGGAAGAACAAGGGGGCCGACGCCTATCGCGATCTGGCGGCGAACCTTGTAAAGCATTGGGCGGGAAGCGAAATCGTCACCTTTGTGCCGGACCCGACGGTCTGAGGCAAGTCAGCGCAGCGCAACCAGGGTGCCGTCGCGCTGTTCGAGAATGGTGTCGCCGGCGCTCGCGATGACGATCGGTGACGTGACGTCGCCGCGGTCGACGCCGATCATGCGGATGACGGCGCCGTCGGTGGGGTTGATCACGGCAATTCCGTTGGGTACGGGAACAAGAAGCTGATCGGAGACCAGCGTGCCCGGACCGGCAGTTCCCTCGACGATCCAGGTGGGGGTCAAGTCGTTCGATCGAAGATTGATCGTCTGGGTGCCCGTCCACCACGTGATGCTGTTCTTGTCGGTGCGGAGGGTTGCGCGCTGAGAGTCGACGCCGTTCACGGGGTAGTCGACCAGTGCGGTGCCGGCGCCGTCGAAAATGCTGAGGCGAGAGACGGTTCCGTTTGCGCCGGGTAGATAGACGGCGGTCTTCTCACCGGACACGGCGACGACGCGGGCACCCTCGGAATCCGGAAGCACGACCGTGCCGTATTCCTGTGGTTCCTGAGCATCCTTCGGGGCGGGATTCATGATCGTCAGACGGTTCGATGCGTCGCCCTCGCATTTCTGGAGGACGGACACGCGGCTGGAACTTGAAGCGGCGCTGAGTAATTCGCAACCTGCGTGCGGTTGCTTGTTGGGATTGACCGGGGCGTCGACGCGGCCGTACTCGAGCGTGCGCACAAGGTCCGAGCGCCACAGTTCCATGCGGGTGTCACCGAGGGAGATGACATAGGTGCCGTCGGCCGACAAGGTGACCGCCGGATCGGCGTCACTGTTGCGCTGGTCTTTACGTGCTCCGGTGTCGGCTACCAGCGAGGTGACTTGTGAGCACCCACGGTCGTCCTGGTATACCGCCACGACTCGATCCCAGGAACCGATAGCTCCGCACAGTGGATAGTTGCGCGAGTAGCGCCACACTTCGTCCCCGGTGGCGGGGTCACGGCCGACGACGTCGGAGCCGTCCGCTGTGACTGCGGCGTTGCCCACGGCGATCGGAGCTGTGGAGTCCGCGCTCGGGAACGCCCACACCTCGCGCAGAATGTCCGGAAGAACCGCGGACGTCGTCAGCGGAGGGAGAGCCGTGTCAGCGGTGACCGAGGTGGTTCCGCGCGCATCACTGCGCAACCACACCACGGTCACCGCCACGATCACGGCCAGCGCGATACCGAGAGCCGCGATTACATCAGAGCGAGTACGCCGTTCAGGTGCCAGCACATGGGGAGCTTACTCTGCTGCGGCTGCCGCAACGGCCTGCGCCGGGCGACGACGACGGCGACGGCGCGGCTTGGATGCGGCGTCGGAATCGGCTGACGTGGCAGCATCGTCGGCGGGTGCAGCAGCATCCGCCGTGGGTGCAGTTGTCTGAGTTGCGTCAGCTGATTCGCTGCCGGCCCGGGTACGGCGACGGGTCCGGTTGCGACGAGGAGCGGCCTTCTCTTCGCTTCCGTCGGTGTCGGCAGCAGCCTTCGTGTCCGCGTTCGCCTTTTCGGGCGCAGCTTGCGCCTTCGCAGGCGCAGCCTTGCGGACGGTGCCCTTCGCGTCGGCCGGGATGGACAGCTCTTCGTACAGGTGCGGCGAGCTCGAGTACGTCTCGACCGGGTCGGGAATTCCGAGACTCAGTGCCTTGTCGATGAGCTGCCAGCGAGGGATGTCGTCCCAGTCGACCAGCGTGACGGCGATACCGGTGCGTCCTGCTCGGCCGGTACGGCCGATGCGGTGGACGTACGTCTTCTCGTCCTCGGGGCACTGGTAGTTGATGACGTGGGTGACGTCGTCGATGTCGATACCGCGAGCAGCGACGTCGGTGGCGACAAGAACGTCGACCTTGCCGTTACGGAAGCCCTTCAGGGCCTTTTCACGGGCGATCTGTCCGAGGTCACCGTGGACGGCACCGACAGAGAAGCCGCGCTCGGCGAGATCGTCGGCGACTTTCTGGGCGGTGCGCTTGGTGCGGGTGAAGATCATGGTTGCGCCGCGACCTTCGGCCTGCAGCACGCGGGCGACCATCTCGGCCTTGTCGAGTGCGTGCGCACGGTAGATGTGCTGGCTCGTGCGATCGTGCACGGCGGACGATTCGGCTTCCTCGGCACGGATGTGCGTCGGCTGCGTCAGGAAGGTACGCGCCAGGGTGATGATCGGGCCCGGCATCGTTGCGGAGAACAGCATCGTCTGACGCTTATCGGGGACCATGCCCATGAGGCGTTCGATGTCGGGCAGGAAGCCGAGGTCGAGCATTTCGTCGGCTTCGTCGAGTACGAGAACGCCGACCTTGCCGAGAATCAGGTGCGACTGGTTCGCGAGGTCGAGCAGGCGGCCCGGGGTGCCGACAACAACGTCGACGCCCTTCTGGAGTGCCGAGATCTGAGCTTCGTAGGGACGGCCGCCGTAGATGGGCAGAACCTGGAGACCGCGATCGCCGACGCGGAGGTACTTACTGGCGTTCTCGAGGTCGCGAGCAACCTGGATGCACAGTTCGCGGGTCGGGACGATGATCAAGGCGCGGGGCGTGCCGTCGAGGGCAGCGGTGCCGTTGGAGGCAGTGGCGATGCGGTGCAGCAGCGGGACGCCGAAACCGAAGGTCTTGCCCATTCCGGTGCGGGCCTGACCGATGAGGTCGTCGCCGGCGAGAGCCAACGGAAGTGTGAGTTCCTGGATGGCAAAAGTGCGTTCGATGCCGATCTCGTTCAGCGCGCGGACGATTTCGTCGCGAACGCCGAGTTCGGCAAACGTCGGGGGTACATGAGTGTCGTCGAGCTGAACTGACACGGTGTTTTCTGTTGCTTCGTCTTCGTGGTCGATCGTGATCTTGCTCAGGGGACTAGCCTTTCCTCGTTGCGGTACGCACGCACAAGGTAAGGGGCCTGGCCGTAAATCGGCCGAAGTCGATGCCCTCTTGTTCGTCGGCTCTGCCTACGCCTCAGCACTGGGGTTTCGCGGACCGATGTTCTGATGCCGTCCGTGAAATCTCGGCGAAGCGGGCAACAACCTTCGATGCAGGTGCGCGCACATTATCTGTGGGGTCCGTGAGTACTAGATCATCCCCGCTGAATGAACGGGCGGGGGAAACTAAGCGGACTCCCGAAACCATTGTAACGGTAACCGGGCAATTCCCAGCAAAGCATGGCCTAGATCACCCCTGTCGACATGTGGTGATCGAGGGGACCGGGCGGGGATGTGGCACTAGAGTTCGTAGGCATGGGCGCACACGATCTTGATGCTTCGACTGACACTGGAACCGCCGGCCGGGTGCCTTCCGACCATCCCGGCGTGATCGATTTGTTCGCGGTGCTCGCGTACGGCGAGATATCAGCGTTCTATCGCTTGTCCGAGGACGCGCAGATGGCTCCTGACCTGCATGGAAAGGTTGCTTTTGCCAGCATGGCAGCGGCGGAGATGGCGCACTTCGAGACGTTGAGCGCGGCTCTGACGGAACGTGGGCACGAGATCTTTGCGGTCATGGATCCATTCGTTCGCGCGCTGGACAACTACCACGCGTCGACCACCCCGTCGACGTGGATGGAATCCCTCGTGAAGGCCTATGTCGGCGACGGAATTGCCGCCGACTTCTATCGGGAAATCGGTCATTCGCTACCGGAAGACGTGGCCGAGATCGTCGAGGACGTTCTCTCCCAGACCGGGCATTCCGAATTCGTGGTCCTCGAAGTGAAGGCAGCCGTGGAGTCGAGCAGCCGGGTCAAGGACCGCCTCATGCTGTGGGGACGCCGGCTGCTCGGTGAGGCGATCACGCAGGCACAGTTTGTTCTCGCGCAGCGCGACGATCTGACGGACCTGGTGATTTCGGCCTCCGGTGATCTCAACGGTGTGGTCGCATTGTTCGACGGTATGCAGGAAAAGCATGCCGAGCGCATGGCCACGCTCGGACTGGTCTGAGCCTGTTCGCTATCGGCACAGCGCGGCAGCGAGCATGTGGGAGTGATGCTGCATTAGCCTGGCCAGGACAGCTGATGTATTTCACGAACAGTTCGGAGGTTGACCGTGGAGGTCAAGATCGGTGTAATCGACAGCCCGCGTGAGCTCATCGTCAACAGCGAACAGACCCCGGACGAGGTTGAGGCATTGGTCTCAGGCGTCCTCGGTGGCGGCGAGCCGGTTCTTTCGCTCGTCGACGACAAGGGCCGCAAGTTCCTGGTGCAGGCGAGCCGCGTCGCATATGTGGAAATCGGTCCGTCCGATATCCGCAAGGTTGGGTTTGCGCCTACCGTCTGATGCGTTAGGTAAGAAAAAGGGCGGGCAGTCTCAGCTGAGACTGCCCGCCCTTTTCTGCAAGAAACAGGACTGCCGTAAAGATCAGGACTGCTGTGTCTTCAGGACTGCAAGGGCACTCTCGAGAGACCGCCCCAGGCCAGGGTCACCGTGATTTCGATGGCTTCTTCCTTGGGGATCGGGCGAGCGGCTTCCAGCCAGTAGCGAGCCGTGAACTGGCTGGCGCCGACCAGGCCGACGGCAAGGATGCGCGCCCGGTAGGGGTCGAGGCCGGAATCGTGGCTGACCAGGTCGAAGACTGCGTCGACGCACGCTTCGGTGGCTTGCTCGACCCGCGTCTGCACCTGCGGCTCACCCATGATGTCGGACTCGAAGACGAGGCGGAAGCCCTGTGAATCGTTGTCGACAAAATCGAAGAATGCCTGAACAGCGGCACGCACACGTTGTTTGTTGTCGGTGGTAGAGCGCAGGGCTTGGCGGACACCGGAGATAAGGCTGTCGACGTAACTCTGCAGAACCGCTACATACAGTTCGAGTTTGCCTGGGAAATGCTGGTACAAGACCGGCTTGCTCACGCCTGCGCATTCGGCGATCTCGTCCATACCCGCAGAGTGGTAGCCGTTGGCTACGAACACCTCGCTGGCAGCGGCGAGGAGCTGGAGCCGGCGTGCATCTCGCGGAAGGCGGGTGCTGCGACGGGTTCCAGCCGGCTTACCGGCCGATGTACCGCGATCGGATTCTGTCCGATCCGCGAGTTCTGTCATGTCGCTGTCCAATCTGAGCAAAAGTAAAATTCGGCCGCGGCACGAATATGTCGAGTCGCGAATGCGTACTCGCCAGTATCCTCCGTCACATCAGCCGTAGCTGCATGAACGATACCGTGTGTCGCGCGCTCGCGTTTTTTCGTCTCGGCAAGCGGAACCTCGCGCGGCGTGATGTGGTGGATGGCACATCTGACACGCCCTTGCCTGCGGGTTTCGTGCGGTCGGAGCCTGCCGCTTGCGGGATGTGAGATTCTGGAGCCGTGACTGACCCAGGGGGACCGCGCATGCGTGGACGAACTACGCAGAACCCTGACCGTGACGAGCTTCGAATGCGCAGCGGAGTGAGCGAGCCGTGGGGCAACCAGGACGGTGAGAGCCGTGCGCACGAGGACCGGATGTACGGAGAGCGCGACTACCGAGGAATTGCGTCGCACCAGCCGTTGCGAGCGCAGTGGGATCCCACGAAGAGGCAGGTGGGCAAGACCCCACGCACCCCACGGCCGGATCGCAGTGCCCGTAAGCAGAGTCGGCTCGGCAAGTTCGTTGCGACGTACGGGTGGCGTGCGTACGCGATTCCCGTGCTCGCGATTCTGACGATTTTTGTCATCTTCGACGCTCTGCGTGCGGACCCCGTCACGGATTCCTCTTCGTCTACGACGGCTACTGCCGACCTCGCGCACAGCACCGACGGGACCGATGTCATCGGGGCTCCGCCGGCTGCCGACGGCGAGTTCGCGGCATCGATACCATCCGGAGCACTTCCGGATGGGGGACCGTTTGCGGTCACCGGTGGTGGCACGTGGCACATAGTCCCCGGAACTACGGGCAAGGTCGGGCAGGGCACCGAGCGTGAGTTCACGTACACCGTCGAAATCGAGGACGGCGTCGACACCACCGGATTCGGCGGCGACGAGTCGTACGGCCGGATGATCGATCAGACGCTGGCCAATCCCAAGAGTTGGACCAACGATCCGAAGGTCGCATTCCGGCGTATCGATTCCGGTTCGCCCGATTTCCGCATCTCGTTGACTTCTCAGATGACCATTCGCGACGGCTGTGGATACGAGATCGAACTCGAAGGCTCGTGCTACAACCCGGGTATGGATCGAGTCCTGCTCAACGAGCCGCGATGGGTTCGCGGAGCAATCTCGTTCCAGGGTGACATCGGTTCGTACCGGCAGTATCAGATCAACCACGAAGTCGGCCATGCCATTGGATACGCCCAACATCAGCCGTGCGAAACCGAAGGTGGTTTGGCGCCGATCATGATGCAGCAGACGTTCGGAACCGCCAATAACGACATCGCGGTCCTCGATCCCGACGGCGTCGTACCGATGAACGGACTGACCTGCCGTTTCAATCCGTGGCCGTATCCGAGAGCGTAAGTAGATAATTCAGGAGTTCGTTCGTGTCCGCATCACCCGTCGTCCTGCCACCTCTGGTGGAGCCTGCCGCTGAGTTGAGCCGGGAAGAAGTCGCGAGGTACAGCCGGCATCTGATCATTCCGAACGTCGGGATGTCGGGTCAGAAGCGGCTCAAGAACGCGAAGGTCCTGTTCATCGGTGCCGGCGGACTCGGCTCGCCGGCATTGCTCTACCTCGCTGCGGCGGGAGTGGGAACGATCGGCATCGTCGATTTCGACGAAGTCGACATGTCGAACTTGCAACGGCAGGTCATTCACGGCCGCTCGGACGTCGGCCGCTCCAAGGCGGTCAGTGCGCGCGAGTCGATCCTCGAGATCAACGACCACGTCGACGTGCGCTTGCACGAGTTCCGCCTGGACAACTCCAACGCGGTCGAACTGTTCTCCGAGTACGACCTGATCCTCGACGGCACCGACAACTTCGCGACGCGGTACCTCGTCAACGATGCCGCCGTCATCGCCGGTAAGCCGTACGTGTGGGGTTCGATTTATCGCTTCGAAGGCCAGGTCTCCGTGTTCTGGGAAGACGCGCCGGGCGGTGTGGGCCTGAACTATCGGGACCTGTACCCCGAAGCTCCGCCGCCAGGCATGGTGCCGTCGTGTGCGGAGGGTGGTGTGCTCGGTGTCCTGCCGGCGACTGTGGGTTCGATCATGGCCACCGAGGCCGTGAAACTGATCACGGGAATCGGCGAACCGTTGCTCGGTCGCCTGATGATGTACGACGCGTTGTCGATGACATTCCGCACAATTCGGTTGCAACGTGACCCGTCGCGGGCGCCGGTGACGGAACTGATCGATTACGACGAGTTCTGCGGTGTGGTGTCCGAGGAGGCGAGCGCGGCAGTGGCGCAGTCGACGATCACGGCGCCGGAACTCGCGCAGCTGATCGAGAGCGGTCGCGAGTTGCAGCTCGTTGACGTGCGGGAACCCGTCGAGTGGGACATCATGCACCTGCCGGGGGCGGTTCTGATTCCGAAGGGCCGGATTGTCTCGGGTGAAGCGTTGGCGTCGTTGCCGCAGAACAAGCAGATAGTTCTTTACTGCAAAACCGGTATCCGGTCGGCTGAGGCGCTTGCCGTCCTCAAGAGCGCCGGGTTCGCGGATGCCGTTCATGTGCAGGGCGGCGCGGTCGCGTGGGCGAAACAGGTGGATACTTCTCTGCCCCTCTACTAGGCGTGCCTTGCACCCCGTAGCGGGTTCGCACCGGTAGCGTTGGGGTGGTGAGCACAGGCCAACCTCCCCAGCACGTGTGCTCCACCTTCGGCCTCCGCGAAGTCGAGCCCATCCCACTCGGTGCGGATTGGGACGGCGGTTGGTTGTGTGGAGACGTCGTCCTCTCTGCCGTCGCGGATCATGCGCGCGCGGCCTGGTCGGCAAAAGTGCGTGAGAATCTCGAAGTCGACGGGGTGCGTTTGGCCCGTCCGGTCCGATCCACCGACGGCAGGTATGTCGTATCCGGTTGGCGCGCCGACACTTTCATCGTCGGAACGCCTGAACCGCGGCACGACGAGGTTGTTTCCATGTCGTGCAGGCTCCACGCTGCTACGGCGTCGCTGGAGCGTCCGCGATTCCTGGCGCAGCCCCCGGTCCCACCGTGGGCGGAGGTCGACGTGTTTGTTGCCGCTGACCGCGCGGCCTGGGAAACGGTTCCGCTGAGAATTGCGAAGGGCGTCGAGCAGCTCGAGTCGCCGACTCCCGACGGGCGAAAGAGCCTCGAACTGATCGCGGGTCTGGCCACTCTCCGTAAACCGGTTCAGAGTCCTGATCAATTGGTGCACGGTGATCTGTTCGGCACCGTTCTGTTCTCGGGCAGCATGGCTCCCGGGATCACCGACATCACGCCGTACTGGCGACCGGCGGCCTGGGCCGCAGCTGTCGCGGTTGTCGACGCCATCTCGTGGGGCGGCGCCGACGAGGCTCTGGTCGGCCGGTGGGAGGATCTGCCGGAGTGGCCGCAGATGCTGCTTCGAGCCGTGATGTTCCGATTGGCTGTTCATGTTCTGCATCCCCGGTCGACGGCGGACGCGTTTCCCGGTCTGGCCCGAACCTCCGATATCGTCCGGTTGCTTCTCTAGCTCGCGTGGTCAGCCGAAGTCGGCGACCAGGCCTTCGAACAGATCACGCGCTGCATCCGATGCGGCCCGTGTATCGCCCGCGATGACCGCCGTCACGAGGTTCTGATGCCGGCTGTGGAATCCTTCTCCGGTGGCGTCGATGTGCTGATGGATCGTTGATTCGATGACGGGCAGCAGGGAGTCGTAGAACTCCAGGTACACCGCATTGTGGCTGGCTGCGACAATCGCGCGGTGCAGTGCCGCGTCGGCCACGGCGGCCGCTGTGGTGTCGTGACCCTCCCAGGTTGCTGCCCGGACCGCGAGTAGGCGTGTCAGTTCGGCCACGTCGTCATCGGTGCGCCGGGCGGCGGCGAGTGTCGCAGCGGTGATGTCGAGTGCTCGACGCAGTTCGAGTACGTCGCGCTCGTGCGCTCCGGCGAAGTAGTTGCCGAGGGTGCCACCGAGATCGGTGAGTGCCACAACGTAGGTTCCCGAGCCCTGTCGGCGCTCGAGCATGCCCGCGTGCACGAGTGCCTGCACAGCCTCACGCACGGTGTTCCGCCCGGTTCCGGTCAGTTCGGTCAGTTCGGGTTCGGTGGGAATCCTTGTTCCGACGGGCCACGTTCCGCTCCGTATTTCGTCGCGGAGTTGTTCGGTGACCTGTGAGATGAGGCTGGCGCGTCGAACTGGTTGCACGTGGTGTTCCTCGGTTTCCGGTAACTGATCGGTGGTGACGCTAGATTATCTCCCTTGTGTCATTTCGTCCGGTCATCCTATGATTTCTCGGTGACTGCTCAACTGGAGAGAACAGAACGCCGCCCGCTCGTCAAAGGCCGTGTGCTCGTATTCGCTGCCATCGCGATGTCTGCGCTCGTACTTCGACTTGCGGTGACGTCGTTCTCTCCGCTTGCGTCGCAGATCCAAGACGAGTTCGGTTTCTCCGGTTCGGTGGTCGGTGTCTTCGGGATGGTGCCGACGGCGATGTTCGCCGTCTTCGGTCTGCTCACGCCTGCCCTGGCCAAGCGCCTCGGCCTCGAACGCACCGCGTTGCTGGCCATGATCATGGCTGCCGTCGGAATGCTGTTGCGCGCCATGATGTCTCAGACGTGGTCGTTGCTGGCCCTCTCGGCTCTCGCGTTGGCGGGCATGGGTATCGGCAATGTCGTGATCCCGCCGTTGGTCAAGCGATACTTCTCCGATCGTCTTGCCACCATGAGTTCGGTCTACATCGTCGCCGTGCAGATCGGCACCATCGTTCCGGCATTTGTCGCGGTTCCCGTGGCCGACGCCTTCGGATGGCGGTTCTCCATCGGATGGTGGGCTGCATTCGGCTTTGCCGCGGCCGTACCGTGGCTGATCACCCTGGCACGCTCGCGGAAAGCCGAAGCCGAGACAGTTGTTGCACCGGCAGTCGACGCGAGTCGCCGCGGTCAGGTGTGGCGTTCACCCGTTGCGTGGGGGATGGCCGGCATGTTCGGTATGACCTCGCTGATCACGTACTCGATGTTCACCTGGATTCCGTCGATCCTCGCCGACGCCGGTGCCAGTGATGCCTTCGGTGGAACCATGGTCGGAGTCTTCTCGGTGATGGGTCTGGTCGCGGCTTTCGGTGCGCCGACGCTCTGCGCTCGTATCGCTAATCCGTTCCCCGTGGTGATCGTCTGTGCTGCTTGCTATCTGATCGGCTTTGCCGGCCTGTACTTCGCGCCGATGGCCGCGCCGATCGTCTGGGTTGTCGTTCTGGGTCTTGGTCCGAGTACGTTCCCGATGGCGCTGACGCTGATCAACCTCCGCACTCGTTCGCACGTCGGATCATCGGCATTGTCCGGCTTCACGCAGGGCATCGGTTACACAGTGGCGTGCCTCGGACCGTTGCTGTTCGGCGTGTTTCACGATGCGACGGATGGATATGCGGCACCCTTCGGACTGCTCGTCGTTGCCGTCGTCGTAGTGCTGGTCGGTGCATATCAGGCCTGCAAGCCGCGGATGCTCGAGGACTCCTGGCACGCCCGATAGTCCTCACATCAAGTCCTGTTACCGGGTGAGGATCAATTGACTTCTCGGTCACCGCGCGCAGCACCGGCGCAATAACCGTTTTCTACCTTTAGGTCTCCCACACATTCAGGAGGCCCTGGTGAGTCATTACATCGAGCATTGGGATGCAGAGGACGTCGACGCCTGGGAATCCGGCGGCAAGGACATCGCGAAGCGAAACCTGATCTGGTCAGTGGTAGCCGAACACGTCGGCTTCTCCATCTGGTCGATCTGGTCCGTGATGGTGTTGTTCATGCCGACGGATATCTACGGCATCGACGCGGCCGGAAAGTTCTTCCTCGTCGCAGTGCCCACACTTGTCGGGTCGGTCCTCCGCATTCCATACACGGTTGCCACCGCACGGTTCGGTGGTCGCAACTGGACCGTCATGAGTGCGCTGTTCCTTTTCATACCAACACTTCTCACGCTGTACCTGATGATGAACCCGGGTGCGTCGTACACCACGTTCATGTTGGTGGCGGCTACCGCAGGCATCGGCGGCGGTAACTTCGCGTCGTCGATGACCAACATCAACGCCTTCTACCCGCAGCGGCTCAAGGGATGGGCGCTCGGTCTCAACGCGGGCGGCGGCAACATCGGTGTTCCGATGATCCAGCTGATCGGCCTGTTGGTGATCGCCACCGTCGGTAACCGTGCGCCGTGGATCGTGTGCGCCATCTACCTCGTGTTCATCGCGGCTGCTGCCGTCGGCGCTGCACTGTTCATGGACAACCTGGGTAACCAGAAGTCTGACCTGCGCTCGATGGCCACGGCGCTGAAGTTCTCCGAGTCCTGGGTGATCAGCTTCCTGTACATCGGCACGTTCGGTTCGTTCATCGGATTCAGCTTCGCCTTCGGTCAGGTTCTGCAGATCAACTTCCTCGCCGGCGGTGCCACTCCGGCTGCGGCGGCGCTGCATGCAGCCCAGATCGCCTTCATCGGTCCTCTCCTCGGTTCGATCGCTCGCCCCCTCGGTGGCAAACTCGCCGACCGGATCGGCGGCGGAAAGATCACGATGTGGACGTTTGTCGGCATGGCCTTCGCGGCATCGGTCCTCGTGACGGCCGGAACGATGGACGACAACACCGCAGGCGTCGCAAGTGCCGGGATCATGGTGACGTTCGTTCTCGGATTCATCGCACTGTTCCTGCTCTCGGGCATCGGCAACGGATCGGTCTACAAGATGATCCCCGCGATCTTCGAGGCGAAGGCGCAGAGCTTCGACCACATGGATCGGGCGGAGAAGGCAACGTGGTCGCGCAGTATTTCCGGTGCTCTCATCGGATTTGCCGGTGCGGTAGGCGGTTTGGGCGGTGTCGGCATCAACCTGGTGCTGCGCGCGTCGTACACCAGCCCCGCGAAGTCGGCGACGATGGCGTTCTGGGTGTTCCTCGCCTTCTACATCGCCTGCATCGCAGTGACCTGGTTCGTCTTCCTGCGCAAGCCGTCCACGCTCACCACAGACGTCGACGACGCGAAGGTTGCGGTCACGGCATAACGCCCGGCTCGCAGAATCTCCAGAACTCTCTCGTTACATCAGGAAGTAGGCGCGTCATGAGCAAGTCGGTTGTTGTCATCGGACACGGAATGGTCGGACACCGCTTCGTCGAGGCGCTCCGTTCGCGCGACGAGGCAAACACCTGGTCGGTGACCGTACTCTGCGACGAGCAGTACGCAGCGTACGACCGAGTCGGGCTGTCCTCGTACGTCGGAGCCTGGGACCCCAAGGAATTGGCACTGGCCGGCAACGATTACATCGGCGACGGCCTGGTCGACCTTCGAGTGGGGGCAGGCGCGCTCTCGATCGACAAAGATGCACGCACGGTCACGACAACCACCGGCGACACGCTCTCCTACGACGCACTGGTGATGGCGACGGGTTCGTACCCCTTTGTTCCGCCGGTACCCGGTCACGACACCGACGGATGCTTTGTCTACCGCACCCTCGACGACCTGGACGGCATCCGCGCTGCAGCCGAGAAAGCCGGCAAGGGCGCCGTCGGCGTAGTGGTCGGCGGTGGTCTTCTCGGACTCGAGGCCGCAAATGCTCTCTCGCTCATGGGAATGACGGCACACGTCGTCGAGCACAATGCGCGTCTGATGCCGATGCAGGTCGACGAGGGCGGAGGCGCTCTGCTCGCTCGCCTCGTCACCGAGTTGGGGCTCACCGTCCACACGGGCGTCGGAACGGCGGGAATCTCGCAGACCGACAACGGAATTGTGGTCGAACTGTCCGACGGCTCCACCATCGACGCGTCGTTGCTGGTCTTCTCGGCCGGAGTCCGTCCGCGTGATCAGCTGGCTCGCGACGCCGGCATCGCAGTGGGTGAGCGCGGCGGAATCCTGACCGACCTCGGCTGCGTCACGTCGGACGAGAACATCTACGCAGTCGGTGAATGTGCTGCGGTGGAGGGCCGTTGCTACGGACTGGTCGCTCCCGGCTACACGACAGCCGAGATCGTGGCCGACCGTCTGCTCGGCGGCGCCGCAGATTTCCCGGGTGCCGACATGTCCACCAAGCTCAAGCTCATGGGTGTCGACGTCGCCAGCTTCGGTGACGCGATGGCCACCTCGCCCGGTGCTCTCGAAGTGGTCCTCAGCGATGCAGCCAAGGGAACGTACGCCAAGCTTGTCGTCTCGGACGACGCGAAGATCCTGCTCGGCGGAATTCTTGTGGGGGACGCGTCGGCGTACGCGTCACTGCGACCGCTGGTCGGTCGCGAACTGCCCGGTGACCCAGCGGCATTGATCTCGCCTGCGGGGGAGAAGCCGGGTGCGGGATCGCTGCCTGACGATGCCGAGGTGTGCTCGTGCAACGGCGTGACGAAGGGCGCCATCTGCGGCGCGATCGCGGCGGGTGCGTGCGACATCGCGTCGGTGAAGGCGTGCACCAGCGCTGGAACCACCTGCGGCGGTTGCCTTCCGACTGTCAAGCAGTTGCTCGCCGACTCGGGCGTCGTGATGTCGAAGGCGCTCTGCGAGCACTTCGCGCAGTCACGCGCAGAGTTGTTCCAGATCGTCCAGTCGACGCAGACTCGAACCTTCTCGGCTCTGATTGCCAAGTACGGCAAGGGTTCCGGTTGCGACATCTGCAAGCCCGTCGTCGCGTCGATCCTGGCGTCCACGGATTCCGATCACATCCTGCACCGTCAGCAGGCGTCGCTGCAGGACACCAACGACCACTTCCTGGCCAACATTCAGAAGAACGGTACGTACTCGGTCGTACCGCGCATGCCCGGCGGCGAGGTCACGGGAGAACAGCTCATCGTGATCGGTGAGGTGGCGCGTGATTTCGGTCTGTACACCAAGGTGACCGGCGGCCAGCGCATCGACTTGTTCGGCGCTCGAGTCGAGCAGTTGCCGGCAATCTGGAAGCGCCTGGTCGACGCGGGAATGGAGTCGGGACAGGCGTACGGCAAGTCCCTGCGAACGGTCAAGAGTTGCGTCGGATCGAGCTGGTGCCGCTACGGCGTCCAGGACTCGGTAGGAATGGCCGTCGACCTCGAGAACCGCTACCGCGGCCTGCGCTCGCCGCACAAGATCAAGTTCGGCGTCTCGGGATGCGCCCGCGAATGCGCCGAAGCCCGTGGCAAGGACGTCGGCGTCATCGCGAC
This sequence comes from Rhodococcus sp. IEGM 1366, assembly GCF_033142425.1. Lineage (NCBI taxonomy): Bacteria > Bacillati > Actinomycetota > Actinomycetes > Mycobacteriales > Nocardiaceae > Rhodococcus > Rhodococcus sp. IEGM 1366. The sequence continues at coordinate 224,745 of NZ_JAWLRZ010000002.1, forward strand.
GGAGAACGGTTGGAATCTGTATGTGGGCGGCAACGGCGGACAGTCACCCAAGCATGCTCAGTTGCTCGCTGGTGGCCTCGACGACGTCACCCTGGTCAAGTACATCGACCGCTATCTCATGTTCTACATCCGCACGGCTGATCGACTTCAGCGCACCGCACCGTGGGTGGACTCGCTGGACGGCGGACTCGACCACCTCAAGTCGGTGATTTGCGAGGACAGCCTGGGTATCGGCGAGGAACTCGAGGCGCTGATGGCCAAGCATGTCGAGGGCTACCAGGACGAATGGGCCGGTGTGCTCGGTGATCCGGAGAAGTTGTCGCGGTTCGTGTCGTTTGTCAATGCGCCGGAAGAAGCTGACCCGACGGTCGTGTTCGACGAGACCGGAGTGCGCAAGGTTCCCGTATTGATGGGAATGCCGAGCATCCCTACGCGCCGGTAATCGCTGCGTAACCCGTGGGTAACACGGGGTCCGTACAAACTAATACAAGAACCCGTGCGGCGTTGTCGCCGGATCGACAGGAGGACTTCGATGAGTGTCATCGATGCGCAGATCGCCAAGCTGGATTCCGAACGACTGGAATGGACTTCGGCGTGCCCACTGAGTCACCTCATCCCTGGACGCGGGGTAGCAGTGCTGCTCCGCGGCGGTGAGCAGGTGGCGCTGTTCCTCCTCGAGGACGGCACCTTGCGTGCCGTCGGCAACTTCGATCCGTACGGACGCGCCTCGGTGATGTCACGCGGACTGGTCGGAGACCGTGACGGTGAGCCGATCGTGGTGTCGCCGTTGCTCAAGCAGGCGTTCTCGCTGGTCGACGGCCGGGCACTCGACGAAGAGTCGGTGTCGCTTCCGGTGTACGAGATCAGGGTCTGGGCCGGCGTGGTGCAGGTGCACAGCACTATTCGGGCTGTCGAATCCGTCTCGTGAATGACAACATGCCACTAGCGGGGTTCACGGTCGGGATCACGGCATCGCGCCGTGCCGATGAATTTGCGATGCTGCTGACGCGTCGGGGAGCAGAAGTGGTGCACGCTCCGGCAATTCGCATCATCCCACTCGCCGACGACCGTGAATTGGAGCGGGTGACGCAGCAGATCATCGCGAGTCCGCCCGAGGTGGTTGTTGCCACGACCGGTATCGGATTTCGTGGTTGGCTCGAAGCTGCGGACGGGTGGGGTGAGGCCGAGAATCTCTCCGCGGCACTGACTTCGGCACGTCTACTGGCCCGCGGGCCCAAGGCCAAAGGTGCGATTCGCGCAGCGGACCTGCGCGAAGAATGGTCTCCGGCCTCCGAATCGTCGGCTGAAGTACTCGAACACCTGCTTGCGGAGGGTGTTGCGGGAAAGGTCATTGCCGTCCAGTTGCACGGCGCCACTACGGAATGGGAACCGATTCCCGATTTCTGTCAGGTGCTGCGGGACGCGGGTGCCGAGGTCATCGCAGTGCCGGTCTACCGCTGGGAACCTCCGGAAGATCCGACTCTGCTCGACCGGATGATCGAGGCCATCGCGTCATCTGCAATTGATGCTGTCAGCTTCACCAGTGCGCCGGCGGTGGCGTCGATCCTGATGCGGGCCGATACGACGGGGCGGCTCGACAGCATTCTCGATGCCATGCGCGGACCGGTGACGGCAGTGTGCGTCGGGCCGGTGACCTCCGCGCCGCTGGAGGCATTGCAGGTCCCGACCACAGCACCGGCCAGGGCTCGCCTTGGCGCCTTGGCGCGACACATTGTCGACGAACTTCCGCAGCGTGCCAACCGTATTCAGGCGGGTGACCACGAAATCAGTATCCGCGGTGGTTGCGTTGTCGTAGACGGGGAAGTCCGAGCAGTGTCGCCGGCCGGTATGTCTCTCATGCGATCTCTCGGAGCGAGGCCGGGGCACGTGGTCTCTCGTGCCGAACTGTTGGCCGCCCTTCCGGGCAGCGGCGACGACACACACGCCGTCGAAACCGCCGTCGCACGCCTGCGTGCGTGCCTCGGCGCTCCCAAAGCCGTTCAAACCGTTGTGAAGCGAGGTTATCGTCTTGCACTCGATCCCACCGAATACGCAGAGCTCTAGCGACGTCCTGGTTCTGGTAGCGCACGGCACACGAAGTGCGCGGGGCGTGGAAATGATTGCGGCACTGGCCGAAGCGGTCAGTGCCCGGGTAGGTGCAACTCGGGTGGCCTTTGTCGACGTCCTGGGTCCGTCGCCGTCGGAGGTTCTCCGCGACATCCCCGGCCGGGCAGTTCTCGTGCCCGCGTTCCTGGCGTCGGGATATCACGTTCACACCGATGTGCGACGCGAAGTGGAAGGCAGTGGGCACCAGGGCGTCACCGTCACGCCTGCGCTCGGTCCTGATCCCGCGTTGGCCAGTGTCCTGATGCGCCGATTGCGCGACGCCGGTTGGCGCAGCGGCGACGCGATAGTCCTTGCCGCAGCAGGATCTTCCGATTCGCGCGCCCTGCGCGATGTCGAGCGCGCCGCCCTGATGTTGGCGGAGCAGGCCGACACGCGAGTCGATATCGGGTATATCGCAACCGGAACACCCAAGGTGGCGGATGTTGTTGCAGCAGCCCGAGTTCGCGGCGCGCGCCGCGTGTTCATCGCGTCATATCTTCTTGCGCACGGATTGTTTCACGAACGTCTTGGTGCGGCAGGCGCTGACGGCGTCACCGAACCTCTCGGAGTAGATCCCGGTGTCGTGGACCTTGTGGTCGACCGGTATTCGGCGGCTCGCCGCGGCGTGGCGGTGATCTGAGACTGCTCGGGACCAGTGCGCCGTCGACGTCGTACCAGGAATGGTGAGCCTTATCCGAGCAGAACGAGTTCGGCCACGACGTTGTCGGGTGCTGATGCGGGCACAAGCGCAAACGCTGCCTTGCCTATCAAGCCCGCCAGATGTGAGGTGCGAACCGAAGGGTCTGCGTGCCAGCGGCCGTCATCGGTCTGCGTGACCGGAAGTAGTCGCACGGCATCGGAACTGACCTCGGCGGCATTCGCGACAATTCCGAGCAACGGAGGCAACGGAGTTCGCCCGGTGAGCGCACTGACAATGGTGGGCAGCATTGTCAACAGTGTGGTCACTGCTGCATAAGGATTTCCGGGAAGGCCGAGCACCACCTTTCCGGTGGGCAGGACTGCCGTGATCTGTGAACCGCCCGGACGCGACGCGACCCTGCCGACAACGGTGTGGGCGCCGAGACGGTCCAGGGCAGAGCGCATTTCGTCGGCAGCGCCGCCGCCCGTCGCACCGACGATCACGATGAGATCGGCGCCGTCGTCAGCACCGAGAGTGGTCTCGAAACCGTCTGCGGTATCGCGTAAATGGGTGTCGGAGATGCATGCCGCGCCGCATCGCCCGAGAAGAAGCGGGAGGATGCCGCCGATGGAATCGCGTGTCTGGCCTTCGCGCAGTGGCCCGTCTCGTCGGATTTCGTCGCCCGTTGTCACGACCCGCGCACGCACCGGGCCGCGAACCAGGCCTTCGACAACTTCACCGCTGGTGGCCGCGGAGACGAGTACCGGTGTCACCGGTGTACCTGCCGGTGCGATGGTGAAACCGACGGTCCAGTCTTCGCCCTGCGGCCGAGCGTCGTTGCGCTGCGGTGTGTTCGGCAGCAGCGTCAGTAATGGGGGAGTGCCATCGGCGACCACGTGTTCGTCCCGGATTACTGCGCTTGCGCCGGTGGGAAGGTGTGCGCCCGTCGCGATGCGGATTGCTTCACCGTCTGCCAACTCGAGAGTGGCGTCGGCGCCGGCGACGCGGACTTCCTGGCGAATCCGCCAGGGGCCGTCACCTGCAACGGCATAGCCGTCCATCGCGGAGACGGAAGATCGTGGTAGATCGCCCTGTGCAACAAGAGGTTCGGCGAGCGTCGCGCCGAAGCTTTCGGCCAGCACTGCTCGGCGGGGGCCCAGTGGTGTGAGCGACTCCGCAATCGCTGCGCGGGCCCCCGCGATTGTCAGTCGAGGTAGCTCCCGTGCCCGTTCGAGATCCTCGGGAGTGTCGCAATCGGCTGTGCCACTCACCTGGAGTACCGAGAATCCTTGGGTCAGTAGCTTCTTCATCGGCTGATTGTCGAGACCGGCACTCTCTCGAAGTGTCGCGATGCGCTCACGTAGTTCATGGAATACCCAGGCGGACAACAGAAATTGTGTTCGGTTGTTCTCGTCGACCGCGCACGTCACTGGGCCCAGGTGTGACGTTGAGTCGATCAGGGAGTCGACGACCCCGCGACTGACGTGTGGCAGATCGGCTGCCAGGACGACCACTACTGCGTCGTCGGGTAGTTCAACGGCGTTCAATCCTGCCCAGAGTGCCGAGACCGGCCCACCGCCGATCGGCGACTCCTGGGTTTGCACGACCCCGGTGTCGAGGTCGCCGCGATGCGGCCCGACCACTACCGTCGTGCCTAAATGTGCTGTGGCAGCGAGTGCGATGTCGAGCAGACGGTGACCGTGCACCACAAGTCCGGGTTTGTCGACACCACCCATCCGGGTGCCGCGTCCGCCGGCAAGTATCAGCGCACAGGTAGGCGGATGGGCGTTCATGCGTCCATGCTGCCTTACGGGAAGGTGTGCCGTGCGCGCGCCATGTCGATCCGGCCGTCCTTGATCGGCACGCCCTCCAATTCCAGCTTCGCAATCTGTCGATGCGCCAGGTGCGCTGCGGGTTTACCGGATGCACCCAGAACCCGATGCCAGGGCAGATCCGAGGAGTCGATACGCATGATCCACCCGACCGTGCGTGGGCTGGAAAGCCCTACAGCATCGGCAATATCGCCGTAGGTGGCGACACATCCGGCGGGTATGGACGCGACGAGTCGGCGGACCTCTTCGATCTGTTCGTCTGTGGTGGCGGCCATTGTCTGAGTCTCAGAGTAGTTTGCGGATCAGGGCCGCAACCTCGTCGGCGCGCACGTGCGGCACCATGTGGTCGCAGTCGAACTCGACGCTGGTCAGGTTCGGGCCGAGGTGCTCGGTGATTGCCGTGCGGAACTCGTCGGTGACGTACGGCGGTTGCACCTTCATGGCCTGGACGATCACCGTCGGCATGGAACTCGGTGGCAGTACCGGTGGCCGAGCGAGTTCTCCCCACGCCGTGACGACGGCGGGAGTGGAGAGTCGCCAGTTGACGCGTCCGTTGTCGAGGTGGATCAGATGCTCTTCGAATTCCTCGTCCAGTACCGCCGTGGGAACTTCTCCCCATGAGCCGTGAACCTTTTCCGAACGCGCCTCGGCTGCATCCGTGTAATCCGGTGAACCGATGGTGAGTTCGGCCACTCGGCCCATGAACTCCGGATCGAGTCCGATAGCAGGATCGAGCAATACCAATCCGCGGACGCGGTCCGGCGCAGTCGCCGCGAGATGCAGCGCCAGAGCGCCGCCGAACGAGTGGGCAACGATCAGGACCGGGCCGGACGCATGCTCGTCCAGGGTATCGATCAGGCTTGCAACATGCGCCTCGATATTCCACGGGGGAGACCAGGTCGAGCGGCCGTGACCACGCAGATCGGGAGCGATCCAGCGAGCGTCGGGGAGCTGATTCTCGGCCATCGACTGCCACCGTCGGCCGTGGCCGGTCAGACCGTGCAACGAGAGTATCTCCGGCGCACCGGCCAGGCCGTACAGATAGGTGTGGAGTGCGGGCACAGGCCAATCTTGCCCGACGCGGGCGATGTGTGCCGTGTCGGTGCCCTCTGATGGAATGCCTGGGTGAGTGAGACGATTGCGGCGCCACCGCCGGCGCGCACCAAGAACACCATCCCGCGGGCGCGGTTGGTGCACCGGGCCGCGCCCTCACTCGTTCCGCGGAAGTGGGACGCCGCCGCTGCGCAATTGTTCGCGGAGCCTGCCGACGATCCGTTCATGCTGGCCTTCGGCGGTGAGCAGTGGAATCCCTGGCAGGTGCTCGGCGGTCCGGGAACCGGCAAGTCGTCACTGCTGGTCGATCTGGCGGTGGACAAGATATCCGGGGGCGAAGACCCGGAATCGGTTCTGGTCCTCACACAGTCGCGTCGGGCGGCAACAGCGGTGCGCGAGCAGATCACCGCGGGCCTGTTCGGATTCGAACGCGAGCGTGGCCCGCAGGCAACTCGGGAACCGCTGGTCCGCACCGTGCACTCGTACGCGTTTGCGGTGCTGCGGTTGCAGGCAGCAGCGCACGGCAATGCTCCGCCGCGTTTGATCACCGGAGCCGAACAGGACGCGGTGTTGCGTGAGATGTTGCGCGGCGACATCGAGGACGGCGCGCGGTACTGGCCGGAGCGGCTGAGGCCGGCGCTGGCCATGAACGGGTTTGCCGTCGAACTGCGCGATCTGATGTTGCGCGCCAACGAACGCGGCCTCGGACCGGAAGATCTGATCAAGCTCGGCAAGCGTAAAGGCCGTCCGGAATGGGTGGCTGCCGGACGATTCGCCGAGGTGTACGAGCAGGGAGTTCTGTTGCGCGCGTCCGTGGGCGTCGAAGCCCCGGAGGCGACGGCGCCGGCACTTGATGCCGCCGAGTTGATCGGTGCTGCGCTCACCGCGTTTGCCACGGACCCCGAGTTGTTGCGATCCGAGCGCGCCCGCATCCGTCACCTCCTTGTCGATGATGCCCAACACTTGGATCCGCAAGCCGCGCAATTGGTTCGGCTGATCGGAACCGGAACGGCAACGACGGCGATCGCCGGCGATCCGGACCAGTCCGTCTTCGGATTCCGCGGGGCTGATTCCCGTTTCCTGCTCGACCTGGCGGACAAGGGCGACGAGCGGGCGGTCATCCTGCCTACCACGTACCGGAACAACGCCGACGTCGCGGCCATTGCTGCGAAGATCGCCGCACGATTGCCCGGCAACCTCGCTCACCGGATTGCGGTACCCGCCGACCTGTCGGATGACAATCCCGCTCACGCGTCGGTGCGAGTCTTGGGCACCACAGCCAAGGAAGCGGCAGTGGTCGCGGACACCTTGCGGCGCGCGCACCTCCTCGACGGCATTGCGTGGTCCGACATGGCCGTCATCGTGCGTTCGGTTCCGCGAACCTTGGCTCCGCTTCGACGTGCCTTGCTGGCGGCAGGCGTCCCAGTCACCACCGCAGCCACCGAACTCCCACTTGCCCGTCAACACGGAGTGTCCGGGCTTCTCCTGCTGCTTCGGGCGCTCGGGCGAGACGGGTTCACCGGCGACGACGCCTTGGCGCTCATGGCCGGCCCCGTCGGCGGCGCCGAACCGGTGACACTGCGGCGGTTGCGGCGCGGTCTGCGCCGCATCGAACTTGCTTCGGGGAAGGATCGCGAGTCCGCAGAACTGTTGCGGCTCATCCTGATCGACGAAGACCGAGCGCAATCCAAGCGATTGACCGCAAAGCTGACCGACGTCGAATCTGCCGCGCTGAATCGAGTGCTGTCGGTATTGCGCAAAGCCCGCGTGCCGCTCGATCGTGGACTCGGCGTCGAGGAAGTCCTGTGGGCGGCGTGGCAGGCCACCGGGCTCGAACGCCGCTGGGCGGCCGCGTCGGCGCGCGGCGGTCCGATCGGCTCGCAGGCAGATCGCGACCTCGACGCAGTAGTTGCGCTGTTCGATGCCGCAGCCACTTACGTGGACCGCTTGCCGCGTTCGCAGCTCGCGGGTTTTGTCGACTACCTCACCAGTCAGGAGATCCCCACCGATTCGCGCTCGCGCTCGGTGATCGCGCCGGATGCGGTCACTGTTGTCAGTGCGCACGCAGCGGCCGGACGTGAGTGGGCTGTTGTCGCGGTGGCCGGTGTTCAGGAAGGGCTGTGGCCCAGCTTGCGGGCACGCGGTTCGCTCCTTCGGACGGAGGCGCTGATCGATTTGATCAACGGTGTGTCGGACGGCAGCGATTCCGCCGAAGAGCGGTTGTCGAGAACAGCGCCGCTGCTGGCCGAGGAGCGTCGACTCTTCCTGGTGGCATGTTCTCGCGCACGCCGCCGGTTGTTGGTGACAGCCGTCGAATCCGCCTCGGGTGATACCGATCTGGTGCCGTCACGATTCGTCGACGAGCTTCTGCGCGGCGATCAGTTCGATGACGACGGCGCAGGTGAACCGGCGGTGCCCGCTCCCGAACCCGGTGACACCCGGGTGTTGTCCTTGCCGGCGTTGGTCGCCCAATTGCGCAGTGTGGTCTGCGATCCGGACCTCGCCGCGGGCGATCCCGAGAAGCATGCGCGTGCAGCTCGTCAATTGGCGCGTCTGGCCGCAGCGGGAGTGCGCGGCGCGCACCCCGATCAGTGGTACGGCACCAGCTCGCCCAGCACTGTCGAACCGTTGTGGCAGCCGGAGGACGGCCCGGTGGCGCTCTCGCCGTCCACCATCGAGTTGCTCGAAACATGTCCGCTGCGTTGGGTGTTCGAACGTCATGGCGGTTCCGATGGCGACAACACCCATGCCATCGCGGGCACGCTCGTCCACACTCTCGTTCAGGCACTCGCCGGGCGTATACCACCGGATCAGGTCGAGAAGGCACTCGAAAATGCCTGGGAATCCATCGACTTGGGTTCGCAGTGGTACTCGCGCCGGGAACTCAATCGCACCCGCGAGATGCTGGCCACGTTCACGGCCTGGATGAGTTCCACCCGCGGCGAACTCACCGAAGTCGGTGTGGAGGTCGCGGTCGAGGGCATTCTCGAACCGCGCGAGGAGGGGGAGCCGGCCGTCAAGCTCCGCGGCCGCATCGATCGACTCGAGCGCGACACCGAGGGGCGTCCCGTCGTTATCGACGTCAAGACTGCGCGAAACCCGGTCAGCAACGACGCGGCGCAGTCCCATGCGCAGTTGGCGGCCTATCAGGTGGCGGCAGCGGAAGGCGCGATAGCGGGCGAGCCGGCGGCGCAACCCGGTGGGGCCCGGCTGGTATTCGTGGCGAAGTCCAACAAGAAAGACGGTGCGACGCAGCGTGTTCAGCCGCCGCTGACCGCCGAGGCCGTCGAGATGTGGCGTGATGTCATCCACAATGCCGCTGCCGCAACGCAGGGGCCGCAGTATCTGGCCCGGGTCAACGACGGATGCCGCCACTGCCCGGTGCGGTCCAGTTGCCCGGCCCACGACGAAGGACGGCAGGTGAGTTCCTAGATGGCATCCAAGGCGCGGCGACCCAAGATCAGCCCGGTCGATCTTGCGCTCGCTCTGGGCCAGCACCCGCCGACGCCGGAACAGGCAGCGGTCATCGCCGCACCGCTGGGCCCGACGCTGGTTGTCGCGGGCGCCGGCGCCGGCAAGACCGAAACAATGGCTGCCCGCGTCGTCTGGTTGGTGGCCAACGGATTTGTCGACCCCGAGGCCGTGCTGGGTCTGACGTTTACCCGAAAAGCCGCGCAGCAGCTCACCACTCGTATTCGCAAGCGCCTGGCCCGGCTTGCCGGTTCCGATGTTCTGCGCGCCCTCGACCCCACCGGGGGAGTGCGTGCGCGGATACTGGCCGGCGAACCCGAGGTCAGCACGTATCACGCGTATGCGGGCCGGCTGTTGTCCGAACACGGGCTTCTTCTGCCTATCGAACCGTCGGCGACTCTGCTCTCGGAGACGGAACTGTGGCAGGTCGCGCACCGAGTTGTCAGCGGCTGGGACGGTGATCTCGATACCGACAAGAATCCGGGGTCGATCACCGAAACCGTTCTGGCACTTGCCGGTCAACTGTCCGAGCACCTTGTGGACCCAGATCAACTGCGCGGTGCGCACGCGGAACTCGACGCGTTGATCCACACGTTGCCTGCCGGGCCGAAGCAGCGCGGCGGACCGAGCAAGGAACTGCTCGGATACCTCGAGGTCCAGCACAAGCGTGTCGAACTCCTGCCGCTCGTTGCGAGATTGTCCGAGACGTTGCGGTGGGAAGGAGCCCTCGACTTCGGTAGTCAGATGTCTCTCTCGGCGCGCGTTGCTTCGGGGCACCCCGAAGTGGGAGAAGCAGAACGGAGTCGCTTCCGGGTGGTGCTCCTCGACGAGTATCAGGACACCGGTCACGCTCAGCGAGTGTTGCTGTCCTCGTTGTTCGGCGGCGGCACCGACGCCCGCCTGGCTTTGACAGCCGTCGGCGATCCGATGCAGTCCATCTACGGGTGGCGCGGCGCATCGGCAGCCAACCTCCCACGCTTTGCGACGGATTTCCCACTCGCGAACGGAAACCCGGCTCCGACCCTCGAATTGTTGACAAGCTGGCGCAATCCGCCGGAGGCACTCGAACTTGCCAATCTCTCGTCTGCGCCGCTTCGTCGACGCGGCGTTGCCGTCAGCACCTTGCGAGCCCGGCCTGGGGCAGTTGCCGGCGATGTCCGGCTCGCATTGTTGCCTGACGTCGAGCAGGAACGAGAGTGGGTGGCGCAGAAAATTGCCGAGCAGTACGACGCTGCGCGCGCCGATGATCGACCGCCGCCTACCGCAGCGGTGCTGATCCGTCGCAATGCCGACGCCGCGCCGCTGGCCGAAGCACTGCGAGCAGCCGGCTTGCCGGTCGAGGTGGTCGGCCTCGGTGGACTCCTGCACACACCCGAAGTTGCCGACGTCATTGCGATGCTGCGGGTAGTAGCCGATCCGTTGGCGGGCAGCGCCGCGGTGCGCCTGCTGACGGGGGCGCGCTGGCAGATCGGTGCCAAGGACGTTGCCGCACTGTCGAAGCGATCTCGGGAGCTTGCGATTTCTGCGGGTTACGGTACGGCGGGTGCCGTCACCGATTCGGCTGCGTTGGCCGAGGCCGTGCAGGATTCGCTGCCCGGTGAGCAGGCCGAGCAGGCGGGGCTGGTCGATGCGATCTCGGATCCCGGTCCGGCCGAGAACTATTCGGCGCTCGGCTATGCGCGAATCGGCGCCGTGGCCGGTGAGCTGGCCTCGTTGCGTGAACGCATCGGACAACCGCTCACAGAATTGGTGGCAGAGGTCGAGCGGGTGCTCGGCATCGGAATCGAGGCCGGTGCACGGACGCGACTCGGTGTGCTTGGTACCGCAGGTCGTGAGCACCTCGACGCCTTTGCCGATGTTGTTGCCAACTACGCGACGCGTCCCACCGCCAATCTCACCGGTATGTTGTCGTTCTTCGCAGCCGCCGAACAGATCGAAAAAGGGCTGACGCCCGGCGAAGTGGAGGTGGCGCCGGATCGGGTCCAGATTCTGACGGTGCACTCCGCGAAGGGACTGGAATGGGAAGTTGTTGCCGTTCCGCACGTCAGCGACGGTGTGTTCCCGTCCTCGACGGCGTCCGGTTCGTGGCTGGGAGCGCTTGCAGAATTGCCGCCTTCGCTGCGCGGTGACCGTGCCGTCGACGCAGATTCGGCCGACGGTGTTCCCGTGCTCGACCTCGAGAATGTCTACAACCGCAAGGATCTGCAGAACGCGATCGACGCGCACAAGCAGGCTCTCGGAGATCGCCGACTCGACGAGGACAGGCGCCTGTTCTACGTTGCCCTCACGCGAACCGAACGGGCACTGTTCATTTCGGCGCACCACTGGGCCGAGTCGGGAGCCGAACCCAAAGGGCCGTCGGAGTTCCTGGCCGAACTGCACCAGACGGTTACCGAAACCGGGGACATCGGCGTTGTCGAGACCTGGGCGCCCGACCCCGAACCCGACACCGAGAATCCGTTGGCATCCACACCGAGAACTGCTCAGTGGCCACCGGATCCGCTCGGTTCACGGCGCGGCGCGGTGGAGGCCGGCGCAGCCGCTGTACTGGCAGAGCTGGCGAAGCCCACTGAAACCAACCCTGACGACGCTGAAGTCGACCCTGAAGACGACCCGGAGAATTGGGCGTCGGATGTGACGGTGCTCCTGGCAGAACGAGAGGCCCGCGCCAATGCTCGTGCCGAAGTGATTCTCCCGGCACAACTTTCGGTAACACAGTTGGTCGACCTCAAAGCTGATCCCGACGAACTCGCGGCTCGATTGCGTCGGCCTCTTCCGTATCCGCCCAACCCGCTGGCCAGGCGAGGTACGGCATTCCATGCGTGGATCGAGCGACGCTTCGGCGCAACACGGTTGCTGGATCTCGACGAATTGCCGGGCGCCGCCGATACCGGAGCCGGCCCGGAAACCGATCTGATCAAACTGCAGGATGCGTTCCTGCGTTCTCCGTGGGCCAACCGCAGTCCCGTCGAGGTGGAGGTCCCGTTCGAAACCTCCATCGCCGGAACGGTTTTGCGCGGCCGAATCGACGCGGTGTTCGCGGACTCGGACGGCGGCTGGACGGTCATCGACTGGAAGACCGGAGCTGAACCGTCCGCCGCCAACGAAGATGCTGTGGTCATGCAGTTGGCCGCCTACCGCGTGGCGTGGGGCGAATTGATGTCCGCGCGCGCCCGCGCGTCGGGACGGAAGGAAGAGTTTCCACTGCACAAGGTTCGCGCGGCATTCCACTACGTGCGGACCGGCCGCACCATCTCGCCCGAGAACCTGCCGGACGGTGAGGCGCTGGCGCACCTCATCCGCACGGCAGGAGCCCGCGAGGACAGCGCGAGCTAGCAGGCGTTACGACGCGCCTTGAGAGCTTCGGTCACCAAGGGGATTTGCACTGGAAGGCGCGCGATCGAACCGACCTTCTGCGCAGTGGACGTCTTGTTGCTGCGGCACCAGTCCACTGCCATCTGAATGTTGGCGGGGAACACCGCAACAAACAGCGCTGCTGCCAGACCGGCTCCCAATCGGCGAGTTTTCGGAATGGCCAGAGCGGCCCCGATTGCCAATTCTGCGACACCGGATACCTGGGTGTATGTACGGGCTTCGCCGGGGAATTGGCGGGGGACGGTGCTGTCGAAGAACGATGGCGCAACAAAGTGCATGGTTCCCGCGCCGAGCAGTAGAGCGGAAAGTCGAAGTGCGGCGGCCTGGCTGGATGTCGAACTTTTCGAAGACATTGACCTACCCTGCCTTACAGAGCCTGTGCGTGCCACTACTGTGGTGCGTCTGCGTAGTTACTAGTGAGAGAGTTGCAAGTATGGCCGGAAAGCTCCGGGCGCGTTTTTCCAGGTCGGAATCATTGGCCGACCAGCCTGACTTTGCCCTTGTCGGGGTGCTGCGGATTCCGCAGCTGCAGACCAGTCCTGCCCGCGCTATCTACAAGCGCGTTCTGGTTGCGCTCGGCGCGCTCGCAGCCGCAGTGCTCATCGTGTACATCGATCGTGCGGGGTATCGGGACGCGCAGGACAACGAGCTCTCGCTTCTCGACTGCATCTACTACGCCACAGTGTCGCTCTCGACCACCGGCTACGGCGACATCACGCCGTTCACCCCGTCGGCTCGTCTGGTCAACGTTTTGTTGATCACGCCACTTCGTATCTTCTTCTTGATCGTGTTGGTCGGAACCACACTGTCAGCTCTGACCGAGAGTTCGCGTCAGGCGTTCAAAATTCAGCGTTGGAGGCAGCAAGTGCGTAATCACACCGTCGTCGTCGGATACGGCACCAAGGGACGCACAGCAATTGAAGCCATGATCGGTGACGGCGTTTCCGCATCCGAGATCGTGGTAGTGGACACGGACCGGGCTGTGCTGGACGCCGCTGAGGCCAAGGGCCTGGTGACCGTATTCGGTTCGGCAACCAAGTCCGACGTGCTTCGTCTCGCCGGGGCGCAACGGGCAAATTCGATCATCGTCGCGACCAACCGCGACGACACAGCGGTGCTCGTGACGCTCACCGCCCGCGAGATTGCGCCGAAGGCAAGAATCGCCGCGGCTATCCGGGAGGCGGACAACGCGCATCTCCTGCGTCAGTCGGGTGCGGACTCCGTGGTCCTCTCGTCGGAAACCGCAGGCCGACTCCTCGGCATCGCCACCACCACGCCAACCGTGGTCGAGATGATCGAAGATCTACTGACACCCGAGGCTGGATTTGCGATCGCCGAGCGTGCCGTCGAACGTGACGAGGTCGGCGGATCACCGCGTCACCTGTCCGACATCGTGCTGGGCGTTGTTCGCGACGGGCGACTGGTCCGGGTCGGTTCACCGGAGGTCGACGCTGTCGAGGCAGACGATCGCCTGCTGTACATCCGTCGCGTTGTCAGCTGATAGCTGGAACCCGGTATTTCGGCGCCCAGTAATGTCGTCAGCGTGAACGACTTCCAGCTGACCGAAACGCCTCTGCTTTCCCGCTCGAGTGTCGGCCGCGCCGAGGAATTACGGTCCGACGCAGCCGCACTGACCGCGGGGTGGAGTGACGCGTCGCTCTTGCGAGTCAACTCGCGCGGTCAGGTGAAGGTGTCAGGCGGGCAGTTGGTGTTCGGCGAGGCCACCGACCTGGGTGCGGAACCTGTCCGCGGCGCAGTGTTTCTCGGAATTCGTGACAACAAGCATGTATGGGCTGTGCGTGTGTCACTCCTTGCCGGAGAACTGTCGGATCTGCGGATGTTGGGCGGAACGCTCGACGACGCGGACGCAGGTCTTCTGACGGGCGCGATCGCCATTCTCAACTGGCACGACAGTGCCGGATTCAGCTCGATCGACGGGGCTCCGAGTGAGCCGACGATGTCCGGGTGGTCACGCATTTCGACGACCACCGGCCACGAAGAGTTCCCGCGCACCGACCCGGCAGTGATCTGCCTGGTGCACGACGGCGCAGATCGAGTACTGCTGGCTCGCCAGCCGACGTGGCCGCCGCGACGATTCTCGATCCTGGCAGGCTTCGTCGAAGCTGGGGAGTCACTCGAGACGTGTGTGGTGCGCGAGATCAAGGAAGAAGTGGGCGTCGACGTCCACAGCGTCCGGTATCTGGGTAGTCAGCCGTGGCCGTTCCCGCGTTCGGTGATGCTGGGATTCACGGCGATCGGCGACCCCGCCGATCCGCTGGTGTTCGCGGACGGCGAGATCGCCGAGGGAGCGTGGTTCACCAAGGAAGAGGTGCGATCTGCTCTCGAACTGGGGGACTGGGCGTCCGACGCCGACGCGCCGTTGCTCCTACCCGGTTCCATCTCGATTGCGCGAGGAATGCTCGAGAGCTGGGTCAAATAGAGCCCTACAGTCCGAGGGCTTGCTTCACCTGATTGAGCGACGGGTTGGTCGCGACACTTCCGTCGGCGTACTTCACCGTCGGGACGATGTGATTGCCGTCGTTGACGCTGCCGACAAATTCGGCTGCCGACGGATCGTTCTCGATGTCGATTTCGGTGTACTCGATGCCCGACGCGTTGAGCTGGGTCTTGAGGCGGCGGCAGTAGCCGCACCACGTGGTCGAGTAGATGGTGAGGGCAGGAGCTTTTTCGGAAGTAGTCACGGCGCATATAACACCACGAGTTCGGTTGTTGTTCCGTAACCGGCCGTGTTCGCTTGCCCACATACGCTCGGGCACGCGGCGGCGCTGTCGGTACGTCCTGCCATGATGGTGCTCATGCCTGCGGACACCGGACTGGACCCGGAACAATCAGC
This sequence comes from Rhodococcus sp. IEGM 1366, assembly GCF_033142425.1. Taxonomy (NCBI): domain Bacteria; kingdom Bacillati; phylum Actinomycetota; class Actinomycetes; order Mycobacteriales; family Nocardiaceae; genus Rhodococcus; species Rhodococcus sp. IEGM 1366. Next base: position 240,076 of record NZ_JAWLRZ010000002.1, read on the forward strand.
CGCCGTGCTCGCTCCACGCGGCCCGGTATGTGTACTCGCGGGTGCCGGAACAGGCAAGACACGCACGATTACCCGGCGAATCGCCCACCTGGTTGCCGACGGTCATGTGCAGGCCGGGCAGGTCCTGGCGGTCACGTTCACCGCGCGCGCAGCCGGTGAAATGCGCGGCCGACTGCGGGAATTGGGTGTTGGTGGCAGCGGCCCCCAGGTACAGGCGCGCACGTTCCACGCTGCTGCGCTGCGGCAACTCAAGTACTTCTGGCCGCAGGTGATCGGCGATACCGAATGGCGTCTGCTGGATCGTAAGTTCGCTGTTGTCAGCAGCGCCGCAGCCCGGGTTGGTTTGCCGACCAGCACCGAAAGCGTGCGCGACCTCGCGAGTGAGATCGAGTGGTCCAAGGCGTCGCTGATCGCGCCCGAGGATTACCCGCGCACCATTGCCAAGTTCCGCCGGGAGGCACCGGCCGATCCGGCAAAGGTAGCGCAGGTTTACGCGGCGTACGAGGAATTGAAGGCGCGCGGCCAGGACGGCATGCTGCTCGATTTCGACGATCTTCTCCTGCACACCGCTGCGGCACTCGAGGAGCACTCGTCCGTGGCCGACGAGTTCCGTGAGCGCTACCGCTGTTTTGTCGTGGACGAATATCAGGACGTCACGCCGCTGCAGCAGCGGGTTCTCGACGCGTGGCTCGGCGACCGCGACGACCTCACGGTGGTCGGCGACGCCAACCAGACCATCTATTCGTTCACCGGAGCTACACCGAATTACCTGCTCGACTTCTCGCGGAAGTTTCCCGAGGCAACAGTGGTCCGGCTCGAACGTGACTATCGCTCCACACCCGAGGTCGTCTCGCTGGCCAACCGGGTCATCGGCGCTGCCACCGGGCGAATCGCCGGTACCCGATTGCAACTCATCGGACAACGCGCGCCGGGTCCCGAGCCCGAGTTCGCGGAGTTCAACGACGAACCGTCCGAGGCGCTCGCGATAGCCCGGTCGGTGAAACGTCTGATCGCCGCAGGCACACCGGCGGCGGAGATCGCGATCCTGTACCGGATCAACGCGCAGTCCGAAGTGCACGAGCAGGCACTCACCAAGCTCGGCATCCCGTTCCAGGTGCGCGGCGGCGAGGGTTTCTTCACTCGTACCGAGGTTCGTCAGGCGGTGACGGCGCTGCGGCAGGCCGGCGGTCGTGACGACCTTCCTGAAGGGGCAGACAGCGGCGCCGGACTTCTCTCGCTGGTCCGCGCGGTACTGGCCCCACTCGGACTGACCAGCGAGGAACCAGCCGGTACGCAGGCGCGCGAGCGCTGGGCGTCACTGACTGCGCTCGTTGCGCTCACCGAGGAGCAGTTGGTTCACGATCCCGAACTGACGCTGCCCGGTCTCTTGCAGGAGCTGACGGCGCGTGCCGAAGCGCGGCACCCACCGACGGTCCAGGGCGTCACGTTGGCGTCGTTGCATGCAGCCAAGGGCCTCGAATGGGACGCCGTTTTCCTGGTGGGTCTCAACGACGGCACCCTCCCCATCCAGCACGTGCTCGGCGATTCCAACTCCGCCCCCGACGAGGCAGCGGTCGAAGAAGAGCGTCGACTGCTTTATGTCGGTGTCACCCGCGCCCGTGAGCATCTGCACTTGTCCTGGGCGTTGGCGCGCAACGAGGGCGGCCGGAAATCCCGACGCCGCTCACGGTTCCTGAACGGGTTGATCCCCGAGGACTCGCCGGCCTCACGAATTGCCGCGCCCGCGCAGTCTGGCAAGAAGCGTCAGCGTTGCCGTGTCTGCGGAAAACCGCTCATGGGAACGTCGGCCACGATGCTCGGTCGATGCGAGAATTGTCCTTCCAACATCGACGTCGAATTGCTCGAGAACCTGCGTGCGTGGCGTCTCGACAAGTCACGCGAGAAAAAGGTGCCTGCCTACGTCGTGTTCAGCGACAACACGCTGACTGCGATTGCCGAGCAACGGCCACAGGACGCTCGGGGCCTGGTTGCCATTAACGGAATCGGACCGAAGAAACTCGAAGACTACGGCGAAGACGTCCTCATTATTTGCAAAACTGCAGGTCAAAAATAGGTTGTGCAGTTTCCGAGAATTCTCTAGTCTGTTTTCAGTGCTACGGGGAGACTCGTGCGCTGAAAATTATCCGGACCGATCAGAAATGGAGGTGGCAAAAATGACGAACATGATTTCGTACACCGTGCGCGAACAGTTCGCTGTTGCCGCCGCCAAGCTGCGCCCAGCAGCAATCAGGTCCGTGTCTCTAAGCCATCGAGAAAATCCTCGATAGGACACATCCGTTCACTTACGGCCACGGACCCCGCATTACGCGGACCGTGGCCTTTGTGTTGGATCCCGTGCTTTCCGGTTTCCCGCTCGGTTGTGGTTCGCACCCATCGAACCCATTTTTTGCGACACGCCTGTCGCATCCAAGCTAGGAGAGACGAGTTGTCTACCCAGACATGTCGAGCCGTCACATTCATCGAGATCGCTTCCACCCGCCACGACCTGCCGTGCCGCGTATCCGATCCCGATCTGTGGTTCGCGGAGTCCCCGGCAGAACTCGAAAAAGCCAAGGCGCTCTGCGCGCAGTGCCCCATCCGCTCCCTCTGCCTGGGTGCAGCTCTCGACCGCGAAGAGCCGTGGGGAGTGTGGGGCGGAGAAATCCTCGACCACGGTGCCGTCATAGCAACCAAGAGGCCGAGGGGCAGGCCCCGTAAGCAACTCGTGTGTGCCTGAGGAGCTGGTTACACCTGTGCAATTGAGGTGGTCACACCTGTGGCTCCGCAAATCCCGGCAGCCACCGGGTCAGGATCTCCATGTACGGGGCGTACGCGTCCAGCTGGGCACAGATGCCCACCGAGCCGAGGAGGACCCGGAAGATCATCAGGTACTCGGGCGGCAAGTTGAGTGCCCGGGCCGTCCGGAACTGCGCGCTGTTGAAATCGGTCGCAGTTCCGGCGGCTCGTTGAAGCCAGGTTCGAGTGAAGTGAAACGACTCGGTCTGAATCGGATCGGTGAACGGACGTAGGTAGTCGGCGATTTCCTGTTCGGTGACGGTGCGGCCTGGAATGACAAAACCGTTGGCGCGCAACAGTTCCGTCAGTTCGTCGAATCGTTCGTCGACCGCCAGTCTGACCATTGTTCCCAAGACGGTGGGTAGCCCGCCCGGGAACGGGGCCGCCGCACCGAAATCGATGACACCCAACCGGCCGTCGTCGAGCAACATGAAATTCCCGGGGTGCGGATCGCAATGCAGCAGGCCGACGCGCGCCGGTGATGCGAAGTGGAACTCGGCGAGCAGCGCACCGGCTGCATTGCGCTGGTTCGGCGTTCCGCTCTCGATGATCCTGGTCAACGGCGTTGCCGTCATCCATTCGGTGACAACAACTTTCGGTGCGCTGGCAACAACGCGCGGGATGAGGAACTGGGGATCGCCCTCGAATTCCGCGGCGAATGCGCGCTGGTTGTCAGCTTCGATCCGGTAGTCGAGTTCTTCCTCGGTTCGCGCGGTGAACTCCTCGATGACCGGACGCACGTCGACGCCGGGCATCACCGATCCGAACAGTCCCGCAAACCGAGCGAGAGTTTTGAGGTCGGCACGCAGTGCTTCGTCGGCGCCGGGGTACTGCACCTTGACGGCCACGTCGCGTCCGTCGGACCACACGGCCCGATGGACCTGCCCGAGGCTGGCCGATGCGGTGGGGGTGTCGTCGAAGGATTGGAACCGATCACGCCACTTGGTTCCCAGCTGCTGATCCAGCATCTTGTGGACCTGCTTGACGGGCAACGGCGGCGCGGCGGCCTGGAGCTTGTTCAGGGACTCGCGATACGGCTCCGCGAATTCCTCCGGAATGGCCGCTTCCATGACGCTGAGTGCCTGTCCCAGCTTCATGGCGCCGCCCTTGAGTTCACCGAGAACCGAGAACAACTGTTCCGCGGCCCTGGCACTGAGCTGGGCGTCGATCTGGTCCTTGTCACCACCGGCGAGCTTGCGTCCGAAGCCCATCGCGGCTCGCCCGGCCATCCCAATCGGAATGCTTGCGAGTTTGGCAGTACGGGCAGAGCTTTTGCGCGGGATGTCGGACACCCCACCATCATGTCTGACGGATGCCACCGGCGCCCGTCACGGGTGCGAGGTAATGGCAACTGCACGACGTTTGTCGAGGCCAGCGACGTGTCGTGATGCGATATGGGACAAGATCGATCTCGAGGGTAGAGAACAAGCTGGCCGGCGCCGTCGCTTCGGACGCACTGATCGCCGACTCGATCTCGGACAGAGCGAGCGCGGTGGTCGCATGAATCATCGCGGGATCGGCGTAACCGGCGCTACCGAGCAACTGCGCCGCCAGGTGCAGCCAGTCCGGATCATGGGCCGCCCGGGTGATGTCGGCGCATCGCAGACAACTCGAGTGCCCGGGCAGCACCATTGGCCCGACAACGCCGCAGCCGTCGCGCAGGTGAACGGCAAGGTGGGGTATGCCGTACCGGACGAGGTCGGCACATAGACGAGGATCGGTGACCACGTCATCGGTCAGGACAACAAGTGCATTCCGCCACCCGGCAACGACGTGGCTGCTTCGGTAGCCGTGTGAGCGATGGACGGAAGAGCTGCCGTGACGCAGAGCCTGGGCTATGGAGTCGGACAGCGGTCCTTGCCCGTGGACGCGAATCGATCCTGTGTCGGCGCGCTCGCCCCGACTTGCCCGGAGGTATCCGCCTGCGGTGAGTTCGGCGAGCAGTTCGGTCATCACTGCGGCGCTGATACCGCGCCCCGTCGCAGTCCACATGATGGTCGCGATACTCGTGTGTCCGTCCATCAAGCGGAGTAGGGCTTGCAGGTCCCTGCCGTCGATTCCGTCAGGGGGAGTCAGGACCACAGCTTTCCCCGGGCGCCATCCGAGTTGAAGCCGGCCGTCCGGGCGCAGAAGAACAACGATCCGTGGATCCCATTCGGGACCCACGGATCGTGTGGTGTTCGGTGTGCTCATTTCACCGATAGTGCCAGTGAGCTGAGCTCTCCGGATTGCGAAAATCGTAGTTATCCACAGGCTTTCGAAGCGCTGACCTTGCACTTCGGCGTGGATCGCAACTTTTCGGTTTACTTGTCGTCCTGGCCGTCGTCAGCCGGCTTGTCCGATTTCGGCTTGTCTGTTTTTGTCTTGTCCATGGCTTCTTCGGCGGCCCGTTCCTTGGCCAGCAGAGCCTCGAGCTGAGCCATCGGATCGTCGAAATTGCCGGACTCGCCACCACCGGTGACACGTTCGATGAACGAGGTCGGGGCATCGAGGTCGCTGGAATCAGGCAGCAGATCCGGGTGCGACCAGATACCGTCGCGGGCTTCCATTCCGGCTTCGGCAGTCAAGCGCTGCCACAGAGTTGCGGCTTCGCGGACCTTGCGCGGACGCAGTTCGAGTCCGACGAGTGTTGCGAACGTCTGCTCTGCCGGTCCGCCGGTGGCGCGTCGACGGCGAAGCGTCTCGCTCATCGCGGCAACACCGGGCAGGCGTTCACCGAGTCCGGCGGTGACTACCGTCTCCACCCAGCCCTCGACCAGAGCCAACAGTGTTTCGAGGCGCTCGAGAGCGGCCTTCTGCTCCGGAGTGGTCTGCGGTTCGAAGGTGCCCTGTTGCATCAGGGCTTCCAACTTGGCGGGATCGGCCAGAGCCGACGGGTCGAGATCCTTGGCGAACTCTTCCATCGCCGAGAAGTCCATGGTGATCCCGCGGGCATATTCCTCGACGGTGGAGAGCACTCGCTGGCGCAACCACGGCACATGGCTGTACAGGCGATGGTGAGCAGCCTCACGTGCGGCGAGGAACACCAGGATTTCCTGATTGGGCTGTTCCAGCCCGTCACTGAACGACTGAACGGCCGCGGGAAGAAGAGCGGCGGTCCCTGCCGGGCCAAGGGGGAGGCCGATATCAGTGGAGGACAACACTTCCTTGGACAACTGGCCGAGAGCTTGGCCGAGCTGTGAACCGAATGCGAGTCCGCCCATCTGCGTGAGCATTCCCATCATCGGGCCGGCCATCTGAGCGGCCTCGGGCGGCAGGCCCTGAGCCCACATCCCCGACACCTTCTCGGCGACCGGATCGCACAGGCGCTTCCAGGTGTCGATGGTGTTGTCGAGCCAGTCGTTAGCCGTCCACGCAACGGTCTTGGTGGCGCCGGCGGGCAGCGTCGTTGCAGCGTCCAGCCACAGTTCCGCAAGGTGGGCCGCGTCGGCGATGGCCTTGACGTTGCCCTCGGTGATCGGTGTGACAGAACCGATCTGCTGGCGCGCGAGTTTCTTCGCGACGTCGTAATTGACAGGACCCGATCCGCCGGAACCCATCGACGAACCCATGCCACTGAGCATCTGGCCGAATTGCGTCAGCATCTGCCCGAGTTGTGCGGGGTCGAAACCTTCACCGCCCGCACCGAATCCGAACGGCATGTCACCACCCCCGAACGGATTGCCACCGGCCGCGTTCTTGTCACGGTCGGGATCGTCGTCGGAGTTGGAGAAGCCGAACGGCATGTTGCTCATACCTCAACGGTACAAGGGTTGGAGGCCTCGAGTAATGCGCGCTGTCACGCTGATGGCGAACAGCGGAGGCAATGGCTCTACCCTGGACAAGGTGAATCGACGGATCGTGACTCTCCTGGCCGCCCTAGCTCCCATCGTCGTCTTGGGCATCGTCGGATCGCTCGTCACCGTTCCGTACGTCGCGCTCGGGCCGGGACCGACGTTCAACACGCTGGGCACAGTCGACACCACCGTCGACGGCAAGCAGGTCACGAAATCCGTGGTCGACATCGAGGGCACCGAACTCGATCCGACAACCGGCAACCTCAATATGACCACCGTCTCCGTTCGTGACGGCCTCAATCTCTTCGAGGCTTTTGGTCTCTGGGCCAGCGGCGAGCACGGATTGGTTCCCCGCGCCGAGGTGTATCCGCCGAGTAAGACGAAGGAAGAAATTCAGCAGGCCAACACAGCTGACTTCCAGCAGTCCGAGAACAGCGCGGAACTCGCGGCACTCAACTTCCTGGGCAAGCCAGTCGCGTTGACCGTCACGAAGGTCACTCCAGACGGTCCCGCCAGTGGTGCATTGGCCGAAGGTGACACGCTGGTGAAGATCGGTGATACCCCCGTCGACACCGTCGGTGCTGTGCAAGAAACCGTTGCGGCGATAGCGCCGGGCACGCAGGTGCCGGTCACCGTGATTCGCGGCGGTGCCGAAACGACAGTGCCCGTGACTGTCGGAGCCCGGCCGAACCAACCCGAACTCGGATACCTCGGCATCACGCCGGAAGAGGTTCCCGACGTTCCGTTCGACGTGACGTTCAACCTTGCCGACATCGGTGGACCGTCAGCCGGCCTGATGTTCACCCTCGCGCTGTTGGACAAGCTGACGCCAGGTGAACTCAACGGAGGTCAGTTCGTCGCGGGAACCGGAACCATCGATTCGGACGGCACCGTGGGGCCCATCGGAGGAATCCGCTTCAAGCTCATCGCAGCCGCGGACGCCGGTGCTTCGACGTTCCTCGTCCCTGCGCAGAACTGCGACGAGGCAAGACAGAACGCGCCGGACGGGCTTCGACTGGTGAAGGTCGACAACCTGTCCGGCGCGGTTGACGCACTCGACAGCCTCAACTCGGGCGGCGAAGCACCCAGCTGCTAATCCTCTGCTAGTCGTCTTCGACTTCGTCCAGCGTCGCGTACAACGCATGAACGATGTGAGGAGCCAAACCGTCGTACGTCAGAAGCGCCGGCTCGGCGTATGGATCTGCGTCCTCGTCCGGGCGCATCTGCAACAGCGACAGGGACGGGCCGTCGCGGAGGACGCCGACAAACAGGCGTGCCGCTCGTCGGTCCGGGTGCGCGTCGGCCGTCAGTCGGGCAATTTCGTCAGCCGCGTGTTCGTCGGTCAAGACCGGCTCGACGGCATGGTCGAGATCCGATTCCGCGGCGGGCGGCAGAACCACGATTTCCTGCACGAGGATGCAACCCTCGACGGAGTCGGGCCAATTGGTCGTGGCCAGGAACTCGTCGAGTGCGCGTGATCCGCCGATGATGTCGTCGGGGAGTGGCTCCTGTTCGATCGGGGTGTATTCGGCCCCGTCCTCGAGTTGGTCGAGCAGGCCCGGTTCGGCTGCGGCAAGCAGCTCGGTGGGTACCAGGGCATACAACTTGGGTGGCTGATCCCAGCCTTCGGCGTCGATGTGGTCGACAACTTCATGAACGCACCGGGCTAGTGCCTTCGGTGACCTGTTCGGATTTTCTTCACTCACCCGTTCATCCTTGCACCTCGTGTTGTCACGCCGTGACTGTTGTTACGTAGAGTGGTCCGAAACGGCCAAGTCCACTCGGACATGGCTGCACTGATCGATGCACTCGGTTGCGGCGCCTCGGCGTCGCCGAATCTTGGAGCGTGGCACGTGGGCATGCGGCCCCCCGCAGGTTTACCCTCTCTGTCCAGACGCAGTCGAATCCTGTTGGGGGTAGCCGTAATTGTTGCGGTACTCCTGCTGATTGGTCCGCGACTGATCGGCATGTACACCGATTGGTTGTGGTTCGGCGAAGTCAATTTCCGAGGTGTTTTCACCAAGGTTCTCCTGACCCGCGCGCTGCTCTTCCTCGTCGTGGGTGTTGTGGTCGGTGCCATCGTGTGGTTGGCGATGATGCTCGCGTACCGCTCGCGTCCCGTTTTTGTTCCGGTGTCCGGTCCGAATGATCCGATCGCGCGCTACCGCACCACCGTCATGTCGCGTCTGCGTCTGTTCGGTGTGATCATCCCGATCGCAATCGGACTGCTGTCCGGGTTGATCGCGCAGGCCAACTGGGTCACGGTCCAGTTGTTCTTCAATGGTGGTTCGTTCGGGATCTCCGATCCGCAGTTCAACCTCGACGTCGGTTTCTACACGTTCGATCTGCCGTTCTACCGCTTCGTGCTGAACTGGCTGTTTGTCGCGGTTCTCCTGGCGTTCGTAGCGAACCTTCTCACGCACTACATCTTCGGCGGCATCAAACTCGCCGGTCGCGCGGGAACGTTCACCACGGCTGCTCGCATCCAATTGGCAGTCTTGGCAGGAACTTTCGTTCTGCTCAAGGCAGTTGCGTACTGGTTCGACCGGTACTCGCTGCTCTCGAGCGATCGTAAGGAGCCAACGTTCACAGGCCCCGGTTACACCGACATCAACGCGGTGCTGCCGGCCAAGCTGATCCTGCTGTCCATCGCAGTGATCTGTGCGCTGGCGTTTTTCGCGGCCATCTTCACGCGGGATCTCCGCATTCCGGCGATGGCTGTCGCTCTGCTCGTGCTGTCGTCGGTTCTGGTCGGTGCCGTGTGGCCGATGATCGTCGAACAGTTCTCGGTCAAGCCGAACGCCGCAGACAAGGAAAGCGCATACATCGAGCGGAACATCGCCGCCACCAGGCAGGCGTACGGCATCACCGACGACAAGGTGACCTATCAGCCGTATTCGGGTGACGGCACCGCAATTCCGCGCGACGTTCCGGCGGACGTCACGACCATTGCAAACGCACGCTTGCTGGATCCCAACATTCTTTCGCCCACGTTCACACAGCAGCAGCAGCGTCAGAACTTCTACGGATTCCCGCCGTCGCTCGACATCGACCGCTACGAGGTCGCGGGCGAAATGCAGGACTACATCGTTGCGGCGCGTGAACTCTCGCCCAACAACCTGCAGGGCAACCAGACGGACTGGATCAACAAGCACACCGTCTACACACACGGCGACGGCTTGGTGGCAGCGCCGGCCAACAGGATCACCGCTCCGGTCCTCGATCCGACCAAGGAAGCAGCCAACAACAACGCGGGTTACCCGATCTACACGGTAAGCGACATCGCGTCGTTGGCCGCAGGAACGCAGGTCATTCCGGTCGATCAGCCACGCGTTTACTACGGCGAGGTCATCGCTCAGGGCACCGCGGACTATGCGATCGTCGGTGGGGCGAGCGGCTCCGAACCGCGTGAGTACGACACCGAGCAGACCAAGTACACGTACACCGGATCCGGTGGTGTCGATATCGGAAACTGGTTCAATCGGTTGGCGTTTGCCGCCAAGTACACCGAGCGCAACATCCTGTTCTCCGGTGCGGTCGGCTCCGATTCCAAGATCATCTACAACCGTGACCCGCGCGATCGCGTCGGCCAGGTTGCTCCGTGGCTGACAATGGACGGCGACGCCTACCCGGCTGCTGTCGACGGCAAGATCGTCTGGATCGTCGACGCGTACACAACGCTCGAGAACTACCCGTACGCGCAGCGCAGTTCGCTCGAGGGCCTGGTGGCCGACAGTGTCGACGCCACCACTGGCCGACTCCTCCCGAAGAAGGAGGTGTCGTACATCCGTAACTCGGTGAAGGCCACCGTCGACGCTTACGACGGCACGGTCACGCTGTACCAGGTCGATGACAACGATCCCGTCCTCAATGCGTGGAAGGGTGTGTTCCCGAACACCGTCCAGCCGCAGAGCGCGATTTCCGACGACCTGCGTGCGCACTTCCGGTACCCGGAGGATCTGTTCAAGGTCCAGCGCGAGATGTTGGCGAAGTACCACGTCGACAACCCGACCGAGTTCTTCACGAACAACGCGTTCTGGTCGGTACCCAACGAGCCGACGGTCGAAGGTTCCAACCAGAACGAGCCGCCGTTCTACGTGATGGTCGGCGATCAGGAGACCGGTGAGCCGGCGTTCCGCCTCATCAGCCCGATGGTCGGCTTCCGTCGTGAGTTCCTCTCGGCCCACATTTCGGTGGATTCGGATCCGAAGAACTACGGCAAGATCACCGTCCTGCAGTTGCCGACGGACAAACAGACGCAGGGTCCGTCGCAGTCTCAGAACTCGATGATCTCGGATCCGCGAGTGGGTTCGGAGAAATCGATCCTCGAGAGAACCAACACCATTCGATACGGCAACCAGTTGGCGTTGCCGATCGCAAAGGGCGGCATTCTCTACGTCGAGCCGATGTACACCGAACGCAGTAACGCCAGTACGTCGTTCCCGCAGCTCTCTCGCGTCCTGGCCAGTTACCAGGAACCGGGTGTGTCCGGTCGTGTTCGGGTCGGCTACGCGTCGACGCTGGCCGAGGCTCTCGGTCAGATCTTCGACAACGGCGGTGCTGCCGGTGTGGCAACGGCTCCGGGCGGAACGGCCGAGACCGCGCCGACTCCGGATACGAGCACGGAAACCAATCCGACGCCCGGCGCCCCGGCCCCGGCTCCGACCGACACCGCGGCGGTTGTCGCGGAACTCGATGCAGCGCTGGTAAATCTGCGAGCTACCCAGCAGAGCGGCGACTTCGCTGCATACGGTGCGGCGTTGGATCGTCTGCAGAAGGCAGTTGACGCCTACCAGGCGCTGCCGAAGTAAGGGTTGTCGTAGCAGAACGCGAAGGCCCACCATCGAAATCGGATGGTGGGCCTTCGCGTTTGTGCGTTGTACGCCGGTATCAGCGCAGTGCTGCGAGCACCTGCGGGTTGGTGTCGGCGAGCTGCTGGAACTGCGCGCCGAAACCGTACTGATCGGCAAGCGCGCGAGCGGAGTCGTAGGCCTGCTGTGCTGCGGGCTTGACCTCGGCCGGGATCTGGATTGCGGTGATGGGTGCTTCGACGACGGCCGGTGCTTCTTCGACGACCGGTGCGGGCGCCGGAGCCTGCTCCTCGGATGCGACGGTCAGGTGCCTGCCGCAGCTGGGCCATGCGCCCGGGCCCTGGGACTGCAGGGTGTTCTCGGCAACGCGGATCTGCTCTTCCTTCGACGCGTTTGCGGGGGAGCCGGAGCCGCCGTTGGCGGTCCAGGTGCTCTGCGAGAACTGAAGTCCGCCGTAGTAGCCGTTTCCGGTGTTGATGTTCCAGTTTCCGCCGCTCTCGCACGCTGCGACGCCGTCCCAGTTGTGGGTGGCTGCGGATGCGGTGCCGGTGGAGATGGTGAGGGGTACTGCAACGAGGGCGCCGGCTACGGCCAATGTGCCTACTGCACGCTTGCTGATGCTGGTGTAAGACATGGGGTAAATCCTCTCCGCGCTCGCTGACAACGGCGGGCCTGCGGGTCGAGGTGATGCTTTCGTCCCGGGCGCTTCTCTCTCCGTGTCTCTGCCCCTCGAAGGTTTCGGGGGTTCCGATCCCGCGGGGCAGAGTCAGGCAGCGGCGGGTCGGCGTTCGCCCGGTTGATTCGGGCCGGGATCGACCGTACGGGAGTTGCTTTCAAGGTTCACTTCACGGTTTTGCGAGCTGATTGTTCGGTATCGGTTCGAAAAATCCGGACAATCGCCAGGTCAGATCCCGGCGATGCGGATTCGAGGTGTCTCCGTTACACGTCTGTTATGTGTTGATGGTCACGGTGAAATTGTGAAGCCGGTCACCGAAAATCGTGGTTCGGGGCTCGGATGTGACTCTGGCGCAGGCGATTTGCATTCTGTTCACCGGCTCGTGTAGTTTTATCCATGCATCGCGGGGTGGAGCAGCTCGGTAGCTCGCTGGGCTCATAACCCAGAGGTCGCAGGTTCAAATCCTGTCCCCGCTACTAAAGAAAGAACCGCCGCACTGGAATCCAGTGCGGCGGTTCTTTTTTGTCAGTGTGTGTTGGTGTGTGTCGGTGTTCAGCAGCGCGTCGTACGGACGAGTAGTCCGGCGACGTGAGCGCTCGCGGCGGCGCGGGCAGCAACAGCGTCACCGGTCTCGATGGCCGAGACGATCCGGGCATGCTCGGCCACGGCGAGCCGCCGGTTCAGATCCGAACCCCACATGTCCGTCCGAAACAGATGCGATTGACCATCCAGGCGGTGCAGAGCGTCACGGAGTGGGTCGTTGGCCGCTGTTTCCCGAATCAGATTGTGGAACTCGAGGTCCAACGCGGAATCGCGACGCCGATCCGGTGCGGTGTTCAACAATTCACGTTGTTCCTCGACCATCTTGTTCAGTTGGGAGACGACGTCGTGAGTGGCGCGGGTTGTAGCGCTGAAAGCCGCAAGGCCGTCCAGGACCTCCCGGACCTCGAACACCGCGCGCAGTGAGTCCGCATCGAGCGATTCGACCTTCGCACCGGCGTTGCGGGTGTGTACCGCGATGCCTTCGTAGATCAATTGCTGAACGGCCTCGCGAACCGGCGTTCTACTGACATTCAGCTTGGATGCGAGTGCGGGGACACTGAGCGGCGTGCCTGGGGCGAGTTCGCCGGAGAAGATGAGCTCTCGCAGTGTCTCGTGTACCGACTCGGTCAGCGGTGCACGCTCGGTTGTGGTCATGATTTCTTCTTCGTCATGGATTTCGTGGTCCCCTTGCACAGTGCTGACATTACCCGGCCGCGCGTACTCGTTCGGCTTCTCGCAAGTCCCCACCCGGGGCAATCCCACCTTTCAATCCTGCGACCTTGGCCGCGATGTTCTCGGCAATCGTGATCGGCGGATACCCGACCTCGCCGGGCTGCAGTGTTCCCGGTAGCGCCTCGATGACGGCGTCGTAGTTTCCGTCGAAAAAGAATGCGGCAGAACGCCGTCTGATGATCCGACCGTCGACGATCGGCGGATCGACGCGGTGAATCGTGGACCGCCAGCGGTCGTTGGTCCAGCGAGCCATCGCGTCGCCGAGATTGATCAGCAGGGCGTTGTCCGCTGGTTGGGCGTCATGCCAGAGATTGTCGGCGCCCAGGATCTGAAGGCCGGGCACCTGATCTGCCCAGAGGATGGTCAGAATCCCGAAGTCGGTGTGAGCGCCCATACCGGTCATTTCCCCGGGCATCGCGATCTCGCTTTCGGGGAGCGCGTAATTGTTCATTTTCAACGCATTGATCGAGTGGTCGAGCATGGAGTCGAAATATCCTTGCTCCAATCCCAGCGCATCGGTGAACGCGCGCATCAGGATTGCAGCCAAAGTCTGTGCGTGGGAGAAGTATTGCTCGACAGCAGGCCTGAATCCGGGTGCCGCATCCGGCCAGGTGTTGGCGGCGTAACTGGATTCGGGGAGGTCGAGGTCCGGGTAGTCGGCGGCCTCGGTTCCGACGACGACGGCTTCGTAGAAATCGTTCATCATATTCGCGGACGCGACACCCAGGCTCATGCTCAACGACTCCGACTTCGGCGGAGAGTATCCACGGTTCTCGGACGACGAGCGGGCGTACGTCTTCTTCACGTCCAGGGGCAGGGCGAAGAACTCGTCCAGTGCGTCGGCCAGTCCGTCGATCGATTCGCGTGGAATTCCATGTCCCACAATCTGAATGAAGCCGACTTCGCGGCAAGCCCGGTCCAGGTCGGTAGCGACGGCGGCGCGGGCAGCGTCGTGGCGCTCGTCCGGCGAGTTCGCGACGTATGGGCTCATGACGTATGGGCTGATGTCGATGGTGGGAATCTCGAAGCTCATGTCGGTAGGTCCTTGTTTCGATGGGGAGTAGGTCGATCAGCGGCCGGACGTGTGCCACTTACCGACCAGAATGCGGGAGAGGTATCCGAAAGCGGAGAAGACCAGGACACCGAACAGTGATGCAATGACGATCGCGCCGATCAGATCCTCGGACTGAAGTCGGCTGCGGTAGACGTCGAGAAGGGTGCCGATGCCGGGTTGTCCTTTTGCGAAGAACATGTCGCCGATAATGGCACCGACCACAACAAGTCCGGACGCGGTGCGGATGCCGGTGAGAATGGCAGGCATCGCCGCTCGCAGTTCGAGCTTTACCAGCCGATCCCAGCGCGATGCGCGTCCGAGGGTGAAGAGTTCATGCAGTCCCCGGTCCACGGACTGCAAACCGAAGTGGGTGTTGGTGATGATGGGGAACGCCGCGATCAGTACACACACCAAGGTGCGGGCAGTCATGCCGTAGCCGAACCACAGGCCGATCAACGGGACTATCGCGAGGATGGGAATGACCTGAAGCACAACGGCATACGGGTAGACGATCCGCTCGATCCACTTGGCCTGACTCATCAGTACACCCGTTCCGACGCCGATTGCAACGGCGACGACAAATCCCACCGCCGCGACCTGCGCGGTGACGGCCAGCGCTTCGAGCATCGGACCGAGGTGTTTCCAGTCGAGTAGCGACTGGGTGAGCACCCGACTTGGGGGCGGCAGCATGAACTGGCGTTCGGGTGAGAGGACCAGGTTGCTCACTATCGACCAGAGCGCGAGGGCGCCGGCCAACGAGAGAAGGGGAAACGCGATCATGCTCCCGATCCTCTTCAGGCGTGGCTTCCAGAGCTGCGTGGGTAGGGAAGTTGCTGTGGTGCTTACTACTTCGCGGCGAAGTGTAAGTGCTTCGGTCATCGGAGGCTCCCGTGCAGACTGGCCGAAATTTCGGCGACGTATTCGGTGAAACGGGCGTCGTACCGCAGTTCCGGGCTGCGTGGGTAACCGAAGCCGATGTCGACGACAGAATGGATGCGACCAGGTCGCGCGGTCATGATGACAACCTTGTTGGCGAGATACACCGCCTCGGACACGGAATGCGTGATGAACATAGCGGTGAATCCCTTGTCCGCGTATAGCCGTTGAAGTTCGACCTGCATGTCGAGGCGCGTCATTTCGTCGAGAGCACCGAACGGCTCGTCCAGGAGCATGACCTCCGGAGCCAAGGTCAGAGCCCGCGCGAGAGACACTCGCATCTTCATGCCGCCGGACAGTGCATTGGGCAATTGCCCCGAGAAGTCTCGTAGACCGACAGCGTTGATGGCTTCGCCGGCGCGTTCACGACGGAGGGCTTTGGACACGCCGCCCAACTCGGCCGACAACTCGACATTGGATTGCACTGTTCGCCAAGGTAACAGCGTCGGCTCCTGGAAGATGAAGCCAACCGATTCGGTGTCGAGGGCAACGGATCCGCTGGTAGGACGCTCGAGGCCGGCTGCCATGCGCAATAGTGTCGACTTGCCGCAGCCGGACGGGCCGACCACGGCCACGAAGTCGCCACGGCGCACATCGAGATTGATGCCGTCCAGTGCCACCGTGCCGGTGTCGAATTTCTTCACTACATCGGTGAAGGCCATCTGCATGGACGTGGTCAGTCTGCGTGCGTCGGTGTCCTGCATCGTGTTTGCGAGTTTCATCCGTGCCTCCGGATCGTGTGATGCATGCAAAATATATGCGTTCTGATGGGATTGAGTGTGGATTGCATGTATGTCGGGCGGATTTCTCAGTGTTAATTGATTGTGACATTGCAGGTGAATCGGTTATCTCGAATGATTAACCTGCGAGAAACAAAGCGGCATCTGCATGTAATCGAAGTGCTACAGACTCTGCTCATCCCCAATCTGCATGCCAGTCAGAGTCACTGCAGTCAGAGTCCCTTCATTTCGAGGAGAACCCGTGAATTCCAAACGCACAACCGTGGGAACCGCCAGTATTGCCCTCGCCTTGCTTGCTGCATTCGGGTTGAGTGCATGCAGTTCGAGTGACGCCGACACGGCGGTTGCGTCGGAAGCGCTCGAGCCCGCTGCGGATGCGCAGACACTAGCCGGCGCGTGTCCGGAAAACGTTGTAGTGCAGCTGCAATGGCAGCCGCAGTCGGATATGGGTGCGCTGTTCGAGATGCTCGGGCCGGGATACACCGTCGACACGGACGACAAGTCGGTCAGTGGCACTCTGGTCGCGGGCGGCAAGGATACCGGCGTCGATCTCACGCTTCGGGCAGGTGGCCCGGCGATCGGGTTCCAGTCCGTCAGTTCTCAGATGTACGTGGATGATTCGATCACGCTGGGTCTGATCCATGGTGACCAGGTGATCGCCGCGTCGGCGAGTCAGCCCGTCATGGCGGTGACTCCACTACTCAAGTACAGTCCGGCAATCGTGATGTGGGACCCTGCGTCGCACCCTGATTGGAAGAGTGTTGCCGACATCGGCAAGACCGATGCAAGCGTCGTGGTGTCCAAGGAACAGTTGTTCCCGCAGTGGCTGGTTGCGAAGGGGTTGTTGAAGCAGTCTCAGCTCGACACGAGTTACGACGGCGCACCGTCGCGCTTCGTCGGCGACCCGACCATTGCGCAGCAGGGATTCGCGAATTCCGAACCGTACACGTACGAGAACGAGACGCCGGCCTGGGACAAGCCGGTTTCCTTTGACCTGCTGAAGGATTCAGGCTTCGACATCTATGCGTCCAATGTGTCGGTCCGCGCTGACAAAGTAGAATCGCTCTCGTCCTGCCTGACCAAATTGGTTCCGATCATCCAGCAAGCGAGTGCCGACTACATCACCGATCCGGCCGCGGCCAACAGCGCGATCGTCGACGTTGTCTCCCAGGATATTTCGTTCAGTCCATACACCGAGGGCGAGGCTGCCTTCAGTGCTCAGATGTTGAAAGACGAAGGGCTGATTGCAAACGAGGCTGACGGTTCGGTAGGAACCTATGACATGGCCAGAGTCACCCGAAACGTCGCCGACCTGACGCCCGTTCTGGTGGCCGGCGGTGCAGCGATTCCGGATTCACTGACCGCAGAACAGATCTACACCAACAAATTCACCAACCCGTCCATCGGAATCCGCTGATCAGGAGACTGGAAAAATCATGACGTACGAGATGACCGAACTCAACCGTGAGAGCCGTATGGGCGGCCTCGGTACCGAAACAACCGACCGCGAAGTGCGACGGATCGATCTCTCCGACTTCGAGAACCGCCGCAGCGAGATAGCGGACGAGTTATGTTCGGCTGCAACCGATATCGGATTCTTTCAGGTTGTCAACCACGGAATCGACATCGGTGAGGTTCGCAAGGCGTTCGCTGCCACGGAGAACTTCTTTGCGCTACCCGATGAGGTCAAGGCCCGATATCCACTCAAGAAGGGATTCAATTCCGGCTGGGAGAGCATGTCGCAAGTGCGGCCGTCGATCGGGACGCCCGATCAGAAGGAGTCCTACCAGGTAACCCGCCCCCACATGGGTGACCTGTGGCCCACCGACGACGAACTCGAGGGCTTCCGCGAAACGATTCTCGATTTCGAGGCACGGTGCTGGGGCGTCGCGATGGCCCTGCTCTCGTGTTTCGCAGACAAACTCGGATTCGAGCGGGACTTCTTTGCGAAAGCCCACGATCCGTCGGTGACCAGTTACCAGAGCACCCTCCGGTTGCTGCACTACTTCCCGCTCGCTCCCGATGCCGATGTCGCAGGAATGTGGCGCGCGGGCGCGCACACCGATTTCGACTGCCTGACCTTGCTCTTTCAGCGCGACGGTCAGGGCGGGCTGCAGTTGTGCCCTGGTAAGGAGATGGAGACCCAGGAATGGACGTCGGTGGAACCCGCCGAGGAAGCGATCACTTGCAACATCGGTGACATGCTGATGCGATGGAGCGACGATGTGCTGCCGTCGAACTTTCATCGCGTCAAGAGCCCAGGCCTGAACGACTACCGGGGCCCTAGATACAGCCTGGCTTTCTTCGCGCAGGCCAACCGCGACATCATGATCGAAGGTCCGGCCGGGAAGTATCCGCCGATCACCGCCGAGGATTATCTCTACCAGCGCGTGAATGCCAATTTCGCCCGCTGAGCCGACCGAAGACGCCGACCGAAGACACGGAGAAAACGATGAATACCGCACCCGCCAGCATCACCATCACCGACGTCACCGTCTACAGCGGCAGGCAATGGCTCGAAGGTCGAGACGTCGTGGTGACTGACGGAATTGTCACCGCGATCGAGGCGTCGCGCGGTACGTCGGCTCTCGGTGACCCGAAGGCCGGAAGTGTTGACGGATCCGGTGCCTACTTGATTCCCGGATTCGTCAACACGCACACGCACATTCAGCAGTCGCTGATGCGGGGGATCGCGGAGGGAACTCCACTACTCGAATGGCTGCTTGCCGTTGCCGAGGAATCCGTGCTGATCACCCCGGAAAAGGCGTACACCGCAACAGTTGCGGCCAGCCTGGAGGCCTTGCGGAGCGGTACCACCACATTGGTGGAACACATGTGGCCGCACCCGTCGAGCGAGGTACACGACGCTGTCATCCGGGGATTGCACGACACCGGGATTCGCGCCCTGCTGGGGCGTGGGGTGGGGGATCGATCGGACCCGACGCGTAAGTGGGGCTTCGATCCGCGGCTTTTGCAGCCATTGGGCGACGTCCTCGATCACACCGATCAGATCATGCGAGACGTTGCCGGATCGCGCATCGATGCGGCTGTGGCAGTGCCGAATCCGAGATCGTTGACTCCGGAGGGAATGGCGCAGGTGCGTGAATTCGCTCAGGCGCGCGGACTGACCGTATCGATACACCTGCTCGAGACACAGACCGACAATATGATGTGTACCGAACACACGGGGATGGGTGCGGTCGACTTCTTGGACGCTAACGATTTCCTGTGGGATCGAGTTCTCGCGGTTCACTGCGTCGAACTCGATGATCGTGGTCAGAAAGTGCTGGCAGAGAGAGGAGTCGGCGTCTCCTACAACCCGGTGAGCAACATGCGACTCGGTAGCGGGGTCGCACCGGTGCCGAGCTTCCTGGAAGCCGGCCTCGCAGTGGGGCTGGGGGTGGACGGCGCCGCCAGCAACGACACGCAGGACATGCTCGAAACCTTGCGTACCGGTGCCTACGTGCAGCGGGCCACCCGAGCGCGTGCGGACCTACTCGGTTTTGGTGCCATGATCGATATCGCCACCGGCGGCGCCAACAGTGCACTCGGCTTGCCACCGCGATCAGGCGGTGTGTCTGTCGGAGATGCTGCTGATCTCACCATGATTCGGTTCGAGAGAGACTTCGGATGCCTGCCGGTGCGCGACCCGGGTGCATCCATTCTCACGACCGGAACCCGGCAGATCGTCGACACCGTTCTGGTTGCCGGCGAGGTTGTCATCCGGGACGGGCACTCGACGCGGGTGGACGAGGCTGAGCTGATCAGTGCACTGTCGGCCTAAGTCTTGTCGACGTCCATCTCGATCAGTACGCGGCGCAACAGCTTTCCCGTTGCGTTGCGGGGGAGTTCGTCGATGAACAGGACTTCACGGGGTACCTTGTATCGCGCCAAGTTGGAGCGGACGTGAGATTTCAGAGCCTCGGCGTTCTGGTCTACACCGGGGGCGATCACAACGAAGGCGCGCAGTCGATGCCCGAAATCCGCGTCCTCCACTCCGATCACCGCAGCTTCCAGCACGTCCGCATGATCAGCTAGGAGGTTCTCCACTTCGAGGGGATATACATTTTCACCGCCCGAGACGATCATGTCGTCGTCGCGGCCGTCGACGAACAGCAGGCCGTTGGCGTCGAAGTGCCCGACGTCGCCGGTGGAGAGGAGTCCGTTGATGCGCTCCTTGTCGCGGCCGTCGGTGTAGCCCTCGAAGCTGAGGCCGCTCGAGACGAAGATTCGTCCGATCGTGTGGGGGGAGTTGATCTTCTGATTGTTGTCGTCGAACAGTTCGACGTGGCACGTGACGGGCGCCCGGCCGGCAGTGCCCGGCGCGATGGTGAGATCTTCGGGTGTGGCGACAGTGGCGACCGCTACTTCGGTGGAGCCGTACAGGTTGTAGAGGACGTAACCGAATGCCTCCGTCACTCGTTTGCAGAGATCAGGTGAGAGTGAGGACCCCGCGGAGAAAATGATCTTCAGATGTGAGGTGTCGTATTTCGACAGCACTTCGGGGCCGAGATCGATGATGCGGGTCAGCATCGTCGGAACCACGACGAGACTGTCGCACTTGTGTTGCGCCACAAGCTTGACCGTGTTCTCGGGATCGAATTTCCGGTGCATCACGACGGTTTGTCCCAAGCCGAGGGCGAGCGCGAACTGGGAGACACCGGTGCCGTGGAAGGCCGGCGCCGCCATCATCATTGTCTGCCCGCGGCGCAGTGGTACCCGGTCGAGGAACTGCGCTGACGCCAACGGCGAGGTGTGGCTGCGCGGCGCGCCTTTCGGGGTTCCGGTGGTTCCGCTGGTCAGAAGTACGAACCCGCCACTGCGTCCCGGCGCCGGCACTGCTGAGGTTCCTCGTCCCGCAATGACGTCGTCGAGTGTGCGGATGGTGGTGTTTTCGCGCTCTGCCCACGCCCGGTATCGCCTTGTGTCCGCAGGGAGGGCGTCGGCAACTTCGGTGAACTCGTCGTCGTAGACAAAGGCCGCGACATTTTCACGGGCCGCGACGTCGACCAGTTGAGGGCGCGCAAATCCCGTGTTCATGAGGACAAGTTTGGTGCCGTTCTTGGCTGCCGCGAGCATGGTCAGAACCAGGCCACGATGGTTTCGGCACATAGCGCCCATCACCGAATCGGATGTGATGCCATCGGCCTGCCAGGCCCGTACCAGTGCGTTGCTCTGCCGTTCCAGTTCGGCGTACGTGATGGGTCCACGTTCGTCGATGATGGCTACCGCATCGAGGCCGTTCTCGGCATGCGCGTGGACGGGACCGGCAAATGGTCCGTACTTGTCCACAGCTGCAATGGATTTCAGACCCTTGTCGAGGCGGGGAAACGGAATCAGTCCCGCTCGTGTCATGACTCCCACGGCGCCGATGGTGTCTGTGATCTTGGTGACCAATCCGGGCATGGGTAAACCTCTTCCGAGCGTCGGTGAAAGGACCGGATCTCAGCCTAATCGAAACCGGACGCTTTCACCGACGATCTCGGTGCCGTGTTTTTACTTCAGTTCGGCAGACGTCTTTCCCAAGAGACGACGGGCAATGATCAGCTGCTGAATCTGCTGAGTGCCCTCGAAAATGTCGAGAATCTTGGAGTCACGGCCCCACTTTTCGAGCAGTGGACGCTGGGAGTAGCCGTACGTTCCGGCGAGTTCCACTGCCTTGAGTGTGATGTCGGTGCCCGTGCGGCCCGCCTTGGCCTTGGACATCGACGCCTCGAGGGAGTTCGGCTTCTTGTTGTCTGCCATCCAGGCTGCGCGCAATGCGAGCAGGTAGGCGGCTTCCCAATCAGCTTCCATCCGAAGGAACTCGGCTGCCGCGGCATGCTGGTTGTAGGCCGGTGTGTCGTACGAGATCTCGACGCCGGCTTCCGTCAGGATGGTGCGCAGTTCTTCGAGTGCGGCGCGGCCGACGCCGACAGCCATGGCGGCGACCATCGGGCGGGTGTTGTCGAACGTCTGCATGACGCCGGCAAAGCCCTTCTCCACGTTGACCTCTGCGCTGCCGAGGATGTTGTCCGCGGGGATTCGGCAGTCCTGGAGCAAGAGTACGGCGGTGTCGGACGCTTTGATGCCCAGCTTGTGCTCGAGGCGGGCGACGCTCAGGCCCGGCGCGTCGCGCGGCACGACAAACGACTTGATTGCCGCTCGGCCCTTGGATTTGTCGACCGATGCCCAGACGACGATGTGGGTGGAACGCTCACCGGCGGTGACAAAGATCTTCTCGCCGTTGAGAACCCACTCGTCGCCGTCCAGAACTGCTGTGGTGGTGACTGCAGCCGAGTCGGATCCGAAGCTGGGCTCGGTGATGGCCATCGAGGCCCACACCTTGCCGAACCGTTCGAGTTGCTCGTCGGTGGAGACGGCTGCAATCGCGGCGTTGCCGAGGCCCTGGTAGGGGATCGAGAGCATGAGACCCACGTCGCCCCACGAGGTTTCGAGGGAGTTGAGCAGTGCCGACATGTTTCCACCGTTTGCATTGCCGGTCTTGCCGGAGTCAGCTCGGCCGCCGGCAGCGCCGCCGATGTCGCCACCCGAGTCGGACAGACCCTCGACCATGGCAGCCATCGTGTCGAGTTCGACCGGGTATTCGTGTTCGGCCAGATCGTATTTGCGTGAGATGGGTCGGAAGATCTGAGCCGCGACCTGATGCGCCTGGTTCGCGGATGCTTTGAGCTTCTTGGGAAGTTCGAGATTGATCATCGTGGTTCTCCTGGAAAGTCAGCGGCGTCAGATGAGGACAATGCCCTCGGCAACGCCGATGGCTCGAAGGTCGCGGTACCAGCGCTCGACCGGGTGTTCCTTGGTGAATCCATGCCCACCGAGGAGTTGCACGCCGTCGAGGCCGATCTGCATGCCCTTCTCGGAAGCTAACTTCCGGGCGAGGGCCGATTCACGAGCAAAGGACAATCCCTGCTCGGCACGCGAAGCGCCACGCAGCGTGACCAGGCGCATTCCGTCCAGTTCGATGGCGATGTTGGCCACCATGAACGCAACTGCCTGGCGATGGCTGATCGGCTCGCCGAATGCTTCGCGCTCGTTCACGTACGGAATCACGTAGTCCAGCACGGCCTGGCTGGTGCCCACCGCCATCGACGCCCAACCGAGGCGCGCGAGGCGGATTGCGTCGGCGTACTCGGCCTTGCGCTGATCGGCGTCGCCGTCGCCGAGAAGTGCGGATTCGGGAACCGAGACATCGGTGAGGATCAGGCGACCGAGCGATGCGGCCCGCAGTCCCATGCTGGGGTCAGCTTCGACGACAAGGCCTTTGGTGTCCGACTCGACGATGAAGAACGACGGCTTGCCGTCGAGTTCCGCGGCGATGACAAAAAGTTCCGACGTTGCAGCGGCCGGTACCAGGCTCTTGACGCCGTTGAGGCGGTATCCGCTGGGGGAGCGAACGGCCTTGGTCTGCAGTGCAAAGGGATCGAACAGCGCGCGAGGCTCGTTGACTACCACTGCGGCACCGGGAACCTGCTCACCGGTGAATGCGGGGAGATACGTCTTCTGCTGCGCGTCGGTGCCCCACTGAGTAAGGGCGACAGCTACGCCGCTGGGAGCGAGGATCGGCAGTGCCAGCCCCATGTCTCCGTGTGAGAGCGCCTCGGCGACAAGCGAGTTGGTGACCGCGCCGCGATCGGATGCGGCGCCGTCGAGTTCCTCGGGGACGTTGATCAAGGTGATCCCGAGTTCGGCCGCCCGCTTCGTCAGATCGGCAGGAGCGGCGGCGGCCGCATCGGCATCGTGTGCTGCGGTGCGCAGGATTTCCGATGCAAAGTCGCGCACGGTTTCGACGATCATCTTCTGGTCGTCGTCGGGCGTGAGGTCGAAGTAGTCCGAGTTTTTGGCGGGGTTGTCCGGCAGTCGCTTGGGCGCGTCGTTGCCGGCCACCTTCTTGAAACCGCGCGTAGCGGCGCCGAGAGTCTTGAAGCCGGTCTTGGTGCCCTCGTAGGTAACCCGGTCGATGGTCTGGCGCAGGTTGAACTTTTCTGCGAATTCAGAACCGGTGATCTTGGTCAGCACGCGCATGGCGGTACCCATCGCATCGCGCTTGACGGGGTTGAGGCCGACTGCGGACGTGTCGCGGGGGTGCGCCGTGGCATGGCTCTTGCTCGGGGCCACACTGTCTTGCTTGGTCATGATCACCAGGGGTTTCTCGGTGTCGGGGCGTTGGACTCCCTTATCTTACTCAGGAGTAAGGTCGGATGTCGAGCATCCCTCGAAATGACGCGAGTCACGTCTACTCCTCCCTGAGTAGGAGGTGCCACGACCCCGAGCGTCATAGGCTCGACAGGTGAACCGGACAGAGGTGCCAGATCGGATTCAGCGGTATGTGCGCTACTCGCCGCTGGTATTGATTCCGTGCTTACTGATTGCCAGCACGTATCCCGGGGAGTATCGGGTCCCCGTCGGCTATTGGATCGTCTCGATGCTGTCGGCGATCATCTTCGTGGCTGGTCGCCGGTGGCCGGTACTTGCTTCGCTGGTCATCTCGGCACTTGCGGTTCCGATGTTCGTCGCCGACGCGTGGGGTCTGTCCGAGCTCGTGCCGTTTCTCGGAGCGGTAGCCGTTGTCGATGTCACGATGCGGGCCGAGCGCCGGGAACTGGTTGCCGTATCTGTAATCGGATGGTGCGGTTCCGTACTGGCAGGGATCTGGTTCGAATCTCACGAAGCATTCTTCTCGGTCACGACTGCCGTGAAAGTGCTTGCGTACGTGGGCTTACCGCTGCTGCTCGGACTATATCTGCGTTCGCAGCGTGAATTGGCCGCGAACAATCTCGCGCACACCCGAGCTGCGGAACGAAGCGCTCTGGCCCGTGAGCTGCACGACCTTGTTGCACACCACATGGCGTCGATCGTCCTGCGGATCGGAGTCGCTCAACACGTATTGGCACCTCAGGACGAGGCCGTGCGGGAAGTCCTCGCCGACGTGCGCGCGACGGCGTCGGATGCGCTGACCGATATTCGCCGTCTTCTCGTCGCATTGCGCGATCCCTCGCTCGGCGAGGTTGCTCTGGTCGAACCGGACGCCGTCGCCGCGGAGATCGAGGCTGCACTCGATCGTGTGCGTGCAGCCGGCTTCCAGGTCAAGGCGCACGTCGAGTCGGGCGCAGGTGACCTCGACGCCATCGGCCGGTTGACGCTGTTACGGGTAATTCAGGAGTCGCTGACCAACGTCATGAAGCACGGAGACAGGAAGGGGCCCGTCTCGGTATCTGTTCGTCGCAACGCCGGTCGGGTCGACGTCAAGGTGATCAACAATGTCGAGGGGTCGGCGAAGGGCGCCGGACACGGCCTCGTCGGAATGCGGGAGCGTGCAGAGTTGGCCGGCGGTGAGATGACCGCAGGTACGCTCGGTGACGGAAGGTGGGAGGTGCACGTGAGTATTCCGCTGTTGGCCCATCCGCTGTCGGTCAAGGGTGACGACTCGTGATCGCAGTGTTGGTTGTCGACGACCAGCGGCTGGTGCGAGCAGGTCTGCGGATGCTGTGCACTGCGGCCGAGGACATGACCGTATCCGGTGAGGCGTCGAACGGCGTCGAGGCGGTAGCGCTTGCCGCCGAACTGGATCCCGACGTAATCCTGATGGACTTGAGGATGCCCGGCCTCGACGGGATCGGTGCCACGCGGCAGATCGTCAAGTCCGGGCGGCGCGCACGCATTCTCGTACTCACCACCTTCGACGACGACGATCATCTGTATCCCGCGCTTGCTGCCGGTGCTTCGGGGTTTCTCGTCAAGGACACCGAACCCGCCGAGTTGCTCGGTGCCATTCGCCGGACAGCCGAGGGCGACATGGTGTTCTCCCCGGAACTGCTCCGCCGCGTCGTGGATCGGGCGGTGATCGGCGCCGCCGCGGGCACTGCTGTGACAGAGGCGGTTTCGCTGACCGAGCGCGAATCGCAGGTTCTCGCCCTGGTTGCGGAAGGGAAGAGCAATCAGGAAATCGCGGACGCGTTGCATTTGGGTGTGACCACGGTCAAGACTCACGTGGCGAACCTGATGTCGAAGACGGGTTGCGACAATCGGGTTCGCCTCGCCGTGTACCACTTACAGAACCGTCAATGACCGGTGCCCATGTCCATCTGCATCGGAGCCGCCTTCTGTCCCGGTTCGAGGACGAGGAATTGGCCCATCATCCCTTGATCCTCGTGCATCAGCAGGTGGCAGTGGAACATGTAAGGGAATGTGGGATCGGTGTACTCGGACCACTGCAGTGCGACGCGAACCCTGCTGCCCGGCGGTGTGTAGACGGTGTCCTTGAGGCCGCGCAGGTGCGGCGGGGGAGTGCGACCGTCGACGTCGAGGATCTGGAACTGCACGTCGTGGACATGGAAATTGTGTGGCCAGTTGTCCTTGTTGGTGATCGTCCACACTTCGGTGGCGCCGACCTCGGCCTCGAAGTCGATGCGGTTCATGTCCATTCGTTGCCCGTTGATCATGTACCACTGCAGATCGAAGGTTCGGGAGACGCTTGCCTTCGACGGATCGAGATGCGGCATTGTCGCCAACTTTGCCGGGAGGGTCGATAGTGACTTTCGGAGGCCGACGCCACGCAGCTCGATGATGTCGAAGCGGTCGTTCATCCCGAAGTTCTCTGCGTCGGAGGAGCTCACGCCACCGCCGTCCTCGATCGGGAACGACACCAGTGTGGTCGTCGCACCGGGGTCGACGCGAACCACGATCTCGGCTCGTTCGCCGGGGCTGAGCTGAATCCGCTTGATCGCAATCGGTGATTCGAGCAGTCCGCCGTCGGTGGCAATCAGATCGAACGTGCGGTCGTCGGGGAACCCCAGGTTGTAGAGACGGCCGGAAGAGCCGTTCAGGATGCGCAGTCGCACAACGCCGGTAGTGACGTCGAGGTAGGCATCGGCGATGCCGTTGGCGACGATCGTGTCGCCGAGCAAGCCGACGTCGGTCGGGTCGGTCTCGTCGAAACTGCCGTCCGCGGTGAATCGGCGATCCTGGATGATCAGTGGAATGTCGTCCACTCCATAGGTTTTCGGGAGGTCCAGCATATCGGTGTCGGCGTCGTCGATCAGGAACAGTCCGGCGAGCCCGCGTTGTACGTGCCGCTCGGTGGATCCATGCGGATGTGGGTGATACCAGAGCGTCGACGCCGCTTGGTCGATGGTCCACGCCGGTTCCCACCGCCCGCCGGCTTCGATGGTCTGGTGCGGTCCGCCGTCGAACCTGGCGGGTAGATGCATGCCGTGCCAGTGGACGGTCGTGGGCTCTGCCAGTGCGTTGTCGATCGTGAATGCGACAGATTCTCCGCGTCGGGCTCGGACCGTCGGACCCAGGATAGAGCCGTTGAAACCCCAAGTGTCAGTGATCTTTCCCGCGACAATCTCGGTGGTTCCGGCGCCGGCGCGGAGGGTGAAATGGCGGACGCCGGAGTCGTCGACCGTGGATGCAGCCAGCGGCGGAATCGGTAACGGACGTGAAGACCCTGCTGCTGCCGTAGGCCGTGAGGCGCCGGCGGAGTCGGCGGAGTCGGCGCCGCAGCCCACCGCAAGTCCGAGGGGCGCGGCAGCCAGACCGAACAGTATCGAGCGCCGGGAAATCCGGTTCATCATTCTCCTGAAGTAGTGCGTAATCGACTACTCCAAGTCAACGTGCCCGAATGCCGTGCCGAATCCTGCCGACGGGCCTGCCGGGACTCCTCCCTCAGGCCGTTGCGGCGAGTGGGGAGTTCTGCTACCTGGCCGGCTACCTCAGGCGAGCAAGAACATCCTCGTGCAGCAAGCCGTTGGTGGCAACGGCACTGCCACCGTGCGGGCCGGTCCCGCCGGCCAAGTCGGTGAAGGTTCCGCCGGCTTCGCGGATCAACACGTCCAGAGCGGCAAGGTCCCACAGGGAAACCTCGGGTTCGGCGGCGATATCGACTGCACCTTCGGCGACGAGGCAGTACGAGAAGAAGTCTCCGTACCCGCGGACGCGCCACACGTGATCCGTGAGATCGATGAACTGATCGCGGATTCCGCGGTCCTTCCAGCCGGACAGGCTCGAAAAACTCAGGCTTGCGGATTCACTGCGGTCGACGGCGGACACCTCGATGCGTCGGGCGTCGCCGCCGTTGCAGGAGGTGAAGGCACCCAAACCCGTTGCCGCCCACCAGCGTCGGTTCAGTGCGGGCGCGCTGACGACACCGACGACGGGTACGCCGTCCTCGAGCAAACTGATCAGGGTCGCCCAGACAGGCACGTTGCGCACGAAGTTCTTGGTGCCGTCGATCGGATCGACCACCCACTGCCGTCCCTCGAATACCGCGTCGCCGCCGAACTCTTCGCCCAGCACCGAGTCGCCCGGTCGAGCCTCGGACAAGCTCGCGCGCACGGCGCGTTCGACGGCGAGGTCGGCGTCGGAGACCGGGGTGAGGTCGGGTTTGTCGTCCACTCGCAGATCGAGAGCGCCGAAGCGGGCGCGAGTGATCGCGTCGGCCTCGTCGGCGAGACGCAGGGCCAGAACAAGGTCGGAAGCGAGGTCGGTCACGGGTAGACAACTTACCGTCTTGCCCGCCCTGTCCCATCTACGCGCCCATCTGTGCGCCTACCTACGCGGGCAGAACTTCGTTCAGCTTTCCGGTCGCCACATCGAAGACAAATCCGCGCAGTGAGGTCGTTGCAGTGATGAACGGACTGCTCTCGATTCGGCGTAGTGATTGCCGTACGTCTTCGTCGACGTCGGGGAACGATTCGGGTGACCAGGACGGTTTGACGCCGATCTCGTCCTGGATGGAGCGCTTGAAATCGTCGTCCGTGAACGTCAGCATTCCGCAGTCCGTGTGGTGGATGAGGATGATCTCGGTGGTGCCGAGGAGGCGCTGGCTGATGGCAAGCGACCGGATCTCGTCGTCGGTGACCACACCGCCGGCGTTGCGGATGACGTGGGATTCGCCTTCTTCGATGCCGAGTGCGCGGTAGACGTCCAGACGGGCATCCATGCAGGCGAGAACGGCAACGTGTTTGCTCGGCGGCAGGGGGAGCGGTCCGGAGAATTGCTCGGCGTATGCGGCGTTGTTCTGTAGATATTCGTCGGTGACGGTCATGGATACACCTTTCTGGTTCGGGTCCTGATTCGAGTCGCGGTTATTGCAGGGTTTGGCACCCGGTAGCCTTGAGAACCGTGCATCCTGACGTAATTGCAGACCTGAACGCGCTCGACACCACCCTTCGCACCTGCGAGTCGGTCGTGGACGTCGAAGAGCTGCGTCGACGCATCGACGAGCTCGAACATCAGGCTGCCGATCCCGGCTTGTGGAACGACCAGGATCACGCTCAGCAAGTAACCAGCCAGCTGTCGCATGCCCAATCGGAGCTTCGTCGAATCGTGGCGCTGCGAGAGAGGCTCGACGAGATGCCGATTCTCTACGAATTGGCAGAAGACGAAGGCCCTGACGCGATTGCCGACGCCGACGCCGAACGCGCCAGCCTGCGCGAGGACATCGCGGCGATGGAAGTCAAGACCATGCTGTCAGGCGAGTACGACGAGCGTGACGCGCTGATCAACATCCGCTCCGGCGCAGGCGGCGTCGACGCAGCGGACTGGGCCGAGATGCTCATGCGCATGTACATCCGTTGGGCGGAAAAGCACGACTACGGCGTCGAGGTCTACGACACGTCGTACGCCGAAGAAGCGGGACTCAAGAGCGCGACGTTCGCGATCAAGGGGCCGTACACCTACGGCACGCTGTCTGTGGAAATGGGCACGCACCGCCTGGTCCGGATCAGCCCGTTCGACAACCAGGGCCGTCGTCAGACGTCGTTTGCCGAAGTCGAGGTTCTGCCGGTCGTCGAGACTACCGACCACATCGAGATCAACGAGAACGACATCCGCGTCGATGTCTACCGTTCGTCCGGTCCGGGTGGTCAGTCCGTCAACACCACGGACTCCGCGGTTCGCCTGACACACATCCCGACGGGCATCGTCGTGACGTGCCAGAACGAGAAGTCGCAGCTCCAGAACAAGGTGTCGGCGATGCGCGTCCTGCAGGCAAAGCTGCTGGCGGTCAAGCGTCTGGAAGAGCGAGCCGAGATGGATGCGCTCAAGGGCGACAGCGGAAGCTCCTGGGGCAACCAGATGCGTTCGTACGTCCTGCACCCGTACCAGATGGTCAAGGACCTGCGCACCGAGTACGAGGTCAACAACCCGTCCGCAGTGCTCGACGGTGACATCGACGGTTTCCTCGAGGCCGGCATTCGCTGGCGCATGAGCGAGAACCAGTCCGCATAAGCGGCAACCGAAAGGCACGATGACTTTTCTCAGACCTGGGCAGAACCTGCTCGATTGGCTCCAGAACCCTGGATTGTCGGTCCTCATGACCGTGCTCGGAGCGATGATCCTTGCCCGTTTGGTCAGTTGGGGCGGCAACAAGGTCACCGACCAGATCGACGCCAACTATCAGTTGGGTGACGCTCTGGTGCGGTCGGAGGCGACCAAGCATCGTCACTCGGTCGCGCAGGTCATCACATGGGTGATCATCACGTTCATCTACGTGATCGCGACACTCAAGGTTCTCGACCAACTGAACCTGCCGATCGGCAGTTTGGTCGCACCGGCAACGGTGCTCGGCGCGGCACTGGGCTTTGGTGCGCAGCGCGTCGTGCAGGACATTCTGGCGGGCTTCTTCATCATCACCGAGCGCCAGTACGGATTCGGCGACACCGTGCGACTGGCGATCACTGGCTCGTCCGACGACGCCGAAGGTGTCATCGAGGACGTGACGTTGCGAGTCACGCGAATGCGGAACGCCGACGGTGAAGTGATCACCGTTCCCAATGGTCAGATCGTGAAAGCGACCAACCTGTCCAAGGATTGGGCACGTGCGGTCATCGACGTTCCGGTTCCCGCCACTGCCGATCTCAACCGCGTCAACGAGGTCTTGCGTCAGGTCGGCGTCGATGCAATGTCCGACCGTGGACTCAAGAAGCTTCTCCTGGACGAGCCGACGGTCATGGGCATCGAAAGCCTCGAAGTGGATCAAGTCAGCATTCGGATGGTGGCGCGCACGCTACCCGGCAAACAGTTCCAAGTCGGCCGGGCACTGCGTGTGCGAGTTGCCGCGGCACTGCGTCGACAAGGAATCACCGTCACGCCGGGACTTCATACGGGCGACATCGAGGAGGCGAGCGAATGACCGAGCAGGAACCCCGGCGCGGTCTCGACCGGCTCATCCATCTCGACTGGATGCCGTCCCGCTTGTTCGGTGGCCGGATGCGGACGTCGACATTCATCTTGGTCGTGGCCTGGATCCTCGCCTACGTCGCCAACGCGTATCTCAACCCGGCGGAGCCAACCGTGGCCACGCCCGCGCCGGCCGCAGGATCGTCGGTGACGGAGCCGTACACGCAGCCTCCGGTGGCGACAACGACAACAGCTGTCCCGGAATCTTCGACGCCTCCGTCCTCGGAATCGGTGCCGTCGACGACTGTGGTTCCCGGTTCAGCAACTCCCGGTTCAGCTCAGAGCGGTGTTTCTACGACGGTGACGACGACAGCACCGCCTCCAGGCCCTCCGGTCGGTAACTCCGGCAACGAAAATTCCAACTCGGGCAATTCCAACAGCACAGTCACGACAATTCCGAGCACAACAGCCGCGACAACCAGTGGAGCCGGGTAATACGGGCGCACTCGCCGCGCGTTGCTCCAAGGTCACTGTTCGATAACGGCTAGACTGGCTTGTTGTGATCAGCATGAAGAACGTGTCGAAGTCCTACAAGGCCTCCACCAGGCCGGCGCTCGACAATGTCAGTGTGGAGGTGGAAAAGGGGGAGTTCGTCTTCCTCATCGGCCCCTCCGGCTCTGGCAAGTCGACCTTCATGCGTCTGCTGCTGAAAATGGAGTCGCCGACGTCCGGTGACATCGAGGTCGCGGATTTCCACGTCAACAAGTTGTCGGCCCGTCGAGTTCCGAAGCTGCGGCAGGCCATGGGTTGCGTTTTCCAGGACTTTCGACTGCTGCAGCAGAAGACGGTGTCCGAGAATGTCGCGTTTGCATTGGAAGTGATCGGTAAGCCACGCGACGTGATTGCGCGCACCGTTCCCGAGGTCCTCGACATGGTCGGCCTGGCCGGCAAAGCCGATCGACTTCCGACCGAACTGTCCGGTGGCGAGCAGCAGCGCGTAGCCATCGCGCGCGCTTTCGTGAATCGGCCGCTGGTCCTCCTCGCCGACGAGCCCACCGGCAACCTCGATCCCGAGACCAGCCAGGACATCATGCTGCTGCTCGAGCGCATCAACCGCACCGGCACCACCGTCGTCATGGCCACTCACGACCACCACATCGTCGACTCGATGCGTCGGCGAGTCATCGAACTCGATCTCGGCAAGGTCAGCAGAGACGAAGCGCGGGGTGTGTACGGCGTCGGCAGGTAAACGCCGACTGCTCACCACTCGTCCGAACGCCCACCGGTAGCCGCGAAGCCGCCGATCATTCGAGAAGGAATCGGATTCCCCGATGCGTGCCAGTTTTATTTTCAGCGAGGTCCTGACCGGCCTGCGCCGCAACATCACGATGACCATTGCCATGATCTTGACGACCGCCATTTCGCTTGGACTCTTCGGCGGCGGCCTCCTCGTGGTTCAGATGGCCGGTAAGACGCAGCAAATCTTCCTCGAGCGCGTCGAGGTCCAGATCTTCCTGACGGATGATATTTCCGCCGCGGACCCCGGTTGCGAGCAGGAAATCTGCAGCACTCTGCGGCAGGAACTCGAGCAGACACCGTCCGTCGTCGCGGTTCAGTTCCTCAATCGCGACGACGCGGTGAAGGACGCGACCGAGCGAGTCTTCAAGGACCAACCCGAGTTGGCCGCACTGGTCAGCCCGGACAGCTTCCCGGCGTCGTTCAAGGTCAAGCTCAGCGACCCGGAACGATTCGGCGTCATCAACGACACGTTCGGTTCGCGGCCAGGCGTGGAAAGTGTTCTCAATCAGCGCGAGCTCGTCGACCGTCTCTTCAGCGTCCTCGGCGGTGTCCGCAATGCAGCCTTTGCGATCGCCGTCGTTCAGGCCATCGCCGCTATTCTGTTGATCGCCAACATGGTTCAGATCGCGGCATTCACGCGTCGTACCGAGGTCAGCATCATGCGACTGGTGGGCGCAACACGCTGGTACACACAGCTTCCGTTCTTGCTCGAGGCAATTGTTGCCGCTTTGATCGGCGCGGTTCTGGCGATCGCCGGTCTCTTCACAGCAAAGAACCTTTTCATCGACGGAGTGCTGGCCGACGTCTACGAAGCCAACATCGTCGCCCGTATTTCGAACAGCGACATCCTGTTCGTCTCACCGTTCCTGGTCCTCGCAGGCGTGGGAATGGCAGCGATCACCTCGTATGTCACGCTTCGTTTGTACGTGCGCGAGTAATTGGTTTGCACGGCCTTCTATGCTGAGAGCAAGAGTTGTTTGCATTATTGGGTAAGACAGCGGACTGAGAGGCCCGGACAGTGAAGGAAAAGGGCCGCAAGGTCATTGCGACCAATCGCAAAGCGCGTCACAACTACACGATCATCGACACCTACGAAGCGGGAATCGCGCTCGTGGGCACCGAGGTCAAGAGTTTGCGCGAAGGTAAGGCGTCACTCGTGGACGCGTTCGCAACCGTCGACAACGGTGAGGTGTGGCTTCGATCGCTGCACATTCCGGAATACACGCAGGGCTCGTGGACCAACCACTCGCCGCGTCGGACCCGGAAGCTGTTGCTGCACAAGCGCGAGATCGAACACCTCGTAGGCAAGACCCGCGAGGGCAACCAGACGCTGGTTCCGTTGTCGATGTACTTCTCCGACGGCAAGGTGAAGGTCGAACTTGCTCTCGCCAAGGGTAAGCAGGACTACGACAAGCGTCAGGACATGGCCAAACGCACCGCTGAGCGTGAGGTGACCCGCGAGCTGGGGCGTCGGATCAAGGGCATGCGCGGGTAGTAGTCGGCCTGATCTCAGCCGCGGCGGTCGGCCGGCGCAGCGCGTAGGTGTACTCGTTCACCCTGCTTGCCGAACAGGCTGATCACCTCGGCCGGGCGGCCGTCTGCCGCACTGAATCGGTGCGGGATATGAGTGTCGAACTCGGCGGCTTCACCCGCGCCCATGACAAAATCGCGATCACCGAGCTGTAGCCGGACCCGGCCCGACAGCACGTACAGCCACTCGTACCCTTCGTGAGTACCCGGCTCGCGGATGTCCTCGGTGGGCGCGAGGATCATCTTGTAGGCCTGGAGGTTTCCCGGCTGGCTGGTCAACGGAATGATCGTCATCGATCCCACCTTTTGCGGTTCTTCCCGCACCCGGGGGTCTGCGATCTTGCTGTTGACGACGTCGTCGAGCGGGACGCCGTGCGCTTTCGCAATCGGCAGCAGCAACTCCAAGTTGGCTCGGCGAGTTCCGGATTCGAGCCGCGACAGCGTGCTGACGTTGATGCCTGTCGCCTCGGAGAGATCGGTCAACGTCATATCGGATTGCTGGCGCAGTGTGCGCAGACGCGGGCCGATTCCCGCGAGGACGGCGTCGAACGATGATTCGGTCATTCTTCCATTTTGCCAAATCAGCAATCATGTTTGTCAAGTTGGTGTTGCGATGCAATCCTGAATTCATGACACAGACCTCTTACGACGCAGCAGACACCTACGACGTGGCAGTGATCGGAGGCGGCGCTGCCGGACTCAACGCCGCGATCATCCTCGGTCAAGCCCGCAGATCCGTTGTGGTTTTCGACAACGGCGCTCCGCGCAACGCAGCGGCAGATCACATGAACGGATTCCTCTCTCGCGACAGGATGAATCCAGCCGAACTCCTCGCCATCGGACGCGACGAAGTCCGGAAATACGGTGGAGAGTTCCATGACGGGACCGTCGTGGCGGTCGACCGAGATGAAGACTCCCGTGGGAGTGGATTCGCGATCACCCTTGCTGGCGGCGCTCGAATCTCGGTGCGCAAAGTCCTGGTGGCGACAGGATTGACCGACAGGTTGCCGGATGAACTCAGTGCCTTCGGTGAGCGGTGGGGCCGCGACGTCCTGCACTGCCCGTACTGCCATGGATACGACGTGCGTGATCAACCGTTGGGTGTCATTGCCAAGAGTGTCGAGTTCGCGATGCATCAGGCCCCGATGATCCGTCAATGGTCGGACGATGTGGTGCTGTTCCTCCATCGGATCGAGGATCTCAGCGCCGAGGATCGGGAAAAGCTTGCAGCGCTCAATATTTCGATCGTCGAAGGCGAGGTGGCAGCGCCCGTGCTCGAGGATGATCGTCTGGTCGGAGTGCAACTGGCCGACGGCAGAACTGTTGCGCGGTCGGCAATCTTTGTCGGAGGCGCGGTCACGATGGATCCGAACGATTCGATTCTGCGATCGTTCGGCGCAGCGACGGCGGCGACGATGATGGGTGAGTTCGTCACCGTCGACATGATGGGTGCCACAAGCGTGTCCGGCGTCTTCGCGGCAGGCAACGTTGTCGATCCGAGTGCGCAGGTCATCATGGCCGCAGCAGCAGGCGCGAAGGCCGGAGCCGGAATCAACATGGCGCTTACGGCCGATGATCTGGAGGCGGCGTTGGCGCTCCGAGGTTCGATTTCTGCGTAGCAGTTGGTTTTCTGCGTAGCGTGGTGTGATGGATACGGTGCGAGTGTTGATCACAGGAGCTACCGGCTACATCGGCGGGCGTCTGGCTCCCAGGTTGGTTACAGCGGGGCATCACGTCCGGGTGCTGGCACGCAGTCCTGAGAAGTTGCGCGATGTGCCGTGGTGCGAGTCCGTCGAGGTAGTTAAAGCTGACCTGAGTGACAAGGCATCCCTTGCAGGCGCTTTCGACGATATCGATGTTGTCTATTACCTTGTCCACGCCATGGGCGGTGGTGGCTCGTTTTCCGATGTCGACAAGCGCAGCGCGGTGAATGTGGCCGAAGCGGCTGCGGCCGCTGGTGTTCGCAGAATCGTCTACCTCGGCGGACTGCATCCATCAAACGCAGAACTGTCGACGCATTTGAAGTCTCGGCTGGAAGTCGGCCGGATCCTGCTGGACTCTGCCGTTCCGACAGTCGTGTTCCAGGCCGGCGTGGTGATCGGTTCAGGTTCGGCCTCTTTCGAGATGGTTCGCCACCTGACCAATCGCCTGCCGGTGATGACCACACCGAAATGGGTGCACAACAAGATTCAGCCGATTGCCGTGCGTGATGTACTCCATTACCTGGTGGCTGCGGCGGCCACGACTCCGGAGATCAACCGCTCATTCGATATCGGCGGACCGGACATCATGCAGTACGGCGAGATGATGAACGCCTACGCCGATGTTGCGGGGTTGGTGCGTCGGCGCATTGTTGTTCTGCCAGTCCTGACCCCGAGGCTCGCCGGTCTCTGGGTGGGGCTGGTCACGCCCATTCCGCACGGGCTCGCAATGCCGCTGATCGAGTCACTGCAGAACGATGCCGTTATGCACGATCACGACATCGACGGTTTCATCCCGCCGCCCGAAAGCGGGCTCACCACGTATCGCGAAGCGGTACGGCTGGCTCTGCGCAAGATCGAGAACGGAGAGGTCGAGACTTCATGGTCGGGTGCGACCATCGCCGGCGCACCGTCGGATCCTCTACCGTCTGATCCGGATTGGGCCGGTGAAACGGTGTACGTCGACCATCGTGAACGTGATTGTGCCGCGGACCCGGAGACCTTGTGGAAGGTGGTCGAATCCATCGGCGGCGAGAACGGTTGGTACTCATTCCCTTTGGCCTGGGCAATTCGAGGATGGATGGACCGAGCGGTGGGCGGCGTCGGGTTGCGGCGGGGTCGGCGTGATCCGCGTCACCTCAATACCGGTGAAGCCCTGGACTTCTGGCGGGTCGAAGAAATCGACAGAGGAAAGTTGCTGCGACTGCGGGCCGAAATGAAAGTCCCCGGTGGGGCGTGGTTGGAGCTGAGAGTTTCGGAGGGGCAGCGCGTCTCCGAAGGGCAAGGTGGTGGATCGCGTCTGGAGCAGCGCGCTGTATTTTTCCCGCGAGGCTTGGCTGGGCGACTGTACTGGTACTCGATCCTGCCCTTCCACGGTGTCGTTTTCGAGGGCATGATCACCAACATCACCAGCACAGCTGAACGCTCGATTTAATTGGTATGACTTCCGTGCGGCAGCGCGTTATAGTAGGTAGCCCCACGAAAGACGCGGGGCACACACGGGGCTGAACGGTTTCGACTGCGTGTGTTGAGTTAGGGGAAGCGTGTCGGTGCAGGCAAGAGACCACCGTAAGCGTCGCTGCAAACCTATAAGCGCCGATTCCAATCAGCGCGACTACGCTCTCGCTGCCTAAGTAGCGAAGCGTGTCTGTCAGCCCGGGGTTGCCCTCGACCCGGATCCTGGCATCAGCTAGAGGGCTTTACTGTTCGGCTCGGTCACGGAGTTGGATGGGACATCAAACAGTGACTGGGATCGTCATCCTGGCTTGTTCGCGAGACTGGGAGATCCAAGTAGAGACTTAGCGAACTGCACACGGAGAAGCCCTAGCGATTCAACGTAGGACCCGGGTTCAATTCCCGGCAGCTCCACAAAGAGGCAGGTCAGACACTCGAAAGTGGGTGTAGGGCCTGCCTCATTTTTATGCCCGACAATGGCCCGATAACACTTACTGTCCACTTTCGAGGGCCTCTACCCTTTATGCTGCCCAACCGTCGAGGAGCACACTGACTGCGTGGTCCAGGTGCAGAGGGTCACCGCCCCAATTCGGGATGATTGCGTTGTCCGGGATGTCGCCGCGCAGGAGTTGATCGGCCAGGCCGCTGATCGGAGGGGCCGGATCGATGACATCGCCGTTGAGAGTCCGGAACTCGAACTGTTGATCGCCAAGAGCAGTGATGGTGAACTGGCCGCGATGTAGCGCTCGGTGGCAGGTCCCGCACAGCAGGATCAGGTTGTCGAGGTTGGTTTCTCCGCCGCGGCCCCAGAATTGCACGTGGTGAGCGTGCAGAAATCTGGTTCGACCGCATCCTGGTGTCCGGCAGCTTCCGTCACGGTAATTCAACGCCAACATTTGTTTGTGACTGGTGACGCGGGTCTTCCGGCCTAGATTGAGCACGCATTGCTTCTTGGTCTTTGCCAGGCGCAGGTGGGCGTTACAGAGGACTTCCTCGGAATCGTTGTCGGGGAGTACAGGTCCGCCAGGAACCCGGAGGTTGTCGTGTTCGTGGAAAAACACCACTTCGGCCGAGTTGCTGACGCCGCTCGCGTTGTTTGTCGGGGCTGTGGCAGCTATTTCGGCCATCGCGAGGAGCGCCGGTCCGATGTCGCCGGGTGGTTTTTTCGCAGCGTTCTGCTGAGTGATCGGCTCGTCCGATAACGCGGTGGCGTCATCGTCATTGTCGATCTTGGGCTCGTTGCCGGATGACGGCATTGCTGTCTGTGTTCGTTCACGTTCTGCCGAGGTGAGTGCGGCGAGGATACGGGCGCCGTCCTGTGCAGCGAGGCGACCTTTGATGACAAAATCGCCCGTGTCGGGGTCCCAATGCCAGCGGACTTGAAAGCGTTCAGGCGCTTTACTTTTGCTGGATTCGTTGTCGGCGACTTTGCGTAACCCGGCAGTCAGACGGTCGATCTGTGCGGCAGGTGCTTCGCGGCCGAGTCGAACCATCTGCTTCTCGTTTGAGGGAGTTGTGACTCGGGTAAGTGCGCGAACCTTCGAGTAGGACAAATTGCCTTGTTCGAACGCTTTCCGCATCGCGGGCAAAGGGCGGAGTGCTTTGGCGACACGAACGTATTCGCGTCCGGTGTGCAGGCTCATGCCACATTTCCAGGAGAGCCAGTGAGCGCATGAATGCAGGCCGGGACCGGCCCAGCCTCGTTGTTCGTCGAAATCGGCGAGCAGCGTGAGGAATCGAGCGGTCGCTGCGGCGATTTGTCCAGCTAGTGCGCAGATTTCCACGCCGATGTTGTCGACGGCTTCACGCTTGGCCGCGAAGCCCATGACGTGATCGGTATCTCTGTCGTTATCTCTGTCGAGCTTGTCTGTGTCCATGCCAACCCCCCGGTTCGAATGTTCATTCGACAGTAGATCGAGGCACCGACAGATTTCGAAAAGCGTCCCCGCGGGGACGCTTCCGATCAAGAGAAGAAATCTCGCTAAGCCCCAATCCGCCAGGCTTTCGGTGCCGAATGCCCTATATGACGCTTCAGCATCGGACGCAGTATCGGGACGATCAACACCCCACGGTAATGGTTCTGCCTGGTGGGAAGGTTTCGAGTCACCGCCGTTCGCGATTCTGGCATCTGTCGAACCTCCGGATGCGCCCGTTCTCGGCGGCGATTCGGCAACGTGGATTCGATGTCGTGGCGGTCAGGTATCGAACACGTGGGTGGAACGGTCGGGAGCAGAGCCCGGTTGCAGATGCGCGGCAGGTACTCGATCGGATCAAGGCACAAAACTCTGACGCGCAGGTAATTCTGCTCGGACATTCGATGGGTGGCCGGGTAGCCGCCGCTCTGTCGGGTGACGCGGCAGTCGTAGGAGTCGTCGCGCTGGCGCCATGGTGGCCGGCAGGGACGGACATCGGGCTGCGACAGGGTTGCCTGCTGCGGGTAGTGCACGGTACGGCGGATCGCTGGACCGACCCGGATGCTTCCCAAGCGGCGGTCCAGCTAGTGCGTAGATCCGGTCTCGACGCCGAGTGGATCGGCGTCGAAGGTGCCGGGCACTTCATGCTGCGGCGGCCATCACTGTGGCACCGCCTGGCAGCAGATGCGGTCTCGGAAATCGCAATGGTCTCGGAGAGCGCAGAGAAAACTACCGAAGCGAAGGCAGGCGAGCGACGATGAATTCGGGCAGACGGAGTTCGGTGAAGCGGAGTTCTCACAAGCGCAAGGTTGCAGTTGTCGGCAGCGGGGTCGCAGGTCTTACAGCGGCGTGGGTGCTGAGTAAGGACAGTGACGTCACGCTCTACGAGGCGGATTCGCGGCTCGGCGGTCACGCCGATACTCATGCGGTGACCGATCCTGAAGGTCGCAACTTCGCCGTCGATACAGGCTTCATAGTGCATAACGACCGCACCTATCCGACACTGTTGAGATTGTTTGCCGAACTTGGTGTCGTGACACAGGAATCGGACATGAGCATGTCGGTCCGCTGCGAGGGCTGTGGCCTCGAGTATTCCGGCGGGCAGGGGCTGCGCGGGGTCCTGCCAACGCCGGGATTACTGGTGAACGGCAGCTTTCTGTCGATGTTGATGGAGGTCAAGCGGTTTCATCGACGAGCGCGTGCACTGCTCGAGCAGCCCGAGGAGTCGACTGCCTCGACTGCCTCGACGCTCGATCAGACGCTCGGCGTATTCCTGCGTAACGGCAGATTCTCGGACTACTTCACCGCGCACTTCATGACCCCGCTGGTATCCGCGGTGTGGTCGTGTGACCCGTCGGCCGCTCTCGAGTATCCGGCGCGGTACCTCTTCGCGTTCCTCGATCACCACGGCATGCTTACTATCTCCGGTTCGCCGACCTGGCGGACGGTAACCGGTGGTTCGGTCGAGTACGTGAAAGCTGTGGCACAGAGCATCAGTGCCGTTCGCCTGAACACGCCGGTTCACGCGGTGTACCGGCACGGTGATTCAGTCGAGATTCGTGGGGGAGATGATCGGCTCGAGACATACGACGCGGTGGTAATCGCGACGCATCCGCAGCAAGCGCTGAAGATTCTCGCCGATCCTACGGCCACGGAGCACGAGGTTCTCGGGGCTATGCCGTATTCGATCAATCACACCCAATTGCACACAGACGAGACTGTGCTGCCCGACAATTCGAATGCGCGGGCGTCGTGGAACTACTACCTGCCGCATTGCGATGCGAGGCCAGATCACGTGCTCGTCAGCTACGACATGACCCGGTTACAGCGTCTACCGGAGACCGGTCGACGGTACATCGTGACTCTCGGTGGCAAGGACATGATCGCCGCGGATTCCGTCATCGACCAGATGACCTACGAGCATCCGCAATACACGCCGACTTCCGTTGCAGCTCAAAGCCGGCTTCCCGAGTTGGACTCGGATGTGCTTGCTTTTGCAGGCGCGTACCACGGGTGGGGTTTCCACGAGGACGGTGCGTTGTCGGGTTTGCGTGCCGCAGAGCGGGTCGGAGGTCGGTGGCAGTGACCGGGCCGACTACACCGTCCATCGTCTACACGAGTATTCGCCACGTGCGAACAGAACCGCTGCACAACACATTCGAGTACAAAAGCTACAGCTGGCTGGTCGATGTGGACAAGTTGCCGCATCTGCCGAAAGCATTGCGTCCCTTGGCGAGGTTCACGGCTGCAGATCATCTCGGCGATCCCACCCTATCGATTCGCGTAAACGTCGAGTCGTTCTTGCTGGCCAACGGAATCGAGTTCGGCGGCGGCCGGATCCTCATGCTCGCGAATGCGCGTGTACTCGGCTATGTGTTCAACCCGTTGAGTGTGTTCTGGTGCCTGAATGACGATGGCGCCGTGCGGTGTGTGGTGGCTGAAGTTCACAACACCTATGGTGAGCGGCACTGCTACCTGCTCGAGACCAACGATAGTGGTGCGGCACGCACGCCGAAGGAGTTCTACGTCTCGCCGTTCAATGACGTTTCCGGCGAGTACCGGATGAGGCTACCGCTTCCCAAGGAATCGGTGGAGCTGTCGATAGTGCTTGCCAGACCGGATCAGGCACCCTTTGTCGCCACGGTACGTGGTCGATGTGTTCCGGCCACCGCGGGCGTGATAATTCGGAGCTTTCTCGCGATTCCGACTGCACCACTGAGTGTCTCCGCGCAGATTCGATATCAAGGCATCAGGTTGTGGGCCAGACGATTACCGGTAGTTCCACGGCCGCAACATCAACCGCAGGAGGCAGTGTGATGACAACCGTGATG
The DNA here is from genome assembly GCF_033142425.1 of Rhodococcus sp. IEGM 1366. Lineage (NCBI taxonomy): Bacteria > Bacillati > Actinomycetota > Actinomycetes > Mycobacteriales > Nocardiaceae > Rhodococcus > Rhodococcus sp. IEGM 1366. The sequence goes on from NZ_JAWLRZ010000002.1 coordinate 281,994, forward strand.
ACAACAATGACTCGTAGCGCTGAGGTCGAACGCTGGCCAGGAGTTGCCACCGTTCCCAGCGGCCTCAAGGTGCGGGTGGCGTCGCCGGTTGCACGGGCGCTGTTCCACAAGGCAGTCGCGCGCTTGCCCCTGTGCGTTCAGATGCCGAACGGTGATTTCTCGGGCGGCGGTGGACCCGATTCGCCGTTGATGGTCATTCATCGCCCGGATGACTTTGCTGCTCGGGTGGGCGACAGTGGTCTGATCGGATTCGGTGAGTCGTACATGGCGGGTGACTGGGAAGCCTCCGACCTCACCGCAGTCCTGGAAGTTTTTGCCTCTCGTGTGGCGACACTGATTCCCGACTTTCTGCAGCGGTTGCGTGGCCTCTACATTCCCAAGCAGCCACGCAGTGAACACAATTCGACGCAGAACACCCGCTCCAACATCTCGCGGCACTACGACCTCTCGAATGAGTTGTTCGAACTATTCCTCGACGACACGATGACCTATTCCAGTGCCCTATTCGACGACTTGTCAGTTGGGGACTCCCAGTCATGGGACGTGTTCGCAGTCGCCCAGCACCGCAAAATTGATCGGTTGCTGGACGGTGCGGGCGTCGGGCCTGGTTCGCGAGTGCTTGAAATCGGCACTGGGTGGGGGGAATTGGCGATCCGAGCGGCCCAGCGTGGTGCGACGGTGCGTTCGGTGACGCTGTCGGTGGAACAGCAGGAACTGGCAGCCAAGCGGATAAGCGCTGCGGGACTGGCGGATCGCGTTCAGGTCGACCTTCTCGATTACCGGCAGGTGCAGGGGGAGTACGACGCAGTGGTGTCGGTCGAGATGATCGAGGCGGTCGGCCACCAGTACTGGGGAAGTTACTTCCAGAAGATCGACTCCCTGTTGGCGCCGGGTGGGCGTGCCGCGATCCAAGCAATCACGATGCCGCATGATCGGATGTTGGCTACCCGCAGCACCTATACATGGGTGCACAAGTACATCTTCCCGGGAGGCTTCCTGCCCTCCATACGGGCGATCGAGGACGTCACTGAACGCATGACCACTCTTCGTGTGCGTGAACGCATGTCGATGGGTGATCACTACGCGCAAACGCTCCGCCTCTGGGATGAGCGGTTCAGTGCCCGCGCGGAGGAAGTCGCAGCGCTCGGATTCGATGACGTATTCACCCGCATGTGGCATTTCTATCTCTGCTATTCCGAGGCGGGTTTCCGTTCCGGATATCTCGATGTGCAGCAAGTGATTCTCGATCGGAGGGACCCGCGATGACCACCACGATAGATCGATCGATACAAGGCGCCGGCGTTGCTGGTCGTCTGTCGGAAATCCTCAGTCCGCTTGTCGGCGGCGAACTTCCGGTTCGGCTGACGGCGTGGGACGGCAGCGCAGCAGGGCCGGTCGATGCGCCGAAAGTGACGCTTCACAGCGCAAACGTGCTGCGACGACTCTTGTGGAATCCCGGAGAGTTGGGTGCGGCGCAGGCGTATGTTCTGGGCGAACTCGACGTCGAAGGCGATCTTGGCGAAGCACTCACGCATGTGTGGAAAGTGTCTGCCGAGCGTGGGCTGGGGTCGATCTCGCCGTCACCGTCGGTTATCCTCGCCGCGGTTAAGGCCGCGAGATCCTTGGGGGTGTTCGGGCGCCGGTTGCCACCTCCCGTGTCGCAGGCGCGGGTCAAGGGTCGCTTGCACAGTATGTCGAGGGATCGGGCGGCGATCGGTCATCACTACGACTTGTCGAACGACTTCTATTCGCTGATCCTCGACCAGAACATGGCGTACTCCTCGGGGTACTGGACTTCCGATGCACCGGAATACACTCTCGAAGACTCTCAGAAGGACAAGCTGGACTTGGTATGCCGCAAGATCGGACTCGATCGGGCGCGCGGGCAACGCTTACTCGACGTTGGTTGCGGGTGGGGTTCGCTGAGCGTCCACGCAGCTCGCGAGTACGGTGCCCACGTTGTCGGAGTGACGATCTCGGCGGAGCAGAAGGCGTTTGTCGACGCGAGGGTCCGATCGCTCGGCCTCGAAGATCGGGTCGAGATCCGACTGCAGGACTACCGTGAAATTCCGGACGGACCCTACGACGCCGTCGCGTCGATCGAAATGGGTGAGCATGTCGGCGAGGACAATTACCCGACGTATGTGAAAGCGCTGCACGACAATGTGATCGAGGGTGGTCGCGTGCTGATCCAGCAGATGTCGCGGACCGGGCCGCATCCGGGTGGTGGGCCATTCATCGAGTCGTTCATTGCGCCCGACATGTATATGCGTCCAGTTGGGCGCACCGTGGCGATGATCGAGGAGGGTGGGCTGGAAGTGCTTGACGTTCAAGCGCTTCGGGTGCACTACGTGCGCACAGTCGACTCATGGATCGAGACGTTCGAGTCCAACTTCGTTCGTGTCGTCGAGCTGGTCGGCATGGAGGTCGCCCGGGTGTGGCGTCTCTACCTCGTCGGCGGTGGCATGGCATTTCGTGACGGGCGGATGGGTGTGGATCAGATTCTTTCGGTGAGGCCGTCATGTCTTCGATGACGCTCGGTCCGATGTTGTTCGCGAGCTTTCTGGCGGTTGTCGTCACGATGGCGGTTACGGCGTCGATCGGTATACGTATCGGCCGGCACAATGTTGTCGACGTGTCCTGGGGCGTGGGCTTTGTGGTCATTGCCGCAGTGTCCGCAGTTGTCGGTGCGGGAGATCTGTGGCGCCGACTACTGATGCTCGCGTTGGTCGGCATCTGGGGCCTGCGATTGGCGTGGCACATGGCAGTGCGCTCGCGCGGTAAGGGCGAGGATCCTCGGTACGAGCAGATGCTGGGAAAGGCGTCCGGCAGCCGAACTCTGTATGCGATACGGAAAATCTATGTGACGCAAGGTATCTCCCTGTGGTTTGTGTCGCTGCCGATTCAGCTCTCCGCAGTGTCGTCAGGTGGGTTCAACCTGTTGGTACTCCTGGGAATCGTGTTGTGGCTGGTCGGTGTGACGTTCGAGGCGGTCGCCGATCGTCAGATGGCGGAGTTCAAATCCGATCCCGGCAGTTACGGGCACATCATGGATCAGGGACTGTGGGCGTGGACGCGTCATCCCAATTATTTCGGTGACGCCTGCGTGTGGTGGGGCATATTCCTCGTCGCGGCATCCGTATGGCCAGGAGTGTTGACGGTTCTCTCACCGATTGCGATGACATATTTTCTCGTGTTTGCGACCGGCGCGCGACTTCTCGAGCAGCACATGGCGCACCGCCCCGGTTATCGTGAGTACCAGGAGCGGACGAGCTACTTCATTCCGCGGCCGCCGAAGTAGGTCTGGCTCAGAAGTGGGTCTGGCTCAAGCGAGTGAGGAGCGCGAATGAGTGAACTGGGCTTGCCGGCGGCTATCGGAGCGGTGGCCGCCGGTGGTGCGCTCGGAGCGCTGACGAGATACGGGTTGGGTGAGTGGTTTCCCCATATCTGGACTACTCTCGTGATCAATGTCGTGGGGTCGCTGATCCTCGGAGTGCTTGCGGCACTGCTGATTCACGACAAGGTCTGGTACATCTTCCTGGGCACGGGATTCTGCGGTGGCTTCACGACGTTCTCGTCGTTTGCGGTTCACGCGGTTACCGAAAGTCCGATGCGATCTATTCTGTACGTTCTCGGCACTTTGATTCCGGCGATCTTGGCCGCAGCGTGGGGCAGAGCCCTTGGCGAGCGCTGGATGCGTCGTAGTGAGGGGGCGAACGTATGACCGTTCTCCTCGTAGCGATCGGCGGAGGCGCCGGAGCGACCGGTAGGTACCTGCTCGCGAAATACGTCCCGACATACCGGGGATTTCCGGCAGCAACATTCGCGGCTAACGTCCTGGGTTGCTTTCTCCTCGGATTGTTCACCGGCGCAACACTCTCCACTGCTATGGCGGCCTTGCTTGCAACCGGGTTCTGCGGCGGTTTGTCCACGTACTCGACGTTTGCGACCGAAAATGTGGGCATGCTGGACAAGCGTCAGACGGCGATGTCGCTGGTGTACATCATCGCCAGTCTTGTCGTTGGGCTGAGCGTCGCCTGGTTGGGAATTCAGATCACAGGGTAGAGAATGAGCGGCAGTCGTGTCGGCTGCGTAGTCGACCACCGGGCTTAGGGGGATTCGTGGCGCACGAACGAGCAGGACAGGTGGCGCAACCACAGGATTTGATCGACGTTCCGCACTTGGTTTCCGCGTATTACACACGGACACCTGATCCTGAGGATCCGATGCAGCAGGTGCTGTTCGGGACGTCGGGGCATCGGGGTTCCAGTCTGGACGGCGCGTTCAACGAAGCGCATATCCTGGCAACTACGCAGGCGATCGTGGAGTACCGCGCATCGCAGCGCATTGACGGGCCGTTGTTCATCGGCCGCGACACGCACGCGTTGTCCGAGCCGGCCTGGCTGTCTGCGCTCGAAGTTCTTGTTGCCAATGACGTAGTGGTGCTGGTTGATTCGCGCGACGCCTATACCCCCACACCCGCTGTGAGTCACGCGATTCTGCGATACAACTCCACTGCGCCCGAGGCCAAGGCCGACGGAATTGTCGTGACGCCTTCGCACAATCCGCCCCGTGACGGTGGGTTCAAGTACAACCCGCCCCACGGCGGCCCGGCTGATACCGATGCCACGTCGGTCATCGCGGACCGTGCCAACCAACTGCTCCGCGACGGACTGGCCGGCGTCCGGCGCGTCACGACGGAACAGGCGCTGGCCAGGGTCGAGCGGTACGACTTCCTGCGCTACTACGTCGACGACCTGCCGTCGGTGCTCAACCTCGACGCCATTCGCGACGCGGGTATCCGCATCGGCGCAGATCCGCTCGGCGGCGCCAGTGTCGACTACTGGGGAGCCATCGCCGAGACTCATCACCTCGACCTCGAGCTCGTCAATCCTCTGGTCGATCCGACGTGGCGATTCATGACGCTCGACACCGACGGCAAGATCCGCATGGATTGCTCCTCGCCTGACGCGATGGCGTCGTTGATCGGTATTCGGGATCGCTACGACATCGCCACCGGAAACGACGCGGATTCCGATCGGCACGGAATCGTCACCCCCGACGGCGGTTTGATGAACCCCAATCACTATCTGGCCGTTGCCATCGAGTACCTCTTTGCTCACCGCCCACAGTGGGCTGCCGGCACGAAGGTCGGGAAGACGCTGGTCAGCTCATCGATGATCGACCGCGTTGTGAACGGACTGGGACGCGAACTCCTGGAGGTACCCGTCGGCTTCAAGTGGTTCGTACCCGGGTTGCTCGACGGTTCGGTCGGGTTCGGCGGCGAGGAAAGCGCGGGAGCGTCCTTCTTGCGTCACGACGGTTCGGTGTGGACGACGGACAAGGACGGCATCATTCTTGCGCTGCTCGCGTCCGAGATCACGGCGGTGACCGGCAAGACGCCGTCGGCGCACTACACAGCGTTGACCGAGAAGTTCGGTAGCCCCGCCTACGCCCGCATCGACGCGCCCGCGAGTCGCGCGCAGAAGGCGGTACTGGCAAAACTGTCACCGGAGCAGGTCACCGCGACGGAACTGGCGGGGGAGCCGATCACCGCGGCGCTGACGGCAGCGCCCGGAAATGGCGCCGCGATCGGCGGATTGAAGGTGACTACCGAGAACGCGTGGTTTGCGGCCAGGCCGTCGGGAACCGAGGACGTGTACAAGATTTATGCCGAGTCGATGAAGGGCGCCGATCATCTGGCTCAGGTTCAGTCGGCAGCGAAGGACTTGGTGTCAGGTGTCTTGAACGCGAACTAGCTCGCGGCCCGCTCGTGTCGCCCGGCTAGAATCCCGGGCGACATGAAAACTCGCGCAGCCAGGCTGCCACAGGAAATCTGGGTGCTGGTTTCCGCCAGCTTCGTCATCGCTCTCGGATTCGGCATCGTTGCCCCGGCGCTACCGCAGTTCGCCCGCAGCTTCGATGTATCGGTTACGGCCGCCACGGTCGTCATTTCGTCGTTTGCGTTCATGCGCTTGGTGTTTGCGCCGATGAGCGGCACCTTGGTGCAGAAACTCGGCGAGCGCCCGGTGTACATCCTGGGACTGTTGATCGTCGCGTTGTCCACCGGAGCGTGCGCGTTTGCGCAGGAGTACTGGCAGCTGCTGCTGTTCCGGTCACTTGGCGGTATCGGTTCCACCATGTTCACCGTGTCGGCGCTTGGCCTGCTTATCCGGATGTCGCCGCCCGACCATCGGGGACGCGTATCCGGTCTGTATGCGACGAGCTTCCTGATGGGCTCGATTACCGGTCCGATATTTGGCGGCGCGCTGCTGCAGTTCGGCCTGCGGATGCCGTTCCTCATCTATGCGGCAACGCTGGTTATCGCTGCCGCTGTGGTTTTCTTCAGTCTGCGCGGTTCACATCTTGCGTCGCCGGACAAGGGTGCGGCGATCACGCCGATGACGTTGGCCGAGGGTCTACGTTCACCGGTCTACCGCGCTGCTCTGGGTTCGAACCTGGCATTCGGTGGTGTCATTTTCGGCGTCCGCGTCGCGATGGTCCCGCTTTTTGTCGTTGAGGCTCTCGGTCGTGAAGACTCGGTGGCCGCATATGCGCTGGCAGTTTTTGCGGTCGGAAATGCGCTGGTTCTGACCTTCTCGGGTCGGCTCTCGGACAAGTACGGACGTAAACCGTTCGTGCTTGCCGGGCTGGTTGTCTGCGGCGCCGGCACGATGGCGATCGGATTCACGCACAACTTGGTGGCGTTTTTCCTGATTGCTGCCGTGACGGGCGCGGGCTCCGGTTTGATGAGTCCGTCGCAGCAGGCTGCGGTTGCCGACGTCGTCGGGTCCAAGGCGCGCGGTGGTCCAGTTCTGGCGGTGTTCCAGATGATGTCCGACGTTGGTGGTGTGGTCGCGCCGATCTGCGCCGGACTACTGGTTGAGCATTTCTCGTACTCGGCGGCCTTCGCGACGATGGGAGCTGTGGTGATCATTGCGAGCGTGGGTTGGCTGCTGGTGCCTGCGAAGGCTGTGACCGCGAAAACAGTCAGTTCGGAAGTCCCTCTGTAGGCTCGGCTCGTGGCTATTCGCATCGTGAGTCTTGTGGCCCGCTTGGGTTTGGCAGCCGTGTGGCTGATTTCGGGTGGCATCAAATTCCTCGATCCCGTTCAGACGAAGATCGCCGTCCGGGCGTATCAATTGTTGCCCGAGAGCCTGGTCGGCCCCGTGGCGATTGCGATGCCGTTGGTCGAGATCGTTCTCGGATTACTGCTGCTCGTAGGCCTCGCCGTACGAGCGTCGGCTGCAGTGTCGGTTCTCATGCTGGTTGTGCTCATCAGCGTGATCATCTCGGTCTGGGCACGTGGATTGTCCATCGACTGCGGCTGTTTCGGGGGAGGTGGAGCTGCCGACGTCGACGCGTGGGACTACCTCAGCGAGATCCTGCGCGACATCGGATTCCTGGCATTGGCCCTGTGGTTGTGTTTCTTCCCACGGTCACCGCTCGCATTGGGACAGGGATCACGTACCGCATTCTCAGTTGAAGCACAGTCTTCAATGGCAAGGTGAACACCCGGGGAAGGTAACCCCTCGGTAAAATCGTTTCGACGCACGAAGGACTGCATCAGCGTGAGCGCCAAGAACAACAAGTACAAACCGGAACCGGTGTCGAGTCGGTCCACTTATGTCATCGGTGGAATCGCGGTCCTGGTGATCGCAGCCCTCGTCATCGGCGGTGTCCTGTGGCAGTCGAGCAAGAACAAGGTGCAAAACGACGGCTACGGCTCGGTTCAGAACTCCGAGGTGGTTGTCACCGTGGAGGACAACGGCGTCGTGCTGATCGGAAAACCGGACGCACGTACCACTCTCGACATTTTCGAAGACCCGCTGTGCCCGGCGTGCGCTGCACTCGAGCACTTGAGCGGCCAATCGGTGTCGGCGGCAATCGACGCCGGTGACGTCGCTGTTCGCTATCACATGCTCAACTTCCTCAACCGGGCATCGAGCAGCGGTGATTACTCCACCCGCGCGGGCGCCGCATTGCTGTGCGTCGCGCAGGACGGCGACGCGATTGCCTACTCGAATCTGCACACCACACTCTTCTCTCCGGACAACCAACCGTCTGAAGGCGGCAAGAGTAATCACACCAACGACGATTTGGCTCGGATAGCCGGTGAAGCCGGTGCATCGGATGCAGCTACTACGTGCATCTCCTCTGGAGCCAACGTGGAGGCCGCTGCGGCCAATGCTGCTGCGGCGAGTGAGGCGCTCTCCGCCGCCGGCGGAACGGGCACCCCGACGGTTATCGCCGACGGCAAGATCGTCAGCACCAAGAACAGCGATTGGGTTTCGCAGTTCACCTCCTGAAGCAGTGTGCGGCCGCTCTGAAACCCGGAGCGGTCGCACCAGCTTGACCAGGCGATTTGTTGCTCACCGCGCAAGTGGTGTAACTTTCTTCAAGCAAGCGGCAAGCAGAACAACCGCCTGCGAGATCGAACTAAATACGGGGCTATGGCGCAGCTGGTAGCGCACCACACTGGCAGTGTGGGGGTCAGGGGTTCGAGTCCCCTTAGCTCCACCAAAAAGAGCAGGTCAGACAAAATGTCTGACCTGCTCTTTTTTGTCGATTTCGGCCGTTAGCTCAATGCCCGCTCGAGTGCCTCGCCCGTAGCAACGGCGTACGGGGCCCGCAGAATGTCTTCGTGCGATCCGGCTACATCCTCGAAAGTGATCTGGCCGGTGGCGATGGCCGACCAGTCGTGTGCATCCTGTCGGTTGTCGTCGCCGCGGATGACCGTAACCGAACCGCGATACGGGCTTGGCGCGTACTTGCGCAGGGACGCCAGTCCGCGATGGTAAAAGAGGTACCACTGCATCGACGGGTCGAACTGCATGATGCCCGCGACTTGGTACCGGAGCCAGATACCCAGAACCGATGTTTTCGAGGTCCGGGCTCGGGCATTGAGCACCGGCTCGCCGGATTCCGATGGCGCCGGCGGCTCAGTGGTGTCAGGCCGCGGCCCGATCATGTTCTCCCGCAACCGAGTGTCCAGAATGACAACGTGTTCGACGATCTCGCCTTCCGCGTGGAGGCGATTCGCGATTTCGAGGGTGACAAACCCGCCGTGGGAGTAGCCGCCGAGCACATACGGGCCGTGCGGACGGACCTTCCTGATCTCACGGATGTATCGGTCGGCCATCTTGGCAACGGTGCGATCGGGGAGCCCGCGAGATTCCATTCCGTGTGCTTGCAACGCGTACACAGGTCGATCACCGGACATCGCCTGCACCGTCGCGAGAAAGCTCAGTGCAGGCGCACCGGCTCCGGTGATCAGGAAGAGCGGAGTTCGGGAACCGCTCGTGGCAAGGGGAACAAGCACAGATGCCCGGCCTTCGTCACGCTTCTTGTTGCGCAGCATCGCGTCGACCAGCGCGGCGAGTTCGCGGATGGTGGTGGCGCCGGCAAACTGGGCGGCGCTGACGGTGACCAGTACAGCGGCTCGTAGTGCGGCGAGCATTTCTGCGGCAGCGAGTGAATCTGCGCCGAGGGCAAAGAAGTCGTCGTCACGGTCGAGTGATTCGATCCCGATGATCTTGGACCAGATGATGGCCACCCGAAATTCGGTGATGGTCTCGAGAGTCGGCGTGGCGGTGGAGGTGAAGGTAGCGACCGGCGCCGGTGTCGGCAGTGCGTTGCGATCGATCTTTCCGCGTTCGTTGCGGGGAATCGAGGCCAGCATCACGATGTGGCGGGGAACCATCCAGCCGGGCAGGCTCAGAGATACCGCGCGTCGAATCTCCGCGGGAGACAGAGCAATTCGCTGTGAATCACTCACGACGTATGCGCAGAGCTCTGGGTGGTCGTTCTCGGTCCGAACGATCACGGCCGCATCGACGACGCCGGCCACCGCGCGGATGGCGACGTCGACTTCGGTGGGTTCGACAAGGTATCCACGAATTTTCACAGCATCGTCGAGTCGGCCTTTGAGTTGCAGTTCGCCGTCCCTGTCGATGCATCCGCGGTCGCCGGTGCGATACAGGCTGATGCCGTCGCCCAGCGGTGTGAATCGTTGCGCTGTCCGCTCCGGGTCGCCGTGATACCCGTCGGCCAAGTCGCTGGAAATGACATGGATTTCGCCGATCTCGCCGTCGGGCAGCTGGTTGCCCTCGGAATCGACTATCCGGACTTCCTTCCCGTCACGTGCTCGACCGGCGGGGACGATGCCCTCCGGGAACGTGGCTGCGGGAGGAAAGACGTTGTAGGCGACGACCCCCGTTTCCGTGGTTGCCATCCAGTTGACATAGGTCACGTCCGCGAACCCGCGATCACGGTGACGTTGGTAGTCGTCGCCGTGAACAGCCTCGCCGTAGGTAACGACAACGCGTAGGGAACTCTGGGGATCTGCGCCCGGTTCGGCGGCATTCTGCTGCGTCCATGCCCGCAGGAACGACGGTGCGCAATGAGCTGTGGTGATCGAGTTTCTCCGGAGCCAACTGCCCAGGGTGGAACTGCCGTCGACGCGGGGGTCCCAGCAATACACGGTGACACCGTTCATCAAACCCATGATGAGTGCGGTGATACCCGCGCCGAAGCTGACGGGCAGAAGGTTCCCGATGTGATCGTCCGGTCGGAGATCGATGGCGGCGGCAAGTTCGTCCGCCTTGTTCAGACACATCGAATGGCTGAGCACCACTCCCTTGGGTGCGCCGCTGGTGCCGGAAGTGAATGCGATCATGGCTGGATCGGAGCTCAGTGACTCGAGTGCGTTGCCGAAACGGAACGGAGTGGCAGCGGCGTGTTCGAGGATTGTTGCGATGGAGACCGCGCCCGACGTGGACAGGATGTGCTCGCGCCTGGCCGGCGGCAGCTGCGGGTCGATCATGACGAGTGGCCGACCGGAGATCAGTGTGGCAAGGATGCGGACAACGGCCTCGGCGGTGGGGTCGAGTTCGACAGCTACCGGACAGCGGCCGTGCGGCCCGCGAATATCGAGTTCACGCGCGAGTGCGTCTGCGCGGACTTCGAGATCTGCGAACGTGATCTGATCCCGTGGGGTGACGACGGCAACGGTGTCGTGCTGCATAGAGGTGACGCGGCGCCACCGCGATTCGATGGTTTCGTCGATGACGGCATACCGCGTCCGTTCGAGCCCTAGATCGACCACGTTCATGTCTGACGCTCCGTTCCAGCTATCAGTTACTTATTAGCAAAGACTACAGAAGGTTGGGTATCGAGGTCTATAACAAACCAAAAGTAGTTTTCCATACGACCAATCCGCGGGACCATCCGCTCCGAATGTCAGGCGAGAAAACAAACGAACGGAAGGCAATGACATGAAGTGGTCGGGGAGATGTGCGATTGCGGCAGTCGGAGCGGGTGTCGGTATGGCGATGACGGCCATGCCGGCGCAGGCAGCTCCGATGTCAGCGGACTTGTGGCAGCCGTTGGCACCCGTCGAAAAATTGGATGTCGAACGCTACGTCGGCGACTGGTACCAGCTGGCAGCGGTGCCTCAGCCGTTCAACCTGATGTGCGCCAAGGACACCCGGGCGCGATACGAGGTGCTCGACTCGTCGAATGTGAGCGTGCAGAATACGTGCACGACCTGGGCTGGGGACCAGAGCGGCATCGCCGGTAATGCGCGGGTTACCGATACGCAGTCCGCAGCGCAACTTCATGTCAGTTTCCCGGGCGTACCTTTTCAGGATGGACTGGACGGGCCGCCCAACTACATCGTCACCTACATTGCCGACGACTACTCGTGGGCACTGGTGGGTGACCCGCTTCGAACGTCCGGGTTTGTATTGTCGCGTTCACCCGCAGTCGATGCCGCGGGGTGGAGTGAGATACGCCGAGTTGCCGAGAGTCGCGGGTACAACGCATGCACGATCGTGACGTCACCGACAACCGAAGGCAAGAAGGAGATTCAGCCGCTCTGCACAATCTGACGGCCCGCTAGGATTGCGTGGTGCCTAGGATTTCTTGGTGAAAAAACAGATTCCCGTGATCGTCGTCGCAGGATTTCTGGGTTCGGGAAAGACGACGCTCCTCAATCACCTTCTGCACAACAACAACGGTGTGCGCATCGGGGTCATCGTCAACGACTTCGGCTCGGTCAACATCGATTCGATGATGGTGGCCGGCCAAGTCGACTCGACGCTCTCACTGAGCAACGGGTGCCTGTGCTGCGCGGTCGATGTCTCCGATATGGACGAGATGCTCGACAAGTTGGCGCACAGCCAATCCGAGATCGACGTCATCGTCATCGAAGCCAGCGGGCTGGCGGAGCCGCGCAACATGATCAGGTTGGTGCTGGGCAGCGAGAATCCGCGGGTCGTGTACGGCGGCCTGGTTGTTGTAGTCGACGGGGCCAACTTCCGATTGACACGTAGCACCCATCCCGAGCTCGATCAGCACGTCGGGTTAGCGGATCTACTCGTCGTGAACAAGATCGACTGCGTCGACTCTGCGGAACGCGACGTCTTCACGGAGGTGATTCGTGGGCTCAACCCCCGAGCACCGATTGTGGACACGACTCACTCTCGCGTGGACCCAGCTCTGCTGTTCGATTTCGCGGCCGCGCCGCAGCCGTTACCTGGTCAGCAGATGAGCCTCGACGAACTGCTGCGCGACGATCATCACGACCACATTCACACCCACTACGAGGCAGTCGATTTTGTGTCCGACACGGCGCTCGATGCGCGCGCCGTCACAAAATTTCTCGAGAACCAACCGGCCGGTGTGTACCGGATCAAGGGGTTCGTGAACTTCGATATCCGGGGTTACACAGGCAAATTCGAAGTACAGACAGTGGGTGATCACGTGCGAATCACACCATTACGGTGGAAGGCCGGCGAGCCGCGGACTACACAGTTGGTCGTGATCGGCAGCGGCATGGACAGTGCGGTCGTCCGGGACATGTTGAGTGAGTGCATACGCGTCGAGGGAGTCGAGTTGCACCCCGATGCGATGCTGGGATTGCACCGCTATACCGTCGGAGCGTGAGTGAATCAGCTGTATCTGTGTACGAAGCGATCCGGCGCCGGCGCGACGTGCGGGCAGAGTTTTCCGGTGAGGTTATTCCGGACGATGTGCTGATGCGCATCCTCGACGCGGCACATCGGGCGCCGAGCGTCGGGAACACGCAGCCGTGGGATTTTGTGGTGGTCCGCAATCCGGACACGCTCTCGACATTTGCCGCGCACGTCGCGGAGGCGAGGGTCAATTTTGCTCAGTCTCTGCCTGACGATCGGCGCGAGACGTTCGACCCCATCAAGATCGAGGGGATCACGGAAAGCGGTACCGGGATCGTTGTCACCTACGACCCGTCGCGCGGAGGCCCCAACATTCTCGGCCGTCACACGGTCGACGACACCGGCTTGTTCTCTGCAGTTCTCGCAATTCAAAACCTGTGGCTGGCCGCGGTTGCCGAGGACATCGGCATCGGGTGGGTGTCGTTCTACGACGAGGAATACCTCACCGAACTGATGAACATTCCGGCTCCGGTGAGGCCCATTGCCTGGCTGTGCATCGGGAAAGTAACTCAGTTCCAACAGGTTCCGGATCTCGAGCGCTTCGGATGGAAACAGCGCCGGCCATTGGCCGACGCTGTCCATTTCGAAACCTATTGAGTTGTCCGCTCGCGGTTAGCGGGCCGCGGGACGTCCACCGGTACGGGCCCGGCCTGCGCCGCCGGACCGCGCGCCACGAGACTGACCACCCTGGCCGCTGCGAGCCTGACCGCCCTGACCTGAACGTGCCTGGCCGCTGCGAGCCTGACCGCCCTGACCGGAACGGGCCGGACGAGATCCGCGGCCGCCGCCCTGCGGTGCCACCGGAGCCTTGGGTGCGGGGGTGACATGCGGTGCGATGTCGCCGACAAGCTTCACGACGTGCTCGGAGTTCGCAGTCGATCGAACGGGCGTCACCTTGATAGCTGCCTTGCGCATGAGGATCGCGAGATCCTTGCGCTGCTCGGGCAGGACGACGGTAACTACGTCACCGGCGCTGCCGGCGCGAGCGGTACGGCCACTGCGGTGCAGGTACGCCTTGTGCTCGGCCGGGGGATCGACGTGCACAACCAACTCGACGTCGTCGACGTGAACGCCGCGAGCGGCAACGTCGGTGGCAACCAGAACGCGAGCCTCGCCGGCGGAGAACGCGGCAAGGTTGCGATCGCGGGCAGCCTGCGACAGGTTGCCGTGCAGGTCGACGGACGGAATGCCCGACTCGGTGAGCTGGCGTGCCAACTTACGAGCCTGGTGCTTGGTGCGCATGAAGAGGATGCGTCGGCCGGTGCCGGACGCCAGCTTCTCCACCAGAGCCTTCTTCGCTTCGACGCCGTCGACGTCGAACACGTGGTGCGTCATCGCGGCGACGGGGGAGTTGGCCTCGTCTACCGAATGCATGACCTCGTTCTTGAGGAAACGCTTGACGAGCTTGTCGACGCCGTTGTCCAGGGTGGCGGAGAACAGCAGTCGCTGGCCGTCGGCCGGAGTGGACGAGAGAATGCGGGTGACGACGGGCAGGAAGCCGAGGTCGGCCATGTGGTCGGCCTCGTCGAGGACCGTGATCTCGACGGCGTCGAGGCTTACGAACTTCTGCTTCATGAGGTCTTCGAGGCGACCGGGGCACGCGACGACGATGTCGACTCCGGCCTTGAGTGCCTGGACCTGACGGTGCTGCGAGACGCCACCGAAGATGGTGGTGACGCGCAGGTCGTAGGCCGCGGCAAGCGGCTCGAGGGTTGCGGTGATCTGGGTGGCTAGCTCGCGGGTCGGCGCGAGAACCAGTCCGAGCGGGCGGCCCGGACGACGCTTGCCGCCGGCCAATTCACCCGCGAGGCGCGAGACCATGGGGATGGAGAAGGCAAGCGTCTTACCGCTGCCGGTCTTTCCGCGGCCCAGGACGTCGCGTCCCGACAGAGTGTCGGGGAGGGTGTCGATCTGGATCGGGAAGGGGGAGGTGATTCCGCCGTCTTCGAGTGCTTTGACCAGCGGCGGACGTACACCGAGGGAAGCGAAGGTAGCGGTAGTGGTGACAGTCGAGGTGTCGGACAAGTGTGTTCAGAGCCTTTCGGGGCACTTTGCGTGCCCGGATGCCGACACGGCAAAACAGCCGTATCTGACAATCAAGCACAGTGGTGGCGGCGCTGCCGGTCGGCAGGCTTCTTCGCCGTAAGAAGTGCGGGTGCGTTAAGCACTCTTCGCGAACTGAAGTTGCGTTCTTTCGACGCTGGGTGCCCACTTTCGGACACCTAGTGATGCTGAGTCTACCTGGACCGCGCGACTTCTCTACAACCCGACCCACTCGGAAACGCCACTGGCGAAGCGCTGACGCTTCCAGATCGGCACTTCGGCCTTGATTCGTTCCACCAGTTCGGCGCACGCTGCAAACGCTTCCGCGCGATGCGGGGCAGCGACCGCGGCAACCAAAGCGTGGTCGCCGATCTCGAGATGTCCGACGCGGTGAATCGCTGCGACGGGTAGGCCGGTAGAAGCCGACACTTCCTCGCAGCAGGTGCGCAGAAACCGTTCGGCGTCGGGGTGTGCCTGGTACTCGAGGGCTGAAACAGCTTGGCCGCCATCATGATTGCGCACCGTGCCGGTGAAGACGACAACTGCGCCGTTCTTCGGTCCGGCGACGGCAGCGTCGACGGTGGCGGCTTGAATCGGATGTTCGGAAATTCGTGCGAGCAGTTCAGTCATCGTGCATTCCTCCGCCTGCAACCTGCGCGAGCAAGTGATCGATGATGGGGTCGAGGACGGCAAGTCCGTCCTTCACGCCGCCCGGAGATCCGGGCAGATTGACGATGACAGTGCGCTCTGTGAGTCCTGCCACTCCGCGGCTGAGCGAGGCGTGTGGGGTCTTTTCGAGCCCCTTTGTGCGGATCGCTTCCGCGATTCCCGGTAGTTCGCGGGTGAGAACGGCAAGCGTCGCTTCGGGCGTGGCATCAGTGGGAGAAGCGCCGGTTCCGCCGGTGCTGATGATCAGGGCTGGGGAACCGGTTCTGGCGTCGTCGATGCCCGCGGCGATGTCGGCGTCGGCGTAGACCAGTGGGCCGCGCACTTCGAAATCGCGATCCCGGAGCCATTGTTCGATGACCGGGCCGGTTGTGTCGTGGCGGGTCCCAGCGGCGCCCCCGGTAGACGCGACAAGGACGGCCGCGGTGCGCGTGGTGTCGAATGTGTTTGGGGCAGTGCTAGATTCAGGCGCCGGGCCGCTCTCGCGCGTCCAATGTCCGCGTTTACCACCGTCTTTGGTGAGCAGGCGGACGCCGTTCATGGTGGCAGCGGGGTCAATGGCTTTGACCATGTCGTGCAACGTGAGCCCGGCCACGGCAACCGCTGTCAGCGCCTCCATCTCGACGCCCGTCTGCCCGCGAGTCTTGGCCGTAGCTTCGACGGTGATCGAGGTCTCGGTGAACCCGAACTCCACTTTGACGGACGACAACGCGAGTTGATGACACAGCGGAATGAGCTCGGACGTCTTCTTTGCGCCCGCGATGCCGGCGATCCTTGCTGTCGAGAGGACATCGGCTTTGGGCATTCCGTCGGCCCGGACGAGGCGAATGACTTCCGCAGTGGTGACCAGTTCACCTGCGGCCACCGCAATGCGCGTCGTCTCGGCTTTTGCGCTCACGTCGACCATGCGGGCGCGGCCCTCGCCGTCGACGTGTGTCAGTTCGGTCATTGAAAGTCCTTACCGTCCTTTTCAGTTCCAGCGTTTCAGTTCCAGCGTTTTCAGTTCCAGGCAGAGAGCGGAATGACGCTTACCGGTGTTCCGGCATCAAGTTCGGTGACGTCGGCTGGAATGTCGAGAAGTACGTCCGCCCAGGCCATCATGGCAACAAGATGGGAGCCGGTGCCGGACACCGGTTCGACGCCGTCGCCGGAGCGTCGTCCGCGGAGGAACTGGCGCTTGCCGGGGATTGATCGCAGCGCGGCAGTCAAGGGGCGACGTTCGGATGCGATGGGTGGCAGTCCGGCGGCGCGTCTGATGTTCTCGCGTGCAAACACTTCGAACGACACCATTGTGCTCACCGGGTTTCCGGGGAAGCTCAGTATCGGAACCTCGTTGACCACAGCTGAGCCCTGCGGACCGCCCGGCTGCATCGCGACGTGACCGAACGCAGCACCGAGGGGTTGCAGCGTTTCCTTCACGACCTCGAAGTCGCCCATGGACACACCGCCGGAGGTGAAGACAAGGTCTGCGACAGATGTTGCGTACGAAAGTAATTCGCGGAACACATCCGGATCGTCGGTGCTGCGGGCGATGGATACGACGTCGGCCCCGTTGGCGCGGGCCAAGCTCGCCAGAGCGGGCCCGTTGGAGTCGTAGATCTCGCCGGGGTTGAGTTGTGTTCCTGCGCTTTTCAATTCGGCGCCGGTAGTGATGACGGCGACCCGTGGCGGTGTGTATGTGATGACAGTTGCTGCGCCGACGGCCGCGAGTGCCGCGATGTGCCGCGGTTCCAGGCGAGTGCCTTCTCGAACCAGGAGCATGCCAGCCGTGATGTCGCTTCCGCGTTCACGGACGAACTCTCCGGCGGCGCGTCCACGGTTGATCGTGACGGCGTGCTTCGAGACGCCGGTGGTGTCTTCGACTGGGATGACGGTGTCTGCGCCTTCGGGCATGGGTGCGCCGGTCATGATCCGAAATGCCGAGCCCGCGAGATGTTTCGGGGGAGTGCCACTACCCGCTGCGAGAACTCCTCGGACAGCGAGTGTGACGGGCGTGTTGCGTACGGACTCGGCGTCGACGGCGTAGCCGTCCATTTGCGAATTGCGGAACAGAGGCAGATCGACAGGGGAGGTGACGTCCGCCGAGACTATCGACCCCAGCGCCTCGGTGAGGGGCAGGGCGGTGGGTGCCAAAGTGTGCAACGCGGCCAGCAATCCGGATACGTGCTCTTGATGGTCTTCGACGGAACGTGCGCTCACAGCGATAGCCTCGACATGGTCCGATTCTAGATGGTCTGGTTCCAGGTCGAGTGATACGAGTGACACTTCCCGTTGCCCGCTGCGCCATACTGGAGTGATGTGGAACCTGGTGCAGCGATGACTCCGGTGGTGGTGGGGATCCCCACTGTCCGGAGCAATTCTGTCCGCGGCAATCCCGCGTCGATGACGGGCCGGCCTGACACCGACGTATTGATCGACAAGTTCGGGCGCGTTGCCCGTGACTTGCGAATCTCGATCACCGAAAAGTGTTCACTGCGTTGTACATATTGCATGCCAGAGGAAGGCCTGCCGGTCATTCCCGCTGAAGATCTGTTGTCCACCGAAGAGATTGTTCGCGTTGTAGGTATCGGAGTCGATCGTCTCGGCATTCGAGAAGTTCGTTTTACCGGCGGCGAACCGTTGATGCGCAAAGATCTCGAGAAGATTATCTCCGGCTGTGCTGAGCGTGTTCCCGGAATTCCTTTGGCAATGACTACTAATGCCGTCGGATTGGAACACCGCGCGCAGCAATTAGCGGCAGCCGGATTGACCCGCGTCAATGTCTCTTTGGATTCAGTGGATCGCGCGCATTTTGCAGAACTGACGCGTCGCGACAGACTGCCGTCGGTGTTAGCGGGAATTCACGCTGCGGCGCGAGTAGGTCTGGCTCCACTGAAAGTGAACGCTGTTCTTATGCGTGAGACGTTGAGCGGGGCGGCGGAGCTTCTCCACTGGTGCGTGGACGCCGGCGTGGAATTGCGATTCATCGAGCAGATGCCCCTCGACGCCGATCACACGTGGGCGCGAGAGAACATGGTGACCGCCGAGGAACTTCTCACCGTATTGGGCACTCGATTCACTTTGGCCGCGATCGGGCGTGACGACCCCAGTGCACCGGCCGAGGAATGGAAAATCGACGGCGGTCCGGCGACGGTGGGAATTATCGCTTCGGTGACTCGATCTTTTTGCGCCGACTGCGATCGGACACGTATGACAGCCGAGGGAACTATTCGGTCATGTCTGTTCAGCGATCGTGAAGTGGACCTGCGAGCAGCACTGCGTTCAGGCGGCGGTGACGATGAGATCGCTGATCTGTGGCGGGGCGCAATGTGGAACAAGTGGGCAGGTCATGGGATTGCGGCAGAAGGCTTTGTGCCGCCGGAGAGAAGTATGGGTGCAATCGGTGGCTGATTCGGAATCGATGTCGGTTCGATACTTCGCTGCAGCCGCAGACGCTTCGGGTTGTCGTAGCGAGACACTCGCGCTGCCGCATTCAAGCACGCTCGCTGATCTTGTTGCTGTTCTGTCTGACAAATACGGCCCCGACATGAAGCGCGTTTTGTCCGTTTCTGCGTATCTCGTCGGCGAGGAATTGACGCGTGATACCGGTCGCGTGGCGGGGCCTGCGGTAGACATTTTGCCGCCTTTCGCGGGCGGCTAGGGCTGTCGATCAAAATAAACCTCAAAATTCTTTTGCGGTTTACTGTCGCTGACAGGTACCGACCTAAATGATGAGATCGGATGTCCTAAGAGACCCGGTATGACGTGTTGATTCGATTTGCGATGCAGCTTCGTTGTGCTGGTCAGCGCATTTTACCTCGGTGTTCGACTGACATTTGATTGTCGTTCTGATTAGTCGGAATTGCCTGACTGAACTCATACTTTTGGGGGATGTAACATTTTTGGTATCCAGGTAGATGCGTCATTCACATGAATGACAAGGGATTTTCCGAGTCGAAATTTTCACCAAATTCATGTGTTACCTTTTGTCGTAATTCCCCCCGTGAATGGTGAAAGGTACTTACATGTCCCGCAATTCCACACGTCGTCTCGGTTTCGCTTTTGCTCTCGTCGGCGCAGCAGCGCTGACGGCTCCGGCACTTGCCGGAGCGACCACCGGCTCACTCGGTTCTTCCGATGCCCCCGCCGCAGGCTTCACCTGCTCGGCACTGTCGACCGAGACAACCCCCAATGGCTGGGGCATTCCGTTCGACGACGAGAAGAAGCAGGTTGCCTTCTACTCGGACACCGATGTCCTCGATACGGATGGTTCACTGAAGCTGGAGATCACCGCACCCTCGCCTGACAACCGTTCGGTGTCGTACCACTCTGCCGGCTCGATCAAGCTCTCTGACGCCGTCAAGACGGAGATCGGCTTCGCGGAGAAGGCAGCCAGTTCACAGGCATCGTTCCAGCTGCGTCTGAGCGGCACCACGAACCCGGCTGACAATGGATTTGCGACCGTGTACTGGGTAGCAAACGGAAACGACTCCGTTGACACCACCAACGGCGGAGCACACACCAACATCCAGAACGGCAAGTGGATCAGTACCCGTGACATCGGCGGTGCCCCTAAGAACGTTCCGACGGACCTCGCGGCAATCGCCGCAGCAAACCCCGACGCTACGGTTGAGCATTACGGCGTCAGTATCGGTCGCGCAGATGCCGGGCTGACCCACGTCGACGCTGTGAAGTTCAATGGCTGCACCACGAACTTCGCGCTGAAGGACGAGCCTGCCAGCCCGTTCGGCAGCCTGGGCAACATCTTCGGCAGCCTCTCGGCCAGCTGATAACAGCAGAACGAAGCACGGCGCCCACCTTCCTCTCGGAAGGTGGGCGCCGCGTTCGTATGTAGGGGGAGCGGGCCGGGCTAGCGCCACCAAGTGTCGAGCGGGGTAACCGGAACGGTCCGCTTGTGACGGGTGTTCAGGTACATCTTTTCGAGTTTGTCGGATACCTCCGTGGAGACGTCCTTGCCTTCGAGGTAGTCGTCGATCTGGGCGTAGGTAAGGCCAAGCGCCACCTCGTCGGGGAGGGCGGGGCGGTCGTCTTCGAGGTCGGCGGTGGGCACTTTGCGCCACGTGCTCTCGGGCGCGCCCAGTTCCCGCAACAGTGCGGCGCCCTGCCTCTTGCTCAGGCCGGTCAGCGGGGTGATGTCGACTCCGCCGTCGCCGAACTTGGTGAAGAATCCCGTGATGGCCTCGGCAGCGTGATCGGTGCCGATCACGATGTACCCCAATTGGCCGGCGATGGCGTACTGGATCATCATGCGCTCCCGAGCTTTGATGTTGCCGCGCACGAAGTCTCGCAGTTCACCGTCGCCCAGGGCCTCGGAAGCTTCACGGGCTGTGGCGTCGGCTCCTGGCTTGACGTTGACGGTCAGGCTGCGGTCGGGCTTGATGAAACCGAGCGCGATCTGCGCGTCGGACTCGTCGGCCTGCTCGCCGTACGGCAATCGAACGGCAACAAACTCGGCGCTGTGGCCCTCCTCGCGCAGTTCTGTCACCGCGCGCTGAGCGAGCGCACCGGTCAGTGTGCTGTCCTGCCCGCCGCTGATGCCCAGCACGTATCCCTTGGCGGGAGTGGACAGCAGATAGTCCTTCAGGAACTGAACCCTGGTGCGGACTTCGGCCGCCGGCTCGATGGACGGCTTCGCGCCTAGTTCGTCGATGATGCTCTCGCGCAATGTGGCCATGAGGGAACTTTAGCGACAGGTATCGTCTCGCGCATGAGTGCGAAGAAAGTTCTGGTGGTCAGCGCAACCAAGGCGGAGGCGGCGTACGTTCCGCAGGAGTGCGAGTTGGTGATCACCGGTATCGGAAAGGTCAGTGCGGCAACGGCAGTCGCGTCGGCGCTGGCACGGTTTCTTCCCGGAGAGTTGCCGTTGGTCGTCAATATCGGCACTGCAGGCGCGCTGCACGTGCATCACGGCGGGCTGTTCGTGCCGGGTGTCGTGATCAATCACGACATCAGCAGTGCGGCGATCAGATCGTTCGGCCACGAGGTTGTGGATCGACTGGCCTTAGTCGACGGCGACGATTCGGTTCTGGCCACCGGCGACGCATTTGTCTCCGACGCGGCCGTCCGGGATGCGCTCGCGCAGCGGGCCGATCTGGTGGACATGGAAGGTTTTGCGGTCGCCTACGCGGCGCAGGCCGCCGGTGCTCGGTGCCGGTTGGTCAAGCATGTGAGCGATCAGGCTGACGATTCCGCTCTGGACTGGCCGGCCCAAATCGATGCCAGCGCCCGCGAATTGGGGCGCTGGCTGGCCGAGAACGCCTGAGTCGGACTCGTTCGATCAAGCCTGGGCTGTCAGGATCAAGCCGTTGCCGTCGGGCTTTCGGAGCGTCATGGTTCCGGCGTCGACGGCGACGGTGACCTCACCGTCGAGCACTGTCAGGACGTGCCGTTCGATGTCGGCAACCTCTGGCTCGCACGCCATCCTCGTGGTACCCATCGGGGCGAAGGTGATGGTGGTGTCGGTGACCGTTGCCGAGCCCATCATGCGGTTGCATCCGGTGCTGCCGGTAACCGATCCGTCGGCGGCGATCGTGAGTTCCGGCGCCGAGGTTTCGAGTGCCAGGCTGGATGTGACGGCGTCGGGAGTGATGAGTGACGTCACGGTCCAGGCAGTGCCCTGAACAGGACGGTCCGGGTCGACGACCTTCTTGTCGGCCAGCGTGACGGTGATCGTGTCGGTGGAGAGCGTGAGCGTGTCACCGGACAGTGTCCAGGACGGCTGCGCGGACAGGAGCGTTGTCACCCAAGCATCGGATTCCATGACGGTGGGCTCACACGCCATCATCGTCGAGGCCATCGTGTCGGTGGCGATCTTGCCGTCCGTGAATTCGACTGCGCCGCTCGCTGTATTGCAGCCGGCAGTCGCCGCCACCAGGCCGGGCGTCGTGAAGTCGAGGGACAGCGGGCCGCCGCCGGGAATCGGGGTTCCGTCCACCTGGGTGGAGATGAATACCCGCCCTGCGGGATCGGCGACCGAGTCCGGTGTTTCCGAGTTGCTGGAACAGCCGCTGACGGCTGCGATGGCGAGGAGGCCGAGGACGGCGGCTGCGATGCGCATTGGCTCAGACTAGGCGCTGGAATGTGTTCGAGGTCTTCAACATCGAGTAACGCGCCGGGCAAGATTTTCCCAACCGTCAGCGAGTCTTTCCGTCGTCATCCCGAGGTCGCGAACCTGGTACAGAACCAACGACGCTTCGAGTGGCGCCAATAGTGCCGAGGCGAGAAGTTCCAGATCGCCCTCGACGCCGGCCGTGCGGAGCAAACTGATCACGTGCGCGATGCTCAGCGAGCGGGCCGGGCCACCGAAGCGAAACTCCGGCGCGTTCTCGGCAGCGCGGAGAACGTCGCCCTGGACCTCGACCATGGCGATGCGGGCGCGACCGAAGGCGACCAGTCGGTCTATCGGCGGCGCGCCAGGCCCCAGTGGCGGCGGACCGAACATGAAGGCGTGCTGCAACTCTCGCTCGGTGTGGTCCAGGAGTGCTTGCATCAATCCAGCACGACTGCCGAAGCGGCGAAAGACTGTGCCCTTGCCCACACCTGCGCGGCACGCGACGGCGTCCATGGTGACGGCGTCGACTCCGCGTTCGGCCACGAGCAGCGCTGCGGCGTCGAGCAGAAGTGCCCGGTTACGTGCGGCGTCGCCGCGCTCGGCCGGTTGCGCGCCGATCTGGGGTAGGGGGATTGCGCTCACCCGGTCGAGGTTACATGGCTGTTGAATATAAGTGGACCGTGGTCCGTTTAGAGGGTATAACTTTCAACCAGAGCCGCCCACCGCACCAATCTCGAAGGAATCACCCAATGTCACAGAGCAATGTTCTCGTTCTCGTCGGAAGCCTGCGCGCCGGATCCGTCAACCGTCAGCTCGCCGAGACTGCAGTGTCCGCTGCGCCGGAGGGTGCTGCCCTGACGATCTTCGAAGGCCTCGCCGACGTTCCCTTCTACAACGAAGACCTCGACGTCGAAGGTGCATCGATCCCCGCAGTCGACGCCCTGCGTGCCGCAGCCGGCAATGCCGACGCCTTCCTGCTCGTCACCCCCGAGTACAACGGCACCATCCCCGCTGTCCTCAAGAACGCCATCGACTGGATCTCGCGTCCCTACGGCGCGGGTGCTGTCTCCGGCAAGCCGGTTGCAGTCATCAGCGCATCGCCCAGCGGCAACGGTGCGAAGTGGGCCAACGACGACACGGTCAAGGCTGTCGGCATCGCAGGCGGCAACGTGCTCAGCGATTCCGCTCTTGCTGTCGCCAGCACGTTCGACAAGTTCGGCACCTCGCACGCACGCGAGAACGCTGAGGTTGTCGCACAGGTGTCCAAGGTTGTCGCAGACCTGGTCGACGCCACGAAGACGCTCGTCAACGCATAATCTGTACCAGTTCTCGAACGAGGGTCACGCCGGACAGGCGTGACCCTCGTTTCATGTCAGCCGGGGTCGGCCGCGCTACAGGCCTTCGCGTTCCATGGCGGCGTCGACGGCATCACGAACGGACTCGAAGTCCTTGCCCGCCATCATTGCTGCGCCCATTGCCTCGTCGATGCGCTCCGCGGCGAGAGCATAGCGACGTTCCCAGTTCTCCTTGTCCGCGCGCCAGTAACCCATGGTGTGCATGGCGGTCGCGGGGATCTTCAGCGTGTGACGCAGGTAGGCGCGAACCTTGCGCGCTGCTGCGGCCTCGACTGCGCACCAGACGTATCCGGTGCCGGGGGGTAGGGGATCGGCGGCCAACTCGGTGAGAAGGGAGTCGGCGTCACCGATCCATCGGATGTCGGCGTCGGCTGCGGTCGTGAAGCTCTGCTGCTCGCTCGGATCGGGAATCTGCGCGATCAGCTGTACGGAAATCCCGGCCGGCAGGCTCTCGAGAATTCGGCTGACTGCGGGGAGTGCGGCGTGGTCGGCGAGCAACGTCAGCCACTCGATGTTCTCGGGCGGGCGGAACCATCCGTTGGCGCTCGAGAGGTGCACGGTGTCGCCGGGGCTCGCCGTCTCGGCCCAGCGCGCCGCCCCGCCGTGTCCGTGCAGAACGAAGTCGATATCGAGCTCGCCGGTGTCCGCGCTCCAGCGGCGCACTGTGTAACTACGCGCGTGTGGGGGCTCGATTGGAAACCGGACAAGCACCCGTTCGTCGGGTAGGTCACTTGATGCGAAGTCGGCCAGGCCGGCGCCGCCGAAGGTGATTCTGCGCATCCCTGGCGTTATCTGCGTTGCCTCGAGAACAGTTGCCAGGTGGCGTGGGGCTTCGTCGCTGGGGAGGTCGATCGGGGCTGATTCCACGTCGCTCATGGTAGAGCTGCGGGGTGTTCCGAGACCCGGTCGAGTAGGCGGCGCACCTGTGAGCGCCGACACGCCGACACGGCGTGGAATTGGCGCGGAGTTATGGGTGCTGAGCTGGGTCGACCTGGGAATTTCATCTATGTGACTCACAACATCTTCGGTTATGTGATTCTGTCGGCCACTAGGTGTAGTGTCTTGAGCACTGAGAGACCACAACGCGGAACGCCTCGAGCGAAGCTCCGGCAATCGGTCGAATCGGTGCTGAACATCACTACATCGGCCTTTGTTGGCTAAGCGAAAGAGGGACTCTCATGAGCATCACCGTCTACACCAAGCCCGCTTGCGTTCAGTGCAATGCCACCTACCGCGCCCTCGACAAGGCCGGTCTCGAATACGACATCATAGACATCACCGAGGATGCCGAGGCACGTGACTACGTCATGGCGCTCGGATACCTCCAGGCACCCGTCGTGGTTGCCGGTGAAGATCACTGGTCGGGTTTCCGTCCCGATCGCATCAAGACGCTGGCCGTCGCTGCTTGAAGCGCGGCTGCGCCGGTGGCCGACGACGCTGTCGGCCCTGTAGTTGAAAGTGTTGAATAGTCGAAAAGTTCCGGGCACCGCATGAGGAAATGGTGACAACCGATGACTTCGCTGGTTTATTTCTCCAGCGTGTCGGAGAACACCCACCGATTCGTTCAACGTCTCGGGCTGCCTGCGACACGCATACCCATCCATGACCGTGACGGCTCATTTCTCGTCGACGAGCCCTATGTACTGATCCTGCCGACTTACGGCGGCGGGGCAACAGTGACAGGCCGCGACACCAGCTATGTGCCCAAGCCGGTCATTCGTTTTTTGAACAATCCACACAACAGGTCGTTGATCAGAGCTGTGATCGCGGCAGGAAACACCAATTTCGGTGAATCCTTTTGTTACGCAGGAAACATCATTTCCCAGAAATGCCACGTTCCTTTTCTGTACCGCTTCGAACTCATGGGCACTGCCGAGGACGTCGAACGGGTACGAGAAGGCTTGGGGGAGTTCTGGAATCATCTCGAAGCAGAGAAGGAGAACGGGCAGTGGCGCCAACCATCACTGACACGATCGCGGCTGGAAGCGTAGAACGTGACGCACGCGGCGGTGATTCCACCAACGGTCTCGACTACCACGCACTCAATGCCATGCTCAACCTGTACGGCGCAAACGGCGAGATCCAGTTCGAGATGGATGTCGCGGCGGCCCGTCAGTACTTCCTGCAGCACGTCAACCAGAACACGGTGTTCTTCCACAATCTCGACGAGAAGCTCGACTACCTCGTCGAGGAAAACTACTACGAGCCTGAGGTTCTCGATCAGTACTCACGTACGTTCGTGAAGTTCCTGATCGATCACGCGTACTCCAAGAAGTTCCGCTTCCCGACGTTCCTGGGCGCGTTCAAGTACTACACGTCCTACACGCTCAAGACGTTCGACGGAAAGCGCTACCTCGAGCGTTTCGAAGACCGCGTGTGCATGGTGGCCCTGACGTTGGCTGCCGGCAACGAAGATCTGGCCGTCGAACTTGTCGACGAGATCATTGCCGGTCGCTTCCAGCCCGCAACCCCCACATTCCTCAACTCCGGCAAGAAGCAGCGCGGCGAGCCCGTTTCCTGCTTCCTCCTGCGCATCGAAGACAACATGGAGTCCATCGGGCGCTCCATCAACTCGGCTCTGCAGCTCTCCAAGCGTGGCGGCGGAGTTGCGTTGCTGCTCACCAACATTCGTGAGCACGGTGCGCCGATCAAGAAGATCGAGAACCAGAGCTCGGGTGTCATCCCGATCATGAAGCTCCTCGAGGACTCGTTCTCGTACGCAAACCAGCTCGGAGCGCGTCAGGGTGCCGGTGCCGTCTACCTGCACGCACACCACCCCGACATCTACCGCTTCCTCGACACCAAGCGTGAAAACGCCGACGAGAAGATCCGCATCAAGACGCTGTCGCTCGGCATCGTGATCCCGGACATCACGTTCGAGCTGGCGAAGAAGAACGAGGACATGTACCTGTTCTCGCCGTACGACGTCGAGCGCATCTACGGCGTTCCGTTCTCCGACATCAACGTCTCCGAGAAGTACTACGAGATGGTCGACGACAAGCGAATTCGCAAGTCCAAGATCAAGGCTCGCGAATTCTTCCAGACCGTCGCAGAGTTGCAGTTCGAATCGGGCTACCCGTACATCATGTTCGAGGACACGGTGAACAAGGCCAACCCCATCGAAGGCAAGATCACGCACTCGAACCTGTGCTCGGAGATCCTGCAGGTCTCCACGCCGTCCGAGTTCAACGAGGACCTGACCTACAGCCACGTCGGCAAGGACATCTCCTGCAACCTCGGTTCGCTGAACATCGCGAAGACCATGGACTCGCCCGACTTCGCCAAGACCATCGAGGTCGCGATCCGCGGCTTGACCGCGGTGTCGGATCAGACGCACATCTACTCCGTGCCGTCGATCGAGCAGGGCAACAACGACTCTCACGCCATCGGCCTCGGCCAGATGAACCTGCACGGCTACCTTGCTCGTGAGCGAATCTTCTACGGCAGCGAAGAAGGCATCGACTTCACGAACATCTACTTCTACACCGTGTTGTTCCACGCTCTGCGGGCATCGAACCGGATCTCCGTCGAACGCGGTTCCTACTTCAAGGGCTTCCCGCAGTCGAAGTACGCGTCGGGTGAATTCTTCGACAAGTACACCGACCAGGTGTGGGAGCCAGCCACGGACAAGGTTCGTGGACTGTTCGCCGCCGCCGACCTTCACATTCCGACGCAGGACGACTGGCGTGAGCTGAAGGCGTCGGTGCAGAAGCACGGCATCTACAACCAGAACCTGCAGGCCGTGCCGCCCACCGGTTCGATCTCGTACATCAACTACTCCACCAGCTCCATCCACCCGGTGGCGTCGAAGATCGAGATCCGCAAGGAAGGCAAGATCGGTCGCGTCTACTACCCGGCGCCCTACCTGACCAACGACAACCTGGAGTACTACCAGGATGCCTACGAGATCGGGTACGAGAAGATCGTCGACACCTACGCTGCCGCAACGCAGCACGTCGACCAGGGCCTGTCCCTGACCTTGTTCTTCAAGGACACCGCCACCACCCGCGACATCAACAAGGCGCAGATCTACGCATGGCGTAAGGGCATCAAGACGCTCTACTACATCCGTCTGCGTCAGCTGGCACTCGAAGGCACCGAGGTCGAGGGCTGCGTTTCCTGCATGCTGTAAAGGGCTCCGCCCCCGTGCGCCTTTTTGGTAGTAACCACTACCGGAAAGGCGCACGGGGGCATTTTCTTTGCTAGGACGCCGGCCGGCCGGGACCATGCATCTTGCCGGCGTTCTTCGGCATCCGGCCGTGCTCGGTGAGCGCCCGTCGGAGTAGGAATTCGATCTGGGCATTG
This sequence comes from Rhodococcus sp. IEGM 1366, assembly GCF_033142425.1. NCBI lineage: Bacteria > Bacillati > Actinomycetota > Actinomycetes > Mycobacteriales > Nocardiaceae > Rhodococcus > Rhodococcus sp. IEGM 1366. The sequence continues at coordinate 310,391 of NZ_JAWLRZ010000002.1, forward strand.
GTACTTCGGAGGTCGTCGGCGGCCCAGCGGGCAAGAGCGTCGTGCACCGCCGGGTCCAACCGAAGAAGGATCTTCTTCCGCTCTGATCTCGGAGCTGGATCCGTGGCCATGTGGCCTTCCCTTTACTGGTAGAGCGAACCGGTGTTGAGCACCGGTTGTGCGTCGCGGTCACCGCACAGCACGACCAGAAGGTTACTGATCATCGTGGCCTTGCGTTCCTCGTCGAGTTCGACGACGTGCTTTTCCTCTAGCTGCTTGAGTGCCATGTCCACCATCGACACTGCGCCTTCGACGATCTGCGTCCGGGCTGCGATGACAGCGCCCGCCTGTTGGCGGCGCAGCATCGCGCTGGCGATTTCCGGTGCGTAGGAAAGCCGGTTGATGCGGGTCTCGATCACTTCGACCCCTGCCGCCCGCACGCGGGCGTGAACTTCCTCCGACAGCGTCGTTGTAATGATGTCGGCGTTCTCCCGCAACGAGACTCGGCCTTCGGCGTCGTACGGGTAACTGCCGGCGATGTGGCGTACAGCTGCCTCGGTCTGAACCGAGACGAACTCCTCGTAGTCGTCCACCTGGAATGACGCGAGCGCGGTGTCGGCCACCTGCCAGACGACAACGGCCGAGATCTCGATGGGGTTGCCGTCGGCGTCGTTGACCTTGGACTGGCCGGTCTCGTGGTTTCTGATGCGGGTGGAGATGGAACGACGCACGGTCAGCGGGTTTGTCCAGCGCAGTCCAGGGGTGCGCAATGTGCCGCTGTACGAACTTCCCAGGAATTGCAGAACACGCGCCTGGTTCGGCTGCACCAGTGTCAGGCCGATCAGTGCGGGGAGTGACGCGAGGAACAGCACCACTCCGATGGGAATCAGCGCTATGAGTCCGAGGAGCCCTCCGACAACGGCCAGGGCGATTCCGCCGAGGAACAGAATCAATCCGCCGAGGAGCATCCAGCTGCCCGACAGGTCCCAACCTGGGCGTTCGGCGATTGTGGTGGTGGCAACTCCGGTTGGTTTCTCGGCCACGGTGGGCGTGCTGGTCATGTGAGACTCGCTTCCTCATCGGTAAGTGATATTTAATTGATATCACATTTTTCACGTTGGCGGGTGGGCGCGTACGACACATCTTGTTGTGTTGGCGTCTGGAGTCGGACACAACGGGTAGTGTTCAGGCAAGCCAACATTCGGCAGTATCTCTCGCGCTAGGTAGGAATCATGGTCAAGCTGGTCAGTCGCGTTTCCGCAATCAACTGGAATCGCGTCCAGGACGAGAAGGACGCCGAGGTGTGGGACCGCCTCGTCAGTAACTTCTGGCTGCCCGAAAAGGTGCCGGTCTCCAACGACATCCCGTCCTGGGGGACTCTGACCGCGCCTGAGCAGCAGCTCACGATGCGCGTATTCACGGGTCTGACGCTGCTCGACACCATTCAGGGAACCGTCGGCGCCGTCAGCCTCATCCCCGACGCCATCACCCCGCACGAAGAAGCGGTGTATACCAACATCGCCTTCATGGAATCGGTGCACGCCAAGAGCTACAGCTCCATCTTCTCGACGCTGTGCTCCACGCCCGACATCGACGACGCCTTCCGCTGGTCGGAGGAAAACCCGAACCTGCAGCGCAAGGCTCAGATCGTTCTCGACTACTACAACGGTGAGTCGCCGCTCAAGCGCAAGGTCGCGTCGACCCTGCTCGAGAGCTTCCTCTTCTACTCGGGCTTCTACCTGCCGATGTACTGGTCCTCGCGGGCCAAGCTCACCAACACGGCCGACCTCATCCGCCTCATCATCCGCGACGAGGCCGTGCACGGGTACTACATCGGCTACAAGTACCAGAAGGGCCTCGAGCAGCTGTCCGAGGCAGAGCGCGAAGAGCTCAAGAACTACACGTTCGAGCTTCTCTTCGAGCTGTACGAGAACGAGGTCGAGTACACCCAGGATCTCTACGACGAGGTCGGACTGACCGAGGATGTCAAGAAGTTCCTGCGTTACAACGCGAACAAGGCGCTCAACAATCTCGGTTACGAAGGCCTGTTCCCGAAGGACGAGACGGACGTCAATCCGGCTATCCTGTCGGCACTTTCACCCAACGCCGACGAGAATCACGACTTCTTCTCCGGCTCGGGCAGCTCCTACGTCATCGGCAAGGCCATCAACACCGAAGACGACGACTGGGACTTCTAGAGCGACGCGCTCAGGATTTCCAGCCCCTGACAACTGAGCCCGATTCCTGCGCATGCGGGAATCGGGCTTTTGTTGTCGGTGGGGGAGGGCTAGCTCGCCGAGAACCAGGCTTCTGCCTTGTCCTGCAACGCTTTTTCCAGACGCAGGCGCGACGTGTCGGTCAGATCCGACGGCAGGTTGTCGGGCTCGAACCACGCAACCTCGAGATTCTCGTCGTCCGCGACATGCGCGTCGCCGCCCGTCCAGCGGGCCAGGAAACAAACGTCGAGATACTGTGTGATATCCCCATTGGGGTACGTAATGGGTTCTGTGACATCGACACTCGTGATGCGAACCAACTCCGCGTCGACGCCCGTCTCTTCCTTGGCTTCGCGAACGGCAGCCGACGCGGGTTCCTCGCCGGGCTCGAGAACGCCGGACACCACTGCCCACAATCCGTTGTCGGCGCGGCGGGTGAGGAGCACGCGGCCCTCGTCGTCGCGAATCACGACACTGACTCCGGACAGCCAGAGTGGCGCGTGACCGATTTTTTCGCGTAACTCGACGATGAACTCAGGGATCGGCATCGCGTCAGCTCGCGTAACCGTTGAGGGTGTGCTGGAGATCGTCGAGAACGGCGCGCGCGGCGGTCATACCGTTGCCGTTCCAGATCTCGTCCTCAGCGACGAAGACGCGGTTCCCGGAGGGCGCTCCCAGATCGTGCCACTGGTCGCTCTTCATCACCTCGGTTCCGTACTTCAGTCCGTTCGGACCGTCGAACAGCACGTAAATCAGATCCCCTTCGGCGGCGCTGAGATCGTCGGCGGGAACCTCGGCGGTCACGGTGTCGGTGAGTCGTTGGGCTGGGGGCCGGCGCACCCCGACATCGCTCAGAATCTGACCCGAGAACGAGGCGGGGCCCTCGATGTTCAGCGAGTCCGAATCGAACCGCACCACAGATGCCTGCGTCTGCGCCGAATTGAGAGACTCACCCAGTTCCCGAGCGTCCCGTTGGTAATCGTCCAGAGCGGCTGCTGCTGCGGCGGATCGGCCGAGAGCCTGGCCCGCCAGTGCGAACTGCGACTTCCAGTAGACCGGGTCGGAACCGGCAAACACTGTCGCGGCGATGCCGGTCAGTTGCCCGTACAGGTCCGCCGACGCCGGACTCGATCCGAGAATCAGATCCGGTGCTGCTGCCTTGATCGCAGCGACATCGGGCGCGCTGACCGGGCCGACGCTCGGAATCTCCGAAATGCCGAAACCGAGGTACGACGGCTGAGGTGAATCGACGCCCGTCGCGGCGCCCACCACACGTTCCCACAATCCCAATGCACACACCGCGTCCATCGACGCACTGTCGAGCACAACGATGCGCGCAGGATCCGAGGGAACCTCGGCCGTGCCTGCCGTGTGCGCGACCTGTCGCGTCACCGTGGGGCCGGCTCCGGCGTCGGCCGCTGTCGGGGTGGGGCACGCGCTCGCCGTATCGCGCGCGAGCCCCATGACACCGGCTCCGGCGATGGACGTCGTGGTCCGCACGATGCTGCTGGCGATGTCGTCGGAGGTGTCCGACGAACAACCACTCAATACAAGGAGTGTGGCTGCGATGCCGAGTATCGAGACGCGGCGAACGGTAATGCGGGAGAGAACGGTCAAGTCGACGGCTTCCTGTGTGGGCGGGCGCCGCTTTAGGTTAGCTGCTCGACTTGTCCACTCCGAACGTGTCCGCGAGGTCGTCCAGAATCAGGTGCGCGCCCTGAATACTGACCGGAGACATCCACTCCGAATCGTCGACGTCGACGGTACGGCCACGCAGAGTTTGCCACAGCGGACTCGTGAGGAACGGCTTCGCGGCTTCGGCGCTCTTGCCCTCGGGATCCTGCCACGTGCTGACGAAGATGACGTCGGCGTCGGCCTCGTTGATCAGCTCTGGACTGATCTTCATCATGATATTGCCCGGGTCGGCAGGATCGGGGCCCTGGTTGCTCGGGCGGGCGAGGCCGGCGTCCTCGAGGACGATGCCGCTGAACGAGGTGGTGCGGTACAGGCGTGCTGTCGGTTCGCCGGCAAAGCGGACGACGGAGATGACCGGGTTGTTCGCGGCCTGGTTGACGGCGCTTCCGACGGCGGCGGCACGCGCTTCGTATTCGCCGATCTTCTGCTCGGCAAGATCTTCCTTGCCGAGGGCCTCACCGACGAGTCGGATGTTGGCCTTCCACGTCGGTCCCGTCGTCTGTGTGAACACGGTCGGGGCGATTGCGGAGAGTTGTTCGTAGTTCTTGCCGTCGCGGACTTCGGCCGAGATGATCAGATCGGGCTGGAGTGCCGCGATCTTCTCGAGGCTGACGGCGCCGACTGTTCCGACGGAAATTGCGTCGGCCGCGAACTCGTCGCGGGTTGATCCGAGGTAGTCGGGCAATCCCGGCTCGCGGTAGTCGACGTATCCCACGAGGGGTGATTCGAGGAGCAGTGTGGCGTCGGTGAAGCTGTTGTCGAGCGCAACGATCCGCTTGGGCTGTGACGGAATCTCGGTGCTACCGCGGAAGTGTTCGATCGTGCGGGGAAATGCCCCCTGTTCGGTCGACGTCGCGGTGGTGTCCGGCTCGTCACTCGAACATGCGGGGACGATCAACGCCAGGGCGGCAACGACGGAAATCGCCGCGGTTCGGCGAGCAAAGTGTTTCACGGGTACTCCTGTACTAGGTTAGGCAAGCCAGACCTTAACAACCAGACTTAACGACGGGACAGTTCGGGCATTGGCTCCCTGGCAACGCGAACTCGAGGTGCGACACGCCGCAACACGAGATCACACTCGTCACTTCGGGAACATAAACCGCAGGTCGATCGTTTAGTGGGAGCCAAAACGGTCCCTCGAGTACGACGCTGAGTAGGACCGGGTCGCGAGGCGTCACGGTCACGGTCTACGATTCGATGAGCGCAAGCCAGAAGCCGTTTCCCGCACGCCGGGAAATGGACCCTGCGGCGCGACCAAAGGCTCTGTCGAAGGAGCCTGCGGAGCGACCAAAGGCACATTCAGGAGGATCAGTGACTGCCGTAGCGCCCCAGCCAGTCCCCGCGATAGCTGCAGCCAGGCCTTACCCGCCGCGGCAGGGACCCAAGGGCTCATTCATTTTCAAGATGATCACGACCACCGACCCCAAGGTGCTCGGAATCATGTACTTGGCGACTTCCATCGCCTTCTTCCTCATCGGTGGCCTCATGGCACTGATGATGCGTGCCGAGCTAGCTGTGCCCGGCATGCAGTTTCTCTCGAACGAACAGTTCAACCAGCTGTTCACCATGCACGGCACCATCATGCTGCTGCTGTACGCGACGCCGATCGTCTTCGGCTTCGCCAACTACATTCTTCCGCTGCAGATCGGCGCGCCCGACGTTGCGTTCCCGCGTCTGAACGCGTTCAGCTACTGGCTGTACCTGTTCGGTGCGATCATCGCGACGGCCGGATTCGTGACCCCCGGTGGCGCAGCCGACTTCGGTTGGACCGCCTACACCCCGTTGACGAATGCACTGCATTCTCCGGGCGTCGGCGCTGACCTCTGGATCATGGGCCTCGCTGTCGGTGGTCTCGGCACCATCCTCGGTGGCGTCAACATGATCACCACCGTGATCTGCCTGCGTGCACCCGGTATGACCATGTTCCGCATGCCGATCTTCACCTGGAACATCTTCATCACCAGCATTCTCATCCTGCTGGCGTTCCCGCTGCTGACCGCTGCACTGCTCGGCCTGTTCGTCGACCGACATCTGGGTGGTCACATCTTCGACCCGGCAACAGGCGGTGTGTTGCTCTGGCAGCACCTGTTCTGGTTCTTCGGTCACCCCGAGGTGTACATCATCGCGCTGCCGTTCTTCGGCATCGTCTCGGAGATCTTCCCGGTCTTCAGCCGTAAGCCGATCTTCGGCTACAGCGGTCTGGTGTACGCAACGCTCGCCATTGCAGCTCTGTCGATCGCCGTGTGGGCGCACCACATGTACGCAACCGGCGCAGTTCTGCTCCCGTACTTCTCGTTCATGACGTTCTTGATCGCAGTGCCGACAGGCGTGAAGATATTCAACTGGATCGGAACGATGTGGAAGGGGCAATTGACCTTCGAGTCGCCGATGCTCTTCTCGATCGGCTTCCTGATCACCTTCCTCTTCGGTGGTCTGTCGGGTGTCATCCTCGCGAGCCCGCCGCTCGACTTCCACGTCACGGACAGCTACTTCGTGGTTGCCCACTTCCACTACGTGGTCTTCGGCACCGTTGTGTTCGCCACCTACGCCGGTATCTACTTCTGGTTCCCGAAGATGACCGGCCGCATGATGGACGAGCGCCTCGGCAAGTGGCACTTCTGGACCACGTTCGTCGGCTTCCACGGCACGTTCCTCGTGCAGCACTGGCTCGGAGCCGAAGGCATGCCGCGTCGTTACGCCGACTACCTGCCGTCCGACGGCTTCACGTCGCTGAACACGGTCTCGACAATCTTTGCCTTCGTACTCGGTGCCTCGACGCTGCCGTTCATCTGGAACGTCTTCAAGAGCTACCGCTACGGCGAAGTTGTTACGGTCGACGACCCGTGGGGTTACGGAAACTCGCTCGAATGGGCAACCAGTTGCCCGCCGCCGCGTCACAACTTCACCGAGTTGCCACGCATCCGCAGCGAGCGTCCGGCATTCGAACTGCACTACCCGCACATGGTTGAGCGGATGCGCGCAGAAGCGCACGTCGGCCCCGGCCACAACAGTAAGAACGACGCCCTCGAAGGCAGTTCTCACTAAATGAGCAACCCGACCTACACGTAGGTCAACGCCAAAGGCCCCGCCCGAACAACGGGTGGGGCCTTTCGCTTGTTCGATTGCCGATTGGCACAATAGGTGTCGACGCATGTCGATCACGACACGATTTCCAAGAAATGATCGGAGTTCTCGGTGGGTGCCTCAGACACCACTGTTCTGGTGACCGTGACCGGGCCTGACCGGCCCGGTGTCACCTCGGTACTGTTTGCCGCACTGTCGCGGCACAATGTGAGCCTGCTCGACGTCGAGCAGGTGGTCATCCGAGGTCGGCTCACGCTCGGCGTCCTCGTTGCATGCCCGAACGATCCGGAGGCGCTGCAAGAAGAACTCGAGCAGGCGATGGCGACGGTCGGCATGAACGTCGACATCGAAATCGGCGCAGATCCCGGTCGGCCCGCTGTGTCCACCCATGCCGTTGTCGTTCTCGGCAGTCCCGTGAATGCTCGCGCGATGCGCGGAGTGGCACGCGAGTTGGCCAAGCAGGGCGCCAACATCGATTCCATTCGCGGTGTTGCCGACTACCCGGTGACAGGCCTGGAACTCAGTGTCAGCTCCGCCGGCAGCGCCGACGCAGACGCGAAGTTGCGCACCGGTCTTGCCGAAGTCGCAGCACTCGAGAACGTCGACATCGCGGTCGAGCGCGCCGGTTTGGCAAGGCGCGCCAAGCGTCTCATTGTGTTCGACGTCGACTCGACGCTCGTTCAGGGTGAAGTCATCGAGATGCTCGCTGCCAAGGCCGGCGTCGAAGACGAGGTTCGCGCTGTCACGGAAGCTGCGATGCGCGGCGAGATCGACTTCACCGAATCGCTTCATCAGCGAGTGGCCACCCTCGCGGGACTGGACGCCTCGGTGATCGACGAGGTAGCTGCGAGCATCGAACTGACTCCAGGTGCACGCACCACCATCCGCACCTTGCGTCGTCTCGGCTTCCATTGCGGCGTTGTCTCCGGCGGATTCCGTCAGGTCATCGAAGGATTGGCACACGAACTCGAACTGGACTTCGTTCACGCCAACACCCTGGAAATCGTCGACGGCAAGTTGACCGGCCGAGTGATCGGCGAAATTGTCGACCGCGCCGCCAAGGCGGTCGCGCTCCGGAAGTTCGCCGATCAGGTCGGCGTCCCCATGGAACAGACCGTGGCCGTCGGTGACGGCGCAAACGACATCGACATGCTCAATGCTGCCGGCCTGGGTGTGGCGTTCAACGCGAAGCCGGCACTGCGCGAGGTTGCCGACGCGGCGCTGTCGCATCCGTTCCTCGACGCCGTGCTCTTCATCCTCGGTGTGACTCGCGACGAGGTCGAAGCAGCAGACGCGATCGACGGCGGCGTTCGGCGCGTGCCGATCCCATGATCGACGACCCCTGCGCCGCGGTGATGTCGGGCCCGGACGCGCTCTGGCGCGCCCGGCACGCCGTGCTGGCTGCGGGTTACGGTGGCCGGCCCGATCCGGCCGATCCCGCGCAGGTTTTGGCGATGCCGATGGTCCTGCATATTCCGAAAGCTGATCCGCCCCTGCGCAGTTCGCTCCTGGAAGCGGCCGCATCGGCGGCGGTCGCTTTGTGTCTCGACGAGCGAGTCGGGTTGGCCGAGGACGGCGAACCCGGCCCGTGGCGAGGCAACTTCACGGAATGGGTGAGTGGGCGTATCCGTAAGGTGTCGCGCCGCGCGCGGGGAGCGCAGTGGTTGGCGGCGCAGGATGTCGCGGGAATCACTGTCGAGGTCGGCGGTGCCCAGGCCCGGGCTCTGGTGCCCGGACCTGTCGGGGAACTTGATCCGCGGATCAAGAAGTTGCAGATCGGCGGCACCGATCTCGAACACGACAACCCGGGTCCGCCCATACCTGAACTGCCCGTGCTGTGGATTGACCCCGCGCTCGAGATGACCGTGGGAAAAGCATCGGCACAGGTCGGTCATGCGTCAATGCTGTTGGCGGCAGCCATGTCCGACGAGGAAGCCTGGCGCTGGGCTCAGGCCGGATTCCGGTGTTCGGTTCGTGACGCGGACCCGGCGCAATGGGCGGATGCTGTGGCTCGGCTGAGTTCCGACGCCGTCGCCGTCAGGGATGCGGGATACACCGAAGTGGCGCCCGGGTCGATGACGGTGATTGCGGTTCCCGGCTAGACCAGTCCAGTATCGCCATCTTGGCTATGGGTTAAGTGTCCAGTGAGCCTGCAGGATGGCTGAGTGCTCATACGTAGATTTGCCTCGCTGTTCCTCGGCCTGTGGCTGTACGGCTTCTCGATGGCGATGATGATCGCCGCCGGGCTCGGCTTGGACCCCTGGGATGTTTTCCATCAGGGTGTGGCAGAGCGGTTCTCCTTGAGTTTTGGTGTCATCACCGCGATCACCGGTGCGCTTGTGCTGTTGTTATGGATCCCGCTACGTCAACGACCGGGATTCGGAACCGTCGCCAACGTTGTTGTCATCGCCATTTCAGTGGATACCTCACTGGCCTTTTTGCCGGACTTTGATTCCATGCCAGTTCGAATCCTCATACTGGTATCCGGTGTTCTTCTCAACGGGTTGGCCAGTGTCCTGTATATCGGAGCGGGCATGGGGCCTGGCCCACGCGACGGCCTGATGACGGGATTTGTCGCGCGCACCGGGCTGTCCGTTCGCCTGGTTCGGACCAGCATCGAGGTTGTTGTCCTGGCCGTGGGGTGGGTCCTCGGCGGCACGGTCGGTGTGGGAACCGTGCTGTACGCCTTGGGAATCGGACCCACCATTCAGCTCCTGATCAAGGTGCTGCCGGACTCCATGACGGCGGCAGTGACAGGGACGCGTAAGGCCAGGACCGTCGGACCGCTCACCGTCAGCGTGGAACCTACTGCGACGGGGCCGGCCGAACCGGGTTCGCCGGTGGCGGTGGCCGAATCGAACACCGGCACCAGTGAACCGTCGAACCATTCCGGGGTTCCGACCGTGATCTGAGCCGGTCCGCCGGAATGCAGAATCAGTAGCCAGCTGCTGTCGCCGAGTGGTCGCCCGGCACGCGTATGCGAGCGGACGTCGGCGCCGTCTATCCACGCTTGCACTGTTCGGTTGCGCTCGTCGTACCAGGCGCTGTCGTCGAATTCGGTTCCGGTGGAGTCGAACCAGACGAGGTCGGGATGGTCGATGCGTCGGCGCCCCTCGAAGAACTCAGGTTGCCGGAGGGCAGGTGCCGATCTGCGCAGTGCAAGTGCTCGGGAGACAAAACTGATCAGGGTGGTATCCGCACTCGACCAATCGAGTGCCCACGACTGTGCCGGCGTTGCATGCGTGGGAACGCAATACGCGTTGTTGTTGCCGCCGAGGCTGCGTCCGAACTCGTCGCCTGCGGTCAGCATCGGTGTGCCGGTGGAGAGGACGAGTGTTGCCAGGAGTGCCCGGACGTGTCGGCGACGGGCTTCGATGACGTCGCTGTCGTAACTGGGGCCTTCGATTCCGTGGTTGAACGAATCGTTGTTGTCGGCGCCGTCGCGGTTGTCCTCACCGTTGGCCTCGTTGTGTTTTGCGTTGTACGACACGAGATCGGCCGCGGTGAAGCCGTCGTGGGCGGTCACGAAATTTATCGACGCCCATGGTCGCCGGCCGTTGCCGGCAAAGACGTCCTCCGAACCCGCGAGCCGTGACGCGACCTCCCGGACACTGGAGTCGCCGTTCCAAAAGCGTCGAATACTGCTGCGGTACTTGTCATTCCACTCGGACCACTGCAAGCCGAAGTTGCCCACCTGATAGCCGTCGCCGGTGGCGTCCCACGGTTCGGCGATCAATTTGCGACGCGTCAGGACGGGGTCGGACGAGATCGCCGAGAGCACGGCAGCTCGCGAATCGAAGGCCGCGCCGCGTGGTCGTCCCAGCGCGCTGGCAAGGTCGAAACGGAAGCCGTCGACGCCCATCTCATCGGCCCAGTAGCGCAGGCTGTCGGTAATCATGCGCACCGAGACAGGGGAGGAGGCGTCGACGGTATTGCCGCACCCGGTCAGGTCGATATCGCTGCCGTTTTCGCTCAGGAGGTAGTAGCCGCGCGCATCCAATCCGCGCCAGCTGACGCTGATTCCGTCGACGCCTTGCTCACAGGTGTGGTTGTAGACGACGTCGAGAATCACTTCGATTCCGGCGTGGTGCAACGCGTCGACCATGAACCGGAACTCGGAGACCTCGTTGCCCGGGGTCGCCGCATAACCGGGGTGCGGCGCGAAGTACGACGCCGTCGAATAGCCCCAGTGATTGCGCATTCCGCGCGACCGAACGCTGTCTTCGGTCAGAAATGCTTGGACGGGAAGCAGTTCCACGGCCGTGACGCCGAGGCCTACGAGGTAGTCGACGATGGCTGGGGCTGCAAGCCCGAGATACGTTCCGCGGTGCGCGATCGGTACGTCGGGATGAGTGGCGGTGAAGGCGCCGACGTGGAGTTCGTAGATCACCGTCTCCTCCCACGGTGTCTCGAGTCGATGGTGCGGCGGTGTCAGGCCGGCCGTCACGACGCAGACGGGGACGTGGCCGAGCGAGTCGACCGTCGACGGTTCGCCGAACGGATCGTGTTGGTAGTCGCGCAGCGCTGCAGCGTCGCCGAGGTCACCTTCGATGCGGCGCGCCCACGGGTCGATCAGAAGTTTGTGGGGATTGAACCGCTGACCTGTCCGCGGACTCCACGGTCCGTCGGCGCGGACGCCGTAACGTTGCCCGGCCCCGACGCCGTTGATCACTCCGTGCCAGATTCCGTACGTGTGTTGGCGGAGGTTCACACGCTGTTCTCGGCCGGCGCTGTTGATCAGGCAGATCTGTACCGCGGTGGCGTCCGGCGAATGGACGGCAAACTGGGTTCCGCCGTCGACGACGGTCGCTCCGAGTGGGAACGGAGAACCCGGAAGTGGGGTGTGAGATTCATCTAGAGGCGACACGCAAGTAGATCCTGCCGTGGATGGCCGGAGAATGTGCGGGAAGATGGTCGGGTGCCAACACCTGATCCTGACCTGCTCATCGATTTCGACAACGTTCTCATCCGCCGCGGCGGGTCCACTCTTGTGGGTCCGGTGACGTGGAAGGTGGAGCTCGACGAGCGATGGGTGGTGCTCGGACCCAACGGTGCGGGCAAGACGTCGCTGCTGCGTATCGCGGCCGGCGAGGTGTTTCCCACCAGTGGTACCGCGCATCTGCTCGGCGAGGTGCTCGGCCGCGTCGACGTCAACGAACTCAAGCCGCGCATCGGCCTGTCGTCGTCCTCGCTGGCCAACCGGGTACCCGCCGACGAGAAGGTCAGCGACCTTGTTGTCTCGGCTGGCTATGCGGTTCTCGGCCGCTGGCGCGAGGAGTACGAGTCGATGGACACATCCCGTGCCGTCGAGATGCTCGAGAGCCTCGGCGCCGAACATCTCGCGGACCGCACGTACGGGACTCTTTCCGAGGGCGAACGTAAGCGAGTGCTCATCGCGCGTGCCCTGATGACCGATCCTGAACTGCTGTTGCTCGACGAACCCGCAGCCGGCCTCGACCTCGGTGGCCGCGAAGAACTGGTCGCCCGCCTCGCTGTACTCGCGGCCGATCCCGACGCGCCCGCCACTGTCCTGATCACCCACCACGTCGAGGAGATCCCGCCGGGATTCACTCATGCCCTCCTGCTCAAGGAAGGTGGCGTCGTGGCGCAGGGGCTGCTCGAGGACGTCATCACCGCCGAGAACCTCAGCAACGCGTTCAGTCAGTCGATCACCCTCGATCAGGTCGACGGTCGGTACTTCGCGCGTCGTACGCGAGCATCCGGAGCACACCGGGCACCCGTGACGGTGTAGGTTCCCGAAACATGGCTAACGAGTTTGCGGACGCTGTCCCCACACCCAAGGACGCATCGACGGTGATTCTGGTGCGCGACGCGGAAAACGCGGCATCGGGCATCGAGATATTCCTGCTCCAGCGGGTGAAGGGGATGGCGTTTGCCGGCGGGATGACCGTGTTCCCCGGCGGCGGCGTCGACAAGTCCGACGGCACGGCCGAGGTCGAGTGGGCGGGTCCGTCGGCGCAGTGGTGGGCGGAGCGTTTCAGCACCGATGTCGCGCGAGCGAAGGCGCTCGTGCTGGCAGCAGTTCGTGAGACGTTCGAGGAATGCGGTGTCCTGCTCGCCGGGCCGAGTGCGGATACCGTCGTCGCAGACACGTCCGGATACTCGGCGTCGCGGGTTGCTCTCGAGAACCACGAACTCACGTTCAGCGATTTCCTGAAGCAGGAGAATCTGGTTCTGCGTACAGATCTGTTGCGTCCGTGGGCGAACTGGATCACCCCGATCGGTGAGGCCCGTCGATACGACACTCGCTTCTTCGTGGCCGCCTCACCCGAGGGCCAGGTGGCCGATGGAGTTACCTCCGAGGCAGCCGAGGTTCGCTGGCAGAGTCCGCAGGACGCGCTGGACCATTGGCGCGCCGGCGACAGTATCCTGTTGCCGCCCACCTGGACTCAGCTGACGGAGTTGGCGAAGTACAACTCCGTTGCCGACGTCCTGGCGGCCGAACCCGAGATTCCGATCATCCTCCCGACGCTGTACCGCGACGAGACGACGTTCCGGATCGACTTCCCGAATCAGGATGACTACTACATCCCCGGGCCGCATCCTTGGGCTGCCCGGCCCGCCAAGTAATCTCCAGGGCATGTCTGAATTTGTAACTCTCGAGGTTTCCGACGGTATCGGCACGATCCGTCTCGCGCGCCCCCCGATGAACGCTCTGAACCGTCAGGTCCAGGACGAACTCGCGGTCGCGGCACGCGCGGCGGCAGTCGATCCGGCAGTGAAGGCCGTCATCGTCTACGGCGGCGAGAAGGTCTTTGCTGCCGGTGCAGATGTCAAGGAAATGGCCGAGATGGACTTCGCTCAGATCAGTGACGCGGTGGCCGGAATCCAAGCCGGAATCGGCGCCGTCGCCGCGATCCCGAAGCCGACCGTTGCAGCGATCACCGGCTATGCCCTTGGCGGCGGACTCGAAGTTGCACTCTCCGCGGACCGTCGTATCGCGGGAGACAATGCCAAGGTCGGCGTACCGGAGATCTTGCTCGGCATCATCCCCGGCGGCGGCGGCACCCAGCGATTGGCCCGTCTCATCGGACCGGCCAGGGCCAAGGATCTGGTGTTCACCGGTCGCTTTGTCGGCGCTGACGAGGCGTTGGCAATGGGCTTGATCGACGAGGTTGTTGCGCCGGACGACGTGTACACCGCTGCCCGGAAGTGGGCGTCGCAGTTCGTGGGCGGCGCATCGCGTGCGATTGCGGCTGCTAAGGCTGCTATCGACGAGGGCCTGAACACGGACCTGGAAACGGGCCTGAAGATCGAGCAGCATCTGTTCGCAGGACTGTTTGCGACCGAGGATCAGTCGATCGGCATGGCGTCGTTCATCGAGAACGGTCCAGGCAAGGCCGAGTTCACGGGCCGGTAGGCTTCCCTAAATTAGAACTTGTTCATCTCTTACCAGCGAGTAGGATAGCCGAATGACTGCCAGCCCCACTGACGACGACATTGCCACGCCGCCTGCTGCCGAGGAAGCAGTAATGGACCCCGCGCCGCGGCCGCACGCCACGGCCGAAGAGGTCGAGGCCGCTCGCAAGGACACCAAGCTTGCCCAGGTGCTCTACCACGACTGGGAAGCCGAGACCTACGACGACAAGTGGTCCATCTCGTACGACGAGCGCTGCATCGACTACGCCAGGGGCCGGTTCGACGCCGTCGCCGGTGATCAGCCGCTGCCGTACGAGCGGGCACTGGAACTGGGTTGCGGCACCGGCTTTTTCCTCCTCAACCTGATGCAGGGTGGGGTTGCAAAGACGGGTTCGGTCACTGACCTCTCGCCCGGCATGGTCAAGGTCGCGATGCGCAACGCCGAAAACCTCGGTCTGCCCGTCGACGGACGCGTCGCCGACGCCGAGACCATTCCCTACGAGGACAACACCTTCGACCTCGTGGTCGGACACGCTGTGCTGCACCACATTCCCGACGTGGAGAAGTCGCTGCGCGAGGTTCTTCGTGTCCTCAAGCCCGGTGGACGCTTTGTCTTCGCGGGGGAGCCGACCACCGTCGGTAACTTCTACGCTCGCTGGCTCGGCCGCGCGACGTGGGAAGCCACCACCACGGTGACCAAGCTGCCTTTCCTCGCCGACTGGCGTCGTCCGCAGGAGGAGCTCGACGAATCCTCCCGCGCAGCGGCCCTCGAAGCTGTTGTCGACATTCACACGTTCGACCCGACGGACCTCGAGAACATGGCGAAGTCCGCAGGCGCCGACCAGGTTCACGCCGCCACCGAAGAATTTGCCGCAGCACTGCTCGGGTGGCCGGTTCGCACCTTCGAAGCCGCAGTTCCGCAGGAAAAGCTCGGTTGGGGCTGGGGGCGCTTCGCTTTCGGTGGTTGGAAGACCCTCAGTTGGGTCGACGAGAAGATTCTGCGTCACGTCGTACCGCGCGGCTTCTTCTACAACGTCATGATCACCGGCGTAAAGCCAGGCAACTGAAACATTGGGTTATGACTTCACCCTCGCTGACATCGCCTATCTGGAAAGTGATTCCGGCATAGCGGCATTGGCCGAGATGGAACAGTTCGAGCTGTCCACGCGTACGCGTCTGGCCGACATCGGCCGGGCGCGTACGCGTTTCGGCGACCACATGCCCGCGCTTGTCGACACGGTTCTGCTGCGCCGAAAGGCGGCTGCAAAACTCCCCGGCAGCGGGGGCTGGTTGTTCACCGACGACGCGATGCAGCAGGCCACCCCGGCGGCTGTCGCAGATCACCGTGCGAAGCGACTTGTCGGGCGCACGGTGCACGACGTGACGTGTTCCATCGGTGCGGAACTGCACGCCCTCACCGGCGTTGCGGATCGGGTAATCGGTAGTGACATCGACGCCGTCCGTTTGGCGATGGCCCGTCACAACGTGCCGTCGGCGGCGCTGTTGCGGGCTGATGCTTTGCGTCCGACAACGCGCGGCACCGTGATCCTTGCCGACCCGGCACGCCGTTCGGGTGGACGGCGAACACACGATCCGGCCGCATTGATGCCGCCGCTCCCGGATCTGCTCGATGCGTACGACGGCCGCGACATTGCTGTGAAGTGTGCTCCCGGACTCGATTTCGACAACCTCGGCTGGAACGGCGAGGTCGAGGTCGTCTCACTCGACGGCGGTGTCAAAGAGGCCTGTCTGTGGTCGGCGGGACTTACCGAGGCGGGCGTGACCCGTCGGGCATCGGTACTGCGGTCCGACGGCACCGGGTGGTCGGTGACCGACGCCGAGGACGACATCATCCCCGAGCAGGAACCGGGGGAGTGGATCATCGACCCGGACGGCGCCGTCGTTCGCGCGGGCCTGGTGCGCCACTACGCGGCCAGACATGGTCTGTGGCAAATGGACCCACGGATTGCGTATCTCACCGGAAACAGCATCCCCGAGGGTGTTCGCGGATTCCGGATTCTCGAACAGATCAAGTACTCCGAAAAGCTGTTGAAGCAGACACTCTCGAAGCGCGACTGCGGCGTCGTCGAGATCCTGGTTCGTGGTGTCGACGTCGATCCGGCAGTGCTGCGTCCACGGCTCAAACTCAAGGGTTCTGTGTCGCTGAGTGTGGTGATCGTGCGCATCGGACGCTCGGCGTCGGCCTTCATCTGTGAGGCGTCGCGCTAGCCCTGAGTCGTCGCACAGCTCACTTGAAGACGAACAGCTCACCGATTGCGCTGGGCGTCAACACTTCACCGTTCGGGCCGACGGAGGTGCCGACGGTGAAGCCGACCGCGCCTGGCAGGGTGTTCTGAGCAACGGTTTCACCGGATCGGGTGTCGAACGTGATCAGGCTCAGCCCGTTGTCGCCTTCGCGGACGACGGTGTACCCGGTGTCCCCGGCAGTTTGAGCCGGAACACCCAGCTGCAGTAGATCCTTGCGCTCCCAGACGAGTTCGGCGTGATCGCCCTTGTCCTGGACGGCAAGCAGGTGACCGTCGGCAGCTCCGGCGGGGATGATCAACCCGTCGTCGGAGGTGGAGGGGCTACCCGCGGAGTTGAAGCCGATGTCGTAACTCCACACCGGGTCGCCGGTTGCGGCATCGATCGCCCACAGCGTTCCGTTGTTGTCGGTGGTGTAGACGGTCTTTCCGTCCTTCGACAGGTCCGGGCTCGACGCGGTTCCGCCGGGCAGTGCGTCGGTGGACCACTCTGGGGTGATCGAGGGATTGTCGCCGCCTGTGTACTTCATGGCGACCAGATCGGCGGCCTGGGAGTTGGGCCCGTAGAACGTGAAGTAGAACGTGCCGCTTTCCAGATCGATTGCGGGGGTGTTTGCCACCGGGCAGCCCGACGTGCCGAGGAAGCACTCGTCGAGTCCCTGGTTGTCGGGAATGAGTTCGGCGTTGGTCTGCTGCTCGAACGTCGGCGGCGGAATCAAATTGAACGACGAGACAACCTTTGCGCCGGTCTGGGGATTGAGAACATTGATCTGACCGAGCTGCGTGATGAACAGCAGGTTGCCGTCGCCCGTGAACTGCGCCGACAGGGGAGTGCCGACAACAAGTGTGCGCCAACGCAACTGGCCGTTGCGGGTGTACGACGCCATCGCCCCGCTTTCACCCACGTAGACGTTGGTCGCGGTGTCCACGATGGGCGTCGACGCGGCAACGCCGTCGTTCATCCGGGTGCACCACACCTTGCGGCCGGTGTCGAGCTGAAACGAGAAGAGGTTGCAGCCGTTCTCGGCGCGCGCCGTCACGAAACTCTGGCCGTTTGCTCCCACGGACGCATACGCGGCAATGGGGCCGCCGAGTGGACGCGACCACGCGAACTCGAGATCGCGAGATCCCGTGACCTCGCTGGTGTCGCTGTTTCGGGCGTCGGCGTGCATCGCCGGCCAACCGGCAGTTGCGTAGCGGTCGACGACGGAACTCTCGCTTCCACAGCCGGCAGCCATCACCGTAGCGATCGCCGCCATCACCATCACGGACGACCGTAGGACCCGCCGCATCTCACATCTCCCTGCCGCTCGCGAAAGTAGTTCGGACCAGAGACTATCCCGCCGTAGGCAACGTGACGGGGCACACCCCGAGGGTCGGTGCGTCGACTGCCCGTACTCTGAATACTCATGACGAGCATGTGGGGCGCACCGTTGCGCACTCGGTGGCGGGGATCACGCCGAAACGACAGCGATCAGGCCAAGTTCCTGACCGTCGATTCCCTCAAATGGGTTCTGGCGAACAAGGCATATACCCCCTGGTACCTGGTGCGGTACTACCGTCTTGCCAAGTTCAAGATGGCCAATCCGCACGTGATTCTGCGCGGCATGGTGTTTCTCGGCAAGAACGTCGAAATCCACTCGACTCCCGATCTGTCCCGCCTCGAAATCGGGCGCTGGGTCCACATCGGTGACGGCAACGCGATCCGCTGCCACGAAGGCTCCTTGCGCATCGGAGACAAAGTGGTCTTCGGCAAGGACAACGTCGTCAACACGTACCTCGACATCGAAATCGGCGCCTCGACGCTGGTTGCCGACTGGTGCTACATCTGCGACTTCGACCACCGCATGGACGACGTCAACACTCCCATCAAGGATCAGGGCATCGTGAAGGGCCCCGTGCGCATCGGTCCGGACACCTGGGTTGCCGCGAAGGTCACCGTCCTGCGTAACACCCGCGTCGGTCGGGGTTGTGTTCTCGGAGCGCACGCCGTAGTCAAGGGCGACATCCCGGACTACAGCATCGCCGTCGGTTCCCCGGCCAAGGTCGTCAAGAACCGTAAGGCCGACTGGGAAGCGGGCGCAGCGGACCGTGCCGAGTACATCGCGGCCCTCGAAGACATCGCGCGGAAGAAGGCAGCCGCCGAGGCGGACAAATCTGTCAAGAAGTAGAGCGTGACGCTCGGGAGGGGAGTGCGGCATGAGCGAACAGACACCCGATTGGGTTGTGGAGCACCGACGCGAGTTGGTGACCTTCCTGGACGGTCTCACCACTTCGCAATGGGACACACTCTCGCTGTGTGAGGGGTGGCGTGTGCGTGAAGTGGTCGCGCACATCACCATGCCGTACCGTTATCCCGCTTCGCGATTCGTACTCGAAATGGTGAAATCGCGCGGCAACTTCAACCGCATGTCCAACCGCCGTGCGCTTGCGGACGCACGCGATCTGACCGAGCAACAGCTGCTTGGCTCCCTGCGCGAGCACGTCGCATACCCCTGGAAGCCGCCCGGTGGCGGCTTCGACGGGGCGCTGTCCCACGACGTCATTCACGGCCAGGACATCCGCGTTGCCCTCGGCGACGACTACGTCGTACCGGAGGACCGCCTCAGTCGTGTTCTGGGCGGCTTGTCACCCAAGAACGTGAAGTACTTCGGCGCGGACCTCGAAGGCGTGCGTCTGCGCGCTGACGACCGGGACTGGGAATTCGGCGCAGGCGCCGAAGTGCACGGCGCTGCACAGGACTTGCTGATGGTGCTGTGTGGCCGCATCCTGCCGCCGGGCCATCTGCTCGGCGACGCGCGGATGCGGTTCACGTCAGCGTCCGGGTAGGGGGCGCTCCGGAATCACCGGGCGGGCCAGGGGATGGCGCACCCGACGCTTGGCTCCCGCGTACACGTGCGCGGTTTCTTCAGCCACTTGGTGCCAGTCGAAGTCCGAGGTGAGGCGCGCCCGCGCTGCGACGGCGCGTTCCTGAGCGCCCGCCGGATCGTCGAGCACTTCGCGTACGGCCGACGTCAGTCCCGCAACATCGCCGGGTTGGAACGACATGCCGGTTACGCCGTCGACAACGGCTTCGCCCAATCCACCTGCAGTAGAAGTAATCAGCGGTGTACCGGCTGCTGCGGCTTCGAGAGCGATGATGCCGAACGGTTCGTACCGTGACGGCAGAACTATGGCGTCGGCGCCGTGCAGCCAACTCAGAAGCTCGGAGTGGTCGAGGTTGCCGAGAAAGTTGACCGACCGCACGACGCGATGGGTGCGCGCCTGTTCGGCGAGCCAGCCGAACTGAGTGCCCTCGCCCGCGACAGCGAGTGTGGTGCCGGGATGGCTACGACGGATTCGTGGCAGCGCAGCAATAGCGTCCTGGACACCTTTCTCGTATTCGAGGCGTCCGACAAAGAGTAGTTTCGGTGGCCCCGACCTCGGTGCACGTTCGCGAAAGTTCCACGTGGTCAGGTCAATTCCGTTGCGGATGACCGTGAGCGGCGGCAGTGAAGGGCCGTAGAGCTCGGTAACCTCGTCCTGCATTGACGCGGAACATGTTATGAGAGCGTCGGATTCGTTGGCCAGCCACCATTCGACGGAATGGACCTGACGGTTGATGCGTCCGGAGATCCAGCCGCTGTGCCGGCCGGCTTCCGTGGCGTGGAGCGTGGAAACCAGTGGCACATCGTAGAATTCGGCCAAGGCGATTGCGGGGTGAGCGACCAGCCAGTCGTGGGCGTGAACCACGTCAGGCTGCCAGCCTTCGCCGACGCCGGGCTTGTGCAGCGCCGTTCCGGCTCTGACCATCGCGTGACCCATCGCGAGTGTCCAGGCGAGCATGTCCTCGCCGAACACGAAGTGTGCTGGGTCCTCGGCAACCGCGACGACTAGCACGCCTTCGGAGATGTGCGTGACCGTCGGGTGCGTCGACGCGTCGGTACCGGACGGACGACGCGACAGAACAACCACCTCGTGCCCGGCCGCGGCCAGTTCGGTGGCGAGATGGTGGACGTGCCGACCCAGTCCGCCGACCACAACCGGGGGGTATTCCCACGAAACGATGAGAATTTTCACGAGATGCTCCCGTTTGCCAGTTCGCGCTGGCGCAGACGCCGTGCGTCGAGGCCGGGGAACAGGCCGTCCGCGCGATTCCAGCCGTCGGCGAGGCGGGTGGCAACCGCATCCCTGCCGGAGACCACGGCGTCGGCGATCTCCCTGGTTGCGTGAGCGTGCTTGTGTGCGCGTTCGCGCGCATACCCCGCTGCGGAATCCTTGCTCACCATGAACGCCCAATCGCTCGACACTGTCATCAGTGTCTCCCGAAGCACCTGATCGTTTACCCGGTTTCGCAGTTCCGGACGTCCGGGGACATTGTCGTGCCCACGAGACTTGTCCACCGCATTCAGTGCCGTGTCGACAACTTCGGTGTTGAGTTGCACGAGATCACTGACCTGATCGCCCGCCCACACTCGCCAGTCCTTGCCAGATCCCCACGACGAATCCTCCAGTTGCACAGGCTTACCCACGTATCCGGCGGCCTGCGCATCGCCTAGGGTTCCGACGCGGATGCCCGCCTCTGGTAGGGCGCGCAGAACCTTTTCGAGCCACTGCGGACCCTCGTACCACCAGTGCCCGAACAGCTCGGTGTCGAATGCCGCGACCACCAGTGCGTCGCGCCCGATGCGCGCGGATTCCGATCGCAGTCGCGCACGGACGGCCTCGACGAAGTCGGTGACATGCTTGTCGACGGCGGCCGCTGCGAGGTCCGGATCGTAGGGAGCCTTGTCAGCGGAGTCGACCGTTCGGCCGGTGACCCGGGACGGTTTCAGGCCGGTCTCGTGGTCGTACGTGTGGAAATCGCGGTACGCGCCGTGGCCGGGATATCCGGATTTCGGAGACCAGACGCGGTAGCTGACCTGCAGGTCGCGGCCGAAGGCCACGACATCGGAGTCGCGGACCGGGCGGCCGAGGGTGGTGTCACCGCGCAGGGCAGGGCCGTCGACCATGAAGTGTGTGACGCCGGCTTCGGCGTACCCACGTTCCATGCCGGGGGTGTACCCGCATTCGGGTCCCCAAATGCCGGTGGGAGTGTGGTTCCACCGCGCCTGAGCGTCGGCGAGGCCCTCGCGGAGGGAGAACGCGCGCAGCCGAGGATCGAGAAGCGGCTGGAACGGATGAGCCAGCGGGCCCCCGAGCAATTCGAAGGCGCCGCGGTCGATGAGATCGCGGAAAACCGGGGAAGCGCCGTGCTGCCAACGGGTTTCGAAGTCTTCCAATGCTGCGGCAGACGCACGGTGCTCGCGCGCGCCGAGTTCACGGTGCGCCGCGTCGGGCATCCCGGCCGCTTCGTGCGCGCGGATCTGCCAATTGCCGAGCCAGTGGTGCATCCCGGCGAGGCAGTGTGGATCGTCGAGCTGTGCCGCGAGTACCGGCGTGATTCCCAGCGTCAGAAGGTTGGATCGACCTTCGTCGGCGAGGCGTCGTAGCGCCGCTGTGAGGGGGAGGTACGACCCGGCCCACGACTGGTAGAGCCATTCTTCGCCGACGGGCCATCGCCCGTGGTTGGCGAGCCACGGCAGGTGCGAGTGCAGGACCAGGGCGAACATCCCCGGTTCTTGGACGGGTGTTGCGTTACTCACTCGGCAGGATCTTTCACTGCGGGGTCTTTGACAGCGGCGTCTTTCACGGCAATTGCGACGAGGTCGAGGCTTGCGTCGATGTCGGGGACGGCGAGCGTGAAGTCGTCCACGGTGATGCCTTCGACGTCGCGGGTCAGGTCCGCCGGCCATGGCTCACCGGCGAGGGCACGGTCGATCTGCGCATTGATGAACGATCCGCCGTGTTTGGCGTCGAGGTCCTTCAGTCGCGGGCCGTGATGGACACCCGTCATGAGTTGGACGCGGAATCCGGCGTCGACCAGGAGTTCCGTCATCTCGTCTGCGTTGAGTTCGCGGGTGTGAAACGGGTTGAGCGGTGTGTCCCGGCCGGGGGAGAATGTGATCCGATTGGGGGTGCTGATGAGAAGTTCGCCGCCAGGAGCCAAGACTCGGAAGCACTCGCGCAGGAATTGTCCCTGGTCCCACAGGTGCTCGATTACCTGGAAGTTCACTACTACGTCCACCGAATTGTCTTCGAGTGGCAATTCGGCGAGATTGCCGTGGACCATCTCGACGCGGGGGTAACGAGCGCGGACGTGTTCGACGGCGGAGATGTCGTAATCGAGACCGGTGACCTTTGTGGCGACATCGGCAATCATGTTGGCGCCGTAGCCTTCTCCGGAACCGGCTTCGAGCACGCGGCGATCGGTGCAGCGTTCCAGCAACGCGCGGTAGACAACTTCGTGGCGCCGGAACCAGTAGTTCTCCTCGGGAATTCCCGGCACAGTTCGTTCGCCCGTCAGGGGCAGGGGTGCGTCCTCGTGGTTGCTGACACTTGTTTCACTCACCTCTGGGAGATTAGTGCCAAACGGATAGAACGTGTTCACGTGGTCCAGATCACAGCGATAATTTGCACTCCGTGCCGTTATGGTGAGGGTGGTTCCACGTTAAGTTACCGACGGGTAACTTAACGTGAGGTAATCTAACGCACAGCCGACGTGAGACGAGAAATCCATTTGCGGAATCCCTCGGCCTGCGCGTAGCAACACAGACGATTTATCAGGTGAAATACACACAGGAGGTCGACGAAGACCCATGACGAATATCGTTGTTTTGATCAAGCAGGTCCCCGACACATGGTCCGAGCGCAAGCTGACCGACGGCGACTACACGCTTGACCGTGAAGCCGCAGACGCAGTGCTCGACGAGATCAACGAGCGCTCCGTCGAAGAAGCACTCCTCATCAAGGAAGCTCAGGGCGGTGAGGTGACGGTGCTGTCCGCAGGCCCCGACCGCGCCACCGACGCTATCCGCAAGGCACTGTCGATGGGCGCCGACAAGGCTGTCCACATCAACGACCCCGCGCTGCACGGCTCCGACGCCATCCAGACCGCGTGGACCCTCGCAGCCGCACTCGGACAGATCACGTTCGAGAACGAAGAGCCTGCAGACCTGATCATCGCCGGCAACGAGGCCACTGACGGCCGTGTCGGCGCTGTTCCGGCCATCATTGCCGAGTACCTGGGCATTCCGCAGCTCACGCAGCTGCGCAAGCTCGTCGTCGCTGACGGCACCGTCACCGGTGAGCGCGAGACCGACGAGGGCGTTTTCGGCCTCGAGGCTTCGCTGCCCGCAATCGTCTCGGTCACCGAGAAGATCAACGAGCCGCGCTTCCCCTCCTTCAAGGGCATCATGGCCGCGAAGAAGAAGGAAGTTCTCGTCTACACACTGGCCGACCTCGGTGTCGACCCGGAGACCGTGGGTGTTGCCAACGCCGGCACGACCGTGACCTCCTCCACTCCGAAGCCCCCCCGCACCGCTGGTGAGCGCATCGCCGACGAGGGAGACGGTGGCACCAAGATTGCCGCGTACCTCGTCAGCAACAAGGTCATCTGATCGCGCCCTTCTAGGCAACCAGCAGAAAAACTCAGGGAGAGTTAAGTCATGGCAGAAGTACTTGTGCTCGTAGAGCACGCAGAAGGTGCGCTGAAGAAGGTCAGCACCGAACTCATCACCGCTGCACGCGCACTCGGTGAGCCGTCGGCAGTTGTCGCCGGCCCCGCCGGCACCGCAGCCAAGCTCGCCGACGCACTGGCAGCAGCCGGCGCAGAGAAGATCTACGTCGCCGAGTCCGACGACATCGAGGGCTACCTCGTCACCCCCAAGGTCGACGTTCTCGCCGCACTCGTCGAGTCCACCAGCCCCGCAGCGGTCATCACCGCAGCCGGCACCGAGGGCAAAGAGGTTGCCGGTCGTCTGGCCGCACGTCTGGGCTCCGGTCTGCTGACCGACGTCATCGAGATCAAGGCCGACGGAACCGGCGTCCACTCCATCTTCGGTGGCGCGTTCACCGTCGAGGCCAAGGCAAACGGCGACGTCCCCGTCTACTCGGTTCGCCCGGGTGCAGTCGAAGCAGCTCCGCAGGCCGGCGCCGGCGAGCAGATCGCTGTCGAGGTTCCGGCTCAGGACGAGAGTGCCGTCAAGGTCACCTCGCGTGAGCCGATCGTCGGTGGCGACCGCCCCGAGCTCACCGAAGCCAGCGTTGTGGTTTCCGGTGGACGTGGCGTCGGCAGCGCCGACAAGTTCTCCGTCGTCGAAGAGCTCGCCGATTCCCTCGGCGCAGCAGTCGGCGCTTCGCGTGCGGCTGTGGACTCGGGTTACTACCCCGGACAGTTCCAGGTCGGTCAGACCGGTAAGACGGTCTCCCCGCAGCTGTACATCGCACTCGGCATTTCCGGTGCCATCCAGCACCGCGCCGGCATGCAGACGTCCAAGACCATCGTCGCGGTCAACAAGGACGAAGAGGCACCCATCTTCGAGATCGCCGACTTCGGCATCGTGGGCGACCTGTTCAACGTCGCACCGCAGCTCACCGAGGCTGTGAAGGCTCACAAGGGCTAAAAAGCACCACCTGCTGTGCGCCCTTATCAACCCCCAGCGGTTGATAAGGGCGCACAGTGCTTTATTCACCCGGCCTGCATCGGCGCGTCACTTTGCTGATGCC
The DNA here is from genome assembly GCF_033142425.1 of Rhodococcus sp. IEGM 1366. NCBI lineage: Bacteria > Bacillati > Actinomycetota > Actinomycetes > Mycobacteriales > Nocardiaceae > Rhodococcus > Rhodococcus sp. IEGM 1366. The sequence goes on from NZ_JAWLRZ010000002.1 coordinate 335,595, forward strand.
GCGCCGTCGCGTCCGGTCGATAAACCTGGCGCATGACAATTACGTCAGTCCTTCGCCCCGCGAGTGACAATCTCGGCCGTGAGGTCGCCGCGCCGAGATATTCCCTGATCGTCTCCTCCGACCGTGAACATCGAGTGGCCGCGCAGCGCCTTCGATACCGGGTATTCGTCTCCGAGCCCGGATTCTCGATTCCCGCTTCACCTTTCGAGCTCGACGCAGATGCGTTCGACGATTTCTGTGACCACATCCTGGTCTACGACGATGTCACCGGCGATTACGTCGGGTGCTACCGCATGCTCACCCCGGATGCCGCGGCCAGAGCAGGTGGGTATTACACCGCAACGGAATTCGATATCTCGGCTATCGATCCCGCGGCGCGCCGAGTGGTCGAGATGGGCCGCGCATGTGTCGATCCGGCGCATCGCAACGGATCGGTACTCGGACTCATGTGGTCCGGGATTCTGCAGTACCTCGAACTGACCGGCCACGAATGGGTGATGGGGTGCGTCTCCGTTCCGATCACCCCGCACCCCGGTGCCGTCCCCGGCGCGGATGTGCGTGGCGTCCGCGATTTTGTGTTGAACAAGCACGCCAGTCCGTTGGAGAGGCGGGCCGTTCCCCGAAATCCTGTCGTTCTCGGCGGCCGCACACTGGATCAGATCGCACCACCCGCACGCGTGACCATGCCACCGCTGCTGCGCGGATATCTGCGCATGGGCGCCGTGATCTGCGGTGAACCCGCCTACGATCCCGCGTTCGGCGTCGCGGATTTTGTTGCGCTGCAAGGTCTGCACTCGGCAAACAAGCGGTACCTCGATCGGCTTCGATCGGCGGCGTCAACCCAGCAAGGGTTCGCGGGATGACCCCCTACTGGGTGCCGTCGAGCCCGTGCGGCGACGGGTGTCTGCCGTCCGATCCGGCGCGTGTGTCGAATATCACGGTAGGGATTCGAGCGGTGATGGTCGGGTGCGCGTTGCTGACTGCGCCGATACTGTCAGCGGGCTGGTTGCTGCCGCGAACCTGGCGCGTCCATCTGCAGCGTGCGTACTCACGCCTGCTGCTCCGCTGCCTCGGCATGAAACTGAGCGTCGACGATCAGCGATTGGGCAGGCCTGAACCGGACGGGGTAATGGTGGTCGCCGGCCATGTGTCCTGGACGGACGTACTGGTTGCGAGTGCTGTTGCGCCCGCGAACTTCGTCGCCCGGGCGGATCTGCTCGAGTGGGCGGTCCTTGGATCGCTGGCACGTCGGATGCGAGTTTTGCCGATCGATCGCTCTCGGCTGCGTGAGCTGCCCGAAGTCGTCGCAGCTGTGCGTGAGCGCCTGGAACGAGGCGTGCGCATCATGGTCTTTCCGGAGGGAACGACCTGGTGCGGGCGGGCGTACGGCGGATTCCGCCCGGCGATGTTCCAGGCCGCGGTCGATTCGCAGTGCCCGGTCCAGCCCATGGCGATCCGGTACGCCAACGCCGACGGCTCCCTGTGTACCGGCCCGTGTTTTGTCGGCAGCGAGACGATCGGGCAATCCATCGGGCGAATCCTGCGTCAGAAAAGTGTGGAGGTCGAGGTCCGATTGGCGCCGCTCGAAGAGGCAGGGGAGTGCCGGCGCGAGCTTGCGGAGCGGTGTGAGCGGGCAGTACGCGGCACAACTGCTCTGGTGCCCGATCTGGAGATGCGGATCACCGCCGCGCCGGAGGATGTTCGCTTAGCCGGGTAAGCGGCGCGAAGCGAGCCGCCGTGCTGGGCTATCCTGGTCAGGCCATGACTCTGCCTGCACACCGTGTTGACACCGCATTTCCGGTGTACCTCGATCATGCCGCCACCACACCGATGACGGCAGCTGCTATCGAGGCGATGACCGATATCTTCACAACCGTGGGCAATGCGTCCTCGCTGCACGGCTCCGGCCGTGCTGCGCGCCGCCGTGTCGAGGAATCGCGCGAGTCGATCGCGGCCTGCCTGGGCGCTCGGCCGTCGGAGGTCATCTTCACGTCCGGCGGTACCGAGAGTGACAACCTCGCAGTCAAGGGAATCTTCAGGGCCCGCCGCGACGCCGACCCGAGGCGCAACCGAATCCTGGCGAGCTCGGTAGAGCACCACGCGGTTCTCGACACCGTGGAGTGGCTCGAAAAGCACGAGGGTGCCAAGGTCACCTGGTTGCCGGTGGACGCCAACGGAGTAGTCGACCCGCAGACCCTGCGAGACGAGTTGTCGGTGCACGCCGACGAGGTTGCACTCGTCACGATCATGTGGGCGAACAACGAGGTCGGCACCGTCATGCCGATTCTCGAATTGGCCGAGATATCAGCGGAATTCGAAATCCCGATGCACAGTGACGCAGTCCAGGCCGTTGCCCAGTTGCCAGTCGATTTTGCCGCGAGCAAACTCTCTGCTCTGAGTATCGCGGCACACAAGTTCGGCGGCCCGCACGGCGTCGGCGCACTGCTGCTGGGACGTCAGGTTCCGTGTGTGCCGCTCCTGCACGGCGGCGGACACGAGCGTGATCTTCGTTCGGGAACCCCGGATACCGCGGGCGTGGTGGGCATGGCCGCGGCGCTGCGCGAGAACACCGCGCACATCGATTCCAGTGCACGGGAATTGGCGGAACTACGCGATCGTTTGATCGAGGGTGTTTTCCGGATTCTTCCCGAATCGGTACTCAACGGCCCGACCGGTTCGGACCGTCTGCCCGGCAACGCGCACTTCACTTTTCCCGGCTGTGAAGGGGACTCGTTGCTGATGCTCCTCGACGCTGCGGGTATCGAATGCTCCACCGGTTCGGCCTGCACCGCAGGTGTTGCCCGGGCCAGCCACGTGCTGATCGCGATGGGCGTAGAACCGTCGACCGCGCGGGGCTCCTTGAGATTTTCACTCGGACATACGTCGAGTGTCACCGATGTGGATGCGCTCATCGCAGCGCTGCCACAAGTAGTAGAGCGCGCTCGGGCCGCCGGTCTTGCCGGTGCCGGTTCGCGTGGAGGGGATCGCTGATGCGAGTACTCGCAGCCATGAGCGGAGGCGTCGACTCCGCCGTTGCCGCCGCCCGCGCAGTTGCCGCCGGCCATGACGTCGTGGGAGTTCATCTGGCGTTGTCGACGGCACCTGGCGCTTTGCGCACGGGTTCGCGTGGATGCTGTTCCAAGGAAGACGCGGGCGATGCCAGGCGCGCCGCCGACGTTCTGGGAATCCCCTTCTACGTCTGGGACTTTGCGGATCGCTTCAAAGAAGACGTGATCGACGATTTTGTGGCGTCGTACGCCGCGGGTGAGACGCCTAACCCGTGCCTGCGCTGCAACGAGAAGATCAAGTTCACCGCTCTCGCGGATCGCGCGGTTGCGCTCGGATTCGACGCCGTTGCCACGGGCCATTACGCCCGCCTCGAAGACGGCGTTCTGCGCCGCGCAGTCGACTCCGACAAGGATCAGTCGTACGTCCTGGGAGTTCTGACAGCAGCGCAGCTTTCGCGCGCGATGTTCCCGATCGGCGACACACCGAAGGAGCAGATCCGCGAAGAGGCCGCCGAGCGCGGACTTGCCGTCGCGAACAAGCCGGACAGCCACGACATCTGCTTCATCCCGACCGGCGACACCCGAGCATTCCTCGGCGCCCGGATCGGTGTTCGCCCGGGAAGCGTCGTCGACGCCGATTCCGGTGAGGTCCTGGCAGCACACGACGGCGTGCACGGCTTCACGATCGGTCAGCGTAAGGGACTGGGCGTCGAAGGTCCGGCGGTGGACGGACGCCCGCGGTACGTCACGTCGATCGAACCCGAAACCGGCACTGTCCGAGTCGGTTCGGCCAAGAATCTCGATGTGTGGGCGATCACGGCGCAGCGTGCGATCTGGACGTCCGGTCAGGCCCCCGAAGGCCCGGTCGAGTGCATGGTGCAGGTTCGGGCTCACGGCGGACTTGCGCAGGCAGTGGCAGAGGCAGTTGACGACGGCACTTCAGGCGGCGGCATCACGATTTCCTTGCGTGAACCGCTGACGGGTGTCGCGAAGGGGCAGGCAGTGGTTTTGTACCGTCCCGACAGTGAACTGGGCGATCAGGTACTCGGCAGCGGCACTATCGCCGGAACCGAATCCGAGCCGAACACACTGTGACACAGCAGGTTTCCATCGGTGGCCTGGTCACCGGAATCGGATCCTGGCCGGGCACGGATGCCCGGGAAAGTGCCGCCACCATCCTCGGTGAGCTCGGCGGATTTCCGCACCTGGTGGAACTACCGGCACGCGGTCTCGGCGCAGACACCGTGGGCCGAACCGGTGCCATCCTCGTCGATATCAACCTCGACGCGTCGACGCGCTCGTACCGGGTTGTGCCCCGGCGCGGCAACATCGCGAAGCGCGCGGAGGACTTCCTGAACCAGGATCTCGACGCTCTCGAGGAAGCCTGGGAAGCAGCGCGGCTGGTCGGCAGAGATCACGTGATCAAACTGCAGGCTGCCGGACCGCTGACGCTCGGCGCCGAGATCGAGGTCGCAAACGGTTCACGTGTGCTCGTGGATCGCGGAGCACTGCGTGACATCGCCGAATCGTTGGGCGAGGGGTTGGCCCGCCACGCCGCCGAGGTGACCCGCCGCACGGGTGCCCGCGTGATCGTTCAGCTCGACGAACCGCAGATGACTGCTGTGCTCGCCGGGTCTTTGCCCGGACGCACGAGAATGGAAAGTGTTCCGGCGCTCCCCGAACCGGAAGCCCTGGCGATTCTGGACTCGGCCATCGAGGGCTGCGGATTGCCGACCATCGTGCACAGTTGCAGCGCGGATCTCCCGTGGGATCTGCTGCGACGCAGCAAGGCGAGTGCCGTGAGCTTCGACCTGTCCCTGATTTCCTCGCGCGACTTGGACGGCATCGGCCAGTTGTTCGATGCCGGCAAGCAGCTGGCGTTGGGTCTGGTTCCCTCCACGGCGCCCGAGAAGCCGCTGACGTGGAAAGAATGCGCAATGCCTGCCGTGACGCTGATCGACCGTCTCGGGTTCTCACGGGAGCTGCTGCAGACTCAGGTGGCGGTGACCCCGCGATGCGGTCTGGCCGGCGCCGGCCTCGACTACGCCCGCACGGCGCTGAAGGTGTGCACCGACGTCAGCAAGGCCTTGGTGGACGATCCGTCGGCGTTCTGACTCGCGGTGCTTTTCTGTCGGTGAGAACCGATATTCTCTTGTCTTGTGAGTGAAACCACCGAGGGAACCGTGCAGCCTGCGCCCAACGAGGCGCGTGAGCAGTGGATGGAGCTGGCCGAGGAGGTCCGTCAGCATCAGTTCCGTTACTACGTTCGTGATGCACCGACCATCTCGGATGGCGCATTCGACACACTGCTCGGTCAGCTCAATGCCCTCGAAGAGCAGTATCCGGACTTGCGGACTCCTGACTCACCGACGCAGTTGGTGGGCGGCGGGTTCGCAACGGATTTCACCTCGGTCGATCACCTCGAGCGCATGCTCAGCCTCGACAACGTTTTCGACGAGTCCGAACTGCGGGGCTGGATTGCCAAGGTAGAGCAGGAAACCGGGCCGGATCTGCACTACCTGTGTGAAGTCAAGATCGACGGCGTTGCGCTCAACCTCGTCTATGAGAACGGCAAGCTCGTGCGGGCTGCCACCCGTGGAGACGGCCGCACGGGCGAATTGGTCACGCTCAACGCGCTCACCATCAACGACATCCCGGAATACCTCACCGCGACGGACGAGTACCCGATCCCCAGCGTGCTCGAAGTGCGTGGTGAGGTGTTCTTCCGCCTCGAGGACTTTGCCGCACTCAACGCGTCGTTGGTCGCAGAAGGCAAGGCGCCCTTCGCAAACCCGCGAAACTCTGCCGCCGGATCGTTGCGCCAGAAGAATCCCGCGGTGACGGCGCGTCGACGCCTCGGCATGATCTGTCACGGTTTCGGCCGCATGGAGGGCTTCGAGCCCGCGTCGCAGTACGACGCCTATGTCGCGCTCGCCGCGTGGGGTCTGCCGGTGTCGACGCACACGTCACGCGTTGTCGGGGCGGACGCCGTGGTGGACAAGATGAAGTACTGGGGCGAACATCGCCACGACGTCGAGCACGAGATCGACGGCCTGGTGGTCAAGGTCGACGAAATGTCGTTGCATCGCCGTCTCGGCACCACGTCACGAGCGCCGCGTTGGGCGATTGCGTACAAGTACCCGCCCGAGGAGGTCACGACCAAGCTTCTCGACATTCGCGTCAGCGTCGGACGAACCGGACGTGTGACGCCGTTTGCGTACATGGAACCGGTAACGGTAGCCGGTTCGACTGTGTCGTTGGCCACGCTGCACAACGGCAGTGAGGTCAAGCGCAAGGGTGTGTTGATCGGTGACACCGTGGTGCTGCGTAAGGCGGGCGACGTCATCCCCGAGGTTCTCGGACCGGTGGCCGACGTCCGCGACGGCACCGAGCGCGAGTTTGTCATGCCGACGCATTGTCCCGAGTGCGACACTTTGCTGGCGCCCGCAAAAGAGGGCGACGTCGACGTGCGCTGCCCCAATCAGCAGCACTGCCCGGCGCAGCTGCGTGAGCGGGTGTTCCATGTTGCCGGCCGCGGGGCCTTCGACATCGAGGTGCTCGGATACGAGGCTGCGACCGGTCTTCTCGAAGCGAAGGCCATCGACGACGAAGGTGATCTCTTCTCACTCGACGCCGACACTCTGATCGGTGTGCCGATCTTCCGGACCAACGCCGGAGCGCTCTCGGCAAACGGAAAACGCTTGCTGGCCAACCTGGATTCGGCCAAGGACAAGCCGTTGTGGAGAGTGCTTGTGGCACTGTCCATTCGGCATGTCGGTCCAACGGCGGCGCGAGCGTTGGCGGGGGAATTCGGTTCGCTGCAACGCATTCGGGAAGCGTCGATGGAGCAGTTGGCAGCTGTAGACGGCGTCGGTTCCACGATTGCCGCCGCAGTGGTCGAGTGGTTCACGGTGGACTGGCATCAGCAGATCGTGGACAAGTGGGCGGCCGCTGGAGTGCGAATGGAGGACGAGCGAGACGATTCCATTCCGCGCAACCTCGAGGGCCTCTCTATCGTGGTCACCGGTTCCCTCGAGACGTACTCCCGCGATCAGGCGAAGGAAGCGATCCTCGTGCGCGGCGGTAAGGCAGCCGGTTCCGTTTCGAAGAAAACGGCGTTTGTGGTTGTCGGTGAAGCACCGGGTTCCAAGCACGACAAGGCGGTCGAATTGGGCGTGCCCGTGCTCGACGAGGACGGCTTCCGTCGGTTGCTCGAAGGTGGCCCGGACGCGGTAACACCCACCGAATTGGACGAATAACTACTTCGCTTTGCGATTTCCGAGTTCGGTACGCAGGGTGCAATAGTGACGCCATGATCGAGATTCGCGAAATCCTCCCCAACGAGTTCGACACCGTAGGGGAGCTGACTGTGCAGGCTTACGTGGGTGGCGGATTTGTTGCCGAAGGAACCCCGTACGCGGAGCGTCTGCGCGACACGGCAACTCGGGCGCAGGACGGCCGAGTGCTGGTCGCGGTTCTCGCTGACCGCGTTGTGGGATCGCTCACCGTGGCAGAACCGGGAACGCCGTTCGCGGACGTAGCGCAGGCCGGCGAACTCGAATTCCGCATGCTCGCAGTCTCACCCGATGCTCGCGGATCGGGAGCGGGTACGGCTTTGGTACGCGCCGTGATCGCCGAGGCGTACGACCGTGGCGATCACTCGGTGGTCATGTCGACTCAACCGGAGATGGTCGATGCGCGTCGTATCTACGATCGCAACGGATTTGTCCCTGACCCGGTCCGGGCGTGGGAACCGATCCGGGGTATGGAGCTGACCGTCTTGGTGCGCGACCTGGCCTGAGTAGTAACCCAGAGCTGTAGTAACCCAGAACTGTAATAACCCGGAACTGTCGTTGTCAGCTCAGAACTGTCGCGATGATCCCGGCGAGATAACCCAGCCGGGCAATCTCCGACGGCCGGAATTCCGGCCCGCCGGGGCGTCCGAGCATCAGGACTCGACCGCCCGAACCCAATGGTGCGGCGGCGAGGCTGGTGTCCATGTCGCGCCACACCTCGGGCACCCAGTCGGCTTCACCGTCGAGGACTGCCGGCTTCTCGAGGGGCATCCACGGGACCTCGGTGGCGTGAGTTTCGGGTGCGCCCGAGCTGCCGACCACCCGATATGCCCCTTGCGGGCCGATGTCGACGATGACGGACCAACCCACTCGCAGCACTCGCGGGGCGCCGTCAACGAGTACCTGGAGGCGATCGTCCTTTGCGGTGGCGACTGAGTCGATGAGTTCGAGCTCACGGTGGGTGTCGAGGATTCCCGCGTACGGACGGATGGAATCCACCGATACGCCGGGGAGATGCTCGGCTGCCGTGATGAGTGTGTCCGGTAGCGCTCCCGGTTCGACGTCGACAACAAGATCGTCGATGGCAAAACCGTCGCCTCGCTCTACGACGTCGAGGGAGAGAATGTCGGCTCCGACGGAACCCAGTGCGACGGCGAGTGCGCCGAGGCTACCGGGACGGTCGGGCAGACTGACGCGGAGCAGGTATGACACGTTCGTCCTTTCGCTTTCGGTTGTCGCCCGGGTCGTGGTGACTCGCGCTGTACGTCATCTTTGCACTTGTCGCCGTGTCGATGGTCGGCGCCGCGGCCCCGTCACGCCCGCTGTACGAGGTTGTGACATGACCGAAACACTTCGGTCGAACCGGACGTGGCGGTGGACACGCGAGGCGCGACTACAAGTGTGCTGAGCCGAGCAACTAGGCTGGACCGGCAATGAATACGTCCTCTTCCGAAAGGGGCCCCGCGGTGCCTGCCATCTCCCGTGACGAGGTCGCGCACCTCGCGCGGCTGTCCAGACTCGCACTGTCCGACGCAGAACTCGACGAGTTCGCCGGTCAGTTGGATTCGATTCTCAACCACGTCAAGGTGGTCACCGAGGTTGCGGCCGACGACGTTCCGCCCATGGCGAACCCCAATGCCGTCACCAACGTCACCCGACCGGACGTCATCGTGCCGGGGTTGACCCCGGATCAGGCGTTGTCCGGTGCACCCGCAGTCGAACAGGATCGCTTTGCCGTTCCGCAGATCCTTGGAGAGGGCGAATGACCGCCGACCTGACAACGCTGGACGCCTCGGTTCTGGCAGACAAGATCCATTCGCGTGAGGTGTCCTCGGTAGAGGTCACCCAGGCGCACCTCGATCGCATCGCTGCAGTCGACTCCGAGTACCACGCCTTCCTGCACGTCGCCGGCGATCAGGCGCTCGAAGCCGCTGCTGCCGTCGACAGCTCCCTGGCAGCCGGAAACGAGCCCGTATCGCCGCTCGCCGGTGTGCCGATTGCGCTCAAGGACATCTTCACCACCACGGACATGCCGACGACCTGCGCGTCGAAGATGCTCGAAGGATGGGTGGCGCCGTACGACGCGACCCTGACGAGCAAGCTTCGCGCCGCAGGCATTCCGATCCTCGGCAAGACCAACCTCGACGAATTCGCGATGGGTTCCTCCACCGAGAACTCGGCGTACGGCCCGACGCGTAACCCGTGGGACACCACGCGTATCCCCGGCGGCTCGGGCGGCGGTAGTGCAGCTGCGCTGGCGTCCCGTCAGGCACCGTTGGCCATCGGCACCGACACCGGTGGATCCATTCGCCAGCCGGCCGCAGTCACGGCAACCGTCGGCACCAAGCCCACGTACGGAACCGTCTCGCGTTTCGGTCTTGTCGCGTGTGCGTCGTCGCTCGATCAGGGTGGCCCGTGTGGTCGCACCGTGCTCGACACCGCGCTGCTGCACGAGGTCATCGCCGGACACGATCCGCGCGACTCCACGTCTATCGACGCTCCCGTGCGTCCGGTGGTTGCCGCGGCTCGCGAAGGTGCCAACGGAGACCTGCGCGGCGTCAAGGTCGGCGTCGTCAAGGAGCTGCACTCCGACAGCTACCAGCCCGGAGTCATCGCGTCCTTCGACGCGGCTGTCGAGCAACTGAAGGCTCTCGGCGCCGAGGTTGTCGAGGTGTCGTGCCCGAGCTTCGAGTACGCGCTCGCGTCGTACTACCTGGTGCTGCCCAGTGAGGTCTCGTCCAACCTGGCGCGCTTCGACGCGATGCGTTACGGCATGCGCGTCGACGACGGCAACATGAGCGCCGATCAGGTCATGGCAGCCACTCGCGCTGCCGGCTTCGGTCCGGAGGTCAAGCGCCGCATCGTGATCGGCACGTACGCACTGTCCTCGGGCTACTACGACGCCTACTACGGCTCAGCCCTGAAGGTTCGCACTCTGATCGCTCGCGATTTCGACAAGGCGTACGAGCAGGTCGATGTTCTGGTCTCGCCGACCAGTCCGTTCACGCCGTGGAAGTTGGGGGAGAAGGTGGGCGATCCGCTCGCGATGTACCTCTCCGACCTCTGCACCCTGCCTACCAACCTGGCCGGCCATTGCGCCATGTCGGTGCCGTCGGGTCTCTCGGCGGACGACAATCTGCCTGTCGGTCTGCAGATCATGGCTCCGGCCATGGCGGACGAGCGTCTGTACCGTGTCGGTGCGGCGTACGAAGCAGCGCGTGGCCCGATCGGTACCGCTGTCTGAGCGAAGATCTCGTGCTTTCGACAATGCCGTCACTAGTTTCTCGGTGGCGGCATTGTCGCGTCTGAAGGTGATCGTCTGAGCGCCGATATTTTCGGCCCCCATCGGGCACACTCGTAGGTGGAGTGTGATCGAGGACACAAGTCCCGATTCGGTCCGTCGTCGTCCGTGCATCACGAATAATTTCGAGGAGTGCTGGTGAAGGTCAAGGCAGCAGTAGTCAAGGCGCCAGGTCAGCCGTGGGAAATCGAAGAGGTCGATCTGGGTGATCCGATTTCCGGAGAAGTGCAGATTCGGCTTGCCGCATCGGGGCTGTGCCATTCGGACGAGCACTTGCGGACGGGTGCAAGCCCGCTTCCCTTCTATCCTGCCGTGGGCGGGCACGAAGGTGCCGGAGTGGTGACCAAGGTGGGACCAGGCGTTACGAGCGTCGTCGAAGGTGATCACGTTGTACTGGCGTTCATTCCGGCGTGTGGACGCTGTCCGTCATGCGCAAAGGGATTGCAGAATATCTGCGACCAGGGTGCGGGTCTGCTTACCGGACAATCGATCTCGGATAATTCGTACCGAGTCACCCTCGATGGTGAGCCCGTCATTCAGATGTGCCTGCTCGGCACGTTCTCTCCGTACGTGACGGTCAACGAGTCCTCGGTGATCAAGATCGAGAAGGACATCCCACTCGACAAGGCAGCGCTGCTCGGCTGTGGCGTCGCGACCGGTTGGGGATCGGCGACGGCTATCGGCGGCGCAAAGGTCGGTGACACGGTCGTGGTTATCGGAGTCGGCGGTGTCGGCATCAACTCGGTGCAGGGTGCCGCGTCTGCGGGCGCGCGCTTTGTTGTTGCGATCGACCCGGTTGAATTCAAGCGGCAGAAGGCCAAGGAATTCGGCGCAACTCATACCTTCGCTTCGCTCGAGGAAGCTATCCCCGCGATCGGTGAACTCACGTGGGGCAAGATGGCCGACGTCACCGTGATCACTGTCGGAGAGATCCACGGCGACATCATTCAACCTGCCCTCAGCGCCACGGGTAAGGGCGGTCAGGTTGTTGTGGTCGGCATGGGCCACTACGCCGATTCGCAGGTGACGCTCAGCCTGTTCGAGCTGACACTGCTGCAGAAGCGCTTGCAGGGAGCCATCTTCGGCGGTGTCGGCCCTCGTTCCCAGATTCCGAAGCTGCTCGATCACTACCGCAGCGGCGCACTCAAACTCGACGAGTTGGTGACCAACACCTACAAGCTCGAGGAGATCAACGAGGGCTACGCCGACATGCTCGCGGGAAAGAACTTGCGCGGCATGATCATTTACACCGAGGACGATTACTAATCTTTCACTGTCCTTGACTCGGGCTCTCCGGCAGTGGTGCCGGAGAGCCCGATTTTCTGCAAGGATTCTGTCATGACCAACAGCCTCACGGTGATCGATCAGGGAACGACCTTGGACTTCACCTTCGCCGACGCCCTGCGCTACCACGGACCTTTGGCGCCCGGCGGTGTTGCCCACGCCTACAAAGTGCTCGAACGTGCACTCGGAGTCCTGGGGCAGGATGAGCCCGTCGAGCGGCGCGAGCTTGTTGTCACGACATCGCACGGTGGCCCTGGAGTGCGGGACACTGTCGAACTGGTCACTCGCGCAGTCACCGAAGGTCGATACACCGTCGACGGCTCCCTTGCCCGCCCCGAGCGGGGAATTACGCTGGAACTGTATGTATTCCAGATCGACTACCGTGATGAGAGTGTCACGCTGATCCTGCGTGAGGGCTTCGTCGTGGACGAATTCATCGAGCTGTCACGCACTCCCAGCCGAAGCGCCGAAGCAGAGGCCCGGTTGGTGGTGCTCAAGCAGGAGATGACTGATCGAGTTATGGCGCAACCGGCCGACGAGGTCTACGACGTAGTGCCGTCAGGTGTGATCGACCCACCGCAGTAGCGCGTAGAGGAATCGCGTCGAACCCGGCATGAAGTTGTTGCCGTGGTGGTACGTCGGGTCCAGCGTCGTGGCGATGATGCGGCCGGGAGTCGAGGTGGTGTCCTCGAACAACATCATACCGGCGTCACAGGGGTTGCCCTCCGCGTCGGGTTCTTCCGAGATCAGCAGTGGCACAACGTCCGCGTCGGTGTGAAGCAGGCCGTGGTGGTGCCAGATCACAGACTTCGTGGTGAGATATTTCCACGATTCGTGATCGTGGCTGCGTGTGCGGATCAACGGGTCCTCGCCGGTTCGCCACCACCAGAAGTTGGTGGGACGCGGGCTCCAGGTCACACCGGGAAGCCATGTGTGTGCGGCGTTCTCACCGAGGACGACGAGGGTGCCACCGCGTTCGGCGACAGCGAGGAACTCGGCGGCGTGCTTGCGGAGAAGCTCGGGATGCAAACGATCGGCCAGGATCAGCGTCGTGACGTCGTCGAGATCGCCGGGCTGCAGATCAGCGAGGTAATGGAAATCCGGCTGGTGCGCGACAACGGCCGGATCCTCGAGGGTCTGCAGATGAAAATGCGAGCCGCCGTGCACCAGAGCGAGATTGCGCGTGGACAGTGGAGCGCGGTCGGTGCGGTTGAATGCTTCGAGGGCGGTTTCGTTGAGTATGGTCATCGGTTTTCCGTTCGGTCGAGCTGGGCAAGCCAGGACAGCAACTGGGGGTAGACGCGTGCCGACGTATTCGGATCGGACTGGAACACAGCCAGATCGATTCCTCCGTGCACCAGCACCTCGCCCTTGCCCAGTGGGTAGACGTAGTCGACCGGCAGTCCGTGGCGGCCGATGTAATTGGTGACGATGGCGTTGTCCGGAAGTTTCTGGCTGTAGCCACGCCCGTAGAAACCGGAGACTTCCTTGCGGAAACTGAGATCGGCCGGGTCGACACCTGCCCACACGGGGTGCGGGCTTCCGGCGGAGATTGCCAGATCTTTGGGGCCGGAGTACTGCAATTTGCGCCACTGTCCCAGGCCGGGAAGGAAATCCGTCAGGGGATGCCCCATGATCGCGATCCGGCCGCCGGCGGTGACGAAGTCCGTGAGGACGTCCTTGCGTCGTTCCAAGTAGATCTGATCGCAGTTGCCGTTGACGATGAGTCCGGAAACAGAAGTCAGGTCCAGGGCGTCGAGTTCGTAGAGGTCTACGTTGCGGACGACATCCGTGTCCGACGTGCCGCCGGCCATGCCGGCGTTGGACCCCATCACGAAGTGCAGAACCGGAGTTGTTGCGTGTAGCGCGGCGGTCATGTGAGTGAGCTTTCTGTGAGGCGAAGGTCGTTTCCGGCCGCCGCAAAATTGTCGTAGCGGGTGTAGACCACGGTGCGTGGATTCCCGCGGTCGTGGACCGTGTCGGTGGCGACATCGATGCCGTAGAGCCGAGAGAGGGTCTCACCGGTAACGAGGGTCGCCACCGGACCAACAACGATCTCTTCGGGACTGAACATCACCACGGCGTCGCCGCCCAGATGAAGTGGGTGATCGGGATGGTGGGTGGTCAGTAGGATGCCCATGCCTTCTGACGCGAGTTCGCGCAGAAGTTGGAGGACGTGCGCTTGGTTTCGCAGGTCGAGCGCCGAGACGGGTTCGTCCAGGATCATGAAGGTGCAGTCGGTGTTGAGTGCGCGCGCGATCAGGACCAGTTGCCGTTGTCCGCCGGACAGTTCGGTGAAGTTCGATGTCGCGAGGTGATCGATGCCGACTCGCTCGAGTACCGTACGGGTCTGGGCCACATCGGCTTTGCTGGGAACCCCGAAGGTCGACACCTTTTTCGCTCGGCCCATCAGCACCATGTCGAAGACCGAGTACGCAAAACTCGACGAGGTAGCTTGCGGAACGTAGCCGATGTTCGAATCGCGGACAACGCGGCCTTCCTGAGCGGTATTCAGCCCGGCAATGCAGCGGAGCAAGGTGGTCTTGCCCTTGCCGTTTGGACCAAGGATCGAGGTGATCGAGCCCGACGCGATGGTGAGATTCGTGTGGCGAAAAACCCAGTCCCGTCCCGAGTACCGAAACCCGAGGTCGATGAGCTCAAGCATCGATGAAGGCCCTTCTGCTCGAATTGCGAAGGAGAACAACAAAGACCGGTGCACCGATGATTGCCGTCAGGATTCCCAGTGGAATCTCGCCTGGACTGATGGTGCGCGAGAGTGTGTCGATGACGGTCAGGTAGGCGGCGCCGAGAACAAACGTCGTCGGCATCGAGATCCGGTGATCCGGGCCGACCCACAGCCTGGCCAGATGCGGGACAACCAAACCGACCCAGCCGATTACACCGGACACCGCAACTGCGCCGGCCGTCATGAACGCCACCATGACCAGCAGCAGCATGCGCAGGCGGTGCGGTTTCACGCCGAGTGACGCGGCATCGTCGTCGCCGAGCGAAAGGATGTTCACCCGCCAGCGCAACCCGAGGATGACCGCGCTGCCGAGAAGGATGGGAACAGCGGCAATTGCCACCTTGCCCATGTCAGCGGTCGCCAGGGAACCCATGAGCCAGAACACGATTGACGGCAGCGTGCTGTACGGATCGGCGAGGTACGTGATCAACGAGACAAGCGCCGAGAAGAACGCACTGGTCACCACGCCACCGAGCACGATCATGAGAATCGAACTGCCGGAACGGGTCTTTCCGATCGCCATCACCATGATCAGGGCGGCGATACCGAAAATGAATGCTCCACCGACGAGGAATGCGGAACCGAGGCCGAGCATCAGGACCAGGACTCCGCCGAAGGATGCGCCTGACGAGACGCCAAGGACCTGAGGGCTCACCAAGGGGTTGCGGAATACGGCCTGCAGTGCGGAACCGCCCAGTGCAAGACCGCCACCGACAAGCATTCCGAGCAGAAGTCGCGGGAATCGTACGCCGAGAACAACTTGCGACTCGACATCGGTCCACGTCTGCTCGAGCGGGATGACCCGATCGATGAGGATGCGGGCGACCTCGTTGACGGGGATTGTGTAGCGGCCGATGGCCAGAGCTGCCAGACCGATAGCGAGGATGCCGAACGTCAGGATCAGCGGAACGGTGAAAGCCCGGTACCGGGAGGGCCTTCCGGCAGTTTTCTCGCTACCGGAAGGTACCGCGTCCGACTCAAGCGCGGAACGAGTCATATCCGGCGCTCACCTGGTTGGATTCGAGGTGCAGGATGCGATCGATCTCGGTGTCGGAAACGTCGTAGGCGTACAACGAGGTGTACGTCTGACGAATACGATTACGCAGATCGAGATCGAGTTTCGCTTCGGGATAGAAGATTTCAGCGACCCAGAGCCACATCAAGTTCGACTCGTTGCACGGCGGGTCCCACGAGAATCCGCCGATGGGCGCCTTGTAGACGCGCTTGTTCTTCACGGCGCTCAGGGATGCCCAGTTGGGGTCGTCGTAGATATCCTGCGGGATTGCTGCGTCGAAGTTTCCGAGAACCAGGACCTCGGGATCCCACGTGAGGATTTGTTCCTTGGTGACGGCGACGCTGGTTCCCTTTCCGGCGCCCCGGGCAACATTCTTGCCACCGGCGAGGGTGATCCAGAAGTCCATGTACGTGTTGTCGGCCGAGACCTTGGTTTCAGGAGTGCTGTAGAAGTACATCGCTCGCGGCGCCGTGGCGGTGTTTGCAGCGGCAATGGATTCGACGGTCTTGCGGTCGGTTGCCATGCGCGCGAGGATTTCCTGCGCTTCGGCTTTCTTGTCGAGGAGGTCTCCGAAGATGTTGATCCAGGCTTCGAGGTCTTCCTGCGTTCCGTACTTCAGGAGGATGACTTTGAGACCCGCGTTGCGCAGCGGCGCCACGATGTCGTCGCCCTTGTCGCCCCACTGGATCACGACATCCGGGTTGAGTGAGAGGACCTGCTCGACGTTCGGGACGAAGTCGGGTCCGGAAACAACTGGGGTATTGAGGAATTCGGGGAACATCACCCCGAGCATGCCGTTCTTGGCCAGCGAGATCGCACTCGAGTTGACGCCGACATTGCGCGAGATCGACTGATCGGAGCCGGCAATCATCGACGGAACCGGAATGATCGCGGACGCGATGCGGCCGACCGGGGTGTCGAAGGTGATCGTGTTCTGGTACTGATCCACGACGGTGAACGGACCGCTTGTGGCGCCGGTCGACGCCGTCTCGGATACCGGTGTCCGAGAGGAGCAGGCGGTAATACCAAATGCGCCGAGTGCTGCCGCTGCGACGCCCATCGAGCGGATGAGTTGGCGCCGCGTCAGGGCACCGGCAAGAGGGGAGGGGGTGTGCTTCGGGGGCATGGTTTCTCCGAAAAGACTTGGCGTGGTGATGGTTATCGAAAACTGAAACAATTTCTAACGGGAATTAAGCTAGCATATCCTTACTAAGGGTTGACTTGCCTAATTATGTGGCGCGATAGACACGGCAAAGACCGCCCGGTCCGTCCGATGGACGGACCGGGCGGTCGTGGTGTCGGTAGTTTCTCCGGTCAGCGACCTGCAAACATCTTGATGCGCTGCTCGCGACTACGTTCGAGGTGAGCCCGCATATGTTCACGGGCGGACTTCTCGTCGCGACCTCGTATTGCCGTCAGGATGTCTTGATGCTCGGAATTCAGTAGATCGGGTTCACCGTAGTTGGAGGGCGGTCCGCTGTCGTAGATCCGCAGTTGGGTGGTCAACCTGATCAGGAGTGACGTGATCGTCGCATTGTGTGCGGACTGCCAGAGTGCTTCATGGAACTTGAAATTGCCGGCCCGAATCGCTGCGCCGTCAGTGGCTGTGCAGCACTGGTCATGAAGACCTTCGAGGCGCGCAAGGTCCAACTCGGTGTGTCGCAACGCAGCTGCCCCGGCGGCCTCGGACTCCAAAGCCACTCGCGCAGCGTAGATTTCGATGACGTCTTCGGGCGTTCCGGATCGCACTCGGAAGCCGCGGGCGGCGCGCTCGAGAAGTCCGTCGTGCGCAAGCCAATTGAGGGCTTCGCGGATAGGTGTGCGCGAGGCGCCGTACGTTTCGCACAATTGGGTTTCGTGCAGCGGGGCGCCCTGGGCAAACTTTCCGTCGAGGATGTCGGCCCGCAACCGAAGGTACTGGCGGGAAGTCTGGTCGGAACGTCCCAGTGCCGCCTCGGGCACCAGTAATTCTGCGCTGGTCGTGGTTTCCTCGCCGCCCATGTTTCCCCGTTCCTTCTCCGTGAGTGAAGCGCGTTTGATTATGCCACCGACAACGCATGAGTACTTGCGTATACGCTAGTACTCACTTAGGTTCGTGGGCGTTGGTTTCAGCGCGCTTTGTTCAACTTGCTTGGTTCAGCTTGCTTGGTTCTACTACGGAGAGGTGCTTCGGTGACACAGACATCGGTCACGCCGTTGATCGGCAGTGAGGCGCTTGCGCAGCTGCTGACTGGCAGCGACGTCGTAGTTCTCGACGTCACGGTGCATTTCCCGCCCGCACGATTCGACGGTGATTACCGCCCCGAATCGGGCTACGCAGGCTGGGTCGACGCGCATATTCCCGGATCTCGCCACGTAGATCTCATGACAACGTTCTCCGACCGCGATGCGTCATTGCACTTCACGAAGCCCACGGCCGAGCAATTGTCCCTCGACCTGGCCGCTGCCGGGATCGGTGTGGGCTCGACAATCGTCCTGTACGACCAAGGCTCGATGACCTGGGCCTCGCGGCTGTGGTGGGTGCTGCGCAACGCGGGAATCGACGCGCGGGTTCTCGACGGCGGATTGGCGGCCTGGACGTGGCACGGGTTTGCGGTCGAATCGGGGGAGGAACTGGCCCCTGCTCAGTCTGTTGCGCCGTGGGGCGTTGTCGATCTGGACCTGTGGGCGGATCGAGACGATGTCGCCGCGGTCTCGGCGGGCGACTCGGCGGGCACCCTTGTTTGTGCGTTGTCACCTGAGCAATTTGCCGGAACCGAGAAAACGAGATACTCGCGTCGTGGGCACATCCCGGGAAGCCGGAATCTGTCGGCCAAAAGCCTGCTGGACGACAACGGATTGATGCTCCCTGCCACGGATGTCTCCGTCCGTGCGCGGGAACTGTCGGCGAGTGCCGTACCGATCATCATCTATTGCGGCGGAGGCGTTTCCGCGTGTCTGAGCGCGCTCGGACTGGTGATCAGCGGATACGACGCCATCAAGGTGTACGACGGTTCTCTCGAGGAATGGACCGCCGATCCCACTTTGCCGATGGTCACGGGAACCGAGCCCGCCGAAGACGATCGATGTCGCGAGTCCTGATCGCCCGGCCCCGTACCGACCTCACATTCTCGAAGGAAAATCCATGTCTGACATCTCTGCTGACACCGTTGCCTCGGCGCTCGAAGCGCTTCGAGTGCAGGTGCCGCTCGTTCAATCACTGACCAATATCGTCTCTGCCAACTTCCTGACCAACGTTCTCTTGGCGGCAGGCGCGAGCAATGCGCATATCGACAATGTCCACGAGGCGGCCGGATTTGCGGCGATCGCCGGGGGAGTTCTGGTCAATCTCGGAACTCCGGATGACGCGACCGCAGCGGCTTTCCGAGTTGCAGCCGAAGCAGCACAGAGCGCAGGCACACCGTGGGTTCTCGACCCGGTCGGTGTCGGCGGATTGCCCTGGCGCAGTGAGATTGCCGTGGACCTTCTTCAGTTCCATCCGACCGCAATCCGCGGAAACGCGTCGGAGATCATCGCGCTCGCCGGTCTCGGCGGCGATACCCGCGGCGTCGACAGTGCATCCGATTCGATTGATGCTGTTCCGGCGGCGCTTGCACTGCTGAAGTACACGGACGCGGTATCTGCCTCGGGCCCAGTTGATTACGTCGTCGGACGTGATCGTGACGGCGTCGTGGTCGGCGTCAAGATTTCGGGCGGCAGCGCACTACTTCCCCGTGTCACCAGCACCGGATGCTCCCTGGGTGGCCTTGTTGCTGCGTATCTTGCTGTGGCACAGACGCCGCTGGAAGGACTTGTTGCAGCCCACACCCACGTTGCGGTGGCGTCCGAGATCGCCGAGGCGAACTCCACCGGCCCCGGATCGTTTGCGGTTGCCTATCTGGACGCGCTCTATGCCGTCGATGCCGACACCGTTCGGGCGCGGGCCCGCGTCGAATCCTTCGAACTGCCGGCTGGAGTGCAGAACTGATGAGCGTCAAGACTTTCTGGTATCTCACCCAGGCCGACGGCGACTACCCGTGGAGCCCCGGTGGGTTATACCCGGTGGACGGCGCGCGCCAGATCGAACTTGCGAAGACGATCGACGACGGCGGATTCGAAGGTGCACTGGTAGCGACCTGGCCGAACGATCCGTTCATTTCCGCGACGTGGGCCGCAGCCCACACCAGTCGCATGAAGTTCCTGGTCGCGATTTACGCGAACATGACGCCGGCACGATTGCTGGCCGAAAAGGCGCTGACTTTCGACGCTTTCAGCGGTGGCAGGTTGATGATCAACTCGGTCAACGGCCGCGAGAACATCCTGACCAAGTACGACATGAACGTCGACCACGATCAGCGGTACGAACTGGGCGAGCAGTACTGGGCTGATTTCCGACGCATCTACGCCGAGGGCACCGAGTCGAACTTCCCCAACACGCCGTTGCGGATCGACGCGCCGGTGGGACACCAGGTTCCGCTGTGGGGAACCGGGGATTCGCCTGCAGGCCTGGCAAATTCAGGCAAGGTGCTCGACACGTACCTGGCGATGCTCCGTGAAACGTCCTTCATCGAGGAGAAGTTCTCGGCTGCAAGGGATGCGGCAACTGCCGCTGGACGCGAATTCACAGACTTCGGTGCTTTGACCGGCGTGATCGTCAGGCCTACGAAAGACGAAGCCCTCGAACGATTCCGGTCGCTGTTCGAGAAGACAGGCATCGAGCAGATTGCCGATGTTCTCGACAACGCGGTGCGTCGACGCACACACGGCGCGCAGGATCTCAAGACCTTCACCGCCCGCGACTCGCAGCGCCAAGGGTGGGTCGATGCAATCGCCGCGGGTCGGCTCCCTGAACCTGAAGACTTGTATGTCGGTGACGGGCTCTATGCCGGCATCACCGCGTGGTCGCCGCTCGATATCTTCGGAACCGGTTCGTCGGCGGTCTACTACGTCGGCGACCCCGATTCGATCACCGATTCGGTGCGTACCCTTCGGCAGCGCACGGGCCTGACCGCTCTCATTCTCGCCGGATGGCCCCTCATCGAAGAAGCAAAATGGGTGTCGGAGTACCTGATTCCGCGGTTCGACGAACTGGACTGATCTGTGCGGCACTCGCGTTAGCGGCGGTGCTCGCGCAGTAGCTGGGTCGGAGTGACGCCGGTCAGTGCCTGAACATCTCGAGACAGATGGGCCTGATCGGCGTATCCGGCGTGCACCGCAAGGTTTGCCAGTGACATGTGCGCGGATGTGTTCGTGCCGCGGGCCAGCATCAGCACGTTCTGCATACGTTGGACTCGCTGGATCGTCTTCGGAGAGAGCCCAGTCGACGCAGCGATTGTGCGGCGGAAATGTCTCTCGGAAACCCCGAGATCCGATGCCACTTCGCGGACCCGTATTTCGGGCGACGCGGTCAACGCTGCGTAGCCGATCTGGGCCGTATCATCGGGACAGATACTCGGCCAGAGGTTTTCGAGGAGTGTTGCGTCGACGCGTGTGCTTCGCAGCGCGTCGGCCAGTATCCGGGCCTGGCGTGACGAGAGAACGTCGCCGAAATCGATTTTGGTGTCCTGCACAATCTCGGCGTCGGTTCCGAGTATCGAACGTAGCGCCGGGGGATTGATACGAACTCCCCACCGGGTCACTCCAGGTGCCGTCGTGACGAGATCTGCGACGGTTGCCGGGCCGACCAGCCAGGCTTTGCCGGTGCTGTCGACGATGAAGTCTGCGCAGAGATCGGGAATGATCCGGTGGGTGGCAACGGGTTCCTCGGATGCAATGGTCGTCGGCGTCGATTCGGCTGCAGATGATGTGCTTGTCCACAGGCAACTGAAGAAGTCCGTGCCCCTGATGCGTTGTTCGGTGTATGTGTGGCCGTTTTGTTCAAGACCGGATTCTGCACTGCGACTACCGTGTGTGGTGCGAGCGTCCGTGGCAGTCATCTCTTGATCGTCACACACTCGTCGACTACTTTTCGAACCGAAAACAGGAGAACACAGTGTCGGTTTCACCCCGTCTCGACCTCGTCGGAATTGTCACCACCGATCTCGATCGTTCCCTGGCGTTCTACCGCAATCTGGGCCTCGACATCCCCGAAACGCCGTCCGATGCCCCACACGTCGAGTTCACCTTCGGCAACGGGTTGCGACTGGCGTGGGATGCAGAGTCGACGATCAAGAGTTTCGACCCTGAATATGCGACGGTCGCGGGCCGACACCCCGTGGCTCTGGCTTTCGATTTCGGGACCCCCGCGGCCGTCGACGAAGCGTACAAGCGGATCACTACAGACTTTCCCGGGCACAAGGAACCCTTTGACGCCGTGTGGGGGCAGCGCTATGCGGTGCTACTCGATCCGGACGGAAACACCGTCGATCTGTTTGCCGCGCTCTGACCCAATCATTTTGAGCGCGAGGTATCTTGTCAGAACTCGAGAACGACGAGTGCCACCAGCAGGTTGAGTAGCGTCGCCGATACCGCGAATGCGACAGCGCCGGGTGTCAAAGTTCGAAAGCGGGCGGCGACGAGTGCCGGCAGCACAAGTGTAATTACGACGGCGGTCACGAATATGACGATCCCGGATTGAAAAGGCAGCGCTTGCCAGAGCGCTCCAGCAGCGATCAGGCCTAGCGGCAGGCCGATGACGATCTGAGCCACGGATCCCATGAGGCGTTGGCGTCGATCATGTTTGGGTATGTCAGTTGCCATTGCTCCGTCGACCGCTTCCAGTAGGTGTCGCATGCTGCGACTATCGGAACAGTATGTGGCAGCGCCTGGCATGCTCCTGTCGCGACCCGGACGACGGATGCCGTTGGGGCGTTAAGGCGCTGCAGGACATACGAATTGACGAGACGCATTCCAGAACGGGAAGAGGTCGGTCGTGCTGGCATCGGGGTGGTCCACCCGAGCCAGGTCGTTGAAATCGAGGACGGTTCGGCCTGTGGTGTTGCTGACGCCACATGCCTGCAGGCTCAGCTTCGCGGCGGGGACAAATCCGATACTGCGGGCGTAGGGTCCAAGCAGTCCGGAGTTCACGAAGCTATCGATCGCCTCGCCCCACCGGTTGTACTCGGTTTGCAGGTCGAAGCTGCACGTCGCGCCGAACAACTCGGTGCACGTCGTCGGTTGCCCGTCGATAATGGCTGACGTATCGGCGAGTGGGCGCGAAGTGTCGCCATGTGGCGATCTCTGGGTAACGAGATAAACACCCACGGCCACGACACACACAACCACGACGCTCGTCAGTATTGCCGGCAGTGCCTTCATGATCACGTCCGTCGGCGGTCGCGTTCGCGGGCCTACGTCGACCTGTCCGACCACGCAGCGGCAATCTCCGGGTGAGCGCTCATGATCTCGTCGATGTGCTTGGCGTCAGCTGTGTCAACCTCCGCCCGATGCCGTTGTGCTGTGACGAGTAGCCCGTCGGGATGGCCAGGGGGACCTTGCGCAGGCGCTGGTGCATCCGCTTCCAAGTCTCTGATCAACTCGTCCAAACGTGTCGCGAGGAATAACTGCTTTTCCGTGCTCATAGCCGTCACGTCCATTCGTCTTCGCGCTGTACTCGATCGCTGTGCCCGGTCACCGGCGTTGCGAAACCGGAATTCTCGGCTCTGATTTCGAGTCACTGTCAGTGGGTACCTACTGGATGCCCAGGTGTGGTGTTGTCGACGCGAAAGAGATGCGCATGAACGATCTGACCGTGACTGTCGAACACCTGCGAGCTCTTCTCCGGAGCAACCCGCACGCGGAACTGGTGGCCGTCGACGGCGGTATCGCAGTCTACGAACCGCACGAGGAAGGATTCCAATCCGACGGAATCTCAATCGTGACGCGCGAGCAACTCAGCGAGCGATTGCCGTCCGGCGGAAAATCGCCGGTCGAAGGTGAATTGACATTGGCTGCCGCGTCATTGAGTCAGATGATCGCCGAATTGGGCGGCTGACCACCGCTCCGGGTTCGCGGTGGATCTCGAGGGCTCCCGGACGTTGAGCTGGATCGCCATCGCGGCAGGAGATTTCGGACAGCCCGGGCGGCGTACTCTGGATGACATGGGTCTCATGATCCGGCGTATGCCTGACGGTCCCATGAACGTTTTATCTAAGGGGCGTCCGTCATGGCGCACACAAACACCATCGACTTCGGGATGGAAACGCAACCGCGACACCCCGGTCAACCATTTCCTTCGCCTACCCGAACACCACGGTTCCTACTGCGGGGTCAGGGCGCGGTGAAGTCGCATGTCGACGGTGCTTGGTTCCCATGGACCACCAACGTCACAGCGGAGCTACACGATCTGATATCAGCACTCTCGTTGCGTCTAGGGCCGATTACCCGGGTTGCGTTCGACTGGAACACGGTGAGCACTGCGCAGCGTCGTATCGACGAGGTCGACGGCCTCGAAGTTCGAGGTCCGTATCCAGGTCAACCCGTAGATTTGATGTATCTCGACGACATCTACGGTCGGCAACTTGTGTTGATGATGATTCCGCCATACGTCGATCCGGATCGGGCGTACGACATCATGCGCCGTCTGGTGGATCCTACGTGTGGAGACACCTATCGAGTGCCGTGAGTCGGGGTCTGTGTCACAGGCAGCCGCTCACCAGGCGTTGAGTGTGTCGAGGATCTGACCGCGTGCCTTCCAGAGCTCAGAACCCCAGTACGGCCACGAATGGGTTCCGTTGGACGGGAAGCTGTACGTGGCAGAAATGCCGAGTGTGTTGAGGCGTACCTGGAATGCTCGGGTGTTGAGCAAGGCGAGTGCTTCGAGTCCGATTGCGCTACCGGTGTTGACGAAGTCCACTGGTCGTCGGGGTTTGTCGAATTCTCCCGGCAATCCACTCGCCGCCGAGATATACATCGACAGGCCCCTGAGCTCAGGTGCAAAAACGAGGGGATCGTTACGCAACCACGCCGGGTTCCACGGTGGGCCCCACATTGCGTCGACGTTGAAGGATCCGGCGCTGATCATCGCAACCCGGATCGCTTCACGCATACCGGGCGCGGAGATATTGAGGTATCCCGAGAATGATCCAGCGAACTTGAACTGGTCGCGGTGGTAGGCGGCCAGGGTCAGTGCTGCGCTGCCGCCCATCGAGAGGCCGAGGACACCGTTGTTGGTCCGCGAGACGCCACGAGTATCGAGGTACGCAGGAAGTTCCTGGGTGAGAAATGTTTCCCATTTGTATGTGACTGGTTGGCGGTTGAGATTGCTGGTCGAATACCAGTCGGAGTAGAAACTCGACTGGCCACCGACCGGCATCACCAACGTGATGTTGTTGTCGCGGAACTGGTCGAATGCATTTGTCTCGAAGCTCCAGGCATTGCGGTCATTGCGAGCGCGGAGCCCGTCGAGCAGGTACAGGGCAGCGTTGCCGCCGCGAGATGCCCACTGGATCTGAACCTTGATGGGCCCCATCGAGGAGTCGACAAATACTTCTTCGTAGCCGCCGGATTGTGCGGTTCGTGCCGGTGCTGCGGCGGCCACCGAGGATCCGATCAGTCCAATCGCCAACGGAAGCGTCAGGGCGAGTGCCGCGGTTCCGGACCAACGACGTGTTCTGGACTTGCCTTGTCGAATCTGTTTTGTCATCCCTCGTTGGAAAAATCGCATTCGCGCCACTCCCGCCCCTTTAGTGGTGTGCTCGAGAAATCTGGCAGAGCCCCCGAGTTACTGCATTCTCGCGAACTGTCCGGGGGCGGAGTCAATCAATTGCGGATCTGTTACTGCATTGATACCGAAGCGGTTGGTTTGCCGCTACTGGTTCATAGGGGGTCGATCAAGAGGAGATCATCGGCCTGCGTCGAGGTCGGCGAGCGGCCAACCCGCCGCCGCCAGGACTGCTGCGACGCGTGCGATGTCCTGGTCGGAAGCGCTTTGGCTTGTCACATCAGAGATTTGGGCACTGATCTCGTCACCTCTGATTACCTGGTCGCTGCTGTCGTCGATCAGTTCGGCCAGTGCAGTACCGATTGCGATTTCGCGAACCTCCGCGTCGGTGAGTCGGCGGCGAAGCAATGCCATGAGAGGGATTCGGTCCTTCGGTGGGATCCCTTCGGGATAACCGACGCGTAGCCACGTAAGGATCGACTGTGCCAATGATGGGATCGGTGCAGGCAATGTGATGACTTTCAGTTCGGTAGGTGCAGGGTTTTGGTTTCTGTGGGGACGATGGTTTCTGTGGGGACGATGGTTTCGGTGGGGACGATGGTTTCGGTGAGGACGCTGACGTCGGGTCCCGGAACTTCGGCGGGAACCAGAGCGCCGTCCCAATCAGCGTTGACGTTGCTGGGATCGATGGGTTCCTTGCGGGAGCGTATGTACATCCAGGCGGCCATTGCGATGAGAATCGCAAAGACCACGAGCACTCCGGGCAGTCCACCGACGACATTTACCAGGCCCCAGCACGCGGCTCCCACGAGTGCAGCGGAGGGGAGCGTGATCAACCACGCGATACCCATCCGTCGTGCGACGCTCCAGCGGACTTCGGCGCCTTTGCGCCCGAGTCCGGTTCCGAGGATCGAACCCGTTGCCACGTGGGTTGTAGACAGCGGGAGACCGAGGTGGCTGGAGGTGAGAATTATTGCAGCGGAGGACGCTTCGGCAGCCATTCCCTGCGGTGCGGCAATCTCGACAAGGCCCTTGCCGAGTGTGCGGATAACCCGCCACCCGCCCAGGTAAGTGCCCGCCGCAATCGCGAGCGCACAGGTCAACTTGACCCAGAACGGCATCGGAGCGTCGGCGGAGATGGTGCCGTGTGCGACCAGAGCCAAGAAGATGACGCCCATGGTCTTCTGAGCGTCGTTGGTCCCGTGAGCGAGAGAAACCAGTGAGGCTGAACCGATTTGGCCCAAGCGGAAGCCTCGCTCCTTGGTGTTTTCGCGGACATTCGACGTGATTCGGTAGACAAGCCATGTGCCTGCTGTTGCTACCAAGCCGGCAACGAGCGGTGCCAGCGCTGCCGGGATAACCACTTTGCTCAGGACGCCGCTCCATGCGACGCCATTCATGCCCAGCGACGCAACTGCTGCGCCGATCAAGCCACCGAACAGTGCATGAGAGGAACTCGACGGGATACCGAGCAGCCAGGTGGCGAGGTTCCAGATGATGCCACCCACAAGGCCCGCGAACACTATCGTCAGGAGCGCTTGGCCACCAACATTTCCGAGGTTCACCACACCCTTCGCTACCGTTGCGGCCACCTCGACGGAGAGGAAAGCTCCGACGAGGTTGAGCGATGCGGACAGGGCCACTGCAACCTTGGGGCGTAACGCTCCGGTAGCGATCGAGGTGGCCATCGCATTTCCGGTGTCGTGAAAACCATTCGTGAAGTCGAACCCGAGCGCGGTGACAACAACAACCAGGAGAACGATCAGTTCCGCATTCACGTGTACTGATGTTCCCTGACGGACGGCCGGTGAAACCGACCCGCCTGCTGGTGTTCGAGCGCTCTAGCCGAATTGTTTCTGTGGTCACTTCGACTGAACAGGAATACGCTCGATCGATGTCCCTCGGTGAAGAGAAAACGATCTCGGTAACTACCTTCAGGAAGAGCGGCGATGGCGTTGCGACGCCCACCTGGGCTGTGCCGCTGTCTGACGGACGAATCGGATTCTGGACGTCCTCGAGATCCGGCAAGGCAAAACGGTTGCGCAACAATCCGCGGGTGACCGTTGTGCCGTGCAACAACCGTGGGAAGCCGGCGCCCGGTGCTGTGCCTGCCGCTGGGACCGCTACCTTGGTGAGCTCCGGTCCCGACTTCGACGAGATTCAAAGCAAAGTGAAAGCGAAATATGGTGTGATGGTGCCGATTTCGAAATTTTTCAATAAGCTCGGCCATATCGGCAAGGGCTCGTTTCCCTATGGCGACGTGGGCGTCGTTGTCGCCGTAGGGTCGTTGTAATCAGCCGACTGGGTCCAGGGTCACCTTCACGGATACGTTGCCCTTGTCGTCTCGGGTGCTGACTGCGTGCCCGGTGCGATCGATTCCCCGAATTTTGACGCGCATCCGATCGCCCTCGTTGAGGAAATTGCGCCACCAGTTCTTTTTCTGGGGAAGTGCAACTCGGATGAACAGTTCGTCGTTCTTCTGGCGGTAGGAAACAGGCAAAGTGAAGGTCTTTCCGGATTTGCGTCCGGTGTAGGTGATCTGGGCCGTCGAACCGCCGATGAGCTTTTCGACAAGCGGCACGCGCATCGCGGCCAAGACCACCTTGTTGATGGCCGCCGCAGACTTCTGGAAGGTGTTCATAGGTCTATCCTCGATCATCTCGATGGTGCCGTCTCGAAATTCGTTCGCCAGCTTAACCCCGATTACCTCAACGGGACTTTTATGATTCTCGGGTATCTCCGGTGATCGGATCAGGGGGCAATGTGAGAACCAAGTTGGCTGTTTTTGTGTGTGCGTCGGCGGTAGTAGTACTCACGTCGTGTGGATCGGAATCGATCGACGGTGCGGCGCAGGTGGGGGAGAGCACGGAATTCTCGACGTCGACGGAAGCATCCGTGCCCGACGTCTGTGCGGGGAGGTTGCGCTGCGTCGATGTGGCGCTGGCGGACGTCGATGGGGACGGCCTGGACGATTCGATCGGCCGAGTCGACGATCAGATAGTGGTTCTCACGATGGCCGGCACCGAAGCCCAGGTGGCGGCGACCGAGTCCACCATGCTCGCGGATCCGGCGATTCAACGAACAGGCGGATTTGTCGGAGCGTGGGACATCGACGGGCGTCCGGGGGCTGAAGTAGTCATCGCCACATCCGATCTCGGAGGTAGCGCCGCGTACAAGGTCTGGTCCTGGGAGGACTCGACACTCGCGGTGATGTCGCCGCCGGTCTCGCTGTACGAAGGCAACCCCGTTGAGTGGAAGCTGCACAGCGGCGAGGGTTACGACACTGCGGTCCGCTGCACCGGCGACACCGATAGGCCGATCGAGGTGTGGAAATTCATCTCGCCGTACGGCGGATCTACCGCCCGGCCGTCGATGAAGGTCACCTCCTACACGTATGACGCTGCGAACGGAGGCGGGTCTGGGGATGGCTCGATGTTCGGTGAAGAGGAGACCTTCAGTGCGGAGCCGCAGAATCTTCGGCAGCTGACAGGTTGGCCCTGGCTGTGTGGCGACAATGCTGTCGATCCCGCGACGGCGTCAACACTCCAGTGCGGTAGCGCTTCCCAGAACACTGCGATCACGAGTGCCGTCGCGCAAGTTCCTGCCGATGCCAGGATCCCCGATATCGAATGGATCTTCATGGGGGACACGAACTTCGATCCGTGTGCCGACCTGAGCTACGCCGTCGTCGAAACCAAGGGCGGCACGGGCAGTTCGCCTGAGCACGTGATGTTTTTCCATCGAGGTGAGTACCTCGGAACTGCGACGTCATGTGCGTTCGGATTCACCACCGTTGTCGATGGCACCAGCGAGAGTGCAACGGTGCAGTACAGGTGGCCGCGCGGTATGGACTCGAATGCAAATCCGAGCGGCTTGGCGACCGCTACTTACGTCTGGGACGGGAACGGGGTTGTCATGCAGAACGATCTGCCGGCCGAGCTGCTGAATATGAGCGGCTGTAACTAGGGTTCTGGATATGGCGACTGAAAAACTCTTGCTCGAGGCGGGAGCTCCGCAGAACTACCTGGGGCACGACGAGATCATCCAAGTTGCCGACCCGGCTATCCGATCCTTGGCGCAACAGCTGCGTCAGGAGTCGGACACCGAGAGTGCGTTCTCCAAGGTCGCATTCGAATGGGTGCGAGACAATGTCGGGCACTCCAACGATGTTCAGGATCCGAGAGTGACGTTGACCGCGACGGAGGTTCTCGAAGCGCGGGTCGGGCTGTGTTACGCAAAGTCCCACTTACTGGCCGCACTGTTGCGATCCGAGGGCATTCCGACTGGGCTCTGCTACCAGCGACTCGTGGATCGCGACGGTTTCGTGCTCCACGGATTGGTCGCGATCTATCTCGAAGGATCCTGGCATCGCCAAGATCCGCGCGGAAACAAGGCCGGGGTGAACGCGGAATTCTCACTTGGCTCGGAAAGGCTTGCCTGGCCGGTCGATCCGGCGCTGGGGGAGATCGACTACCCGCAGGTATTTGCGTCAACTGCGGCGTGCGTTGCCGATGCACTTCGCGGTGCGACCAACGTTCTCGACCTTTTGGGCGGAGGCTTGCCAACGGCCCTGGATACGTGAGTCTTCTGTGCCGGTGGCTACGTGATGAGACTTGAACTGTGGCATTAGCTTGGCTGCGTCTCGGCGCGATAGGTAATGCGTCCAGACTTGCGGCGAGCCCGGACAATTCGGCCGAGGAAAAACATCGCGGTAGCCCACACAGTGATGCCCAGGGCAGGAACAGCGACGGCGATGATGCCGACATCGAGTGGGGTCATCGTCCGATGCTACGAGAATTTGGTGTACCTACACCAGGCGGAGGTGGGCTCTCATGCTGGCTAGCTGTTTAACCAGCACGAGTCGACGCTCTGAGAGTCGCCGAATGGCGTCGACGTCACCTGCGAGTTGGGCACGGTTCAGTAGAAACTGACACGTGTCCAGTTGATCCCTGAGGTTCATCCGTTGCCGCCACCTTCGATCACGTTGTAGGTACGTTTTGACACTGTCAGTGGAAGGCGTGATATGCGCGGGCAGAATTACCTACATAGGTACCTACTTTTTCTGATCCTGCGCTCGCAAAATCAGGAATCAGTTTGTGCGTCTCGGTGAGCCGCGTTACATCGTTATTCGATCTGTAGTTACATATGTTGGTCATGTGTCACAATCGCGACATGTTGATTGTTGAAATTTTGACGGGCTGGACGGCAACCGCCGCGTTCCTTGCTGTTTGGTTAGGCCGCGCTATCAATCATGCTGATGCGGAAGGAGCGCTCCGCGCCTGGCGGTGATCAAACTTGGCGGTGGGCTACCGCAGCGCCCGGTATGCGATCCAAAATATCAAATGCCTTCTTGCTCATACGAATTGAATTTTCGTATGTAGACGAATCCGCCAGCATCGATGAAGTTCAACCCAGTCGCACCAAACCCGTTCCCGATTCATAGGGGGCGGGGCATCGAGCAATTCTGGGCGGAGTTACTTGCGATACCGGTCGATGAATCTGGTAAGCAATTCGACACGTACAGGGTTGATGCAATGCACGTGGATCTCCCTCGGCCACACACTGTTTTCGCGCATCCAGCGAATGACCGAGCGTGTGGTGTCATCGCCGCCCAGGTTGTAATCAAGAGAGACTCGTTCCACCATGCCGAAACAGAGTGCGTCGATAGCTCCGGAACTGGTCTTTGCCCACGTCCACCCATCTGGCGGTTTCCGTAAGTTGTCGACCCAGAGGTTCATTGTGTATCCGTGGCTATGTTCGGTTGCATTGCTAACCATCTCCCGAAACGGGGGCGAAAGTCCAGCACCTAAGGTGGGCGAGTCGCAAGTGCTGTCAGTCCCGAAGTCTGTGGGGTGTTAGTCGGTCGGGGTAAGCGACCTAAGGAATTCCTCCCAACAGTCGCTGCGTGTGAGCAACTCTGGGCAGCCTGCAAATACGAATCGGCTGCCATCTGTCCCGATCGTCTTGTTCGGAAACCTGGCACGAACCTGTGCGCAGGCCTACGGTTAGGAATGCGAGGCAAGACATGAGGGGTCAGCTCAGCACGGAAAGAGGGTCCCCACGTTGTGTGCTCAACGCGGATGACGACAAAGGCCCCCACCCTCAGCGACTGAGAGTGGGGGCATCGTTCATTGAAGCGAAATCCCCCGACATGGAAGAAGTCCCGAACGACATCGGTTCCTGTGGGCTGTGTGCTCAACCGGCAAGAACCTGAACCGCGCGGTTGCGAGGCCGCATGCTCGCCCCGGCCGTCGCGGCCTGCGAGTCATGTACCCACTTGGCCGTGATCGAAACGAGACCTATGCAGCCCTGCCCGCTAGTTGCCATGCGTGAGCAATTCTGTGCGGTGGGCTCTTCCAATCCCGTGCGCCCCGGTCGGGTGAAACCGGGGGTGAACCCGCCACCAAAACTGGACCACAGTCCGACAGAGCCAGACAACCCATGGCACACTCCCAGCTATGTGGTGGATTGTCGGAATTGTCGCCGTTTGGATCGTCGTAGGCGCGTTGTCCGCGGTCTGGATCGGCCGCGCAATCAGCCACACCGACCTCGAAGAATCAGCCGCCGAACTGCGGCGAGCAGAAAGGCGTGAGATGCGGCACGCCGGATGCGACAAGCCCCGCCAGGGTGACTAGTTCGAACCTTGGATCCGTGCCCACGTCGCGCCGGTCCACATGAGCGTAAGTGACTCTCCCACAGCGCTCAGTGCCCTATTTGTCGCATCGGACTTCAAAGTGCGACCAGACGTTCCATGCTGAACCGTGAGCCCGGCATTGGCCGCCGACATGTAAGCGAGTGCCGCGTTGGCATACGAGGTGACTTTCGACGACCTAGACAGCGATGAGCTACCCGCGTTCGGGTTCTCCGACGGATAGCGCCAAGACAACCCTCGATGTCTACGGGCACGGCCCGACGCAGACGAGTCCACCCGCTCTGCGATCGATGCTGGGATCGCGAAGCGGGTGGACTCGGCTAAAGGTACTGCGGACGGAGGGCTAGACCTGTGAACTGCTGTGCAGGTCAGCCACTCCACCGGGATCACACGTCGTAGTAGAGCTCGGATTGCCACCTGGGCGTTTGCGATTGATAGCATTTGCGAGCAGATGGCAGCTACCAGCGGAAATGGTCGATAGTGACGTTGGTTGTTGATAGTGCGCGATAGCAGTCCTGCGGACGCTCTGCGGACGGAGTGGCACGGTTTCCGGCCCCCTTTGAGTTGGGTACCAGATGGGAATGACCGCCCCATTGCTGACTTATGCCGAGGCTGGCGCTCGACTGAATGTTTCGGGCAAGGTTGTCGCATCAATGTGCCGTCGGGGCCTGTTGCCGCGGATTGTTCTATCGCCTCGCCAACACCGAATTGACCCGAACGACCTCGAGGAATTCATCAGGCAACATCGAAGCCAAGCTAAATAGGTGCAACCATTTTGCCGAGTAACCGACCGATATTCCTATTGCTTCCGGTGTATCTGGTTTGATTCCCCCCATGAAGAAGATATTCGTTGGGGCATTGGCCGTTACGGGGCTATTGCTGACTGGATGTAGCTCAGGTGACGCCGATCCGGTTCGTGCGGATTCAACAACCGGAGCAAATCTCTACGACAGTTGTGCGGACGCTGTCGCTGCCGGTGCGGCTCCACTGCGCGAAGGTGATCCTGGCTACCGACTAAGTTGGGACCGCGATAACGACGGGGTTGCATGCGAAGTTGACGCTGCAGCTGCACCGTCAACAAGCAGTAAAACACCGGAGTTCGATGCAGTGGAGTACCAGGCACAAATCGAGCGAGCGCTCCTGGCTGGCGCGGGCCTCGATTCATTCACCGCCGCATGTCCCGATATCTCGTGGCTGTGCACAATTAGTGACATCGAAGCGCGAAACTCGTCCATCATCGTCATCACACAGCAGGTGACAGAAGCTGACGAGGAACTGGGCAGGAAGACGGTCATCGGCGTCAAGAACTTCATCGGCGAGCAGTTCCCCGATCTCGGATGGGTCCAAGTCAATAATGCGACGGGAACGGTTCTAGCCAACGAGAGCATCTAGCGGTTGGCCCGGATCTGTAGAGGTCCCGGGGTTACATTCGCCGTCATAATATGACAAGCCCGCTCGAAATCCGGAAATTATGACCTGCGCGTGCAACGACTTATGTCATTCGTTGGCATGATTTTTACGCGAAATTGCCGTTCGAGCTCCCGGTGCAGTCGTACCGTGGTTGTGCGGGGTTTCGGCGTGAGGGGGCCATTCCCGGCATGGATAGTGGGTCGCCGTGCTGTGTGCTCAGCTCGGATGACAACGAAACCCCCAACCTCGCGATGAGGTTGGGGGTTTCGTGACTACTGGTATGTAAGTGGCGAGGCAAAGTTGCTGCCGGTACCTTTATCGCGCCCCTACTTCGAGAACTCACAAGATAGTTCCGCTGAAGGGTGCCAGGCCCCGCCGGCAGCGACTCCCATCCCAGTCGGCGGGGCCTGCCTAAACTTCTATCCTGTTTCTAACCCGTCTGCAAGCCGCCGGCTTCACGATGAGATTGGGCGCTTTTGAGCAATTCTGGGCGGATTTTTTAATGGGACATCATCAGCGCAACCTGCAAGTGCTCTGTAAATTCTTGGCATGTGCCCTGTTATCGGATTCGCTACGAACCCGCCAATACAGTCCTCGGATGCGGGGAGTTCGACAACGACCACGACGCGATCAGGTGGGCACATGAGACGCTCAAGCCGCATCCTCCGCGGGCAGTCAAATGCATTCTGGAAAAGCAGATTGTCGACGATGAATGGACTTTTGCGGCGATGGTAGGACGCGTTCACGGACAAGTCGTCACCTGGGAGGAAATGATGACCCTTATAGAGGCTTACAAAACTGAGTTATGAGTTGCCCTCTTCGAGTCCGAGATACTTCAGTGCAGCATGCGCGGCATCGAGCTTGACCTGATACTCGTCAATCTCCTCATACTTAGCGGCGCGTTCTGCCTTCTGTTCGTCTGACGGCCAACCACCCTCGCGTCCCACTTCTGGATGGTGAGCAAGAGTGGGCGGATCATGCGGTATCAATCGATCGTGCAATTGAGCCCTCAAGTAACTGTTACCTGCCGAAGACTGGCATAAGTCACTCAGCGCCGTATAAATTTCTTTCGCTCTCACCGACTGCTGAGCCAGTTGCGTGGTCGAGTAGCCCCGCCGATGATGTTCCCCAGATCATCGGCGGGCACCACGAATCGGCACACAGATTAGGACGAAAGATCCGGCCATGTCGAAACACAAAACTCCGAGAATCGAGCGCGAGGTCAGGCAAGCCGATCCCGCAGACAGGCTGAAGACGTGGCTGGTTATTGCACTGTGCATTTTCACGCTGCTTGCAGTTATCTGCGGTCTGATCTACGACCAGAGCCGCTGGGGCTGAGCAATTCTGGGCGGGTGAAATCAGGGGTGAACGTGTCAGCCGGTTCGTTGCTCGTGGCATCTTCAGCTATGCGACGGATTGTCGCTTTCCTGGGACTCCTGTAATACCAGGCTGTTGACCCCTTCGGGATGTTGACGTGCCTGCTGGCAAAGCCCCCAACCTCTAAGGGTTGGGGGCTTTGTGCCGTCAGGTGACACGGACAGGCTTGGAGACTAAACGCCGATCAAGACTCCACGGAAGCTCGTCGCGCTGCCATCAGCTGAGCCGGTGACGGTGCCCGTTGACGCAATATAGAAACCAGGATTCACGAATGTCCCAGCTGTCAGATAGGCGATCGTCGTTACACCGACCACGTTCTGTCCAGCGACGGACTGTTGCCCCATCGCGATCTCCGTTTTCGTGCCGTTCGTCGTGGCGGACTGCGAGATCAGCGCATACGAGCCAGCAGTGGCCGGTGCAGTTCCAAATTTGATGTTCGCGGTCAGCATGTACCAGCCGGTTGTCGGGATTGCGACTTCTCCGATCGCAAGGACCGACACTGCTCCCGCCCCGGATACTTGGACTGCGGAGTCGATCAGCCCCGCATAGGTTGCTCGGTAACCTGCGGTGAGCGATGCGGTCGCGGTCGTGCTGACGCGAGCGAGATGCCACGCTGTGGCGGTGATCGCCGAGGCCGGGTGCGTATGGGGTTTCGGGTCTGTGGCAGCGATCGCTGCCACCGTCGCCGCCCGAAGCTCGGCCGGGGTGATACCGAAGTTCGCGGCGTTCGCTGTGCCCGCATTCCACACGGTCTGAGTCGTGCCCAGCGGTGACCGGGCATCTGACAGGCGCGAGTCGGAAGTGCCCACTGCACCGGAGACATCCGCGACCGACAACGTGACCGCACCGTTGCGTCCAGCCACCGACGACACCGGAGAGGCGGGGTACATGCGTTCGCGCCAGTTCGCCAGCACCGTCGACGGTTCCGCAATCAACTGCCAGTCGGTGCCGCGATCGGCGCGTGAGCACCAATCGCCGCGCTGGCCGACGAGTGCGAGCATCGCCGCCTGACTGGCTACCTCACCCAGGAAATCGGTCAGGGCGATCGCGGGGAGCTGCGCCTGCGGAATGAGCCCGTTGACCAGATCCGCTTTCGTCGGATGATCATGCACCACAGGAGCTCCGCCGATATCGGCGAGAACCTGCGCCGGGGTACGCATCTGCACAGCGCCCGTACCCGCGCCCCGCATGTACGAACCGTCCACCAGATCGCCGCGCCCGATACCCCCACGAGCAACAGGCAGGGTGCCGGAGTCGATATCCGCAGCAGAGTGCTTATGGACCTTTGGAGCCAGCAGCGCATCCGCCGCGTCGACGTAATCCTTACGGGTGAGCTCGTTCGCCGCCCCTGGAGAGTTGTCGGCGTACAGTCGGCCAACCGTGATGTAACCCGGAGTCTTCAAAGCGCCCGCTGCCGAACGATAGAAGAACGTGTCGGTGCCGAACTGCATTCCACCTTGTTGGTTGGTGGTGTTGTCGCCTACCCGGAACTTTGTTGCTATCCCTGCGTCCGTCGCGCCAAACAGAATGGCGCGATCCTTGGTCCACTTGAACGGAAACGCCAGCTCTTTGCCAGACCCTTGATCCCCCTTGCGATTCGTCAACGCCTGAATCGTGCCCACTGCAACCGCAGCGGTCCCGCTGGTCCGGGTGAATGTCAACCGCATGAATGTCGCAGATCCCCAGGTCGGGATCGTGATGATGACATTGTTCACGCCCTGGGTTGCTGTCGAGCTACCGACCACTGTCCAGGCGATGCCGTCAGTAGACTGTTCGACCGCCGCGACAACGGTTCTCGCGGTTCCGACATACGTGTACGAGACCACGAAATGCTCAACCGAGGTAAATGCAACGCTCGAATGATTCCAGGTGTAGCGCACCGCATCCTGCAACGAGTCGGCCGGGAGCAGAGTTGTCTTACTCGATTCGAGGTGAGCGAACGGAGCCACATCGGTTGTCACCGTCGCCCAATCACCCTTCGGTGGACGAGCATCGATCTCCGCCCCGAGATTCGGGCCGTACAGCCCATCGAGGTCGTGACCCTTCCCTGGAATCAACGTCACCTCGGTCGCGAAACCCTGTGCCGCATACCAAGCAGCACCGGCATTCGCAGCCTCGATCGCATTGAAACCGTCACCCGGCTCACTACCGTTGTCATTCGCACCGGCCACCCACCGGCAATGCCACCCCGACTTGAAAGTCGGATCGTACGGTGCGAACGATGTAGCCGGAGCTCCGCCGCCACCGAACACGATGAACCCGCCACCGAGAATCCCCAACTCGACACCGAAGTGCGGCAACAGATACCGGGTGATGAACTGACTGCCACCGGAGAATCCGGAGAGCCAGATCTTCTTCCGGTCGAGGTTGTAGCGGCCCATGAGGTACGCAATCAAATCCTTTGCATACCTGGGGTTTTCCTCTTTGCCGTACCACTCCCACCAGGTAAGGCGACCAACTGCGTCGTCCGGGGTGAGCGGCACAACGAGCACCATGTTCCGCGCTTTCGCCTGCGCGATCAAACCACTCGCGCCGCCCAGACTCCACGCGCTGGTGGGGTTCGTGTACTCGAACGCGCCATCACCGTGGAAATGCACCACCAGCCCAACAGGTTTCGACCAATCCAGGCCAGCCGCGTACAGATGGTATTTCGATGCGTAGCCGTTGGTTGCCGTGAACGAGATAGCGGTGACGTCAGTAAGCGCGCCACCTGTACCGCCGCTACCCACGGAGATCGTTCGAGCTTCCTGAACCGGAACACCGAGCTGCGATCCGAACGCGAGCACATCATGCCACCAGTCATTGACCTCGGGCATCCGCGCAATGCTCTGCCGAGCTGAAACCGGGATCTTCGGCAAAGTCACTGCGTCATCGCGAAGCTTCAGCGTGGTCACGCCGTTATCGGGCACCCCACCGGCCTGTGTCTGATCACGCGCAAGCTCGGCAGCCTTGCGTTCCAGGAACGCAGCCGCGCGAGACGCCTCCGCTTCGGTCGCGAAGGTGCCAGCGGCATTCTTATTCGTCAACGCCGCCGCAGCCGAAGCCCCAGCATTGGTCGCCGAAACACCGGCAGCGTTCTTGTGTGCCAACGCATTCGCTTCGGCAAGCTCGGCAGCCTTGCGTTCCAGGAACGCAGCCGCGCGAGCGGCTTCCGCGTCCGTTGCCGAGTCGCCCGCAGCGTCCTTGTGCGCCAGAGCGGCAGTCGCCGAGTTGCCGGCATTCGTCGCCGACGACTCGGCAGCCTCCATATGCGCCAACGCATTCGCTTCAGAACGCGCAGCAGCGCCCGTGCTCGCGACAATCTCGTTCCGATACCGCTGCACTTCGGAAATGACGGGCGGGTCGTAGACGTACGCTGATTCGAGGAGCTCTTCCAGAGTCACCTCGTCGTCGCCATCCGGTACGGTGACCCGCTTCGGGATTGAATCAGCCAGGCCGCTGCGGATTTCGACGACGAGCTCACCCGGCTCGACAGTCACTGTGGCGAGACCGGCAACGACATCGATCGGATACGGCGTCGTTGTCACCACACGACCGTCCACCGTGACGGACGGCCGGTGTGCAGGTGCCGAGAGAAACACTGCGCGGGTTGCAGAGACCGGGCGTCCGCCGACGTCGGCGAGGTTGATTTTCAGAGTGGTCATAGCGGCGGTCCCTCCTGCCGGTTGAGATGATTCCAGGCGCGCTCCGAAAGCTGCGGGCGCTCTTCGCTTCCGGGCATCCGATCGGCGATCCATTGAATCGTTGCCCGCGCCCACGTCAGTAGGTCGTCGAGTAATCCGTCGCGCTCGTGGTCCGTCTTTTTCAGTTGGTCCACTTCGGCGCGAAGTGTTGCGTTCTCCGCTTTGTTGGCTGCGCTTTCGAGCCGTACAGCTACGAGGTCCTCACGAAGTGGGTCGAGAATGATGTCGAAGTCCTTGCGCTGTTGCTCAAGGATGCTGTCGAAGTCCTTGCGCTGTTGCTCGAGCAGATTCACTCGGTCGGATCTGCGGCTCCCCACGTACGTGGCCAGGGCGGTGATCGCTGAGACGATCACCGCCCCGACCGCGGGCCAGAACGCTGGGTGATTGAACACCGGCCCTCCTCGGGTCAGTCGAGGGTGATCAGAAGGGGCCGCTGCCGCCGTCGTCCGGTCCAGCTTCGATTGCAATCAGCTCGGGCTGCACAGGCGCGAGCGAAGGCAGGCCCTTGGTCGCACCGAAGTTGCTCGAGGCCAGTGACGTCAGCACCGACACCAGCGCAGCGGTTGCAGCCAGGGTGAGAGCGGCGCGCCAGTCGATGTCGGAGAGCGTGCCGGTAGCCGGGATTGCACCCACCAGCGCACTGATGAAGGTTCGCCCAACTCGATCAGCCAGGTCGATCAGGAAGTTCCCGGACGTGATTGCCGTCGACGTCGACAGCGCGATCAGGAGCGACACGAGTGCCGCAAGCGCGGCTGAGGACAGCGCCGACGTCCACGAGACCGACACGAGCGTTGCGCCGCCAGCAAGGAAGATGACCAGCGTTTGGATGAATGTCTTGCCGGTGCGGTCGAGCAGGTCCAGCCAGAAGGCTTTCGCGAGGATAGAGTGCGCGCCGACGAGCTCGACGCCGACTGTGATGGTGTTATCGGATTCAGCCATGTCAGTAGTTCCTTCGTTCGTAGTGATCGGAATTGGAGATGGAGTCGAAGCCGCGCGCCCAGCGCCAGGCGACCCAGAGCAGGCCGCCTGACACTGCGACGACGACGGCCGCGATCGAGAGGACGATCATCTGACGCCCAACGCTCGCCAGGTGGCCGGGCCGACGATGCCGTCGACACCGAGGTTTGCGCGACGCTGGAATTCGCGTGCGACAGCCTCGGTTGCCGAACCGAAGTCGCCGTCGACCGCCAGTTTCGAATAGGCGGGGTATGCCCGATTGAAGAGCGCCTGCAGGTAGCTCACATGCACGCCCTGGCTGCCACGCATGAGCGTC
Source organism: Rhodococcus sp. IEGM 1366 (assembly GCF_033142425.1). NCBI lineage: Bacteria > Bacillati > Actinomycetota > Actinomycetes > Mycobacteriales > Nocardiaceae > Rhodococcus > Rhodococcus sp. IEGM 1366. The sequence continues at coordinate 375,219 of NZ_JAWLRZ010000002.1, forward strand.
GGACGCGAAACGGACGGGCCGGGAGTGGGCGTGGGGTTGCCGCCGAGGATGCGTTTCACACCAGCGTCGTTGCGGGGGTCCCCCTCTCGGTAGCGCATCTGGAAGTGCATCTCGTCGGGGTAGTTCCACGAGCGACCCCAGAGCACTTCGGGGTGAAGCTCGAGTCCGCGCTGGACGAGATTGACTTCATTCGCGGGCATTGTGTATCGGCCCATCGGCCGGATTGGTGCCCAGAAGTCCAGCGATACGCCCGCGAGATGGTTCGAGTTCGCCACGGAGTTCTCGAACGACCAGCCCCAGACCGGCGAGGTGAACGGTCGCACGTTCCGGTGTAGCCATCCTGCGAACGAGCCGAGAATGATTGCCGGGGCACCGCGACGGAGTGGAGCTGTGTCCATAAAGGGTGCGGTGGTGACGATCTCGCATTCGTTGCGGTCGCAGATGCGCCAACCGGCTTCGGAAATGCTGTTGCCCTTGTAGTTGCGGAAAGTCATGGCTTCTCCTGATGTTGGGTTGCGTTACGAAGCGATCGGCGGGTCGCCGGGATTAACGACGCCCGTGTGTTCCACTTCCGATGAGTGTTTGAGCACGCTCAGTCCCGCCCATTGCGAGCCGCCGTAGAACCAGCGCCAGCGGCCGGTGAACATTTCGATATGCACGGTGTAGTCGGGCTCGGGGACGACAACGAAGAGGTCGCCCTTCACGCAGCCTTCACCGTCTCCGACCGGGTTGAGTGTGAGCCCTTCATTTTTGTGGGCAAGCCCATCGGCCGAGCGGCGGTAGTACTCACTGCCGTCCGGGGCACGCACGACGATATCGAGGCGGATTTTGTCCAGTCCCGTGAAGTTGGTTTCACGAGCCTTGGTCTGCGCCTTGATTTCCCACAGGCCCTCGGACTTGAGGCGGATGATCTTGTTGTTCGCCAGTAGTGGGTCGGTGTACAGCTCGACGCCGACCTTCGGTCCTTGCTGGGTGTCGAACTGCATCACCCGGCCATCGGCACTGCTGATGAGGCCGATGTACTTGTTCTGGCTCGGAACCCAGGACCCGTAGCCGATGATGCCTTCGAGCTTCTGCGTTGTGCTCTGCAACGTGTTGATCACAATGCCGCGGGTCTGAATCCGACCCATTGCAGAGGCTGGGTCGAACGGGCCGCCGCCGAAGATCGCTGTCGCGATGTTGTCGAGCAGCATCCCGAATCCACTGAAACCTGCGAACAGGCCACCGAAAAGCCTGTTCCACGCGGTGTTGTTCGAGTCGTCGACAGGCTTGCGCATACGGCGCTTGGCCTCGGCTTCGTCGATGTCCTGGAATCCGCGCATCGTGCCGCGTTTTCCGTACGCGCCATCGGGATATGGATTGTCCGGTGCGATACCCATCAGTCCACCTCGATCGTGCGAACCTGCGCGACGTCCTCGGTGGGTGCGGCCTCCTCGGGTGCCCGGATCACTCCGCGTTCCTGCAGACGCGCAACGAGTCGAATGAGTGCCGCCCCCGACTCGGCGTCGAGGTCGAGGTCATCGGCTGCAGATGTTCGCATCTCGGCAACCTCGGGATCGGGCGCGTCCATGTCGACCCACTCGACCGCGCCGACGCCGAGCCAGTGCACCGACTCCGCGCCACCCGGAATGATCTGCTTCCTAGTCTGCAGCTCTGCAACGTGCCGGTACCCCGCATCGACCAGAATCTTCGACGCCTTCCGCAGGCACTCCTCGGTCGTGAGAAGGGTATTGCCGTCCGGGTCGGTGATCGCACCCATGAGCGCCCAGAGGACATGCTCCTCCGGGTCGTCCATATTCGCGGTTGCCTGGGTGGGAATTGCCATGTCAGATCACTCCTAGGTCATGTGCCGCCCCAGCGAGATTCGCGACCTGCCGCAGTCCGCGCTCGTTCGGGGATTCGAGGTCTTCGGGCTCACCAGTGGTCGCGGTCCAGCCACGCTTGCCGCGATCGTGGAAGTACTCGATCTCGCCGACTTGCTCGACGTAGATCTGCCCGCGCCGGCCGACGTCGCGCAACGTTGAGCCGATGCGGTCACCGATGAAGAAGTGGCCTTGCCCGTTATCGCCGATGAAGTACGGTCTTCCGTCGCCGAGTTCCATTCGGTGCGTGATGCGCGGACGTGACTTCCAGAAGCCCTCGCGGATCTTCATGATCGACGACAGTGTGTAGGCCCGGTCGCCGCCCGAGACCATGTCCTCGTGATAGTGCGACCACCCGTACTTGAGTGCTCGCACAGGACTTTTCACGGATATCCACGCGCCGAGCGTGCCGCTGTAGATCGGCTTGAGGAACGTGTCGGCGATCGTGCCGACTGTCGGTTGGAAGATCGTCGCGCCGAGGTTGTTGAGCCCGAACTGGATTGCCGCCGAGATGCCCTCGTCAACTCCCGGTGCCGAGTGTCCGCCGGTGACCATCTGCACTGCGCCGCCGTGCGTGTGGCACCAGTCGGAGACTTCCATCCCGGATATTCGCCCGTCGCGGTAGACGACATATGGCGCGCGCGGGTAGGTGCCGATCCACTTGCCGACCGTGTTCTCATACGGGTCGACGGGATCGATGACCTGCGTGAGAGTTTCGTCGATGAGGTTGTCGGCGATGTTGACGATGGTCCGCTTGAGTCCGTCCCAGATCGTGCCGCCGGTCGAGGTCTCGCTCCAGTAGCCGGACTTGTCGACGATGTCGAAGACAATCGTTCCGTGACGCAGGTTCGCGCCCGGCCACGGAGGTGGATCGCCATCGAGGTATCGGCGGGTCGTGACCATGAGTTGACCGTCACCGAGGGTCGGCGCGGCAAGGTCATGCCAGTACTTGAAACGGCTCGACAACACCGTAGGAGGAGACGAGTCCTGCAGGAGGGAGCCGGGTTTGACGACCATGTTCCAGTTCGACATGTCCAGTCCCTGCGTCCACTGAGACAGGTCCAGCGGATCATCAGGCAGCGCCCACCAGTTCCCCTCGAGCCTCATGATGTTGAGGAACAGGGCCAACTTGAGCATGTAGATCGACGGCCCCGCGAGGGTAAATGCCCGCGGGAACTGCACCGCCGCCATGAGGAACGGGTTGCTCCAGACGAGCAGGTGCTTGAGTTCCTCGTAGTCGTCGAGGAATTCGAGCGTGACGAACCGCTTGCCGTCGCGGTCTGCAGCACGTCGAGCGCGCTGCATGCGCCCACCCCAACGTGCACCGTCCTTCTCGACGATCATGTGCACGTTCTGCTTTGCCCGCCCGTACGGGTCGACTGCCCACTTCGTCAGATAGTGATTTGCCGGCAGAACAACTCGACCGGGACCGCTGTTATTCTTGATCCACTTGACGGACAGTTCCCACTCGGTCGAGATCCGCCCGCGGTAGACCATGTCGCCGTCGTACAGGTTCGCCTTGGCAGGCTTGCGACGTCGACGAATTTGGTGCTCTTTCTTGCGCTCGGACGCATCGAGGATCGACTGCATTCGATCCATCAACTCTTGGTCGTGCAGGAGTGGATTGTCGGCTACGGGGGCTGTCATTCTTCACCCCCTGACACCATCGTCCAGTGACGCGGTTGATACACCGCGACAGTCATATTCGCCTTCGTGCACTCGATCGGTACGTCGATCGGCAGCGTGTGCGGCGGGACAGCGAACTCGAATTCCTTCGAGTTCGCGCGCGCCCAGAACAACGGGTTGATGTTCGACTCGTAGGTCGGCTCGTCGGGATACGTTCGGATGACGAGGTTCTCGCCTGCCACGAGCGTGGGCACATCGACCACGCGCCCACGCCACTCGTAGTCCTCATGCTCCGGATCGGTGATCCAGGAGAAGTCCGGAAGCGTGACCTGACCGCCCTGCGGCGCGTCGATCACCCACTTGAGATGCATCGGACGATTCGTCGGATTCGACAGCGTCACATACCCGTTGAGTTCTCCAGTCTTCGATTGGAAGACGTCGATCTCATCCTTCTCGATCCAGAACGGCCATCCAGCACGGAGCGTCATGATCATGAAGCCGTACCGGTTGAATCCAGGATCGGTGACCGGCTCGAACTTCGGCGTCTCGATCTTCTGCAGACCGAGACGCCGAACGCCTGACGACGACGTAGCCACAAGTTTCGTTTGCCGTTCGAACTCCCACATCGCCGACCATCGGGATTTCACCTGCTGCCAGGACATGTCATCTGTCGGTGAAATATGCACCGGCAGAATGACGTCCTGCATGTTGTGCTTGAAGCCGCCGTACGTGCCGCCCTCCTGGTTTGCGCCTTCGGTCCAGATAGTCGTTGTCGGCGTTTCCCAGAGGCCTTTCGGGTTTATGTCGAGTTCGATGCCTTCGCGGCCGGAGCCCGGGCCGTGAATGGTGGCCCGGTCTCCGTTGGGTGCTTCGATCTCGAACATGTAGAGGTCGTCCATTATCCAGGCCCCCATCTGTGCGATGCAGCATCCTGCATTTCCTTGATTCGCAATCTCTTGATGACGTCCTCGGCGTTGAGAATTCCGTGGAAGTTGTTGACCGTTCCGCCGCGCCCGCCCTGATCGAGCGAGAACCGAGCGCCGTTGTTCATGGCGCGCAAGATCGCCGGATTCTGACCAGCATTCGCGTCGACGTCATTGACGACGAACTCACGAGCTGTGAGCCACGCCGGAACCTTGTCGACGCCGCTCTCTCCGGAGACCGGACCACCGCCCGCGTATCGTGCTGCGCCGCGGAACCTGTCGATCTCCGCGAGCAGCGCTGCGACCCCGTCCTGACCTCTGGCGACGGAATCGCCCCACCGTGCAACACCTTCGGCAGGGTTGTAGATCGCCGGACTATCTGCAGCGATCATCGACGGAGACGTGGTGACCTGAGCTCCCATTGCCCGCTCGTTCGCGGACGGTTCGATCAGGTATGGCGCTTGAGCCTTCTGCGCCTCATTGAACATCTTCGCCGCCTGCAGTGCAGGCGGCATCTCGTCCGGAATGCCGAACACTCCCAACGCATCCGAGACGAACCCGGACGCTGCTTCCTTCGCGAAGTCCCCAGCAATGCCGGACCACGACGTCGGTCCATCGCCCGATTTCGGCAAACCAATCTCTCGAAGCGCCTTCTCCGCCTTGTACAGTTCGGCGTCGGCCTTGTCGATCTCGTCGTCACTCGACTGAGGGTCGTTGTAGACATCATTTCGACGCTCATTCGCGGACTGGACGGCGAGCTGCGCGTCAATCCGCTCAACCTCCGCATCGGTGAACATGCGCGAGAGTGCCGGTGCCTGCGGGGCGGGCGCATCGGCGGTGCCGTCGAGGATGCCGTCCTTTTTGGACTGCATGTCGGTGAGCTTGATCTGCGCCTTCTCGACCTTGTTGTTCGCGCCGTCGAGATCGGTCTGAGTCTTCTTGCCTTCGGCGACCGCGTTCTCTACTTCGGTGCGCGCCTCCTCTGCCTTCCGCACAGCGATCTCGGCAGCCTTGAGATCGGCCTCCTGCTTCTCGCTCCACACTGCGGCCTTTCGGCCGCGCACCGACGCACTGGCTCGGATCGGCATAAATGCATGGTTGGTCATGCTCGGATGATTCGATCCGGCAGTGCCGCCGACCATTCCGCCGCCGTACGAGCCGCCCATCTCGACGTTCGTGTTATCGGGCAGTGTTCCGGCCGCGTGGCCGCCGTATGGTCCGCCGTTGTACCAACCGAACCGGAGGTCGCCGGATGCGCCGCGGCCGGACTGGAAGCCCATGCCCGCGAGGGCGGCCCCCATGTTGCCCGTCGCGAACCTGGCCGCGAACGGAGCGAGCCCAACCGCGAAGCGGGCAATCGCCGACATCGCTGCGCTGCAGTCACCCCAGTTGATTCCACCGAAGACGTACGGATCACCGGTCAGCGGCTTCACACCAGGTATGCGACCAGTGACGAAGTCAGTCAGATCACGGCTACCGACGACTCCGCCAGCGACGTAGCCCGGCAGCTTCGGGAAAGTGCCCGCATTGATCGACGCAAGCTCGCGGTCATACTTCTCCGACGAGCGGTCATTGATGACCCACTCGCCACGGTTGACGCGAGCAGTCGGAATTCCGTTGGAATCGACCCCAAGGAACCCATCCACAATGTTGGTACCCGGCCCTGTAGTTGGCAGTTTCCCGCCGGTTTCATATCCCGGCACCCGCATCCCGGCGTATCCGCCAGGGACTCCGTACATTCCCTCCAAGGTCGTCGGCATCGCTGGACCGCTGGGCGGCTGGACGATGTGCTGCAGGATCTGGACGCCGATACTTCGACCGTCGTTCGCGGCAATGAAGTTGTTGATCGCAGCCTGCGCCTCTTCCGCGCCAGTCAACGAAATCTTCGTCGGGAGTTCTTTCGGGAACAGGCCGTACTGGGCCAGCACTGCCCGAGCCTGCTCCTCCGTTTTCCCGGCCTCCACATACTGACGAATGAAGTCGTCAACGATGCGCTGTCCGGCGGCTTCGACAGCGTCAGCAGCATCGCCGCTACTCATTTTCGTATCTACCGCATGCTGTTTCGCGGCAGACCCGGCCTGGAAGAAAGCAGACGCAACGTTCTGCATCTCTCCGTGCAGTGTGGCCCCGGACTTGGTGCTCAAGTCCAGCTGTCCTGACGCGAGAAACGCTTCGGAACCGGTGTTTTGCATGGCCTGCGCAAATCGATCCAGCGTCAAAGTCGCATTGGCTTGAGCATCCTCAAGTGTCATCGAGTCCTTAAGCTGGCGATTCATCGCTGCCGTTAGACCGTCGACGCCTGAAGCAGCAGAGACCGCACCAGAATTGATGTCATCCAACGCGGCCTTGAATTGCCCTGCCGTCGACTGCGACTCGATGAACTCGGTTCGCATGTCGGAGAACTTCGCCAGTGCGATTTCGCCGTCAGGGCCGGTGTTCTTCAGGGCGGTTGAGAATTTCCGCCACTGTGCCTCTGTGCCCGTGACGGCATTCGCCATATCCTTCTGGCTGAAATTGAGTGAATCGAGGGCGGACTGAGCCTTCTCCGCGTCCTCCGCGGCGTCTGCCAAGCCCATCGCGTCACTTAGCTGATTGTCGCGATCGAGGCCGAAGAACTCGTTGACAAACGAGGTGACGTATCCCATCTTGCTGGGCATGCGCTTAGCTGCAGCATCGAGATCGTCTTCGACGGCTTGAATCTGTCCGGAAACAGCCGATTTCACGCCCGAATCGATCGTGCCACTCGACTCCATGAAAGCGTCGTTGAGTTGGGATCGGAAGTCGACCATTGACTTCGCATACTTGGCCGCCGAGTTTCGGTTCTCCTCGAGATTGCGATCCATCGTGTTCGATGCCGAGATGAACGCGCCGATTGCCACCGTGCCAGCTATTAGGCCTACCGTGAACAATCCGCCAGGGCCAAGCATCGACCCGACTCGTTGCAACCCTGAACGCATTCCCGAAAGGGTTGCGCCAGCAACACCTTGGACGCGTCCCGCGAATGTCGCTACACCTGCTGCAGCCTGACGCATGCCTCCCACGAAGACCCCGGACTGTGCCGCCGCGACTCGTTGGGCCGCTGCGTATGCGGTAAGCGATGATGCTGCAGTACTGGTCGCGATAGCCTCGCGAACCCTTGCAGCGGTACTTCGCGTCGCTGCGGGTACCGCTCCGTTCGTGGCAGCAGTATTCGCGGTCAATGCCGCGGTGTGCTGATTCAGAGCAGCAGTGAGCTGGCGCTGCACCAGCAGCGTTGCCGGCGTTTGAATTGCCGTCAGGAATCGGCCAATGTTGCCGATAGCCGTGGTTGCTTTGATACTGACCAACGCGCCAGCGAGCCCAACCACCGCGACCTGTGCGATCGTCGAGTGATCAGCCAGGAATCCCATCGCATTGCCTGCAACTCGGAGTCCAGACACTGCGACTGTCGCGGTATCGCCGCCGAGCCCGATGAGTGCGGTCGCATCGCCAGCGACAGCCGAACCTACCGACTTCAGTGCACCAGTGAGAGTGGTAGCGCCGGACTCAACCTTGCCCATCGCGCCAGCGGCTTCATCGCCAGTGCCCTTGACTGTGTCGAGGAAGGTTGTGAACTTCTCGCCGGATGGGGACTTGATGACATCCCAAAGCGCCTGTGCGCCTTCGCGGATGCGAAATAAGACATCGACAGCCTTGGAGTCCTGAAGTTGCCCCCAGATCGGACTGGTGTACTCACCCTTGAAGAGGATGCCTTTCACGCCGATTGCAGTTTCGCGGATCTTGAGCAGCGTCGTGACTACTGTCGAGTCTTCTTCGAGTCCGAACGTCTTCGACATCCCCAGGTGATCGCCGGTAGTGAGGATCGACCAGACGCCCTTGACGCCTTCGACAACCTGTCGGGCTTTGATGCCGAAGCGTTCCATCTTGTTTGCTGGACCGTCGATGGACTCGCCCGAGGATTGGAATGCACGACCCATATCGGTCAATCCGGATGCAACTTTGGTGGCACCGACCGTTAGGTGCGGCGTGATTTTGTCAGTAAATTCGCCGATCTTGCCGAGTCCAGCCTTCATCATCGGCACGAAGGGCTCGATTACAGCAGCGCCGGCACGACCGAGTGCCGCCTTCATGTTCGCGAATGAACCGCGAAGTGTCTTACCGGATTCGAGCGCTGCGCCACCGATATTTTCCTGGATGACCTTGTTGAAGGTCTCGGCGTCGACCTTGCCTTCCTTGACCATCTTCGACAGGGCGTCCTGAGTGACGCCATATTCGTCAGCGAGCCACTGGAAGATCGGAATTCCGCGATCGGAAAGCTGATTTAGGTTGTCGGTGTACGCCTTGCCAGAGGTCTGGACCTTATTGAAGATCGAGCCCATTTCCTCGAGCGATGAGCCAGCGATGGTCGCCGCATCGCCGGTGAGGCTGAGGTACTTCGTCAACTCTTGCCCGGGCTTAATGCCGGCGGCGACTGCAGAGGCTGCGATCGTCGCAGCGTCACCCATTCCGAATGCCGTACCCTTCACGGACGCCAGCGCGGAATCCATAATGGTGGTGACGCCCTCGGCCGTATGACCTAGGCCTGCGAGCTTGCCCTTGGCGTCATCGATGGCGACAACGCGTTGCATGCCGAGGGTTAGTGCCGTTGCAGCCACGGCACCGGCAGCCATGGCACCGCCTTTCAGCGTCGACCCGATTCCGCTCGCGATCTTGGAGCCCATCGACCTGCCAGTACTGGTTGCCGATGCTTGTGCGCTGCCAAGTGCCGTATTGACCTGGCCGGGAATCTTGCTGGTGTCCGCAACGATCGAAAGGTAGCCAACTCCCAACTCGGTCAATTGGATTCACCTCCTTTGGATATGCAAAACGACCGCCCGCGACAGATGCCTCGGGCGGTCGTTTCGTGTGGTGACTAGTTGTATGCGGCGTGAGCGCGTGCGAGTCGTTCGCGGATATTGCTAGGTGGCGGACTCTTCCTGCTTTGTGTCGCAGAGGATTTCTTGCTGCGGATGTCGATGACGTCAGCCGGGGTGTCGATTGCGGCCGTCGGGAGTTCGCGTGCAGCTAGCACTCGCCGTATCCGGTCGATGGTGGATTCTTCTGCTTGCCTGGATGCGTCGCCGCCGAGCTGCAGGCGCAGGCCGCGGATCTCGTCTAGCAGCGCGAGTGTGAGATCAGGCGCGACGTCGGAGAATGCACCAAGGGGGTCGATGAGTCTTCGGTACGCACTGCTTCCCGGCAGATATGTGAGCCATGCGTCAAAGTCCAGCCAGGACAACGTGCGGCCGAGCTCGTCGAGCGACCTGCCAGCATTGATCAGGTCAGAGCGGATCGCCCCCTCTACTCCGTCGCGTCGGAGGAGTCGGAGGAGGCTTCGGATTTTTCCACCGACAGGTTCGATTCGTCCTGCCACTTTTTCCAGAGTTCGCTTCGTGCGCCGTAGGGCCATTTCGACACATGCTCAGCGAGTTCCGGTTCGAGCATCTCGAGCATCCACCCCAGGGCGTCCAAGTTGGTCGGGTAGGTCGTCTCCGGGTCAGCCCCGACAATGGGTTGGCGCTTCTCGTTGCGCTCGTCGCGCACCTTCTGAACTTCGTTGGTGCGCTTGACGATCATCGCGTCGGCATAGTCGGTGATTTCGGGAGGGATGTAGCTGGTGAGAGGAATCTCGTATTTGACGGTCTTACCGTTCTCGACGATCTCGACGGGAAACTTCTTGAACTCTGCGGGGTTGTACACGTAGCCAGCCATTGCACCAGGCCTTTCAGTTGTTCCAATGGGAGAAATGCGACCGGGCCTTTGAGGCCACCCGGCAAGGGCGGCCCGGTGCAGTGGGGTGTGAATCAACCCCTGCCGGGTGGGTTCATCAGACAGTGACGGTGACGACGATCGCCTTGGTGACCTCGACTGCCGGAGTGGCGGAGTCGGTGACCTTGAAGGTGATCGACGGGGTGCTGGCTGCGGTGGGGGTGCCCGAGAGGACGCCGGCCAAGGAGAGCGTCAGGCCAGCGGGCAGGGTGCCGGTGCTGGTCCACTTCTTTGCACCTGTACCGCCAGTGGAGGTGAGCGTCTGCGAGTACGGCGTGCCGACCTTGCCCGCGGGCAGCGTGGTCGTGCTGATTGCGAGAGGACTGACGACGGCCTTGGTGGTGTCGTTGATCAGCTCGATGACGTTGACACCCTTACGGGCGTTCGTCGTGGACTCGTACACCTGGATCGTGACCTGATACTGCGTGAGCGCCGTGTGGACGTTCACAACCTCCGCGATCTCGATGATCTGACCCTTTTCGATGACGTGGCGCTTTTCCTGCTCGCCGTCGATGGAGTCGATCACCCACGATTCGATCGGCAGGTCGTCGCTGGTCTGGTAGACCGTGATCTGCTGTCCATGCTCATTGGGATCGTGAACGGTGACGTTCGCAGCGCCGTTGATCGCTCGGAGCACGACGGGGTTGTTGACCTCGTTGAGGGTGATCTTGACCGTGCTGTCGGTCTCGGTGGTGATCACTCGCGACACACCGCCGCCGAACTTACGGGTCTTCGTGGTGGTCTTGGTCCGGTTGATGGCGAAGCCGGAGTCGCCGATCTCGCCGTAATCGTTCGCGAGGAACGCGGCAGCGAGCTCTTCGTACGTGGTTGCCGGCATCGTGGTTCCGAGCTTCGCGGAACGGAGTACGCCGCCGTCGAGCGGAGGGTTTGCGACGTATGTCATTGTGCTGGTGTCGACCATGATTCAGCCCTTTCAGGGTTCGTTGCACCGGGCCTTGAAAGGTTGGGATGTGTTGAGGTCAGCCGATTTTCAGGAGGAGCTCTCCGGTGAACTGGTAACGCTCCTGGTCGGATTCATCCGGCCAGCGATACGGGCCGCTGTTCTCTTTCCACCACCGGACGAAGGTGCCGAGAACGGTTCGGCTGCGTGAGGCCTTCATGATGGCGCGGACGACTGCGGCGAGGTCGTCGGCCTCGTCTTCGGTATCTGCCCAGCATTCGATCAGGGCGAAGACGTGATCGGTTCGGCCGTGTGCGGCCATTCCGCCGCCAGGTGTCCGCGAGACCCGGACCTTGCGGCCCCTGACTCCACTGCGGCGCGGGTTCGGAGCTTCAGTGCCTACCCACACGTCGAGGTGGGCGGGCATCTGCTCCCGAATCAGTGTGGCAAGCACGGTTTCTGCAGAGGCGGGGATGATCAGGTCACCGGACACTACCCATCACCCTCACCAATGTGTTCTCGTTCGCGTTCTTCCGGCGGGCCGCGAATGTGGCGGGGTAGACGATCGCACGACCGCGACCTTGCGGATTCTTCCGGCCAACGCGCGAGGACCACTCGAATCCGGGGCCAGCCGCCGCGGCCATTGCTGCTGCCGTGCGATCAATCCATGCGAACGCCTGGGATGAGGTTCGAACTTCATACAGGGCATTGGGCCTCGGCACGAACTTCCGCTGTGCCATCGTCATTCACCACCTTGTCTACGAATTCGGCGGAGAACCAGCCATTCGCGTTGTAAATCGCAAGTAGCTCATGCTTGGTCGGGTCCGCATAGACCAGCAGGTGTCCGGTCTTGTCTTCGGTAACGAATGTCGTTGTGTCGTAACGACTTTCGCCGTCGACGTGACGCACAAGAACAATCGTGTCGCTCATCCGTCCACCCTTCGGAGTTTGACATCGACGATTCCGGGGACGAAATCGGGATTGTTGTCATAGTTGCCGACTTTGACGACCTTGAGCCAACCCTCGCCGGGGAGTTCGATCAGATCGCCAGGCTTGACGCCGAGATCCGTTGGCGGGTAACAGGTCGCGTCGATTGACTCACGCTGAGCGTGCCCGTCTGTCGGTGTGGCCTCGTCGCCCGTGTACCAGGCCCAGACCTTCTCCTCGGTTGCGTCGGCATGTTTCTCGACCTCATTACCGCGCGGGCTGACTTCCGTCGACGGGATCTTGCGCCGGTATCTGATCGGCATCGTGCACTCGAATTCCGGATCAACCATAGAGCGACTCCGGACGGCCAAACGGAACGGAATATGCGCCCTGCGTCGGGACGGTCGACTTGCACATAGCCTCGAGTCGTTCCACCTGCGCTGGAGAAAACAGGATTCCGGATTGCGCCTGCCTGGTGTCGGTCGTCTTCTGAAACGGGCCCGACGAGGTCTGCGTGACAGATCCGTTGCCAGCGGAGGCGTTGTATCGGATCGCTGAGCGAAGGATCCCTTTCAGCGCCGCGCGGTGAGCGAACGATGGTCGTTCGATGCACGGCGCGATCTGTATGGCGATGCCGAGTGCGTCGTCGATGTAGTCCTGTAGGTCGGTGTCCGGCCTACCTGGGAGGTAGGGGCGCAGATCCTCGATTGTGATGAATGCGGGTTGTTCGGGCATCTGCGCCCCTTTCCTCGGTAACGGACTACGCCGTGACGGTGACTGCGGTTGTGCCGGTGCGGGTGCCGAATGTCGCGGTGACAGTGACCGTGCCCGCGGCGACACCGGTAATGACGCCGGCCGCGTTGACGGTCGCGATAGCAGCGTCGGACGTCGAGAACCTCACGCCCGTGGTCAGCGTGGTGTTGGCCTGACTCTTGACGGTCAGCGCTCGGGTAGCGCCCACCGCAACCGACGTTGTAGCCGGGGTGACGACAACGGATGTGACGACGGGAATGGCCGTCGTTACGCCGGTATCGACATTTCGGATGACGGAGACCTTGGTGCCGTCGGGCCGGGGCGCGTCGTAGACCTCGGTGCGTGTCCCGGTCGGAGCATTGTCGGGGATGGTCCCGACGAGCTTGACGGCGTTGACAGTCTGGTGACCGGCAGCAGCAGCGGCTGCCTTGTCGGGAGCGGCTGAGGAGGCGCGCTCCTTCGGGTCATAGGTGTCCGCGGGCGCGTCACCGGGGGATGTCTTCTGCGGAGCGTCGAGAGTGTCGTCCGCGAGAGTGGTGGTCTTGGGAGGGGTTGTTCCAGCCATGATGAGTGATCCCTTTCTGGTTAGCGCTTGACGCCGGTCAGGCGGGCAGCGGCCTTGCCGCCCTGGACGACGAATCCGCAGAAGAAGTCGATGCGGGTGCGGATGGCGGGCTTTTCCTGTAGCTCGCCGAGCGACTTGGCCTGCAAACCGCCGTTCGAGATGCCCATCACGCCGTGCTCGGTGAAACCCTTTGCGAACTTCAGCGCATAGAGATCGGAGCCGGATGTTTCGAACGGCAGGATGCGCCGACCGCTCCAGTGCTCCCCGGGGTCGATGAACGGCACGCCGTTCCAAGTGAATTCACGCTTGCCGGTGATCTCGGAGTTGATGTAGTCCGCGCCGCCGATCTTGCGGCCGAGAGACTTGAGCCGGGCGATGATCTCCTGCGGCGTGTAGACGACATCGGGCAGGCCGCCGTGCACCTGAGCGAACAGCGTGTCGAGGTCATCGAGGAAAAGATCGCTGCCGTAGCCGTGCTCGGAGTCGAGGACCTGCTTGTTGATCAGGCGCTTGCGGAGGCCGTCGAATCCCTTGGGGTCGACTTCGGCATCGCCGTTGAACATGGCATCGACGTAGGTGCCATGTGCGGAGATGAGCTTCATGCGAACCTGCTGCGCCATGAGCGAGCCGCGAGTTGCGCCGAAGGTGGCTTCGAGGAAGTTATCCACATCCGCGTCGCCGCCGAGGATGCGCAGTCGCTCCTCCTGCATGTTGATGACGCCGGTCGACTCGACATACGCCTCGTTGACGGTGCGGAATCCCGTGCCGGGTAGTGCGCCCTCGGTGTCGTAGCTGTAGGCGTTGCCCTGAATGGCTTCGATCGGCAGCCGGTCGAAGACGTTCGAGACCTGGTGCATTGTTTCGATTGCGCCCCTGCGGATGGGGTCCGGCTCCACAGCGGCAGCCTGAGCGAGAGTGACAGCCATGTGACTGTTCCTTTCTGAGAGTTGTTGCCGCCGTGTGGCGGCCGGTTACTTGGTGCGGTATTGCGCGTCGAAAGCGGATTCGAGTCGGGGCATGCCCGGCTTCTGCTCGGGAGCTGTGCCGCGTCGACCGATTCCGACGTCGACATGGGAGCCATGACCGTCGTCGTCCTTGAGGAGATACGGCCGGTCTTTCGTTGCCGCGGTGAGCAACTCCTTGAGTGCGTCGACGTCGACGTCGTCATCCTTGAGCTGGACTTTGGTGATGTCGATGTACAGGTGCGCCTCACCGGGGTTGTGGAAGCCGAGTTCGGCCGCGACGCCACGAGCTTCGGCGCGGACGAGACGCTCGGTCGCCTTGGTAGTGACCTCGTCGCGGCCCTCCTTGCGAGCCTTCTCGACTTCGAGCTCCTGCGCGGTGGCCGTCTTCGTCTTCAGCTCGTCGCGCTCGGTCTTGATGGCGTCGTAGTCGGCGTACTTCGAGAGTCGGCCCTGCACGATACGGTCGACGTCCGCCTGGCTGAACGTCTTGCCTTCATCCGTGCCACCTTCACCGCCGGTCCCGCCTTCGCCGCCTTCGCCGCCCGCATTCCCGCCGCCGCCTGCGTGCCCGCCTTCGTCGCGGCGAGGATGCATTCGACGAGCACAGAACCTGGCCCGTCCGATCGTCAGAGGGTCGATAACCTCGGGTGCGATGACCTTCGAAATCGTGTTGAGCATGGTTCTCCTTCACCCGCTGAGAGCGCAGCGGTCACGCGCACCCCGCACGAGCGGGGGGAGTCTTGGCCCGGTCAGTCCGGGAGGATGTAGCCGTAGAGCTTCATCAGACGTAGTGCGTCCGACTTGCTTTCGGCGATGTTGTAGATGGCGGAGGGGGACAGTCGGGCCGAGCGCCACTGTGCGTAGCGCTGGCCGGCCGCCCTCATCTCGCCCTGGCGCCGGACGTACGCAGCCTGGCCCATCGACCTGTGTGCGATTCCGCGTCGGGTGACGCCTTCGTTCGTGATCTTCAGCGTCTGGCCGAAGACATTCGAGGTAGACATGCCACGGTGGGCGTTGATGACCTGGCTGGGATCTGCGCCGTCGTTGAGGATTGCTGCGATGTCGGCCTTGTTGAGGCCGGTGACTTTTCCGGCGCGGATAGCGGCGGTGACATCGAGTCGTAGATCATCAGCCCTCGCCTCCTGTGCTGGGATATGTACGCAGTCGCATTTAGGGTGCCGCTCGAAACCCTTGTTCCAGCGGAACCACTTACCCGCCTGCACGGCGCAGCGATGGCACGAGGGGGGTTGCAGCATGCGCACGTAGCCACCGAATCGGCTCGAGACCATCGCAGCCTGCGTGGCCTCGCGGCTTGCATCGGCGACGAGTGTTGCGGTGAGTCGAACCAGTGATTTGGTAGCCAGCGTGGTGGCCATCTGTGCGCCGAGCCCTTGTGCCATCGCCTCTTTGGCCGGTAGCACCGACGCTGAGTAGGCCATGCGCGCCGCGGCGTCGAGCTCGACCGTGAAGCCGAGCGGGTTGATCGACTCGCCGAGCACCTTCACGCCCTGCGCACTGGCCTGAGTTGCAACATATCGCTCGGCTTGGACTGCGCTGGTTTCCATTCCCTGCAGCATCGGCAGCACGAGGTCGACCTGATTGGCTTCGAACCAGCCGGTTAGATCCATAGGGTCGGCTTGGCGCCACAAGGCTTGAACTGCGTTCGCGGCCCGACGATTCCGCCTGCCCTGCTGCACGTAGAACTGTTTGCCCAACCGAAGCGGATCGTCCTCACTCATCAGGCTTCGGCCCCGTCTCAGTCGCTGCGTAGTCACCTGCCATCACGCGAGAGAGCTCGGCTTCCGCATCGGCGAACCAGCGTTCAACCGTGCGGGGTGTCGATCCGGGCCATTGCTCGAGGAACATCCGCATCGGCGCACCATTCGGAACCATCTGGGATGCAGCCGAAGCGATCTGGTTGATGTTCTTCGGATCTGCATCGGACCAGTCGACTTCGAGGTCACTCAGCGCGTCCGCATCCCCACCGCGAGCGATTTCGACCAGGCGGAAGACTTCCTTGTCCGACTCGCCGTATCCGGTTTGCAGGTCGGTCACGAGCGATCGCAGTGTGGCCTCGGTGGCGACCATGAGATCGCCGGAGACGTTCTTGAAATCACCGATCAAGTACTGCGGTGGCACCTGCGCAACCGCGGCAAATGTCGCGACGAGCATGTCGAGCGCGGTGACATAGTTGCCGAGATCTGACTCGGACAGGTCGGTGATCTCCGTGTCAGTACCAGGAAAGACGAGCATCCGGTCAACCCCGACACGGCCGGGCGATCGAATGAGCGGCTGCTCGAGCCCATCCGCGTCGAGGATCGGCTCGTCGGTCTCAGGGTCTCGCTTGACGATCGGATCGCCGTTGCCGTCGCGCACCACCGGGTCGTAGCCGGTCGCGATCCGCTGACGGTACGCAGCGAACTGCGCGGCGAGCAGGAGATCGAAACGCAGGGTGTTGACGGCCTTCTGCGGTTCCATGAGCGCATCGATGAGCGAGCTGTTATTGCCTTCGGCGTCAATCTCGGGCTCGAACGTCACGAAAGGCACGCGCCCGAGTGGATTCTTTCCGCGCTTTACTTCGCCCAGGTTCTGTGCGCCGTCGCCTTCGAACTTCGCCCAATACTTCGGCGTATAGAGCATTGCGACGGTGATGGTCTTGTCATCGCGGCTCTCGGTCCAATGCTTCACGGCCCAGATCGACGAGAAGGGATCTGCCGGATCCGGCTCGATCCATACCGCCTTTGGCGACTCCGGGCGGACAATCGGAGTGCTCTTGTCGGCTTTGTTTGGCCATACCGACATGATGCCGCGATCGTGAACAATGCCGTCGCGGTAGACGATTCGCTGGCGACTGCCGAGATTGTTCCGGTCCCAGATGCGCCACAGCTCTTTGTCGAAGTCCGCGCCCTTCGCCGTGCGGACGCCGCCCGCACGCAGACGCTGGCAAGTGGTGCGGACAGCCAGACGAATGAGCGGAAGCGGTGCCATTTTTTGCAGAGCCAGGTACTCGACGTCGACACCCTTGGGGGCATACGGGAGATTGCCCTTACCGGTCGCTGCGTCTTCGCGTACCTGCCACATCGGCAGCGCCGAAGCGAGTTTCGCGAGTCCGCTACGTACGAGTTTCAGATCGCCCGAGTTGTCGAGTTCCGTCGCCATGAGGCCTCCTGTCAGTTGAAGCCGTAGACGGCGTTCGAGATGTTGTGCTTCGGCTTCGGAATCGGCGCATCGATGGAACCGAGCGCGAGAGTTCCCGAGACGAGCGGAGTGATGTCAACCGTGGTGTTCTTGCGATTCCAGCCCCAGAGGCCTTCGGAACCGATGTTGCGTTTACGGGCGTCGGCCACCGCGGTGTTGAATGTCGGCTGGTCGAGGTGGACCATCTCGCTCGACATCGCCTTGCGGTAGAAATTCGCGCACGAGGTGCCCATGTACTGCGCACCGGTCACGATGACCGGAATGCCTGCAGTTTCAAGCGGTTCGATCAGTGGAGCAGCAGGGGAACCGCCATCGATGACGACCCCGCGGAACTTCCCCTTGCGATATACCGCCTTCACGTAGTCCACGACCCAGCCCATGCCGGCGCGGTTCTCGAGCATCTCGACCATGGGCATGTCGTCGATTCGGCGACCCGCCGCAGAGACAGATGCTGTTGCGTTGTCCGGTGCGACATCGATGCCGAGTGCGGGCATCGAATCGATCTGCGATTCCCAGTCCTGGGTGTCCGGGTTGTCGAAGTCGACCGCGTCGTTGGCCCACGTCACGAGGTCGATGGGGCTGTGCGTGGCTGCAGCGGACCACATTCCGAGGCACTCGCGCGCGAAGCCCTCGTCGGAATAAGTGCCGCGATCTTCGGCGATGGTCTCGAATTCGAGTCGACCACCAGCGGCCGGGTTCGCCTGCGCCTGTACGTGGATGTCGTCGTAGTCAACGCCGTCCTCGCATGACCACTCATGCCACAGGGCGCGGAGTTGCTTACCTTCCATCGTGAGCGTGCGGTGACGCGTGAAGACTTCACCGTTGTTCTTCGGCCCGGGCGGTGTTCCGGCGTAGATGAATTGGCGGTTCTTCAGCGGTGCCGAGCGAGTCGTCGGGCCCAACGCTTCAAGCGCCTCGTCGGAGAACTCCTGTGCCTCGTCCATGACAACGACGTCGACAGTGAAGCCGCGAGCTGAGCCCTTCGAGCGCGCCACGAACTCGATCGACGCGCCGTTCGAGAGGACAATCGCCTCTTGTCCGTTGGTGTTTCGGAGTTCGACGACGAGCGCGTTGAGTTCGGGATACTTGGCGTTCGGATCGTTGACCTGATCGCCGAAAAAGTGTTTGAGGCGCTTGAATGCCTTGCGCGCAGTCTTGACCTCGTGTGCGGTGTGCAGGATCTTCTCGCCGAGTTCGACCATGCCGAACAGCTCGCGGATCTCGATGACGCCGTTCTTGCCGTTCTGGCGCGGTACCGACAATCCGCACCGGACGCATGCCCACTTTCCGTCGAGACGGAATGCGAGCCAGTCGTCGAGGATGAACGCCTGCCACGGATCCGCGACGAGGCCGTACTGAGCGGCGAACCTGACCGCTTCGGGTCCGAAGGTGTCGAGGTAGGTCACAGCCGGGGCGATCCGAATGCGGGGCGTCTGGACGCCGACGGTCGGACGCTCGAGGACGGTAGATTGCACTGCCCACCCCCGCCCCGCTTACGACGCCGGGACGATCCGCATCCGTTTCGCCTTCACCGCTGCTGACAGTTCTTGAATCGGCGTCATAGCTTCGGATGGCGCATCAGCGACAGGGTTTGCGCACGTCGACTCGTCTGCGATGCCCGCCGAGTTCTTCGCGGTCGCGGCGCGCACCTTGAGTGACTCGATTTCCTTGCCCACCTGCACAAAGTGGCGTGTCAGGGCCGCGAAGTCTCGCGGCGCAGTCTTCGGTGAGTCCAGCCTGCGGGCCAACTTGTCGCGGAGCGCTTCCAGAGTTTTCAACTGGTCTCCCTCGGCCGCGATTACGGCCAGTGACCTGGGTCGAGCCATCGCCGAGCCCTCCTCGTCATCGTCTCGAGCGTGTGGAAATCACGCGGGGGGGTATTGAAGGCCTCGCCGTGTTGCGACCTTCGGATCGCTCGAAGGGGGGCACCCCTCCCCATTGGCCTGGCTCGACGTCCGAGCAGGTCAGGGCAGGGTCGGATCGACGTCGGGGTGCATCAACCTTGCCCGGGTCTGCTCCGAGCTGGTGGGCCTCGTCAGACCCACTCCCGACTGCTGCGATTGATGACCCGCGTCGGTTTGTCGCCTTGCCGCTGGTTGCAGACGAGATGAGTGGGGCGCAGGTTCGAGACCTCGTCGCCGCCGCCCTTGGCATAGGGATTGAGGTGGTGGGCGCTCGGGCTCATGGGGTCGGGCGCTTTGAGGTCGGGGTCGATCGGCCGGCCGCAGAGGTAGCACACCGTCGCGCCCTGCAGGACTGTCTCGCGGTTCGCCCGATATCTGCGTCCACCTGTGCGTCCCATGTCTGCACCTGCCCTAGCTACCGGCGCCGCACGTTCAGCGGCAACCACATTCGAAGCAGTGCGATGACAAGCCAGAAGAATCCTTTGCTCTCACGCATTTCGATCCTTCTTCTTTCGCCTGCGTTTCTTCGGTGTGCTGTTGGTGGTCCACTTGGTCGAGAGTCTCTTGGTCTCGACACATTCCCACCTGTCGATACGTGCCACGGTCCACCTCCTCGTCGGGGTAGGTCGGGCTGGGCGGTAGTTCCCCTGGTTGGATTCGAACCAGCGTCTTGGTTTCCAACCGGGACTTGTCTCCTACGTTTCCACCGGTGAATTGTTGCCAGCTCTAACCGCTGAGCTACAGAGGATTCCTATTCAGTTGTAACCCACCCAGGCAGCGCCGCGAGCCATCGACAAATGGCCATGATGCGTTGCTTAGATTCCGTACTCCCCGGGATGCGCGTCCGGGGCGGTGACTTCCGGGGTGGGGTCTTTGGTGGGGCGGTACTAATACGCCCGGCCCCGGAGCACGCACTGGTGATGTTTCAGTGGTGCGTCAACGGGGCCGGGCGCGTTCTGGATGGCAGTGAGAATGTGCAGAATTGGGTGATTGATACACCTGTGGCACTGCGGATCATCCTTGCATGCTGGTCGGAAGGCTGTCAAAGGGCTCGACGCCTCGTAGCATCTAGCTCGAAATTAATCGTCATCAACTTCTTTTGCAGTGCGTTCATCTGGTGAAGCTGCTTCGGCGTCGGATCCTCCACTCTGTTCAGTTCATCGAGTTCTCGAGCGAGGGATGAGCCCAGTTTTTGAAGTTCCGACTTGGCGTCCTCGCTCGCTGCCATCAAGTAGCGAACGCTGCGATCCATCAGGCCTCCGTCGGTTGGCTTCTGGATGTGCCTTCCAAGGTCAGGGTCGCGGACGATTTCAGATTCAATTCGCCCCAGCCTTGCCATGATCGTATCCAGTGCATACTCCAGTTTCGCTCCGTTTGGAGCGGCGCCACCGGCCTCATTCGGCACGTCCGCGAACAACTTGTATCCAGCAAGAGGATTGGTGAGCTTGGCTTCAGGTGCGAGTGCGTTCTCCGCCGCGTTTGCCAATCGCGATTTGGCTCGATGCACCGAACCCGGATCGGTGAGATCATAGAAGACGGCGCGCTGATCAACGATATCGAATGGCATCCGTTGCCCATCGGTCATCAGGTTAACGACGGGTTTGTTGTAGCCATGCGCAACTGCCAGTTCGTAGAACACATTCGGGTTGTGATCCGTCAGGTCCGCAACAATAAGGTCCGATGTTGCAATTCGTTCGATCACCTTGTGGGTGATGGAACCCGAGTCCGCCTCTTCATCGGCTCGAATTACGTCCCATTTCGGAAGTGTCAGCGCTTGGCGAATGATGTAGTCGAGCACAGCTTGCGCTTTGATTGATTCGGGCGTTCCCGCCGCGCCGATTGGCGAAATTACGAATACGGATCTCACGTCGTCGGTGTGATCCGTTGTTGCCTTCTCATTGCTCATCGCAAGATTCTGTCATACAACCAGGAGCCTAGCGGCCTAGCGTCAGCTCAGGCGGATGCGCAGATTTTGACACCGTTAGAGAGATGCTTACAAGCTCAATTGCTGCGCTTCCTGTTTTACGGAGAAGTGGAACCCGCGCACGGTGCGTACAATGCGGGTGCCGATAGCTACTTGCTCGTTATCGACCAGATTGTTGTTGGGATCGTATATCTCCGAAAACTGAACAATGGTCGAAGCCAATTTTTCGGATATGTCGTCGAGTCCAAGCAATGTCAGTCTTATCTCAGACATCCTGCATAGATTCATTGCCTCGGAAAATGAATCCAGCGAGTCAATCAGATCATTTCCATCAAGATCTTCGTCTGCTTTACTCTGCGTCATAATGTACAGATTTCCTCGGTCAGCGGCAAGGGACGCAACGCGGGCAGCTTCCATCAACGCATCAAGTTTGTCTAGGCGGTGCTGTTTTCGTTCGGCCGCGCGCAACTCGAATTGCAGACTTTCCCGTTGTTGACGCATGGATTCTTCATGCTGTTTCGCCTGGTGTGATTGCGCGTCTTCGTGAAGTCGCTGCTGTGTGATCAATTGTGCCTGAAAATGTCTATCTTGACGGATCATTGCGCTCCGCTGCTGTCGTAGTTGAGCCTTAGTCGCTGCGCGCGTCACGCTTTGGGCATAGAAGACCCCGCCGAGCGCTAGGCTTGCTGCAACCAATGCGATCAATGCAGCCACGATGGTGGCAGTGGATTGGGTGAATATGCCTGGGATCGGCGGAATATTTTCGATCAGAACCTGTGGTGCATATGACGCTGGCACGGGCGGAACCGGCACTGACTCCTGGACGGTGGGTAGATCCTGAGCCAGCAACTCCGGCCAATCCTTCATCGATTTCCTCTCGTAGGTGATCGGTCATAGTAGCCAAGTAGCCCGACAACCGATCACTAGCAATCACGACACTGGAACCCCTCTCACTCGCGCCTCTCGGATATCTCCGAGTCGGAACAATGGCGGGTCAGATCTGCGCATCCAGAAATTCGAGATCGTGCCATCACCTTGCCGCCATGCTTGCGGTTCGATCACCTTGCGGCTATGCCACGAATAGAGCGTCCCGATAGGGATCGGCTCACCCAATTCGCGCAGTAGCCGATCGATCTCGGCGAGGGTGAACAACTGCTCGTTGAGGGCGTGCACCATGAGGAGTTCGAGATCCCTGACCCGATGGTGTGTCCAGCAGCGCGGGCAGCTCACGTAATCCTCACCGCGCTCGACGTACAGGTCGGCCGAGCAGGTGAATGGTTGCCGCTCCTCGTCAAAGCTCACATGAGGGCAGGGCCCTTTGTATGAAAGCTCTGGTAGACGGTCGATTTCCTTGCGGCAGCGTGCTATCGCGCTGGTGATCGAATCGTGCATCTCAGCAATGGCCGGCAACCATGCGAGGTATCCAGCGTGGTCAGCGAGCCAGATCGCGGCCAGTTCGGCGTCTACCGCAGTCTCGGTGGAGAGCCATGCCGGATCATGCTTGCGGTGCCGTCGCGCATGAACCGCCTGCCGAAACTCGAAACTCTCCAGAGCCGCGAATAGGTCCCGAAGTTGTCCGGTCTCCGTTGCGACAAGCCTTGCCCACGTAACGACCTCATTCGTCAGGCTGTCGAGCGGAAACTGCGTCGGGCGGCGGTCGAACTTGTCCAGGCGGATCGGCAAGGTGGTTTCGGCACTTTTGCCGCGCACTAGGCCGCTACTCATCCGATCGAGGCGTGCACGGGTGACTGTCATGTCCGAAACGAGCCCCGGGACGCAACGCAGCTCGGCGCGAAGCGATTCGAGGCAAAGCAAGCAGAGTTCCAATTCGCCACGGACGGTTCGACCGCAGTTTGCGCAAGCGATGTTCACCGGACACCGAACATCGTAGATAGCATGCGTTTCGTGGAAGACTTAATCAACATCGTTACCATCCTTGCCGCGGCCCTTGCTGCCGCTGGCATTCTTGTCATGATGCGGCAGCTGGCGGTCGCAAGAAGTTCCAACGGAGGTGCGCTCATTTTTGAAGCTGACCACGCTCCGATCGAAGACACCGTGACAGTTGGTGTGTCCGCGGTGGGGCCAGGGTCTTGGCACAACCTGCGCTGCGAGCTATACGGCGACGACACGTATACCCCGGTTGATTCACTGCCAGTGGCACGGTTGCTCTGTACCGACACGAAGCAAACCTGGGCTTTCCGAGTGATCGGCGTCGAGGCTTCGAAGCTGTGGTTCATTGTGTTCTGGGACGAGCCCTTTCTCGGAAATATGCGGTCATCGGCGATCTGCGGCAAGGTCGAAACGACCACAGACTCAGAAACTGCACTGTGGGGATGGAACTGGAAGCGCGCACAGAAGCTACGCGGTTGGATCCTGAAGTGGCCACTAGCTGACAGATGCGCGCCTGAGCGGTTCTTAGGCAAATGGAAAGCGAAACCCCGCAAAGGAAATGCGGCTGGTCGAGGTCCGCGTGCGCAGCTCGATAGTATGCGAGGAGTGGAGCACCCAATCAAGCGCGGAGCTAGGTAGTTCGGGAGGGTAGTCATCTGTCGCTTCCGTTCGGCCAGTTGACTTTCGGGGTGTAGTGGTGAGGTAGTTCCGGTTCGTGCCAGCCGAGATGGAAAGCGCCCATCGTGGCAAGAGCCAGAGCATCGGCGCGGTTGTCGTCCTTACCGATATCCGCATGGGGCCAAAGGAATTTCATGGCTTCGATCATCTCCGGCTTCTTGGCGTGGCCGTTGCCGGCAGCGAAGAGTTTGAGTGTGGAAAGGTTCACTGCGACGAGCGGAAGTCCGGCCTTCTGAATCTTCGCGCCGAGGGCGATGATCAGCGCTGATCGGTCCTGGTAAGCGCTCGCTGCTCCGGGCATCGGATTTACCACGGGCAGATCCTCGATGACGACGAGTCGCACGAGTGGCGGCATGGCTTTCCAGATCTGCTCGATTTGCTGGCTGATGCGATTGGCTCGATCAAGGAATCGTGTGCCGCGCTTCTCGGTCTTGACGGTTGTCAGGATCGGCACGTTGGGGCTCTCGGCAGTCTTCGGATGGCCGAGGATCGCGATGCCCGTTCCGGTCAACGACGGATCGATGCCTACGACGGTGGTGCTCATCGCCCTCGCCTCGAATCCTCGATAGCGATTCCTACGGCCTGGCTGCCCTCGGGGGCGGCGAATTGCAATTTTGTGAGGTCGTGTCCACGGCCGAGCGCCTTCGAACGCTCCTCGTCGAATTCCTGCAATCGCTTGATCCGCTCAGTCCGCTTGAGCCGCGAATGGTGCGCCGGGAAGTTCACGAGCGGCCAACGCTGGCCTTTGATGTCGATCCGCGTGCAGCTTTCACCGATCGCCGACTTGCATTCCTGGCACGAAACCGTCAGTGCGGATTCGTGATTCATCAAATCTTCGAAGTTATTCATCGTCGGATTCCTTTGCCGCAGCTTCGGCCCGCTTCTTGGCGAGCGTCTCGTTGACCAGGTCGATTCCGCGACGATTTCGGGCGAAGCGCTCGGAATCGTGATCGCAGACGGTCGTGCCGACGTAGCCGTGCTCGTTGCAGATCTCGCACGCTTCGATCGCGACGGCTTTGATCTCGGCGCGGCGACGGGCCTCCTCGGAGATCGCGAACAGCTGCGCATCGGACTGCTCGCGGTCCCAGGCCTGTCGATTGCGCCGAGCCTCGCCGCAGGCGTGGCAGGGGCTCGTCGTCGGTTCGTTGATGTGCCGAGGGCAATGGAGGGGTGGGGGTTTGTTCGCGCTCGCGTCGTTACCTTCCGTACCTACGTAACTACTCTCTGGCTGCTGGCTGTATGTCTGCTGGTTGCTGGCTACTGGTAGGAAATCGACCGAATCTGATTGGTAATCCGCACCCGGGTCCGTATTGGTAATCCGATTGGCATTCGGGACCTCATCGGCATTACCAATGTCGTTACCAATGTGATTGGTATTCCGATTGGTAATCGGGTTGGTAATCCGATTGGTGTAATCGGCCGGATCGAGTGTCGGAAGTTCGAGTAATCGACCGAGTGCATCCTTGGACAGCGGGTGCGTCCACGAAGAGAATTCGGCCTGAGTTTCTCGGGCCTTGTGAAGCTCTGAGGCAACGATCGCACGCAGTGTTCGCGACGCTGTGCCTTGATATGCCTTGACGACAGACAGGGCCATTTTCGGGTTGCGCAGTAGCTCGTCATTGCGAACGAGAGTGCGCACGAGTACCTCTTCGGTGTCGGGATCGAAGAGTGCAAATCGGGCTTGCTCGAGTACTGCGGCGGCGGCCATGATGCGATCGAGGGTGAGATCTGCTGCGCGCTGTGTCAGGCGCACTGGACGCCAGTCGGCGATGCCGCAGTAGGACAGCGAGGGGTCGATCAGAAGGATATTTGCGTACAGGTGCTGCGCGTCGACGGTGAGATCCAGGTATGCGGGATCTTCCGCCATATTGAGCCGGACGCGAGCATATTCACGAGTCATGGTTCGCGGCCTCCGTTCTTGAAAGTGATTCGATGGGATCTAGATTCGATGCGTCTTGCCCGGACATAGGGCACGCGTTGCCGGCCTTGTCGCGGTGGCGAGTCATCCGCGACTCGTCGTCGAGCGGGATTGATCGCCAGCAGACCGGGCAGCGGTCGGGGGTCATGTGTCGTCCAGAGCTCGGATTGTGTTGCAGGGATAGGGGTCTGCGCATTCGCAGCAGTACTTGCTACTCGACGGAGACGGCCCTGGGACGTGAAGTCCTTTGACTCGCTCGACAGCCGCAACCAGAGTATCCGCTTTGACGAGCAGCGATTCTGCAACAGACGGACCAATGCTGATCCCATGCCGCCGCGCCGTTGCCATCATCCGGCGTGCATCTTGGAGTTGCGCTTTCGTGTGCTCAACATCCACAGTCATGAAGTCGCCTCATTCGGATCGAATGGCCTTGGCCCACCGGTCTCGCCGATTGCGACGATGCCCGATGGCGAGATTGCTTCGCTGCCGTCGAGTAGCGCCCCAAATGCGTTCTTCGCCTGCTTTTCTCGTTCCGGCGTCGCCGTTGCGCAGGGGAAGCACACCCACGATCCGCCGGGTCCGTACGGTCGGAGATCGCGCTCGGTGGTCGAGCAGTAATGGCAGGATTTCGTGTGCTCAATCGTCATGGTGGTCCTCGCAGTCCTGGCAGTCGTTTTCGCAGTCGGGGTGGTCCCAGTGCGCGCATTCAACGCACTGGTTGCAGGGCGGGTCGAGGTGGCATGAGCAGTCATGGCACCTACTCACTGCCCCTCCTCGGCCGCAACGAACGGGGCGGTCATCTGCACGCTGCGATCCGTATTCAGTGACAGCACGCCTGACTCGGCACGGAATCGCTGTCCGCCATAGTTCACGTAGACAACGCCGCCGCCCCCACCGATGCCGTGGTACTTCACCCCGTCCGGCACCGCTTCCCATGTCTGCCACGGCCCGGTTTCGTTGGGGGCAGGGACAACCGGCGAGGATGCGGGCGCGTGCACGATTGCATCAGCGAGGTCAGTTGGATCCCAATCACCCGGAAGGTGCCATCCCATATCGGCGGAGTCATATTCGAGGACGCCCTCAAGGAGTGTGGTCAGCGCCTCCGCTTTCGTCTCCTCCTCGGCGGGTACAGCAGGGGCGGAGTAGTACTCCTCAGCAGTCTCGCGGTACGTACGGCCCTTTGGATCGTTCGGGTTCACGTCGCCCCAACCATCCTCGGCAGGTTCGGTTGCCGGGAACAGGGCGCGCCTGCGCAGTCCGCGAAGGATGGAGCGCACACCTGCGCGAGTGTCCTCGCGCTGCTCTTCGGTGCGGTCCTCCCATCCGACCACCGGAGGCTGGCCGTCGTCGGACTCGGTGTCCTGCCAGCGCGTGTAAGCGGACTGCTGCGAGGCCTCCCATGCGAGATGGGAGAGCGTTTCGACGAGCGCGGGATCAATTTCGTTTGTGCTCATTGTGGATAACTCCTGTGCATAAGCGGGCCGCCGCCAATACGACGGCGGCCCGGGATCTACTGCGGGGGCTGGTTACTCGCCAGCGGAGAACTGCGGGCCGGTGAATGCCGTGACATTCGAGGGCGTTTCAGAGTCGGCCGAATCCGTGTCGTCACCCTCGGATTCCGTGTCAGGCTCGTCCGAATCCGTGTCGGAGTCCTCGGATTCCGTGTCGTCGCCTTGGGGCGTATCGAACAGGCTCGGTTCAGCTTTCGCGTCTTCGGCAATCGACTTGTCGACGCCGGACAGCACGCGAACTACCTTCATGTTCACCGACTTGCGCGTGCCCTCATTCGCCATTGCGCGTTCGGTGTGCGACTGGCAGGTTGCCAGGATGGTGTAAGTCCGCTGCTCGCCGATCTCGGGGACGTCTTCGAAGTCTTCGGCGGACAGGCCGGAGAACTGCAGGCGGGCGGAGTCGATTAGGGGCTGAGCGTTCACTGTGAATCTCCTTGTGTTGGACGGAATTGCTATGCGGATTCAGGGGATTCGCCGACATGTTCTGCGTCAGATTCTGCTGCCTTCGCGGCGTCGGCGGCCTGCTCGGATTCAAGGAACTTGATGAACTCGGTTGCATGCTCGGCCGGGATGTCCTCCTCGCGCTCGAGGTCAGCGAACTGTCCCTGTAGGTACTGCAGCCGAGCGGCGCGGTCCTCGTACTTCCAGTTGGCGAGGAGATCCTGGATCTTCTTCAACTGGCGCGGTCCAACTCTCTTCACCTCGACAACCTCGCCGTCGACGGGCTCGGATTCCAGGTCGTTGACCTGCGAGGGTTCCGGTTTTGCGCCCTGATTTGAGGCAGGCTCTTCGCCCTGGGCCAGAATCTCGGCGGCGGTGACTCTGCCGTCATCTTCCGGATCCGGATCAATCCACGATGGCGCGACTTCGCCGAGCTGGCTGCCGACGTCGGTTCGGACAGTGCCGTCACGCTGGATTGCGTCGGCGAACTCGGGAGACAGCGGTAGCCACTTCGACAGTCGCTTGAGCACTGTCTTGCGGGCCATCTGGTTCCAGTCGGTGACCCATGGCCCATTGTTCGATGCCTTGGAGCGCTTGCGGATCGCCTCGATGTCTTCGATCGGCATGACTTCGAAAGCGTTGCCGCCGTGCTTGAATGTCGCGACTGCATACGCGGCGATGACGTCACCACGGTCACGGAGTGCGGGCTCGTGGACAAGGGTCGGGTCGAGGCCGTACGAGAACTTGAACGTGTCACGCTCGTGGACGACGTGCGCGGCGATCGATGAGAGCTGGTTCGACTGCCATGCGAGCTTGACCAGGCCGCGGTAGCCGGGAACGAATGTCACCTCGCGGCCATAGGGAACGAGGTACGCCTCGCCGAGGGGGCCGGGCTCGAGTCCACACTGGGCGGCGGTCATGAGCGCACCGAGGAACGACTGCGGGTTGCACTCACCGAGCTTCGGGGTCTGGCGCAGCACCGTTAGAGCGATGCGTGCCATGCGGTCGGGGTCCATGTGCTTCGGCAATGCGCGGCCCATCTCGGGCTTCATGCGTTCGATCAGGACCGAAAGCGAGGGCTCCTCTTTGCCGTTGTTGTTGCCGCGACGTGCGGGCTGGGACATGGGCTGGTAGCGGCGAGCTGGTGCGTTCACTGAAGGGTCTCCTCGATTTCGTTGCGTGCCCATCCGGAAAGGGATGCGCGGTGGACTTGTGCCGGCGGGCCGGGCCAGTGGCCGGACTGCTGGCATTGGGCGAACAGGTCGATTGCCTGTCGGTTGAGTTGGCGTCCAAGTTCGACGTCCTCGGCGTCGATCTCGTGGATCACGACCTGATAGGGCGCGGTCTTCTCCTGGACGACAAAGAGGAATGCGGGGTCATCGTCGATGCCGAGTTCGGCCACTGCGTCGACGTACCAGGGGTGCTGCTGGAAGTAGCCGTAATCGAACATCGATTTCCGGAAGGCCTTCGGGCCTGCGTCGACGGCCGTCTTGTAGTCCGTGATGAGTAGGCGTCCGGACTTTCGGTCCGGCAGCCAGTCCGGTCGGGTGCGAATCATGACGCCGGTCTCTCGGTCGCGGTGATAGAGAGACAGTTCGGCCGCGCCAGAGGTGAACAGCAGTGACGCGAGCGGGTGCGCGCGCAGCTGGTCGGCCATTTCGTGAACCTGTTTGTACTCATCCGGCTTGAGTGGCACGGCGCCGGCGGCCCTGGCCTCGGCGATGAAGGTCTTCGCCTCCTTCGTGCTCACTGCCCCGTTCGACGCCAGGACCTTCTCGGGGATCTCTCGGAGTTCCGGACCTTCACCGAGAACGAGCGTGTGCGCGGCATGTCCGAGGTCGAATGCCTTCGTGGGCTTGCGATTGTTGAGTTGCCCGTACCGGAACTTCGCCGGGTTGGTGGAGAGAATCTTTCGTGCTCCCGACGACGACAGTGAGTTCGTGTCGCCGTGGTAGACGTGATCCGGAATCCCTTCGTAGACACCTTCTTCGTCCGGTGCGAGCAGCGGTTCGTCGACGATCTCCGCATCGACGATCTCGGCGTCGATCGGTTCGAGCTCGGCTTTGTTGGTCATCAGAACGGGACCTCTCCGGTGGGTAGTGGGTACGAGCCAGTTGCAAGTCGCGTGAAGCATTCGGCCGTAGCCAGGACGTCTCCCATTGCCGTGTGTGGCGCATAGCCCTCTTCGATTTGGAATCCGAAGCGGAGGCAGCAGTCTTTGAGGCCGGGTAGCTCGGTCGGCGGGATGTTGAAAAGGCCCGCAGTAATAGCCGACAGGTCGGCAAGTCGGTGATGCCACTGCGGATCGATTCCGATGCTGCCCACGAAGATGTTCCGCAGAATGGCCGAGTCGAATGCGGGATTCGCACCGGCAAACGTGTTGCCCTTGAGCATCTTTGCAAGCCGTAGATACGCCTCACGGGTGTTGTTCGGACTGAGCATCCGATCGAACAGCCGACGCTCGTAAAAGCGATTCACTGCAAGGGATTCCGGATCTGCTGATTTCAATCGATCACGCGAGACATGTGGAACGAACTGGAACCGTTCGCCAGTGCTCGCATTCATCACGGCAACCTCTACGGGAACGTCCTGGATGACGTTCAGGCCGGTGGTCTCGAGGTCTATGACGATGAGGTGTCGCTCAGTCATTAGTGATTCCGTTCTTGTGATTCGTCATGTCGTAGGCGTGATCCATTGCGGCACCGAACTCCGGCGCGTGCTGAGCCTGGACGGGGAGTCGGGGTGCGACGAGGTGAATCATGGCCACGTCGTCATCAGGCGTGGCGATCTCGAAGAATCCGGACGCGAGATCAAGCCGTTTCGCGATCGCGAAGGTGTCGAGGTCGGTCTGATTCCATGCGCCGAATCCTTCGACACGGGGCAGATTCTCGTAAATGTCGAATACGACGCCCTCGGCGTCGAGGTCGCTCATCGGTCGTCCACCACGCCGCGCGGATTGAACTGTGAGAGTTCGATCTGCTGGTGACGAGCTTCAAACAGAATTGCGGTTTCGAGGACCAGCTTGGCGCCCTCGTAGTCGTCGGCCTCGGCGAGATCGAGGGCGTGGGCGTCGAGTATCTCGGCCATTGCGCGGAGGTCTTTCATGGCTTCACCAGCAATGTCGAGAGGATGAGTAGACCGGCGATGCCGAGAACGAGAGTTATTGAGAGCCAAAACATTTCGCTACCGCCAATCCGGATGGGCGACGTATGCGACACATAGTCCGATGGCGACGACGATCGCGAGCACTGCAACGATGTAGCGGGCAATCTTGAGAAGCTTTGCCCGATGTTCGTTGTCGACGACGTCGAATGTGGCGTAGGGCGGTTCGGCCTGGTCGAGCGAGATTCCGAGCTCGGCCGCTGCCAGTTCGATCACTTCGTCGCGGTGCGCATTGAGTTCGTCGTGAGCCAGTGAGGCGGTGCGCAGGATGTTGATGTCGGCACAGGCATCTGCGAACGACTTCGGATCGTCTTGGATCCAGGTAACTCGGAGCTCTCTGTCGAGCTGGTCGGCAATCGGTGTCAGGGTGTTTTGGGCATGCGTCATCGCGAGACCTCGTTTCATGAGGGAATGGAGTGGGGAGGTTGAGCCGGTGGCGTCAGGTTCGCCGGCCATCTGGACCGGACACAGACTTACTCGGGTGACGCCACCGGGGTTTTAGGTGCAGTCGTGCTGTTCTGCCAGAGCCTGTGCGGCATCGAGCATCATCATTGCCTGCTGTGCTTTACAGATCGGGCGGCCGTTGGGGAGTTGCGCGACGTCCATGAAGCGCTCGGTTGGATTGTCAGGATTGACGCCGATGATCACGACAGTCGTGGCGTAGCGGAGTCGGTCCTGTAGCTCGGTGTCGGTCAATTCCATGCGTTCGCTCACGACTTGACCTCGGGCGAAAGCTGCTTGGCGCTTTCGAGAAGGAACCGGGACAGTTGGTCGCGGAGCTCGAGCACCTCGTTGCGGCCGAGATGGTGCGCCTCGTCGGGACTCCATGCGAACGTGATCGCGGCTACTGGACCGTTGGCTGCAGTAATCGTCTCCACCTTGGTTGGGTAGACGACGCCGCCACGTGCGAACTTCTCGCCCTGTATGACCTGCGCGCCTGACCTATTCATCTTGTGGAGTGCATCGGCGACGGCACCGCCCACGTTCGCGATGTCCTTGGCCGTGATGACGGGCTCGGGCCGAACCGCAGGGATGGCGGTGATCGAGGCGTAGTAGGCGGTGATCGCGTTCAGGGTCTCGATCTGTGCACGGATGGCGTCGGTGTTGTCAGGGAAGGTGTTGAACGGTCCGGCGATGGTTTGTTCGGTCATGCGATTTCCTTGTCGATAGCTCCGTCGAGTCCGAACAGGCCCGCCGTGTTTTCGTTTGCTGCAAGGCCCTCGTTCGCTAGGTGGTCGCGGAAGTCGAGCTCATATCGACCCGGGCGAACGCGGGTTTCCTCGCGTCGATAACCAGTCATCGTCTTAGGGGTGTGCAGGTAGAGCCACGGCTTCCCCTTATAGCTGGGATGACTGTGCTGACTGCCGTTTCGATAGGTTCCCTTTCGGGGACCGGATTCGCGCCGAGTTCCTTTGCCCTTCTGGTCAATCAGGTAATTCTTGCTGTACAGATGAGCGAAGAACGCCTTCTCGGTGATCGCTGAGAAGTACTTCTTGTGGAATACCCGAAGTCCAATCCCATCCCCGCCTTCGATAGCGCGCTGAAACTTGGCCCCGGCTTCGGCCCGGCGTTCCGCATCAACAAGGGCAAGTGCATATTCGAGTCCGGAGAGAGGTTTGACGGCGTCGGCTTCGACGTTAAGCAAGTGATCGCGAACCTGTCGGGCGACAGTGGAATCTCGGAGGAGCATTCCGATTCGGAGGATGGCGCGGCGAGGGAATAGGGCCAAGGACGGGGTTCGCGGATTGAGACCCAGTGAACTCGGGTTGAAGTTCAACCTGAGTTCCTCGCCCCGGACAACTCGGTATCCATCAGAGTCGATTTCATTCCGGTTGTATTTCACGACGGACTTAATTGTCTCGACAGGTGCCTCAAAGTAGGTGGCGACCTGTTCAGTGGTGGCATGCATGTCGTCAGGGAGTAGTGAGAGGACCTTGACCTTGTCGAGGATATCGGTCCGGGTGGCGAGGGAATCACGTTCCGATCGCGCTGACGGTGCCGTAAGATCAGTCATTGCATTCCTTACTTGAGCAGTGGGGAGGTTGGCCGTCAGGTGTGTCCGCACCTGACGGCTATTTCATGAGGCTTCTTCTTGCTCTGCGATCCACGCCAGAACGACACTTTTGCGCCACACTCTGCGGCGTCCAAGCCTGAAACTTCGCGGACCTTCAGATCGTTGCGCCCAGTAGCGCCATGTACTTTCGGGGATTCCGGTATTTTCGAAGC
The DNA here is from genome assembly GCF_033142425.1 of Rhodococcus sp. IEGM 1366. Classification (NCBI taxonomy): domain Bacteria; kingdom Bacillati; phylum Actinomycetota; class Actinomycetes; order Mycobacteriales; family Nocardiaceae; genus Rhodococcus; species Rhodococcus sp. IEGM 1366. The sequence continues at coordinate 408,380 of NZ_JAWLRZ010000002.1, forward strand.
ACTGCTTTGTCTGCCAGAACTCATCTGGCTGACCAGCAGCTTCAGGATGCATTGGCGACACGACTGGTGTGCTCATGTCGGGATCAGTCCTGTCAGGCGAGGTCGATACTGAGTGTCAATCGATCCGGCCTCGAGTCCGTAGGCCTGTTCGATTGCCTGAAGGAGCTCGGCGCTCGCGCCGCGGTGGCCGTTCTCGACTGCGGACAGCGCTCCGCGAGTTGGTAGATCTCCCGTGATTTGTTCGATCCGCATTGCCAGTTGATCAAGTGTTAGTCCCGAGACCTTGCGAAGGCTCTTGATCGAAACGTAGGGCGGGGGCTTCAGTCCGCGCTGGTTTTCGTAACGCCGACGCTCGGTTGGTTTCGTTTTCATAAAACAAACAGTAAACCCAAATTTGGGATTTGGGAAGGCAAAATTGCGGCAAACATTGACGTGACGTGCAGAAACACATTCGTGTTGTTTACTCCAGGTCAAAGCGATTCGTCGTTTCCGCTTGGGTTTGCCGAAGATCTGCGGCATTCTTGTGGAATGGATCAACGACTGCAGGTACTCGGCGAGGCTGTTAAGGCTCGAAGGGCTCAACTCGACCTGACGCAGGAGGACGTAAACCAAGGTGGTGGGCCGTCGGATACAACCCTCACCAGGATTGAGAATGGGGAAGGTACGGTCCCGGCCCCGTCTACGCTCAGAAAGTTGGACCATGCATTGCAGTGGGAACAGGGCAGCGCGCGCCGGGTGCTCGATGGAGGGGAGCCGAAGCCGCTAGAGGGCGGGCAATCCAAAATTCGGTCGAGGGGGTTCTCGTCGAGCGGCTCCGACCCAATCGACGACTACCTGGCCAAGCTTGCGGACGATATCAATGACCGGTACGGAAATGTCGTACCCCCGGGGTACATCCCTGTTCCGCTTGCTGCCGTCGTTGCCATCGCACTTCAATCCGAGAAGGCTGAAAGTCAGACTGGAATCGCGGTCTATCAGGACTTCGATGACATTGATGAGTCCGAATACGATTCAATGGTCAGTGAGGTGGAAGATCTTGAGCAAGAAGTACTTTCGCTCACCAGTGAGTTGGATGACTTCCTGACAACTCATGTCTTTCATGGGGATCCAGTTTTCTTGCGCCGCTTGAGAAAATTCATTGCAAACTCAAATAGGCGACGTCAAGACGAGGGGAAACGGCGATGGAAGTATTCCGATCCCACTGGGACGCAACCGCTTCCAGGTATCGACGAGGCCATGCAGGCTGATCGAAATGAGGGGTTGGCCAGTGGTTCGCAATAGGCGTGCCGGCGTCGAGGATCGGTGGACTAAGACCGTCAAGGTCGGCGAGGATGACAAGAAAGTTCCGTCCGCCAACCATGGCAAAGGTAAACGTTGGCGGGCGCGGTACGTCGACGACCTCGGTATGGAGCACGCCAAAGGCTTCGACAGGAAGATCGACGCTCAAATCTGGCTCAACGCTGCGATAACCGCCCTCGGCCAAGGTACCCACGTCGCTCCGCGCGATGCACAGATAACAGTCCAGCAATGGTGCGATCAATGGATCCTCGGATATGAAGTCCATCGAGAATCGACAGTGAGGCAAGCGCGCACACACATCGCACAGATCACTGCAGAATTCGGAAAGATGCGGCTCGCGGCTGTTCGGCCCTCAGCTGTCAAGACCTGGACGGCGAAGCTGAAGGCGGACGAGTTCGCAGACTCGTACATCTACGCGTTGCACTCGCGCCTGGCGCAGATCCTCGGCGACGCAGTTCACGATGGTCTACTCGGCCGCAATCCATGCTCGCGTCGAACGTCGCCACCGATGGGACACGCCAAGGTCTACGTAATTACCACCGAGCAGCTGTGGGCGCTGCATGACGCGATGCCCGAGCACTTCCGAGTGTCGATCCTGCTCGGCGCATTCGCCGGCCTTCGGATCGCCGAATCGTCAGCGCTTCGTGTGGCCGATGTTGATTTCATCCGCGGAGCTGTGCACCCGAAACAGCAGTGGCCGGACAAGCCGTTGAAGACAAAGGGGAGTGACGCGTCGATTCCAATCCCGCGATCCCTCACGCTCATGCTGTCGGCGTCGGTGAAGCAGTGGCCGCACGAGCAGATGGTGACGAACGGCGCAGGCAAGGCTGCGGCGCCATGGTTGGTCGAACGGGCGCTGCGGGCCGTGAAGGACGCGGGGGAGATTGACCTACCTGACGAGTTCAGCTATCACGACTTGCGCCACTACTTGGCGTCTCTGCTCATCGCGTCCGGCGCAGACATCAAGACAGTTCAGGCTCGGATGCGGCACGCGAGCGCGAAGACGACGCTCGATGTCTACGGCCATTTGTGGCCGGACGCAGACGAGTCCACCCGCTTGGCGATCGATGCTGTGATCACGAAGCGGGTGGACTCAGATAAAGCTGCTGCGGACGCTCTGCGGACGGAAGGGTAGTTTAGCCGGTTCCGGCGCTGGTCAGCGAGTTAAGCGGCTCACACGTCGTAGTAGAGCTCGAACTCGTACGGGTGCGGACGCAGGTTGACGGGAGCGATTTCCTGCTCGCGCTTGAGCGAGATCCAGGTCTCGATCAGGTCGGTGGTGAAGACGCCACCCTCGGTCAGGTACTCGTGATCTGCTTCGAGGCGGTTGATAACCGTCTCGAGGCTGGTCGGAGCCTGCGGGATGTTGCGAGCCTCCTCCGGGGGAAGCTCGTAGAGGTCCTTGTCGACCGGAGCCATCGGCTCGATCTTGTTCTTGATGCCGTCCAGGCCGGCCATCATCTGTGCAGCGAAGTTGAGGTACGGGTTACCCGAGGAGTCGGGTGCGCGGAACTCGAGACGCTTGGCCTTCGGGTTGTTGCCCGTGATCGGGATACGGACAGCTGCCGAGCGGTTGCGCTGGCTGTACACGAGGTTGATGGGAGCTTCGTAGCCCGGCACCAGACGGTGGTACGAGTTGATGGTCGGGTTGGTGAAGGCCAACAGCGACGGAGCGTGGTGCAGGATGCCGCCGATGTAGTGGCGAGCCATGTCCGAGAGGCCTGCGTAGCCGGACTCGTCGTGGAAGAGGGGCTTGCCGTCCTTCCACAGGGACTGGTGGACGTGCATGCCCGAACCGTTGTCACCGAAGAGCGGCTTCGGCATGAAGGTGGCGGACTTGCCGTGCTGCCAGCAGGTGTTCTTGACGATGTACTTGAAGAGCTGCAGGTCGTCAGCAGCTGCAAGCAGCGTGTTGAACTTGTAGTTGATCTCCTGCTGTCCGCCGGTGCCGACCTCGTGGTGGCCGCGCTCGAGCTCGAAGCCCGCGTTGGTCAGGTTGGTGGAGATTTCGTCGCGCAGGTCCACGTAGTGGTCGTACGGAGCGACGGGGAAGTAGCCACCCTTGGCGCGAACCTTGTAGCCGAGGTTGGGGGAGCCGTCGGCGTTGGTCTCAGCGCCGGTGTTCCAGGAACCGGAAACCGAATCCAGCTCGTAGAAAGCGGAGTTCATGCCGGAGTCGTAACGAACCGAGTCGAAGATGTAGAACTCGGCCTCGGCGCCGAAGAATGCGGTGTCCGCGATGCCGGTGCTGACCAAGTACTCCTCGGCCTTGCGGGCAACGTTGCGCGGGTCGCGGCTGTAGGACTCACGGGTGAACGGATCGTGGACGAAGAAGTTGATGTTGAGGGTCTTCGCCTTGCGGAAAGGGTCGATCTGGGCCGTGGTGACGTCAGGGAGCAACATCATGTCGGATTCGTGAATCGACTGGAACCCGCGGACGGACGAACCGTCGAACGCAAGGCCGTCTTCGAACACGTCCTGGTTGAAAGCAGACGCGGGAATCGAGAAGTGCTGCTGCACGCCAGGCAAGTCGCTGAAGCGAATGTCGACGTACTCGATGTTCTCGTCCGCGATGTACTTTATGACCTCTTCGGCCGTGGTGAATGCCACGCTTGTGCTCCTTAAGTCGCTTCAGCCAACTGTTATGAAAGGTTGAATCCGTCGAGCCAGACGGTAGGTATCTGGTGTTGCCCGCTCGTCAACCCTTTGTTTCGGCAGTGTTACACGTCGTATTGTCCTGGGGATTTCCGAAATCTGTGTGATCAGCTGCACAGTTAAAACACGGCAATCTGGACTACGGTGCTACGACGCCTATCCTGGACAGCATGGCACGTATCACCGGAACTTGGCTCTCGGGGCCGCAAGCAGCTTTGCCGAAGAACGCCGACGGACGTGAGCAGGCGTACCGCGGCGAGAATCTTGGCTTCCCGCAGGACGGCCCGGGATCGCTTGTCGGCTCCGGCCGACGACTCGGCGCGCTCATGATCGACTGGGTGATGGCGGTCGGCGTTGCCTCACTCATCACCGGAGATTTTTTCGACGGCCAGACGTCGACCATCACCTTGATCGTGTGGTTCATCGTGGGCGTGCTCACGGTAACCCTGTTCAACTTCACTCCCGGGCAATTTGTCATGGGCCTGCAGGTGGCGCGAATCGAAGGACCCATCCGGGTCGGCTTCGTTCGAGCTCTCGCTCGCCAGGCGCTCCTTGTGTTTGTGATCCCGGCAACTATCACCGACATCGACGGACGCGGAATGCAGGACCGAGCGACGGGCACGCTTCTGGTTCGCTCGCGCTGACAATTCGATCGAACAAAAAATGACCCGAGTCCATGACGGACTCGGGTCATTTTTTGTATGCGCGGAATCAGCGGCGACGAATCGTGCGCTGCATACCCTTCATCTTTGCGCCGCCGGGCATCGGGCCCTTCGGCAAGGCTGCTCCGCCGCCGCGTGCGCTCAATGCTGCGAGGCGGCCCTCGATGTTGTCCATGCGCTTGGTATCGATGTTGCGCGGCAGCTTGTTCAGGTAACGCTGCAACTGCGAGAGCGGAACCTGGCCCTCGTCGTTGCCGATGATGATGTCGTAGATCGGGGTGTCTCCGATGAGGCGGGCAGTCTTCTTCTTCTCCTGAGCGAGGAGGCTCTTGACGCGCTGCGGAGAACCCTCGGCGACGAGGATGACGCCCGGCCGTCCGACAACACGGTGAACGGCGTCGAGTTGGGTGGTGCCGGCGACGGCGTTCGTGACGCGCCACGCGCCCTGCATGTTGTCCAGCGCCCAGGCAGCTGCGCCGGCCTGGCCTTCAGCCTTCTTGTACACCGATTTCTGCACGCGGCGACCGAAGATGATGAAGGCACCGAGAATGCCGAGAACGAGGCCGATCGGCAGCAGGAACCACTCGATGCCCCAGATGAGACCGACCAGGAAGAAGACCAGAGCAGCACCCACCAGGGTGCCGATCATCAGCGGCAGAAGGAGCTTGTCGTCCTTGCGCTGCATCTGGAATGCCTGCCAGAGCTGGGTTCTGCGTTCCTTGGAAGCCTGCTTGCGGGCAGCCTTCGCTGCAGCCTTTGCCTCTTTGGTGGGTTTGCCCTTACCGGATTTGCTGCCGTTCGCCATGTGACCAGGATACGTCCATTGCTGTGCGCCTTTACTAACCGCCCGCGGTTAATAAAGACGCACAGCAAAAAGTGGATCAGCGGGCCAGGCGCGCCATGAGTGAACTGGCTTCCTGGGAAGCGTCTCCGCCCTCGGTGAGATGGCGCTGTGCCTCGGGGAGTTCGCGGCCATGATGGGCCATGGCCTGCGCGTACAGGCGTCCGGCGCGGTACGACGAGCGGACGAGCGGTCCGGCCATGACGCCGGCGAAGCCCATCTCTTCTGCAGCCTTGGAGTGCTCGACGAACTCTTCGGGCTTGACCCACCGCTCGACGGGGTGGTGCCGCGGTGAGGGACGCAGGTACTGGGTGATGGTGAGGATGTCGCAACCGGCAGCGTGCAGATCGGCCATCGCTTCGGTGACCTCTTCGGGGGTTTCGCCCATGCCGAGGATGAGGTTGGACTTTGTGACCAGTCCGTACTCGCGGGCGGCGGTGATGACGTCGAGGCTGCGCTGGTACCGGAAGGCCGGGCGGATCCGCTTGAAGATACGGGGGACGGTCTCGAGGTTGTGCGCGAGTACCTCGGGACGCGAGGCGAATACCTCGTCGAGCAGTTCAGGTTTACCGTTGAAGTCGGGAACCAGGTTCTCGACGCCGGTGCCCGGGTTGAGTTCGTGGATCTTGCGGACGGTTTCGGCGTAGAGCCAGGCGCCGCCGTCGGGGAGGTCGTCGCGGGCGACGCCGGTGATCGTGGAGTATCGAAGTCCCATGGCCTGAACGCTTTCGGCGACGCGGCGTGGTTCGTCGCGGTCGAGGGCTTCGGGTTTGCCGGTGTCGATCTGGCAGAAGTCGCAGCGGCGGGTGCACTGCTCGCCGCCGATGAGGAAGGTGGCTTCGCGGTCTTCCCAGCATTCGTAGATGTTGGGGCAGCCTGCTTCTTCGCAGACGGTGTGCAAACCTTCGCGCTTGACCAGGCCCTTGAGCTCCGAGTACTCGGGGCCCATCTTTGCTCGGGTCTTGATCCAGTTGGGTTTGCGTTCGATGGGCGTCTCCGCGTTTCGGATCTCGAGGCGGAGCAGCTTACGGCCTTGTGGGGCGAGCGAAGCGACGGGGGGATTACCGGGGGCGATAGTCACGGGGACGATCCTACGCCCGGTGATTACTGCAACAGGGTTCGGGCGAGCCCGTCAGCTGTACTGAACGGTAGTAAAAGTCGGGGTAGGTGAGGCTTTCTCGAAGGTGACACGTTCGATGTCGCGCACTGTGACGGGCAAGTTTCCGTCCAGGGCGGCGATGATCGCTTCGGTGACCGCCGGAGTGACCTCGGCGACGGTGACGTCTCGGCCGAGTTCGTGCGACAGTGTCGTCACTCCGGCGTCGCGGATGCCACACGGAATGATGTTGTCGAATCCGGTCAGGACCGAGTTGCAGTTCAGCGCAAAACCGTGCAGTGCGACGCCACGTTGGACGCGCACGCCGATGGCGGAAACCTTGCGTTCGGGCTTCCACTGGCCGCCAGACAGTTCAGCGGGTAGCCACACACCTGAGCGGCCGTCGATTCGGCCACACGTCAGGCCCATGTCGGTGCAGACCGTGATCAGCGCTTCCTCGATGAGTCGGACATACCGCACGACGTCGACCGGTTCGGCGAGCTTCACGATCGGGTACCCGACCAGTTGACCAGGCCCGTGCCACGTGATTTTTCCGCCGCGATCGACATCGATGACGGGGGTGCCGTCGACGGGACGATCCGCGGGTTCGGTACGTCGTCCCGCCGTGTACACCGGAGGATGCTCGAGCAGGAGCAGTGTGTCCTGTCCGATGTTGTCTGCGCGCTCCGCAGCCAATTCGCGTTGGCGATCCCACGCTGCTGTGTAGTCGATCAATCCGAGATTGTCGACGGCGATCGGCAGTTGCGACAATCGTGCGGATCCGGCAGCGCTACTCATGGCACTAGAGATTACGCCCGATTGCCAACTCAATTCAGCGCGGCCGCCAGTGCTTCGCCGATTGTGTTGTGGCGGAACGTGAATCCCGCATTTTCGAGCACCGACGGTATAGCCCGTTGGCCGCCCAGGATGCCACTTTTCGCGAACTCGCCGATCAGAGCTTCGAGGGCGAACCCCGGCACGATCCACGGCGCCGGCCGATGCATGATCCGCGACATCGCGTCGTTGAACTGTGCATTGGTCACCGGTGCCGGTCCGGTCAGATTGACAGGACCGGAGAGCGCGGGATTGGTGAGAGTGAATTTGATTGCGTTGCACTCGTCTTCGAGTGAGATCCACGGAAAGTACTGGCGGCCGTTGCCCAACCGTCCACCGAGGCCGAGTGAGTAGATCCGACGCAGACGCCCGAGCATTCCGCCATGCGGCGACAGGACGACACCAGACCGCAGGTTCACCACCCGAGCGCCGCCTTTGCCGGCCGGTTCGGTGGCGAGTTCCCAGTCACGACACGTCGTCGCGAGGAAATCGGTGCCGGCGGCCGAATCCTCGTCGACGATGCGGTCGCCGGTATCGCCGTAGTAGCCGACGGCGCTGGCATTGGCGAGAACCGGAATCTTGGCCGTCGCGACGGCGTCGGCCAACACGTCTGTCGCACTGATGCGACTGTCACGAATCTCCTGCTTGTAGGAACCGGACCACCGTTTGTCGCCGATCCCGACGCCACAGAGATTGACGACGGCATCAGCGCCGTGCAGCACTGACGTGTCGAGGCGGTCACGATTGGGGTCCCATCGGGACTCGTCGGGACCGGTGGTCGGGCGACGCACCAGACGCACCACATCGTGGTTGTCCGCGCGCAACGAGGACACCAAGGCCGTTCCGATCAGACCGGACGAACCGGCGACGACTACTCGCATTCGGAAAATGCCTCCTTCGATCCAGCGGGGTTCTCTCTCCGACCGTACTGAAAAAGCCGAGGCGCCACCTCCTGATGGAGATGGCGCCCCGGCCGGAACAACAGTTGCTTACAGACCCAGGTCAGCTTCGAACGAGGCTTCTTCCAACCGCTGCTTGACAGTGGTGAGGAATCGGCCGGCGTCGGCGCCGTCCACCAGACGGTGGTCGTAGGTCAGCGGCAAGTAGATCATCGAACGAACGCCGATGGACTCGTTGCCGTTTTCGTCGGTGACCACCATCGGACGCTTCACAATCGCGCCGGTTCCGAGCATGGCTGCCTGCGGCGGGACCAGGATCGGGGTGTCGAACAGCGCGCCCTGGCTGCCGATGTTGGTGATCGTGAACGTTCCACCCGACAGCTCGTCCGGCTTCAGTCCGCCCGAACGTGCGCGCTTCGCGATGTCCGCGATGGCGCGAGCCAAGCCGGCCAAGCCGAGGTCACCTGCATTGTGGATGACGGGGGACAGCAGACCCTGATCGGTGTCGACTGCGATTCCGAGGTGCTCGGAGTCGTAGTACGTGATCTGCTTTGCCGTCTCGTCGTAGCTGGCATTGATGTTGGGATGCGACTTCAACGCCTCGACAACAGCCTTGGCGAAGAACGGGAGGAACGTCAGGTTGACGCCTTCACGCTCGATGAAGCCGGCCTTTGCACGGGCACGCAGCGCGACGATCTTGGTGACATCCACCTCGAAGGTCTGTGTGAGCTGCGCGGTGGTCTGCAGTGATTCACGGGTCTTGGTGGCCGTGATCTGGCGGATCCGATTGGCCTTCTGCGTTGTTCCGCGCAGATGAGCCAGCTCGGGGCGGACACCTGCAGTTGCCTTCGCTGCCGGAGCAGCTGCAGCAGCGGCGGGTGCTGACGGCGCAGCAGCGGCCGGAGCCTTCTTGGCTTCTGCGGCGGCAAGAACATCCTGCTTACGGATGCGTCCACCGACGCCGGTGCCGGTAACAGTGGCGAGGTCGACGCCGTTGTCGTTGGCAAGCTTGCGGACCAGCGGGGTCACGTACGGGCTGCTGTCACCCGATGCTGCGGGGGCTGCGGGGGCTGCCGGGGCAGCCGGTGCGGCGGCGGGAGCTGCGGGAGCCGGAGCTGCCGGTGCTTCGGCCTTGGGTGCGGGAGCGGCCGGTGCTGCCGCCTTGGGCGCCGGAGCGGCGGGTGCTGCCGGTGCCGGTGCTGCGGGAGCCGCCGGTGCTGCGGCTGCGGGAGCGCCGGATCCGATGACGGCCAGCTGGCCACCGATGTCGACGGTGTCGTCCTCGTTGGCGCTGATCTCGAGAAGAATTCCGGCAACAGGCGACGGGATCTCCGTGTCGACCTTGTCGGTGGAAACTTCGAGAAGCGGTTCGTCGACGGCAACTTCGTCGCCCACGGCCTTGAGCCAACGGGTGACGGTTCCTTCGGTGACAGACTCGCCGAGGGCGGGCATCGTCACGGGGGTGCCTTCGGCTCCGCTGCTGGGAGCGGCTGCCGGTGCCTCAGCTGCCGGTGCGGGAGCTGCTTCTGCTGCGGGCGCCTCTGCGGCCGGCTCTTCAGCGGCGGGCGCCGGTGCTTCTTCTGCGGGTGCTTCACCAGCTTCGCCGATAACAGCGAGCTCGCCACCGATATCCACGGTGTCGTCTTCCTGCGCGACAATCTTGGTCAGGACGCCGGCGACCGGAGATGGAATCTCGGTGTCGACCTTGTCCGTGGAGACTTCGAGCAAGGGTTCGTCGACTTCGACCGTGTCTCCTTCCTGCTTGAGCCACCGTGTGACAGTTCCTTCGGTGACGCTCTCACCTAGGGCTGGCATCTGGACGGAGAAGGCCATGTCTTTTGACTCCTCGACAGTTGTGTTCGGGTTGTTTTATTTTGTCGACTTGTGGTCGTTAGTGCATTGTGCTCGAGTTGCGCGCGACGTGCGGCTACTTGTAGCTATTTTGTGCCGATGTCGACGCGCGGGCGCGGCGTCACCGTCGTTCATCTTTCCATTGATACGCCGGGCGCGTCCGCTGAGGGGGATGCCACCGGCTTTCGGTGTGTCGCTACTCGTCAGTAGGTGGAGCGTGTAACGCGCGTATGGGACCAAACGGTATGTCTTGTGCCGGTGACAGCAGTTGAATGCTGGCAAACTTGACATACGGCCGGGGTTCTTCCGCGGTCTCGGCACCGAGGAGGGATCCACGCGTGGGGTTGTTCGATCGATTCAAACGCCGACCAAGTGCCGGGCAACTGGCAGCCCAGAGCGACGCAGAGCATCTGGCCAACTGGGCCCATGAGCACGAAGGCGTCGAGGCCTTCGTGGAGCCGGAAACAACCGTCACCGAGGTCACTGTCGTCCTGGTCGACAAGTCCGGGGAATGGACGCGTCGCCGGGTAGGTGGTGAGCGTGGTGCCCGCAAACTTGGTCAGGATCTGAAAATTCCCGTGTACGACGTCCGTAAAACGGGATATCCGCAGCGCATGCGCGATCACGACGAGCGTCTGCGCATCGAACGCAAACGTGCTCGCACGCAGGAATTGCGGGACGGGAGCTGACCTGCTGTGCGCCTTGATTAACCGCAGGCGGTTAGAAAAGGCGCACAGCGAAGGGGTCAGCCGTTGACCGAAATGTCCTCAAGGACCGAGATCATCGTGCGAACCGGAACACCCGTGCCGCCCTTACCCGTGTAACCCCACGGGCCGGAGGTGTTGTAGGCCGGGCCGGCAACGTCGATGTGCGCCCACTGCACGCCCTCGGGAACAAATTCCTTCAGGTAGTGAGCTGCCGCGAGCATGCCGCCCCAACGATGCGGAGTGACGTTCGCCATGTCGGCAACCTTGGAATCGAGATCGCCGCGCAGTTCCTCCGGCAGCGGCATCGCCCAGGCGTTCTCGCCGATGCTCTGCGAGATGGATGCAACACGGTCGCGGAATTCGTCGGTTCCCATGACACCGGGAGTGCGGTTGCCGAGGGCGACCATCTGCGCACCGGTCAAGGTGGCAGTGTCGATCATGTAGTCGGGGTTGTCTTCGCCGGCGCGAACCATGGCGTCGGCGAGGACCAAGCGGCCCTCCGCGTCGGTGTTGATGACCTCGACGGTGATTCCGCCGTACTGCGTCAGCACGTCGCCGGGACGCTGGGCGGTGGCCGACGGCATGTTCTCCGCCATCGGGATGTAGGCGACGACGTTGACGGGCAGGCCGAGCTTCGCGGCGAGAACCACGGTCGCGATGACGGCCGCTGCGCCGCCCATGTCGGAGGTCATGTTCTCCATGCCTGCGGCCGGCTTGATGGAGATTCCGCCGGTGTCGAACGTGATGCCCTTGCCGACGAGCGCGACCTTGGACGCGCCGCGCTTCTTCGACGCGTACTCCATCCGGACGAGACGAGGCTGTCGTGACGATCCCTTGCCCACGCCGAGGATTCCGCCGTAGCCGCCCTTGGCGAGTGCCTTCTCGTCCAGAATCTGGACCGTCAGACCGGCCTCGATGCCGAGTGCCTTGGCGCGATCCGCGAACTCCGCCGGGTAGAGGTGGCTGGGGGGAGTGTTGACGAATTCGCGTGCGGTTGCGACTGCCTCGGCGATAGCGGCCGAACGAGTCAGGGTTGCTTTGGTTTCCTTGGCGCGCGGCGACGGGACAAGAAGTTCGACACGGGCGAGGGGTTGCGCGTCGGGTCCGGGCGCGGACTTCGACGACTTGAATTCGGTGAAGGTGTACGCGCCGAGCGCAAAGCCTTCGACCGCGGCGGCGAGGTCGAGGACGGACAGCGTCGTCGCTGCTGTGTCGATTCCCGATAGTGCGCGTGCAGCGGCGCCGGCCGACTTACGGATCTGCTCGCTGCCCAGCTTCTCAGCCGAACCGAGGCCGACGGCGAGAACGCTGACCACGGGGAGATCGCTCGGCGCGGGGATTCGAGTGAGCTGCTCCGGCTTGCCCGTTGCGCCGACAGCGATGAGGCTGTCGAGTACTTCGGCCAGAACATCCTCGTCGACGATGCCTTCGCTGAGTGCGAGTTCGGGGCCGTCGGGACCCGATGTGAGACCGACCACCAATACGTCGGCGCGCTTGCCGAGCTTTCCGGCGAGAACCAGGTCGGGTCCCAATGATCGGGCTGTGCGAGTGCTCAAGATGTCTCCTGCGTGGTGAGTGTGCGATGCGTCCGGTTCGGGCGGACGCCTGAGTTGATGGTAGGCCCAGAGCCCCCGGTGCGTGTCTGCGGCGAACATGTTTCGGTGACGGAAGTCCGATAGGTTGTGGGCCATGACCGACGAACAACTCTTGCAGGGTCCGATCCACGCTGTGCACGTCGAACTGGGTGCGACGTTTGCCCCGTTCGGTGGCTGGCAGATGCCGGTGTCGTACGCCGGCGTAGTAGCCGAACACACTTCTGTCCGTGAGAATGTCGGCCTGTTCGACGTCAGTCACCTGGGCAAGGCCGTGGTGCGCGGTACCGGTGCTGCGGAGTTCGTGAACTCGGCGCTGACCAACGATTTGGGCAAGATCGGTCCGGGCAAGGCGCAATACACGTTGTGCTGCAACGAGTCCGGTGGAGTTATCGACGATTTGATCGTCTACTACGTCAGTGACGAGGAGATCTTCCTCGTGCCGAATGCGGCAAACACGGCAGATGTTGTTGCCGCGATGGTGGCGCTCGCGCCGGACGGAATCACCATCGAAGATCAGCATCGTGAATACGGCGTGTTGGCCGTGCAGGGTCCGAAGTCGGTTGACGTTCTGACTGCGCTGGGCTTGCCTACCGACATCGAGTACATGGCGTTCGAGGACGCTACGTGGAATGGTGTTCCGGTTCGCGTGTGCCGCAGTGGCTACACGGGCGAGGTCGGTTACGAACTTCTGCCGCGCTGGGCCGACAGTGAGCCGCTGTTCCGCGCGCTTCTCGAGGTTGTCGAAGCTCAGGGTGGGCAGGCCGCCGGACTCGGCGCGCGCGACACCCTGCGTACCGAAATGGGCTATCCGCTGCACGGGCATGAGCTTTCGCTCGAAATCTCACCCCTCGAAGCTCGCTGCGGCTGGGCTGTCGGCTGGAAGAAGCCCACGTTCTGGGGCAAGGAAACCCTGGTCGACGAGAAAGCGGCAGGACCGGCGCGCAAGTTGTGGGGAATCAAGGCACTCGATCGTGGCGTGCTGCGTGCGGGGCTGAGCGTTCTGCGCGACGGCGAACCCGTCGGGGAGACCACGTCCGGAACGTTCTCGCCGACGCTCAAGGTCGGAATTGCGTTGGCGCTCCTCGATTCCGGTGTGGGAATCGCGGCCGGTGACGAGATCGAGGTCGACGTCCGCGGACGTGCGCTGCGGTGTGTTGTCGTGTCGCCGCCGTTTGTGGAGACCAGCACCAAGTAAGGGGATTGTGCGCGTTCGATAGGATTGCCGCCATGACTGGTGCCGCCAATTTCGTTCGTGTCCAGAGCTCGACCCCGAAGTCCGACGCCGAGCGCCGCGACATCTTGGCGGCGCCCGGTTTCGGGAAGTACTTCACCGATCACATGGTCTCCATCGATTATGCCGAGGGTAAGGGCTGGCATAACGGTCAGGTGTTGCCGTATGGAAACATCGAACTCGACCCTGCGGCGATGGTCCTGCACTACGGTCAGGCCATCTTCGAAGGGCTCAAGGCTTACCGCCAGCCGAGCGGCGACATCAGCTCCTTCCGCGTCGAGGCCAACGCCGAGCGGTTCGGGGCTTCGGCCCGTCGCCTCGCGATGCCCGAGTTGCCGACCGAGATGTTCGTGGACTCCATCACCGAGCTGGTCGACGTCGACATCGAGTGGGTTCCGGCAGCGGGCGGCGAAGACGCCTTGTACCTGCGTCCGTTCATGTTCTCGACCGAAGCCGGCCTCGGTGTGCGTCCCGCCAAGGAATACCGCTACCTGCTGATTGCATCACCTGCCGGCGCGTACTTCCCGCGTGGCGTCAAGCCGGTCAGTGTGTGGCTGTCCACTGAATACGTGCGCGCAGCGCCCGGCGGAACGGGCGCTGCCAAGTTCGCAGGCAACTACGCAGCTTCACTCCTGGCCCAGGCTCAGGCTGCTGACGAAGGCTGCGACCAGGTGGTGTGGCTCGACGCCATCGAGCGCACGTATGTCGAGGAAATGGGAGGCATGAATCTGTTCTTCGTCTTCGGTTCCGGCCCCGATGCTCGCCTTGTCACTCCGTCGCTCTCGGGTTCGTTGTTGCCCGGTATCACCCGTAACTCACTGCTGACACTGGCAGCCGATTCGGGCTTTGCCGTCGAAGAGCGCAAGATCAGCACCGACGAGTGGCGCACCAAGTGCAAGAGCGGCGAGATTACCGAGGTATTCGCTTGCGGCACAGCGGCAGTCATCACGCCGGTCGGTCGCGTCAAGTCCGCCGAGGGTGAATTCACCATCGCTGACGGTGAGCCCGGCGAGGTCACCATGGCGCTGCGCGACACCCTCACCGGCATTCAGCGTGGCACGTTTGCCGACACCCACGGCTGGATGACCAAGCTTCACTAGTTCATTGCTCGCGCGGCGAGACGACTTCATTGCTCGCGCGGCGAGACGACGGCAGAAGAAACGCCGTAATCTCGTCGCGCGCAGCGATCGTTCAGATTCCGAGAGTTAGCCCGACGGCAGTGATCGTGACCGTCAATTCCAGTGCAAATCCGAGAACATCACCGTTGAGGCCACCGAACCGGCGGACGCAATGACGCACGCAGACAACGCTGATCAGTAGCGCAACGGAGGCGACAAGTGGTCCGAGCCACCATCGGTCTGTCACCAGAACCGACGCGGCAAGCAGGGGAGCGGTCCAGGCGGCAGCCGCCCACCACGGCTGCGAATCGGCAACCAGCGCACCGAATCCGGTAGTGCTCGACGCGGGAATCCCTCGGCGGCAGGCAAAAACGACGGCAACTCGTCCCGCGGCGACGGCGACAACCACGCCTGCCCACTGGACGGGAGAGTCTGCTGCAGCCAAAACGCCGAACGATACTGCTTGCAGCCCAAGGAATATGAACAGCGCGGCCACCCCGAACGGCCCCGCGCCGCCACTGTGCATGACCTCTCGTGCTCGCTCAGGGGGACCGTAGCACCCCAAACCGTCGACGGTATCGGTGAGGCCGTCGACGTGCATGCCGCGGGTTCCCAGTGCGATCGCGCCCACTGTCAGTAGGCCCGCAAGATAGGGGTTGAGACCGATACCGGTCGCACCCCACAAGATTGCGACCGCAAAGGCTCCGAGCGCGATCCCGGTGAGGGGCGCGGCCGCGATTGCGCGCCGGCCAGCGGTGCGGTTGATGTCGGACGGACCGCGTATGGGCAGTACCGTCAGCCAGGAAAATGCCAGTGGCACACCGGAAAGCGCGCCGGCCACGGTCAGTCCGCCGTGTCTGTCTTGGTGAGCTCGACCGCCTCGGGTTCAGCGGCGGGCTTGCTGCCCTCGGTGCTCACGCCCGCTTCGCTGAACGTAGCCATCTTCGCAAGGATGGCCACCGCACCCTGCAGGATCGGCAGCGCTGTCACCGCGCCGGAGCCTTCGCCGAGTCGCATGTCGAATTCGACGATCGGGGTCAATCCCATGCGCGTCAAGGCAATGGTGTGTGCTGGTTCGGTGGAGCGGTGTCCGGCCACCCACCAGTCCCGGGCACCGAAAGCCAACTCGTCCGCAGCCATGGCCGCAGCGGTCACGACAACACCGTCGAGGATGACGGGAGTGCGACGCGACGCTGCCTGGGCGAGGAAGCCGGCCATCGCGGCAAGATCTGCGCCGGAAACCGTTCGTAGCAGTGCGACCGTATCGCGGACGTGCGGCCGGGCGCGGCGCAGTGCGTCGCGGATGGCTGCGGTCTTGCGGATCCAGCCTGCGTCGTCGATGCCGGTGCCGCGGCCGACTGCTGCGACAGGCTCTGTGTCTGTCAGTGCCGCGATCAGTACCGTGGCGGGCGTCGTGTTGCCGATGCCCATGTCGCCGGCAATGAGAAGGTCTGCGCCCCCGTCGATTTCCTCGTCGGCAATAGCTCGGCCGGCTGCGATGGCCTGCAGAGTTTCCTCATGGGTGAGGGCGTCTTCGCGATCGATCGAACCGGAGGAACGGCGCACCTTGTAGTTCGAGACCGCAGGATCGGTATCCACTTCCACCGCGATGTCGACAACGCGCACGGTTGCGCCGGCAACCTCGGCGAGTACGTTCACCGCTGCGCCGCCGCCGAGGAAGTTGGCAACCATCTGCGCGGTAACTTCAGGTGGATAGGCAGATACGCCGTTGCGGGCGATGCCGTGGTCGCCCGCGAACACGACCACGCGGGGACGGGCGAAAGCATGTGGGGGACAAACACCTTGGCAGGCTGCAGCCCAGCCGGCCAGTGCTTCCAGCCGGCCAAGCGATCCGGCGGGCTTGGTGAGGTCGAGCTGGCGAGCATCGGCGAGCGCCCGAACGTCGCGATCCGGCGGAGTAACCGGCTCGAACTCCGCGTTACTGACAGCAGCGGTACTGACAGCCGCGCTACTGGTGGAGTTCGCTTCGGTGCTCACTTCGTGCCTTCCGGTTGTGCAACAGTAATTTTCACGCTGAGGGCTCTTTCAAGACGAGTGGTAGTCCTGCGACCACCAGCACAACACGATCGCACACCGCTGCGACGCGGGCGTTGAGCGAGCCGATTTCGTCGCGGAACAACCGGCCCGATCGGGTTTCCGGAATGACTGCCAAGCCGACTTCCGGGCTGACCAGGACCAGTGATCCGCGGTAGTCGCGCACACTCTCGATCAGCGCATCGACCGCGGGCGTGATGGTGCCGCGCGGTGCATCCCAGGCGCCGCGTCGATCGAACTCGCCGGTCAGCCAGGTACCAAGATCATCGACCAGGGTATCCGTCGAATTGTCGTTGCGGAGCGTGCGCTCGAGATCGCCATCAGCTGCAGTTTCGACGGTCGACCAGTGCGCCGGTCGCCGGACGCGGTGCTGGTCGATTCGGCTTTCCCAGTCGGTGTCGGTGTGGTCGCGCCGGGCTGTGGCGACGTAGCGAACCGGCGATCCGGGAGAAAACAAAGCCTCGGCGTGCGCGGACTTACCAGACCGCGCGCCGCCGAGGACCAGAGTTCTGACAGGGTTCGACACGCTCAGATTGCGTCGCCGGGTCCCACGCGAGGCTTCGGTGCGCGAAGTTTGCGGATCTGCGACGCGCGGACAAACGCGTACCAGCCGAGCTTGAACCCTCCGTCGGTGCTCTCGGGGAAGCGCTCCGCGACGCGGTTGTTGATCATGCGTCCGAGCCAGATGCCTTCACCGACCATGAACAGCATCATCACGAGCATGGCGAGCGTGACAATCGCCTGCAGCTGCGGCGTCACGAACATCGTCATGATCAGGACGAGGGCCAGTGGCATGAACAGGCCGACGAGGTTGCGGCGGGCGTCGATGAAATCGCGAACGTACGCGCGGACGGGTCCCTTGTCGCGGGGGAGGAGGTACTTGTCCTCACCGGCGAGCATGCGCGCGCGACGGTCTGCCGACGACGCACGGCGCTCGGCAGCTTCGACTTTGCGCTCCTCCTTGGAGCCGCGTGTCGCTTTTCGGCGTGCGCGGGCTTCCTTGGACGTCAGCGGAGCGGGCGCGACCGGTCCGCGCTTCTTGGCTTCGGCGTCGCGACGCTTGGGTGTGGGGCGACCCTTGCCCACCTGCTCGGTGGACGCCTCGTCAGAGGCTGAGGACGCCTCAGTGACCTCGACGTCATTTTTGTCGGAGTTGTCTGAGTCACCGCGGCGTAGCAATTTCACCCCTCCAGGCTATTGGATAAGTGCGTCCTCTGGGAAACCGACCTCGGTATTTCTGCCGATTGTGAAACATCGGCGACACCGACCGCCCCTACACTTCGCCCATGCGGGTAATTGTTGCTCCTGACTCCTTCGGTGACACCTTGACTGCTACCGCCGCCGCACACGCGATTTCCGACGGTTGGGGGCGGGCGCGATCCGGCGACGAGATCATCTGCGCGCCACAGTCCGACGGCGGCCCGGGATTTGTCGATGCGCTGGCAGTTTCTGGTGGTGAGATCCGGAATGCGCATGTCTCGGGCCCACTGACCACTCCGGTTGATGCTCGTTGGCTTCTCGACTCGGACACCGCATACATCGAGTCCGCTCAGGCCTGTGGACTTGCCCTACTCGGCGGCCCGCCAACCAGGGAGAGCGCGCTCACGGCACACAGTCGCGGTGTCGGAGACTTGATCGTCGAAGCCCTGGACGCGGGTGCGACGAAGATCGTGATCGGCCTCGGTGGGAGTTGTTGCGCAGACGGTGGACGCGGGCTTGTCGACGCATTGGGCGGGGTGCAGTCTGCCCGCGCCGCACTCCGAGGCGTCGAACTGGTCGCTGCCACCGACGTCGAGAACCCGCTATTGGGCGAGATCGGCGCGGCCGGGGTATTCGGACCGCAAAAAGGAGCAGACGGCAGTGCTGTCGAGATCCTGGAACAACGGAACCGGGAGTGGGCGTCGACTCTGGGGAGTGGAGCCGGCCGATCCGTGGCGGAGTTGCCCGGTGCGGGTGCGGCCGGAGGAATCGGCGCCGCGCTCTTCGCTCTGGGCGGGGACCGCCGCTCCGGTGCGGAAGTGGTGGCGGAGCGGACACGTCAGGCGGAACTTCTCGAGTCCGCCGACCTGGTCATCACCGGCGAAGGAAAATTCGACAGCCAGTCACTGCGCGGAAAACTGGTCACATCCCTCGCTGGCGCAAGTGCGTCGTACGGCGTCCCGACGCTTGTTCTGGCCGGTCAGGTCGAACTCTCGGCGTCCGACTACGAGAGGTTCGGGATAGTCGGCGCGGAATCCGTCACCGACTTCGCCGGATCGATCGAGGACGCCATGCGCGACGCATCGATCCACCTGCGCGGACTGGCCGAAGAGACAGCGCGCGAGTGGAGCATCTGGCGACGCGGGTGAACGCTGCCGAGGCGTCGTTGCCACCTGGTGAGGAAAGGTTAGGATGAAGACGAATCGCACACGGTAGTGAACTGGCGGGAATAAGTCGGCAGAGGCGTACCGTTGAAGCGTTCACGGGTTGGTATGAACATTAGGGAGAGCCCATGACTGTGCAGAACGAGACCGCCACCCACGGCGTCACGATGACCGAGTCCGCGTCCGCGAAGGCGAAGGCACTCTTCGATCAGGAAGGTCGCGACGACCTCGCACTGCGTATTGCAGTGCAGCCGGGCGGCTGTGCCGGACTGAAGTACCAGCTGTTCTTCGATGACCGGAGCCTCGACGGCGACCTCACCGTCAACTTCAACGGAGTCAACCTGGTTGTCGACCGGATGAGTGCCCCGTACGTCGAAGGTGCATCCATCGACTTCCTCGACACCATCGAGCAGCAGGGCTTCTCGATCGACAACCCCAACGCCACGGGCTCATGCGCCTGCGGCGACTCGTTCAACTGAGTCGAGTCGATCACAATTTCAGACATAACAACTGACGCGGAACCGGCAATCGGTTCCGCGTCAGTTGTATGAATTCTTCATTCAACGTCCACTCACTTTCGCTGAAAGGCCTCGATCCGTGACTATTGCGGTAACCGGTTCCATTGCCACCGACCATTTGATGCGTTTCCCCGGCCGCTTCGCGGATCAGCTGCTCGCCGACCAGCTTGCGCATATCTCGCTCAGCTTCCTGGTGGACGACCTCGTGATTCGTCGCGGTGGAGTCGGTGGAAACATCGCGTACGCGATGGGTGTTCTCGGTGGATCGCCGCTGCTGGTCGGCGCGGTGGGCGCCGACTTCGCCGAGTACCGCACCTGGCTCGAGGACAACGGCGTCGATTGCAGTGCGGTCCGGATCTCCGACAAGGCGCATACCGCGCGTTTTGTGTGCACCACGGACGAGGACATGGCCCAGATCGCGTCGTTCTACCCCGGAGCGATGAGCGAAGCCCGTGAAATCGATCTCGCGTCGGTAGCCAAGACAGCCGGTGCCCTCGATCTGGTTCTGATCGGTGCAAACGATCCCGAGGCCATGGTCCGCCACACCGACGAGTGCCGCCAGCTCGGAATTCCGTTTGCCGCCGATCCGTCGCAGCAGCTTGCACGCCTGTCGGGAGAGGAAGCCAAGGCACTCATCCACGGTGCCAAGTATCTCTTCACCAACGAATACGAGTGGGGACTCCTCCAGCAGAAGACGGGCCTGAGCGAGGAGGAGATTCGCGCACAGGTGGGTATCCGCGTCACAACGCTCGGCTCGAAGGGCGTCGAAATTGTTGACGCCGAGGGTAATTGGGTACGCGTCGACGTGGTGCCCGAAACCGGCAAGGTTGATCCGACTGGTGTCGGCGACGCCTTCCGTGCAGGTTTCCTGCTTGCCCACGGCGCGGGTCTGAGCTTCGAGCGCGCCGCGCAGTTGGGTTCACTCGTGGCTGTGTTGGTCCTCGAGACCGTCGGAACGCAGGAGTGGGTCTTCAATCGCGACGAGGCGCTCAAGCGTCTCACTGACGCCTACGGCAGCGCCGCCGCAGACGAGATCGCAACGATTCTTCCCTAGGGGGCTACGCCCCCTGTGCGCCTTTCTGGTAGTGCGAACTACCAGAAAGGCGCACAGGGCCGAAGGCCCTAGATGTTGACCGGGTACACCGGTTCCTGGATCTGCGGAACAATCCGCTTCTCCACGAAGATTCCGTGCCACACCATGAAGGTCAGCACGGTCCACAGACGACGGCTGTGATCGGAAACGCCGTCGCGGTGGTCGTTGAGCATCTTCACGACCGCTGCCTTGTCGAAGATGTGATCGGTGCCGGACTCGGCAATCTGCAGATGTGCCCAGTCGAACAGTTCGGTTCCGCGCAGCCAGTGGCGCAGCGGTACGGGGAATCCGAGCTTCGCGCGATGCAGAACATGATGCGGCACAATGCCTTCGAGGGCCTGACGCAGCGCGTACTTCGTGGTGTCCTTGGTGATCTTCTGATCCAACGGCACCCGCGACGCGACGTCGAACACCTCGTTGTCGAGGAACGGCACTCGCAGTTCGAGTGAGTTCGCCATCGTGACCTTGTCAGCTTTGACGAGGATGTCGCCGCGAAGCCAGGTGAACAGGTCCAGGTGCTGCATACGGGCAACCGGATCCCAATCGCGAGACTGCGCGTAGATCGGCGCTGTGACGTCCTGATGCGTCCACTCCGGGCGGAAATCGCGCAGAACGGCGCGCAACTGGGCGTCGTTGAAGCTGCGCGCGTTGCCGTAGTACCGCTCTTCGAGGGTCAGCGAACCGCGGTTGAGCAGGCTCTTGCCGCGCGTGCCATCCGGGATTCGCTCGGACAACTTGCCGGCCGCCCGGCGCAACCCCTTGGGGAGGTACTCGAAAGGCTTCAGCGACAACGGTTCACGGTAGATCGTGTATCCGCCGAACAGTTCGTCCGCGCCCTCGCCGGACAGTACGACCTTGACGTGCTTGCGCGCTTCCTTCGCGATGAACCACAGGGGGATCAACGCGGGGTCCGCGACGGGGTCGTCGAGATACCAGACGATTTCGGGGATCGCGGCAGCGAACTCGGCGGGGGAGACCACCTTCACGATGTGCTTTGCGCCGATCGCGGCGGCCGACTCGGCCGCCACGTCGACCTCCGAGTAGCCCTCGCGCTCGAAACCGGTGGTGAAGGTGATGAGGTTCGGGTTGTGGCGCATGGCCAGCGCGGCGATCGCGGTGGAGTCGATACCGCCGGACAGGAACGAACCGACGGTCACGTCGGCACGCATGTGCTTGGCGACGGAGTCCTCGAGCGCCTCGGCGATTTCCTGGTAGCGAGCCTTCTCAGTGCCCGGCGCAAACGGCTTGGCCGGGAACTTGGGCGTGAAGTATCGCGTGATCTGCGGCTGCTCACCCGGACGCACCCGCGCGAAACTGCCGGATTCGAGCCGACGAATCTCCTTGTGCAGCGTTTCCGGCTCCGGAACGTACTGCAGGACCGTGTAGTGCTCGATCGCACGCGGATCCAATTCGGTGCCGATTCCGATCAGATCGGTCAGCTCGAGCAGACTCTTCTTCTCACTGCCGAACGCCGTGCCGCCGGTGCCCGTCGCGATGAACAGCGGCTTGATGCCGAAGGGGTCGCGAGCTATGAACAGCTCGCGCGTATCGGTGTCCCAGATCGCGAATGCAAACATTCCGCGAAGGCGTCGTACCGCGTCCTCGCCCCAGTAGTGGAACGCGGCGACGATGGCTTCGGAGTCGCCTTCGGTGAAGAACTTCGCGTCGTGATCCTTCGCGAGCTCCGCGCGGATCTCGAGGTAGTTGTAGATCTCACCGTTGAACGTCAGGGCATAACGCTCCGGATTCTCCGGCGGGCCCCAGCGCAGCGGCTGATGCGAGTGCGCGATGTCGATGATCGACAACCGATTGAAACCGAACACGAGATGGTCGTCGTGCCACGTCCCCTGTTCGTCGGGTCCGCGGTGACGCAGGCAGTGCAGTGCCTGGTCGACCTGTGCGACGGCGTCGTCGCTGGTTCCGCCAGATGTCAGTAGCCCGAGCAGTCCACACACAGCGTCCGGTTCCTCGATTCAGAATTTTTTATTGCAGAAGGCTCCCGGACGTAAGCATCGGGGAGAGGTCAACGAACTCTTCCTGGAAAGTATGCCGCAGATCCGTCTCTGCGCCGATCACAGACGAACGAATCGCAGTGATGTAGGTCGCTGACGATGCCTGACCTGTTCCTGAGCTGCGCCTGAGAGATTTGTGTGACGTCCGACGCGACACGGTGAAGGACCCGGGGATGGATACCGCCCACCTTTGGTCTACGCTGCGTAGTAATTGGGCCTTCCATTCGAGGTGCCCTAGTTGAATTTTGCGGCGATCAGGAAGGCGTGAACGTGGCGCAAGGTCGGATCCTTCGGCGAGCTGGGCTGGCAGTATCTTTGGGCATTGCTGCCTTGCTGCTGTCGGGTTGCTCCATCGACAATGAAGTGCTTCGTTTCGGGTGGCCCTCGGGCATCACTCCTGAAGCGACGCGCATGCGAGAACTGTGGACGTGGTCGGTTGTCGCCGCCCTCTTCATGGGTGTGCTGGTGTGGGGACTGGTCTTCTGGGCAGTTATCTTCCACCGTAAGAAGAAGGACTCACCGGAGTTCCCGCGTCAGACGGCATACAACGTGCCGCTCGAACTCGGTTACACGGCAGTTCCGTTTGTGATCATCGCGGTTCTGTTCTACTTCACCGTTGTCGTCCAGAACCATGTTCTCGAGCGCACGGAGAACCCGGACGTCGTCGTCGACGTCACTGCGTTCCAGTGGAACTGGAAGTTCGGTTACCGCTCCATCGAGTTCGGTGACGGTACCGCCAAGTACAACGGCATCGATCTCGAAGCCGAAGAGGCAGCCAAGGCCGAGGGCGCGACTGTCGACGCCCACGGCGAAGAGGTTCCCGGCCCGATCCACGGAAACAGCGTCCAGGATCTGAGCTACCTGCACTACGACAAGATCGAGACCGTCGGAACCAGCTCCGAGATCCCGATTCTGGTTCTTCCGACCGGCAAGCGCATCCAGTTCGAACTGGCCTCCTCCGACGTGATTCACGCGTTCTGGGTTCCCGAGTTCCTGTTCAAGCGCGACGTGATGCCGAACCCCAAGGAAAACCACTCCGACAACATCTTCCAGATCAGTGAGATCGAGAAGGAAGGCGCATTTGTCGGGCGCTGCGCCGAAATGTGCGGCACGTTCCACGCGATGATGAACTTCGAGGTCCGTGCGGTTTCGCCCGAGGACTTCGCCAAGTACATCGAACTGCGCAAGGGTGACGATCAGGGCAACGGCGGTCTGAGCACCGCTGAGGCATTGTCGGCAATCGGTCAGTCGCCGGTGGCTACGTCGACCACGCCGTTCAACACCGACCGCGAGTACCGTCAGGCAACAGTCGCCACCGCAGGCAACTGAGCCGGCCAGCCTCCTCACTGAACAAGGACAAGTGCTGATATGAAGATCGAAGCCAAGCTCTTCGAGATCCTGACGCTGTTTTTCATCCTCGTCGCGATCATCTACGGTGTGTTCACCGCTCTGTCCCGTACGGGAATCGAGTGGGCCGGACTCACGGCCATCGTTCTGTCTGCGGGCCTGACGCTCATCGTCGGAACCTACTTCCGCTTTGTCGCCCGTCGTCTGGACACTCGTCCCGAGGACTACGACGACGCTGAAATCTCGGATGGTTCAGGCGAGTTGGGCTTCTTCAGCCCCGGTAGCTTCTGGCCCATGCTGCTGGCTGCTTCGGCTGCCATTGCCGCGGTGTCACTGGCGTACTTCCAGCCCTGGATGATCGTGGTTGGAGTTGTCCTCATCATCGCGACCGCAGCCGGTCTGGTGTTCGAGTACCACGTCGGACCTGAGAAGCACTAGCACAAACGCTCTCGACAAAGAGGCGCCGAACCCTTCGTGGGGTTCGGCGCCTCTTGCGTTGGGGCGGGGGAGCGCAAGAGACCGCGTCGTCCTCTGCGACACTCGACACATGATCCTCGAACATGCACTGCTCCAGGTTGATCCGGCTCTGTCCGAAGAATTCGAGAAGGCGTTCGGTACAGCAAAGTCCATCATCTCCGCGGTGCCCGGCTTTATCCGTCTGCATCTCTCGCACTGTATGGAATCGCCGCAGCAGTACCTACTGCTCGTGGAGTGGGAGAGCCTCGAAGCGCACACGGTGGGCTTCCGGCAGTCCGACGGCTACCAGCGGTGGCGCGAGCTTCTCCATCACTTCTACGACCCTTTCCCGGTTGTCGAGCACTACGAGACGGTGGTCGAGGAAGGGTCCCCGACATGAACCGAACTACCGAACTGGCAGAATTCCTCGACATCGCCTTACGTGGTCGGATCGAGAGCGTCGCCGAGCTTGCCGAAGTGACGGGCGGTTCGATGGATACGACCGAAAAGACAGTGGCGCGGCTCGAAGAGTTCGGATTCCTTTCTGTCGCAGACGGCGTCATCACCTACCGACGCCCCGACGCCACCGTCGCCGATGTCACGCAGCACATCCTGGCCGGAGTGGCGCACGACCTCGAGTCCGGTATTGCCAGGACACAAGGGATACTCCAATCGCTTCCCAAGTTGTTGCAGGCCTGGGAGCACGGTGACTCCGATGTCCACGGTCTGCCCATCGACGTGATGCACGGGCCGTTTGCCGCCCCGGACATGTACAAAATTCAGGCTTCGCGTTCGAAGCCCGTCGCGTCGTACGCATGTATGCCTGACACAGTGCCTCTGTACACGGTGCTGGCCGAGAAGAAGCCGGGCTCGTACTGGGAGGAAAACGGCGGTCCCAACCACGACATCCGTCTGATCGTCAGCACAGTCGACGCGAACACCGAGTTGGGGCGCAATCAGATCACGCATGAAATCAACGCAGGCTCCCAAGTTCGGATGCACCCGAATCCACCAAGCTTCTTCTGGATACTCGATCACACGAGTGTCGGAATCCCCTTCACTTGGGGAGAAGCGTGGCCGAGCAGCATGATGTCCATCCAGTCCCCGACACTGGCGGGCATCATGACTTGGATCTACCACCGGGTGTGGGAGGAAGCAGTACCGGTCGCGGACCACGGTCATTCGTGGGAGAACCCGTGGGATCCGATATTGAAACTGATGAATTCAGGTTTGACGATGGAATCCGCATCAATTGCCCTGGGATTGACTCCTAGGACGGGCAGGCGTCGGGTTGCCGACGCCATGCGTCATTACGGTGTGTCCAGTCAATTCTCACTCGGCGCTGCCTGGAGTGCCTCGCGCGGACACTAGCGCACGAAAAAGACACGGTCGCCGCAACTTCTCTTTCGAGAGTGTTGCGGCGACCGTGTCTTTTCGTGTTGCTGCTGACGATCTAGTGGAGTTCTCCAGTGGAATCGTCGGCCTTGCCGTTGCCACTGCCATTGCCGTGGATGCGGTTCTGGTAGTCGAGCAGAATCTGAAGCTGCTCATGCTCACCGGCATGCTGTGCGGCTTCGAGAGCTGCGCTCTCCTCCACCGGGTCTGCCTTGGTGAGGCTGCCGGTGCCGGGCTTGCCGGCCAGGCCGAGCTTGTTCATCTTCTTCGGAACAGCTGCACCCTGGTACTCGAGGGGGATCGGGTGACCGTGATCGTCGACGGGTCCGAGCGGCTGGTGGATTTCGATGTACTGGCCGTTCGGCATCCGCTTGATGATGCCGGTTTCGATACCGTGCTCGAGCACTGCACGGTCACTGCGCTGCAAGCCGATGCAGAAGCGGTACGTCACGAAGTACGCGAGCGGCGGAAGCACGATCATGCCGATGCGGCCGATCCACGTCATTGCGTTCAACGAGATATGCAGGTGGTACGCGATGATGTCGTTGATGCACGAGATCGTCAGGACCGCGTAGAACGCGATAGCCATTGCACCGATTGCGGTACGAACCGGAACGTCGCGGGGACGCTGCAGGATGTTGTGGTGAGCGTCGTCTCCGGTGAGGCGCTTCTCGATCCACGGGTACGCGAACAGCATGGCGAAGACGAGGCCCATGATCAGTGCGACGGCAAACACTGCGGGGATCGTGTACCGGTCGAACAGGTAGATCTCCCAGGCGGGCCACAGTCGTGCGAGGCCGTCCGTCCACATCATGTAAATGTCAGGCTGAGAACCAGCGGAGACCTGAGATGGGTTGTACGGACCGATGTTCCACACGGGGTTGATCTGGAACAGACCACCGAGAAGTGCAAGCACGCCGAACGTGATGGCGAAGAATGCGCCACCCTTCATGGCGAAGACCGGAAGGATGCGAACGCCGACGACGTTCTCTTCGGTACGGCCGGGGCCGGGGAACTGCGTGTGCTTCTGGTACCAGACCAGTGCGAGGTGGCCGGCGATCAGCGCGAGGATGATGCCAGGGAAGAGCAATACGTGAGCGACGTAGAGACGCGGGATGATGAGGTCGCCGGGGAAGTCACCGTCGAAGATCATCCAGTGCAGCCAGGTACCCACGATCGGGACACTCATCGTGATACCACCGAACGCGGCGCGGAGGCCGGTGCCGGAGAGCAGGTCGTCAGGGATGGTGTAGCCGAAGAAGCCTTCGAACATCGCCAGGACCAGCAGCAAGCAGCCGATGACCCAGTTGGCTTCACGCGGGCGTCGGAACGCACCGGTGAAGAAGATACGTGCGAGGTGCACGATGATCGACGCGGCGAACATCAATGCGGCCCAGTGGTGGATCTGGCGTACGAAGAGACCGCCGCGAACCTCGAACGAGATGTTCAGGGTGGTCTCGTATGCGCGTGACATCGTCACACCACGAAGCGGCTGGTATGCGCCCTGGTAGGTGACGTGCGCCATCGACGGATCGAAGAACAGCGTCAGGAACACACCTGAGATGAGCAGGATCAGGAAGCTGTACAGCGCGATCTCGCCGAGCATGAAGGACCAGTGCGTCGGGAAGACCTTGTTGATCTGACGACGCATACCCGCTGCGAGGTGGTAGCGCGAGTCCATCGCCTCCGCTTGACCTGCTGCAGCAGCGGCGATCTTTGTCGGTTTTGTGGTGGTTGTGGTCACGGTCGACGCTCCCAAAATGCCGGGCCGAGTGCTTCGATGAAGTCACCGTCGGCGACTAGGAAGCCCTCTTCGTTCACTGTAATAGGCAACTGCGGAAGTGCGCGAGCAGCGGGACCGAAAATCGGCTTGCCGTACTGCAGTGCATCGAACTGCGACTGGTGGCAGGGGCAGAGAATACGGTTGCTCTGCTGTTCGTAGAGCGAGGTGGGGCAACCAAGGTGCGTGCAGATCTTCGAGTAGGCGAAGTAATCGCCGTAGTTGAAGCTCTCCTGGCCCTTGCGCTTGGTGACCCGCTCGGTGTCTTCCGTACGCAGACGGATGAGCATGACCGAGTTGCGGATACCGCGCAGCGCAGCGAGCAACGCGTGCTCGTCACCACGATCGGATTCACGGAACGGGAAGACCGTTTCCATGGAGCCGGCGTCGAGGTCCTCCGGGCGGACGAGAACGATGTCCTCGGGGCGTCCGGTGTCACGACGAAGGTAGATGGTCTCGCCGGGGTAGTTCGGGGTCCAGCCGGACACCCAGAGCGGAGATTCGTCGCCCTTGGCCCACGGGTTCTTGATGAGGCCGCCGAGAGGCATGATCATCATGACGCCGAGTGCGCCACCACCGAACATCAAGCTGCGCTTGATGGCCTTGCGGCGGGGGAAGGTGGACGTCTCCAACGTGTCACTGAGTTCGGCGACGATCGTCCGGCGGTCAACCTCAGCGGATCCACCGTCGTGGCGGTCCTGGATGGACACCTCTTCGGGGATGAACTTCTTGGTGAACTGGACCGCACCGATTCCGACACCGAGGATCGCGAGACCCATGGTCAGACCGATCAACGGTGTGTACAGGCTGTACTTGCCGTAGTTCTCGTCACCGGCGCCGGCGTACTGCCAGGGCCAGAACAAGTAGATCGCGATGAATGCGATCGCCGAGACGCCGGCGAGGCCGAACCAGAACGCAACATTCCGCTCGGCGCGCTTCTCTGCCTTGGTGCCTTCGACGGCCCAGCGGTCGCGACGGTAGACAACGTCGACGCCGTCGAGATTGGTGCCGAGGGTGACCAACTCGTCGCGAGTCATCGCTTCGAGTTCCTCATCCGTGTACTTCTTTGGCGTATCGCCGCCCTGCTGGCCAGCGTCGCTCATGACCTTGCTCCGATCCACAATGCTGCACCAACGACAGCGACGATTCCGGCGGCCCACATGAAGAGACCTTCAGAGGCCGGACCGATGCCGCCGAGACCGTAACCACCGGGGTTCTTGGCCTCTCCGGACGACTTCACGTAGGCGATGATGTCTTTCTTTTCCTCGATCGAGAGCTGACGATCGGAGAACTTCGGCATGTTCTGGGGGCCGGTGACCATAGCGGCATAGATCTGCTGCTCGTTGGCGGGGTCCAGGACCGGTGCGTACTTGCCCGAGGACAGTGCGCCACCGCGGCCGGTGAAGTTGTGGCAAGACGCGCAGTTCAGGCGGAACAGTTCGCTGCCTCGGCCGATGTCGCCACCGCGAAGCGAGGACTGAGCGATTTCGCCGTTCTCGTCACGAATGAGCGTCGGGCCGCCACCGTTGGCCTGGATGAAAGCACCCAGGGCATCGGTCTGTGCAGCGTCGAACTTGGGGTCCTTGCGCTGAGCCTGTGCCTCGTTGCGTGCTGCAGGCATACGACCGGTCGAAACCTGGAAGTACACTGCCGCCTCGCCGACACCGATCAGGCTGGGACCGCGGTCCGCGACACCCTGAAGGTTGGCTCCGTGGCACGTGATGCACGACGTGTCGTACAACTGCTTGCCTTCACGGATAAGCGCGGCTGAATCGTCGCTTGCAGTAGCGACCTGCGGAGCGGGTGTCAGTGCCGAGGCGAGGAAACCTGCGCTGATCAATCCCATCATCAGTACGAGCGCTCCGGTGACACGCCGGCGGATCTTCCGCTGGCGACGCGTCTTCGCGGCGGTCGCTGTTGTATCGGATGTGGGAGGGGGGGATGAACTCATCTGTATCCCTTTGGTATGTCGGGACGGACTGGACGTCAGGGGCTGCCTGTGGCGTTCAGCTGATTAACGGATGAAATAAATCGTTGCGAACAGCGCGATCCACACGATGTCAACGAAGTGCCAGTAATACGAAACGACGATCGCTGCGGTTGCCTGAGCCGGCGTGAACTTGCTGACTCGGGTGCGTGCGATCAAGAAAACGAAGGCGATGAGACCGCCGATGACGTGCATGCCGTGGAAACCGGTGGTCATGTAGAACACCGAGCCGTAGACACTGCTGGCGATTGTGGTGCCCTCATGCACGAGGTGGTAGTACTCGTAGCCCTGGCCGGCGACGAAGAACGCCCCCATGACCAAAGTGATGGTGTACCAACGTCGAAGTCCGAAGACGTCGCCCCGCTCGGCCGCGAACACGCCCATCTGGCAGGTGAATGAGGATGCGATCAGCACCAACGTCACCGGTACAGCCAAATAAAGGTTCAATTCGGTAGGCTCCGGCGGCCAATTGCCCTCCGGTGCCTGCGCCCGTGCCACGAAGTACATGGCGAAGAGCCCTGCGAAAAACATGAGCTCACTGGACAACCACACGATGGTGCCAACGCTGACCATATTCGGCCGGTTCAGCGAGTGCACGCGTTGGGTGATTGCCGATCCTGAAGTCCCTACTGCGCTCGTCACAGACAGAAGTATGACGCTTCGTCGTAAGAGACGGCCACTCGGGTCCGTCATCGGCGCGTCGTAAGGCTCGAGTTCGCGATTTCGGTCGGCGTACGCGCAGGTGGCGACACTTTGAATATGCTGACGCGATGGCAGCTACACACCAGAGTAGACGTTGGTACCTGAGAATTTTCAGCAGAAAAGTTTCGCCTCCGCTGGATCCGTCGAGAGCCGACCTCGAGATCGTCGCCGAAGGTTTCGACGACGTGGAATCGTGCTCGACCGCTTTGGAGCGAGGGGCCTCCGCGCCGCCTCGTTGGCGACCGGATTCGGAGGCGGTGCTGCGCCACCATCTCGACCTTCCGGAGGCGGCACTCGGAGAGGCCGAGTCGATCGTCGCTCAGGACGGATATCGGCGCTCGGTGACAGCCGCGCATAGCGCGTCGAGCGATGGCAACGGTGTGGTTCGGGTGGTGTTCGAACGCGTCCAGCTTCTGGACGCGCTGCACTGCTCGCAGGAGCGATCGCGGATGGCAGGTTTGGCTCAACGGTTGGGTGGGTCCGTCGCGGGATGGGACGCGCTGCAGCCGGGGGATGCGGCGCAGTCAGGCCCGGGCAAGGGCCGACGATCAGTGTGAGCGGACCGATTCGCGACTGCCGCACGGTGACTGACTACGCTACGTATGTCAGATACATCGCGATTTGATTCGACTGAACATTTCGACTGAACATAGGGGACCGAAGTAGATGGCCGGCACCGACGCAACCAACGCTGTGAACTCCGATTCGAGCGGTGTCGTGCGGTCCTGGCCGATGATTCTCGGTCAGCTCACCGATGGTTCCGATTTGTCGAGCGACGATTCCCGTTGGGCGATGAGCGAAATCATGTCCGACAACGCAAGTTCGGCGCAGATCGCCGCCTTTGGTGTCGGGTTGAAGATGAAGGGCGAGACACCCGCAGAGTTGCAGGGCCTTGCCGACGCGATGCTCGAACACGCTAAAGCGGTGCCGGTCGATTCCGATGTGGTCGACATCGTCGGAACCGGCGGCGACCGCTCCAACACCGTCAACATCTCGACCATGGCTTCGATTGTGGTGGCCGCCTCGGGAATTCGAGTGGTCAAGCACGGCAACCGGGCAGCATCGTCGAAGAGTGGCGGCGCCGATGTGCTCGAAGCACTGGGTGTTCGGATCAATCTGGGCCCGGAAGACGTGGCTCGGTGCGTAGACGAGGTCGGAATCGGTTTCTGCTTTGCGCCCGTATTTCACCCGGCCCTGCGATTTGCGGCAGTGCCACGGAAGGAAATCGGCATCCCGACGGCCTTCAACGTGCTCGGTCCCTTGACGAATCCAGCACGACCGCGTGCCGGATTGATCGGGTGTGCCTTCCCGAAGCTGATCTCCGTTGTTGCGGGAGTTCTTGCGCAGCGCGGTAATTCGGCATTGGTCGTTCGCGGCGACGACGGACTCGACGAACTGACGACATCCACGACGTCGACCGTGTACATCGTTGCCGACGGAGCGGTTCGAACCGTCACACTGGATCCGCGAGATCTGGGCATCGCTCGGGTACCACTGGACGAATTGCGAGGCGGCGACGCGGACGTGAACGCTCAGGTCGCGCGCACCCTGCTGTCCGGTCAGCCTGGCCCCGTCCGGGACGCGGTGCTACTCAACGCGGGCGCGGCGATCGCGGCCTTCAACGGAGTCGGTGACGACCTGGAAGGTGCGATTGCCGCGGGAATGGCCTCGGCCGCTGTCGCAATCGACAGCGGCGCAGCTGCGGAACTGCTGCGGAGGTGGGCGTCGCTCACCA
Source organism: Rhodococcus sp. IEGM 1366 (assembly GCF_033142425.1). NCBI lineage: Bacteria > Bacillati > Actinomycetota > Actinomycetes > Mycobacteriales > Nocardiaceae > Rhodococcus > Rhodococcus sp. IEGM 1366. The sequence goes on from NZ_JAWLRZ010000002.1 coordinate 440,611, forward strand.
CCGCGCTGACCGAAGGCGCTTGACCGAGGCGCCTGAGAGTCATTCGCCGAGCGAGAACCCAGCTTCGACGTCGGCGCTGGAGAAGGACTGGAACGCAATGTGAGTGGCGGTTCGCGTCACTCCGGGAACCTTGTTGATCCGGCCGGTGATGACCTCTGCGATCTGGGCGTGGTCACGGACCCGGACTACCGCGATCAGGTCGACGTCCCCTGCGCAGGAGTACACCTCGCTGACTCCGGGGATGTCGGCGACGGCCTGAGCGGTCTCCGGGATTCGGGCCGATTCGGCGTGAATCATGACGATCGCATTGATCATGTCGCTCCTCTGGTTGCGCGGTGCTGTGCTGTGGTCGAGCTTATGTCCTCGCGTCGCCGCGCCCATTCCAGGCATCACGATGGTTCTCTGCACGCTCGGATTCGTTTCCAGCCTTGGCGAGGTGGCACCAGTCTTCCCACCGCCCCGCGCCGCACGCCGACTCGGTGTAGCCCGATGTAGCGGAGACGATCCTGATTCCGTCCGATCCGAGCCAGCGGACGACGAGCGCCAGTTCCTCCGGGGGCGCTCCGCGCAGCGGTGTGTTGTCGGGAAGTGCGGTTTCGGCCGATGCGACGAGGGCGTCGACCACGGGCATCGGGTGAGTCCCGGCTCGGGCAAGGCCGGCCGAGGCGAGCCTGCCGGCGCGGATCACGGCCAATTCCCAGCCGCCTTCCGGCGCGGGGCGCGCCAGTACCAACTGATCGATGGCGGCGACGGCGGCGAGCTTTTGAGTGCGTCGTACTGCTACTGCAACTGCGGCAGTTCGGTCGCGCAGTCTGGCCGCGTTCTCGAACAGTGCGGTGGCAGCGAGTTGCTCGATGCGCGCTTTCATCCGTTGAAGCGGCATGTCGTGCACGCCGGCGAAGAACTCTCGAACGTCGGCGACTGACACCGCATAGCGCTCCGCGGTGTCATCTCGGGCTGCCGGGCACGAGCCCAGTTCGCGTGCGGGGCAGGTAGGCCCGTGCACGGCGCCAAGAGGTATCCGCTTGGTGCAGGTACGCAGCCCGGTGAACTCGCACACGGTCTCTGCAATCTCCTGCGCGCTCGCGCGGGACGTGAACGGTCCGATCGAGTGCGGCGTCGGGCTACGCACCACGGATAGCCGCGGGAAGGCCTCGTCTGTGAGAACGATCCACCATCCGCGTTTGGGAAACTTGGAGCGGCGGTTGTACGGCGGAGTGTGTGCCACGAGGAGCCGGAGTTCGCGTACTCCGGCCTCCAGGGCGTGAGCACACTCCACATGATCGACCCGGGTGGCAAGGGCCACCATCTCCTTCATGCGGCCACGCGTCTCGGAACCGGTGAAGTAGCCCCGGACGCGGCGACGCAGGTCCACTGCCGTCCCTATGTACAGCGCTTCGTCAGATGGGCCGCGAAAGAGGTAGACGCCCGGCCTTCGGGGGAGGTCTGCGGCGAAGGAGCGTTTGGCGCGTTGATGAGCCGAGATGTTGGGGAGATAGTCGATCAGCTCGCTGTAACTGTGTACGCCTTGGTTGCCGACCCGATCTATCAGGCCGTGGAGCACGTCGACGGTGGCTCTGGCGTCGTCGAGCGCTCGGTGCGTCGGTTGGGTGGAGACGCGGAACAGATGCGCGAGCGCAGAGAGCTTGACCGAGGGTGCTTCGTCGCGGGTCAGGACACGCCTGGCGAGTTTGACGGTGCAGAGAACCTGGAACGGTGGCCAAGGCCGGGCCGTGCGGGAAGCTGCCGCCTTGAGGAATCCGATGTCGAAGGGCGCGTTGTGGGCAACGAGTACGGAACCCTTCGCGAACTCGAGGAACGCGGGTAGAACGCGATCGATGCGCGGAGCGTTGATCAGCATGGCATCGGTGATGCCGGTCAGTTCGACGATGTACGGCGGGATCGACCGCCCGGGATCGACCAGAGTTGCCATCTCGCCGAGCACCTGGCCACCGCGAATCTTGACGGCACCGATCTCGGTGATCGAATCGTTGTCCGCGCTTCCGCCGGTGGTCTCGAGGTCGACGACTACAAACGTCGTCTCGCTGAGCGGAGTGTCCAGCTCGTCGAACGACAGTTGACGGCCGATATCCGGATCGGCGTCAACGGCGGCCTTGACAGCGTCGGCATGACTCACAGCGCAAGACAGTAGAGGGAGGGGCCGACAGGAATCGGTCGCTTCGGCGCAAGGACCAAGAGAAGTTGAATTCGGGACTAACGGGCATCGCACGCACCCCAGCATTTGGTCGCCCGTGACCTAAAAGAGACGAGCGTCACAGTTGGGCGATTTTCGAGGTGCGTCGGCGCCTTCGGTGTCGCACTCGGGTGGAGTGGATCTGGCTGCGTTGCCTGGCGTGTGCCGACTCGTAATCCACCTCGGGCGAAAAGGGGCCTACCGGTACGTAACTGGTGCTGATCTGGGGTAAGTCACGGATTGCCGGGCCGGATCGAATCGGGTCGACTCACGAGAAATGGTTCACGACGTTACGGAAACCGGACGTATCGTTATCCCGCTGTGACCGTTTTGGCGTATCGAGCGCGACTGCGCGGAAATTCGGATGAATCGCACGCGAAATTGGCGATGCGGTCGACATCGCCGCGATCATTTCGTAATCTTCCTGAGACCTAACGAAGTCTTGCCGGGCCACAAAGGACCGGCTTCGTCAGGAACCGCCTAATCGGGATCTCCGCGAGGAACCCGAACCGGGAACCCAAGTTTCACTGGGGTGAATCCCGCCTGGGGCGTAGCAAGCGTCATCGCTACGGACCACGCGGGTAGGGCTGATCTTCCCAGCCCGAACCCGTCAGCTAACTCGGTCGGCGGACGAATGGAAGAAATGGAGCACCCCTTAAGTGGCGTCACAAAGTTTGAAGCGTTCGGCAACACTGGTTGTCGCCGGCGCACTTGCAGCCGGAGCCTTTGCTACAACCGCTGCGCCTGCCTCGGCAGACCCCATCACCATCCCCGGTGTCGGTACGTTCGACATCCCGGGCGTCTCGATCCCCGAACTTCCCGTTATCCCCGGTGTCACGGACAACCCCGCGTTTGCGCCGATTGCACAGGCTGCACCCGCCGCTCCCATCTCCACCCTTGGTGAGCAGGCTGTTCGCGCCGCAGAGAGCAAGCTGGGCGCCCCGTACGTGTACGGCGCGGCAGGCCCGGACGCGTTCGACTGCTCCGGTCTGATCCAGTGGGCTTACAAGCAGGCCGGCCTCAACATCCCCCGCACGAGCTACGACCAGGCTGCAGCCGGTGTCGCAGTTGCGCAGTCCGATCTCCGTGTCGGCGACGTCATCTCCTTCTACGGCGGATCGCACTCGGGTATCTACGCGGGCAACGGAAATGTCATCCATGCTTCGACCGCGGGTCAGCCCGTGAAGCTGGCACCCGTGTCGTCCATGCCGTACGACGGTGCTCGCCGCTTCTGATCCGGTGTCACTGATCGGGTACCTGTGAAGGTCGACCTGATCCACTGGAAAAGGGGCAGTTCCACTCTGTGCAGATGTGGGCCTCGAATCAACTGATTCGAGGCCCACATCTGTTTATCCGGGTGAGTTCCGGGCGTTCCGAGGGGTGCACCCTCGCTTCGCTCCCGTTACACCTACCGGCGAGTAGACACAAACGTATGCCATTCCGTAACCTTATCGAGACATTAGGTGCCGTCGGCAGGTAGTGTGGGTAGTTGACATCCAGCTAACAGATCCTGACGGGCATCGGCAGGCATCACAAAAACTGAGACGGAGAGTCGCGTTCCGTGGTTTCATCTAGATCGTTTTCATCGAGAAAGTACAGCCGGGTCCGCATCGCGCTCACAACAGGCGTATTGGCAGTTGGGCTTGTCGCGTTGCCATCGATGCCGGCGGCCGCCGACCCGGTGATCACGAATCCCACCGAGGCACTCGAGAAGCTCGGCGAACTCGCCCGAGTGTCCGAGCAGACCAACGAGGCTTTGCACAACGCGCAGATCGATCTCGATGCAAAGACGTCCGTGCAGCTCGACGCTGAAGCTCGACTTGTCGAGGATCAGGGACGCTACGACGCGGCAAAGGCCAAGGTCGCCGAGGTTGCGCCGGCTGTGAATCGAATTGCTACGGCCAATTATCAGGGCGCGCGGACCAATCGGCTCTTTGCCTTGATGGTCAGCGATTCACCGCAGCAGCTGCTCGATCAGATGTCTGCACTCGATGTCATCTCCAACGACGCGGCGGTGCAGGTCCGCCAGTTCAACGAAGCGACGCTCGACGCTCGCCAGGCAGCGGACTCGTCGCAACAATCCGCGGATGCTGCACGGGTTGCGGCCGATCAGGCGAAGGCGCTGAGCGACGATCTGCAGCGCAAGCAGAGCGAACTTCAGGCTCAGGTTGCCGAGGTGACCAAGGCGTTCGACGATCTGACCGAAGCCGAACGCGTGCAATTGAGTGGGTCGACATTTCCAGAGGGCGTCGACGCCAGCAAAATCCTGGCTAATCTGACTCCAGGGTCGGGCACCGCGGCACTACAGGCTGGTTTGACCCGCATCGGCGACCCGTACGTCTGGGGAGCTACCGGGCCCAACGAGTTCGATTGCTCCGGGCTCGTCGTGTGGTCGTACAAACAAATCGGTAAAACACTGCCGCGGTCCAGCCAGGCCCAGGCAGCGGGTGGTACGCCGATATCCCGTGACCAGTTGCAGCCGGGCGACATCGTCACGTTCTACAGCGACAATTCGCATGTCGGTATCTACGCCGGCGATGGCAACATCCTCCACGCGTCGACGTTCGGCGTACCGGTGAAGGTCGAGTCGATGGCAGGGATGCAGTTCTCGACTGCTCGCCGTTACTGACCAGCGCATCGTCACAAGTGGCTCGGCCGCTGCGACTGGGGGTCCCCTCCGTCTCCTACACTCGGCATCGTGTCGAGTGACCCCATGACGTCCCCCGCAGCCGGGACGAACCGTAAGCGCCGCTGGGAGTACCCAGCTCTCATTGCGCTCGGGTGTGCCGTTGTGGTGATCCTCGGACTGACCGTTGTCCTGACTGACGCTCCGGGCTCGTCCCAGCAGTCCGCTGCGGAAGCGGATGTTGCGCGTGTCAGCGAGGTTCAAGCGCTCCTCGATTCGTGGGCACGCGCTCAGATGTCCGACGATCCGACATCGCTGGCGCAGTTCGTAGATGCTGCCGCCGCCCCGGGGTTGCTCGACGCAGAGATTCGGCGCGCCACGGCTGCCGGTGCACTGAGTTTTTCGGATTGGGCGTACGAGGTCTCGCCGGGAACACTTGTCGAGGCTGCCCGAACGGGGTCGCCCGACGGCGTCACATTGTGGGGCGCTCAGGTGAACCTGCGTTATGCACTCGACGGTGTGGATGCGGCGCCGACGCGTAAGTCTGTCTTGATGACTTTTGCGGAACGTGACGGTTCGTGGTTCGTATTCGCTGACGGTTCGATTGTCGACGTGCTGGGCAGCGGCTCGAGCGGTTCGCAGTTGAGCGTCGACTCGTGGCACGGTCCATGGGATTTCGGTCCACTCGCGGTTTCGACCAACGCGGCCGAGGATTCGATAGTCGTCGGGCACCCGGGCCAGCAGGCATTCGTTGACGCGTTGGCCGCCGACCTCGACGGCGCTGTGAAGAATACGACGCAGTTGTGGGGCGACGGTTGGTCAGAGCGGGCAGTCGTGATGGTCGCCGGTTCGCCCGAGGAATTCACGGCGATGGTCGGTTCGCAGCACGACGGATCGTCCATAGCGGCTGTGTCGGTGGCGGATACGGTGCGCGACGGTGCCAGTGACGTGAGTGGGCAGCGCATCATATTCTCGCCGGCCGCCGCATCACGCTTGACTTCGACGACGCGGCAGGCGGTGCTTCGCCACGAGATGATGCATATCGCGGCGCGATCCCAGACCCGGGACGGGTCGCCCATGTGGGTGCTCGAAGGGTACGCGGAGTATGCCGGCAACCGTGGCTCCGGGCGGGCGGCGCGGGAGATTGCGCCGACACTTGCGGCCGCTGTTCGGTCCGGTGACGTGCCGTCGGAGTTTCCCGAGGATTCACAGTTCGGGGGCGTGCCGGTGGTGAGTTCCCTTGCGTACGAATCGGCGTGGTCGATCAATGCTTATATTGCGGATCGTTTCGGCGAGTCCGAGCTGACGGAACTATTCCGCGCCTTGGCTGTGGGGCCGTCGACACCGGAGGAGATCAACCGGCGCATCGTCGACGTCCTTGGTGTGAGTATCGACGACCTGCGCGACGGCTGGGTTGATTGGCTGCACCGCACACTGGGTTGATTGGCTGCACCGCAGCGTGTGTTGATTGGCTGCACCGCAGCGTGCGTTGATTGGCTGCACCGCAGCGTGGGTTGATCGGCTCGTGCTTTACGGTGGACGAATGCGCCGGACCCTTTTGGTGACCAATGATTTTCCGCCCCGACCGGGCGGAATCCAGTCGTATCTACATACGTTCGCGAAGCATCTTCCGGCCGACAAGTTGGTTGTCTATGCGCCGCGGTGGCGCGGTGATTCGCACAAGAAGTTCGATGCCGCTCAACCTTTCGAGGTCGTGAGGCATCCCACGACTTTGATGCTTCCGACTCCGTTTGTCGCAAGACGGGCCGCGAAACTGGTCAAGAAGCATGACTGCGAGTCCGTGTGGTTCGGCGCGGCGGCGCCCCTTGCGTTGTTGGCGCCGGTGGTCCGCCGCGCAGGTGCGTCGCGGGTGATCGCGAGTACTCACGGTCACGAAGTGGGTTGGTCGATGATTCCCGGTGCGCGGCAGTCGTTGCGGACAATCGGTGAAAACACGGATACGGTTACCTTCGTCAGCAAATACACCCGAGGCCGGTTCGCGGCGGCTTTCGGGCCGCAGGCTGCGCTGGAGCATCTGCCGTCGGGAGTGGATACGTCTGTCTTCCATCCTGATTCGGCTGCTCGCGCAGAATTGCGGGCACGGTACGGACTGGGGGAGCGCCCGACAATTCTCTGCCTGTCACGGCTCGTGCCGCGCAAGGGGCAGGACATGCTGATCAAGGCACTGCCGACTATCCGTGCGAGCATCGACGGCGCTGTACTTGTCATCGTGGGGGGTGGGCCGTACGACGAGAAACTGCGTGAGCTCGCCCACAAGACCGGGATGGACGATCACGTCGTGTTCACGGGCACCGTCCCGGCGGCGGAATTGGCTGCCCATCACACCATCGCCGATGTTTTTGCGATGCCGTGCCGCACCCGTGGTGCGGGACTCGACGTCGAAGGTCTCGGGATCGTGTACCTCGAGGCGTCGGCAACGGGTGTTCCCGTGATCGCGGGTCGCAGTGGCGGTGCCCCGGAAACGGTGCAGCAGAACAAGACCGGGCTAGTGGTCGACGGTACGTCGGTTGCCGATGTTGCCGCCTCGGTGATCGAGATCCTGTCCGACCGTGATCGAGCTGCCGCAATGGGCGCCGCCGGTCGCGACTGGGTGGCGACCGATTGGAAGTGGGACACGCTCGCGTCGAAGTTGCAGGCGCTGCTCGGCTGAGCCTCGAGCATCTAGCACTGTGGCCGCCACACCTTTTCCAAGGTATGGCGGCCACAGGTGTGCGCGGTGTTACTTCGCGTAGATCATCTCGATCTCCGCGGCAAAGCTGGCGTGGACGACGTTGCGTTTGAGCTTCATCGTCGGGGTGAGTTCGCCTGTGTCCTCGGAGAAGTCGACCGGCAGGATCTTGAACTTCTTGATTGCCTCGGCATGGGAGACCAGCTTGTTGGCCTCGTCGATCGCGTCCTGGATATCGCCGACAAGTTCGCCGTCGCTGACCAGATCAGCCGCGGTGGTGCCGGCTGCCTTGTTATTGCGCTCGTTCCAGGCGGGCAAAGCTTCGGCGTCGATGGTGATCAGTGCGCCGATGAACGGCTTCTGATCGCCCACGACGATTGCCTGGCTGATGAGCGGATGTGCGCGCAATGCGTCCTCGAGCTGGGCAGGGGAGACGTTCTTTCCGCCTGCCGTGACGATGATTTCCTTCTTGCGTCCGGTGATCGTGATGAACCCGTCCGCGTCGACGGTTCCGAGGTCGCCGGTGTGGAACCAGCCGTTCTCGATCGACTCGGCGGTTGCCTTCTCGTTGCGCCAGTATCCGGTGAAGACCACGGGTCCGGAGAGTAGGATCTCACCGTCGTCGGCGATGCGAACAGAGTTGCCGGCCAACGGTTTTCCGACGGTTCCGACCTTCTGGGAGCCGATGGTGTTGACGGCAAATGCGGCGGTGGTTTCGGTGAGGCCGTAACCCTCGTAAATCGTGACTCCGATGCCGCGGAAGAAGTGGCCGAGCCGCGCGCCGAGCGGGGCGCCACCGGAAATGGCGAGCTGGCACTGTCCGCCGAGGGCTGCCCGCAGCTTGGAGTAGACGAGTTTGTCGAACAACGCGTGCTTGGCCTTGAGGACGATACCGGCGCCACCCTTGTCCTTGGCCTCGCTCCACGCGACAGCGGTCTCCGCGGCCGCGTCGAAGATTTTGCCCTTGCCCTCGCCGTGGGCCTTTGCGCGGGCGCTGTTGTAGACCTTCTCGAACACTCGCGGTACCGACAGGATGAAGTCGGGCTTGAATTCGCCGAAGGTGGGGACGAGGTTCGGAATGTCGCTGGTGTGCCCGAGGGTGGCGCCGGCGTCGAACGAGGCGATGCTGACCGCGCGCGCCAGGACGTGAGCGAGGGGCAGGAACATCAGCGTGCGCACGCCTGGCGTCTTGAGCAGATCGCCGAGGTTGGAGTCGAGGATGCCCTTCGACTCTGCAATGAGGTTGGAGTGTGTCAGTTGGCAGCCCTTGGGGCGGCCCGTAGTGCCGGAGGTGTAGATCAGGGTTGCGGGATCGGAGGCCTTCAGAGCGTTGACGCGCGTCTGGACCTCGTCGTCGGAAATGTCGGCGCCCAGGGCAGAGAGTTCCTCGACGGCGCCGCGTCCGCCTGCGGGGGCCTCGATCTGGTAGACGGTGCGCAGCGACGGCGACGCTTCTGCGACGTCCTTGACGGTGGCTGCGTGGACGTCGTTCTCGACAACGAGGTCGATGGCTTCGGAATCCTCGAGAATCCAGCGAACCTGCTCGGCGGCGGATGTTTCGTAGATCGGAACGGTCACGCCGCCTGCGGCCCAGATCGCGTAGTCGATCAGTGGCCACTCGTAGCGAGTCGCGGACATCAGCCCGACGCGATCACCCTGCTTGACGCCGATCGCGATCAGACCCTTGGCAACTGCGGTTACCTGGGCGGCGAACTCGCCGGCAGTGACGTCGACCCATGCGGAGCCGACCTTTCGCTTGTAGACGACGGCCGCAGGCTTCGTCTTCGCGAATGTGAACACCGAGTCGACCGCAGAGGCATCCTCGGGAATCGTGAACGTCTGGGGTGCGCTGTATTCAGGCACAAAATACCTCCGACACTGCGAAATACTGACGAGTAGGGTTTGACGCTATTCACTGTAGTCGCACGTCCGGCATAGTTGTGGCCCGGCTTACAGTCTGTCCGTTTCGCAGTGGTGTGACACCGTTCGCTCACTCGTCGACGCGATATGTGAAGCTAACTGTCGTGAGCAGCATTCAGGTCGCAGACCAGACTTTCATCGCGGCACCGCCCGAGCGTGTCGCCGAACTGTTGTCTTCGCGTGCGCAGTGGCGCCGGTGGTGGCGAGATCTCCAGCTCGAGGTGCGCGAGGACCGCGGTCCCGCAGGCTTCCGGTGGGGTGTGTCCGGCAGTCTCGTCGGCACCATGGAGGTGTGGCTCGAACCGGTCATGGACGGCGCCATCGTTCACTATTTCCTGCACGCGGAACCAGTGGGTGTGTCCCCGTCAGGCCTGGCTGATCTCGACCTGGCCGCCATGAATCGCGCACGGCGCGTCGACGGCAAGGTCATGTCCTTTGAACTCAAGCGCGAGCTGGAAGCGGGGCGCCCGGCAGGTGTGGCGCCCGAATCTATGTGACGTGGCAGGAGGTTTTCAGGCCCGTGTTCGGGGAGAATTACGGGGACCATGAAGTTTCGAGGGAAGGAAGAGTAGTCGGATGGCCGAGAAAACCAAGGGGTTGATCAGCATCGACGCTCAGCCTGACGCCGTCATGGCCGTGATCGCCGATTTCGAGGAGTACCCCGCGTGGGTTGCGGCGGCCAAGTCCGTCGAGGTTCTGGAGGTTGGCGGCAACGGCCGCGCGAACCGGGTGCGGTTCGTCCTCGATGCCGGGGTGGTGAAGGACAAGTACGAGCTGGCGTACACGTGGGCGCCCGACGGAATGTCGGTGAGCTGGGAACTGGTGAGCGGGGAGATTCAGAAGTCCCAATCCGGTTCGTACACTTTGCGTTCCGAGCCGGGCGGCAGTACGTCCGTTACCTACGAGCTGACGGTCGATCTGACTATCCCGATGATCGGGTTGTTCAAACGTAAGGCCGAGAAGATCATCACGGACACGGCTTTGAAGGAACTGAAGAAGCGAGTCGAGGGCTGAACGCCGCGCGGGCCCGTCTTCAACTCTTCATCGGCAGCGGTGGCAGTGGAACGACGACGCTGGCGTCTGCCGCAGCGCTGTCGGCGGCGACTGCCGGTTCCAAGGTTCTGCTGATGTCGATCGATCGGCTTCATTCGCTTGCGGATGTGCTGGCGATTCCGGTTCCGCGTGTAGTGACCCCGTTGTTCGACCGGATGGATGTCTGGCAGGTCGATACGTTGACGCTTGTCGAAGACAAGTTCCGTGGTGTGTCGGCGCTACTCGATGCGGCGGGTTCCCATGAACACGGATCGTCGCTCCAGACTTTGGAGCCCGAGGAACTCACGGGTTCGCTTGGCATCGCGGACATTCTGGCGCTTGCCGAGGTCGTCGGGATGGCATCGAGCGGCGAATACGACGTCGTGATCGTGGATTGCCCGCCGTCGCCGGAGGCGTTGCGGATCCTCGGCGCGCCCGCGATGGTGTCCGAGTACCTCGAGCGGCTGTGGCCACGTCACAGGCGGCTTGCGGCGGTGGCGGCTACCGACGTGCGGTTGATGCTGTTGGTGTCGATAATCGAACGCATTGTCTCGTCGGTCGACGAGATCGCAGCGTGTATCGCCGCAACTTCGCACACGGAGATTCATCTCGTGACGTCGGCGCAGGGATCGGCGGCGCTTGCGACTCGGCGCACACTGTCCGGTCTTGCGCTCTCAGTGCTGCCGGTTGCGCGGATAATCGTCAATAGTGTTGTTCCGCAACCCGTTTCGCAGAGTTACGCAGATGAAGATATGCGCTGGTTGTCCAATGTTCGCGCGGCCCAGATGTCGGTGCTCGCGGGAGTTCGCGAGGCCGCCGATGGGATTGCCGTCACGGTTGTCGAACATGTCGGCACCGAACCGGTAGGGTTGGCGGCCCTGGGCGACATTGCAGTTGCGCTGGGCGAGGGGGCCGCTGCGCAGCCGCACCGCCATCCCGACCCGATAGCGGTGACGCTGGAATCGGGGACGGGGTTGGAGTCGGTCTACGCGATGCGGATGTATCTGCCGCTCGTCGATCCGTCGTCACTGACGTTGGGTCGGGTCGAAGACGATGTGCTGGTGGGAGCGGACGGGGTGCGACGGAGAGTGAGACTTGCGTCGGTGTTACGGCGATGCGTCGTGACCGGTGCCGAACTCGACGGCGCCTATCTGATCATTCGATTCTCGCCGGATCCCACGGTGTGGCCTGTATGAACGACGATCACACCAAGCTTCTCGCCGAGTTCCGGGTGTTGGCCGATTCCGTCCTCTCCCGGATCGAGCCGATTGTGGCGCAGATGGCGGAGGGGCGCACGAACGCAGCGGCGGATCTCGAGACCTCGGAGGAATTGCCTGCATTCAGCGGCTGCAGTTGGTGCCCGGTGTGCGCTGTTGCAGCCTTGATGCGCGGTGAACATCACGAGTTACTGGCAATCCTGGCAGGGCATGCTGCCGTACTTCTGGCGTTGCTGCGTGAGCTGCTGGACGAGTTTCTCGGCGGGCGCGCGCCATCCGACGGGAAGCCGGACGGTGGTCCAGGGGGTGGGGCGCCGACGCCCGACGGTACCTCGTCGCCGAAGCCCCGATCGCCTGCTTTCGTTCCGATTACGGTGACTGTCAAGCGGTAAACGCTGGTACTTCGGTGCCATCGGTGGGCACAATCGTCAAGAACGCATACCGAGTGTGGAGTGTGGACCGGATGATCACCAATCGCAGTGCAAATGCCGACATCCTGACCGTCGGAATAGATGTGGGCGGCACCAGTATTCGAGCGTCGGTGGTCGACGTCGACGGGCAAGTGCTCGATACCATGCAGGCTCCGACGCCCCAGTCCGCGCGGTCGCTCGAGGATGCGCTCGATCGGGTGGTGCGTGAACTGGTCAGTCGGCACAATGTGGCCGCAGTGGGTTTGGCGGTAGCCGGGTTCGTCACCTCGGATCACGGGATCGTGCTTTTTGCTCCGCACCTGCCGTGGGTGAACGCGCCGGTCGGCAAGGACCTGAGCGTACGGCTGGGGTTGCCGGTTGTTCTGGAACACGATGCCAATGCAGCGGCGTACGCGGAGTATCGGTTCGGTGCTGCGGCTGGTGGCCGGAACGTCGTCACGGTGGCGATCGGGACGGGCATCGGTGGCGCGTTGCTGATCGGCGGTGAGCTGTACCGGGGGAGTTACGGTGTTGCGCCGGAGTTCGGCCACGTCCAGGTCGTGCCGGACGGACGCCCGTGCGCGTGTGGCAAGCGCGGCTGCTGGGAGCGGTACTGCAGCGGAACTGCATTGGTGGACACAGCAATTGAACTTCTGGCCGAAGATCCGGCCGCGTCAACAGTCCTGGCGCGAGAAGTTGCCGTCGACCCGGGCGGCTTGACCGGGCGTCGAATCGCCAATGCCGCGTACGACGGTGACCCACTCGCGCTGGCGACGATGGCTGAGTTCACGCATTGGCTGGCAGTCGGCCTGGCGATGGTCGCCGACGCCTACGACCCGGATGTCGTGGTGATCGCCGGCGGCGTCGCGAGTTCGGCTCCACTGTTTCTCGATGACGCCCGTGAGCAGTACGCAACGTTGTTGACGGGTGCGAAATATCGACCTCTGGCCCGGATTCGCGCTGCCCAGTTGGGGGAGGCCGCGGGGATGGTGGGGGCGGCGGCGTTGGCGCGTTCGGCGGTTCCAGGCGTCATTTCGCCTGCCAGGCGTTGAGTCGCACTTGTGATCACGAGGTGCCGGTCGGGGCATGTGTAGCGAGGGTAACCGGCGCGCAGTAAGGTCGTGCACAAGGCAATTCGGGTTGTGAATGGGAGGGACGCCGTGTGGTATTGGCTCTTCAAGTATGTGTTGTTGGGGCCGATTCTCCTGCTGCTCGGGCGTCCGACGATCAAGGGGCACGAGAACATTCCCACTGACGGTGCGGCGATTCTCGCCAGCAACCATCAGGCAGTTCTGGATTCGTTCTATCTTCCGCTGCGCTCGAACCGTCGAATCACGTTCCTCGCAAAAAGTGAGTACTTCACGGGCAGCGGACTCAAGGGTGCGTTCCAGCGGTGGTTCTTCACGGCTGTCGGCCAGGTGCCCATCGATCGCACCGGTGCGGACGCAGCCCAGGACGCGCTCAACGCCGGTCTACGGGTCCTTGATGCCGGCAAGCTGCTCGGTATCTACCCCGAGGGCACTCGCTCGCCGGATGGTCGTCTGTACAAGGGCAAGACCGGAATGGCTCGTCTGGCACTCGAATCCGGTGTCAAGGTGATTCCCGTAGCGATGGTCGGCACGGACAAGATGAACCCCATCGGTTCGAGGATGTGGCGTCCGGCCAAGGTCACCGTCATCGTCGGCGAACCTATCGACTTCTCGCGTTTCGAGGGGATGGGCGGCAACCGCTTCGTGGAGCGGGCTGTGACCGACGAGGTCATGTACAAGCTGATGAAGCTGTCTGGCCAGGAATACGTCGACATCTATGCGGCGAGTTTGAAGAACCCGAAGCCGGTCAAGGCGGAGGAGTCCCCGTCCGACGAGACCCACCAGCTCGAGGAGTCCGACGAGGCTGCCGCTCCACTTGCGGCCGTTGTCGATCCCGATGCCGAGCAGACTGATGGGCCGCACGTCCCGGACACGCGCGCCAGTTAGAGATTTCCCACAACTGCCGGGCGTGCATTAGCTCTCGAGACCGGCGGTGCGGCATAGTTTTGAGCCGTGCGCTACTTCTACGACTGTGAATTCATCGAAGACGGTCGAACCATCGACCTCGTGTCCATCGGCGTCGTCTGCGAGGACGGCCGAGAGTACTACGCCGTCTCGACGGAATTCGATCCGGCGCGGGCCGGCAGTTGGGTGCGCAAGAATGTTCTGCCGAAGCTTCCTGCGCCGTCGTCTCCGCTCTGGAAGTCGCGCGACAAGATCCGTGACGACCTCCTGAAGTTCTTCGTTCCGCGGCCGATGGTGGTTCCCGAACTGTGGGCATGGGTCGCGGCGTACGACCACGTCGCGTTGTGCCAGCTGTGGGGCGACATGACCGAACTGCCCCAGTCGTTGCCGCGCTACACGCGGGAGTTGCGCCAGTTCTGGGAGGACAACGGCAGCCCGGCTCTGCCGCCTGCACCGTCCGACGCGCATGACGCTTTGGCGGACGCACGACACAATCTGGTGAAGTTCGACGCGATTGCCCGAGTCCGGTCACTTCGTTGACCTGCTGTGACGCTGAACTCGGCTAGACGAGACCGCGCGCTAACGAGAGCCTGTGTGACGCGCGGGTAGGTGAGCGAATATCCTGTACTAGTGAACTGGACTGTCGACGTGCCGATCGACCGCTTGCCCGAACTTCCGCCGCTGCCCGCCGGACTGCGTCAGCAGCTCGACGAGGCCCTTGCGAAACCCGCCGCGCAGCAGCCTTCATGGCCCGCTGACCAGGCGGCTGCGATGCGCACTGTGCTCGAGAGCGTGCCGCCGATCACCGTGGCCAGCGAAGTCGAGGCATTGTCGGATCGCCTTGCGCAGGTAGCGCGCGGCGAAGCCTTCCTGTTGCAGGGCGGCGACTGCGCCGAGACGTTTGCCGACAACACCGAGCCGCACATCAAGGGCAATATCCGCACTCTGCTGCAGATGGCTGTCGTCTTGACGTACGGGTCTTCCATGCCGGTGGTCAAGGTGGCACGTATCGCGGGTCAGTACGCCAAGCCTCGATCAGCCGACATCGACTCGTTGGGCCTCAAGTCCTACCGCGGCGACATGGTCAACTCGATTGTCGCCGACGAGGCTGTCCGCGCCCACGATCCGTCGCGGTTGGTACGGGCGTACGCAAATGCCAGTGCCGCGATGAACCTGGTTCGGGCGCTCACCGGCGCCGGAATGGCCGACCTGCACAAGGTCCACGACTGGAACCGCGAGTTCGTGGCAGCGTCTCCGGCCGGAGCACGCTACGAGCAGCTCGCGTCCGAAATCGATCGTGGCCTGCAGTTCATGAATGCCTGCGGCGTGACCGATCCGAGCCTGCACCAGGCGCAGATCTTCGCGAGCCACGAAGCCTTGGTCCTCGACTACGAGCGTGCGATGCTGCGTCTCGACAACGACAGCGATCACCCCAAGCTCTACGACCTGTCGGCTCACTTCTTGTGGATCGGCGACCGTACTCGTCAGCTCGACGGCGCGCACATCGCCTTTGCCGAGTTGGTGTCCAACCCGATCGGTCTGAAGATCGGTCCCACGACCACTCCGGAGATGGCCGTCGAATACGTCGAGCGTCTCGACCCGACAAACAAGCCAGGTCGCCTGACGCTGATCTCGCGGATGGGCAACGGCAAGGTCCGTGACCTCCTTCCTGCAATCATCGAGAAGGTCCAGGCCACCGGCCATCAGGTCATCTGGCAGTGCGATCCCATGCACGGCAACACGCACGAGGCGTCCACCGGTTACAAGACGCGTCACTTCGATCGCATCGTCGACGAGGTTCAGGGATTCTTCGAGGTCCACAACGGTCTCGGCACCCACCCGGGTGGAATTCACGTCGAATTGACCGGCGAGAACGTCACCGAGTGCCTCGGTGGTGCGCAGGATATTTCGGACGGCGACCTGTCGGGTCGTTACGAGACGGCCTGCGATCCTCGCCTCAACACCCAGCAGTCGTTGGAGCTCGCGTTCCTCGTCGCAGAAATGCTGCGCGGCTGACGCTTAGCTGTTGTATCGAACGCCCTCATTCGCCGTGCGCGGGTGGGGGCGTTTTACGTTGTCAGGCTGTTGGTTCGATCAGGCACTGCTGCGATCAGGGAATGGCAACAACGGTGACGTTGGAGCCTTTCTCCACACGATCGTTCTTATCGCTCTGACTGACGATCAGCGAGCTGTCGTTCTGGGTCAGTTGGCGAACGGTGAGGGTGAGACCGAGGCGGGTCAGTTCCTCGCGAGCGGAGGCGACGCTACGTCCCAGCAGGTTGGGTACCTTCACGGAGCTGGACACGAGAAGGGCAACGGACGTTCCGGCGTTCACAGACGAACCCGCAGCGGGGTCGGTGCCGATGACCTTTCCGCCGTCGACACCGTCGTCGAAGGCAGATCGGGTTTCGCTGACGGTGATGCCCAGTTTGTCGAGGGCAGCCCGGGCGGCGTTCTCCGACATGCCCTTTACGTCGGGAACATCAACGGGCGGTGATCCTTTGGACGTGACAACTTTGACCGAGGAGCCAACAGGCACGGTGGTTCCCGGAGCCGGGTCAAGAGCGGCGACACCGCCGATGGGGATCTTGGAACTGAACGTCTCACCGCCGTCGACGGCAACGAGGGTGCGCGCAGTGAGCTGATCTCGGGTGGCCTCGACGGCGCCGCCCGCTGGTATCGGCGGCACAGTCGGACGCCCGAGCGACGTGAACAGGACAACACTCGATCCGCGCGAAATCCGCGAGCCCGCTTCGGGATCGGTGCCGGTCACGGTGTCGAGAACCTCGGTGTCCGAGTACGTTCCACGCACTTCCGGCGACAGTCCGGCATCCTGAAGTGCCGTGACTGCCGCATCCTTGTTCAGGCCACCGATCTGGGGGACCGCGGTGAATCGGCCAGAGCCCATCCACCAACCGCCGAACCCCAGCGCAAGCGCAAGCAACGCGATGACAAGAAGCCAGACGAGAGTGGTCCGGCGAGAGCGTCGTCGTGCTTGCGAAAAGTGGTCGTGTGGATCGATCTCGGCAGAGTCGTCTTCGTGCTCGTCCGTCTCGGCGACGGGCGGACGCACGGTTTGTGCGGTGACCGCGCGGGTGTGCTGAATGCCGTCCGGTGGTGCGTGCGGCGCCAGCGCGGTTGTAGGCGGCGCCGCAGCTCCGGCCGCAAATGCCGTGGTGGCGGCGCCGACTGGTGCACCGGCGCCACCGATAACGGTGGTGGCGGGCGAACCGGGGGCCGCGGGACGGGGTGTTGCCGGCCGGGGTGTCGGCGCCGGTGCGGCGGCACTGTGATGCTGCGCGGATCGCCGCGGCGCGGGCACCCGATACGCGGGCAGTTCGAGTTGTTCGCACACGATGCGCAGGGCGGCTGCCATTTCGCCGGCATCGGTAAACCGATGTGCAGGTTCACGATTGGTGGCTTGCGTGACGAGTCGGTCGAACTGCGCCGGTACGCCCGCGATTCGTGAACCGGGCGGCGGAACGTCGTCGTGAATTCTCTGGTATGCGATCGAGAGAGAGGTGTCCCCGGTGAAAGGTGTTGTACCGGTGAGGAGTTCGAACATGAGAACGCCGGTGGAGTACACGTCGCTGCGCGGATCGGCCACTCCGGAGGTGACCTGCTCCGGGGAGAGGTAGGCGGCGGTGCCGAGAATGACGCTGTTGGACGTTGTTGTCGCGGCAGCTGCGGCGCGCACCAAACCGAAATCGGCGATCTTCACTTCACCGGCGTCGGAAATCAGGATGTTCTCCGGTTTGACGTCGCGGTGCACCAGTCCGGCCCGGTGTGCAACTGCCAACGCGTCGAGTACCGGCCCGACTACCGCGGCGACAGCGTGTGGCGGCATCGGGCCGCGCTCGCGCAGCAATTCACGCAAGGTGCCGCCGTCGACCAATTCCATGACGAGGAAGGCATGACCGCGATCGCTGCCCTGGTCGTACACGGCAACCAAGGCAGGGTGTTTAAGGCGGGCGACTGCGCGCGCCTCGAACTCGAAGCGGGTGAGAAAAGCGGGATCGGCGGCAAACTGCGGATCCATGACCTTGATAGCGACAGGCCGATCCAACCGCGTATCGAGTCCTCGATACACAGTCGACATTCCGCCGCGTGCGATGGGCGCATCCACGCGATAGCGGCGTTCGAGCATTTCGCCGATCAACCCTTGACCTCCGTTGTGAAAATCTGTGGTGCAGTAATAATCTGTGGTCGCATCCGCCTCGTCCATCGTAGCCAGCGCTGCCGACGGAAAGTTCCACCCACGTGCCGCGCGACAAGCCGACCCGATAAACTTCCGTGGTGAGCGCGATTCCTTATTGTGATGATGTCCTGGATTCTTCGGTATCCCTGTTCCAGTTGGCCGATGTAGCGAAGAGCGTCAGGTTGCCGGTCGCGAAGGTGCACCAGTTGCTCCGCGATCGCAAGATCATCGCAGTCAAGCGCAACGGGGTTCTCGGGGTTCCCGAGGAATTCTTCGACGAAGACGGCCAGATCGTGAAATGGCTTCCCGGTTTGCTGGCAGTTCTGCACGATGGCGGATACAGCGATGTAGCGTCGCTGCGCTGGCTTTTCCAGTCTGACGAGTCCCTCCCCGGACGCCCCGTCGACGCCCTGCACGGGCACCTCGCCCGCGAGGTTATCCGCCGTGCACAGGCAATGGCTTTCTGAGTCTGATTGATTCTTCCGGCCTGACGTAGCTCGCCGACCGGACTGGAGCCGGTACGGCGAACGTCAGGCGCGTGCGGTGGTGGGCGGTCACCCGGCGGTCACCCGGCGGTCGAGAATGTGGTCGAGAATGCGATAGCCGGCTGACCCCACCCCGTGCGGAGCACCGAATTCATCGTGCCGTCGACGTTGCTTCTGCCGGGACTTTCTCCGGTGCGTGTCCCCGTAGACGCAGTGGGTCTTCCGTCCGGAGTGTCATCGCCGCGACGACGGAGGCAAATGTTGCCAATACCACGTGCGGGAACGAGTACATGCCGATCGATCCGTCGGGCTGGAATATCAACATGAGCCAGCTGGACAGCCCCACCAGTATGGCCAGGGTCGTCGGGGAGAGTGCAAAGCCGGCAGCTACGGCCAACGGCCACGAGTAGTACCAGGGGAGCGCCGCCGGGGAGAGAATCACGATGGCAACCATGACAATCACGATGCCCATCACGGCGTCGCGTTCGGTGGTGCGGAATCGCCACCAGACAAAAGCGATGATTCCGATGAGCGCGACTGCGCTGACAAGCCGGGTCACCTGGAGTATGTCGTCGAAGTGATTGCCGGTGAGCCACGATGTCGCGGCGGTGGACAGTTCGGCGACGAGGGTCGGCAACGACAGCCAGTTGATGATCTTGTTGGAGCCGGAGAGCGCCGTCGTCCAGCCGAGTCCGACACCGGCAATCAACGACGTCGAACCGAGGACAACAACGAACATCGCAAATCCGCTACCGGCGGTCTTGATAAAGGATCGGATCGGATTCGGTGCTTCCGTTCCCTGCGCTGCGGCGTCTTCACGTTCGTGAATCATCCAGATCCAGACGATGAACGGCAGCGCCACCCCGGCAGTGGCCTTGATGGCAACGGCAAAGGCGATGAGACCGATTCCGAACATGTGCTTGCGTTCGAGGGCCAGTGCGATGCCGGCGACCATAAGGCCGACCATCAGCATCTCGTTGTGCACGCCGCCGATCAGATGGATCAGGACGAGTGGATTGAGGACCGCGAGCCACAAGGCGATCGCCGGGTTTCCACCGAGTTTGCGCGCGAGGTGGGGGACACCCCACACCATCAATGCCAGGCCGGGCAGCATGGTGATGCGCAGTAACATCGTGCCCGCGATGACGTTGTCACCGGTCAGGCGAACAATGGCATCAGTGAGCAGGAGATGAACCGGACCGTACGGGGTTGTTGTCGTCGTCCAGACATTGGAGACGTTGTCGAGCAGGATGCCGGGATTGACCACCGGCCCCACTTCGTACGGGTCGAAGCCGTCACGCAGCAGAGCGCCCTGCGCAAGGTAGGAGTAAGCGTCACGGCTGAACATCGGAACGGCAAAGAGCAGGGGGAACGTCCACAGCGGCACGATGAATCGCAGCCCGCGCAAACCGACGTCACCGCGCAGCGCCGAGCGACCCAGTCGCGCCCACGCGCCGATCATGCACAACACGCCGATCCACACGATCGCCGCCGACAGTATCGACCCGTGCCCGAATCGGAGCCAGGACAGATGCATCGACTCGAGCAACGGGTCCTCGCGCCGGACGCTACCTGCGCCGAATCCGCCGAACATGATCATGGCGGCGCCCAGGAATCCGAGCAGCGCGCTGTGTCCTTCGGGAGTGCGAAGGAAATCAGCGGCCCTTCGATGCCACGCTGGTGTGGTGGCTGCGGCAGAGGGCGTCATGAGTGCAGTTTCCTCCCCCGAGATGTTCGGATGCGGTAGCGCGTACGTGGTGAATTGCTGGCGAATAGTCGGTTACGAGGGGACAGTTTAGTTGCTCCGGAGACCGAACCCTGCCGTCGACTCGTTTGCGCGCGCCGGTGACAGCCGGTTCGGTGCCCAATAGTGACGGATCACTCATGAACAGTCTGTCAGTACGTGCGCGACGTGGCTGCGAGGGCCATCTCGCGCAGCCGTGTCTTGGCCTCCGCGGTGGCGCTGCTCGATTCCAGTGCGGCCGCGGCAGATTCGACCAGGGTGGCGATGCGTGCTTCCGCGTCGTCCACTGCCCCGAGGTCGGTGATCAGGGTGCGTAGCGTATCGACGTCGTTGTCGGTCAGCTCTGCGCCGATTCCGGATCGGAGTTGTTGTGCCGCAGCAGGATCAGTGTCATCGGCGCGCGCAAGTGCGGCAGCGAACAGTGTTGTCCGCTTACCGGTGCGGAGGTCGTCGCCGGACGGCTTGCCGGTCACCGACGGATCGCCGAAGACGCCGAGCAGGTCGTCCCGGAGCTGGAATGCGATACCGATGTCGGTGCCGAACTTCCGGTACGCGTCGATCAGGTCCGCGTCTGCTCCGAAAAGGGCAGCACCGAGGTGCAGGGGGCGCTCGATCGTGTACGCCGCAGTCTTGAACCGGTTGACGCGCATCGCTGCCTCGACGCTCTCGTCGCCGCGAGCTTCGTTGCTGATGTCGAGGAACTGACCGCCAAGCACTTCGGTGCGCATCGCCGACCACACGGGGCTGATCCGAGCGGCGGCGTCGGCGCCGATTCCGGATTCGCGGATCATGTCGTCTGCCCATGCGAGCGCAAGATCGCCGAGCAGAATTGCGACAGCCTCACCGAAGTGGGCGCCGTCGCCGTTCCAGTTGTCAGCTCGGTGCAGGTTCTCGAACTCGACGTGCACGGTGGGAAATCCGCGACGCGTCGTGGAGGCGTCGATGATGTCGTCGTGGACCAGCGCGCATGCCTGGACCAGTTCGAGCGCCGTGCAGGCGCGCATGACGCTGTCGGCGTCGTCGCTTTGAGGGTCGCCGCCGGCGCCGAGCCAGCCCGTCCACGCAAAGGCCGGTCGCACGCGCTTGCCGCCGCGCAGAACAAAGCTCTCGAGAGTGTCGACGGCGGTTTCGTATCCGCCGCCGATGGTTTCCACCGCTTCGCGCCTGGAGGCAAAGAAGTCACGCAAGCTCTGTTCGAACAAAGCCGGCAACTCGAGCGAGGACGGATAGGCGGCGTCGGTTCGAGCAGACAGGATGGCCTCCAAGGTCGGTAACTTCTCATACCGGCGAACAGGGCCAGGCAGTGAGCGTAGAGTCCAGCTTAGTGGGGTCCCTACCGATGTCCGGTGTGGGCCGTGAACTGCACGATCCTGGCATCCGGGACGTATTCACGGACGCGATGCTCCGTTCTGCGTTGACAAAACATATGCTTACCTCGTGACATTCGATGCAGTCAGGGGACGCTCCAGCGATGGCTGGGCCAGCCGAACACCATCGATCGTCGATCGGATCACATCTTCCACAGGGAGTCGGATTCCGTTCTCGGTCGAGTTCTCACCGCCGCGCGACGCAGAAGCCGAGGCGCGTCTGTGGCGTGCCGTGCGCACATTCGAGAGGCTCGGTCCGGCTTTTGTCTCCATGACGTACGGCGCCGGCGGTTCGACTCGTGACCGCACCGTTCGGGTCACAGGAGAATTGGCCGAAGAGACCACGTTGCTGCCGGTTGCACACCTCACTGCGGTGTCCCACAGCATCGACGAACTCCGATCCATGGTCGGCGCCTATGCCGATCGCGGAATCAGCAACATCCTCGTTCTGCGCGGCGACCCCCCGGGCGACCCCCTCGGCGAATGGAAGAAACACCCCGATGGCGTCGAGTACGCCGAAGAGCTTGTCCGGATGGTCCGCGATCTCGGTGACTTCCACGTCGGCGTGGCGTCGTTCCCGGAAGGACATTACCGAGCACCTGACCTGGCCCACGACACGAAGTACCTCGTCTCGAAGTTGCGCGCCGGAGCCGAGTACTCCATCACGCAGATGTTCTTCGACGTCGACGACTACCTGCGTCTGCGTGATCGCGTGAGCGCGTTCGACCCCGAGCAGGGCGCCAAGCCGATCATCCCCGAAATCATGCCGGTCACCTCACTGCGGTCGGTGCGGCGCATGCTCGAACTGTCCGGATCGTCGTTGCCGCCCGCCCTCGAGCGCCGGTTCGACGCCGCCGCCGGTTCGGGTTCTCAGGAGAATCGGGCAGCGGTGCGTGAACTCGGGATCGACCTCGCTACCGAAATGGGCGAGCGATTGATCGCTGAAGGCGCTCCGTGCCTGCACTTCATCACGTTGAACTTCGCACGGGCCACGAGCGAGGTTCTTGAACGTCTGGGGCTGACGTCGGATGTGTCGACCGATTCGCAGGCGAGCGTCTAGCACTCCCGCTCAGTGCGTGTCACTCTTTGCCGATTGTGGACTCTTCGGTGCCTGCGAGACGGGTGCGCGATTGCGCACCATCCAGGCCATCGCACCGACGATAATCGCGACACCGAGTGTGAGGCCGGCCATGATGCCTGCCCATCCCGCAAAGCTGCGGGTACTCGGATCGGCGTAGTTCACTTCTGCGCGCACAGTCGATACCTCGCCGGCCGGCAGAGTCCACGAGACCCGGGAATCGCCGTCTCGGTTGCCGTTCGTCGTGGAGATGCGTGCCGGGAAGGCGATGCTGAATTGGATGTCGGAGCCCTGGGCGGGCAGGGCTTTGAGGTCGGCCTTTCCATCCAACGCGACGGTGTCGCCACTGCGCTGAAGGGTGAGCTGGAACGAACCGGCGCCTTCGTCCGTCATGGCAGCCAGTTGCGAGACGTCACCGAAGCTGAGATCCCAGAAGAACACCTGTGATCCGACGTAGCCGTCCTTCTTGTATTCCTGAACCCGGATGTTCTCCGCGAGCGACGTCGGCGGTACCAGTTGTGGCCCGGGATCGGCTTCGTTCTCCGGAATCACGGCCGCGACGATCTGCCCTGACACGCGATCATCGGCCGAGACACCCATCGAGACCTGGACCCGTAGGCAGCCGGCGAGCAGCGGCACCAGCATCAGTACGAGAGCCGTCGTGGCAAGGAGTTGCTTCCGACGTCGCGGCCGCGTGGTGTCATCCGTGGACTGTTGCACAGTCGTCATCGTGCCAGCCGCTGCATCGGTAGTCAGCTACGAGGGGGTGTGTCGGCGTGGGAAGTCCGAGATCGGGCGAACGCGACGCCGAAGGTGGCAAGAAGCCAGACCCCGAGAATTCCCATTACGACAAACCCGTACATCGCCGAGTAGCGCAGCTCGGGTGCACTGAGGAACACGGCGTGCGCGAGGGCAGAACCGAGCCACGTCCACAGAAACAGGCCGTAGGGAACGGCGTCGGAGACCGTCGGCCTTTCGTATCGACTCGCGATCGCTTCCATGATCGATGCCATGATCAGACCGATCGCGATCCACCCCGCGTAGTTTGTCAGGGGAATGTGAGCGATGCCGGAAAGTCCCGCGTTGTCGACACACCATGCCCATTGATCGTCGGCCACCATCTGTGGATCGAGATACAGATCCCAGCCGACCAACCCTGTGACTGTGAGCGCGACGCGGCCGATTCGCCGTGAGGCCGGCGTGAACCGCCGAACCAGGCGAGTGGCCACACACCAGATCGGATAGAAGCCAGCAGTCCAGGCGAACGGCACGATCAGCGGCACACCGGACAACGCCGGACCGAGTCGGTCGACGCTGTACCCGTAACAGCCGTACGGCATTCCTGTGGCGGTACCCACTATCTCCGACGCCAGCCCGACCCCCGCGGTGACTGCGATCAGCGCGGCGGTCCACACAACGCCACGGTTGATCGCCGCGTGGCTGATTGACGCGGCGGCCAGTAAACCCACCACGGCGATCGTCACGGCATCGCGAGAGCTGCCGTCCACCAACGGATACACGATCTGCGCGCCGATCGCCGCCAACGCCAGAATCAGCGGAACACGTTGGCGGATCACGTCCTTCGACGTATCCGGCGCAGCAACGACGTGCCGCGCCGCTCGGACAGTGCAATGCGCGCAGCGCTGCGCCCACTCGCTCCGGACACACCACCGCCGGGGTGCGTCGACGCGCCGGTGAGGTAGAGGCCCTCTGCGCCGGGGACGCGGTGCGCTGACAACTCGGGCAGTGGGCGCCACATCATCATCTGATCGAGGGACATCTCGACGTGCATGACGTTGCCGCCGATCAACCCCATCTCGGACTCGATGTCGCGCGGAGTCTGGATGTGCCGCTGGCGGATGCTGTCGGTGAAACCGGGCGCCGACGCCTCCATCTCGGCGACCACGCGATCGGCTTCGGACTCCGCGAGCGACGCCCAGTCGCGATCTGCGCTCAGTCGATACGGCTGCCACTGTGACCACAAAGTCACTTGATGCTCGTTCGGGGGAGCGATACTCGGATCGATCCCACTGAAACTCATACCGAGAACCGCGGGGCGCGGGGGAAGTTCGCCGCCGAGCGCTGCTCCGTGAGCAGTCCGTAGGTGTGCGCGATCGGACACCAGAAGTTGCAGGCCGGACGTGCTCTCGGCAATCGACGCAGACGGGTACCGCGGAAGCGCCGATGTTGCCAATCGCAGGACCATGCCGATTCCCGGACCGACGCGGATCCGCCGACGCCACCGATCCAGTGTGGCTGCGTCGAAGCCTCCGTTGCCCAGTAGATCCAACGTCGTCAAGATGTGGCAGCCGGCGATGACGGTGCGAGCCCGAACCTGGTGTCCACCGGCAGTTCTCACGGTCCAGTGATCGCCGTCGCGGGTCAGCGACGTCACGGCGTCGCCGAGGCTGACGACGCCTCCGTCCGTCTTCAGCCTCGAGATGAGGGCGGCGCTGAGTGCGCCACTGCCCCCAACGGCGCGCCCCGGCGGAAGAACGTGCATGAGCGCGGCAAAACCAACCATCGGCGCGGTGCCCGGCTCCGACATCGGTGGTCCTGATTGCGCTCCGAACCAGGCGAGTGCGGCTTTGAGTGGTTCGCTGTCGAAGTACTCGTCCAGGAGCGCGTCACCGGTCGCGAGGAACTGGCGCGCGAGATCGCTCCCGCCGCTCCCGGTGTCGAGGCCCCAGAACGACGACAGCAGATTGGGTCCGGTGGGCGGGGCGGAAAATGCCCGCATCACCCGCGCGCTGCGCTCCGACCAGATATTCACGAACCTGCGGTAGGCGTCGGCATCACGTGTGCCACATGCTTGTTCGATGGATCGGCAGGTGGCGTCGAGGTCGCGGTGGAACACGATTCCCGGGCAATCCGAACCGGCGGGAGGTGGCGCGTACGCCCAGGGATCGCAATCGATGTACCGAAGTCCGTGGGCCGCAAGCCCGAGTTCCTCGATGATTCCGGTGTGCCGAATCATGATGTGCGCGGACGAACCACGATCGACTTTGTGTCCCGGAAATCGTTCGATCGTCGAGACGGCCCCGCCGGCGACGGTGTCTTTCTCGAGCACCTGGACCGACCAGCCTTCGCGTGCGAGGTAGGCCGCCGAGACCAGCGCGTTGTGCCCGGCACCGACAACTACTGCGTCGAGAATCGCGGTCACAGCGGCAATCCTCGTCCGAGCACGGCAAACGGTCGACTGTCTCCGGCAAAGCGGAATCGCCTGAGCACGTCCTGAAATCCCAGTCGCCGATACAACCGCCACGCACGGTTGTCTTCGTCGTACACCTCGGGAGTGGACAGGAGAACGGAGCGCTCCATCCGATCTCGCAAGAGATGCCGAAGCAGGGATTCACCCAGGCGATGTCCCTGGCCACTGGGATGGACGTGGAGTTCGGTCAGTTCGAAGTAATCGTCGAGAATGGCCGAGATCTCGGACTGCGGCCGACCGCTGCGACGCAGTCCGTGCAACACCTGTTGGTGCCACCACTGGTCCGAACTTCCGCGATAGCCGTAGGCGATTCCGATCAGGGGAGCGACGGTGTTCGCAGGAGCAACAGAGTTTTCCGGAGCAACAGTGTCCTCTTGTCCGGCGCAGGCGCCGACGGCTTTCCATCCCGGTCTGGTCGAGTGCTCCGTCCACATCGGCGCGCGGTGGAACTCGGTGCCACGCGGATAGTCCATCGCGGTGACGTACACGGACAGTGCCTCGTGCAGTCGATTCGCGAATTCCTCGCGGTCGAGGTCGACCGTGTACGGAGTCCAGGCGATCTGCGGGTCGACTGGTCTCACCTCTTCTCTTGACTACTTGTCGGTGGGTGCAGTTATATTGAATAGGTCGAACGAATGTTCGATAAGGGTGATCTGGAAATGACACCCGAGGTGGGGATGCCCGAAGGGAAGCGGGCATCCCCGCCGCACCAGATTTCGATCCTTGTGAATGCAATCCCCTTTGGCGCGGGAGGTGCCCCGGATGTCCGATCGAGCGAAGTCCGAAAGAACACCGAAGTCCGAAAGGGCGCTGCCGGCGGAACTGGCGTGCCCCTCGCGGTCGGCGCTGTCACGGCTCCCGAAGTCAGCGAAAATGCCGGGGCGAGTGGCGCGATCGTCCGCCGCCGCGTTCTCCGGAAGTGGGTCCGCAGGCGGACTCGCGTGGAATCTGTTGGGGAAGGCCGATTCATTGTTGGCGGAGTCCATCGGAGCAGGAGACGCGTCAGAACGCTTTCGATGCGCCTATCTGGCAGCGTTGCGCGGCGCTGGAGCAGTTCTGGCTGTGGGTGCGACGGGAAGTGGACGGCGTAAGAAGAGCGGGAACGCATGGACCCGGTTGGACGCGGACGCACCCACTTTCGGTGCGTGGTCGAGTTACTTCGCCGGCTGGTCGAACACCCGGGCGGCGGTCGAAACAGGCATGCAGGTGGATCTCAGCGACGCTGATGCCGATGGATTTTCTGTCGAAGTAGGCAGATTTCTGACTGCGGTCGAAGATTTTGTCGGCCAGGCTCATCGAATCGACCTGAGAGCATCCTGAAATTTTTGATGTCTGAGATGGCCGAATTCAGAGAAAATGCAGGTTCTGTGGCCTGATGGGGCCTGATTTACGGTTCGGCCGGGCAAATACGTACGCTTGTGGCATAACTCGTACCCAGAGTTGGTGGTCCGCGACCTAAACTGCTCGTAGTATAAAAAGCAGGTAGTCGTTCACGTTGACTACCCGCCACCTCACACCGTGGGGTGGTTGCCTAACTTCCAGTGCCGGGGGAGGTACCGTGCCACTCTCCGAGCACGAGCAGCGCATGCTCGATCAGATCGAGAGCGCTCTCTATGCCGAAGACCCCAAGTTCGCCTCCAATGTGAGGGGCGGCCGTATGAGGGCGCCGTCGAGTAGACGGCGTTTTCAAGCTGCGGCGCTCTTTGTTGTGGGCTTGATCCTGTTGATTGCAGGCCTTCAAGTCCTCAAACTGGGCTCATTTCCGATTCTCAGCTTGGTCGGGTTCCTGTGTATGTTCGGCGCCGGCGTCATGCTCTTGTGGGGCGGCGGTCGACGGACTGGGACACCAACTGCGGACGGCGCTCAGGCCGGTGAACACCAGTCCGGGCCTCCAGGCGCGGGTGGGTCGAGCGGCGGCCGAGGGCATTCACGCGGTCGACGATCAGGTGGGGGATTCTCTTCCCGAATGGAAGATCGATTCCGTCGCCGGTTCGAGCAGGACTAGCTCTGACGCAAGCTGATGATCCCGTCGGCCAGTTCGGCGGGAGAGTCACGGTGGTCAATTTCACCTGAATTGTTCCACCTGTGCGGGTGGCGCGTGCGCCCTCGCAAGCGACATAACTCATAACAAAACATGACGGTCGGCAACCACTGGTTGCCGGCCGTCTGTCGCGTTATCGGGGGACCATGGTCCCCTCCACTTTCCTCCCCTGCTATGGGTAGTTCTGGCGTAAAGATGGGCGCATGGGGCTGCGGGAATCCGCCGTACTCGTTGAGCTGGACTTATAGGTCGAATGTGGGCCTGTGTGACGTAGGGCGGAGCACGTCGGTGATGTGCGTGGGGACACTGCTGACGAAAATTCCCCAACTCTCCCCACCTGCTTTGAGCTGCTAATACTCAGCAAATCAGCCCGGTTAGTGCCCGGTAGCTCCTTGTGTGTGGGGGAAAGTGGGGTACTGTGGGTGCGGGCGGAGAGCTTGAAGCCGTATTTCGCCCAAACGGGAGGGTTTCGGCGAAAGCTCGCAGGAGGTGTCGAGTGTTCCTCGGAACCTTCACGCCGAAGCTCGACGACAAAGGCCGGCTCACCTTGCCGGCCAAGTTCCGAGAAGAGTTGTCAGGAGGGTTGATGATCACCAAGAGTCAGGATCACAGCCTTGCTGTCTATCCCCGGGACGAGTTCGTCAAGCTGGCTCGTAAAGCAGCGGCAGCTCCACGTAATGATCCGGCCGCACGAGCGTATGTTCGCGCTCTGGCAGCCGGCACGGATGAACAGCACGCCGATGCCCAGGGGCGAATCACCCTCTCGGCTGATCATCGGCGTTACGCAAACCTTTCCAAGGAATGCGTAGTGACCGGGTCTGTCGACTACCTCGAAATCTGGGATCTCGAAGCCTGGGAGAGGTATCTCGGAGACAACGAAGAGGACTATTCCCAAGCAATTGGCGAATCTCTCAGCGAGATCGTCTAGGCGGATAGTTTGTGGCGAATGCCACGAGGCCTCTGCCCGGAAAGGCCCTGACGCACTTCCCCAGCGCCAGGTTCTCCTTCGGGCAGGGACCTCGGAGCATTCGCCCGTTCGAGCAGTCATTCTTCATCGGAATCATGAAAGTAGGAGCCGGAGCACACATGGTTGATCGCGAGGTGAACGAACCCTCGGACACCGACGGCTTCGCGCACGTTCCTGTTCTTCTGCACCGCGCAGACGACCTCCTCGGTCCCGCTATCACTGCGGTCGGTGACGGCGGCGCCGGCGCTGTCATGATCGACGCGACACTCGGCCTGGGTGGGCATTCCGAGTTCTTTCTCGGAAAGTACCCGGGACTGCACCTCATCGGTCTCGATCGCGACACCAATGCGCTGGCAATCGCGTCGGAGCGTCTTGCTCCCTTCGCCGACCGAACGACGTTCGTACACACCACCTATGACGGCATCGAAGATGCGCTCGAGCAGGCGGGCCTGCCGACGACGGAGTCGGTTCATGCGATTCTCTTCGACCTCGGTGTTTCCTCGATGCAGTTGGACGAAGCTGATCGTGGTTTTGCGTATTCGATAGACGCACCGTTGGACATGCGGATGGACCAGACCGTCGGGCTCACCGCGGCCGAGGTTCTCAATACCTACAGCCACGGCGATCTCGCCCGAATTCTGAGTACGTACGGCGAAGAGCGTTTTGCGGGAAAGATTGCGTCCGAGATACTTCGGCAGCGCGAGAAGGAGCCGTTCACCACCAGCGCCGCTCTGGTCGAACTCTTGTATCGGACCATCCCTGCGGCCACCCGTCGCACCGGCGGGCATCCGGCAAAGCGCACGTTCCAAGCTCTGCGGATCGAGGTAAACGCCGAATTGGATTCCTTGCGTGCCGCAGTACCGGCAGGATTGGACGCCCTCGCAGTTGGTGGCCGAGTTGTCTTCATGTCGTACCAGTCGCTCGAGGATCGAGTTGTCAAGGCCGAGTTGGTCCCTCGCTCCAAGTCGACCAGCCCAGAGGGGCTTCCGGTCGAGCTTCCCGGTATGGGTCCGGAGTTCAAGATCCTCACCCGGGGTGCAGAGCGAGCTTCGGAGCAGGAAATCGAGGAGAACCCACGAGCAGCTCCGGTGCGCTTGCGTGCCGCTGAACGCATTGCCAGGAGGCGGGCATGACGAAGCAGAGCACCACCGGGGACGAATCTTCACGTAAGCACCGTTCGGGTGCGGCGCAGCGTGCCTACGAAAAGCGAACGGCTCGGGCGCTCGGGCGCAGCGGGGTGGGTGCCAGTGGCACCGCACTCTCTCGAGGCGGCGAGTTCAAGGCCCGAATTCCGTTTGTAGTCTCCATCATCGGGCTGTTCTCCATCGGACTTGCCGTGACGTTGCTCCTGACGACCCGGTCCGCCGAGGACTCGTATCAACTCAGCGATGCCCGTGAGTTCAATCAGTCTTTGGTGGAGCAGAAGGCTGCTCTCGAGCGCGATTTCCAGTCGCGTAACTCCGCACCGGAGCTTGCCAATCAGGCGAGCGCGCTCGGCATGGTTCCGGCCAAGGATCCGGCCCGCCTTGTTGTCCACCCGGACGGTAGCGTCGAGGTGGTCGGTACACCGGCGCCGGCGAGTGCCGAACCGTTGCCGCCGCTCGACGCACCTGTCGTGGCGTCGCCGCCCCGGGTGGCAACCACCGCACCTTCGGCGCCCCCGGCTGCGCGGACGACTGCGCCGGCTCCACTCAACCCGCAAAACCTCGCTCAGAGTGAGCAATTGATCCCCGTCACGTCCGCTCCTCCGTCCCCGACCACGACGGTGGTGCCGTCTCCGACTGAGGACCGTCGGTGAATCGGGACCCACACTACGACGCGCGCCGACGAGATCCCCAGTACGACGCGCCTCGACGAGATCCACGTCGTAGACCTGAGGGGCAGCGAAGTCCTCGGGGTTCTCGCGGATCGAAGTCTGCGACCTTCCCGTTTCGTCAGCGTGTAGGTCGGTGGACGATGTGTGGGGCGCTTGCCGTTGCAGCGCTGCAGCTGTTGTGGATTCAAGGCGTCGACGCTCCGAGCCTCGCTGCGGAGTCGGCCAATCAGCGCACGACGACTCAGATCGATCCGGCGGTTCGAGGATCGATCACGGATCGGAACGGCACGACGCTCGCATTCACGATGGAAGCGAAGGCGCTGACGTTCCAGCCGAAAGCCGTTCGCAAAGAACTGGAAGAAGCCCGGACCAAGAGCATCGAAGCGGGTGTCGAACCAGATCAGCAGGCACCCGAAGTGTCGACCCGGCTGGCCGAGATCGCGGCCGGAGTCCACGCGAAGCTGGGTGATGCAGCCCCGGAAAAGGACATTCTCGCGAAGTTGAACAGCGAGGAGACGTTTGTCTATCTGGCGCGAAGCGTCGATCCGGCTGTGGCAGCTGAGATTTCGGACAGCTTCCGTGAGGTCGGCCTCGAACGCCAGGATATCCGCGAGTATCCGGGCGGCTCACTCGCGGCCAATATGGTCGGTGCAACCGGGTGGGACGGGCACGGCCTCCTCGGCCTCGAGGATTCGATGGACTCGACCCTTGCCGGTATAGACGGTTCCCAGACCTACGACCGCGGCAGTGACGGCGCTGTGATTCCGGGCAGTTGGCGCGACAAGCAGCCTGCCGTCAACGGCTCCGGCGTTCAGCTTACGATCGATTCCGACCTCCAGTTCTTCGTTCAGCAACAGGTGCAGATTGCGAAGGACAAATCAGGTGCGAAGAACGCGTCGGTTGTCGTCCAGGACGTTGCGACCGGTCAGGTTCTGGCAATGGCCAATGACAACACGTTCAACCCTGGGATCGGTCTGGAAAATAATCTGCGGTCGGTCGAGACTGGCAATCTGTCGGTCACGAGCCCGTTCGAGCCCGGTTCCGTGAACAAAATCATCACCGCGGCGGCGGCCGTCGAGGACGGATTGACCACACCGGACGAGGTTCTGCAGGTTCCGGGAAGCATCACGATGTCGGGGGCGACGGTCAAGGACGCGTGGGATCACGGTGTGGTTCCGTACACCTCTACTGGTGTGTTCGGGAAGTCGTCCAATGTCGGAACGCTCATGCTCGCCGAGCGGATCGGCGAGGATAGGTTTGCCGAGATGCTCGACAAGTTCGGTTTGGGACAGCGCACCGAGGTCGGGCTTCCCGACGAGAGTGCCGGCTTGGTCCCCAGCCGCGACCAGTGGTCCGGTGGCACGTTTGCCAACTTGCCGATCGGTCAGGGCTTGTCCATGACTTTGCTGCAGATGACTGGCATGTACCAGGCGATTGCCAATGACGGCGTTCGTATTCCGCCGCGCATCGTCAAGTCCACCGAGAACTCGTCAGGGGAGCGAACCGAAGCGCCGCAGCCTGACGGTATCGAGGTGGTGAGCCCGGAAACAGCGGCGACAGTTCGGGACATGTTCCGCTCGGTCACGCAGGACGACACCGGAAATCAGCGCGGCACGGGTGTGGCTGCGGGCGTAGAGGGCTATCAGGTCAGCGGCAAGACCGGCACCGCACAGCAGATCGATCCGGCGTGCAAGTGCTACTCCAACTCCAACTACTGGATCACGTTTGCGGGCATCGCACCGGCAGACAACCCGCGGTTCGTGATCGGAATCATGTTGGATGCTCCCGTTCGCGGTGTCGACGGCGGCGGCGGACAATCGGCCGCACCGTTGTTCCACAACATCGCGTCGTGGATGCTGCAGCGTGACAGCGTGCCGATGTCCCCGGATCCGGGTCGTAAGTTGGTGCTGCAGGCAGACTGATCGAGCGGATCACGATCCACAGTTTCGTCAGGGATCACGATCCACGCGGTCTTCGGGGTGTTCCTGCACGCGGTAATCTCATACGTCGCAGTTTTCGGTTGTCCGAATCTGTGACTGCCATGACCAACGACAATCGCCAGGAGTCGAGTGACAGTGCCGAATCGTTCGCAATCGTCAGAGCCGGGTGTAGCGGTGAACGCACGACCGGCGAATCCGATTGAGACGGCGATCACGGCCTTGGCGGAGTTGTCCGGAGCCCGACTCGACTGGCTGCACGCGGAATGGTCGGGTGCCGGGAAGGCCGCCACCGTCGTATCGGGTGTCGACCTGCGTGCGCAGGACATCGTCGCCGGCGATTTGTTTGCCGCGCTGCCGGGCGCACGCTCGCACGGCGCGCAGTTCGCCGGTGACGCATTGGCCAGTGGAGCTGCCGCGATCTTGACCGACGACGACGGGTTGGCGTTGTTGCGCGCATCGAACCCGGGCGTCGACCGGCCGGTGATGGTTCTCGTTCACCCGAAGCCTCGTGATGTCCTCGGCGAGATCTCGGCTGAGATTTACAGCCGACCGTCGGAGAAGATGCAGGTCATCGGCATCACCGGTACGTCGGGAAAGACCACAACGTCCTACCTGTTGGAAGCGGCGTTGGTCGGTGCGGGACGAAACCCCGGTCTGGTCGGCACCATCGAGACCAGAATCCATGGACGGCGGGTTCCGAGCGCTCTCACCACGCCTGAGGCCCCACACCTCCATGCCTTGTTTGCCGTGATGGCAGAGCAGGGTATCGATACCGTTGTGATGGAAGTGTCGAGTCACGCGCTTTCCCTCGGCCGCGTCGACGGCATCCGATTCGACATCGGAGCGTTCACCAACCTTTCGCAGGATCACCTGGACTTTCACCGAAATTTCGAAGAGTACTTCGCGGCGAAGGCCCGTTTGTTCGATCCGGCGTCCACAGTTCACGCCGAAAGTTCCGTTATCTGCGTCGACGACGTGTGGGGGCGTCGGATGGCTGAAGTGGCATCCGCAGGCGACGTGACAACGGTGGCGACCACGGAAGCCGAGTCCGACTGGAAGGTCGGTTCGGTCGAGGTTGCAGCCGACGGTTCCCAGTTGTTCGACCTTTCCGGACCGAATGAGCAGTCATGGCCGGTGTCCTTGCGACTGCCGGGTCGATACAACGTGGCAAACGCCGCGCTGGCCCTGACGGTGAGCGCGAAGGCCGGTATCGATGTGCAATCGGCGGTGGCGGCGGTGGGATCGGTAGACGTTCCAGGTCGCGTGCAGCGAATCGACCGCGGTCAAGATTTCCTCGCCGTGGTCGACTACGCGCACAAACCCGCCGCGCTCGAGGCTGTCATCGCGACGCTGCGTAATCAGGTTTCCGGACGCGTCGGGGTTGTTGTCGGTGCCGGCGGTGATCGCGATGCGGGTAAACGCGCTTTGATGGGGGAGGCCGGCGCGAGAGGCAGCGATCTGCTGATCGTCACCGACGACAACCCTCGGACCGAAGTACCTGCCACGATTCGCGCAGCAGTGATGGCCGGGGCGCTCGCGGTCCCGGAATCCGAGCGTGGGGTTGTGCTCGAGGTCGGGGACCGCGCGGAAGCGATCGAACAAGCCGTTCGTTGGGCACAGCCCGGCGACGTAGTACTGGTGGCCGGCAAGGGCCACGAAACAGGTCAGGAAATCGACGGGGTCAAGCACCCGTTCGACGACCGCGAGGTGCTGGGAGACGCGATCGACCGGATCGCGATCGACACAGCGCATGGAGGCACGAAATGATCCCGATGACGCTCTCTCGGATTGCCGAGATCGTCGGAGGAACTCTGCACGACGTCGACGATCCGTCGGCAATGGTGACAGGGACCGTCGAATTCGATTCTCGCAGAGTAGGTCCGGGTGGACTGTTCCTGGCGCTGCCAGGCGCCCGCGTCGACGGTCACGAGCACGCCGAAGCAGCTGTTGCGGCCGGTGCGGTAGCTGTGCTCGCCGCGCGGCCGGTGGGAGTACCCGCCATCGTGGTGTCGCCCGCGCAGACGACCGGTCCGAGTTCGGTCATGGCGCTCGAGCACGACGCCGACGGTTCCGGTGCGGCAGTACTGAACGCGTTGGGGCTGTTGGCGCGCGCGGTAGTCGATACGTTGTCGGCGCAAAGCGGTCTCACTGTTGTCGGGATCACCGGATCGGCCGGCAAGACGTCCACCAAGGATCTTGTTGCTGCGGTACTGCGTGGTTCCGGCGAGGTTGTTGCTCCGCCCGGTTCGTTCAACAACGAATTGGGTCACCCGTGGACCGCGCTTCGTGCGGACGAGCAGACCAAATTCCTGGTATTGGAAATGTCGGCCCGCGGCCTCGGTCACATCGCGGAGTTGGCGCGGATCGCTCCGCCCAAGATCGGCGTTGTGCTGAACGTGGGTACTGCGCACCTCGGTGAGTTCGGCTCCCGTGAGGCGATCGCAGCCACCAAAGGTGAACTGGTCGAAGCACTTCCGTCGGCGGCTGATGGCGGCGTCGCCATCCTCAACGCCGATGATCGTATGGTCGCGGCCATGGCGTCGCGGACCGCAGCGCGGGTGGTGTTGGTCGGACAGTCCGAAGGTGCGCACGTGCGCGCGACGGACGTGACCGTCGATGATCAGGCTCGTGCGAGTTTCACTCTGAACTCGGAGAAGGGTTCTGCGCGAATCCGTCTCGCGGTTCACGGTGAACATCAGGTCGGCAACGCGCTTGCCGCGGCCGCAGTTGCACTCGAGAACGGCGTGGAGGTCGCCGAGATCGCCCGCATCCTCGAAGACACCAAGGCCGCGTCGGCCCGGCGCATGGACGTCAGCGACCGCAGCGACGGCGTCACCGTGATCAACGACAGTTACAACGCCAATCCGGACTCGATGCGCGCAGCGCTCAAGGCGTTGGTGTCGATGGCCAGATCGGACCGTCATTTCGGCCGTCGCAGCTGGGCTGTGCTCGGTGAGATGGCGGAACTCGGTCCCGAGTCGGTAGTCGAGCACGATGCGATCGGCCGACTGGCCGTGCGGCTCGACGTCACGAAGCTCATTGTTGTCGGCACCGGTCGTCCGGCCCGCGCGATGCACCAGGGCGCAGTGATGGAGGGCTCATGGGGAGACGAGTCGATGGTTGTCCCGGACGCTGCCGCGGCCTTGAAGGTGCTCGAGGCGGAACTGGAGCCAGGTGATCTGGTGCTGGTCAAGGCTTCACAGTCGATCGGACTCTGGACGGTAGCCGAGGCGGTCCTGGCGCAGAAGCAGGTGTCGGAGTGATCCAGATTCTGCTGGCCGCGGGCATCGCTCTCGCGGTCTCGATCATGCTCACGCCGATTCTGATCAAGGCGTTTGCAAAACAGGGATTCGGCCAGGAGATCCGCACCGAAGGCCCGGCCAGCCACCAGGCGAAGCGCGGAACACCCACGATGGGTGGCGTCGCTATCCTTGCCGGAATCTGGGCGGGGTACTTCGGAACGCATCTCATCGGAATGGGCATCGACGGGGCGGAGGGTCCGACCGCGTCCGGGTTGCTGGTTCTCGGTCTGACAACGGCGCTCGGCGGCGTCGGCTTCCTCGACGACTTCATCAAGATCCGCAAGCAGCGCAATCTCGGTCTGAACAAGACGGCAAAACTGGTGGGGCAGTTTGTCGCGGCCGTGATTTTCGGAATCCTCGCGTTGCAGTTCCGCGGCGCCGACGGTCTCACGCCGGGCAGCGTCCACCTGTCCTACGTGCGTGACATCGCCACGGTGTCGCTCGGTTCGGTCGTCTTCATCGCGTTCTGCTACTTGCTGGTCAGTGCGTGGTCGAATGCCGTCAACCTCACCGACGGCCTCGACGGACTTGCGGCG
Source organism: Rhodococcus sp. IEGM 1366 (assembly GCF_033142425.1). Taxonomy (NCBI): domain Bacteria; kingdom Bacillati; phylum Actinomycetota; class Actinomycetes; order Mycobacteriales; family Nocardiaceae; genus Rhodococcus; species Rhodococcus sp. IEGM 1366. The sequence continues at coordinate 477,378 of NZ_JAWLRZ010000002.1, forward strand.
GGCGCAATGAGCTTCGTTCTCGGCGCCTACGTCATCATCACGTTCTGGCAGTTCCGCAACTCATGCGAAACCAGTCCGGTCAAGGGTTGCTACGACGTGCGTGACCCGCTCGATCTGGCCTTGATCTGCGCTGCCGGCGCCGGAGCGTGTATCGGATTCCTGTGGTGGAACGCCGCTCCCGCAAAGATATTCATGGGTGATACCGGTTCGCTGGCCCTCGGCGGCATGCTTGCCGGACTCTCGATCACCACCAACACCGAACTCTTGATGGTTGTCATCGGCGCACTGTTCGTCGCTGAGGCTGCGTCGGTGGTGATCCAGGTAGCAGTATTCAAGTCCAGCCGTCGACGGGTATTCCGAATGGCACCGTTCCACCATCACTTCGAACTTGCCGGGTGGGCGGAAACCACGGTCATCATCAGATTCTGGCTGCTCGCCGCGATTGCGTCGGCGATCGGGCTTGCACTCTTCTACAGCGAATTCCTCGCAGCTATCGGAGGCTGACCGTGACCGAAGCTGGAGCAAACGACCTGAGTTGGCTACGCGGACAACGCGTTCTGGTGGCCGGTGGCCGGGTATCCGGCCAGGCCACCATCGAACCTCTGGTCGCACTTGGTGCTTCGGTGACCGTCGCCGATTCCACCCTGGATTTTGCCGATCGATGCGCCGAACTCGGTGCAGAGACCACCGTCACGACCAGTTCGATCGAGGAAGATCGTGGTTTGATCACGCAGTTCGCGCTGGTCGTCACGAGTCCCGGGTTCCGGCCGGACGCCCCGATTCTGGCGGCCGCCGCCGGACACGGGATTCCTATCTGGGGCGACGTCGAACTGTCCTGGCGCATCGACCACTGCGGTCTCTACGGTCCGCCGCGAAAGTGGCTGGTGGTCACGGGCACGAACGGTAAGACGACCACTACGTCGATGCTCGCGTCCATCCTCGACGCTGCGGGTCTCGAAGGGCGGGCGTGCGGCAACATCGGACTTCCGGTGCTGTCGGCGCTGTCGGACACGTCGCCGCGAGTCGATTACCTGGCCGTCGAACTGTCGTCGTTCCAGTTGCACTGGGCGCCGTCGGTGCGCCCGGACGCCGGTGTTGTCCTCAACGTGGCCGAGGATCATCTCGATTGGCACGGCGGGATGGCCGCGTATGCGGAGGCCAAGGCTCGGGCCCTCAGTGGCAAGGTCGCGGTAGTCGGACTCGACGACGCGATTGCCGCAGAGCTCGGTGCCGGCGCCGAGGCCGACATCGTGGTGGGGTTCCGGTTGGGCGCTCCGGCGCCCGGCGAGTTGGGTGTGTCGGACGGCCATCTGGTCGACAACGCATTTGGCGACGGCCTGCAGTTGGCCGAGGCCGCGGACATCGATCCGCCTGGCCCCGCCGGTGTCATGGATGCGCTTGCCGCAGCGGCCCTCGCGCGGGCTGTGGGAATCGAACCTGACTCTGTGCGGGCCGGATTGACGGCTCACAAGGTCGGACCGCACCGCGGCGCAGTTGTCGGTGATGTCGGGTCGGTGCTGTACGTCGACGATTCCAAGGCAACCAATCCGCATGCTGCCCGCCCGTCGATCCTTGCTCACGATCGAGTCGTGTGGGTGGCCGGTGGTCTGCTCAAAGGGGCCAGCGTCGACGAGTTGGTGACAGAGGTCCGCAGCCGACTTGCCGGTGCGGTGCTACTCGGACGCGACGCCGGCGACATCGAGCAGGCATTGACGCGACACGCGCCCGAGGTCCCCGTCGTCCGCGTGATGACGGGGGACGATGCAGACGTGAGTGAAAATCGCAGCTCTTCGACGCAGGTGATTCGGCTGCCATCCGGGTCCGATGCGGACGCCGTGATGGCGGCGGTGGTGAATCAAGCCGCTGCGCTGGCGTCGCCGGGTAGCGCGGTGGTTCTTGCTCCCGCTGCGGCGTCGTTGGACATGTTCGACAGTTACGGCCACCGCGGCGACAGTTTTGCCGCGGCTGTCGGTGCGCTGTCGGATCCGCCGGAAAGCGCGAACAAGGCTGGGATCGCGGAATGACCAAGGGTCCCAAGACCCGAATCGGTGCCTGGCTTGCGCGGCCGTTGGCGTCATTTCATCTGGTGGTAACCGTCGCAGTGATGTTGACGGTCTTGGGACTTGTGATGGTTCTCTCGGCGTCGAGCGTCGAGGCTTATGCCGAAAACAAGTCGGCGTACTCGATGTTCTTGAAGCAGGCGATGTTCGCCGTTGTGGGATTCGTGTTGTTCTACGTCGCGTTGCGGTTGCCGATTCGTTCGATGCGCGCGATGTCGTTCCCGGTGTTCGTCACCACGGTTGTGCTGCTTGTCCTAGTTCTCATCCCGGGTATCGGTACCGAGGCGCAGGGCACCCGCGGGTGGTTTGTCATCGGTCCGTTGTCGGTGCAGCCGTCCGAGTTGGCCAAGATTGCGTTTGCGATCTGGGGAGCGCACGTGTTGGCGTCGCGCCGCGGCGAGATCACAACCATCAAGGAACTTCTCGTACCGTTGGTTCCGGCAGCGCTGGTGGTCTTCGTGTTGATCATCCTGCAGCCCGACCTCGGCACAACCGTCTCGCTCATCATCATTCTTTTTGCGCTGCTCTGGTACGGCGGATTGCCGATCAAGCTATTCCTCGCGATTCTCGGAACCGGCGTGGTGTCGGTGGCGATTCTTGCGTTGACAGCGGGTTACCGCTCAGACCGAGTGCGCGCCTTCTTCGATTCGGATGCAGATCCGCAGGGCACCGGCTACCAAGCGCGTCAGGCTATGTACTCGCTGGCCGACGGGGGAATATTCGGTCGTGGACTCGGTCAGAGCGTGGCCAAGTGGAGTTACCTGCCCAACTCGCACAACGACTTCATCTTCGCGATCATCGGTGAGGAACTCGGATTTGTCGGCGGCGCTGCCGTCATCGGTCTCTTTGCTCTGTTCGTCTACACCGGCCTACGGATTGCGGCGCGGTCCTCGGATCCGTTCCTGCGAATCCTGACCGCGACGGTGACGACCTGGATCACCGGGCAGGCGTTCATCAACATCGGATACGTCGTGGGGCTACTGCCCGTCACGGGTCTGCAGCTGCCTCTCGTGTCGGCAGGCGGAACGTCGACGGCAACCACGCTGTTCATGTTCGGCGTCGTCGCCAATGCCGCACGTCACGAGCCGGAAGCGATCGCCGCCCTGCACTCCGGTCAGGACGGTAGGATTTCCAAGCTGCTGCGGCTACCGATGCCGGTGCCGTTTCAGTCGGTCAGGCCGAGCCGGCCTCGCGGCAGTGCGGAATCGAGCCGCTCGCGCGGCAGTGCGGAATCGAGCCGCTCGCGCGGCAGTGCGGAATCGAGCCGCAAGGCCCCAGCAGGGCAGAATGGACGACGTCGGCAGGCGCCGACGCGCAAGACACACGATGCACATGAAGTTCGAGAGCGAGGAATTCGTAGGTGAGCGGCACTAATTCAGCTCTGTCGGTAGTGGTGGCAGGTGGAGGAACCGCTGGTCATATCGAGCCCGCTCTGGCAGTTGCCGACGCCGTGAAGGCGCTGGCACCCGACACCACCGTCACCGCGTTGGGAACCGCCCGCGGGCTCGAGACGACACTTGTTCCCGCCAGGGGGTACACACTCGAACTGATTCCGCCGGTCCCGTTGCCGCGTAAGCCGACGATGGACCTGGTGAAACTCCCACTACGTATTCGAGCATCGGTGCGTAAGACGCGTGAGGTGCTCGACGCAGTCGACGCTGACGTCATCGTGGGTTTTGGTGGGTATGTGGCGCTGCCCGCGTATCTTGCCGCCCGCGGTGGGGTGTTGCGCCGCCGTCGCACCATTCCCATTGTCATCCACGAGGCCAACGCCAGCGCCGGCATCGCGAACAAGATCGGTGCGCGGCTGGCAACGCGTGTCCTGGCTGCAGTCCCCGGGTCCGGGGTGAAGAATCGCGGCGCGAGCGACGCGGACATCGTGGGTATTCCGGTGCGGGCGTCCATCGCGAACTTCGACCGGGCCGGTTTACGGGCACAGGCGCGTGAGTATTTCGGCCTTCCGCTCGATGGTCCGGTTCTGCTCGTATTCGGCGGTTCGCAGGGGGCGAAGTCGCTCAACGACGCGGTGTCAGGCGCTGCCCGGGAGTTGGCAGACGCGGGAATCTCGGTGTTGCACGCACACGGACCCAAGAACACGCTCGACGCCACGCAGTTCTCGGAGGCTGCGCCGTACGTTGCCGTGCCGTATCTCTCGCGCATGGATCTTGCGTATGCCGCGGCCGACGCCGCAATCTGTCGCTCCGGCGCGATGACTGTGGCTGAGGTGTCCTCCGTCGGACTGCCGGCCGTCTACGTTCCGTTGCCACATGGAAACGGTGAGCAGGAGTTGAACGCAAAGCCAGTCGTCGCAGCAGGTGGTGCTGTGATCGTCAGCGACGCCGACCTGACTCCGACATTTGTCGCGGACACCGTGGTGCCGTTGCTCACCGATTCGCCGCGACTGCAGGCGATGAGCGCGGCGGCTGCCGGTGTTGGGCACCGGACCGCGGCGACCGAGATCGCGCGGATCGTTCTGGACACTGCCCGGAAAAGCAACACAGAAGCACGTAACAACACCGCAGTACGCAACACAAATAGGGGAAACCGATGACCGCGCTGCCCGCCCACCTCGAGCGAGTACACATGGTGGGTATAGGTGGTGCCGGCATGTCCGGCATCGCACGAATTCTGTTGTCCCGCGGCGGACTTGTATCAGGATCCGACGCCAAGGAAAGTCGCGGCGTGTTGGCTTTGCGGGCACGCGGAGCGCAGGTCCGGATCGGCCATGACGCCGACGCGTTGGATCTCCTTCCCGGCGGCCCCACTGTTGTCGTCACCACGCACGCGGCCATTCCCAAGGACAATCCGGAACTGGTCGAAGCAGCGCGTCGTGGGATTCCGGTGATTCTCCGGCCGGCGGTTCTCGCGTCGTTGATGGAGGGAAACCGCACGTTCCTGGTTTCGGGAACCCACGGTAAGACGTCGACCACGTCGATGTTGGTAGTCGCTCTGCAGCATTGCGGATTCGATCCGTCGTTTGCGGTGGGAGGCGAACTCAACGAGGCCGGAACCAACGCGCATCACGGTAGCGGCGACGTCTTCGTGGCAGAAGCCGACGAGAGTGACGGCTCGCTGCTGCAGTACGACCCCGACGTGATCGTCGTGACCAACATCGAAGCCGATCACCTGGACTACTTCGGAAGCGTCGAGAACTACGTGCAGGTCTTCGACGATTTTGTGGGCAAACTGGCTCCCGGTGGTCTCCTGATCGCCTGCCTCGACGACGCGGGGTCGGCGGATCTGGCCAAGCGGATCGTAGCTTCCGGCCGGGGCGATATTCGAGTCATCGGCTACGGCAGTGGAGATGCGGGAGATGCGGCGTTCGAGCCGGTCGACGGGGTCGAGGTGGGTGTGCGACTGCTCGATTTCCGGGCGCACGACGTCGGCGGAGTCCTGCAGTTCCAGTTGGCGGGGGAAAAGGCTGCGCGGACGGTTCGGATGGCTGTTCCCGGTCGTCACATGGCGTTGAACGCTCTGGCAGCGCTGTTGGCTGCGCGTGATGCCGGTGCGGAGATCGACGAGATCGTCGAAGGGCTCGCCGGATTCGGGGGAGTGCACAGGCGGTTCCAGTTCACGGGTCGTGAGCGCGGTGTGCGTGTGTTCGACGATTACGCCCACCATCCCACCGAGGTGCGAGCAGTTCTCGGCGCAGCCGCGGATCTTGTTCGACCACAAGATGTTTCATCGGTTGCGAACTCTGCTGCCGGTCGCGTGATCGTGGTTTTCCAGCCGCACCTGTACTCACGCACGGCGACGTTTGCCGACGAGTTCGCGGCAGCGCTGGACCTTGCAGACGAGGTAGTCGTTCTCGACGTCTACGGTGCGCGTGAAGAACCGTTGCCCGGTGTCAGTGGGGCATTGGTTGCGCAGGCTGTCACGAAACCCGTTCACTACCAGCCTGATCTGTCGCTCGCGCCGCGTCAGGTAGCCGGCCTGGCCGGTCCCGGTGACATCGTCATCACGATGGGTGCCGGTGACGTGACCATGTTGGGCAAACAGATCCTCGACGCGTTGCGCGCAGTTCCTCATCAGGCTTCGCGCACGCAGACGCGATGAGTTCGGACGCACGTAGCCGCCGCGGTCGTCGTGATCCGGCGGCCCGGCGTACCGCAGGCACCAGAGCGCGAAGTACCCGCACAGAATCGCGATACTCGACCCGCGCTACTGCGCCGAAGCCGCCGCCGGCACCAAAATCGCCTTGGTACAAGCGGCCGGTGGTGATGGCGCCGCTGGCGGTCGTTGTTGTTGTCGGACTCGTTCTGACAGCGTGGTTGTCACCAGTTCTCTCGGTTCGCGGTACCGAAGTCAGGGGAGCGTCGACGGTATCCGAGGAGCAGATCCTGGAATTGCTGGCAATCCCAGCCGGCACGCCGTTGATGCGCGTCGATGCAGGTTCGGCAGCGGCACGTGTCGCGGCTATTCCGAAGGTTGCATCTGCGCGGGTGCAGCGGATGTATCCGTCGACCATTCGGGTGACGGTAACCGAGCGAGTCCCCATGGTGTTCGTGGATTCGCCGGAAGGCACCCATCTGCTGGACGAGAAGGGCGTCGACTTCGAGATCGGTGTCCCGCCGCCCGGCGTGCCCCGACTGGTGACGGCGACACCCGGATGGAACGATCCGCCGACCTTGGCTGCGCTCGAGGTGCTCGCGGCATTGCCGCCGGAGTTACGGATGCAGGTGGGAGAGGTTGCTGCCCGGTCCATTTCGGATGTCTCGATGACGTTGGTCGACGGGCGTGTCGTCAACTGGGGTGGCGTCGAGAAGTCGGATCGCAAGGCTGCAGTGACGCTGCCGCTGTTGACGCAGCCGGGCCAGACGTACGACGTGTCGAGTCCCGACCTTCCGACGGTGCGTTAGTTCAGGCGCGGAATGTGCGAACTCACGTCAAATACTTCCCGAAGTTTCGGCGCGCCTAATGGCGGATCGTGATGTCGATGCATAGCGTTTGGTTTCAGATCGAATACTTGACATAACTCTAACCCTGTGGTTGAGGTTGAGAGTTGAGATTCACCCGCTTTACCCAGTACCTGCTTTACCCAGCAATAGACAACAGCGCGTAATACGACACGGAAGGCGAGAGCCGATGACGCCCCCGCACAACTACCTCGCCGTAATCAAGGTCGTCGGCATCGGCGGCGGCGGCGTGAACGCAGTCAACCGCATGATCGAACAAGGACTCAAGGGAGTCGAGTTCATCGCGGTCAACACGGACGCGCAAGCCCTCCTGATGAGCGACGCCGACGTCAAACTCGATGTCGGTCGTGAACTGACCCGAGGCCTCGGCGCCGGTGCAGATCCCGAGGTCGGCCGCAAGGCCGCCGAGGATCACAAGGACGAAATCGAAGAGGTCATCAAGGGCGCTGACATGGTGTTCGTGACCGCCGGTGAGGGTGGTGGAACCGGAACCGGTGGTGCCCCTGTCGTCGCCAGCATCGCCCGGAAGTTGGGCGCCCTCACCGTTGGTGTCGTAACCCGGCCGTTCTCCTTCGAAGGCAAGCGTCGTGGTGGCCAGGCCGACACGGGCATCCAGGCGTTGCGTGAGTCGTGCGACACGCTCATCGTCATCCCGAATGATCGGCTCCTTCAGCTCGGGGACGCGGCTGTCAGTTTGATGGACGCATTCCGTAGCGCCGACGAGGTTCTGCTCAACGGCGTTCAGGGCATCACCGACCTGATCACCACTCCCGGACTGATCAACGTCGACTTCGCGGACGTGAAGGGTGTCATGTCCGGTGCCGGTAGCGCACTCATGGGCATCGGCTCCTCGCGCGGCGAAGGTCGGGCGATCAAAGCTGCTGAGTCCGCTATCAACTCACCGCTTCTCGAGGCGTCGATGGAAGGCGCCCGCGGCGTTCTGCTGTCGATCGCCGGTGGCAGCGATCTTGGTCTGTTCGAGATCAACGAAGCGGCATCCCTCGTGCAGGAAGCCGCGCACATCGATGCCAACATCATCTTCGGAACGGTGATCGACGATTCACTCGGAGACGAAGTTCGTGTGACGGTCATCGCTGCCGGTTTCGACGGGGGAGCGCCTGCGCGTCGCCCCGTCGAGTCCGCGGCACCCGGCCGAGGAGCTATCGGAGCAGGGCGCGCCGGCGAGGTCGGACGTTCGCCGGTAGCTGCGGAACCGCCTGTGGAGCAGCAGGTTCCGGTTGCGCGCGAGCCGATTGGTTCGGGCTCGCTGCCGCCGATTGCTCCGCCGCGCCATGTTGCGCCACAGGAGGACGACGGCGATGACGACGTCGACGTTCCCGTCTTCATGCGTCGCTGAGTAGAGCGCCGCGCACGCTTTCGAGAGCAGGGTATCCAGATTTTCTGGGTACCCTGTTCTTGATTGATCCCTTATCTCTGTCCGGAAGCTGCCTCGGGATCATGTCCCGTGCAGCAGTGAACATTCGACGTTTGTGAGCACAAAATTTTGAGTACCGAGAACTCGACCGCCAATTTCCGAGTCCGCCGTGTCGTGACCAGTCGCGCTGGCGGTGTTTCGGAAGCGCCGTACGACTCGTTCAATCTCGGTGATCACGTCGGCGACAACGCCGAAGCCGTCGACGCAAACCGTCGACGCCTCGCACGCGAAATCGGAGTCGAGCCGAATCATCTTGTCTGGATGGAACAAATCCACTCGCGCAACGTAACCGTCGTTACCGAGCCGACGGACGAGGTCATCGAGGTGACCGACGCCTTGGTCACTACTGTCCCCGGGTTGGCACTGGCCACGCTCAGTGCCGACTGCGTTCCGGTGCTGCTGTCCGACGAGCAGGCCGGCGTCATCGCCGCCGTGCATGCCGGCCGGATCGGTGCGCGCCTCGGAATCGTGCCGCGGGTTCTGGCCGAGATGGTTCGCCAAGGCGCTGACGTCTCTCGGATCGGCGCCTTCCTCGGTCCGGCAGCCAGTGGCCGGCAGTACGAAGTGCCTGCCGAGATGCGTGCCGACGTCGAGAAGCATCTGCCTGGCAGTGCAACTCGTACCGCGAAGGGCACTCCCGGTCTGGACCTGCGGGCCGGAATCCGCAAACAACTCCTTGATGCCGGTGTTACGGGTGTCGCCGAGGATCCTCGTTGCACGATCGAGGACCGCGCACTGTTCAGTCACCGCCGCGATTCCCTCACCGGGCGTCAGGCTGCGGTGATCTGGATGGATCCGATCGTCGCTGTGGAAGACAACTAGGCCGATTGCATGAACGCCGACAATTCTGGACGCGTGGCCGAGATCTCGGCGGCACTCGATTCGGTGCGGTCCCGCCTCACTGCGGCGTGCGCCGCGGCAGGGCGTCCGGCTTCTGCCGTGACGCTTCTCCCGGTTACCAAGTTCTTCCCCGCGTCGGATGCGCGAATTCTGTATGAATTGGGTTGCCGCGAGTTCGGTGAGTCGCGCGAGCAGGAAGCGATAGCCAAGGTTGCGGAATTCGCCGCAGCGGCCGCCGGTGGTGCAATCGACGGGGCGGATCCTGTTCGGTGGCACATGATCGGTCAGTTGCAGCGAAACAAGGCACGTTCGGTCGCGAAGTGGGCCTACGCGATTCACTCGGTCGACAGTGCGCGGCTCGCGGACGCTCTCGATCGGGCCGCGCTCGACGCCCTCTCCGCCGGTGATCGCGCTGCACCGTTGCGAGTTCTGATTCAGGTGAGCCTCGACGCCGATCCGACGCGTGGCGGCATCGCGCTCGACGAGTTACCGGCACTCGCCGCGCGGATCGCGACGGCCGACGGTCTGGAACTGGCCGGGCTGATGGCCGTTCCGCCGCTGGGTTCGGACGCAGACGAGCAGTTTGCTCGCCTGCACGAGGTCCATCGGACCGTCCTCGAGTCGCATCCGCATGCGGTCGAGTTGTCGGCCGGAATGACCGGAGATCTCGAGGCTGCGGTTCGCCACGGATCGACTTGCGTGCGTGTCGGAACCGCACTGCTCGGCTCACGACCAGTAATCTCGAAATGATCGCTCTGGTGATCGCCCAACCCGTCCACACCGCGACCGGCCGCAGTCGGAGACAATCCGCCGCGCCAAGGAAGGTCGATCAATGAGCAACCTGCACAAGTTCAAGGCATATTTCGGCATGGTTCCCCTCGACGACTACGAGGACGAGTACGTAGAAGAACCCGATCAGGCTCGTCGCGCACCTCGTCGTAGCCATGACGGCTATGCCGAACGCGATGACCGCGAGTTTGCCGAGCCGGCTTTCTCGAAGGCTGGCTACGCGCCCAGCCGTCGGGATGAGGAAGAAGCCGAGTTCGATCGCTACGAATCACGTCCGAGAATGGACACGGTTGCCTCGCGTGCACCCCGTCCGTCGATGGCGCCTCGTCCCACCAGCCGGGGCAATCTTGCAGTTGACGCCCGCGCCGAGCGCCCTGAGGTTCGCCGCGCGCCCGCAGTCGACGACGGCGGCCCGTTGGCCAAGATCACGACTCTGCGTCCGCAGAGCTACGCCGAGGCCCGCACGATCGGCGAGCGCTTCCGCGACGGCACGCCGGTCATCATGGATTTGGTCGACATGAGCAACGCCGACGCGAAGCGACTGGTCGACTTCGCCGCGGGTCTCGCTTTTGCTCTGCGCGGCTCGTTCGACAAGGTCGCCACCAAAGTGTTTCTTCTCTCACCGGCGGACATCGATGTTTCCGCCGAGGAGCGTCGTCGTATCGCGGAGACGGGCTTCTACAGTCAGAAATGATGCTCTCGATCGTAGATAGCTCCTTGAACAGCCGAAACGCTGGACATTCTGTTGTGCTGAGGCCTGTGCAGGGGTCGCATGCCAGGGGTGTTCACGGTCTCGGCTCGGTGAGTTCGCAGCCTCGTAATCCGGCCTCGGATGGCGAGTGTCTGTTTTGGACGCGACGCAGAAGTCAGGCAGAGTGAGGGTGTGAACGCGCTTTTCGATGTGATCTACCTCGTGCTGGTTGTGTTTTGGCTTTTGCTGATCGGCAGAGTGATTGTCGAGTTCGTTCGTTCGTTCGCCAGAGACTGGCGTCCGTCGGGAGTGGTCGCCATCATTCTCGAAACCGTTTTTACGATCACCGATCCGCCGGTGAAGCTTCTCCGTAGGTTGATCCCCCCGATCAACCTGGGTGGGGTTCGCTTGGATCTATCCATCATGGTCTTGCTTTTCATCGTCATCATCCTGATGTCGGTTGTCGGCTCGGCCCGGTAATTGAGTGGGGTGTGCCAGAATGGAACCCATAACTCGCGTAGTGGTTAGCTGCTACGCACACCGTGCTGTAACTGAATGCTTGCTTGACCGCCAAATGACGCGTGAAGGGATCCTTCCATGCCGCAACTGACTCCAGCTGACGTGCACAACGTTGCGTTCAGCAAGCCGCCTATCGGCAAGCGTGGCTACAACGAAGACGAGGTCGACGCATTTCTTGATCTCGTCGAGCAGGCGCTCTCGCAGCTCATCGAGGAAAATGCAGATCTGCAACAGCGAGTAAGCGAGCTGGATCAGGAACTTGCTGCTGCAAAGAAGGCGCCGGCACCGGCTGCCAATGCAGGTGCCCCGGTAGCCCAGCCCAAGCCAGAACCGGCTCGCGTGGTCGAGGCTCCCAAGCCCGCTCCCGTCGTGGCACCGGTTCCCGTGGCTGCTGCCGCACAGGCTCCGCAGAGCGGCGACACCCACATGCAGGCAGCCAAGGTTCTCGGCCTGGCTCAGGAGATGGCAGATCGCCTCACCGGCGATGCCAAGGCAGAGTCCGAGCAGCTGCTCGGAAGTGCCCGCACCAACTCCGAGCAGCTGATGAGCGAGGCTCGCAGCAAGGCTGACGGCATGATCGCGGACGCTCGCAACAAGTCGGAAGCAATGCTCACCGATGCGCAGACCCGCTCGGAGACCCAGCTTCGCCAGGCTCAGGAGAAGGCCGATGCTCTCAAGGCAGACGCCGAGAAGAAGCACACCGAGATCATGGCGACCATCAACCAGCAGCGATCTGTCCTCGAGGGCCGCATCGAGCAGCTCAAGACGTTCGAGCGCGAATACCGGGTGCGCCTCAAGTCCTACCTGGAATCGCAGCTCGAAGAGCTCGAACAGCGTGGTTCTGCGGTTCCGGTCGACGGTGGCCAGGAGTCCTTCAGCAGTCCGTCGTTCGCAAAGGGAAACAGCTGACCGAGGGATACTCGCCAGGTCAGCGCCGACATCGGGTAGAGGTTGACACGTGCTGGTCGTGACGATAGGACTCGCGGCGGCAGGATTTGCTTTCCTGATTATCGCGCTGACCACCGGGTCGATTATCTGGGCGTGGGCGTGTATTGCAATTTGTTTGGCGGGTGCCGTCCTCCTGCTGGTCAGTGCGCTGACCGGTAAGAGGGCGGTTCTGCCGTTGGACGAGCCGGATACAACCGCCGACGTCGACACACCGGACAACACGGATTTTCCGGGAAACCACGGTGGGTCGGCAAACGAAAACGGCGAGCATTAGACTGTTCGTGAAGAACAGGCTATTCACGAATTACAGGCGATGAACCGGCAATCACCGGGGAGCCTTCGGAAGAACGGTGTTCAGCCAGGCTCGAGCCTGTCAGGCACTCAGTAGAACCGAACGGGTGAGCCCGTCACAGCTCGCGAAGAGTGGCAACACGGAAGGCCTGGCAGAGTTTTTTGCCGGATTCACGTGGTGCAAGCGGGGTGGTACCGCGGTACGTACGCAGATGCGCACGTATCGTCCCCGTGCCGAGTCGTACAGGCACGAGGAGATCGCAGTGGCGAATAACGGGTATCCCAAAGTCGATTACGGCGTCCCCGCCGACACCGGAGTCAAATTTCCGGCCCTGGAACAGAAGGTTCTGAAAGAGTGGGCCGACGACGACACGTTCCGGGCATCGGTCGACAATCGTGACGGCAACGAGGAGTTCGTCTTCTACGACGGCCCTCCGTTTGCCAACGGCTTGCCGCACTACGGTCACCTTTTGACGGGGTATGTCAAGGACTTGGTGCCCCGCTTCCAGACAATGCGCGGACGCAAGGTGGAGCGCCGGTTCGGTTGGGATTGCCACGGCCTGCCCGCAGAGCTCGAGGCCGAGAAGCAACTCGGCATCAAGGACAAGTCCGAGATCGACGTCATGGGACTTGCGAAGTTCAACGAGTACTGCAAGGCGTCGGTGCTCAAGTACACCGACGAGTGGCGTGAGTACGTCACCCGGCAGGCTCGCTGGGTCGACTTCGACAACGACTACAAGACCCTGGACCTCGACTTCATGGAGTCGGTCATGTGGGCATTCAAGGAGCTGCACGAGAAGGGCCTGATCTACCAGGGCTTCCGCGTTCTCCCGTACAGCTGGTACGAGCAGACACCGCTGTCCAACCAGGAAACTCGTCTCGACGACGCGTACAAGATGCGTCAGGACCCGGCGGTCACCGTCGAAATGCCGCTGGTGGCGCCCGGCTCACCGCTCGACGGTGCCAATGCCGTCATCTGGACCACAACGCCGTGGACGCTGCCGTCCAACCTCGCTTTGGCTGTTCATCCCGACATCGACTATGTCCAGGTTCTCGGTCAGGACAGCAAGCGCTACGTGCTCGCCGAAGCTCGAGTTGCTCACTACGCCCGTGAGTTGGGGGACGAGCCCGAGGTCGTTTCCCGGCACAAGGGTAGCGACCTGGTCGGCCTGTCGTACACACCGCCGTTCGACTTCTTCGTCGGGCACCCGAACGCCCATGTCGTGTTGTCGGCCGATTACGTCACCACCGACTCGGGTACCGGAATCGTCCACCTCGCACCGGCTTTCGGTGAAGAGGATATGGATGTCGCGACCGCCAACGGCATCGAGGTCGTTCAGCCCCTCGACCCCGGTGGAAAGTTCACGTCGATGGTGCCGCCATACGAGGGTCTGATGGTGTTCGACGCCAACCCCGTCATCATCAAAGATCTCAAGGCTGCCGGAAACCTGTTGCGGCACGAGACGATCGAGCACTCGTACCCGCACAGCTGGCGCAGTGGCCAGCCGCTGATCTACATGGCGGTTCCGTCGTGGTTCGTGGCCGTCACCAAGTTCCGTGACCGCATGGTCGAACTCAACCAGGACATCACCTGGGTTCCCGAGCACATCCGCGACGGTCAGTTCGGCAAGTGGCTCGAAGGCGCTCGCGACTGGAACATCAGCCGAAACCGCTACTGGGGCAGCCCCATTCCGGTGTGGGTCTCCGATGATCCGCAGTACCCGCGTACCGACGTCTACGGTTCCCTGGATCAGTTGGAGGCAGACTTCGGTGTGCGTCCGACCGACCTGCACCGTCCGATGATCGACGATCTGGTGCGTCCGAACCCGGACGACCCGACCGGAAAGTCGATGATGCGTCGAGTTCCCGAGGTTCTGGACTGCTGGTTCGAGTCCGGTTCGATGCCGTACGCCCAGGTGCACTACCCCTTCGAGAACCGCGACTGGTTCGAGAGCCACTACCCGGGTGACTTCATCGTCGAGTACAACGGTCAGACCCGTGGCTGGTTCTACACCCTGCACGTTCTCGCGACGGCTCTGTTCGATCGTCCCGCTTTCAAAACTGTTGCAGCACACGGCATCGTTCTCGGTGACGACGGGCTCAAGATGAGTAAGTCCAAGGGTAACTACCCGGATGTCAAGGAGGTGTTCGACCGCGACGGCAGTGATGCCATGCGCTGGTTCCTCATGTCCTCACCCATCCTGCGCGGTGGCAACCTGGTCGTGACGGAGCAGGGCATCCGCGAAGGTGTGCGTCAGGCTTTGCTTCCGCTGTGGAATGCCTGGAGCTTCCTGCAGCTGTACGCGCCGGAATGTGGTGTGTGGCGCACTGATTCGGAGAACATCCTCGACAAGTACATCCTCGCGAAGCTCGCGGGCACGAGGGACGTCATCACCGATGCCCTCGAGGCAAACGACATCGCGGGAGCCTGCGACGAGCTCCGGTTGTTCTGTGATGCACTCACCAATTGGTATGTGCGACGGTCGCGTTCACGCTTCTGGGACGAAGATCGTGATGCCATCGACACTCTGCACACTGTGCTAGAGGTTGTGACGCGTCTGGCTGCGCCCTTGCTGCCGTTGGTGTCCGAGGTGATCTGGCGTGGATTGACCGGGGAACGCTCGGTACATCTCGCCGATTGGCCGACGGAGTCCGAGTTGCCTGGCGATCCGGAACTCGTTGCCGCCATGGACGACGTGCGCACGGTGTGCTCGACAGTGTTGAGCTTGCGTAAGGCGCAGAACCTGCGTGTCCGTCTGCCGCTGCCCGAGGTTACGGTCGCAGCGCCGGACGCCGAGCGTCTGCGTCCGTTCCTCGGCCTGATCGCCGATGAGGTCAACGTCAAGAAGGTCGACCTGACCGAGGACGTCGACGTTCACGGTCGGTTCGAGATCGCGGTCAACGCGCGTGCTGCAGGTCCGCGTCTGGGTAAGTCTGTTCAGACCGTCATCAAGGCCGTCAAGGCCGGCGACTGGACCGAGAATGCGGACGGTGTAGTGGTTGCCGCCGGCATCGAGCTCTTGCCCGAGGAATACACGCAGAAACTGGTTGCAGCCGAGCCTGATTCGACTGCAGCGCTTCCCAATGGTGCAGGTCTTGTCGTGCTCGATTCCGTCGTGACGGAAGAGCTCGAGGCCGAGGGTTGGGCCAAGGACCGGATCCGCCAATTGCAGGATGCGCGCCGCGCCGCGGGACTCGATGTCTCGGATCGCATCAACGTTGTGCTCGAGGTGCCCGAGGATCGCAAGGACTGGGCCGATCGTCATCGCGACTTGATTGCCGGTGAGGTTCTGGCCACGTCGTTCACGATCGGCGAGGCCGGGGACGGTGCCGTCGATCTCGGCGACGGTATCCGTGCTGCAATCACGAAGGTCTAGTAGCTGACAACTACTCCGGTGCCCCGAAATATGTCGGAGCACCGGAGTAGTTTGCTCTCATGAGCACGAACAAGGACACCGTGGCGCGCATTCTCGAGCAGTTGGAGCCGCTCGATGTCCGTGCGCGGGCTATGTTCGGTGAATACGGCCTGTACTGCGACGAGAAGGTCGTTGGCTTGATCTGCGGTGACGTTCTGTACGTCAAGCCGACCGAGATCAGTGCGGAGTTCGGATCGGACGCAGACCTTGCGCCGCCGTACCCGGGCGCAAAGGAGTATTACCGGGTTCCAGAGGAGCGGTTTCACGACGTGGATCGGCTGCACGCATTCATTCAGCGAACCGCCGACGCGCTTCCACTGCCCAAGAAGAAGCCACCGAAGAAGGCCAAACCGAAGGTCCAGAAGTAATCCATTGCTCGCCGAGATCGAGAACTGTTACCGCCGATGAACCAGGGTGATCCCACACGAAGCCGCCGGTGGGTGCTTCATCTCGATATGGATGCCTTTTTCGCCTCCGCTGAGCAATTGACCCGACCGACGTTGCGCGGACGTCCCGTCATGGTGGGCGGTCTCGGTGGCAGGGGCGTGGTTGCCGGCGCAAGTTACGAGGCTCGCGCCTTCGGTGCTCGGTCCGCCATGCCGATGCATCAGGCAAGGCGCTTGGTGGGCGGCGGGGCAGTGGTCCTACCGCCGCGCATGTCGCTGTATTCGGTACTGAGTAAAGGGGCGTTCGAGGCGTTGCGTCTGCGCATGCCGGTGCTCGAACAGTTGTCGGTGGACGAAGCGTTTGGCGAACCGGCCGAGTTGGCAGGAGCCGGTGCGGACGAGGTGCGGACGTTCTGCGAGGACCTACGGTCCTTGGTACTGGCAGAGACCGGGATGGTTGCGTCCATCGGCGCGGGTGCGGGCAAACAGGTCGCCAAGATTGCGTCGGGGCTGGCGAAGCCGAACGGTGTCGCGGTGGTGCCGCCGGGTCAGCAACACGAACTCCTCGATTCCCTTCCGGTTCGCAAGCTGTGGGGAATCGGCCCGGTGGCTGAGGAGAAGCTCAAACGGTTGGGGATCGTGACTATCGGGGGGTTTGCGCGCACTCCGATATCGGAGGTCGCGTCCATCCTCGGTACGACGGTAGGCCCTGGCTTGCATCGTCTGGCGCAGGGTATCGACGATCGTCCCGTGGCCGAGCGCGCGGACTCCAAGCAGATCAGTGCGGAATCGACGTTCGCGAGCGACATCGTCACGTTGGGGCAGTTGCGTGCGGCGGTGGAGAACAGCGGTGGGGCGGCGTTCTCACGGTTGGAGAAGGACGGCCGCGCGGCGCGCACGGTCGTGCTCAAGCTGAAGAAATCCGACATGAGTGTGCTGACCAGGTCGGTGACGTTGCCATATGCCACCCTCGACCGGGCGATCCTGATTGCCACCGCGCAGAAGCAGGTGATCGATCCGGTGGAATTGGGGCCGATCCGGTTGGTGGGGGTGGGATTTGCCGGGCTCTCCACAGTGCGTCAGGGATCGCTGTTTCCGGAGTTGGATCAGGATGTGCCGGGATATCCGATGGACACTCTCGCGGAGGATCTCGACGAGAGTCCCATTCCTGCGCGGGTTCCGGAACGATACTGGCATCCCGGTCTGGATGTGAGTCATCCCGAATTCGGACATGGTTGGGTGCAGGGTGCCGGTCACGGGGTAGTGACGGTTCGCTTCGAAACCCGTTCAACGGGAACAGGAATCGCCAAAACATTCGCTGAGGACGACGCGTTGCTTCAGGTAGCAGATCCACTCGACAGCCTTCTCTAAGGACACCCTTAGACTTTTTCGGCTTACCGTTGGGTAATGTTGTGGCGGACCGCGGGCGATGCACGTCAGTGCTGACAACGCTCGTTTGTGAAAACCGGAATGGATAGGACTGAGAAGTTGAAGCTTCGTAACATGACCGTCGCAGCCGTCGCGATTGCAGCGGCCCTGACGATGACTGCCTGCAGTTCCGAAGAGGCCGAGCCCGCCCCCAAGACCACAACCTCCGCGAAGGCTACGACCACCACGCCTGAGGTCACGATCGCGCTGCCGACTGCAGCCGAGCTCAACGCCAAGATCGCGACGGCACTCGACGAGAGCGTTCCGTCCTCCGAGAAGGTCAAGTTCGTCGAGGGCGCAGACGCCGATCCCGAGCTGATCAACCAGGTCGCCGCGGCTGCCAAGGCTGCCGGCGCACAGGTCGAGGTTGTCGACCCCGTCACCGATTCGGGCAGCGACACGGCTACCGCACCGCTCGCCATCGTTATCAACGGCCAGCCCCTTGCCGGCGGCATGAACGCTGTCTTCGTGAACCTGGACGGCGAGTGGGCACTGTCCAAGACCACCGCTTGCCAGATCGTCAGCTTCGCTCAGCTGACCACCCCGGCTTGCGCTGCTTGATTTCAGCTAGCTGACAAAGCGGCCGCCGAACCCTCACGGGTTCGGCGGCCGCTTTTGTTTGTTCAGGTTCGCTTAGTGGTGGAATCCCTCGGTGACACGAGGCTTGGGCATCGGGCTGGACAGTTCGTCGAGGAACGCGGTTTCCTCTTCGATGACACCCAACAGGTTGGCAGCCAAGTCCATGCTCAGACCGTTACGCACGACAATGCGTTGCACGGTGAGGTCGGTGAGGTTGTCCGGCATGGGATAGGCCGGCACGAGCCAGCCCTTGGCGCGTAGTCGATCCGACAGGTCGTACAGCGTCCAATTCTCGGTGTGCCCGGCCTTCAGGCGCCACGCGAACACCGGAATATCGCTGCCGTCGTTCCAGAGTTCGAAGGCGTCGAGCTTGCCGATTCCTTCGGCGAGGAATTTCGCGACGTCCTGCGAGGACTGCTGGATGGAACGGTAACCGTCGTGGCCTAGCCGCAAGAACATGTAGAACTGCAAGATCACCTGGGCGCCGGGGCGCGAGAAGTTGAGTGCAAAGGTCGGCATGCTGCCGCCGAGATAACTGACTTTGAACACCAGATCCTCGGGGAGCAGGTCCTCCGAGCGCCACACCACCCAGCCAAGACCTGGGTACACCAGCCCGTATTTGTGCGCCGACGTGTTGATGGAATGAACTCGGGGGAGCCGGAAGTCCCATTCGATTTCCGGTTGGAGGAACGGTGCGATCATGGCGCCGGACGCTCCGTCGACGTGGATCGGGATGTCGAGTCCGGTCTTCTTCTGGATCGCGTCGAGTGCATTGGATATCTCGAGCACGGGTTCGTACATGCCGGTGTAGGTGACACCCATGATTGCGACGACACCGATGGTGTTCTCGTCGACGTACTTCTCGAGATCATGCCCGTCGAGTGTGCGATGTTCTTCGCTGATGGGGACGTATCGCGCTTCGATGTCCCAGTAGTTGCAGAACTTTTCCCAGCACACCTGTACGGCCGAACTCATCACCATGTTCGGGCGGTCCACCGGCTTGCCTGCAGCGCGCCTGGCGTGCTGCCAGCGACGTTTGAGGGCGAGTCCGCCCAGCATGCAGGCTTCCGACGAGCCGATGGTCGACGTACCGATCGCGTCTTTCGGAGACGGTGCGTTCCACAGGTCGGCGAGCATCCGCCAGCAGTACGTTTCGATCGCGGCCGTCTGCGGGTACTCGTCCTTGTCGATCATGTTCTTGTCGAACGACTCTGAATACAAGCGCGTGGCGTGGTCGTCCATCCACGTGCCGACAAACGTCGCGAGATTCAGACGGGCGTTGCCGTCCAGCATCGTTTCGTCGTGGACGATTTGATACGCGGTTTCGGGAAGCATGCCGTCTGGTTCGAGGGTGTATTTCGAGGCAACCGAATCTTCTCCTGGTCTGGAGAAAATGGGATTCGCGGCGACGTAATCGGTATGTTCGGCTCTTCGCGGCTCTGGCATGAACTTCTGCTCCTCACAACGGTATTTCACGGTGGTCGGTGTCCTGATTGTTCGTATCCAGCTACCCCTTACCGTCCATTGCGGGAGGGAAGTTGTCAAAGGGAACTGTGATCAGTCGATCAGGCAGTCTGTGGCCTGAGCCTGCGCGCATCGTAGAACGCCGCGAAGTAACACAGCGTGGTGACAATCAGGAGTAAACCCGCGATGCGGGCGAAGGCGCGGTCGTCGAATGCCAGAATTGCCGCTCCCGACACCCCGAGAGCGAGGACATAGACCAGCTTGGCCACCTGCCAACGGGGAGAGTCGGGACGGATCGCAGAAGGCTTGCCTCGCACGGTGATCCGCCAATCGAAAAGCAAGGGCAGCACCACCGCGACCCAGATGGCCGTACCGAAATCACCTTCGAGAATTCCGGCGACGGCGAGGAATACAGCACTGAGTACGAGAGTGGTCACCACGAGCACCTGCAGTTGTGATTGTGCAGTCACAGGAACCGTCATGCCTGTGTATACCCAGAGAAGGCGGCTGTATGCGGTTAGCGCGCAGCCGTTCTCAGGCCGGGCAGAGTTGGGGTGGTTTCCGCCTCGAACGGCGTCCCCGCGGGGACGCCGTTCGACATCTGGCCGGGCGACATCTGATCGTCAGGTCAGCGTTGGTAATTCGACGCCCGTCAGGTCGGCCATGATCTGCAGCGCGAGGTACTTGCTGTAGTTACGCACCAGCATGAAGTTCCCACCGTGGATCCAGAACCGGTCGTGCCCGGACGCCCGCCACACCGACTGAAGCTCGCCCTCGTCGTCCAGATCCCAGACCGGACCGCAGGCGTCGGCGACGGCATCACCGAGGACGCGTCGTGCGGTGTCGAGAATGCCACGGAACCCGGTGGCGCACACGATCGTGTCGGCCGGGACGTGGGTGCCGTCCGACATGATCAGCCCGTCCGGGACGAGTCGCTCGACGGTCGGACCCGATACCAATGCGATGCTGCCGTCAGCGATAAGCGGGGAGGCGCCGACGTCGATGTAGTAACCGCCGTTGCGGGTCAGGAACAGCATCATCACTCCGGTGCCGTCCACTCCGTCGGCGAGCGCGAATCCCTTGGCAGCGAGAGCGTCGAGCAGCTCGCGGTCGTCCTCGGCCATTGCGGCGGAACCGTACTTCAGAGCTGCAAGAAATTGTGGATCGAGGCGTGCCGACGACGCGTCGAGCAGATCTGCCACGTCCGTGGAGGTGTGTTCGCCGTAGCGCATCCGGCCTCGATCAGACAGGGTATGCCCGCTCACCACGTGGGTGGGCCCACGCTGGATCAGTGTCACTTGCGCACCCGATTCGTAGAGATCCTGCGCGATGTCGTGGCCGCTGTTGCCGGTTCCGATCACCACGGTGCGGGTTCCCTTGCGTGCCGGTTCGGTGCGATACCGGCTCGAATGCAGCAGTTCGCCGGCAAAATCCTCGGCGCCCGCAAATTCTGGAAGGACAGGTTCGGTACCGCTGAGACCTGTCGCGAGAACCACGTGGTGCGGACGAAGTGTGCGCCGTGTGCCGTTACGATCGACGACGACGGTCCAGCGCCGCTCGCCTGGATCGAATGTGGATTCCACAATCTCCGACCGCGTCCACACGTTCAGATCCATCGCACGTGAATATATTTCGAGCCAGTCGCCCATCTTGTCCTTGGGCGTGAAAACCGGCCAGGACGATGGGAATGGCATGAGCGGAAGATGATTCGACCAGACTGCGTCGTGTAGCACCAGTGAGTCGTAGCGCCCGCGCCAGTTGTCGCCGACGCGATCGCCGCGGTCGACCAGAAGCGTCCTGACTCCGAGCACGCCGAGTTGAGCGGCCAATGCCAGGCCCGAGTGGCCGGCACCGATTACGAGAACATCCGGATCGGCGTCGTGGCACTCGACTTCGCGGCTACGCCGTGCCGACCAGTACTCCGGATGATCTCCCGTGCCGTCCGGTCGATGCTCGCCGGTGGTCGGTTCGTGGCCTGCCAGGGTATCCAGTGCGGTGAGGAGATTCCGGGCCCGCCAGGTGCCGTCGTCGAGGATCAGCCTGGCAACACCCCGCACGTGGCCGAGGTCGCTGTCGAACCGGAACAGTAATTGGATCGTGGATCCGGACAGTGTCGGAACCAATGCTGGTGCGGCAACCGGGTCGAGGTGTTCGCCGTGCACGCGTTGCTCCAACGCGGACGCGATGACGGCATCGATCGGTGCGCTGCCGTTGAGACTGCGTAGGTCACCGGAGAAGGCGAGCAGATCGCGCCACCACACGTCGGGATGTAGAACCATCTCAGCACCCACTCCGGAGCGGAGGAGGTCGGCAAAATCGGAGAGCCACTGTTCTGCCGTCGCCGCAACTGCGACTGTGTCGAGGTCGGCGGAGTCCAATTGTGTTGTCATATCCACACTTTCCGTGAAATCAGCGGGTGGTGAAGCCGGCGTCGACCTTCAGTTCGGTGCCAGTGACGTAGCGCGCCTCGTCAGAAGCCAGGAACAGGACCGCATTGGAGACGTCGATCGGATCGGCCCAGGGAACAGGCAAGGCGTTGGTTCCCGTGAAGAGCGGTGCCACCTGTTCCTTGGTCGGGTTCCGGGTGCCGGGCAGGAAGAGGTTGAAGCAGCGATCGTTCATGATCATGTCGGTATCGGTTGCGCCCGGGTGGACGGTGTTCGCCCGGATGCCGTGTTCGCCGAGTTCGCTGACGAGCGTTCGCATCAGGCCGACGACCGCATGCTTGCTGGCGGCGTAGGCGCCGGCGTTGCGTGTGCCTTTGATTCCGGCTGTCGAGCTGGTGATGACGATCGACCCTCCGTCGCCCTGCTCGATCAGGTGCGGTACTGCGGCTTTGCAGGTGTGCCACACGCCCTTGAGGTTGACGTCGAGTACGTCGTCCCACTCGTCTTCGGTAATCCGGTGTGCCGGTTCGCCACTGATGAAGATCCCGGCGTTTGCGACCACGATGTCGACGCGGCCGAGTTCCGCGACTCCGCGGTCGAGAAGCGTGCGCACCGAGTCGAAGTCGCGTACGTCGGCAATCCCGGCGTGGATGCGACGGCCGATCTTCTCGACTCCCCGAACTGTTTCGGCGAGGTCGTCCGGCGTGGCGGGAGGGTAGAACCGAGTGACCGTATCGATGCCGTCTGCGAGATCGAGGGCGATGATGTCGGCGCCTTCTTCGGCGAGCCGGAGCGCGTGACTGCGTCCCTGGCCTCGCGCTGCGCCGGTGATGAAGGCAACTTTTCCAGCTAGCCGTCCGGGCATCCTGCTCCTTCTGTCCGACGTCGTTGTCGTCCGGAAGGTAACGAGGATCACAGAAGCGTCAGCGCGGCACTCCCATTCAGTAGGACGGAGTCTGGGGGGCTCGCGAGAGTGTCTCCGGCTGAAGTGATTACGAGGACGGAGTGTGTAGACGCTCCACAGCCGTGCTGGCCATCGATCCCAGAACCTCGGGCGCTATGGGCGTCGGCGCGGTGGCGGAGAGTTGAGTCAGGTTGGGCCCCACTGCCGCGACGACTACATCGGCGACAAGTGTGAAACCTTCACTTGCCGTCGTGATTCGGTAGGAGAACGACGCGTCGCCGACGGGCGGCTGATGCCCCGCGCCGACCTGATAGGTGATGTTGATGCCGTCGGCGTCGGTACCCGAGAATTCGCTGCATCCGGCAACCGTGGCCTGCATACTCTCGAATGCTGCTGTGGCCGCGGCGCCGTCGGCGTACGAGGCGCTGTCCTGATCGATGCTCGTGAAATCGGGTCCGGTGAACATCTTCGAGATCGAGGCGACTGAACCCGGAACCTGGGTGGCGATCGGTGCGAGCACGCCGGCACAAGCGGCGGGGTTGGTGCTGGACTTGTCGGATTCCGATGTGGCGGGTGCGGGAGCGAGGCCCAGATCCTCGACCGGATCCGGCACGATGTCGAAGTCGGCTGGGAGGTCGCTGAGCGTGAGGACGGTCTGCGTCAGCGCCGCTTTGTCCAGGGGAGTGCCGGTGAGGGCGGTCGGGGCAGGTGCAGAGCTGAACGGAGCGAGGGCAACATCGGGTACCGGCGAGGCATCCGACGCTGTGGGAGAAGATGTTTCAGAACCGCATCCGCCGACGAGGAGAACGGTCACCACGCTGAGCCCGGCGACAGCGCGACGCGACATCACGATGTCCACCGAATGTTGTTGGTAATGCTCTGTCGGATGACCGATGTGCCGTCCGGGTCGCTGTAAGCCTGGTCGCCGCCGACCGAAAGTTCGCCGCTGACGGGGAGCGGCAGATTCAGGTCGACGATCATGGTTCCCGACCCGGCCATGACGTACTGATCGATGTCGAGAGTGCCCGCCCCGCCCGCGAGATTCCAGATGTTGCTCTGCGGAGTCTGTGACAGTTCTACGGCGAGGGTGAGACGGTCGCCGTCACGCGCAGTCACGGTGACGGTGGTTGTCTGATCGAGTTGGATCTCGCTACTGACGTCTTGCTTCACCGTCCACCGGGCACCGACTCCGACGGGCTCTGTCGGTAGTGCAACTGCGCGATATACCGCTTGGCCGAAGGCCTGTTCGATTGCCGCGCGGGCCGCATTTGCCGACCCGGCCGACGGGCGTAACCGCAGCGCCGTGACAGCACCGGATTCTGTGAAGGTCAACCCGGCTCCTGACCCTTCGGCGCCACCGAGTGCGGCTTGGAGCGTCTCGTCCGGCGTTGTCATACCCGACAGGGTGAGATCAACCACGGTTGTCGGATTCTGGGGAGTGGCGGCCGTCGCCACGACGGCATTGAGCGGAATGGTCACTTCAGGCGAGGAAATGTCCTGAACCGGCTGCTGGTCGATCTGCTGGCGCACATCGGTCGACGTCACCAGGGTTGTTGCCTGAGTGGTTCCGGCCGGCAGATTCATCCGCAGGCTCTGCCTGGGCTCACTTCCGGCATCGAGTACCTCGACGGTCGCAGCGGTGACTGGGACGGTGAACTCGGCTGGAGTCGCCGAAGGCGTATCAGGCGACTGCTCGGCGTCGCCGCACGAGGTGAGAACGGTGACGAGAGCAAGGGCGGCGGCGAACACATACGGAACGCGCCGGCCGGAGATAGACAACTGTGGCACGCGCTCCAGGCTAACCGCTTCGCCGGAGTGCCCGGTCGGGTCGGGGAGCGCGTGCGTGCAGAGCAGCAGACATAGGGGATGATGGTGGGCGTGAGTACAGACCACCCAGACCGAGATCTCAGCGCGGAGGATCAGCCGATTACCGATTTGTCGAAGTCCGCATCACCGACACGGCCAAAACGGTTGGCGATGCTGATCGCCATCGCGGCAGTCATCCTGATCGCGGACGTCTTGACCAAGATCTGGGCTGTTGCGGCGATCACGCCCGGCAAGCCGATCGAAATCATCGGCGACGTCGTCACTTTCACGTTGGTCCGCAATCCCGGAGCCGCATTCTCGATGGCAACGTCGATGACGTGGATCCTCACGTTGGTTGCAATTGGCGTCGTGATCGGAGTGATCAAGATCGGTCGCACTCTGCGGTCACCCTGGTGGGCGCTGGGTCTGGGTCTGGTGCTCGGCGGCGCACTCGGCAACCTCATCGACCGATTGTTCCGCGCCCCGGGTTTCATGCGCGGACACGTCGTCGACTTCATGTCCATCGGCTGGTGGCCTGTGTTCAACATCGCTGATTCTGCGATCGTGTGCGGTGCAATCCTGTTGGTCGTCTTGACCCTGTTCGGGTTCGAACCCAACGGCGAGCGCCTGCGCAGTGACAAGGACACGGGCGAGGACCCGGGCAGTGGCAAGGACACGGGCGAGGGCCCGGGCAGTGACAAGGTCACGGGGGAGAGCAAATGAGGGAATCGCGTTCGATGCCGGTACCGGACGGACTCGACGCGATGCGTGTCGACGCCGGATTGGCACGACTACTCGGTCTCTCTCGAACCGTCTCGGCCACCCTTGCAGAAGAAGGTTCGGTACTGCTCGACGGTGTAGCTGTCGGGAAGTCCGATCGGTTGACCGCGGGTTCGTGGCTCGAGGTTGTCCTGCCCGAGCCGCCGCGTCCGCTGACCGTGGAAGCTACTCCGGTCGAGGGCATGGAAATTCTCTACGCGGACGACGACGTTGTTGCCGTGGACAAGCCGGTCGGCGTTGCCGCGCACGCGAGTGTGGGGTGGACGGGTCCGACGGTCATCGGCGGCCTGGCCGCTGCAGGTTTCCGGATTTCGACGTCGGGCGCGCACGAGCGTCAAGGCATCGTTCACAGACTGGATGTCGGCACGTCCGGTGTCATGGTCGTTGCGACTTCCGAGCGGGCGTACACCGTACTCAAGCGGGCCTTCAAGCAGCGCACTATCGACAAGAGGTACCACGCGCTGGTCCAGGGGCACCCGGACCCGAGTAGCGGAACGATCGACGCTCCGATCGGGCGGCACCACGGGAACGACTGGCGTTTTGCCGTGACCGCCGACGGTAAGGCAAGCGTCACGCATTACGACACCATCGAGGCATTTCAGGCGGCAAGTCTGTTGGATGTGCACCTCGAAACGGGGCGGACACACCAGATTCGGGTGCATTTCTCCGCGCTGCGCCACCCGTGCTGTGGCGACTTGACGTACGGAGCGGACCCCCGCCTCGCCGAGCGGTTGGGACTCGAGCGGCAGTGGCTTCATGCAGTGTCACTCGGGTTTGCACACCCGGCGGACGGGCGCTGGGTCGAGATCAAGAGCAAGTACCCGAAAGACCTCGAACATGCGCTAGAGGTTCTTCGATCCGCATGAGCGCGCGAGCAGTCGGTTCCGCGCTGGCGGGAATCGCAGTTGTTGCGCTCGTCGTTGGAGCCGGCCTGCTGAATCCGGTTCCCACCCCGCCGGTGGGAACCGATTCGCTCGGCCCGGACAGTGGTGAACTGGTATCCGATTATCTCGACCGTGCGCGAGAATCACTCGACGCGGTCGAGGGCTCGGCGTGGGCCCTCGCATCGTTTGCCGCTCCGATGACTGCCGACGACGTTATCGCGGCCACCCCGGGAGTTCGGGTGTCCGAGGTGTTGTTCCGAGTGCCGTTGGATCGGGTTCAGACTCCGATGGTCGCGATTGCAGTACCGGACAACAACGACGCGATTCGACGGGCACCTGGAGCTGCGGCGACGCGACTCGCCGCCATGACGGGGGTCGACGAACGGCAGAAACGCGTCGCGGAAGTGTCGAGTCGGCTGTTGTCGCAGGGGTGCGCGTGTGCGATCGGCGCGGTAGTGCACGGCACTGCGCAGGAACTTGCGACATTGGCAGGTACTCCATCGATCCGAGCGCTCGAAGCCTTGCCGGAAGACGGCACTCCGTGGCGCGCAGCGGTTCGGCCGCTGCTGCCGGAGTATGTGGACGTGGTTCGGGTGGGACCGGATGACGGACCAGTTCCATGAGCACCGATGACGGGCGCGAGATCACGCTGTCGAAAGTGACCAGGTCCGGTTCGAGTTCGGGCATCGCGTTCGGTGCCGGCGCCTTCCTGATCTGGGGCGCATTCCCCGCGTTCTTCGGTTTGCTCGATTTTGCCGACCCGCTCGAAATTCTTGCTCATCGAGTGGTGTGGACACTCGTGCTGATGCTGATCGTGTTGGCGGTTCTCGGTCGACTTGCCTCGCTTCGCGGCATCAGCGGGCGTACGTGGTTGCTGGTGACGGCAGCCTCGGCGGCAATCGCTGTCAACTGGGGAACCTACATCTACGCGGTAGCGTCGGGGCGAGTGGTGGAAGCCGCGCTCGGATATTTCATCAACCCGTTGGTGACTGTCCTGCTCGGTGTGGTGATCTTCCGAGAGCGGCTTCGACGCGCTCAGATCGTGGCGCTGGCGCTGGCTGCAACAGCGGTGGTGGTGATCACCATCGATTACGGCAAACCGCCGATCGTGGCACTCGTCCTGGCGGGGTCGTTTGCAACGTACGGACTGATCAAGAAGGTGGTTCCGCTCGACCCACGAACCAGCTTGACGGCTGAGGGCGTCGTTGCCGCTCCGTTCGCGGTGGGATATCTCGTATTTCTCGGTCTGACCGGCGCCGGTGCTTTTGTCTCCGGCGGTACCGGCCAAAGCCTGCTCCTCATGGCGGCC
Organism: Rhodococcus sp. IEGM 1366; assembly: GCF_033142425.1. Classification (NCBI taxonomy): domain Bacteria; kingdom Bacillati; phylum Actinomycetota; class Actinomycetes; order Mycobacteriales; family Nocardiaceae; genus Rhodococcus; species Rhodococcus sp. IEGM 1366. The sequence goes on from NZ_JAWLRZ010000002.1 coordinate 505,210, forward strand.
GGCCCCGTGACGGCGTTGCCGCTGTTGCTGTTCGGTGTTGCCGCGCAGCGAGTGAAACTCTCCACAATGGGCATGTTGCAGTACCTGACACCGGCGCTGCAGATGTTGTGGGGCGTCGCGGTGATGCGTGAGGACATGCCCGCGTCGCGGTGGATCGGGTTTGCCTTGATCTGGCTGGCACTGGTGATCTTCACGACAGACATCGTCCGCGCTAATCGGCGTTCGCAGGGGTCGACGTCGTCCAAGCAGGAGCCGGTCACGTAACTATCGTCGCGCCGCCTGCCGGTCACATCGATCGGCCGCCGACTCTGTCGGTAGCGGGGCATACACTCGACCAAGCTCCCAGACATCAGAGAGGCGCACGTGGCTGACTCGTTCGTTCATCTTCACAATCACACCGAGTACTCGATGCTCGACGGCGCGGCCAAGGTCGGCGCCATGTTCGAGGAGGCCACTCGGCTCGGCATGACCGCCGTCGGTATGACCGACCACGGAAACATGTACGGCGCCAGCCAGTTCTACAACGAAGCGGTCAAGGCCGGGATCAAGCCGATTATCGGTATCGAGGCGTATATCGCGCCGGAATCCCGGTTCAACACCAAGCGTGTGTTGTGGGGCGATCGCAGCCAGAAGTCCGACGACGTCTCCGGTAGCGGCGCGTATACGCACATGACGATGGTCGCGGAAAATGCGACAGGCCTACGTAACCTCTTCAAACTGTCTTCGCTTGCGTCCATCGAGGGCCAGTTGGGCAAGTGGCCCCGTATGGACGAGGAGCTCATCGCCTCGCATGCCGAGGGCATCATTGCCACCACGGGTTGCCCGTCCGGTGAGATCCAGACGCGCCTGCGACTGGGGCATGATCGTGAAGCTCTCGAAGCGGCAGCGAAGTGGCAGGAAATCTGGGGCCCTGACAATTTCTTCCTCGAGGTGATGGACCACGGTCTCTCGATCGAGCGTCGGGTGCGTGAGGGTTTGCTCAATATCGGTCAGCAGCTCGGCATTCCGCCGCTCGCGACCAACGACTGCCACTACGTCACCAAGGACGCAGCCGAGAACCACGAGGCGCTGCTGTGCATCCAGACCGGTAAGACGCTCTCGGATCCCACGCGCTTCAAGTTCGACGGCGACGGTTACTACCTCAAGTCCGCGGCCGAGATGCGGGCTATCTGGGACAGCGAAGTTCCCGGAGCCTGCGACAACACCGTGACAATCGGTGAGCGCGTCCAGTCGTACGAGGACGTGTGGAAGTTCCACGACCGGATGCCGATCTTCCCGGTACCCGAAGGACATACGCAGCAGACGTTCCTGCGCGCCGAGGTCATGCGCGGCTTGGATCGACGTTTCCCCAGCGGCCCGCCCGAGGAGTACCTCGCGCGTGCCGACTACGAGATCGGCGTCATCAACGAGATGGGCTTCCCGGCCTACTTCCTGGTGGTCGGTGACCTCATCAACCACGCAAAAGAAGTGGGCATCCACGTCGGACCCGGTCGTGGATCCGCTGCAGGTTCGTTGGTGGCGTACGCGATGGGTATCACCAACATCGACCCGCTTCCGTACGGTCTGCTGTTCGAGCGATTCCTCAACCCCGAGCGCGTGTCGATGCCTGATATCGATATCGACTTCGACGATCGCCGTCGCGGCGAGATGGTGCGTTACGCCACCGAGAAGTGGGGCGATGACCGCGTCGCGCAGGTCATCACGTTCGGAACCATCAAGACCAAGGCTGCCATCAAGGACTCCGCTCGCGTGCAGTTCGGTAAGCCCGGTTTTGCTATTGCCGATCAGATCACCAAGGCATTGCCGCCGCCGATCATGGCCAAGGACATCTCGGTATCCGGTATCACCGATCCCAAGCACGAGCGGTACAAGGAAGCTGCCGAGGTTCGCTCACTCATCGACTCCAGCCCGGACGTCGCGAAGATCTACAAGACCGCAGTCGGTCTGGAAGGTCTGATCCGCAACGCGGGTGTCCACGCCTGTGCCGTGATCATGTCGTCCGAGCCGTTGATGGATGCGATTCCGGTGTGGAAGCGCGCGCAGGACGGTGCGATCATCACGGGCTGGGATTACCCGTCGTGTGAGGCCATCGGTCTACTCAAGATGGACTTCCTTGGTCTGCGAAACCTCACCGTCATCGGTGACACACTCGAGAACATCAAGGCCAACCGCGGTATCGACATCGACCTCGACACGTTGCCGATGGACGACCCGGCTACGTACGAACTCCTGGCGCGCGGCGACACTCTCGGCGTGTTCCAGCTCGACGGTGGCGGTATGCGTGAGCTTCTGAAACTGATGCAGCCCACCGGTTTCGGCGACATCGTGGCCGCACTGGCACTGTACCGGCCGGGTCCGATGGGTGTGGACGCCCACATCTCGTACGCCAAGCGAAAGAACGCGCTCGAAGAAGTCAGCCCCATTCACCCCGAACTGGAAGAACCGCTCGCGGAGATCCTCTCGGAGACGTACGGCCTGATCATCTACCAGGAGCAGATCATGCAACTGGCGCAGAAGGTGGCCGGGTACACCCTGGGGCAGGCCGACTTGCTGCGCCGCGCCATGGGTAAGAAGAAGCTGTCCGAACTCGAGAAGGCATACGCCGGTTTCCGTCAGGGCATGTTGGACAACAACTTCAGCGAAGCCGCCATCAAGGCACTTTGGGATACCGTTCTCCCGTTCGCCGGCTACGCGTTCAACAAGTCGCACTCCGCCGGCTATGGGCTCGTCTCGTTCTGGACCGCGTACCTCAAGGCGAACTATCCGGCCGAGTACATGGCCGGTCTACTCACCTCGGTCGGCGACGACAAGGACAAGTCCGCTGTCTATCTCGCCGACTGCCGCAAGATGGGCATCACGGTGCTGCCGCCTGACGTCAACGAGTCGCGCGTCGACTTCGCGACGGTGGGGGAGGACATCCGCTTCGGTATGGGGTCCGTCCGCAACGTGGGCGCAAATGTCGTGGCATCCATCATCAAAGCGCGCACGGAGAAGGGTAAGTTCACCGACTTCTCCGACTATCTCGGCAAGATCGACGCGATGGCGTGCAACAAGAAGGTCACTGAATCCCTCATCAAGGCAGGCGGATTCGACTCTCTCGAACATCCGCGTAAGGGCTTGATGTTGGTGCACGCCGACGCTATCGATGCCGTCATGAGCACCAAGAAGGCGGAGGCCATCGGCCAGTTCGACCTGTTCGGCGGGTCCGAAGTGGACGAGTCCATCGCGTCGGTGTTCGACGTTCGCATTCCCGAAGAGGAATGGGAAACCAAACATCGCCTTGCGCTCGAACGAGAGATGTTGGGGCTGTACGTTTCCGGGCACCCGCTCAACGGCGTCGAACATATCCTCAAGCAGCAGTCCGATACCTCGATTGCCGCAATCCTCGACGGTGGTGTCCAAGACGGTGCGCAGGTCACATTGGGCGGCATCATTGCGTCGGTCGATCGCCGAGTGAACAAGAACGGTCTCACCTGGTGCATCGTGCAACTCGAGGATCTGGTCGGCGGTATCGAGGTGCTGTTCTTCCCTCAGGCGTACGCCGTGTACGGCATGGACATCGCCGAGGATGCGATCGTTCTGGTGAAGGCACGCGTGTCTATTCGGGATGACCGTATGTCGTTGATCGGCAACGATCTTGCGGTGCCGGATCTTTCGGCTATCGGTGTGGCACGACCGCTCTCGGTGTCGTTGCCGCTACGTCAGTGCACCAAGGACAAGCTGGGCGCGCTCAAGCAGATCCTGACCCGCCACCCGGGCACGTCGGACGTGCATGTCCGTTTGATCGGAAGCAACGAGATCACGATGTGGAAGGTCGACGACGTTCTGCGGGTAGAGCCGTCGTCAGCTCTGATGGGCGATCTCAAGGCGCTCCTCGGGCCTGGCTGCCTGGCGGTTTAGGGCCTCATACAACAAACGTCTCGTTCACCTGGGAAGCCAAGTGAACGAGACGTTTGTGTATGTCCTGAAAGAGCGAAGCGAGAGACTTAGCTGCGGGAGTAGAAATTTCTGCGAACCCACCACGTAACCACCGTCGCGGCGGCGGCGATGAGGACTGCCGGCTGCATGGACGTCGTGATAGCAAGGGTGGCAACAAAGACGACCAGACCGATTGCCAGCGCTTCGAGTTTGTACAGCGGCCACAGTGTGCCGGCGATGTCGACGCTGTTGTCGGTGCTCCGACGTGACACGCGAGTGTCGAAACCTGCGGTTGTCATGAGGTCACCCACCGTCTCTGTCGTCTCTGTGGTCCGTTCTGGACTTTAAGGGTATCCAGATAGCTGGTTTCGGGCAAGCGAACTTTATTGATGGGTGCATCACTGTATCGATCACCGTGCAGTGTGCGTGTTGCGGTGGCCAAGGTCAGACAGTCGGTGTTCACTTGTACCCATGCCAATTACAGGTGAATACGAACCCAGTCCCGCTACGTGGGCAGCAGATCAGGTCGAGCAGATCGAGAGCTCCGGTGGCACCGAGGGGAACGAACTCAACGGGATGGCCGTTGTCATCCTCACGACCATCGGCGCAAAGTCCGGCAAGGTGCGCAAGACGCCGTTGATGCGTGTCGAGCATGACGGGAAGTACGCCGTTGTGGCGTCCTTGGGAGGCGCGCCCAAGAACCCCGTCTGGTACTACAACGTCAAGGCAAATCCGAATGTCACGTTGCGTGATGCGACGCAGGTCTTCGACATGGTTGCGCGTGAGGTAACGGGCGACGAAAAGGCGATCTGGTGGGAGCGCGCAGTTGCGGCATTCCCCGACTACGCGAACTATCAGAAGAAGACCGACCGAGAGATTCCGGTGTTCGTGCTCGAACCCAAGTAGATCTACGGAGGCCCGATGAGTCCGAAATCTGTTGCAGATCAATTGGTTCAACAGCTCGTGGATGCCGGGGTTTCCCGGATCTACGGCATCGTGGGAGACAGTCTCAATCCTGTGGTGGACGCCGTGCGGCGCACTGGTGGCTCTGCCAAGGGTGGTATCGACTGGATTCATGTTCGTCACGAGGAGGCGGCCGCGTTCGCGGCTGCGGCCGACGCCCAGATCACCGGCGAGTTGGCCGTGTGTGCGGGCTCGTGTGGACCGGGAAATCTGCACCTGATCAACGGGCTCTACGACGCACATCGCTCGGGCGCGCCGGTCCTGGCGATTGCGTCGCACATTCCGAGTGCTCAGATCGGCATGGGTTATTTCCAGGAAACCCATCCTGAGCGAATTTTCATCGAGTGTTCGAGCTATACCGAACTGATCAGCACCGCAGCGCAGGCGCCGCGTGTTGTTCAGTCCGCAATCACGCACGCGGTCGCCCGAAGCGGCGTATCCGTGATCGTTCTCCCCGGCGATATCGCGGACTGCCCGGTCGAGGGTGAACCGCCGACGCTGGTCGCAACTCGTCGTCCGACGCTGGTGCCAGACGCGGGTGACGTGCGCGCCCTGGCAGATGTGATCAACGCGTCGCGGAAGGTGGCGATCTTTGCCGGAGCCGGCGTGCGAGGTGCCCGCGACGAAGTGCTCGCGCTGGCCGAGGCGGTCGGCGCTCCGATCGGGCACTCCCTCCGCGGTAAGGAGTGGATTCAGTTCGACAATCCGTATGACGTGGGCATGACCGGGCTGCTCGGATACGGCGCGGCGCACGACGGTATGCACGGGGCCGACTTGTTGCTGCTGATCGGCACAGACTTTCCGTATGATCAGTTTCTGCCGCACACCGTTCGGACTGCTCAGATCGATTCTGTCGCAGAGAAATTGGGGCGTCGAACCAGCCTTGATCTTGCGGTGCACGGAGATGTCGCTGCGACACTGGCAGCGTTGATACCTCAGGTGGACCGGAAGTCGGATCGAGCGTTCCTCGACGACATGCTCGAGGTGCACAGAACATTGATGACCAAAGTTGTCGGCGCGTACACCGATCCGGTGAAACAGCGCACCCCGATTCACCCCGAGTACGCGGCGTCGATCCTCGACGATCTTGCCGCCGAGGATGCGATCTTCACCGCGGACACCGGTATGTGCAACGTGTGGACGGCGCGGTATCTCACTCCCAACGGATCGCGGCGATTCCTGTCGTCGGCCCTGCACGGTTCCATGGCTAATGCGTTGCCACACGCGATGGGTGCGCAGTGGGCGAGTCATGGCCGACAGGTTATTTCGGTCTCCGGTGACGGCGGTCTGTCGATGCTGCTGGGCGAGTTGGTGACTGTGGCGATGTACAAGTTGCCGGTCAAGATCGTGGTGTTCAACAACTCGACGCTCGGCATGGTCAAGCTCGAAATGCTGGTGGACGGCTTGCCTGATTTCGGAGTCGACGTTCCCGCTGTCGACTATGCGGGCGTCGCCGCTGCGCTGGGAATCTACTCGCGACGGATCGAGAATCCTGCTGACATCGAATCAGGTTTACGTGAGGCACTCGATCACGACGGTCCGGCGTTGGTCGACCTTGTGACGGATCCGTTGGCATTGTCGTTGCCGCCCACCATAACCGGTGGTCAGGTCAAGGGCTTCGCTCTCGCGATGTCGAAGATGGTGATGAACGGTGGCGTCGGCGAGGCCGTGCAGATGGCAAAGTCGAATCTGCGGAATGTGCCGCGTCCGTCGCAGTTCAACCCGAGAGGGTAGGTCGGCGTTCGGCTTGCCAGGATTCCGCAAGCCGCGCGACCAATTCTCCGTGTTGCTGCATCAACTCGGGTTGAAAGCGGCTGGCCGGGGCGCACAGCACCAGCGCTGCAACCGGTAGGCCGTCGGAGCGCCGCAAGGCAGCCCCGACGGCTCGTGTGCCGTCGAATCCCTCGCCGTCGTTCTGTGCCCAGCCGCGCGCTCGGACTGCCGCGAGGGCAGAGTCGGTCAGGCTGGGATCAATGCGCCGCCACGGGACGAGCTCGTGGGCGGGTAGGTGGGCGGCGATAGCGCGCAGCGCCGAACTGGTACGCGCGGGCATCTCGGTCCCCACGGTTACGGACGCTCTGAGAGTCTGTCGGCTTTCGGCGGAATCGACGATCATCAGACGATTGCCGTCTGGCACGACGAGCATCGACATTTCCCCGGATTGGTCACGAGCTGCCTCGAGTAGTGGGCGTGTACCGGCCACAAGAGTTGTGGCTGCGGACTCCCGGATGGTGGGGAGTATCGCCGGCGAGATGCTCCACCGGCCGTCTTCGGTGCGCTCGAGCCACCGAGCGGAGTGCAGCGTGATCGCCAGTCGGTGTGCGGCACTTTTGTCGATCCCAATGTCGCGAGCGAGGTCGCTGACTCCGACGGGCTGCATGCGAGCGATTGCCTCGAACAGGCGGCATGCGTTATGGACTGACTGGATTTCCTTGACGGAGGACATGAAACCACCCTAAGGTCACTATATAACACAATCGTGTTGCAGAGTAACACAGGTCGAAGAAAATGCTGCCAAGAGGGGTGCTTGTGGGTACGGACAAGCTGGGAACCGGCCTTCCGTGGGTCGAAGCGATTGCGGATTCGTTCCCGCGGTATTCGTGTGAGACGTTCCATACGGTCGAGCTACCAGCGCTGAACGCAGAAAACGGCAGGCTGGTTGTCGACGACTTGGCCGATGTGCCCCCGCTGGCCTTCCGCGTAGACGGTCTGACAATCACGTGGATCGCCACGGCGGACGGCATCGAAGCGGTCGAAGGTGACGCGAATGCCGCGACACTCGTCGAACTCGACGATGCGACGTTCTCCGCATTTCTGCATGAACTCCTGACGGCCAGTGGGTCGGTTCGTACCGGCCGGGCAAAGCTTGTGCGGGGCACAGTGGCGAGCTGGAAACGATGGGAACCGGCAACGCGGGCATTGATAACAGGTCGACCGATCTACACCGAAGCCGTCTGGGACACGTTGATCGATCGTGACGGCACTCCGCTCGATCTGCATCGACGGTTCCCGGTGGACGGTGATCGCGACGAAATGCGCCATTTTCTCGCCACGGCGGGGTTCCTCCATGTCAAAGGGGTGTACACGCCGGAGGAGATCTCGACGCTGCGCGACGAAGTCGAATTCGTGCGGTCCAAGACAACCCCAGGGGATCCGTTTTCGTGGTGGTCCGTCAACGCGGATGGCGAAGAAGTGGTTACTCGCGTCAACTACCTCGGTCGCTATTCGCAAGTGCTGCAAGATCTTTGCTTCGAACCTCGGCTGACCGAGTGGGCGCGCTTGGGAAACCCAGCTTTTCGCGTGTGTGACGACCGCCTGGACGGGCCGATGGTTTTCATCAAATCGTCCAACGTGGTCAAGGGTGACGGAGACCTCGGCTGGCACGTCGACGACGGTATCGGTGGGCATCCGGTTCTGTGTCCTCTCATCCAAGGCGGAATTCAGCTCGACTACGCAAATCCCGAGAATGGTCAACTCATGGTCCTGGCGGGATCGCATCGTTACGCCAACCATTGGCGTAAGTGGGGAGAGGAAGGAAACCTGCCGGTGACGAAGCTCGAAACAGAGCCAGGCGACCTCACACTTCACTTTGGCGACGTCATGCACAGCACCCCGCCGCCCACCGGTCCCGACGCTGGTCGGCGGGCTCTGTACTACAAGTTCTCCGAGGAGAAGACCTTCCGATGGGTGCCCTCGGGATGTCACTACAACGACGCACTGTTCCGTGCTGACGAGGACGGGACGGTTTCAGCGCGCGCGGCCACCCAGCGCGCATGAGGGGGGAGGTGACCGCGATGGAAACCTTGCGCTCGGACGTGCAAAAATGGCGGAGTGTCTAACTCGCCCGATGTCGTAGCTACCAAGTCCACTCTGCCCGCGCTCGATGCGCGGGAAATTGACGCGGCCATCGAGCGAATTCAGAACGTTATTGCGGCTACACCCCTGCAGTACAGCGAGCGTCTGTCCGCGCTGACCGGTGCCAAGGTCTACCTCAAGCGTGAGGACCTGCAGGGTGTTCGCTCGTACAAGATCCGCGGTGCCTACAACCTCATGTCACAGCTGACGGAGGCGGAACGAGCCGCCGGTGCCGTAACGGCCAGTGCCGGAAATCATGCACAGGGTGTTGCGTACGCGTGCCGCACAATGCAGATCCGCGGACGGATCTACGTTCCGGCTAACACTCCGAAGCAGAAGCGTGACCGAATCCGCGCTCACGGCGGCGATTTTGTCGAACTCTTCATGGTGGGTGAAACGTACGACGCTGCCGCCGCAGCTGCGGCCGAGGATGTCGCCAGGACCGGTGCCACGATGGTTCCGCCGTTTGACGATGTGCGTACCGCTGCGGGTCAGGGAACTATTGCCGCCGAAATCCTGCAGCAACTGGACGCCCCCCTCGACGCGATTGTTGTTCCGGTTGGTGGCGGTGGGTGCATCGCCGGTATTGCCACGTACCTGCACGAGCGTTCTCCGAAGACGTCGATCGTGGGTATCGAACCTTCGGGTGCGGCATCCATGACAGCTGCCCTGGTTGCCGGTGCGCCTGTGACGCTGCCGGTGGTCGATCCGTTTGTGGACGGTGCGGCGGTCAAGCGGATCGGTGATGTTCCGTTCGAGGTCGTATCGCGGTTCGGCGCTGCCGTGGTCTCGCATGCGTCGTTGCCGTTGGTCGCCAAGCAGTTGTCCGCGATTCCCGGGACCGGATCATTTGTCGTGAACCAGATCGACGAAGGTGCCATCTGCACGGCGATGCTCGAGATCTACCAGAACGAGGGCATCATCGCCGAACCTGCGGGAGCGCTTTCCGTTGCGGCCCTTCAGAATTTGACGCTCGAACCTGGTTCCACCGTGGTGTGCTTGATCTCGGGCGGCAACAACGACGTTTCCCGTTACGGCGAGATCCTCGAGCGCTCGCTGGTGCATCTGGGTCTCAAGCACTACTTCCTGGTGGACTTCCCGCAGGAGCCGGGGGCGTTGCGTCGTTTCCTGTCCGAGGTACTCGGCCCGGACGACGACATCGCGTTGTTCGAGTACGTCAAGCGCAACAACCGTGAGACGGGTGCTGCCTTGGTCGGTATCGAACTGGGCTCGGCCGACGGTTTGGCATCGTTGCTCGAACGGATGGAGCGGGCGCCGATGCAGTCCGAGCGACTAGAGCCGGGTAGCCCGGCTTATCGGTATCTGACATAACACTTCATGCGCCGGGTGGTCAGGGCAGTAGACGCTCGACCACCTGGCGATGGAGTTCGGGATCGGGCTGGGGGAGTCCGAGCATTGCGGCGAGGTAGAGGCCATCGCCCACGAGGCGGATGATTTCCGCTTGAACGGGATCGGAGATCTCGGCTTGTAGTCCCTGATCCCAGCTGCGCATCACGTCGGTGACGGCTTTCTGGATTTCGTCGTGCTGTCCGTCGACGGTGCGTAGTGCAGCGATGATCGATCGGAATAGTGATAGTTCTTCGTGTTCGGTCACTTCCGGGATCTGGAGGTAGAACTCGCTTGCGGAGGTTCCGCCGGCAACAGCATCCGCAAGTTGCTGATCGGAACGTTCGCCGAGTCTGCGAACCATGGCCGCGAGGAGAGCTTCCTTACTCGGGAAGTGGTACAGAAGCCCGCCTTTGGACACTCCTGCTTGTGCGGCGACTGCCTCGAGGGTGACCTGTGCGACCCCGTTGACCAGCAGTAACTTCTCCAGTGCGTCGAGAATGCGATCGCGTGTGCCTTCAGCCATGTGATGAAACTGTACCGGGAAATAACTTTACCGCCCAGACGGTTGACTGTTAGTGTTGTCATCACTGTACCGGCTGGACGGTTCAGTGAAATTCTGTTCAGTGAATGCGTAGTCGACTCACGGAAAGTTGCGAGAAGAGCCATGTCAGTGTCGGCAGATCACACGTCTGCAATCAATCCCGAGGACGTTCGGGCAACAAAACGTGACTGGGCAGGACTGGTGGTCCTGGCCTTTGCCGTGTTGCTCATCGCGGTGGACGGCACAGTGCTCGATCTGGCGCTCCCGTTCATCAGCGCGGACCTGGAACCGAGTAGCACACAGTTGCTCTGGATCATCGACGTCTATTCGTTCATCCTTGCCGGTCTCCTGATCACGATGGGTACACTCGGCGACCGCATCGGACGGCGAAAGCTGTTGCTGATCGGTGCTTTCGGCTTTGGTCTGGCTTCGGTTGTCGCGGCCGTTTCCACAAGTCCGGAGATGCTGATCGGTGCCCGCGTGCTGCAGGGTATTTCCGGTGCGACGCTCATGCCCGCGACGCTCGGTCTGATCCGCACCATTTTCGTCAACCCGCGCCAGCGCACCGAAGCCATCGGCATCTGGGGCGCGATGGCCGGCGGTGGTACGGCAGCCGGACCACTGATCGGTGGGTGGATGCTCGAGCATTTCTGGTGGGGATCGGTGTTCCTGATCAACATTCCGGTCATGATCGCACTTCTCGCGCTCGGCCCGATTCTGATCCCGGAGTCCAAGGATCCCAACCCGGGTCGATTCGACCTGGTCAGCGCCGCATTGTCGATGGCCACGATGCTTCCGCTGGTTTACGCGGTCAAGGAATCCGTGGTGCACGGTATTGATCTGACGATGCTGGGAATTGCCGCGTTCGGTCTTGCCTCGGGTGTTGCGTTTGTCCGTCGTCAGCGCAGTCTGAAGGATCCGATGCTGGATCTGAAACTGTTCTCCAACCCGTCGTTCACCACGGCGGTTCTAACCAACCTGCTCTCGATCTTCGCGCTGGCCGGTGTGCTGTTCTTCGGCTCGCAGTACCTGCAGTTGGTCCTCGGCAACGGTGCGTTCGACGCAGGTCTGCTCATGCTGCCCGGCATGTTGCTCAGTGCTTTTACTGCCGTCGCCGCAGCCTGGCTGGTTCGACGTTGGACAGTGACTCAGGTGCTCAGTGCCGGTCTGATCATCGCTGGTATCGGCGCGGCGATGTTGCTGGCACTCGGTGTCGACAGCGGACCACTGGCATTCGTCGCGGGCTTCGGTCTGGTTGGCGCAGGTGTCGGTATTGCACTGACGCTGACCTCGGACCTGGTGGTCAGTTCTGTCGAGCCGGAGCGAGCCGGTGCAGCCTCGGCAGTGTCGGAAACTGCGTACGAGCTGGGTATCGCACTCGGTGTCGCGATCCTCGGCAGTGTGGTCATGGCGATTTTCCGTAAGGGAATCGACACGTCCATGCTCGACGCGGATCAGGCGCATGCGGCGCAGGGCACACTCGGCGGCGCCATTCAGGAAGCCGCTCACCTGCCTGGCGACGCGGGCTCGGTGCTGGTCGATTCCGCGAAGTCGGCGTTTGTCGACGGTATGCATGTGGCGACCGGTGCGACCGCGCTCGTACTGTTCATCTGTGCGGCGCTGGTTCTGCGGATGCTGCGGAGTACACCAGAGAACGCGAAGCGTTAACGCATGAAACAGCAGAACGCGAAGCGTTAGTTCTCAAGAACGACAAATGAATAGCCAGGTACAACTGTTGCGGACGCGGTCTCGTCCTGCGTCGGTCGATCCCACCAGAGAATGGGGGTTCCGCCGGCCGGGACGTGGGCCGCGTCCGGTCCAAGATTGCAGGCAATCTGTAAGGTGCCGCGGCGCAGCGTTATCCACTGCTTGTCCTCGTCGTAGTCGACATGAAGGTGTCCGAGCCACGGGTCGGTGAGGTCACTTCGGCTCTTGCGCAACGCAATCAGATCGCGGTAGCACGCCAGGATTCGTTTGTGCGGCAGCTCGGTAAACTCGTCCCAGTTCAGTTTCGATCGCAGGAATGTCCGGGGGTCTTGCGGATCCGGGATGTCCTCGGTGTTCCAACCGTGGGCCGCAAACTCCGCTTTGCGTCCCTGGGCGGTTGCCTCGCCCAGTTCGGGCTCCGGATGCGAGGTGAAGAACTGGAAAGGTGTTGACGCACCCCATTCTTCGCCCATGAACAGCATCGGCGTGTAAGGGGAGAGCAAAACGAGCGCGGCCTTGACGGCCAGCTGTCCTGGCGTCAGGTAGGCGCTCGGACGGTCTCCGAGTGCACGATTTCCGATTTGATCGTGCGTGCACGTGTAGGCCAGCAGCGCACTTGCCGGCTGATGCGTGATGTCGATGGGGCGGCCGTGGACCCGTCCGCGGAACGACGAGTATGTGCCCGCGTGAAAGAAACCGCGGCGCAACGTGTTCGCGAGTGTTTCCAGTGAACCGAAATCCGCGTAATAGCCCTGACGCTCACCGGAGACTGCCGTGTGGATTGCATGGTGAATGTCGTCGTCCCACTGTGCGCTGAGGCCGAATCCTCCCGCCGCCCGCGCGGTGATCAGGGTGGCGTCGTTGAGGTCGCTTTCGGCAATCAGTGTCAGCGGCCGGCCGAGGTGGGTGGACAGCGTTTCGGTACGGACGGCAAGTTCCTCGAGGATGTGGGTGCCGGTGTGATCGACCAGCGCGTGGACGGCGTCGAGGCGGAGGCCATCGATATGGAATTCACGCATCCAGCGCAGTGCGTTCTCGATGATGTACTCGCGTACTTCACCGGACTGCGGACCACCGATATTGATGGTGCGCCCCCATGTGTTGGCTCCGTCGGTGAGGTACGGGCCAAAGCGTTCGAGATAGTTGCCCGACGGGCCGAGGTGGTTGTAGACCACGTCCAGGAGAACGCCCAGTCCGCGCTGATGTGCTGCATTCACCAAGCGCTGCAACCCATCCGGGCCGCCGTACGCCTCGTGGACGGTGTACCAGAGAACGCCGTCGTAACCCCAGTTGTGAGTTCCGTTGAAGCCGTTCACCGGCATGATCTCCAGGAACCCGATTCCCAGATTCACCAGGTGATCGAGGCGCTCGATCGCGGCGTCGAATGTTCCCTCGGGAGTGAAGGTTCCGATGTGAAGTTCGTAGACCGACGAGCCTGCGAGTTGACGCCCTGTCCAGGCGCTATCGGACCACGCAGCGTGGTCGAGGGTATGCAGTTGTGAGCGTTGGTGAACCCCGTCGGGTTGGCGCGGGGAACGCGGATCGGGAAGGGTTGCCCCTTCGACGACGAAGCCGTAGCGAGCATCCTCGGTGCACTCGACAGCGGCGCGCCACCAGCCGTCGGAATCCCGTGTCATCGCGTGAACTACGCCGTCGACGTCGACCTGTACTGATTCCGGCGTGGGCGCCCAGACCTCGAATGTGTGCACGGCATCAGCATGCCTGGTTTTGCCCGGTTGTGCCGCGCACTCGGATTTGACTGTGCCGCGCACTCAGACGCGACTCGGTACCGGGAGCTGTTCCAACGGCACGTCGAAGTCGACGGACGTCGATTGCGCGATCACGGCAATCTGTCTGGCTTGCGAGCCTGCTCCGTCGTCGGCGAGTGCCGTGAGGATGTACCGGCCCGACGAGGGGAGCGCGATTCCGTACCGTCCGGCGTGGTCGGTGAGGGTGGAGGCCACGAATTCGCCGGTCGGTTTGGTCAGCGTGATCACGGTTCCGGAGGTCAGTAGGCCGGCAATGGTGACCTGTCCGGAGATGGTCAGTCGTTCGCCCAACATCACGGTATGTGTTGATTCCGCATTATCGAAGCGTATGACCTGCGACGTCGGTGACCATCCGTCAGCACTGGTCACCACGAGATAGCGCCCGGGTTCGGGCAATGCCAGTGAGAAGACTCCCTCGTTGTCGGCGCGACTCCAGTCCACGGGCGACCCGGCCATGTCCATGACGGTGACGACGGCTTGCTTGACCGGGCGCTTGTCGGCACGAATCACACGCCCTGCCACGACGATGTCGTTGTCGGTGGAGGGGATTTCGAAGCCCTCGGGCGTGACGGGACGTACGGCAGATTCGGGCTTGGCGCCGTAACGCGGAATGAAGGCCGCTGCGGCCAGGGCGGCGACGGCAGCAAGGGCAGCGAGCCAGAAGATGTTCTTGAACGCGTCGAGCGACGGCAGTCCGGCGCCGGGACCGGACGGGATCACCAATGCTGTGAGCATCGCGGCAACTACGGCGCTCGACATCGAGGTGCCCACGGAACGCAGGAGCGAGTTGAGTCCGTTCGCCGACGCGGTTTCCGTGATGGGCACCGACCGCATGATCAGCATGGGCATCGCGGAGTAGGCGATGGCCGTGCCGATGCTGACGACGGCGGCACTGATCACGATCAGCGGAATAGAACCGGTGAGGAAGACGCGGGCCACATACGCTCCGGCGAGCACCACCGCGCCGACCATCAGCGTTGTCTTGGCTCCGAATCGTTTGGTGATTTTCGCGGATACCGGTGCGAAGAAGACCATGGCGAGACCCGCTGGGATCATGCAGATTCCGGCTGCCATTACACCGAGTTCGAAGCCGTAGCCGGAGATTTTCGGCATCTGCAGTTGCTGCGTCGTCGACAGATTGTTGGCGTACATGGAGAAACCGACCATGACTGACGCGAGGTTGGTCAGCAAGACCGGGCGTTTGGCCGAGGTCCGCAGGTCGACCATGGGTTGTGTCACGCGAAGCTCGTAAGGGAACCACAGCGCCAGAACGGTGAAGCCGAGCACGAACATCAGGATTGTCGGCTCGCTGGTCCATCCCCACCGCGCTCCCTTGGAGATGGCAAGGAGGAGTGCTGCCAGGGCAACGGACAGCATGACCGCGCCCAGGAAATCGAATTTTCCGCGGGTGCGCACGCTGGATTCGGGAATGACAAGCGCCACTGCGACTATCAGCATCACGCCGACAGCAGCGGAAAGCCAGAATATCGCTTCCCATCCGAACTGTTCGAAGATCAATCCCGATAGCGGCAGGCCTAGCGCGCTGCCGATTCCGAGGGTGGCGCTCATCAGTGCCGTGGCCGATGCGACCTTGTCCTTGGGTAGCTCGTCTCGCATGATGCTGATGCCGACAGGAATCATCGAGATGGCAAATCCCTGCAATCCGCGTCCGATGAGCAGTGTCACAAACGTGCCGCCGGCAGCCGCGATCAGCGACCCGAGGACGATCATCGCCATCGAAATCAGCATCATCCGTCGTTTTCCGAACATGTCGGCCAGGCGCGAGACGATGGGTGTCGCGATCGCACTTGTCAACAGTGTGATCGTGACTAGCCACGAAGCGTCGTCGGAACTGATGCCGAGAATTTTCGGGAAATCGGGGAGGAGCGGAATGACCATCGTCTGCTGTAGGGCGACCACAGTTCCGGAGAGGCAGAGGATTCCGGTGATGAGTCCGCTGGAACGGCGGGCGGCAGGTGCCGAGTGCAGAGCCAAGGTGGGGGCCTTCCTTGACGAGGTGAATGTGCGTTCACCATAGAGTGAACCACTGTTTACCTCGCTGACGCCACGTAATCCGGTGTGGATTTTGTCACCGCGCTGCATCGGGGTTATTCGACGACGCGGTGGGGAACCCGAATTCCGAGTACTCGTCTCGAGGGAGGAATTCACATGCATGCCCAGGTAGGTGATCGTCTACATGTGCAGGGTCGAGTGGTGGGTCAGCCCGAGACGTCGGCTGAGGTGATCGAGGTGCACGGCGAGAACGGCGCTCCGCCGTATCTAGTGCGCTATGACGACGGACATGAAGTTCTGGTGTTCCCGGGCAGTGACGGTTGGATTGATCATCCGAAAAAATAGATCAGACCTGCAATTAATTTATCTGCATCGGCACTGCATTCAATGCAGCTGAAGAAGTGGGCCGCTAGAGTTCTTCTGTGATCGAGAAGCGGCACTATCAATCGAAGGTTCGCGGCGATGCGGCCCGGCGCACGCGTGAATTGATCCGAGATGCCGGAGCTGCGCTCTTTGTCGACAAGGGCTACGTCAGCGCGACGGCCAAGGATATCGCCGACGCCGCGGGTGTCGCCCCTCGCACTGTCTTCACCGCATTTCCCGGGGGCAAGCTCGAGATCTTCGAGGCGGCATTCAGTCATGCGCTCGAAGCGGAGTCGGGCGACGACAGTGCGCCCGTGCGCCGTGACCACTCTGATCCCGACGACGTTCGGAGGTTGGTTGCGCAGATCGTGGAACAGAGCGTCGGTCTGCTCGAACGGGCCGGTCCACTCATGATGACGGCGGTCCAGTCGTCGGGCGCCGACGCCGATATGCGTCGACTGGCCGCGGAATCTTCGGAACAGTCCTTTGCCAATGCCACGTCGATCGCGGAAGGTCTTTCCGAACACGGACTGTTGCGCAATGACATTTCGGTGGACAAGGCGTCGGGCGTTCTCGCGGCCCTGGTCTCGCCGCACGTGCACCAGCAACTGCGGTCGATCGGAGGCTGGAATGTCAACGATTACCGCGAGTGGCTCGAATTCGCGATTCGGACGAATCTAATGTACTAATCGGTCTGTTTTAGCTAGCATGGCGGGAGTTTTTCGAATCTGGGAGGAAATCCAGCGTGCCTTACGCCTTGTTCGGACTCATCACGATGCTGTTGTGGATTTTCTGCATCGTGGACGCCATCACTCGCGACGACGCGTACATCCAGCACTTACCCAAGGTGGTCTGGATTCTGGTGATCATCTTCCTGCCGACGCTCGGGTCGGTTCTGTGGCTGATCGTCGGGCGCGGACATAACGCACCGGCGGGGTACGTCGGATCGACCGGGTACGGCGAATACGAGCGTCCCGGCCGGGCAGTTGCCACCGATCCGGCCGCGGACGAGGAATTCCTCCGACAGTGCCGTGCCCGCGCCGAGGAGCAGCGACGGATCGCGAAGCAGCAGCGTGACGGCGACGCCGGCCGGATATGAGCTACCGATAGCGCTCTCGTTTCCGGTGTCTCGCTCAGGGCACCTTCGCCGCGGCGATCGCGCCATCGAACAGGTCCGCCACCTCGCCGAGGGAGTCGAGAATCGGCTGCCCTGATTGTTCGACACGAGCCCGTACCAGTGAACCCTCCAGTGCCGATACAGCCAGTACCGCAAGCCGTTCCGCCCGAGTGCGTGCGACACCCGATGCGATCAACGAGTCACTCAGTATCGACGACCACTGTCGGTAGACGGCCTGCCCGGCGGCGGTGACGCTCTCCGAATCGGGGGCAAGTTCCAACAGCACCGTCGTGATCGGTGAGCCTTCGTGGAAGTTCGAATCGCTCACCCATCCGACGAGTAACCGGGAGTACTCGCGCAGCAGCGACCCGGCGTCCGGGTTGTTGTCGGCGAGTTCGGTGAGGGTGTTGGCCACCAACTGCCCGCCGACACGGACGACCTCCGTGCCGATCTGCTCTTTGCCGCCGGGAAAGTAGTGGTAGAGCGAACCTTTCGGGGCTCCGCTCGACTTGAGGATCTCGTTGAGCCCGGTCGCCGCGTACCCCTGGCGTCGAAACAGATCGGCCGCTGCTCGAACAAGTGCTTCGCGGTGTTTCGGGGGAGTCGCCACGAGTCGGAGCTTAAACACCACGGCGAGCCATCACAATCTATGTAGACTGGTCTATATGGAAAGTTCCGAGATTCTCGAGCAGTTGCGGGCGGTCAACGCGTCGGCAGCTTTCAACCGGTGGGCCGGATTCGAGGTCGCGGAGGCTGAACCGGGTCGCGTGAGTCTGCGACTCGAGTGGCGTGAGGATCTTGGGCAGTACGCCGGACATCTGCACGCTGCACTGGTTGCGGGGCTTATCGACACCGCGTGCGGATTTGCTGCTTTCACGCAAGTGGGCGTAGTGGCGGCGTCGAACTGCGCGGTCAATTTCGTGAGTCCAGGGGTCGGGACCGCATTTGTCGCCACGGCACGCTCGGTCAAGACCGGGCGCAAGCAGGTATTCGTCACCTCCGAGGTTCATGCCGAACGCGATGGCGAATCGGTGCTCGTCGCGTTCGGCACGACACTTTTGGTGCCACTTGCTCCGGGTTCCGAGGCGAAATAGTCCACACGTCAGGGAATCAGGATGAACTTCCCCGCAGGGTGGGAACTCTGGAGCTCGGCATGAGCCTGGGCGGCGTCGGCCAAGGGAAAAGTCTTGGCGATTTTCACGGTCAAGCGTCCGGCTCCGGCGAGTTCGACGAGTTCGCCCCGGGCCTTCAAGCGAGCTTCGGCACTCTGCGGATTGCCGCCACCGACGGCATTGAATCCGTCGGACTCTGCTCGCCCGAACGCCACGATCGTGACGATGCGGCGCTTATCGGCAACCAGCGCCAGGGAAACGTCGACAGCTTCGTCGGTGCCCGCGGTGTCGAATGCGGCGTCCACTGAACCCAGTTCCCGGACTCGGGCTTCGAGTCCGTCGCCGTAGAGCACCGGTGTCGCGCCCAATGATCGGACGTACTCCTGATTGGATGCGCCGGCGGTTCCGATCACCGTTGCACCGCGAGCGACGGCCAGCTGCACGGCAAGTGATCCGACACCACCGGATGCTCCGTGGATCAATACCGTGTCACCCTCGCTGACGCGGATCGTATCGAGTGCGTCGACAGCGGTCCCGCCAACCAGGAGAAGACCGGCTGCCTGCTCCCAACTGATCGAAGAAGGTTTTGGCGTGACGGACGACGAGGGAACCACAACCTGTTCGGAGTACAGGCCACTTCCCGGGCTGACGATCACTTCGTCGCCGACGGCAACTGTCGTGACATCGGGGCCGATCGCGGACACAACTCCGGCAGCCTCACCCCCGAGATGTATCGGCAGTTTGCTCGGATCGGTTCCCCACGCACCGCTGTAGAGCTTGTAGTCGAAGGGATTGACGCCGATTGCTTTGACGTCGACGCGTACTTCTCCGCGCGCCGGCGGCGGAACCTCCACGTCGATCAGCTTCAGAACATCGGGGTTTCCGTATTTCTGCGCTACCACTGTTTTGGTCATGTGTGGCGCAACGGGCCTCGGGGGACCGATATTCCCGAGACCCGCTGGACATTCACTGATTTTGTCGGTGTGACTCGATCAGCGAAGCAAGGTTGCCAGGTCGAGCGGCATGGCAATTCCGGTGATGTGGTGCGCTTCGTCCGATCCCAGGAATGCGACCGCTGCGGCGATGTCTTCCGGCTGGCTGACCGGATCGGGCAGGGTCTGCATGAAGATCGGTCCGAGTGTGTGAGCGTGTTCCGCGATGAGGGGTTGCATATCCGTCATCTGCATCCCGGTGGCCACACCGTGTGGGTGGATGGTGTTGACCCGAATGTTGTACTGCCCCAACTCCGACGCCATGGTCTTCGCGAGACCGGTGATGCCGTGTTTGCTGGCGACGTAGTGGCCGAGAAACGGAAGCCCGCGCAGGCCGGCCACGGAACTGGTGAAGATGATCGAGCCGCCGGTGCCCTGCTTGATCAGGTGCGGGATTGCGGCTTTCGCGGTGTAGAAGACGCCGGTGAGGTTGACGTCGAGCGTTTCCTTCCACTGCTCGGGCGTGATCTCCCAGGACATGTTCGCGGAACAGATTCCGGCATTGGCAACTACGACGTCGAGGCGGCCGAGTTCGGCGATACCGGAGTCGAGTGCGGCCGAGAGCGCGTCGAAGTCGCGGACATCGGTCTTGGTGGCGACAATTCGGCGGTCGAGTGCCTTGACCAGTTCGACGGTCTCGGCCAAGTCGTCTTCGGTTGCTCCGGTATACGAGGTGGAATCGAATTGGACGCACGCGTCGACGGCGATGATGTCGGCGCCTTCCTCGGCGAGCCGAACTGCTTCGGCGCGGCCCTGACCGCGAGCGGCTCCCGTGATGAATGCGACCTTGCCGGTGTAGCGACCTGTGGACATAGTGTGCAACCTCTCGATGGTCCTTTAGTGCTGGTACCAAGAAAGTTAGCGTGGGAAAGTGTGTTGCAGGACACGTAACCCGCTCACCGGAATACACGGGCAGGCCCGGTTTACGGTGATTCGGTCTCGCGAATCAGTAGAGCAGTAGGACCGCCGCGGAAAATATCGCCGGCACGAGACGACTCGATGACGTTGCCGGTTGCATTGTCGGTCCAGCGGCCCTCCGGTAGCCCGATCACCGTGTCACCCCAGCCGTGATCTGCGAGGACCATCGAATGCCGGGTAGCTAGTGCAACGACGGCGGCCTTCCCACCTCGAGGACCGCGCGAGAATCCGACGACGTGCCCTGAGCTCTCACCGGATGCCAGAACCGGGAGATAGGTGCCGCCGACAAACCAGGAGGGGTACTCGCGTCGCAATGTCAGCGCGGTGCGAACTACATGGAGTTTTGCTGCGCCGGTCGCGTCGACGGAGGTTTCGGTGCTGTCAATCAGCCCGCGACGGACATCGAAGTCGGTCAACCGACGGTTGTCCGGGTCCACCAGCGAATCTTCCCAGAGTTCGGTGCCCTGGTAGATGTCCGGGATTCCCGGTCCGCAGATCTGAAGTAGTTTCTGTCCCAACGAGTCAGACCAGGCATGTCGGGCGATGCGGGAGACAAGTTGTGTGATCGATGCGGCGACCGGGCCGTCGATGACGTTGTCGATCCAGGTGTGGACTGCCGTCTCGAATGACGAATCCGGAGAATTCCACGAGGTCGCGAGCGCGGCCTCGCGAATTGCCTTCTCGGCGTACGCGTGCAGACGTGAGCGGAAGTCGGGGGCAGCCTCACCCACCGGCCACACGCCGACAATGTTCTGCCAGAGGAACAATCCGGTCATCGGTTCGGGGCTGGGTTCCACCTCTTCCCAGTCTTGCACCAGCCTCGACCACACTTCCGGCATCTGCGACAGGACGTTGATCCGGGCGCGAACGTCTTCGCCGCGTTTGGTGTCGTGGGTGGACAGGGAGGTCATCGCTGCGGGCCACAGTCGAGCCCGATCGGAATTGGCGAGGTGGAACTCGGCAACTGAAATGGAGAACGCGGCCGGATTGCCCCCGACTTCTTGCCGCGAGATCAATCGCGCAGTCCGATAGAACAACCGGTCCTCGACGGATTTTGCCATCACTGCGCCGCACACCTGCTGGAAGCGGACCGCCGCCTCGCCGCCGCCGGACAGTGCCTGCGCCAGGGCGTTGAAGGCTTCTTCGTGGCCAGGAGCAAGTTCGTGGATTCCGCCGACAATCCGAGCCGTCAGACCGGCAAGGGGGCTGTAGTCGGAGCGGTACACCGGCATTCGTGCGATGACAACCACAACTGCGTCATTGAGCGCCTTGTCGCTGCATCGGGTTCCGGTTTCGCTGCGAATAGTCCGCACCAGGCGACGGATTTCAGGGGCGAGTTCACCGCGCGCCGTCTCACGTTTGAACTGACGTTCTGTGTGATGTAGCCAGGTGCTGTCGCCGTCGTTGCCGGTCAAGGCGCCGGACAGTTCGGAAAGCTCGTGCTCGCCGCTGGGATCGACAAATACTCCGCCCAGTTGGTTCAGAGCGTCGTACCCGGTGGTGCCGTCGACGGGAAGTAATGGATCGAGTGGTTCGCTGTGCCCGAGAATCTTCTCGATCACGATCCACTGATCCGGTCCCAGCAACGATCGAAGGCGTTCGAGGTATTCCACCGGATCGGCAAGTCCGTCGGGATGATCGATCCGAACCCCGTCGATCAGGCCCTCGTCGACCCACGATTTCAGTTCACGGTGGCAGAGTTCGAAAACCCGCGGATCTTCTTGGCGCAATGCCGCGAGTTCGTTGACGGCAAAAAATCTCCGGTAAGTGATGATTCCGGCGTCCCACGGAACAAGCCGGTACGACTGACGGGCGTGGATTTCCTGAGCCGATCCCGTGCCTGTTCCCGGGGCGATGGGGAACCGATGTTCGTAGAATGCGAGAAGCGGTGTCGCGGTGGCGTGATCGACGGTGAGGGAGTCGAGATCAGCGGGCTTTCCCAACACCGGGAGAGCTAGCTTTCCGTCCGCCCCGTTGTCCTTGTCCCAGTCGATGTCGAAGAAGTCTGCGTACGTAGATGCCCGCCCGTACGTGAGAACATCCCACCACCAAGCATTTTCGTGGGGTTTGGCCACTCCGACGTGATTGGGCACCAAATCGACGATCAGTCCCATGCCGCGTTCTCGGCACACGCCCGACAGCTTCACCAGTGCCTCTCGGCCACCGAGACCCTCAGCGACGGTGGTGGGGTCGGTGACGTCGTACCCGTGGGTCGATCCGGACGTCGCCGTCAGGACGGGGGAGAGGTAGAGATGTGAAACTCCCAGAGTGTCAAGGTAATCGACGATACCGGCCGCGTCGTGGAGCGTGAACGCGTCTGGTCGCAGTTGCAGGCGGTACGTGCTGGTGATCGGCGTCATCGTTGTCTCCTCAGGCCGTTCTGCGAAGGACCATCAATGCACGAGCGCGGACGCCCAGAACCGTTCCGGCTTCGATCACCACATCACTTTCGCCCGTGGGCATCGAGGTGTCGAGTACCACCGTCCACTCCGCCGCATAGTCGGCATTGGGAGTGGAGAATTCCATGTCTTCGTAATGGGCGTTGAAACACAACAGGAATGAATCGCCCACTACGCGCTCGCCGCGGTAGTTCGGCTCGGGGATAGCTTCGCCGTTGAGGAACACGGCTAACGATTTACCGAAGCCGCTGTCCCAATCCGCCGGTGTCATTTCCTCGCCGGCGGGAGTGAGCCACGCGATGTCGCGGCTCTGATCACCACTGCGGATGGGCCGACCCTCGAAGAACCGTCGACGCCGGAACACGGGGTTCTTGGCGCGCAACGCGATAGCGCGTTTGGTGAACTCGACGAGGTCGGCGTTGGTCTCCGCCAGTGACCAGTCCATCCAGGACAGTTCGGAGTCCTGACAGTAGACGTTGTTGTTACCCAGCTGAGTTCGGCCCATCTCGTCGCCGTGTGCGAGCATCGGGGTGCCCTGGCTCAGCATCAGCGTGGCAAGGATATTGCGACTCTGGCGTGCGCGGAGTTCGAGGATCTCGGGGTCGTCGGTGGGGCCTTCGACGCCGCAGTTCCAGGACCGATTGTGTGATTCGCCGTCATTGTTGTTCTCGCCGTTGGCTTCGTTGTGCTTCTCGTTGTACGAGACGAGGTCGTGGAGAGTGAAACCGTCGTGAGCGATGACAAAATTGATGCTGGCGCCGGGGCGCCGACCGGTGGCCTCGTACAGATCGGACGATCCGGTGAGCCGGGACGCGAATTCACCGAGTGTTGCCGGCTCGCCGCGCCAGTAGTCACGAACCGTGTCGCGGTATTTGCCGTTCCATTCGGTCCACAGTCCGGGGAAGTTGCCGACCTGGTAGCCGCCTTCTCCGATGTCCCACGGCTCGGCAATCAGCTTGACCTGACTGACAACCGGATCTTGTTGCACCAGATCGAAGAACGCGGACAGTCGGTCGACGTCGTGCAGTTCGCGGGCCAGTGTGGACGCGAGGTCGAAACGGAATCCGTCGACGTGCATTTCGGTGACCCAGTAACGCAGCGAGTCCATGATGAGTTGCAACGTGTGCGGATGACGGGCATTGAGGCTGTTGCCCGTTCCGGTGTAGTCCATGTAGTGCGCTTCGTCGCCGTCGACCAGGCGGTAGTAGGCGGCGTTGTCGATTCCGCGGAAGCTAATGGTCGGCCCCATGTGGTTTCCCTCGGCAGTGTGGTTGTACACGACATCGAGGATTACCTCGATGCCGGCCTGATGGAAACTGCGCACCATCGCCTTGAACTCTGCCACTGCAGCATCGGGTTTGGCGGCCGACGAGTAGTCGGTGTGCGGCGCAAGGAATCCGAAGGTGTTGTATCCCCAGTAGTTTCGCAGTCCCTGGTCGAGGAGAACCTGATCGTGCATGAATTGGTGCACCGGCATCAGTTCGATGGCGGTAACTCCGAGGTTGGTCAGGTGGTCGATGATCACCGGATGTGCCAGTCCGGCATAGGTTCCGCGCAGCTCCTCCGGAATTCCGGGATGTGCGGCGGTCATGCCCTTGACGTGCGCCTCGTAGATCACGGTTTCGTGGTAAGGGCGCCCGGGTGAGCGATCCGACGCCCAGTCGAAGAACGGATTGATCACGACGGTAGACATCGTATGACCGAGCGAATCATGCTGAGGGAAAGAGATTGTCGAGGGTTCGTCGACCAACTCGTCGTCTTCGATTACCGTGTCGCCGGTATCGACGGTGTCGTCTTCGGGTGTTTCTTCGGCCTGGGTTGCTTCGGCAACTGTTTCGTCGATGCCTGTTTCTTCGCCGGTAGGTTCTTCGGCAGCAGTTTCCTCGAGTTCGCCGGTTTCAGGAATCGTGTTGTCGTCGTTCGCTTCAGCCATGTCGGCCGCATCGATGTCGTAGGAGAACAGCGAACGATCACCGTCGAAGTCGCCGGCAAAGGCCTTGCCGTACGGGTCGAGCAACAATTTGCTGGGGTCACAGCGCAGTCCGGCAGATGGATCGTACGGACCGTGCACCCGGTAGCCGTAGCGCTGACCGGGGGATACCGAGGGCAGATAGGCGTGCCAGACGTATCCGTCCACTTCGTCCATCCGGATTCGGGTTTCGGTTCCGTCCTTGGCGATCAGGCAGAGTTCGACGGCGTCGGCAACTTCGGAGAACAGGGAGAAGTTGGTCCCTGCGCCGTCGTACGTCGCGCCCAGAGGATATGCGCTGCCCGGCCACACGGCGATTGGTGTGCTGGCAGGTTTGTCTGTCGGCGACTGCTCCATGAACGAACCCTATCGCCCACGTCGGGCACCCTCCTGTCGGACCGCTTCCCTCCAACCTTGTCAGGCCTGGCTGCGGGCGACTTCGAGCATTGCGGCTGTGATCTGTTCCACCTCGTGGGCGGAGCAGAGATACGGCGGCATCGTGTACACGAGGTTGCGGAACGGGCGCAGCCACACACCTGATCTGACCGCGGCATCGGTGGCGCTGCGCATGTCGACCGGACGGTCGAGTTCGAGAACTCCGATACCGCCGAGAACTCGGATGTCCTTCACGCTTCGGATCGACCGTGCGTCCGCGAGTCCTCGATCGAGTCCCTCGGTCAGTCTCGTCACGTCGCGTCGCCAGTCCATCGCCAGCAGGAGTTCGGTGGACGCGACTGCGATCGCGCAAGCCAGTGGATTGCCCATGAACGTCGGCCCGTGCATCAGGCCGCCGCCCTCGCCTGCGGTGATGGCCTCGGCCATGTCGGTGGTGCACAACGTGGCTGCCAGGCTCAAATATCCACCGGTCAGAGCTTTGCCGACGCACATGACGTCTGGGCTGACGCCGACGTGATCGGCGGCAAACAGTTCACCGGTTCGACCGAAACCTGTCGCGATTTCGTCGAAGACCAGAAGGACGTTGTACTTGTCGCAGAGCGCTCGAAGGTCGACCAGGTAGGCGGGGTCGTGGAATCGCATACCGCCTGCGCCCTGAACAACAGGTTCGACAATGACCGCAGCCAGTTCGTGGTGATGCGCCGCGAGCAATCCGTCGAGATGCCGGACGTACTCGGGGTGATACTCGGTTGGCGGTGCGTCCGCAAAAACCTGAGCGCGGAGAACGTCGGTCCAGAGGGAGTGCATGCCGCCGTCGGGGTCACAGACGCTCATCGGGGTGAACGTATCGCCGTGGTATCCACCGCGCCACGTCATCAAGCGATTCTTCGACGGTTTTCCGAGACTGCGCCAGTACTGCAGACACATCTTGACGGCAACTTCGACGGCGACGGAACCGGAGTCCGAGAGAAAGACCTTCTCGAGCCCCGCCGGGGTGATATCCACGAGGAGTTTTGCGAGTGTGGCCGCGGGTTCGTGAGTGAGTCCGCCGAACATGACGTGACTCATCTTGCCGAGTTGGGATACCGCGGCGGCGTCGAGAACCGGATTGCGGTAGCCGTGGATCGCAGCCCACCACGAACTCATGCCGTCGACGAGTTGGGTGCCGTCCGACAACGTCAAGGTGGCGCCATGTGCGCTGTCGACGACCAGTGGTTCGGTTGTTGCCGGCAACGCTCCGTACGGATGCCAGAGGTGCGCGGCGTCGATCGCGGAGACGGTGGCTGATTCCTGTCCGAGTGTGTGCACACCTGCACCATAGCGACATGCTTGAACGGCGTTCAAGTATGGTCGGAAATGTGACTACCTCGTTGAACTGGCTCACTGCCGTCGAAACGGAACGCCGCGCCGCCGGATTGCGCCGTGACGTGCGCCCGCGAACTGCCGACTCGCCGCTGATCGACCTCGCGTCCAATGACTACCTCGGATTGGTGCGTCATCCCGAGGTGATCGCCGGCGCCATGGCCGCATTGGAGAAGTGGGGCGCCGGTGCGACGGGTTCGCGACTCGTGACGGGAAGTACCACCGAACACGAATTACTCGAACTCGAGCTCGCAGAGTTTGTCGGGTCCGATTCCGCCTTGGTCTTCTCGTCGGGCTACACCGCCAATCTCGGTGCGGTCACGGCATTGTCAGGGCCGGGGTCGTTGATCATTTCCGACGCCGGTTCGCATGCGTCGTTGGTCGACGCGTGTCGTCTCTCGCGGGCGAGGGTGGTGGTTGCTCCGCATTCCGACATCGACTTCGTCGCGGCGCAGCTCGAGTCACGAACCGAGGAGCGCGCGCTGGTGGTCATCGATTCGGTGTTCAGCGCCGACGGTGATCTGGCCCCGCTTCGCGCGTTGCACGGCATCTGCCGGGAAAACGGCGCGTTGTTGCTGGTCGACGAGGCCCACGGTATCGGTGTCCGGGGGAGCGGTGGGCGTGGTCTGGTGCACGAAGTCGGTCTTGCCGGTGAACCGGACGTAGTGGTGACCGCAACGTTGTCCAAGTCCCTCGCAAGTCAGGGTGGGGTTGTATTGGGGCACAGTAAGGTTCGCGCACATTTGATCGATTCGGCACGGACGTTCATCTTCGACACGGGGCTGGCGCCCGCAGCGGTGGGTGCGGCGCGGGCAGCGCTGACGGTTCTACGTCGGGAGCCGTCGCGCGCGAAGGACGTATTGGATCGTGCGTCGGAGCTGGCCGCGATCACCGGCGTCGGAACGCCTGAATCTGCCGTCGTGTCAGTTGTTCTCGGTGATCCGCAACGGGCGTACGACGCGGCCGCCGAGTGTAGTCGGCAGGGGTTGCACGTCGGTTGTTTCCGGCCGCCGTCGGTTCCCGAGGGAACGTCGCGTCTGCGACTCACCGCGCGCGCTTCCCTGTCGCGAGCCGAGATGGACCAGATCGGTCAGATTCTCGGAAATGTCCTGGCGGAGGCCGCGGTATGAGCATTCTTGTGGTGACGGGGACGTCGACAGACGTCGGAAAGACCGTGGTGACGGCGGCATTGGCGTCGTTGGCGCTGCAGTCTGGGCGCTCGGTTGCTGTCCTCAAGCCGGCGCAGACCGGCGTCGGACTCGGCGAACCCGGAGATCTGGCCGAGATCGATCGTCTGACCGGCGGCGGCGTCACGCTGGCCGAATTGGCGCGGTATCCCGATCCGTTGGCGCCCGACACCGCGGCACGGCGCAGCGGCCTTCCGATGCTCACGATGGGCGCGGTACTGGCCTGCGCGCGAGAGTTGGATGCCGCTCACGACCTGACGCTAATCGAAGGTGCCGGCGGAGTCCTTGTTCGCCTGGGCGCAGGTAACTTCACTGTGCGCGATGTTGCAGCGGAACTGGGTGCCCCTGCCGTCCTCGTTGCCGCTGCTGGGTTGGGAACGCTCAACCACTGCGCGCTCAGTGTGGAAGCATTGGCGCACAAGGGTGTTCGGTGCTCCGGTCTGGTGATCGGGTCGTGGCCGGACGAACCGGGGCTGGCTGAGCAGTGCAACCGCGACGATCTTGTGTCGGTGACCGGTGTTCCGCTGCTCGGATCGCTGCCGGCCGGTAGTGGCACGGCCAGTCCTGAGAAATTTGCACGTCTTGCACGGAAAAGTCTCGACGCGCAGACCTGCGGGTTCCTGTTCGAGTGATCAGGAACCCGCAGTGGGGCGGTTCGGGTCAGAACAAGTTGATCAGGGCCGGGACGCTGAACAGGGCGACGTAGTAGCCCATGAACAGCACGCCACCGTGAATCTTGAACAGCCTTCCCAGAAGCCCGCCGACCAGTCCGACGGTGACGGTGATCAAGAGACCGAGGATGCCGCCTTCCCAGATGCTGATGACCACAACGAGGCCGGTGAAGACGGCGATGACGGCCTCATGGCTGATGTGCTTGACCACTGCAGAAGCGGCCCGGTACGCATAGTTCATCGCGAAGGGATAGGCGATGACGGTCGCGGTGATGACTGCGAGTAGACCGTACAGCAGGAACTCCCACTGCGTCAGATATGTGGAGAGGTTGTTGATGACTCCGGTTTCCTGATTGGTCTCGAAGACTGGAGGTGCGTTGAACAGGGGAGCCGCAGGTCCCGCGGCGAGCGGGCTGAGCGGCAAACCGAACGCCACGAGCGGAATGAGGGTTTCCGCGATGTAGGTGGATTCCGTAGTGCCGTTCTTGGCCGACACCATCGTGGTGAGTCGGTGATACCCGTTCTTGATGCGGGCACCGACCAGTTCACCCATCAGCACCGTCATGGCAACGGGACTGAAGACGAAGGTTGCACTGGAGACGGTCGCTGCAGCCGAGGTGTATCCGACCTGCTTCTTGTCGAGTACCGCGAGCGGGTTGGGGAAGTAGCCCTTCCATCCCTTGATATCCGGTGCCAGTGCAACGGTCTTGGGTTCGCTGCGTTCCATGTCTTTGCGGCTGGAGGGGCCGAGGGTCAGTGCAAGATCCGCGATCAGGGGTCCGACTGCGATGGCAAGGAAGTAACTGATGTTCAGTGACACATCGTAATTCGACGTGAGGGCGCGGACGCCGAGAATGAGGATCACAAACGGAACGAGCGCCACGACGCCGGCCCAGCGGCCGGGTGATGCGTAAGCGATGCCGATTGCGGCAACCAGGAACAGCCATGGAGCCATGGACTGCACGGTGTCCGCGAATGGCGCCAGGATCGTGGCGAACAACACTGCGACCGGCACTGCCACGAACGCCGCGACAACTGCGCCGGAGATTGCCTTGCGGAGCGCGATGTGAGGGACGCCGAGTGAACGCATCATCTGCGCTTCGGGCAGAAGCGGAATCGCCATCGTGTCGCCGGGAATGCCGAGGAGCATCGTCGGAACGGCATGGGTCATGTGTTTGGCGATGGCGCCGGACAGGAAGAACGTGAACACGGCTGCCGGGGGAGCGCCGAGCAGAATCACGAGCAGTGTCAGCGGCGCGATCGTGGCGGTTTCGTCGGTACCGGAGATCAGCCCGATGAAGGTGAAAGCGACAGCGCCGATGATGCCGAAGAGCACGGCGATCAGGATCTCGTTGGTGAGGACCGAACTCATGACGTTTTGCCTTCTTTCTGCGCGGCGGCAGCTTCGGCAGCGGCAAAGTACTCGTAGAGTCCGAGTTCGTGGAGTTCTTGTCGGCTCTGCTCCGGGATGTCGGCGAGTGCGCCGAGTCCCTGGCGCTGTTCGGCCATCATCGTGATGACGCCGTCGATGGATTCCGCGTCGGCAGCAGCCAGCGCGACAATACGTTTGGGTTTGATGAAGATGCCGCACACGACACCGGCGACCAGGCAGGCTGCGATCCCGACGAGCAGGCTGTATGCCTCGGCAAGCGATGCTTGGCTGACGACACGCTCGAAGAACGCCTGGGCGGCCAGGAGGGCGGATGCGCCCACCACGCTGCCGACGACGACGGATATCGCGAGGTGGCGGCCGTCGACGGTATCGCCCCAGACTTCGAGGTAAGGCTTCGTTTCGGATACACCGTCGTCTGGTGGGGTGGTCGGCGTCGTTGCCGACTGTGCTGTTGCCATGAGAAGTTCTCCAGTATCGGGCGGGTGAAGTAGGAGGTACGGGTCAGGTCCGTTGGGCGGCGCGGAGGGCATTGACCACCCGCGCCGGGCTCGTGTGGCCGATGCGTTCGGCCATCCAGGAACTTGCGTCGGCCAAGGCGTTCAGATCGATTCCGGTATCGATGCCGAGTCCGTGGAGCATCCACACCAGATCTTCGGTGGCGAGGTTCCCGGTTGCGCCCTTGGCATACGGGCAACGGCCGAGTCCGCCCGCAGCGCTGTCGAACTCGGATACACCGGCGGTCAACGCCGCGTACACGTTGGCCAGTGCCTGCCCGTAGGTGTCGTGAAAGTGCATTGCAATCGTGTCGATTCCGATCCCGCGTTCGCGGATCGCGTCGAGCAGGGCAAGTACGTGTCCAGGGGTTGCGATGCCGATGGTGTCGCCGAGTGAGAGCGTCGTAGCGCCACTGTCGACGAGAGTTCGTGCGATGTCCGCGACGCGTGAGGTTGGGACTGCACCTTCCCATGGGTCGCCGAAGCACATCGAGATGTACGCGCGGACGGGAAGCCCTAGTGCCCGAGCGGATTCGATGACCTGGGCAGCCGCCGACACTGCGCCGTCGACGGTGTTGTTGAGGTTGCGTTTGGCGAATTCCTCGGTGGCGCTGACGAAGACGGCCACCTCGGTCGCCCCGGCAGCAAGCGCACGCTCCAAACCTGTGAGGTTGGGCACGAGCACGACGGTGCTAACCGAATCCGGCAGCTTCAGCCGTCCCATGAGATCGGCGGCGTCGGCGAGTTGCGGGATCCACCGCGGCGAAACGAAACTGGTCAGCTCTACGGTGCGCAGGCCGGCGGTGACCAACCGCTCGATGAACTCGACCTTGGTTGCGGTCGGGATCACTTTCGTTTCTGCCTGCAATCCGTCACGCGGCCCGACCTCGTACACGCGAACCGAGGTAGGGAGTCCGGGTGCCGGCACTCGATGGGGTGCAGGCTTCCATATGGGCGATCCTGCAACTGTTTCCGTCATTGCGATCAATTTCCGGTGCGAATCTGGGTGAGAACCTTTTCGGCGTGTTCGACGCGAATGCTCTTGTCTGCGATCAGACGCGCGACAACAGAGTCGATCTCGTGTTTCTCGGCGCCTGCTGCGGCAGCAACGTTGCGGGCATGCAGACCCATGTGTCCACGCTGGACGCCTTCGCTGGCGAGCACTCGTACGGCGGCCAGGTTCTGTGCGAGTCCGACAGCGAGGATGACGCCGGCCAGTTCTTCTGCGCTCGTGACTCCGAGCATCGTGATCGCTGCCTGTGCGGCGGGGTGGACCTTGGTGGCACCGCCGACGAGGCCGACAGGCATGGGAAGCTCGAGGGTGCCGACGACGTTGCCTTCGGTGTTCTTCTCGAAGTGGGAAAGTGACGAGTAGATGCCGCTGGTGTTGACTGCGTGAGAGTGGCAGCCGGCTTCGACTGCGCGCGTATCGTTTCCGGTGGCGAGTACGACTGCGCTGATACCGTTCATGATGCCTTTGTTGTGCGTGGCCGCACGGTACGGATCGAGTTCGGCCATGCGCGCGGCGTGGATGAGGTTGTCTACGACCTCAGGGCCACCGATGAGTTCGGCGTCGAATACCGCGCGTACTCGGGTCAGACGCAGATCAGCCTTGTTGGTGAGGATGCGCAGGACGACGTGGCCGCAACCGATCTCGGCTACGCGGTCGGCAATTGCCTCGGCCATCGTGTTGACGGCGTTGGCGCCCATGGCATCTCGTACGTCCACATGGAGGTGGAGTACGACGTAGGTGGCTTCGGGTGAGGAGATGATGCGGACGGAGATGTCCTTGACGCCGCCGCCGACGCTGACGAGCTTGGGGTCCTGCTCGTTGGCCAGGGCGATGATTTCTTCGCGAGCCTCGAGCAATCGGATGCGGGCTGCTGCGGGATCGACGACGTCGACCAACTGGATCTGCGCCTGCATGATCGGTGCGGTGCTCGAGACGTGGAAGCCGCCGAGGCCGCGGGCGATGCGCGCTGCGTTGCTCGCTGCCGCGACTACCGAGGCCTCCTCGGTGGCGAGTGGGATGAGGTAGTCGCGACCGTTGATCGTGAAATTCGTGGCCACGCCGACCGGGATGCCGATGACACCGAGGACGTTCTCGACCATCCGGTCAGCCTGGTCGGTGCCGAGTCCACCGTGGTCGTATACCGCGATGTCGGCGTCCGTCAGGTCGGTCTGGCGCACGACCTCGGCGCGCCGTGCGGCGACGTCGTATGACCTGAAGTTTGCGATGCGGCTGTTGATTGCCCGGTTGTTGGTTGACACGGGGTCGTCCTCCTGAAGTGGTTTGTGCTCCGCTTCACAGTAGGAAGGGCAATGCGACTTGGGCTATGTGTCGACAACACATCAATCGATACATGTTATGGGCTATCGGACCACTACTACGTTGTGTCTGTGATATCTCTTTGGCGAAGCTCCTCGAGTCTGACCGCCATGGATACTCGAAAGAATGGCTCTTCATCTCTCCAGGTGTCACCAAGAAGTGTTCGGATGCGCTCGAGACGCTGCACGACTGTGTTCGGGTGATAGTTGAGTGCGCGTGCGGCCTTGGTCGGACTCCCTTGATTGTGTACCAATGCACGCAGGGTCGCAGTCAGGTCGGTCTCGCGATTCCGGTCGTAATCGAGTACGGGGCCGATCGCATGGTTGATGAAATCGTGCAGCGCGTCCGGATTGTCGCCGAAGAGAGTTGCGTAGGGCAGGTACGACGCCGTCGTGGCAGCACCGTTGGTTGTACCAAGCGCATCGAGAAGCCGGGCGGTGCGCAGGGCGGATGTGAAGCGCTGGGGGAGATGCTCGGGAAGATTGGCACGCGCCGGGGCGATCACCACCACATGTGGGCCGACCGATCCCGCGATCTGGCGGTGGGCGATGGTCGCCGCGGCTGCCGGATTGCCCGATTCCGAGATGACTGCGATCAACCCGGCATGTTCTGCCGCAATTGCGCCTGCCGGCAAATTCTGTTGCACCGCACGCAGAGTGGCGTGGCGCAGTTCCGGTGATACCGACACGACGAGAACTGTGTCGAGTTCGCTGAGCATCACGCCGTGGTTGCGTGCGCGCCTGTCCAGATCACGGCGACGTTCGGGAGCAGCGCTCAGTAGGTCGGCAACCAACTCGTCTCGTGCTCTCCGATCGGCCGCCGCAGACGCCGAGTGTTGAAGGACGAGGATGGCAGCTACTTGGGCTGCGCGCTCGACCGTTCGCTCCTCGACCGGCCCGAGCGGGGCGTCGGATCGGTTAAGCAGAATGGCACCGAGGAATGATTCGCCGGCGGTGATCGCGCTGACCAGTTCGATGGAGGTGCTATCACCCGGGACAAATACACAGCGTCCGGTTCGGCGACTCTCGTCCACTGCGTCCGCGACGACCTTCGTCAATGTCAATGGATTTGTTGTGATCTGCTCGTCGGAGGAGGTGACGAGGGTGTGTAGTTCTGCGTCGATGACGGTGATGCGACGTTCCAGCGCGTTGCTCAGGGTGCGCGCAACTTGCGAGTATCCACCGCCGTGAAGTACCGCATGTATCAGGTCCTGATGGACGACATTGGATTTGTCACGCGCGGAAACGTGCTCGCGCAGTTCGTTGAGCGCACGGCGGGCCTCGGCTGCTGATTCCTCGGCACGGTCCAACACGCGCGCAGTCTGAAGTACGACGGAGGCGTGGTCGGCCAGTGCCGAGAGCAATGCGATCTGATCGGCGGTGAAACGGCGCTCACGGCGATCGGCGGCAAAAAGGACACCGAGAATCTGTCCGTCGGAGAGCATCGGCACACCGAGAATCGAGACCAATCCCTCGGCGACGATTGCTGCGTCGACTGCGTCGTCGTGCCGCGAGGCGGTGTATTCGCTGTAGTTCGGCACCCACAGAGCCGAGCGGGATTCTGCGATGGCGCTGACCAGTCCGGCGCCCGCCGGAACCTGCAATTCGCGCAATTCAGGGGAAACGGCGCCTGCCGTCTTGCGCACGTTGAGATCGCGAGTGACCACGTCGAACTCGGAAAGATAGGTCACGTCAGTACCCATCATTTCGTGGGCCCGGTTCACCAGTCGCTGCAGCAGACTGTCGACATCGCGAACCTGAGCGAGTTCGCGCGCACTCGAGTAGAGGACAGCGAGCTCGTTCTCACGTCGCCGTAGCCGCAGTACCTCCGAGTGGCTGCCCCGGATTCGCGCGATTACTTGCGCGACTTCCGTTGTAGTCAGACCTAATTCGATCAGGATCTGCTCGGAACGCTCGTCGCCGACACTGTCGCTGGTGACATCGAACAGTGCCGCAATGTCGCGGGGCTCAGCGTCGGTCACACCGAACAAACTACCGCCCGGTGGCTCGCACCGTCCCGTTGCCGGTAGTCACAGAGTGGATTGCGTGCTCGCGCAGTCAGAGTCGAGCACGCCGATTGGAGTGGATTGCTTGCCGTGACATGGCAACCGAGGCATTGACGACCGTCTCGCCGAAGCGCTCGAGAACCAGTGACTGGGTAGCCGCGAGGTGAACGCGCGCCAGGCGCTCCGCTTCGGCTGATCGTCCGGCTGCGATTTCTTCGACGATGCGGCGATGCGTGCGAACCGCTTCTTCGGCTTCGCCCTCGGACGGGTACTCGCCACGAACGGTGAGTGCCTCCGCCCAGGCTTCTTCCTGTGCGGACCACAGGGCAACATAGCTGCTCACCGCGTAGCGAATGGTGGCATTCGGGGTGAAGGACACAACAAGATCGTGAAACTCGCGCGCTGCGTGCGTGAAGGCAACGCCGTCGCCGATCTTGCGCGCAGATGCGTCGATGGACGCGGTCAGTGCCGGGACTACAACGCGGTTGCGGTCCGCCCGCTTCGCACATTCGGATGCGCAGAGGGGTTCCAGCATCTGGAGACCGGATGCGAGGTCGCGCAACGTGACTCGCGCGGCTTGAAGGGAGAGGCCAAGGTGGTAGGCGGCCGAAACTTCGTCGGGGCGATGCACGTCGGCGCCGCCGACATTGCCGCGCCGTACCGTCACCAACCCCTCGGTTTCGAGTATGCGCAGTGCTTCCCGGATGGACGGGTAGCTGACACCGAAGTCTTTGACCAGCTGTTCCTGGGTGGCGAGTCGGTAGTTGTCGTCGGCGAGGATGTGGTCGCGAAGTTCGTCGGCAACTGTTTCTGCAATGCGGCGCTGCGGAACGCGGCCGCGCCCGCCGGTATTCACACGGGCACCTTTTTGCTCATGGGGTGAATCCTAGACGGAGAATCTCGCACCTCCAAGTATTGCTATCCTTATTAGGATTGAACTAATGTAATTCCCATGGACTTCACGATGAGTGAGGCCGCGACGGCGTTCCGAGGTGAGCTGCGCCAGCTGGTGAAGGAGCACGTTCCCGAGGATTTCCGCGGGGCCTTCACAGATGACCCGGCTGATCTTGATGTGGCCCAGCGGTTCTGCCGCATTCTTGCCGACCGCGGACTGTTGTGCATGGCATGGCCCGAGGAGTTCGGCGGTCGCGGCGCCACGGTGTGGGAGCAGACGGTGGTTCGCGAGGAGATGTGGGCGCTTCACGAACCGCGCGGCGCGCAATACATGGGCGTCAACTGGGTGGGGCCCACCATCATGCGACACGGAACGCGCACGCAGCAGAGCCTGCACCTCCCACCGATTGCCCGAGGCGACGTCATCTGGTGCCAAGGATTCAGTGAGCCCGAAGCCGGTTCCGATCTGTCCTCGCTGCGTACTGCCGCACGCCGTGACGGCGATGGTTGGCTCATTTCCGGCCAGAAGATCTGGACGTCGTACGCCACGATGGCGCAGTGGTGCTTCCTACTTGCCCGGACGTCGACGGGTGAGCGCCGGCAGCAAGGCCTGACGGTATTTCTCGTACCGATGTCCGACCCGGATATCGAGGTCAGGCCGATCCGCGCCATGCTCGGACCGCACCACCTCAACGAGGTGTTCTTCAACGATGTGCGGGTTACCGAAGAGAACGTGCTGGGTCAGGTGGACGAAGGCTGGAGCCTGGTTCAGGAAGTGCTTGCCTTCGAGCGCGTCGGCATCGCTCGCTACGCGCGCTGTGAACGGCTGTTGCACGACGCCGCAACGGTTCTCGGGGACAGCTGGGACAGTGTCCCGGAAGGATTGCGAAACCGGTGGGCGCGAATGCTGACTCATTGTCGGCGCGCTCGACTGCTTGCCTATCAAGTCGTCGCGTTGCAGAGCCAGGGAACAGTTCGCCCGGGCGACGCCGCCGCATACCGCATCGCTGTGACCACACTCGATCAGGACAGTGCCGAAGTGCTGACGGAACTCGCGGCCTTCGTACACTCGTCGGACACTGCAGGGGGCGTGGTTGTGGATAACGCAGACGCGCAACGATTCTGCCGCGATGTCGAGGAACATTGGCGCTATTCGCAGGCCGCGACAGTGGCGTCGGGAAGCATCGAGATGCAACGAATTCTCCTTGCTCGGTCACTTCTGGCGGCCGCATGAAGCTTGAATTAAGTAACGAGGCAATCGAATACGGTCGAACGGCCCTACGTGCCTTCGAGTCTGCGGGTGGTGATCAACTGATTCAGCGGGGCGAGCGGGATCCGGCGCGTCGGGGCAGTGTTGTGGCACCGGTGTTGGCCGACCTCGGCGCGTGGGATCTCGATCCTCGCGGTGACAGGGATGAACTCGAAGCGGCGGCCGCGCTGTGTCACAGTGCTGGTTACTGGGCTGTGCCGTATCCAGTGGCTGAGCGGCTGGCGAGGCCGGTTGACCTTGCCGTCGACGGGTTGATCGTTGTTGCCGATCGCGCCCCTGCCGGCCCGGTATCCGGAATCGATCTACGCTGGGCCGCAGTGACATTGGGCGGCCGTCGTAGCTCCGTTGTCGTCCGCCCGTCGCAGGACTCGCCGCGCACAACGGCATTCGTCGCGCAGTTCGACACGAACTTCGTCGACGACAACGGAGCGAAGGATGTGGCGCTGGCGTTGCTGTTGCCCTGTTGGACGCTACTCGGGATGCTCGATCGGGCGATGGACCTGACCCGCGCACATGTGTTGCTGCGCGAGCAGTTCGGGCAACCGCTCGCGAAGCTGCAGAGTGTGCAGTTCCAACTCACCGATGCACAGGTGCAGCGCAGTGGCCTCGAGGTGCTCGCGAAGTACGCACTGTGGAGCGTCCAGACCGATAGCAGTGAGGCGCTCGACGACGCACTTGCGCTGCGGTTGGCCGCAATCGAAGCTGCCGAGATCGTGTTCCGTGTTGCACATCAATTGCACGGGGCGAGTGGCTTCTGCGACGAGACCACGCTGTCGTGGCTCTCGCGGTACAGCCTTCCACTGCGGCGGCTACCGCTCGGCTTGTCGGCGACGGGTAGCGCATTGACGCAGCGGATCGGCCGTCGCGGCCTTACCGGACTATTCAGTGACACAGCATCTATCGGTGGTGCAGCGTCTATCGGTGGTGCAAGGGAAGTGGCAACACTGTGACCTACGACCTTCCTGAAGAGCTAACAGTCGAGTGTGACGGCCCGATTCGACGTGTCACGATCAATCGACCGGCCGAACGCAATGCCGTGAACAAACCTCTGCACTGGGCTCTGGCGAACGTGTGGCGACAGTTGGCCGCGGATCGCAAGGCGGCTGTGGTGATTCTGACCGGGGCCGGCAAAGCCTTCAGTGCTGGTGGCGATCTGGACTGGATCTGTTCGTTCCTCGACGATCCGGTTGCCCGGGACGAAAGCATCCGTGAGGGTGCAGAAGTCATCGACGAGATGCTGAGATTTCCGCTTCCCGTGATCGCCGCGGTCAACGGTCCGGCGGTAGGCCTCGGGTGCAGTGTGGCTGTCCTGTGTGACGTCGTACTGATGTCGGACACCGCTTATCTTGCCGATCCGCACGTTGCCGTCGGCCTGGTTGCCGGCGACGGCGGGGCTGCCTTCTGGCCGCTACTCACCCCGATCATGAGATCGCGAGAGTTCTTGTACACGGGTGATCGAATCTCCGCTGCTACGGCAGTCGAGTTGGGGCTTGCCAGTCGAACCTGCGCGCCCGAGGACTTGGTTGGGGAGGCGAGACGCCTTGCTGTGCGATTGGCGGCGCAGCCGCGCGAGGCATTACAGGGGACCAAACGCATCGTCAACATGTACCTGTCCCAAGCACTCGGTGGTCCCATGCAAGCCGGTTTTGCTGCGGAGGTTGCCACCATGACCTCTCCCGAGCATCGGCAGCGTCTTGGCGCCATGCGATCGACGGCCGTGACCCGATGACCGTGCTCGCTCCTGGTGGCTCGCTCGACGAATTTCGCGAGAACGTGCGGGACTGGTGCCGCGCCCATGTGCCGACAGACTGGCGAGCCGAGCAGACCGGAGCGTCGGACGAGGAGTTCGTTCGGTTCCAGAAGGCATGGATGCAGGAACTCCGCACTGCTGGTCTGGCGGTGCCGCACTGGCCGCAGGAGTGGGGCGGCGGGATGTCCACCCCGCGGCAAATCGTCCTGTATCAAGAGCTTGCGGCCCATGACGCGCCGCGCCTCGTGCTGCCGTTCGTCTCGATCCATCATGCAGCGTCGACGCTGCTTGCGGCGGGGACCGACGAACAGCGGCGTCGTCATCTACCGGCGATCCTCGACGGCGAAATCTGGTGTCAGGGTTTCTCCGAACCGGGAGCAGGATCGGACATGGCGGCACTGAAGACGACAGCGCGACGGGACGGGGATGCCTACGTCGTCAAGGGACAAAAGCTGTGGGCGAGTGGCGCGATGTACGCGGACTGGTGCCTTCTCCTGGCTCGAACCGACCCGAACGCACCGAAGCGGCAGGGCATTTCGTACTTTCTGATGGATATGAAAACTCCGGGAATCGAGGTCCGGCCGATCCGGCAGGCCACCGGCGAGTCGCACTTCTGCGAGATATTTCTCGACGACGTTGTCATCCCGGCGTCGCAACTGGTCGGCCGGCCCAACGAGGGATGGCAGGTTGCGCAGGAAACGCTTGGCGCCGAACGTGGGATGACTATGCTCGAGCTTGCAGAGCGCCTGGGCTCGAGCGGGTTTCGGTGGCTGGTGGAGTTGTGTTCGCGTCACCGCGGCGATGCTCTGGTGGCAGATGAACTGGCGTCACTCGAGATCGAACTGACGGGATTGCGCGCGCTGTGCGCAGACTTTGCCGGTAATCCCCGGCCTGGTCCGGCGGATGCATCCATTGTGAAGTTGCACTACAGCGAACTCCTGCAACGGATGACGGATTTCGGCGCCGACATCGCGGGCCTTTCCGCGCACACCGTGCTGCGCAAACCTTTGTCGAGTGGGTGGGAATCCGGTGCGTGGGTTCTGGACTTCATCGGCTCGTGGGAATGGACGATCCCCGGTGGAACCAGCGAAATCCAACGCACCATTATCGGCGAGCGCGGCCTCGGCCTCCCTCGCGAACCGAGAGGCCACTGATGTCGTCGTCGCTTACAGAACTTGCCGAAGTGCACGCAGAACTGCGTGCAATGGTGCGTGAGATTCTGGCAAAGTCCGGTAGTGAGGCGGTGAACGGGGAGGTGGACTGGGGACTGATTGCTCGCTCCGGTGCAGTTGGTCTCGAGGTGCAGGCGGAATTCGACGGCGCCGACGCAACGTTCGTGGAGGTCGCGCTAGTCCTGCAGGAAATCGGTCGTACGGCTTCACGCACCCGATACGCGACTGTTGCGGCACTTGGCGTCGGCGCGCTCAATCTGCTGGAATCGCGGCCGGAACGAGATCGGCTGTTGTGCGATACCGCCGCCGGATACGCGGCTCCGATTGTTGTTCTCGGTGGTGAAATGTTGGGGGAGAGCACCTTCCGTATCGACCAGAATGCAGATGGTTACCAACTGAGTGGGCACGCGAGCTTTGTGCTCGATGCGAGCGCAGCGGACAGTTACCTTGTGCCTGCACGTGAGGCTGACGGGAACCTCGTTGTTGTCAACATCGACCCGCGGGCTGCCGGACTGACTGTGACGGAGCAGGAAGTTCTCGATGCCACGCGCAACTTCGGGTCCGTGACAGCCTCGTGCGTGGTCGTCGGCCCGGAATCGGTGTGGCGTGTGCGCGATGATGCGTCGAATGCTCTTACCCGACTGTGTGATCGGGCTGCGGTTGCAGTGGCGTGTGACAGCCTCGGGCTGAGCGAGGCCATGTTGGAGGCGACCGTCGACTATGTCGGAGTGCGTGAGCAGTTCGGACGTCGGATTGGTTCGTTTCAGGCCGTCAAACATGCGTGTGCGGACATGCTCGTTCAGGTGACGATTGCCAGGTCTCTGGTCGCGGCGGCGGTGCGTGCTTTAACCCAGGACACGTCGGACGCTTCCGTCGCGGGCGCGATGGCGAAGTCGTACGCGTGTTCTGCGGCAGTTGATATTGCCGGGAAGGCAATGCAACTCCACGGCGGCATGGGCTACACGTGGGAGAGCGGGATACACGTCTACCTCAAACGTGCGACGCTCAATCGTTCTCTGTTCGGGTCTCCGGCTGCACACCGAACGCGGTTGGCTCAGAGGTATTTTCAGGAGTCGTAGATTTCGCTGGGTGTACCGGCTGATCAACCCGGTAGCTATCGATCAGCCGGTATACCCTCACGCCTTCAACATTTGTGCAGCGCGCTCTCGAACTTCACTGGATTTGATTTTTGCGCTGCCGGTAAGAGCGATTTGGTCCTCGTCGAAAAACAGCACATGACGCGGAACCTTGTAGCTGGCGAGGCGTTCTCGCAGGAAAGTGCGAATTTCTTCTTGATGCAGATCGGTGCCCTCGTGCGCAACGATGCAGGACACGACGACCTCGCCAAGCGTCTCGTGCGGAACACCAACAGTGCGGGTGACCTTCACTCCGGGATGGCTGACCAGAGCCTCGTCGACTTCGAGCGGTGAGACGTTTGCGCCACCGGTCTTGATGATGTCGGTGAGGCGGCCCTCCCAGAACAGCCGGCCGACATCGTCGAGATATCCGCCGTCGCCGGTGTGGAAGAAACCTTCGGCGTCGACGGTCTCGCTGAGTGGTGTGCCGATATACCCGAGCATCAGTGTCGGACCCTTGACACAAATTTCGCCGCGTTCGCCGATCGGGAGAACATCGCCGGTGAGCGCGTCGACAACCTTGACGGTTGTTCCGGGAAGCGGCTCACCGCTGCTGCCCCCCGTTACGTCGTCCGGCGTATTGGCCGGGAAACAAGTTGAAATGGTGAAGGTTTCGGTGTTTCCGTACGCATGGCCGGGTTCGAACCATGTGGCCGTGACGCTGGGGTGACGGGCTACCGGTGTGTTGAAATCGACGTACGACAAGCTACTCAAATCCGCGCCGGTCCAGTTGGGTGCGGATTCGAACTGTGCCCATTGGTGCGGCCACGCAAACGGAAAGTTGACTTGTTCCGACTCGATGAGCCCGATTGCCTCTGCTGCGTCGAACGTCGATTGCAGTACCAATGAGCCACCGCTCGCGAAGGTCGTGCCCAGCGCCATCGCAAAGTTGCCTGACCAGAAAAATCCGTTGGCCGACCAGCATCGGATGTTGTCCTCGGGGTTGAAACGATACATGCGCCGAAATCGCCACATCTGAATGCTGACACCACGATGTGCGCTGAGAATGCCTTTGGGTTTGCTTGTCGTCCCTGACGAGAAGAACAGCACAGCAGCATCACTCGGGCGCACAGCCGCCGCGATGGATTCGATCAACCCCCTCGATTGGTCGACGCCTCGCGAGCGGAATGTGTCCCACGTGTCGATCGCCCCGATTGCTTCTCCGTCGCCGACCATGGCCAGATGACGAAGAAAAGGGAATCGCGGCGACTGCACTGTGCCGGGAGCTGCAGTGCCGAACTGTGGTTCGAGCGTGGTCAGCACCTCCGCAAGGTCTTTACCGAGTACGGTGCGCTCGAACAGCAGAACCGAGACTGCAGAATTCTCCAGCAGGTAGTCCAGTTCCGCCGCTGTTGAGAACGTGCTGAGTGTGACCGCTACACCGCCGGCGAGGGCGGTGCCGAACACCGACACGATCCACTCCGGACGGTTGGTCATCAAGACGCCCACCCGGCCGTCCTTGTCCAGACCGATACCCCGCAGAGCTTGGGCGACTTCGATTGCGCGCTCCCACAATTGTGCGTAGGACCAGCGGACGACACCGTCGTCGGAGCGCATGACCAGAGCTTCGCGATCGCCGTACATCTGCGTCACTTCCCGGAGGAATCCGGGAAGAGTCAGTGCGCCGAGGCCTGGTTCGTCGAGCAGTGGTACACCGTGCGCGATTGAAACAGCTGGTGCCGCATTCACATCGGTGGTCAAGGCTTGCCTCTTTCATGTCGAGGGAGAGTCAGGAGAACGGCAGTTCGACCTCGGCCGTGCAGGACACCAGAACGTCGCCGTCCTGATTGGTCAGACGCAGCTTGATCTGGACAAGCGGTACGCCCCAGGCTGATTGAGCTTCCTTGCCAACGACCTCGGCGTCGAAGTACGTCACGTCGCCCTCGAATGCAGGTGTGCGGAAGTCGGCCTTGGTATGGCGGACCATGCCGTTGTGACCTGCCCAGTTGGCGAGGAAGTCGGTGCACCAGGCGCCCATCGTCGCGCCGTAACCGTAGGCCCTGGCCATCCCGACTTCGCTGGCCTTGTCGCTGTCGATGTGGCCGCGAGACGGACCGACGTACAGGCCGTCGCGCTTGCGCGGGTCGATCTTGGCTCCTTCCTCGTCGTAACCGAAGCCCTCCACCCAGCCCGGATCCTGGTAGACCCAGGGATCTTCGACGCCGTCGGGTGCAACCCAGTGGAAGGTGCCCCAGATGTTGAAAAGG
Source organism: Rhodococcus sp. IEGM 1366 (assembly GCF_033142425.1). Classification (NCBI taxonomy): domain Bacteria; kingdom Bacillati; phylum Actinomycetota; class Actinomycetes; order Mycobacteriales; family Nocardiaceae; genus Rhodococcus; species Rhodococcus sp. IEGM 1366. Next base: position 548,462 of record NZ_JAWLRZ010000002.1, read on the forward strand.
AATGCGCGGTACTCCGTGGTGAAGCTTGCGATGCTGTGCGGGCCGATGACGCGTCGCTGCAGTGTGTCGCCGATCTCGACCTCGTCGAAGCGCGGTGAAACACCCATGCGGTTGGACATGAGCCATTCGTGGCGCAGGTTCTCGACCTCGATGAGTTCTGCGTTGGTCCACCGTTTGACGGCCCCGACATTGTTGTTGTACATGCCGCGCTTTGTTGCCTCGTCGGCCAGGTAACGGATGGCTGTCGACCGTTCGAGTGCAACCTTGGAGCCGTGCTGGTTGGTGTGGAGCGTGTCGCCGCGCGAGAACATCGTGGGACCGGCGAACTTCGTATCGGCAACCTTGTAATCGTGGAAGCGTCGTTCTTGGAACAACGTGTCGCCGGGCCGCACCGGCGTTCCGTAGAACCACCATTCCTCGCCGCCGAAGATCAAGTGGCTGTTCGGAATGTGTCCGACGCACGCCGGCTGAGCTCCGTGCCCGTAGTCCAGACCTACTGCGATGGACTGCGGTGCGATCAGACCGCCGAACTTACTGGCACGGGCAAATTCCTCATCCCAGTGGATCGGGTTGGGGTTGTCCATCGCCATGACCCAACGCCGCACGTCGGTGGTGCTGCACGGATCCCACAGCTGCCCGCCGCCGACAGGTTGGCCTACACGGTGGTCTACATCGGACAGATCGAGTTCGACGGTTTCCGGTTCGGTTAACTTCGTATTCATCGTCTCTGGCTCCCGGCTATCGATTGACGTCGACGACGATGCGTCCACGCACCGTGCCGTCCATGAGTTTTCTTGCAGCAGTGATCGATTCGCCCAGTGCGATGTCGTGGGCGATTGACTCCAGTGCCTCGGCATCCAGATCACGAGCCAGGCGATCCCAGGTGGCCAGGCGACGAGACTTGGGTGCCATCACGCTGTCGACACCGAGCAGTGACACGCCGCGGAGAATGAACGGCGCAACCGAGCCAGGGAAATCCATCCCCTGAGCGAGGCCACAGGCTGCGACAGCACCGCCGTACCGGGTTTGCGCGCACGCGTTCGCGAGGGTGTGACTGCCCACCGAATCGACGACGCCCGCCCAGCGTTCCTTCTGCATCGGCTTGCCGGCACCGGAGAGTTCGGCGCGGTCGATTACCGTTGTTGCGCCAAGGCTTTGGAGGTATTCCGCTTCGTCGACCTTGCCGGTCGACGCAGCGACGGTGAAGCCTGCCTTTGCCAGTAGGGCGATCGCGACACTGCCCACTCCGCCGGATGCTCCGGTCACGAGTATCTCGCCCTGGTCGGGCGATACACCGAAGTCGATGAGAGCGTCGACGCACAGGCTGGCGGCATAGCCCGCAGTGCCGATAGCCATGGCGGCATGGGCGGTGAATGCCGCGGGAAGTGGTATCAACCAGTCGCCGTTCAGGCGCGCGCGCTGGGCGAGTCCACCCCAGTGGGATTCGCCGACGCCCCAACCGTTGAGTACGACGCGATCGCCGGCTGCCCAGTCTGCGTGTGAACTCTCGGTGACTGTTCCGGCGAGGTCGATTCCGGGGACCATCGGGAACTTGCGCACTACTGGAGACGAACCGGTAATGGCCAGAGCGTCTTTGTAATTGAGAGTTGAATAGTCCACGTCGATGCTGACATTTCCGTCGGGTAGATCAGCTTCGTCGAGACTGGTGCAGGCGACGCTTTGTCCCGTGTCGTTCTTCTCGATGACTATTGCCGAAAACATCAGAAATGAATTCCTTCCTCAACCGGTTCGGAGCGCGTTCGCGTCCTGAAATCCGTGGGTGATGCACTGCAGATCGCGGTGTCCACCGTTAGCGGGGCCGAACTGCCGGGACTGTACTGCGCAGTAGCTGTCGTACAGGTCTTTTCGCACAGTACGTCAATCCTATCAATGATGGCAATACTTGACATTTACGCAGATCGGAATGTACTGACGGATGTCCTTGATTTGACAGCTCTAAAAGGGATAATTAGCGCAATTCGTCGGTTTCCAGCGCACGTTTTCCGCTGTATGTCCGATCGCCTCTCACAATTGATCCAAAGATTAGGTAGGTAGGGCGGTGGATGCGGTGGAAAACTCGACGTCAGCTGCGGCGCTACGCCACAGCCTGCTTGTCGGTCTTTGCGTTTTTGTCGCGTGCTTGATCGGGACTTTCAGCCGGCTTCCCGGTACCCTCGCCGTGTTCTGGCCGGCAAACGCACTGCTGCTCGGTCTGCTTGTTCGATCACCCCGTTCGGCAACCGTTTCGACGTGGTTCTGTGCGGCGACGGCCTATATTTCCGCGGATCTGGTCACTGGCGGTTCCGTCGAATCAGCTTTGTGGCTCGGTGCAAGCAACATCATCGGCGTTGTCGGTGGGTTCTACGCATTTCGATGGGTCTGCGCGGAAGATCGAAGGCTTTCGAGTATCCGCTCGGTGGGTTACTTCGTATCCGCGACCATGGTCGCGGCGGCGCTGACAGGATGTGTCGGAGGAGCTGCGAATGTGGCACTTTTCGGCGGCACATGGCCGGACGGCTGGATTCTCTGGTTCTCGGGCAACCTCGTCAACTACATGACGATTGTTCCGCTGGTACTGACTTTTCCGTCGCTTCGACCTGAGGACCGAGACCCTGAGGCCGTGTCCAGGATCCTTCGGCTGTCCGTGATTCCGGCCGCATTGTTGGCGTTGTGCATTCTGCTCCAATGGGTCATCGGCGGCGCCGGTGCAATTGCGTTTGCCATGCCTGCTCTTGTCACCGCCGCACTGCTGACCAATGTCTTTGTCACGTCACTGATGACCGCCATATCGACCGTATGTACGTTGGTCTTGACAGCCGACGGGCACTTGGGAACAGCTGTCGAAGGTTTATCCGCGGTCAGCGTTTCCGTAAGGATCGGATTGGCTCTGTTGGCAACTGCGCCCCTCGCGGTTGCCTGCGTGATCTATGAACGTCGACGCGCTCTCGCTGCTCTGACTGAAGCTGTGATGCTCGACGACCTGACTGGAGCGCTGCGCCGGGACGAATTCATGCGAAAAAGCATCGGCGCCGTCGGATCTCTTCAGTCCGGCCTGCCAGTCAGCGTCCTGATGATGGACCTGGACCACTTCAAGAAGGTCAACGACACCTTGGGCCATCGGACCGGGGACACGGTCCTTGTTGCGTTTGCGGATCAAGTGCGGCGCCATCTCGACGACACAGCGCTGTTTGCGCGCCTGGGCGGTGAGGAGTTTGTCGTTCTGTTGATCGACACGGATCTGGACGAGGCAACGCAAATAGCCGAAATAATTCGGGTGGCACAGCAGGAGCAATCGAGGACAACGCTCGGAGAACTCGGCCCGACTGTCAGTATCGGTGTGGCGTGTTCGCCGTCCGGTGACGCGGACGTGAACAGCATGATCGATTGCGCCGACGAAGCGCTGTATCTGGCAAAGAAGTTCGACCGTAACTGCACCGTGTCCCTGACCGCGAGAAGCTGATGTCCTGACCGCCGGAAACTAGTGACTGCCGGAAGTTGATCGGCTTTTCGGAATGTCCCGGAAGGCGATGTTCTGCTCGTGTGTGCGTTCACGCGGCATACCGAGGACTCGCTCGCTGATGGCGTTGCGGGCCATTTCGGTGGTCCCGCCGGCGATGCACCACACCTGTTGGCCGAGATAGTCCGTGGCGCAGTCGCCGACCGTACCGTCGTCGTCGTCCCACGCTGCCCCGGCAGGCCCGGTGAATTCGTAGATGATCGTCACCAGACGGGTAGACATCAGACCTGCCATCAATCGGGCGATACTCGCGGCCTGATCGGACATTGCGCCGGTGGTGATGCCCTGGACAACCCGATGCTGTAGTGCGTTGTTGGCCAGTTCCAGCATGCGGGCCTCACCGATGAGGTCACGGCTGACGGGGTCGTTCAAGCGACCCGCATCGCGCGCGACTGCAAGCAGTTCCGGCATCTTCGTTCCTCGTTGCGTGCTTCCGGCTGCCATGGTCGCGTACGGCGAGTTCGACAGCATTCGTTCGTGGAACATCCAGCGTGTGCCGACGGTCCAACCGTCGTTGATTTCGCCGATGCGGTCGCTGTCCGGAACCCTGACGTCGGTCATGAACTCTTGACAGAATTCCCGCGACCCACTGAGCAACTCGATGCGGTTGACTTCCATGCCGGTGCGATCGAGCGGCACCATGAACACGCTCAGCCCCCGATGCTTGGGCACGTCCCAGTTGGTTCTGGCAAGACAGAGCGCCCAATCGGACCACCAGGCGCCGGTAGTCCAGATCTTCGATCCGTTCAGTACCCAGTCTTCGCCGTCTCGAACAGCGGTGGTGACCGCGCCGGCGACGTCGGAGCCACCACTGGGCTCGGAGAGCATTTGCATCCAGATCTCTTCGCCCTTCAAGATGGCGGGGATGTGGCGTTGCTTCTGCTCCTCGGTGCCGAATTCGAGAAGCACTGCGGCGCAGGGCACAAAGGTCGGAGACTGTAGACGTTCGGCGTACTTGTAACCGGCGAGTTCCTCGTTCAATGCCCGCTGGTGAGCATGAGTGAGGCCTTGCCCGCCGTACTCCTCAGGGAAGCAGATCCCGGCAAGGCCCGCATCGAACAGTCGTCGCTGAAGTGCGCGTTGCTCCGCGACGTCGGTGAGTTCGTCCTCGTCGGGTCCTTCGGCGCGCATGACACCGATGTTTGCCTTCGGGTCGCTGGGGCCGAGGTTGTTTCGGATCCAGGTGCGTGCCCGAGTGCGAAACTGCTCGACCGATTCCATGTCGACGACGGTCTGGGGTGCCTGGGTGCTCAACGGATGCTCTCCTGACGTACGGCGATGGCGGCGATCAATTGGCGGTGCTCTGCGGGAGTGCCGTAGCTCGAGCGATTAGCTGCAGCCCGCCGCATGAACAGGTGTAGATCGTGCTCGAATGTGACGCCGATCCCGCCGTGGATCTGCACACAATCCTGGAGTAGTTCGCCGCCGCGATCGCCGATGTATGCGTGTGCGGCGCTGGTGAGTTCAGCGGCGTCCGGGCTTTCCGCAGCAACTGCGGCTGCTGCCGCGTCGGCGAGACCGTGGCTGGCTTCGAGCCAGGTCTTCATGTCTGCGAAGCGGTGTTTGAGTTCTTGGTACGACGCAAGGGGGCGTCCGAACGAGTATCGGTCGAATGCCCACGCAACGGTGAGGTCGAATGCCGCTTGCATCGCTCCGACGGATTCGGCGCAGCCCAGCACGATGGCGAGTTGCCGACAACGCTCGACGTCACGAGCCGCATCGCGTGTGTCTCCGATCATGGCGCTCAGGGGGAGACGTACGTTGTCGAACGTCACCGCGGCGTAGCGCCGTGTCAGATCGATTGATCGCAACGGCTTTACGTGCACACCGGGAGTATCGGTGGGCACCAGGACTTGCGCGACGGAGTCGCCGTTCTGGCCGGTGACGAGAAGGACATCGGCGGTCTGGGCAGCTTCGACGGGGCGTTTTGTGCCGGACACAATTACGTCGTTGCCATCGACGCGAATCTCCAGTGGTGGAGTGCTCACGAGACTGTTCGCTTGTGGCTGGGTGAAACACCATGCTGCGGTGGAAGTTCCGGCGAGTAGTTCTGCAAGAACTTGGTCTGTGGTCTCGCTGGAGTAGTTGTCGATAAGTGCGGCAACGACGTTGGTCGGGGTGAGTGGGCCGGGCGCGGCGGTGCGGCCGAACTCGTACGCGACAAGTGTGAGGTCGACGAGTCCGCGATCGCTGATTGTGCCCCCACCGTGCTTTTCGTCCACCAGGAGGCTGGTCCAGCCGAGTTCTGCGCCGCGCCGCCAGTATTCGGAGTCGAAGCCCATGGGGTTGTCGCGCAGAAGACGCACAGCTGAGCTGGGCACCTGTGTGTTCAGGAACCGGGCTGTGGTGTCCCGGAAGAATTCCTGGTCCGGGGTCAGCTCCAACAACATGTTCGCCCTCTCGCCCTGCGGTTAGAAATCGCAATCACAGTATGAAACTCTCTATTCTGAGAATAGCATTTTCAACGTCGAAATTAAAGCGAACTCGAACTGAGATCGGCACCCGTGTCGAACACTCAGCGTGCCGTCCAACCACCATCGACAACTATGGTCTGGCCTGTGACGTAACTTCCTGCGTCACTTGCGAGCCAGAGAACAGAGCCGACAACATCGTGCGGCGTCCCTTCGTGCGGAAGTGGAGTGTTTCGTCGCAGATACTCCGCCGATCGGTCATCGGTGTACAGCTGATCAGTGATTTCACTCCGGAAGAATCCGGGAGCAACTGTGTTCACCCGGATCGAGTGCCGCGCCCACTGGATCGCGAGTTCTGCGGTGAGTCCTGATAATCCGGCCTTACTTGCGGCGTATGACGCCTGCGGGATGCCCGGTATTCCCACCCGGCCGCTGATGGACGAGATGTTGACGACAGTGCCGCGGCCGATGGACTGCATGTGGGGGAAAGTGGCCTGCGCCAACAAGAACGGAGCGATCAAATTCAGATCCAAGGTCTTGCGGACGGCATCGAGTGGCTCGGATTCGGCTCGTTCGTAGGTGAACATGCTGCCCGCTGCGTTGATCAGAATTTCGGGCGGCCCAAGGCTTTCGACCACGGCGGGTACAACAGAGCCGACCTGGCCGGCCTCGGAGAGATCGCACTCGATGGCGGTGCCGTTGATCCGCTCGGCGAGTTCGGCTAGTTTGTCGCGGCGGCGCGCGACGACGGCAACTCGGGCGCCGAGTGAGGCAAGTGCCTCGGCTATGGCAGCGCCGAGGCCTGATGAAGCGCCCGTCACGATGGCTACCCGGCCGTCCAAGCCGAACATCCGTGCGGCGGTATCGCGGTGTGTTGTCACCGGAGACCTCGCTGCGGTGCCCTGACGGCGGAAGTGGTGAGTTCTGCGAGTCCGGCCCGCTGGATTTTTCCCATGGCGTTGACCGGCAGTGCGTCGACCTGTGACCAGAATTCCGGAACCTTGTAGGGCGACAGCTCGTTCCGGCAGAGGTCGGCAAGGATGCCGAACTCCATCGGAGGTCCGACACTTTCGACAATCGCGGCAACCCGCTGACCGAGTCGGTCGTCGGGTACCGGGTACACGGCGACCTTCGCGACATCGGGGTGCGTCGCGATGACTCGTTCCACTTCGAGCGGGTAGACGTTTGCACCACCGCGAATTATGACCAATTTCTTGCGGTCCAGGACTGTGAGCCAACCGTCGGCGTCGACAGTTCCGATATCCCCAGTCGCGAGAGGGCCGGGTTCAGTCGAAGTGACACCGCCGTGCTCCCAATGGCCGAGCATCGGCGTCCACGAGCCCGCCCATTGACCTGACCTCGCTGCTCTGACGCGCAGTTCGCCCAATTTTCCTGCAGGCAGCGGGCTTCCGTCCTCGCTGTAGGCTGCAACCTCGTACTGTGGCAGTACCTGCCCGCTGGTCCCGGGGTGCCATTCGCGCCCGGGAGGATCGATCGATACGACGGTCGGTGCTTCGGTCAGGCCGTACGTGACGCGGGGGACGAGGCCGTGCGCGTCGGTGAACGCCTGGCGCAATCCGTCCGGTGTATCGCCGCCGCCGCACCAGATCTCCTGGAGTGAACTGAGGTTGACGTCGGGACGTCGCGCGAGGTCGTACAGTTGCGCGGGGGCGCCGTTCCACACTGTGACACGCCGCGAGGCGATCCATTCGGCAACCCCGTCGACGTCGCGCCGGTTCATCACGACTGAGCACCCGCCGGCCTGGGCCGTAAGTAGCGTCGACAAGACCATGAGATTGAGGATGGTCAGCGGGAAGCTGTCGCCCTTGCGTAGTTCTGGCCCCCATCCTCTGGTCGCGCACAGGACGGCGCCGGGGAGGAGTAGGTTTCGTTGACTGTGCACCACAGCTTTGGGCTGACCCGAAGTGCCACTGGTGAAAGCGATTCCGGCGGGAGCGTCGATATCCAACTCGACCGAAGGGGCGGTCTCGTCGCGCCCGCACAATTCTGCCCACTGAGCCTCGCTGACGCAGTCGAGAGGGTCCAGCCGACAGTTCGGTCCGGCCAGGACAACACTCGGCTTGCACAGAGTTTGTAATTCTTGCTGCTCACTGGATGACAGCGCTTCGCCGATTCCCACCCAGATCGCACCGATCCGCTGAGCGCCGTGAAATGCCGCGACGATGCCGAGATCGTTGGGCAGGCATGCCGCGACACGATCGCCTGGTCGCACGCCCAGTGACCACAGCGCTCCGGCGCAGCGCCTTGCCTGTGTGTCGAGTTCGGCATATGACCAGATCCCAGATACGGCTTCCACGGCCGGGGCCTGCGGGTTTGCCGCCAGTGCCGCATCGAGCACCGTCGCTATCGTGCCGAGGACGGCGGTCCCGTTGGATTTCTTCACCACTCACTAATACCACTATCCTTGTAAAGATTCACCTGATAGCGTCGAATCGTTCTGAAGAAAAGTGGAGGTTCATTCTGATGAAGCACTCGGGTCCGTTGACCGGGGTTCGGATCGTCGATCTCACGGCGATGGTGATGGGTCCCTACTGCACGCAGATCATGGCCGACATGGGGGCTGATGTTCTCAAGATCGAAAGCCCCGCCGGCGACAACACCCGCTACATTTCGGTGGGTCCGGAACCGGGATTGGGCGGTGTGTTTGTCAACGTGAATCGTGGAAAGCGCAGTGCGGTACTGGATCTGCGAACCGATGAGGGTGCAGGTGTACTGCGTGACTTGATCGCCGATGCGGATGTATTCATCCATTCCATGCGAGGCTCGGCAATCACAAAACTTGGTTTTGGCTACGACGACGTGGCCGCCGTCAATCCGTCGATCGTCTACACCAACTGCTACGGATACGGGCGTCGCGGGCCGGATGCCGATTTGACGGCCTACGACGACACAATTCAGGCCGAATGCGGCTTACCGCACGTGCAGGAACAGTTGACCGGCGAGAGTGGTTATGTCGGAACCATTATCGCGGACAAGGTTGCGGGACTCACTGCCGTGTACGCCACCACGATGGCCCTCTTTCACCGCGAACGTACTGGAGAAGGCCAAGAGGTGGAGGTTGCCATGTTCGAGACGATGGCAGCTTTCATGCTGGTCGAACATGCAAATGGGGCACTGTTCACCCCGGCGCTGGGTCCGGCGGTGTATCCCCGTGCTGTGGCACCGAATCGGAAACCGTACCGGACCAAAGACGGCGAGATCTCGGCCATGGTGTACAACGACAAGCAATGGGCGGCTTTCGTCGACGCAGTCGATCCACCTTGGGCGGGTGCACATTTCGCGACTCTCGAACAACGAGCCCGTCAGATCGACACGGTGTACGCGCTGCTGGGTGAAACCTTCCTCGAACGCACGACGCAGGAATGGCTGGATCTGCTCCGATCTCACGATATTCCGGCCGCTCCGGTGAGGACACTGGACGAGTTGTTGAACAACGAGCACCTCGATGCCGTCAACTTTTTCGAAGACGTCGATACTCCCTACGGCTCAGTGCGTTTCCCTGGTCCGCCGACATGGTTCTCGCGCACGCCCGGTCGTATTGCCCGGCCGGCCCCTCGACTCGGTGAGCACACCGAGGAAGTCCTGAATGAGGTCGGTCGAGCGTGGAGTTGAATCGGTTCCTGAATCGGGGAGACCGTATTGTCATCGGACAGGCGTGCGGCGAACCGACAACGTTGATCGAAGCTCTGATCGATCAAGGGGCAGACATTGGCGGACTATCGGCATTTGTCGCAACGAGTTTCTCAGGAGTCTTCAATGCCGAAGCAAGTGAGAGCTTTTCGCTCTCCAGTATGGGGGCGATCGGAACGCTGCGATCATTGACCAAAGTGCACAAGCTCAGTGTGATTCCGTGCCACGTCAGTCAAGTTGCGCCGATGATCGAGGCCGGGTTGATCGGGTGCGACGTTGCCTTCGTACAAGTAAGCGCTGCGGATGGGAACGGCAATCACAGCTTCGGATTGATCAGTGACTACGTTCAGGCGGCTGTGGCGAAAGCGCGCGTTGTCGTGGCGGAAGTGAACGATCAAGTCCCGTTCACCTGCGGGGAACTGTTACCGGCAGCGAAGATCGATTACGCCATCGAAGTATCCAGACCTCCGGTTACACTGGCGCCGGCAACAATTGGACCGACCGATCATGCAATTGCCGAACATGCCGCTGCGTATATCGAGGACGGCTCGGTCATCCAGGTGGGGATCGGAGCCGTGCCGGATGCGTTGCTTCGGCTGATTCGAGACCGGAAAGATCTGGGTGTTCATTCGGGAATGGTGGGCGACGGCCTCGTTGATCTGGTGGAAGCAGGCACGGTGACCAACGCACGCAAACGAATCGACACGGGAGTGTCCGTCACCGGCGCACTCATCGGCAGCAAGGAACTGTACGCGTTCGCGCACCGTAACCAGGCAATTCGCATGTGTGCGACGTCGTACACACACGACGCGGCAGTTCTGGCTCAGCTCGACAAACTGGTGACGGTCAATTCCGCACTCGAAGTTGATCTCACAGGGCAAGTCAATGCGGAGCAAAGCGGTTCGGCGTATCTCGGTGGCACGGGTGGTCAGGTGGACTTCGTCCGGGCCGGTTCGCGTTCACTGGGTGGTCACGCGATCATGGCTCTCCCCGCCACGGCCAAGGGAGGAACCGTCACCAGGATAACCGCGCACCTGTCCGGGCCTGTCACGACGGCGCGTAGTGACATCGATGTTGTGGTCACCGAATTCGGTGCAGCCGAGCTGCGAGGACAGAACCTCGCGGAACGAGCGCGACGTTTGATCAATATTGCCCATCCGGATTTTCGCGAAGAGTTGATGCGCGAAGCGCATGCAATCGGGCAGAGGGGATTTTGATGAGTGATGCTGTGTTGTTCGACGCGCGTGACGACGGCATTGCTGTCATCACGCTGAACCGACCGGAGTCCCGAAACTGTCTCGATCGAGACGTGCGCGAGGGATTACGCGACGCCTGGAACCGATTCGAATACGACCCAGCGTTGCGGGTAGCGATACTCACCGGTTCCGGCGACGAAACATTTTGTGCAGGTGGCGATCTCAAAGAGATGGTCAATACCGCAATGGCGGTACCGCCGCGCGATATGTTTGCACTTCCCTACGACACGGTCGAACTGTCAAAACCCACCATTGCTGCGGTCAACGGCGTTGCCTACGCCGGTGGTTGGATGATTGCTCAGGCCTGTGACCTGTGTGTCGCCAGCACCACCGCGAAGTTTGCGGTCACGGAGGTCAAGGTGGGGAGAAGCTCGCCGTGGGCGTCGCCGCTGATTCACATGATTCCGCAGCGCATCATGATGGAAATCCTGCTCACGGGTAAGCCGATATCTTCTGCGCGCGCTTACGAGATCGGTCTCGTCAACCGACTTGCCGAGCCTGCGGATCTGATGGCGACGGCTCTGGACCTGGCAACCGAAATACTCTCCGGTGCACCTCTTTCCGTCAAAGCGGCGAGAGAAACTGTGATGCTGTCGACGGAGATGGGTCGTTCGGCCGCACTCAAGGCCGCACGCCACGTATCCGAGCACTGCTACAACAGTGACGACGCACAGGAGGGGCCGGCTGCATTTGCGGAAAAGCGTCGCCCGCAGTGGATGGGGCGCTGACTGGCTCATGTGACTCGTGCACGTCGCATTGCAAGAACGTGGGGGAACGAACTGTGCCCGGTATGTCCCTTGATTCGAATAGATGTTCGAGTATAATTAGGTCAAGGGTGGGGAGGCCTTGATGACTACGGTTTGCGATTCAACTTTGGTGGGGGATGTTGTAGCGGGTTCGGCTGTGGGTGTGCGGGGCAGGTTGTGGCGATTGCGACCGGCCGAGGTTCGAGACGTTGCAGTCTGTGTATCTGCGGAAATCCTTCGGCTGGAAGCGATTCGAGTTGCCGCGGTCGACGAGTTGGCACTCAACCCGGACGAGCAGGTGCTCTGTTACCGCGGTGTTGGTCGCTGGTTGGCGGCGAACACGATGCTGCAGAACGCGGCCGGTAACAAGATCGCCGCCCTCGGTGCCGCACTGCGGGGGTTCCCGGATATTACTGCCCAATTCGAGGCCGGCGATCTCTCGCTCGATCATGCGGCAATGATCGTCGCGTTCTGTGAATCTCCACCAAAAGGTATGCCGGACAGGGCGTTACCGTCCTGTATGAAGACTCTGTTGGCTGCGGCATCCGGGGTGGAGGCGACCACTATCAAGCTGCGGTATGCGATTGCGGTTTTGGAGCGGATCTTCGAATCCGATGAGACCCCGCCCGGTGAGGATGATGACCTCAATGTCTTGCGGATTGCTCCGACGCTCAACGGTCGGGTGGCGATCAAGGGCGATTTCGACGCGTTGACTGGTGAAATGTTGTTGTCGGCTCTCTCGGGGTTGTCGATGCCGAAACCGGCCGCGGACGGGACCCCGGATCAGCGGTCGGCTGCCAAGCGCACCGCGGATGCCTTCACGGAACTGATTCGCCGCTATCTCGACAACGCCGTCACCGGTGTTGACGGTGGGCAGCGTCCGCACGTGAACGTGCACATCACCGCGAAAGACCTTGCCGAGTATCGCGAATGCGCCGCTACGCGAACTAGCAGGGACGCAGAGCTTGATGTCGAGGATCTTGATGTCGGGTACATGCCGTGGATGGGTCCGCTCAGTGTGAGCCTGACCCGGATGCTCGCCTGCGATTGCATGCTCTCCACCGTCCTGATGGACGGCAACGGCGCACCGCTGGATGCGACCCCACACAAACGCCTCGTCACACCCGAACAACGCACCGCGCTGATCGCCCGGGACAAAGGCTGCGCCTTCCCCAACTGCGATGCCGTACCTGCTTGGTGCGACGCCCACCACATAAAACCGTGGTCGGTCGGCGGTTTGACGGTTATGGACAACCTCACCCTCCTCTGCCGTAGCCACCATCGGTTGATTCACAGCACCAGCGGATTCCGCGGGATCTGGGAAATCAAGATGGGCGACGATCACAAACCCTGGTTCATCCCACCATCCGCAATCGACCCCAAACAACGACGCCGACGCTCCACAACCCGCCAAGGTCCAGTTCACCGAGACTGAATCCGGCTCCGCCGGAAACTGAACACCGCGTGCAAGCTTCGCATCACGAGCTAAGACGATGCGAAGCCAACACGCATGTGTCCATTTACCGAACGGCAGGGAGGTACGGAGCAAGCTCCGGTTCAGGATTCACGTCGAATGACCGCAGCGCCATGGCGAGCATCGAGTAGCAGCCAACTGTGAACACCATATCCATCAGTTGCTCGGTGTTGAACTCCTCGGCCAGCGCCGACCAGGTCAGCTCACTTACCATGCCGTCCGCCAGCAGTTCGTCTACAGCACTGAGCAGGGACCGTTCCAGTGATGACCACTCGGATGCACCCGGGCCGTCCGCGACGCGAAGGATTTCGTCTTTCGTCATGCCGGCAGTTTCGGCAAGGATGACGTGCTGGGCCCATTCGTAATCGGATCGCCGAACCGACGCGACGCGGAGTACAAGCAGTTCCCGTTGCCTGTCGGTAAGCGAAGTCCCAGAAAGCAAGTGCGCGTTGAAGGACAGGAATGGCATCGCCAATGCGGGATATCGGGCCAGGGTCCCGACCAAGTTAAGTCCAGCCTTGCCGGCCCGTTGCGGATCGGCAGCAACGGTCGTTCGGAAGCCGTCGAAGAATTCCCTCATCTCGGGCGTCCATTGTTGTGGTGTTGCAGGCGAAATTCGAGCCATCGGCTGTAAATCCTCTCGGGTAGCGAACTTGCTTTCGATCAGGTGTTCCGGCCACCGTTGACACCGATGCTCTGCCCGGTGACGTAACCGGCTTCCTCGCTGGTGAGGAACGCACAGACAGCCGCCACATCCTCTGGTTGGCCGATCCGGCCGACGGGTGTTTTTGCTGTCTGTTGGTCGAGGTCGATGAATCCTTTCTCGACTGTGTTGCGCAGCATCGGGGTGTCGATGAATCCGGGAGGAACCGTATTGACGGTGATTCCGAATTTGGCGAATTCGAGCGCCAGCACTTTGGTGAGGCCGACAACTCCCGATTTGGCGGCCACGTAGCCGGCCAAGCCGGGGGCACCGCTGTGAATGCTCGACGACGAGATGTTGACGATCCGGCCCCAGCCTTCTTCGATCATGTCTGGCAGCACAGCCTGGCAACAGTCGAACGTGCCGGTCAGGTTGATCGCGAGTGAGCGGTTCCACGTTTCGGCAGTGATCTCGAGGAAGGGGCCGTCGATGCTCAATCCGGCGCTGTTCACCAGGATGGCTGGTCGTCCTAGACGTGTACGCGCTTCGTTCAATCCTGCGTCGATCGCGGCGCGGTCGGTCACGTCGACGGTCAATCCGATGGCTTTGCCGCCTGACAATTCGATAGATGACGCCAACGCCTCGGCGGCACTGCCGTCGATATCGAAGATCGCCACCATCGCGCCGTCAGAGACGAGTCGCCGGCTGATCGCTGCTCCGATTCCCGATGCCCCACCAGTGACTACCGCGGTGCGACTGCTCACTTGATGATCTCGTGGCCGACCAGGGTTGAGCGATGCATACGGCGGGGCTCACTCCGGTCGAACTCGCAGGCCCGGTGGACGAGGCCGGAGTTGTCCCAGATCACCAGGTCACCTTCGGACCATGTGTGCCGATACACCAGTTCTTGTGTTGTGGCGCGCTTTTCGAGATCGTCCAGGAGCGCACGACTTTCGTCGAAGTTCATTCCGACGACGTGCGATGTTGTCGCCCCGAACACGAGCGATTGCCGACCCGATTCATGCTGCCACACCAAGGGATGTTCCACTTCACGGCGCGAGGCCCATTCCTTCAATTGAGTCGGTGTCGGATCTGGGTACGTCAGCCGCTGAATTGCCGCGAAGGTGTGGACTACGCGCAGATCGGCGAACAGTTTCTTCTCGTCGTCTGATAGCGCCTCGTATGCGGCGTAGGTACTGGCGAATTCGGTTTCACCACCGCGGTCGGCTGTGACGCGGGCACTCATCACGGACGCCTTCGGTGCGATCTTGTCGAGTAGGCCGTCGATGTGCCAGAAGTCATTACTGGCAAGGTATTCCGCATTGGGGTTGGAGGGGTCGAAGCTGATCTCCATCACTTCTTCCGCGTCGTACGGTGGGAAGCGGGAGAAGTTGATCAGTGTTCCGAGTTTCCGGCAGAACTCGACTTGCGTGCGATCGTCGACATTGATCTTGCGAAACAGCAATACGCCATGTTTTTCGAGTGCAGTCATACACGCGTCTGCGAGACCGTCATCGCGGAGTAGCCGATCGGTATCGACGCCCAGAACCTCCGCACCGAGATTGTTGCTGAGTTTCTTGATGTCAAGCGTGGTCATGGCTACTCCTGGATCAGTCGGGGACATGCGGATTCCGCATGTTCGTCAGTGGTCGTTGGTACGACGGGTCTGTTGTGCTGCGCGACGGGGCGCCGTTGACGTGAATGTCAGGAACGTCGGCGAAGGGTATGCCCATTGTCGGAACGATGCCGGACCACTCGATTACATTGGTGCGCAGCGCGATTCTCCATTGTCCGTCACGGCGTTCGACGCGGTCGATGTACCGGCCGCCTGCGATCCAATTGGTGTCGTCGTGATTACGTCCGACGAATAGGTAGTACGTCTCGGTGTGTGCCGTGTCGCCGTCGATGTCGCAGGTGTGGTTCAGCAGGTTGTGATGCGTCGACACCTGGCCCAGTTCATGGGTCGCTCTGGCCCACTGGTAGAGATCGATCGGTCCACCGACAAAGTTCCCCGCCGCAATTGTGGCGTCGTCGTGGAAGGCGGAGAGGAAGATATCGCGGTCGAAGCGATCCATGCCACGGCTGAATCTGGTCAACGCGTCGTGGATCTCCTGACGATCGACCATAACGTCGAGGGCGGCTAGCCGATCCGAGGTGGCAGATGTAGTCATGAAGTCCTCCGGTCAATTACGTGAGATGTGTTGATCACGATCACTGAAGATCGGAGACCAGATGGGCGCGCCGCGCGACGAGCGCAGCGACGGAACGACCTTGCCGTCAACGTCTTTGATTCCGTATTCGTGGGCAAGTTCGGCGGTGATGAAGGTGCCGCCCGAGCGTGTCGCGAGATTTGTGTCGACGGCGAGAGCTGCGATGACGCGACCCGGGAATTCCGGGGTGCAGCCGTCCTCCGGCCGAGTAGCAGCCCGGCCATCCAAGCCAGGGACATTCGCCAGGTTTCGCTGCGCGCGTTCGGTGAAGGTGAGGCCCTGCCAGAGCGAAAGGGACGTCACGTTATGCGGTTTCAGCTCGATGGCCATATCTCGTGCCATCCGGTCCACCGCAGACTTCGCCGTGCCGAAGATGACGTTGTAGGTGTAAGTGACGCCGGTGTATCCGGAGACGGCCACTATGAGGCCGGACTTGTGCGGTGTCATGATCTTGGCGGCATGCCAAGCTGCTACGAAGTTCGAGCGGACGCCGACATCCACCATTTCCCAATGGGAGAGCGGTTTCTCCCAGAAGGACTGTGGGTCGGTCAGGTCTTCGGGCAAGGAGAATGCGTTGTTGACAAGAATGTCCAATCGGCTTTGCTCGTCTCGTACCTGCTGGAACAGGGCAGCAACCTGTGCGTCGTCGGCGTGGTCCACTGCGACGGCAACGCCCTTGCCGCCGCGCCGCGTACACTCAGCTGCTGTCTCTGCGATCGTGCCGGGTAGAGGATTCGACCCAGCGAGAACCGTGCGTCCCGTGACGTAGACGACGGCGCCCTGCTCTGCGAGCGCCAGCGCGATTCCTTTCCCGATACCGCGACTGGCGCCCGTGACCACAGCAACTTTGCCCGACAGCGAACTCATCTCCCGTGTTATTTCAGGAAGCGTCAGCGGTGTAGCCGAGCATGCCCTTGATCTCCAGGTAGTCGTGGAAACCGAACCCGCCCCACTCACGTCCGTTGCCGCTCTTCTTGTAGCCGCCGAACGGTGCGGCGAAGTCGAATCCGTCATTGATGGCGACGGACCCGGCGCGGATCCGTCGAGCGACGGCGCGAGCTTGCTCGAGGTCCGCGCCGGCAACAAATCCGGCGAGGCCGTACTCGGTGTCGTTTGCGATGTCGATGGCGTCGTCGATGTTGTCGTAGCCGAGAATCGTGAGAACCGGTCCGAAGATTTCCTCGCGGGCGATGGTCATGTTGTTGGTGACGTCGGCAAAAACGGTGGGGCGGACGTAGTAGCCCGTCGGCAAGTCGTCCGGACGTCCGAGGCCGCCCGCAACCAGCGTCGCACCTTCGCCGATCCCCTTGTCGATCAGGGACTGGATCCTCTCGAACTGGGCCTCGGACACTACGGGGCCGATTGCAGAATCGCCGCCCGGATCACCCACGGTCACCTGTGATGCTGCCTCTTGCGCGGCGCTGATGGCTTCTGCCATCCGGGAATTGGGCACAAGCATGCGTGATGGTGCGCTGCACGTCTGCCCGGAGTTCATCATCATGGTTGCCACACCCTTGGCGACGTTCTCGGCGAAGTCACCGTCGTCGAGGATGATGTTGGGGCTCTTGCCGCCGAGCTCCTGCGAGACTCGCTTGACGCCGGGTGCGGCGTTGGTGGCGATGTCGATGCCGGCGCGGGTGGAGCCGGTGAACGAGATCATGTCGACGCCCGGGTGTGCGGACAGTGCTGCCCCGACAGTGGGTCCGTCGCCCTGGACGAGGTTGAACACGCCGGCGGGAACTCCTGCAGCGTCGAGGATTTCGGTGAAGATCTGGCCGGTGAACGGTGACTTCTCCGAAGGTTTGAGCACCATGGTGCAACCCGTTGCCAGTGCGGGGAAGACTTTCACGGCAATGAGGCTGATCGGCCAGTTCCACGGGGTGATCAATCCGCAGACTCCGATCGGTTCTTTGACGATCAGTGAATCGCCCTGCTGCTCCTCGAAGACGAAGTTCTCGAGCGCATCGATCGCGGTGGTGAGATGACCGGCACCAAGGTTCACCTGGAAACCGTTGGCCAGCGCGTTCGGTGCGCCCATCTCCTCGGTCAGAGCTGCAGCGAGGTCGCCCATCCGGTTCTGATACTCGGTGAGAATGTTTCGCAGAATCGTGAGTCGTTCCTCGCGGCTGGTTGCAGACCAACTCGAGAACGCGTCGCGTGCTGCTGCAACGGCGCGGTCGACGTCTGCCGGTGATCCTGATGCTACTGTGCCGCAGACCTTCTCGGTCGCAGGATTGACAACCTCCAGTGTGCTGGACTCCGCTGGATCGACCCATTGTCCGCCGATGTAGAACTTCAGATATTCACGCATGACTGTTCTGGTCCCTTTCGCAGTGTTCGTGAGTACTCGTCGAGCCGGGCATGATGCGAGCTGGAATGTTCACTGAGTGCCTTCTGCGTACCATGTTCGGAACTCGTCGTAGCTCGGCATTTCCTCGGAATTCGCCTTGGGGTCGACGGCAACGTGGATGACACCCGGCTTACCGCTGGCGTAGGCGCGCTTGATCGCCGGCGCGATATCCTCGTCGCGGTCGACGTACTCCCCGTAGCAGCCGAAGCCTTCGGCAACCTTGTCGAGCCGCGTATCTGCGCTCCAGTGAACACCGGTCTCGAGTGATCCCTGGCCGTAGGTGCGTTTGTAGACACCCACCTCGAGTCCCCACGCATAGTCGACGGCAACTACGCAGACCAGCGGCAGGTTGAGTCGCGCAGCGGTTTCCAGTTCTGCGATATGGAATTGGAACGACGAGTCGCCGGTGATCAACATGATGGGGCGTTGGCCGCCGTCAGCTACACCGGCGCCGACGGCATACGGGAGCCCGGTGCCGAGGTGGCCGAAGTTCTGATTCCACATCACGTCGTGGGGTTTTGCCTGTGAGTACGTCCAGCCGAAGATAGTGGTGGCGCCGCCGTCTCGGACCATGATGCCGTCGCTCGGGAAATCCTTGGTCGCCTCGACAATCAGACGAGCGGGATGCACCGGAGTCATACCGGACGGCGCGGTTTCGGCAAGTTCCGCCAGCTGCGCCGCATCCTGTGTGATCCAGCCGTCGAGCTCGGGGGTTGCCGTGCGCGGTGCATCCCACAGCGCGTCGGAGAGTTGGGGAACAATCGCGCGGAGATCGCCGACGAGGGGCACGTCGATCCTGCGGTTGACGCCGATCGCCTCCGGATCCTGTTCGACGAGGATCCATTTCCGGTTCGCTTCGTTTGCGATCCAGTGCCGGCCCCGGCCGTAGTGGACCGGCTCTCCGAGTTCGGTGCCGATTGCCAGGCACAGGTCGGATTTCACCACGGCGTCGACTGCGGCGGAGGAGAAGCCGTATGGAAAGGTGCGGTTCTCGAGTCCTTCGATGAAGGAGGTGCCCCCCGAGGTCTGAATGACAGGGCAGGCCATGGCATCTGCGAGTGCCTTGACGGATTCGCCGGCGCGGGAGGTGTGGACTCCGTGCCCGATGAGCAGAATGGGTTGCTGGGCCGCTTGGATCAATTTCACCGCTTCGGCAACGAAGTCTGGGCCCGCAGTCTGTCCGACCATGCGATATGCATTGGGGGGCAACGGGTCTGGAACGTCCAGCTCTTCCTGGATGATGTGGGAGGGGTATTCGATGTACACGGGTCCAGGGGTGCCGGACAGCGCCTTCCGCAGTCCTTCGCGGATAATTTCGTCCGTCTGATCGGCGTATTCGATACTGGCACTGTATTTTACGGATGCTTCGAAGAGGTTTGCCTGTTTGACGAATTGAATGCGCCCACGTCGAACGCGCTGTTCGGTGATGCGGGCGCGCTGGCCACCGAGGAAGATCACCGGTGAGTTCTCGACTTTGGCGCACATCATGGCGCCGGCCAGGTTTGCGACGCCGGGGCCAAGGGTGCCGATACACACCGCGGCCTTGCCGGTCATGCGCGATACGGCCTCAGCCATGAATCCGGCCGACTCTTCATGGTGCGGCGCAACCACATTCCATCCGCGTTCCTCGGCGAGGTGGAACATGTGCACGAAGTTCGGGTCGGGGATTCCGAAAATCGTGTTGATGCCCTCGGCTTCGAAGAGCTGCAAGATGCGTTCGTAAACCTTAACTGACATGTGCGTTGCCCTCCATGGCTATCGCAAAACTCTTGGTGATGTGGTCGACGTGAGCTGACGGGACGACAGGCAGGATCCACGGATCGCGGATGTCGCGGATGGCGCCGATCTGCCTTCCAACCTCCTCGATCGACCATGACGGTTGGTACACCCCGGGGGTTTCGGCGATGAATGCCCGAGCAACGCGGCCGCCGATTGTCACCAGCATTTCGCCGGTGACGGAACAGGATTCGTGAGCCAGCCAGGCGGCCGTCGGGGCCGTGAGTTCCGGTCCCATGGGCGGGTACGACGACGTGTCGAGCCCGTCGGCCAACCGCGTGATCGCTGCGGGAATGACGACGTTGGACAAGACGCCGTGGTCGGCACCCTCGATTGCTGCCACGTTGGACAGTCCGATGATGCCGGCCTTGGACGCCGCGTAGTTCGCGATGCGGTTGTTTCCGTACAGACCGCCGATCGACGAGGTCAGCACGATCCGGCCGTATCCGGCGTCGCACATCAGCGGGAATGCCGGCCGCAGTACGTGAAATGCGCCGCGGAGGTGAACGTCGAGAACTGCGTCGAAATCCTCGTACGTCATCTCCGTCAGCGGTGCGTAGCGGTTGTTTCCGGCGTTGTGGATGAGGATGTCGATACGTCCGTAGTGCTCGATGGCCGCGTTGACGATCGCCTGGCCGCCCGGTGCGGTTGCAACGGAGGCAGTGCTCGCGACTGCATCGCCGCCGGCAGCAGTGATCTCCGCGACGACCGCACTGGCGACTCCGCTATCTGTATTCTCACCGCTGATCCCGACACCGGGATCGTTGACGACCACTTTGGCCCCCTTGGATGCGAGTAGTAGTGCGTACTCACGTCCGATTCCTCTGCCGGCGCCGGTAATGACGGCAACACGACCGTCGAAGCGGGCCTCAGACATCGAGTTTCAGGCCTTCCAATGTGCCTGTGTCCCGCCAGGTTTGAAGGATTTCGCCCAGTTCGTAGAAACCGCCCCAGAACGGGTCGCCGAGGAATGAGCGCCCGTTCGGCTCGCCTTCGCTGTTGTAATAGCCGGGGGTGCATTCCGACGTGAACGTGCTGTTGTCGATCGAGTGGGCCCGGATGGTCTGGATCCAGCCTTCTTCGGCTGCCGCGGTGGGTTCGACATGCGTGGCTCCGCGCGCCTGAGCCTCTTTGATGATGTACGCGATATGGTCGGCCTGCTGCTCGAACATCAGCGTTGTCGATGCGGTGACTCCGCCTTGAACGAAGCCGGTGGCGAAGTGGTTGGGGAAGCCGTGCGCCATGACACCGTGCAGGGTGCGGAATCCCTTGCCCCAGTGGTCGTAGAGGGAGGTTCCGTCGCGACCGGCAAACGGCGCGATGTCGAACTGGCGGTCGAGCGCGGTGGTGATCTCGAACCCACTCGCGAACACGATCGCGTCGAACTCGAGCTCGACGCCGTCGACCATGACGCCCTTCTCGGTGATCCGTTCCACGCCTTTGGTTTCCGACACATCGATCAGAGTGACGTTCGGGCGATTGAAGGTCGGGAGATAGTCGTCGTTGAAGACGGGACGCTTGCACATGTTGCGGTAGTACGGCTTCAGTAGTTCCGCAGTGTCCGAGTCGTCGACGATCTCCTCGATCCGTCGGCGGAGCCGCTCCATCGATCGGTAGTCCTCGATCTCCTTGAGTTCCATGAACTTCACCGGATCGGCGAGCGCAGCCCAGCCGTTGGTTTCGGTCAGTTTCGCGGCCATGTTGCGCGACACTTCGGTCCAGCCGTCGCAAATGAGATCCGGCTCGCCGGGGGAGTAGAAGGCAAAGGCGGCATTGTGGAAGTTGCGCTGACGTGCTGCCCGCCAACCTGGCTCGAGGCTGTTCACCCATTGGGGATCGGTCGGGTAGTTGGCTCGCTCGAAGATGTACGACGGTGTCCGCTGGAAGACGGTCAGGTGCTTCGCGCCTTTTGCCAGGTGAGGGATCGCCTGAATACCACTCGATCCGGTGCCGATGACGGCGATTCGTTTGTCGGCGATCTTGTCCAGCCCGCCGTGCAGGTCGCCGCCGGTGTAGTCGTAATCCCAACGAGCCGTGTGGAATGTGTGTCCCTTGAAGTCCGTGATCCCGGGGATACCCGGAAGCTTCGGCCGGTTGTATGGGCCCTGTGCCATGACGACAAAACGAGCACGGATCTCGTCGCCGCGATTGGTACGGATCTGCCAGCGATTGATCTCCTCGTCCCATTCCAGCGAGCGGATCAAGGTATGGAAGATCGCATTGTCGTAGAACCCGAAGTGCTTACCGATGCGCTGAGCGTGCTCGAAGCACTCGTCGCCGCGCGAGAACCGCTCCTTCGGCATGTAGCCGGTTTCCTCGAGCAGCGGGAGGTAACAGTAGGCGTCCGAGTCGATCTGGATTCCCGGGTAGCGGTTCCAGTACCAGACGCCGCCGAAGTCGCCACCGAGTTCGACGATCTTGAAGTCTGTGACGCCCGCCTGCTGAAGGCGGTGCGCGGCAATGAGGCCGCAGAATCCACCGCCGAGGACTACGACCTCGATGTCGTCGGTGATGGGCTCGCGCGGTTCGACGGGCAGGTGCGGATCGCTCTCGTAGAAACCCGCGAATTCGTCGGCGGCCTCCACGTACTGCTGCTGACCTTCGGGACGAACACGCTTGTCGCGTTCGAGGAGGTACTTCGCCCGGAGAGCGTCGATGTCGACTTCGGGAGTGTGTGTGGGCGCGCAAGGCGCCATGGCCGTAGCTTGGGTCGGTGCGGTCATCGGATCTTCTTTCGTCAGAGCAAGTCAGTACACGATGTGAGGAGTCAGGCGAAATCCACCGGCGCACCGGTACCCATGTACGTGGCTAGGTTGTGGTGGAGGTTGACGATGCTGCGTTCGCGGTACGGGTTGGGTTTCGGCCCTGAAAAGCCTTGCGACTTCATACCTTTCTGGACCGCAGCCATGTTCACGAAGTCCTGTGGCAGGACGGTTCGCCAGGCCGGATCCTCCGGCGGGGTGAACTCCCATTCGGTTTCCGGTTCCTCGCCGGCGGGGAAGAGTTCGTAGACAGCGGCCTCGAAGATGCACTTGTTCGGATCGTCGCCGTATGGCCGGGCGCTGTAGCAGAGCATGTTGTTCAGGGCGTGCCCGATCTGGAAGTTCGGGAAGATCTGCCACGCCGTGCCACTTGCGGCGACAACCTGTGGGTCGACGGTCGGCCAGATCACGCCACGCGCTTCGTCGTCGCGCCTGGCCGAATCCAGCCAGTGACGCAGAACCTGATCCGATGGGGTGCCCTCGGGGAGTTCGTCGATCAGTCGCTGGGCCGCATCGACGAGGGTCCGAGTTGTATTGGTGTTTGCATTTTCCCACGTGAAGTTCTGCATTTCGATGGTCGACTTACGGGGGTCCGCGCCGCTGCCGATGCGCAGTTTTGCCTGGTTTTCTTCCATGCCCTTCGGTGCGTCGTAGCCGATGTTGCTGTGCTTACCTTGGGCGCGCGACCAACCGAGAAAATTCCCGAAGTTCATGAACTCCGGGTGGGTGTACGGAACATGGTAGGTCTCCATGAACGCTTCGAGCGCAACCTTCCAGTTGCAGTCGAAGACAAGCCATTTGCGCCAGCGGTACCGCATGTTCTCGAGGTGGAAATGATCGAGAAGGGAAGCCGCGGGCTCGAGATAGTCACGTAGAGGTTCGCAGCCCGGATCCATGTTGATCCAGATCCATCCACCCCAGGTGTCCACTGTGACACCACGCAGCTTCGTTGATTCCTCGGTCAACCCACACGGCCAGTCCTGACGTTCGGCGGCGAAGGTGTTCTTGCCGTCGAGGTCGTACCGCCAGCCGTGAAACCCGCAGATGAATTGCCTTGCCTGGCCGCGGGCTTCGTGGGTACCGGGCGGCGTGTCGACGAGTCGGCGACCGCGGTGGGAGCAGACGTTGTGGTAGGCACTGATCGTGTCCGGGGTCGAGCGCACGATGATGACCGAGTCATCGAGAATTTCGTAGGTGAGAAAGTCGCCGACCTTGGGAATTTCCTCCACCCGACCGACCTGCTGCCACACTTTCGACCACAGCTTGTCGCCCTCGGCGCGGGCATACGTCTGCGAAATGTATGCATCCACACTGATGGTGAGTGGTGTGGAATGTGACTCGGTTACAGTCGATTCCGGAATGTTCTCGGCAGTGTCGGTCATGGTGTCTCCTCTTCACATCGGTTCTGTGTCAGTGCGTTATCGCGTCGCGGAACGATTCGTCCTTGAGAAAAAGTGACGTGTGATCTGGGCCCATGTGCGTCCACTTGAGATTCAGTCCGCCGTCCACGAGCAATGTCTGTCCGGTGATGTAGGTCGAGAGATCCGACAGCAGGAAGAGAATTGCACCGGCTTGCTCCTCAGGGCGGCCGCGTCGACCCATCGTGATGGCGCGGCGATCACGCTCGGGATCGTCGTCGACGTAGGTGGAAGACGCAGGGGTGGCGGTCACGCCGGGAGCGATGGCGTTCACTCGAATACCGACTTCGGCGAGTTCCACGGCCATCGTGCGGGTTGCCGCGACCAAGGCGGCTTTTGCACTGCCGTAACCGATATGAAAAGGCGCGGTGTTCATTCCGCTGATCGACGAGATCGACACGATGGAACCGGGACGGCTCTGCGCCTTCAATTCCGACGCGACCATCTGGCTCATGAAGAACATCGTTTCGAGATTTGCCGTGAACAATTCGCGCCAGTCCGCTCGGGTGACGCGAGTGGACGGCATCCAGGTTGCAGGGGCAGCGCCGCCGGCGACGTTGACCAATCCGTGCAGTTTGCCGTCGGTGCGTCGAATCTGCTCCCGCACGATGGCAATACCGTCGTCGGTGGACGCATCGGCCGCCAGTGGGATGATCGAAAGACCCTGCGCGATAAGTGGTGCGATGTGGGTGTCGAGGTTTTCCTTGGAACGGCTCACGGCGATCACGGTTGCTCCGGCGCGGGCAAGCATGCTCGTTACCGACGTGCCGATCCCGCCGCCTGCTGCGCCCGAGACAACCACGATGCGTCCGTCCAGACCGACAAAGCTGTCGCCAACTTGGCTGTTGCTCATGGCGCGGCTCACACTGCCTTGCGTAGTGCCAGGACGCTGCCCTCTGCATCTGCGGAGACGTAGATTGTTCCGTCCGGTCCGGCCGCGATGCCGGCGAACGGGCCCTGAGGACCGGAGAACGGCGCTAGTCCCAGCAGCGGCTTGGGGGTGACACCCTCGGGTGCGCCCACCGGCAGATTACCGGCAACTCGCTGCTGAATCTTGGTCGACAGATCGAAGCTGATCAGGGCTTTTGTTCCGACATCGACGATGTAGAGCACGCCGCCCCGAACAAGAATTCCCTGCGGGTTCTCGAGTCCGTCGACGATCGTGTCGACGCTGGAGCCGTTGATCGCGACGATTCGTCCGGCGCCGGCTTCGGAGACCAGACAGGTACCGTCCGCGGTGAAGGCCACGCCCATCGGGTCGTGCAGTCCCGAGGCCAATTCTTCAACCTGCCCGCTCGACCCGACGGCAACAACTTTGCCTGCTCCCAGGTCGGCAACCGCGATGGTTCCGTTCGCGGAGACCGCGACACCGTAGAGTTGGTCGAGTCCTTCGGCGAGGACCTCACTTTCAGCGGTGACGGCGTTGTAGCGCGAAACGGTTCCGTTGCCCGCGACGATGAATTCGCCGTCGCCGACGGCCGTCATTCCGCGGATGTAACCGGGGTATCCTGGGCTGAAAAGCATTCCGAGAGTGCGGAGTTCGCCGCTCGGTTCGAGTGCGAGCAAGAAGGTGCCATCGGCGATGTACAACGTGCCGTCCGGGCCAACGGTCAAATCCAGGGGCCAAGTCAAACCGTCGGCCAAGGCGGTGCGGGTTCGGCCACCATCGAGGATCTCCGTGATCTGGCCGGTGAAACTCGATACGAACAGTCGATCACCTACGAAGGTGAGGTTGTCGAGTCCGGGATTGAGGCTTGCCAGTACGGTGCGATCGCCGTTGCGGGGATTGATCCGCAGCACTTCGCCCGACGCCACCTGGGTGGAGACGATGAAGCCCTCGGAGTCGAACTTGACTGCGTCCGGGACGCCGAGATCTGCTGCGACGCGTTCGGGTTCACCGTTGCCGTCGGGGTCGATGCGCCAGATTTCGTTGGTCCCGAGCACCGGGTAGTACAGCTTGCCGTCGGGACCGACCTCCATGCCGTTGGGCATCGGGAGGTTTTCGAGAAGTATCCGGGGCGCGCCGCCGTCGAGGCTCAGTTCCATCAGACGGCCACCGATGCGGCACTCGTTGACGAACAGTCGCCCCTGGTGGAACGTGATTCCGTTGACTCCGGGGAGGTCGTCGCGCAAAAGCCGCGTGCTGCCGCGTGATTCGCGCACGCTGACCCGGCCGTCGTAGTACTCGGTGATGTACAGGTCGCCGGTGGGATCGAAGGCGACGTCGTCGGGCGCAACGATGTCGCTGCCCATGGCGCTGATGGTCTCGAGGTTGCCGGTGTTGATGTCGAGCGCGCTGATCTGGCTGCCTGCCACCTGTGCCACGTAGACGCGGCCGTCCGGTCCGGTGCGGAGTCCGTTTGCGCCGAACAGCCTGCTCGGGGGAGTGAGCCGGGTGAGATTCCAGCCCTCGGCGAGGGTGAATTGCGCTGGGCTGGTGTAGCGGGCCGCCTGTGTCAAGGAGTGCCTCCTGTGGTGAGGAGAGATTTTTGGGGGTGAGTAGACGGGCCTCGACTGACCGATTGGGTCGTGACGTACGCCACTCTTCGTTGATCGTGAGCTAATCACGGAACCCTAAGCATTTCAAGTATTGCAATCCTTAGGAGGATGGAAGTACGATTCTCGCTATATGTGTGTCTGATTTCCGGTTTTGACGCAGCACTGATCGTGGGCAGTACTGATGACCGCCATGTGCGTATGTGCAGTACGGCGGCTTTGTTCGCTGTGAGTCCGGCGCTGCTGGCCGGCGGGCAAGGGGTTTGACTGTCCTTGGTGGACAGCGACTTTCGTTCGCCCTGACTTTCGATCAATCCGGCACACTTCGGCGATCTGCCGGACGGAGGCATGATCGCGACCGTAAGTCCAGGTGCTGATCTGCCCGAAGGCGGGTTAGCGCGCGACTACCTTTGGGCCGGCCTCGGCGTCACGCGATGCGGTCACTGCATTGCCTACATCCGCGAAGGCATCCACGATTCGTGCGTGGTTGGCCCGCTCTGCGATCACTTTCCACGCTCCTCTGGACGCAACCGTGGATACCGTTTATTCCGGTAACGCGATGGCGTGCAAGACTGGTGGATGAACCGCTGAGTCATCCGTTCCGGATAGGTGCCGTTTCTACGGCAATAGGGTGAAAATCGCGGCGGGTGAAAATCACAAGGGTGGCAAATGTACGAATCGAATTTGTTCTCCGACTCCAGTGCGACGGAGTCGGCCGAGATCGAAAAAACTGCAGAGGAATTGGCGTCCGAACGCACCGCATCTGTGGCGGAACGTTCCAACGCCGACACCGCTGAACAGCGCCAGTCGCAACTGTTCAGCGGGTAGTTTTTCGGCGCCGAGACGGGTCAGGATTCTTTCAGGACGGAGATCACGTTTCCGGCCGGGTCGGTAAACCAGGCGATATCGGGGCCGTTGCCTCGCATGATGCCGTTCTCCTCCTGCGGGAAGCCGTCGTATTTGACGAACTCCACTCCGTGGCCGGTCAGTTCGTCGACCGTACTGTCGATATCGTCCACGAGGAAATTCAGGATCGTGTACGACGCGGGTTCGTGATTCGGCTTGGGATAGACGAGTATTTCGGTCCCACCTGCTAGGTGTAGGCGGATAATTCCCATTTCCTCGTCTGTGACCTTCAATCCAAGGGTTTCGCCATAGAATTTCTTGGCCGCGTCAATGTCGTCGACAGAGAATCCGCTGATGGCTTTTGTGCTTCCGAGTGCACTCATTTCTTGTCCTCGCTCATGGTCGACTCCATCTCGGCTCGGGCTGCCTCGCTGAACTCGATAATCTGGATGTAGTTCCCATCGGGATCGATCGCAGTGGCAAACCAACTGCCGCCGCGGTCTTCGAGCGGGGCGAACCAGGCTCCGCCGAGTGCATCGATCCGCTTCGCAATTGCGCGCGCATCGTCGGTCTCGATATTGAGGAACATTCGGCCGGGTTCTTTGTTGGTGCCGCCGATGTCGTCGCGTTTGTCGATCATCACGTAGAAACCGTTGAAGTCGAGGACGTCGTAGCCGGGTTCTCCGGGTGTTCGGTCGACTTTCGGCGCAAATGCCTGCGCATACCAGTCGCGCAGCCGATCTGGGTTGGTGCTGGAGAGCAAAATGCTCCCGATGCTGGATCCGGACATGCTTCCTCCTGCTGGTAGCCGTACGGGCGAGTCGAGAAGGACTGCCTAGATTTATAGACTGCCCACTTCCGCAAAAGTCATCGCACGATACTCAGATATGTTCGGACACCAGGATTGCCGTCGTGCCGGGTTCGAGCGCTCGGAAGATATGTTCTTCGTCGCCGGGGTAGGAGAGGTAGTCACCCGGACCCAGTTCGACGGGGTCAGTGGTCGGTCCGACTTCGGCTCGACCATGACCGATGACAACGTGTTCGGTGGTTCCGCGTGCATGTGGCGTGGAGATGCGCGGTTCTCCCGGCTCGGCGACTATCCGGTAGAGGTCGCGGCGGGCATTCGGCGGGCTGGGAGCCAGAAGCGTCGCAATGTACGACGCGTTTGCAGACCCAATGGCCGGGCCGTCACCGGCGCGAATCAACTGGACGGGGTGCGACGGGGAGTCGACGAGTTGCGCGAATGGAACACCCAGCGCGTTTCCGAGAGCCCACAACGTTTCCAGGCTGGGGTTTCCCAGGCCGGATTCGAGTTGTGAGAGTGTCGATTTGGCGATGTCGGCCCGTCGTGCGACTTCGGAGATGCTCAGTCCGGCTCGGGTGCGCTCTCGTTTGAGCGCACGCGCAACCAGTTGCTGAGGTGTGCTGTCCCCACTCGCCATTGTTCGATGCTCCGATCATTCGTTCGCCTTGACGAACGGTGTCAGTTCGTTCAGCATAGAATACATGCGTTCTCTATGGCGAACACTTGATCGTGACACTGTCCGGGTGGCCGCGTTGATTTGCGCGTCTGTGGCCGTGGTGGGGGTGTCCTACGGCGTCACTGCCGGGTCTGCCGGATTCTCGCTCTGGCAACTACTTGTGCTTGCGATCCTGGTGCTCGGGGCATCGTCGGAGTTTCTGTTCATCGGGATCATTGCCGTCGGCGGAAGTCCGGTCGCGGCGGTTCTTGCCGGGTTGCTGATCAATTCACGAAATTTTGCCTACGGATTATCTGTCGGCTCATTCCTCGGCCAAGGCTGGCGGCGAGTAGTGGGCGCGCATCTGGTCAATGACGAATCCGTGGCGATTGCCACCGCTCAGTCCACTCTCGCGCGAAAGCGAGCGGCCTTCTGGCTGTGCGGAATCGGAATCGCGATCTGCTGGCCGCTCGGTGCGTTGACGGGCGGAATTCTCGGCTCGGTGGTCCGTGATCCGGCGACGCTCGGACTGGACGCCGCGTTTCCGGTCGTGATTCTCGCGCTGGTGTTGCCGGCATTGAAGGAGAGACTCACGTTGATTGCGGCGTCCGTCGGCGCGGTTGTAGCGGTGGGCACTTCGACCTTCTTGCCATCGGGAATGGCCCCACTTGTGGCCTTGTTGGGGATGGCTGCTGTCCTCCCGTTTCGGGAGAACGCCCGATGAGTGCACTGGGCGTGAGTGTTGCGATCGTCGTATTTGCCTGTGGCACTTATGCCTTGAGGGGCAGTGGAGTTCTGCTCCGGGCTCGGGTTGCACTGTCCGCTGGGGCGCTTGCGTCGCTCGATCGCAGTATTGTGTGTCTGCTGGTTGCCGTAGCGTTGACGTCGATGCTGTTCGACGGCAACGATTTTGGTGGGCCCGCACGTGTCGTCGGCGTGAGCGCCGGGGCGATTGCTGCGTGGTTCAAAGCTCCACTGGTTGCGGTGGTGTTCGTCGCGGCGGGCGTCACCGCATTGCTGCGGTTGTCAGGAATTGCGTAGCGCAGCGTGCGGGTTTGTCAATCGTGCGCGTATTCCGTCGATGAACAGGTCGAGGCCGAACTGGAAGCGGACGGTGGGATCGCCGGCGAGGAGATCGTCGTCGGATCCGCCGCCGATGATCTCCGGGGCGTCGGGGGAGATGGGAGCCCTGGTCAGGGCGCCGAATTCTTCCATTTGGGCGCGAGACTGTTCGTCGACGGTATGCCCGAGGACGTAGTACAGGACTGCGTAGGCTGCGAGTTCGGCATGTTCCCGTGACAGGCCTGACGTGAGTCCGGCCGTCACGAAGTTCTCGCGCACCTCGCTTGTCGTCATCCGTGACGCGAAGGTGGCGCTCACCAACTCGGCGCCGTCGCGGTGCGCCAGCAGAGCGGACCTAAGTCTGTGTGCCAGTTCGGAATAGGATTCTTCCCAGCTCTCGGCGTCGATCGGGGTGTCCACGCCCTCGAGGATCTTGTCGACCACCGCGCCGAGCAAAGTCTGCTTGTTCGGGAAATGCCAGTACAAGGCGCCGGGCTGAACGCCGAGAGACGTGGCGAGTCTGCGCATCGTGAGGTCGGCCAGGCCGAATTCGTCGAGGATCGCCATAGCGCCGTCCAGAACGTCTCCGCGTCGCAACTGCACGTGTTTGCCCCTCGTTTTCTGTGGATCGAACCGATGGCCTCATCGGAGCTTGCCTTTGACAGTATTCCACCTCGTCTCTAACGTGAACACCGTTCAACTTGTACGGTGTTCAATTTTCCAGTCTTGAAGGAGACTCCCGGTGACTCCGACCTCGGTAAGCACGGCGCCCGCTTCGATCGACATCCTCGACCTCGCCCGCGAGCAGGTCCTCGAACGCGGCGAAGGCCTGAGCGAAAGCCAGGTGCTCGACGTACTTCGATTGGGCGACGAACGCCTGGAGGACCTGCTGGCCCTCGCCCACGATGTGCGTATGAAATGGTGTGGGCCCGAAGTCGAGGTCGAAGGCATCATCAGCCTCAAGACCGGCGGTTGTCCCGAGGACTGCCATTTCTGCTCGCAGTCCGGGCTTTTCCAATCTCCTGTGCGTGCGGCATGGCTCGATATTCCCAGCCTGGTGGAGGCTGCCAAGCAGACGGCCAAATCGGGTGCCACGGAATTCTGTATCGTTGCCGCCGTCCGTGGGCCGGACGCGAAGTTGCTGGCGCAGGTCGCGGCCGGAATCGAAGCGATCCGCAATGAGGTCGACATTCAGATCGCCTGCTCGCTCGGCATGCTGACGCAGGAGCAGGTTGATCAACTCGCCGCGATGGGAGTGCACCGGTACAACCACAACCTGGAAACCTCGAAATCGCATTTCCCGAACGTGGTCACCACGCACAGTTGGGACGAGCGGTGGAACACGTTGCGCATGGTTCGCGAAGCGGGCATGGAAGTGTGCTGCGGTGGAATTCTGGGAATGGGCGAGACGTTGGAGCAGCGAGCGGAATTTGCCGCGAACCTCGCTGAACTCGAACCAGACGAGGTTCCGCTCAACTTCCTGAATCCCCGCCCGGGTACGCCGTTCGGCGACCTCGAGGTCCTTCCCGCAAGCGAGGCGCTGAAGTCCGTGGCGGCATTCCGCCTCGCATTGCCGCGCACCATCCTGCGTTTCGCCGGTGGGCGTGAGATCACGCTCGGCGACCTTGGTGCCAAGCAGGGAATCCTCGGCGGCATCAATGCCGTCATCGTCGGTAACTACCTCACGACGCTCGGCCGTCCAGCCGAAAGTGACCTCGATTTGCTCATCGATCTGCAGATGCCGATCAAAGCCCTGAACGACACGCTGTGACCGAGTCGGTCACGGACGAGCGATACAACCCGTACACCGGGCGTCGACTCGTCGAGGGCGTCGAAGACCTGACGCCGGCCGCTGCGTCGCTCGGACTCGAACCACCTCGGTTCTGCGAGCACTGCGGTCGGCGCATGATCGTGCAGATCAGCCCAGACGGGTGGTGGGCAAAGTGCTCACGTCACGGGGTGGTCGACTCGATCGACGCAAAGCTCAGGTAGCGCGCGGTAGGTGGCAACTCACGTCGGAGGCGTTGTCACCGGTGGGAATTTGTGTGCCTTGATCGCCCCAGTCGTCGGAGGTGGCAGGAACAGATTTCCGCGAAGGCTGCCGCGGGCAGTCCGGACTGCCACCAAGCACCACGTGCCCAATAGCCCGACGTAGGCGATGGCAGCGGCATATCGGAAGGCCGGCAATTCGGTATGCAACGCCAATTGTGTTGTGCCAGTGACAAATGTTCCGACCGGAAAGGTCAAACTCCACCACGTCAGGGCAAATGGCATTCCTTGGCGTGCGGTCCGGACTGTGAGCGCTGTGGCCAATCCGATCCACAACACGGCGAATCCCCACACGGGAACTCCGAACAGGATCGAAAAGATTCCCATCCCGGATGCCAACTGCGGTGAAACGGCAAGATGCGCATTCGCTCCGAGCAAGCCGACCGCGGTAATGGACTGGCCCAGCGGACCCAGGACGATCCACAGAGTCGGCACACGAGCGGTTCCGGAGGTACCGAAGTGGGCGAGGCGACTCCACACCATCGTGATGATGATGAACGACGCGAACAACGACAGGCCGAACATGGCGTAACAGCCGTAGAGCATCGTCGTGCGTCCGGTGCCGGGCGGCATATGGGGGATGAGCAGCGCGCCGGTCGCGGCGGAGACCATGGGCGGAACGACGGGCATCAGCCACCCGCCGAAGGCCGCGTCCGCTTCGACCTTGTGCTGAGTGAACATCAGGTAAGGGATGGTCATTGCGGTAAATAGTCCGCCGATGGTTCCCATCGTCCACAGTGCCGCGTCGAGGCCGACAGCAGCGCGTTCCCCGATGAGAGACTTTCCGACCAATAGCGCTCCGGCTCCCACTGTCAGAAATGCCATCGGTGCGGCGCCGTAGAAATGCGCCATCTGCGGGTTGTGTGCATGGCTGCGAGCCACCGTCGGATGGCGTACCCAATGCGCCACCACTGCGACGACGAGAACCACGAGCAAAATCGCGGCGAGTGTCCACATCACCTGTGCAAACACTTGCTGACCCCGAACTTGCACGGGGAGTGTTGCTGCTGCCGTCGCGACAATTCCGGTGCCCATGACGGACGCGAACCAGTTCGGCCCGAGATTGCCGAGGATCTGCCCGGGCGATTGCAGTGAGGAAAGTAACCACGGCTGGTGCGGTGCAACCACGATTGCTCCTCGCTCAGGGCGCCAATTGATATGAAATGGTGCGTCAGGTCAGCGTAGCGGCGCCGGCACTGATTCCGAGAGGTTCTCGACTGATGGACAGGGGAAGGTAGCGTCACACAGTGTGATTTCTCTTCGGCGGACTCGACTACGCACTGCCCTTCTCATCGGTTGCTCAACGGCAGCGGTCAGCGCGCTGATCGGAGTGCTGTGGGCGTTCCTGGCGCCGGCCGAGCATCTGTTGGTTGTCGCCGAGGGCCGCGGAATCGCGCTGACCGGGGAGAGTCTTCATCAGTTCGATGCGGTCGCGATCTTTTTCCTGCTTGCCCTGATTCTCGGTGTTCTCACCGGGGTGGCCGCGTGGCTCGCGAGACTCAGCCGAGGGCCGTACGCGCTCGGCGGGTTGATCGTCGGTTCAGTGCTCGGTACTGCACTGATGGCTGCAGTGGGCGCCGGCATCGCGAAGTTGCGATTTCCGTCCGTCGACAATCCGGCGGTGGGGGAGATCATCGCGCGGGCGCCCGGCATCGGCACGTTGCTGGTGCTGATCGTTCAGCCGTTGGCGGCGTGCATCACGACATTGGTTCTTGTGGCACTGAGCCCGTACGACGACCTCGGGGTTGCCGACCATGCGGACGACGCGGACGTCGAGGCTGATGTGTTGTCGGAGCCCGCGACGCAGGAATTGTCCTGACGGTTGGTCTAGCAGGCGCCTAATTGTCCGTTGTCGTTCATACTCAGCGCGTGCCTGTATTCGAAGCTGACATCGCCCGTCCGCGCGCCACAGTAACCACTCCTGAGGTGTTGCTGGGTGGTAGGTCTGCTCGCAAGGTTGTGACCCGCTCGCAACTAGCGCTGTGGAACGACGCCGAGCGGGGTCACGATTCGCTCGCAACGATACTGGCGCAGAACACGATTCGGGCGCAGGACTTGCTGCCGATCCGGCATGGCCGAATGGCGGCATCTCCGTGGACGTACTTCCGGGGCGCGGCCGCGGTCATGGCCGCCGATCTCGGATCGGGGCCGAACACAGGCATCGGGGTGCAGTTGTGTGGAGATGCGCACGTGCTGAACTTCGGGCTCTGGGCCACCCCGGAACGCAACTTGTCCTTCGATCTCCGCGACTTCGACGAAACCCTTCCAGGCCCGTTCGAGTGGGACGTCAAGAGACTCGCGGCAAGCATCGTTGTCCTCGCCCGTGAGAACGGAGTTTCCGAGGGCCGTGCAGAAGCGGCGACGGTGGCAGCAATGAGGGCCTACCGCGACAAGATCGAGTCCTACGCTGCAACCCCCGAAATCGACATCTGGTACGACCGCATCGACGTTGACCGTCTGCTGGGTTACTTCACTCCGGACACTGCCATGCGCGCCGGGAAAATGATCGAAACCAAAGCTCAGCGTCGAACCAGTCGGGGAGCGTCACGCAAACTCACGGATTTGGTCGACGGTCGGCGACGTATCCGTGAGGAGCCACCGTTGCGCACGCACGTCGGCGACAGTCAGGTCGAACTTGTCACCGAGGTCGTGGCCGGTTACAGCACTTCGGTTCCGGACCATATCTGGAGTCTGCTCTCGCGATATCGGGCATCGGACGTGGTGCGGCAAGTGGTGGGTGTCGGCAGCGTCGGGATGCGTGTCTATCTTGCACTTCTCGAAGAGCGTCGGACCGGCGATCCGTTTTTCCTCCAGATCAAGCAAGCCGGGCCCTCGGTGTACGAGGGATACGTCGAACCGAGTCGATACTCCAACTCCGGTGAGCGAGTTGTCCAGGGGCAACGCATGCTTCAGAGTGCGACAGACATGTTCGTCGGGTGGACCAGTGTTGGCGGCATGGATTTCTACGTTCGACAATTCCGCGACATGAAGGTCATTCCCGACGGCGCAACCATCGGACCATACCTCGCCGAATTCGCAAGTGCGTGTGGGGAAGTGCTGGCTCGTGCTCATGCCCGCAGCGGTGACGCGAGCGCGATCTCCGAATATCTCGGCCAGTCGGACAAAGCCGTTGTGGCTTTGGCGAAGTTCGCGCGCCGGTACGCGGATCAGAACGAGCGCGATCACGCACAGTTGGTTGCGGCGATTGCCCGTGGATCGGTGGCGCGTGCTCCCGGTTGGTGACGGTGGACCGCGCGAGCCACGCCGAGGACGCTCAACGGGTATTTTGCGAACTCGCTGCGAAACACGACGTGGCCTTGGTCAGTGGAAGCCAAATGCTACCGATCATTCGTCCTTCCTAGGCCGAATCCCCAGAGTTCTCACAGAATGAGCACAACGGCAGCACAAGATTGTGGGCTTACATAGGAGTCACAGTGATTGATTCCTCGAAGGAGATGCCGCAATGAGTGCTCACACAGTTGATCTCGACCGGGGAGTGGTGTTGGTGACCGATATCGGCCGCGATCACGGAACGCGTGTTGCCGCCGAGTTCCTTGCTGCCGGCTGGAATGTGGCAGTGACGGCTCGCAGCGTCACGGAACTGGTTCGGATCATGTCTGGCAAGCCGGCTCATCGGTTCTTCGCGGTTGTCGCGGACCCGACGGATCGTTGGCAGGCAGATCGTATCCTCGATCGGGTGACGGTGCGTTTCGGTACGATCAACAGAATCGTCGATCCAGCGGGCGTTGTCGCATCAGTCTGGCATATGCGGGAAAACGTCGATGCTGTTGCCTGACAGTGATATTCGCAGTCAGCTTGGTGGTCGTAGAGCCGCAAACTCGTCCGTCACGCGCAGCGTGGAGTCGGTGAAGCGGTAGAGCGCCGGCGGACGGCCACCTGATTTCCCGGACGGCGCCGTGTTTCCGGTGGCCGTGAGCACACCGCGTCGGCAAAGGACTCGATGCAGATTGGTTGCATCCACCTGATATCCAAGTGCAGCGCAATAGATTTCACGCAGAGTCGACATCGCGAACTCGTCTGGAGCCAGGCCGAAGCCGATGTTCGTGTAGGAGAGCTTGGCGGCCAGTCGGTTGCGGGCGTGCCGAACAACAGTGCCGTGGTCGAAAGACATCTCCGGCAGCTGTGACACCGGGTGCCACGCAGTGTCGGACGGAAGTTGAGGGTCCGCGCTCAAGGGAACCAGTCCCAGGAAGGTCGACGCGATGCGGCGCCCACCCGGAACGCGCTGAGGATCGCTGAAAACGGACAGTTGTTCGAGATGTGCGACCTTACGCAGATCGACCTTGTCGGCGAGGAGTCTGCGAGCCGACGTGGTGAGGTCCTCGTCGTCACGCAGGGTGCCGCCGGGCAGTGACCATGTGCCCTTCTGTGGATCGAGCGCGCGCTGCCACAGCAGGACGGCAAGTTCTTCACGTTCATCGGTGCTGTGAGCGCCGTCACCTGCGGTGATGTCAGTGGGAAAGGCTCGAACCTGGAACACCGCTGTGAGCACTTCGTGGGTGGTGTTACTATTGGGCACGTTTTCGATCCTAAGTCGAAAACCTCGATAACGGAAATCCGGGCCAGCCCGTTCGGATTTGAACTGGGTGATGAGCCTGGGTTCACGGTGAAGGAGAACGCCATGACGACCACGACGTTGTGGGAGGGATCGACCTCGCAGATTCACGACGGCCCCGGCGGTTACGCAGGAGTCGAAGCGACCCCCGAGTGGGCTGCCGAGGTCAAACGTCTGGCTCGCGAACGCGGTGCCACGATTCTGGCGCACAATTACCAGCTTCCCGCTATTCAGGATGTCGCCGACCATGTCGGTGACTCTCTTGCCCTCTCGCGTATCGCGGCGGAGGCCCCCGAAGACACGATCGTGTTCTGCGGCGTCCACTTCATGGCCGAGACCGCCAAGATTCTGTCGCCGTCCAAGACGGTGCTGATTCCGGACGAGCGCGCCGGTTGCTCGTTGGCTGATTCCATCAACGCGGAGCAACTTCGCGAGTGGAAGGCGGACAACCCGAACGCCCTCGTCGTGTCATATGTCAACACCACGGCCGAGGTCAAGGGCCTGACGGACATCTGCTGCACGTCGTCCAATGCAGTCGACGTGGTCAACTCCATTGATCCCGACCGGGAAGTTCTCTTCCTCCCGGACCAGTTCCTCGGAGCCCACGTCAAGCGCGTCACAGGCCGCACCAACATGCAGATCTGGGCCGGTGAATGCCACGTCCACGCGGGTATCAACGGTGACGAGTTGACGGCGAAGTCCAAGGCTCACCCCGATGCCGAGCTTTTTGTGCACCCTGAATGCGGTTGTGCCACTTCGGCTCTGTACTTGGCCGGCGAAGGTGCGGTTCCGGCGGACAAGGTCAAGATCCTCTCCACCGGTGGCATGCTCGACGCTGCCCGCGTCACGAAGAGCAAGCAGGTTCTGGTCGCCACGGAAATCGGCATGCTGCACCAGTTGCGTAAAGCCGCACCGGATGTCGACTTCCAGGCGGTGAATGACCGCGCGTCGTGCCCGTACATGAAGATGATCACTCCGGCCGCGTTGCTTCGTTGCCTCCTCGAAGGCAAGGACGAGGTTCACGTCGACCTCGAGATGGCCAAGCGTGCTCAGAAATCGGTGCAGCGCATGATCGAGATCGGTAATCCGGGCGGCGGCGAGTGACGAGCCCCGCCGGGCGCTACGCCTGGGAGGCGCATGCCGATCTTGTTGTGGTCGGCGGCGGCGTTGCGGGGCTCACAGCCGCGCGCGTCGCGTCGATGCGCGGGTTGAAGGTGCTCACTGTCAGCAAGGGCGGTCCGACCGATACGTCGACGCAGTATGCGCAGGGCGGGATTGCCGTCGTGGGCGACTTGAGTACCGATTCGGTGGATTCACATGTCGCCGATACCTGCGAAGCCGGTGTCGGACTGTGCGACGAAGCAGCGGTGTACTCCGTTGTGGAAGCCGGGCACGAGGCAGTCGCGGCACTGGCCGCGCTCGGTGCAGTGTTCGATCGTGGGCGTGACGGCGAAGTGTCCCGTACCCGCGAGGGTGGCCACAGCACCAGGCGAATCATCCACGCCGGTGGAGACGCCACCGGCGCGGAAGTGCAGCGGGCACTCAACGCCGCTGGTCTCCCGGTCCTGTTCGGCGCCGCTGCCGTGCAGGTAGTCACCAATCGGCGCGGTGTGTGCGGGCTTGTCGTGTCCTCCCCGGACGGCCTGGGCGTGATCCATGCGCCTGCTGTTCTGTTGGCGACGGGTGGTCTCGGCCAGTTGTACTCGTGCAGTACCAATCCGCCCGGTGCAACCGCTGACGGTATCGCGCTGGCGCTCGCAGCTGGTGCGTCGGTCGCCGACCTCGAATTCGTGCAGTTCCACCCGACGGTTCTGTTCACTCCCGGCGGCCTCGGTCGACGGCCGCTGATCAGTGAGGCCGTACGCGGTGAGGGTGCAATTCTTGTTGACACCAACGGTGATTCGGTGACTGCAGGAGTTCACCCCCTTGGTGATCTGGCGCCCCGTGACGTCGTCTCGCGGGCAATTGCCGCGCGTCTGCGTGACCTGGGCAGCGATCATGTGTACCTCGACGCTCGAAAACTCGACGGGTTCTCGACGCGATTCCCGAACATCACGGCCTCGTGCCTCGAAGCGGGCATAGATCCTCGGACGCAGCTGATTCCGGTTGCTCCCGCCGCCCACTACTCGTGTGGTGGTGTCGCGACGGACGTCCACGGACGTACCGGAGTTCCGGGACTCTATGCGGCGGGAGAAGTTGCCCGTACCGGTCTGCACGGTGCCAATCGCCTTGCATCCAATAGTCTTCTCGAAGGATTGGTCGTTGGGGAGCGAGCCGGGATCGCCGCCGCGGAGCGACGTGAGGTTCACGCCGAGGTTGTCAACGTCGCCAGCGCACCGCTGCCGATATTGCCCCGCGAGGCCGTTCAGACGATCATGACTACTCACGCATCGGTTGTTCGAGACGGCGCCGGCCTCGAAGCTGCACGCACCGGCCTTGCGAATGCGGAACTCACTCTTGCAGTGAATGCCGAGGAACTCGAGGACGCCGCGTTGACGGTGACTGCGACGGCACTGGTTGCGGTCGCCGCTGCACGTACCGAGAGCCGCGGGTGCCACACCCGCACCGATTACCCGGAAACCGATCCCGATCAGCGTCGCAGCATCCGCATCAAGCGCGGTGCCGATGGCGAGATGGAAATACACGACATGTTGTTGACAGGAGCCCACCGATGACCGCGCAGAAGACCTTGCCGGCCCCCCTCGAGCTTGACGAAGTCCTGACGCTGGTTCGACTCGCTTTGGACGAAGATCTTCGCTACGGACCAGACGTCACCTCCGTTGCGACAGTTCCCGCTGACGCGGCCGCGAAAGCGTCGGTTGTCTCGCGCGCCGAAGGGACGGTTGCGGGAATCGATGTCGGACTGCTTGTCCTCGACGAAGTGATCGGCGCGGGCAACTACGACGTTGTCGATCGTGTTGCCGACGGCACCCGTGTGGTTCCCGGCCAATCGGTGCTAACCGTCGAAGCGCCTACCCGCGGACTGCTCACGGCGGAGCGGACGATGCTCAACTTGGTGTGCCACCTGTCCGGAATCGCCACCGCTACAGCGGCTTGGGTTGATGCCGTTGCCGGCACCGATGCGAAGATCCGCGACAGCCGCAAGACCCTTCCCGGTCTGCGCGCGCTGCAGAAGTACGCCGTCCAGGTCGGTGGGGGAGTCAATCACCGCATGGGTCTCGGTGACGCGGCTTTGATCAAGGACAATCATGTTGCTGCCGCCGGATCTGTCGTCGCAGCACTGCGGGCTGTGCGTGAACTTGCGCCGGACATCGAGTGCGAGGTCGAGGTAGACACCCTCGAGCAGCTTGATCTGGTGCTTGCCGAAAATGTCGAACTTATTCTGCTGGACAACTTCCCGCTGTGGCAGACCCAGATCGCGGTGCAGCGACGTAACACCGCGTCGCCCGCGACCAAGCTCGAATCTTCCGGCGGTCTGAGTCTCGACGTTGCCGCCGAGTACGCGGGTACCGGAGTCGATTACCTGGCGGTCGGTGCCCTTACGCACTCTGTGACGGTTCTGGATCTCGGTCTGGATATGTGACTCTCATGGCCGCCGCCTGTTCGGGGGCGGCCATGAGAGCATGTGTGGGTTCGGCCGTCAGGTCGTCAGGCGAAGCTGGATCAAAACGTGGTCGGTCTCGGCATCGGTGTAGCGTCCCGTTTCCTCGAAACCCATGATGTCGTAGAAGCGTCGTGCCGATCCGTTGAGTTCGTAAACCTCGAGCGTTACCGCTCCGTGCAGTGTCGTTGCATGCTCGACGAGCAGCCGCCCGATTCCGAGTCGTTGAGCCTGAGGTGACACGAACAGGCCGCCGATCTCTGCTCCCAGTAGGCCGAGCAGGCCTACAACCTGCTCGTCGGTTTCGGCAACCCAGTTGTCTGCCTTCACGAGGTAGATGTCGCGCATCTTCGCCTCACGTGCACCTTCGCCCTCGCCGTCGATAAAGGGGTGTGCGAGTTTTGATGCCTGCGACCACAATTCGATGACGGCATCCTCGTCGGAGGGCCGATAGGGTCGAATCTTCACGATGTTGGCGCCTGTTGAGTCCACGGCATCACCCTAGGTCATCTCGAGTTCACAGGAATCTCGCAGCCACTGTGCAGTGGTGTCGCGGGTCCGCGCGCGAAGGTAGTGAATATCACCACCTGTGAAGGGACTCATGATGACCGCAGTTCTGAATCCGGCGCCGCCGCGGCCGCCGGCGCCCCCTGTCCATCACGGCGACCCGTCACAGTCGTGGATTCGTACCCGCGGCGCCGCATCGGCCTTGACTGCGCTTCTCGTAGGCACCGCAGTTCTCTACCTGTGGAACCTGAGCGCAAGTGGTTATGCCAACACCTTCTATGCGGCAGCGGCTCAGGCAGGTTCGCAGGACTGGAAAGCTTGGTTCTTCGGATCGCTGGACACGTCCAACTTCATCACCGTCGACAAACCACCCGCGTCGCTGTGGGTAATGGGGTTGTCAGGACGAATCTTCGGATTCTCGAGCCTGAGTCTGCTTGTGCCGCAGGCGTTGATGGGAGTTGGTTCGGTTGCGCTCGTCTACGCGGCAGTGAAACGCGTCGCGACTCCGACAGCGGGGCTCATTGCGGGCGCCGTTCTCGCGGCAACACCCGCGGCTCCGCTCATGTTCAAGTTCGACAATCCCGATGCCTTGTTAGTGCTCCTGATGACACTGGCGGGTTACTGGGTGGTTCGAGCAGTCGAGACGTCGGTGGGCCGACGCGCCGCGATGTGGATTGCTCTCACCGGCATTGCTCTCGGCTTTGCATTCCTCACCAAGATGCTGCAGGGCCTGATGGTGCTGCCCGCGTTCGGCCTTGCGTATCTGGTTGCCGGACAGGCCAGGTTGCGCGCCCGAGTTCTGCACCTTGCGATCGGTGTTGGTGCGGTGATCCTGGCGGCCGGGTGGTGGGTGCTGGCCGTGTGGCTCTGGCCCGCAGATTCGAGGCCGTACATCGGGGGCTCGACCAACAACAGCGTCATGGATCTTGTCCTCGGGTACAACGGGCTCGGTCGGATTTTCGGGAATTCCGGTGGCGGAGGCGGCGGAATGAGTGGCGGCGCTGCAGGTTCGAGCTTCGGCGGGACCACGGGCCTCGATCGGTTGTTCGGAAGTGAGATGGGAATTCAGATCTCGTGGCTGATCCCCGCTGCGCTGATCGCACTTGTTCTCGGACTGATAGCGCGTGGTCGTGCCCCGAGAACCGATCTGTTGCGGGCGTCGATGATCGTCTGGGGCGGCTGGTTCCTGGTGACGGGGCTGATCTTCAGCTACATGTCCGGCACCATCCATCCCTACTACACCGTGGCGTTGGCTCCCGCGATTGCCGGAATGATCGCAGCCGGCGGCTACGCATTGTGGTTGGAACGGTCGCGGTGGATCGGGCGACTCGGCCTGGCATCAATGATGCTTGCTGCGGGAATCTGGAGTTGGGTTCTCCTGCATCGCAATTCCGACTGGCTACCGGCTCTCGAATGGATCGTACTGGCAGGGACTGTCGTCGGCGCGGCACTGATTCTCCTCGGCGCCAGGAATCGGTTCCGGAAGTTGGTGAT
This sequence comes from Rhodococcus sp. IEGM 1366, assembly GCF_033142425.1. NCBI lineage: Bacteria > Bacillati > Actinomycetota > Actinomycetes > Mycobacteriales > Nocardiaceae > Rhodococcus > Rhodococcus sp. IEGM 1366. Next base: position 590,728 of record NZ_JAWLRZ010000002.1, read on the forward strand.
CGCGGGGCTGGTCGTCGGATCGTTGGCCGGCATCGGAGGCTCCGCCTCGTACTCAATCGCCACCGCAGCAACAGCTCACGGTGGATCCATCCCCACGGCCGGCCCGGCCGGTGCCGTCTCAATTGCGCCGACCCCATCGGCCGGCACGGGTGCCAACAGTTCCGAGCTGACAGCCATGCTGATCGGCGCAGGCACCCGCTGGTCCGCGGCAACCAACGGTTCGCAGAGTGCCGCGACGTACGAGTTGGCGAGCAAAACTGCCGTGATGGCGATCGGTGGTTGGAGTTCGGACCCAGCACCCACGTTGGACCAGTTCATCTCCTATGTCGCGAACGGCGATGTCCACTATTACGTCGCTGGTGGTCAGGGCGGTGGCCGCGGCGGCGGTGACAGTACGTCGAGCGCAATCCAAGCCTGGGTGGAAGCCAATTTCGAAGGCACAACCGTCGGGAATGCAACGGTTTACGACCTCAGTGGCTACACCGACTAGGCGGGGCAGGTGCCCGGTCGCCGGACACTGTCGGTCATGATCGAACAATGCCTGGGACAGAAGAGCGCCCGCCGAAGGATCGGCGTCAACGATGGACGTGGCGCGACACCGCGTTTATCGCGGTCGTCGTGTTGTTGGGCGCCGGTGCGGCGCGCCTGACGCAGGACGACGGCCCGGCTGCGATTCCCGGTTGTGAATCCGTCGAAGCGGCCGGGGAGGTGGAGAGTTTTCTGGTCGCCACGATCGGGGGTGACGACCCCGGGTACAACGATCCTGACTATCCGTGGTTCTCCAAGTCGAAAGCAGACGCGATGCGTAGGGCGGTGACTGAGGCACTACCGGTGGACGCCAGACTTGAAGACCCGGGATTCGCCTTCATATTTCCGCCAGTGCACAACTTCGGCGAGGCCCGGTCGCCCGAATCGGCGGAGGAATTGACCCTCGGTGGTTCGACCACTGCACTTGGTGACATAGCCCGCGGTGATGCGCGAGCAACGGTCTCGGTGGATGTTCGAGAATGGACAGGACCGATTCCGTCGTGTGTCGAAGGTTCCGTAGATCGGCGTGAAGTGCGTGCCGACGGAACAGTTCTCGACTTCTACGAGGCGAAAGACGCTGCCAGTCCATATGCTCAGGACTTTGTCGTAGTCTACGTCCCCGGTGTCAGTCGCGTCTTCGCCTCGGTAACCGGATTTGACGGATCGGACGCGCAAGTCCTGTCGACGGACGAGTTGGTCGACGTCGCTCTCGCGCCAGGTTTTGCTGTGACAGAAGATATTCCGCCGGCGACATTCTGTGGCATTCTCACGGTGATGGACGAGGGTGGGGTGGACGAAGACGACGTGTCGAGGCTCAACGCCGTACTTGACGAGCGATGGCGGTGGCTCGGAACAACCGGCGTCACGCTTGACCGTCCGTTGGGTTCGCTGGTGCCAGACGACTCGGGCAGCGGCCTGTGCGCGGACGTTGTCGTGAGCGCGCCGGGTGCGGCAGCGAACCTGCAAATCTCGATTACCCGGAACGAATTCCGCTTGCTCGAGAACGCCGTAATCCTGCCCGACGATACGTTGATCAGTCGCACCGAGAACCCCGGCACAAGTTCGGTGGCCGTCCAGCATCCGTCCGGCGAGACTGTTGTTGTGCGAACGGTGACGCACACTGTGTCGCCGCTTGTAATCGAGCAACTCGAGTTGATTGCGACGTCACCCGGTCTCGAAATTGCGCCGAGCTAGGGAAGGTTCGATGGAACTGGCAGAATCAGAGGGTATTTGCCGCTTCGACTAGCTGGAGGCAACAAAAAATGGGCGACGTCAGCCCGGCGCGGGGTGGGGACTTTTCCGCGTGGTTCATCGACCAGTTTGCGACGTATTGGCAGTCGGGCGGTGGTGCTCGCATCGAGGGCCGGATCGCCGGCTATCTGCTCATCAGTGAATCACCGGGAGTCAGTGCCGAGGAGTTGGCCATTGCTCTCGACACCAGTCGTGGATCTGTCTCCAACTACATTCGACGGCTTATCGATCGTGGATTTGTGAAGCTCGTTCGTAAGCCTCGCGATCGAACTCATTATTACGTCATGGATTCCGACGTGTGGGGCGGCTTCCTCGAGAACGAGCACCAGTACCTCGAGAATCAGCGCACGCTCGCGACCGAGGCACTCCAGTATGCAAACCCCAACGGCCCCGCCTACATTCGTGTGCTGAACATGCGCGACTACATGGGCTGGATCATCGACAATCGCATGCTGGGCAGTGAATGGGCTCGATTCAAGGAAGTGCGGGACGGGGCAGTTCAGGACGAGGCAGTTCGGGACGAGGCAGGACAAGATAGAGCAGGGCCCGCACCTGAATAAGGTACGGGCCCTGCGGGTCTCGCCGGATTTATTTGTTCAGTTTTGCGACTGCCTCGTCGATCATCGGTGCGTAGCGCTCGAGTGACCACGGGACGGTCAAGGGATTGATCATCGATGATCCCGTCACAAAAGGCTGGTCCGTCGGGGCGATGATAGTTCCTCGTGCGACGGCCGGAATCTGCTGATAGGCGGGCTGCGCTTCGATTTCGGCCCGGTTCGCGGGATCGGAGTAGAAGGTGAACAGCAGATCCGAATTGTTCAGGAGGTGAGCATTCTCGAGGCCGATCACTGCAGAATCGGTACCTTCGGACTCGGTCAGCGTGTTCACGACTGGATCAACCTGCAAGCCCAGTCCGCGAACCATGGCAACACGCTGCTCTTCGGCGAAGAACACGCCGAGTGTTCCTGGGCCGGTGTTGTAGATGAACGAGAAGCTTACGTCTGCGTAATCGGGATGTGCTGCAGACGATTTCGCGAACTGGTCTTTGATCTTGTCGATCTCGGCGGTGGCTTTCCCGGTTTCGCCCATGGCCTTTCCGATCACGTTGATCTGCTCTTCCCACGTGATGGTCCACGGGCTTTCCTCGTACGCAACGGTGGGTGCAAAGGCGTTGAGGGAGTCGAACTGCTGCTGGGTGATACCGGACCATGGTGCGAGGATCAGATCGGGATCAAGAGCGATGATCGCTTCGATGTTCAGATCGGCTCCGCCGGTGAACTGCTCGGGGAGTTCACCGCCTTGTTCGGTGACTGCCTCGTGAACCCAGGGGAGGTAGCCGGATTCGTCACTGCCCCACGAATATTTCTCGACGCCGACGGGAATGGTACCCAGCGCGATGACTGTCTCGGCGGAACCCATGCCGAGCGTGACGATCCGCTCCGGCTTCTCGGTGATGACTGCCTTGCCGAGAGCATGCTCGATAGTGACGGTCTCGAAGTTGCCGGTATTGGTGTCGGTGGTGTCGCTGCTACTGGTACTGCAACCGCCGATTGCCAGGGCGGCGATGACAAGTCCACTCAGGAGCGCAGACCGGCGGAGGGATCGCACGGGGGCGTATCGCATGAAGAGCCTTTCGGTGTCGAGGCGCCGGAGTGCTCTTGTGGCTCTCGTGGATCACCGAGCAAGATGGACTAGCGCACAGGAAGCATAGTCTAGCCTTCCCTGAACTTTCAAGTCAATTGAAAGTTCAGACCGCCTGCACCGGTTGTTCAGTCCGTCGGCATGGATCCCAGGCGGGCCAGGAGTGGCGCCGCGTCGACAAGTTTGGCCGCGTCGTCGGGATCCATTCCCGCCAAGAGGCTTCGAATGCCGTCGGCCCACATTTGGTCGATCTTCTGGTTGTTGCGGGTGGCCACTGGGGTTTGGTGCAGGCGGAACGAGCGTCCGTCGCTGGGATCGGATCGCTTTTCGAGTAGGCCTTGGTCCACCAGTCGGCGAACCGTTGTGCTGACGTTGCTGCTTTGCAAGTTCAAGGCGCGCGCGATCTCCGACACCGTACTGCCGGGATGTTCCTCGATTACGCGGAGGACTTCGATCTCGGAATGGGGGAGTCGGGACAAGCCTGCCTCCTTCTCGCCGAAGCGCCGCAATGCCCACACCACTGAACGCGCCGTATGCGCCAAGCGCTGGACGTCGTCATCTGTTGCAACCGATTTGTTGGACACGCACCCAGTCTAGACGTTAAGATATATATATATCTATATCTATTTCTAGATATAGCCGTAGTGCAAAACTGGATGAAGGATCAATGTGAAACAGCACGTGCAGGAAGCAGACACCATGGTGGAGTCCGACCCGGTGTCTGTGTCGGACGCGGGACACGCGACACATCTACCCGCCAAGATCATCGCAACATTGGCTCTGTTGGCGGCTGTGGCACCACTGGCCATCGACATGTATCTGCCGGCATTCCCTGAGATGTCGGTGGAGTTCGATACCAGCGCGTCAGCCGTACAGCTGACACTCACAACCTTCCTGGTCGGTCTTGCCCTTGGACAGCTTGTGTTCGGCCCGCTCTCCGATCGGTACGGTCGACGGCCGTTACTTCTCATCGGGACTGCGGCTTGCGCCGTCTTCAGTGCGGGTGCCGCACTGGCGCCGAGTATCGAACTTCTGGCCGCAGCGCGCTTTGTGCAGGGCTTTGCCGGGGCGGCGGGAATTGTCCTGGGCCGCGCAGTGATCTCCGATCGTGCCTTCGGTGCCGCTGCGGCAAAATTGTTCAGCCTGCTCGTGGTGATCAACGCAGTAGCACCGGTAATCGCGCCGCTACTCGGCGGTGTTGTTGTCACTAATTTCGGGTGGCGTGGCGTGTTCTGGGTTCTGACAGTGCTGTCCGCGTTGATGTTCGTGTGCGTCCTTGCATTGGTATCGGAAACGCTCCCGAAGGAATTGCGCACCACCGGCGGCGCTGCCGCGATGCTGGGTGAGGCTCGAAACGTTCTGCGGAACCGCCGGTACGTCGGGTTCACCCTCGCGTACGCCTTCGCTTTTGGTGTCATGTTTGCGTACATCTCTGCGTCACCGTTTGTCCTGCAGAATGTGCACGGACTCTCCACTGCTTGGTACACAGTCGTTTTCACCGTCAACGCGGTCGGCCTTGTGATCTTCAGCGTCGCCAACGGCGGGGTTGTCGCGAAACTAGGTGACCGGCTGACGTTGCGGATCGGTCTCACCTTGCTCGCGGTGTTTTCGACAGTCATGCTGATCAATGCGCTTGCCGGGCCCGTTCTGTGGATCACTCTGATCGCGTTGTGGTGCACGATGGCCAGCCTCGGCCTTGTCATCGCCAACGCCACAACCTTGGCGCTCGGTGAGGCGCGGCAGGCCGCCGGTACCGGATCGGCAGTGCTTGGTGCGCTGCAGTTCCTGCTCGCTGCTGCGATTTCCCCGCTCGTCGGGATCGGCGGGGAGGGCACCGCCCTGCCTATGGCCATCGCAATGGTCGTCAGTGCGCTCATCGCGCTGTCGGCGCTTGCCCTGACGAGAGGGAACGCTTCAGCAGACGCGCAGTAATCTGTGCCGAACTCGCCACAGCCGACCCGGGACACCACCAGTCCCGGGTCGGTTTTTAGGTGGAAGGAAGCGAAATTTCACCCTCGGCGGGTGATGTCCGACCGCCAGTGGCCGGATACATTTCAGCTACCCGTTTCCTCGAAGTAGAAGTGCGCGAAGTAGAAGTGCGCGAGAGAACAGTGCAGGTTGAAGCAAGGCGGTCAGCGGATTTTGCTCAATTCACCGACGGATAAACGGACATATGGGAAAGATTGCGCGAAAGCGTCGTGTTCGGTTCGCGGAGTACGCCTAGCTGAAAGGGCTTTGCCTCATGCTCATCATCGGAATGATCTTGTTCGGAACCGTCATCGGCGCGGGTGCCCAGTTGATCCTCGGTGGCAACACTCGACGATTGGACTGGCCCTTCGCTTTCATCGCGGGAATTGGTGGATCGCTGGTCGGTGGCTTGCTCGTGAGTCTGATTGCGGGTGACGGACTTTCATTGCGTCCCAGTGGAATCATCGGCTCGCTGGTCGGAGCTGTCCTGATCACCGCAGGTTGGCAGTGGTACCGCCGGACTTCGAGCAACGCTGCGCATTCCACCGATCGCTAACTTTCATCGTCGACATCTCCTTCTGCGAGAGGCAAGAATATGACCGACACATCGTCACCGTCACACGCTCATCCGGTGCGCAGTGGCATCGCGACCGGCACAAATTTTGCAGCAGCAGCCCTTCTCTTCATTGTCGGCATCATTTCTCTCCTTCAAGGGATTTCGGCTGTCGCGAACGACGACCTTTTTGTTGTCGGGGTCAACTACGTCTACGAATTCGATGTGACGACGTGGGGTTGGATTCACATTGCCCTGGGCGTCGTTGGCCTAGCGATTGCCATCGGAATGATGATGGCTGCCACGTGGGCGCGTATCGCTGCGATCCTGATTGCAGCGCTCTCGATCATCGCGAACTTCCTGTGGCTTCCGCATTATCCGCTCTGGTCGATCCTGATCATCGCGCTCGATGTCATTGTTATCTGGGCCGTAGCCACCTGGGATGCCGAGGACTGACCGAGCGAGGCTCGAAGCGTCTCGGCAGAAGGTGCCTCGAGGTGTTTTCCGAGTTATTCGTGTCTCCCGGCTTTTGCTCTTGAGGATGCACGTCGCCATCTAGTGTGTGATTGGTGACCACAGAAAAGCCCATACAGGGCAGCGGACGCCGCGCGGGCGGACGGTTGTCGCGGGGGGTTGTTGCCGCCTACGCCGCGGGAAGTGTCGGGACGGGTGGTTTTGGCGTCCTGCCAGGATTGGTACTGGCGTACTACCTCACCGACACCTTGGGCGTCGCGGCTGGTTTGGCGTCGCTGGTAGTAATTGTTCCCAAGATTGCGGACGTACTTGTCGATCCGCTGATCGGCACGGTCAGCGATCGAAGTTCGCATCGAACGGGCACGCGCGTACCCCTGATGTTGGCGGGTTCGCTTGCCCTTCCGTTGCTCTTCGTACTCACCTTTGCTGCACCGGTGTCAGCCGGCCCGGGTGTCGGCGCGGTGTGGGTACTGGTGTTCTTCCTGCTGGCAGCGAGCGCCTACAGCCTGTTCCAAGTGCCGTACATCGCCCTGCCTACGGAACTGACGGGCGACTATCACGAGCGCACTCGATTGGTATCCGTCCGAATAGCGGTACTGGCCTTGGCAATTCTTGTGATCGGTGGCGGGGGACCAGCACTGCGCAACGCTGCTGGAGGTGGGGCTGCGGGCTATCTGGTGATGGCCGTGGGCGTGTCGGCGTTGATGTGCGGGGCAATGCTCTGGGCGGTATTCGGCGCGGCGCGGCGCACGGTGACACGCGCCGATGCCCCGGTGGGCTCATTGCTCTCGCAGTATCGCGACGGATTCGACGCAGTTCGCAGTACGCGATCGTTCCGTTTGCTCGTGATCGTGTTTGTCCTGCAAGCCCTCGCGACAGCCGTGATGTTGGGCGGTGCCCAGTATCTCGCGACGTATGTCATGGGGAACGAAGACGCCATCACGGGGCTGTTCGCGGCGTTGGTCGGCCCGGCGCTGGTCATCATGCCGCTGTGGTACCGCTATTCCCATCGCCACGGCAAGCTTCGCGGATACGTTGTCGCATCGACGGTTTTTGTTGTCGCCACACTGCTTTTGGCGTTCGCTGCAGTTGACGCCGGAGCGTGGATCTACGGTGCGGTCGGACTGGCGGGCGTCGGCTACGCCGGAATGCAGGTATTTCCGTTGGCCATGCTTCCCGACGTAATCGAAGACGATGCCCGCATCGGCGGACGCCAAAGAGGCGGCTCGCTCAGCGGGATCTGGACGGCAGCAGAGACTGCTGGTCTTGCACTCGGACCAGCAGTGTTCCTGCTGTTTCTGGCGTCGACAGGCTTTGTGTCCTCGCAGGCAGGGGAGACGGTTGACCAGCCCGACTCCGCGATCACCGGCATCGCCCTCGGATTCTCGCTGGCCCCGGCCGCTCTGGTCGCGATCAGCCTTGTGTTCCTACGCGCATACAGCAGTGAACAAGAGCACGATGACCGCCAGTGACACCAACTCTTTTCTTGGTAATACCTCGATCGAGCAACGGTCTGCGGAGGTGCTGGAGAGACTCCGCAGCCTGCGTGAACAGGACGCCCCCACACACGGTGGGCGAGTTTTGTCTTACGTGTACGACAGCGGACTGGCAGCGCTTGATCAGTTGGCCATGGACGCAGCGCAATTAGTACAACCCGTCAACGGGCTTGATCCCACGGTGTTTCCGTCCACCGCGGTGATGGAACGCGAACTTGTCGGGTTCGTTCGCGGATTCCTCCACGGAGATGGCGATGTTATCGGCAATGTCACCAGCGGTGGTACCGAAAGTTGTGTGCTGGCCGTCAAAGCCGCCCGCGACCTGCGCGGCCTTCCGCCGGGAAAGGGATCGATAGTCCTGCCTACCACCGCTCATGCTGCTTTCCACAAGGCGGCGCACCTACTCGGTCTCGAACTGATTCTCGTCGCCGTCGATCCCAATTCCGGTCGTGTGCGCGCCGCCGACATTGGATCGGCTCTGCGCAGCGACACGGTGCTGATCGTGGCGTCGGCACCGAGCTATCCGTTTGCTGCTCTCGACCCGATTGTCGAGATCGCGGAGATTGCCCGTACACAGTCGGTTCCGTTTCACGTCGATGCCTGCATCGGAGGGTTTGCCCTGCCCTGGTGGGGTGAACTGCCGGCCTGGGACTTCCAGGTTCCCGGTGTCACCAGTATCTCGGCCGACGTACACAAGTACGGCTACTCGCCAAAAGGTGCGTCGGTTCTTCTGTACCGGGGGCGAGATCTGCACCGTAAGCAGTACTTCGGTCTTACAGCGTGGCCCGGATATCCCGTGGTCAATCCGACCTTGATGGGGTCGAAATCCGTTGCCGCCCTGGCCGGAGCCTGGTCCATCACCCAAGTGCTGGGCGAATCGGGTTACGCCGACCTGGTTGCGCGCGCTCACCGGGCAACTGCCTCGCTCGTGGACACGATTGACGGCATCGACGGTTTGCGCGTCGTCGGAACGCCGGTCGGCCCACTCTTCGCAGTAGCGGCGGATGGGGGAGTGCCGCCGGACCGGCAGGTCGATCCACATCGCTGGGCCACCGCCGTCGGAGTTCGAGGGTTTGTGCTCCAGGGGCAACCCGCGTCGACGCAACCCGACGGCACTGCATTGCCGCGAACCACACATCTCACGATCACACCCGTCACGGACAGTGTGCTGACCGAGCTGACCACGGCATTGTTGTTGGGGGCCGACGATGTTCGCGGCCTTCCCGCGGCCGGGCCGCCGCCCGCGCTGGCCGAGCTGGCCGGCGCGTTCGAGCGCGGTGACGTAAGTGTCGACGACGTTCGCGCATTGCCGAGTGAGGCTGTTGCGGCAGCGCTCGTGTCGGCCGGTCTGGATCCGAAGGGTGCAGGCGACTCGCCCCTCGACATGGCTGCGGTCCTCGCCGCCGTCGAGTCCTTGCCCCGCGAGGTCACGACGCGACTGCTGGTGGAGTTCCTGGCTGGACTCGTGGAACCCTGATTCGGCTGATGGTCCTCTACCCTCTTTTTTGAGCGAAAGGTACATCCATCGCCGTGAACGCGCCGAAAGGTACGTTCGCTCCGAAAGGGGATGCACCAAACCTCACATATGCCGCGAAATTTCGTTGTCCCGGGCGTAGATTTCGAGTATCGGAGGCTGTCGTTTCGGGGAAGGGACGAATGGGTGACTGGTGCCGCAACCAAGGTTCTGACACTGTTCGAGGAATTGGTGGGGATCGAACTCCCAATCCAGGTGCGCTGTTGGGACGGTTCCCAAGCCGGCCCTGCCGACGCAGCGGCTCGGGTCTTTTTCCGGAACCGGCGGGCGCTGCGGAGGGTTCTCTATTCGCCGAACGAATTGGGTTTGGCGCGGGCGTACGTCTCCGGAGACTTGGACGTCGACGGCGATATCTTTGCGCTGCTGGATGTTCCGGAACTTGTTTCGCGGATTGGTGAGCATCGTCTGGCCGGGATGTCGGCACGCACGATTGCCCGGTCGGTGGTGACTTTTGTCGGCTTGGGCGCGGTCGGGCTTCCGCCGTCGCCGCCCGAGATCGAGATGCGCTCCAAACGGGGAAAGCGCCACAGCAAGTCTCGTGATTCGGCGACTGTCTCTCATCACTATGACGTCGGAAATCGTTTCTACGAGCTGTTTCTCGGACCGAGCATGGTGTATTCGTGCGGGTACTGGCCGGACGGCACTGTGTCACTCGAGGACGCGCAGCGAGAGAAACTTGATCTGATCTGCCGGAAGTTGGATTTGAAGCCGGGAATGCGCCTGCTCGACGTCGGGTGTGGGTGGGGATCGATGGCACTGCATGCGGCGCAGAATTACGGCGTCGACGTTGTCGGTGTTTCGCTCAGCCGCGAACAGGTGGAGTACGCCAAGGCTCGGGTAGCGGACGCGGGATTGACCGAACATATCGAGGTTCGGGTGCAGGATTACCGCGACGTGGATGACGGCCCGTACGACGCTATTTCGAGCATCGGTATGTCGGAACACGTGGGTTTGGCGAACCTGCCGGTCTATGCGGCACACCTGCACGGGTTGCTGAAGCCGGAGGGACGCTTTCTCAATCACGCCATTGCTTCGGTGAAGTCGTTGCCGGACAAGGTTGTCGGCGCTCCTGGTTTCATCGACAGATACATCTTCCCGGACGGTGAGATCCTTCCGTTGAGTAAAACGGTTGACGCTCTGGAGCGTTCAGGATTCGAGACTCGGGACAGTGATGCGCTGCGCGAACACTATGCGCTGACACTGCGTGCGTGGGTGGCGAATCTGCGGGAGAACTGGGACGCTGCTGTTGCCGAGGTCGGCGACGCGCGGGTCCGTACGTGGTTGTTGTACCTTGCGGCCAGCGCTCTCGGCTTCGAGGAGGCGCATCGACTGACCATTCATCAAGTGCTGGCGGTGAAACCCGGTGAACGAGGATCAAGTGGCATGCCGCGATCGCGGCGCAACTGGTATCGCTGAGCCGGATCGCGGGCGCGTTCGATGCGTCGATGGTTGACTGAGCGGGTGAACGAGCCATTGCAGGATTTGCCGATTCCGGGAAACCAGAGCGGCTTGGGTGCCGGGCCCGCACTGCGAGTCACCGCGGGACTGGTGCTCGGCATTGTCGCGGGAATTGTCATGTGGATGGTGGGCTTTCCGCGATTCTCCTTTCTGATCGGCTGGAATGTGGCGGCGCTGGTGTTCACGGTCTGGACGTGGATCCTGGTGTGGCCGTTCGACGCTGTGACGACGGCCAGCCACGCGACTCGTGAGGAACCGGCACGCAATGTCGCACACCTTCTCGTTCTCGGTGCAGCGGTGGCCAGCCTGGTCGGTATCGCGCTCCTGCTTGTTGCTTCACCTGACGGCCGTCGATACCAAGTCGTCGCCGCGTCGGTTGCGGTTATCAGCGTTGTCATTTCGTGGATGGCGGTGCACACGCTGTTCGCTCTGGGATACGCCCGGTTGTACTACACAGGTCCGGACGGTGGGATCGACTTCAATCAGGAAGATCCGCCGCGGTACAGCGATTTTGCCTATGTCGCCTATACCGTGGGTATGAGCTTCGCGATCTCGGACACCAATTTGCAGTCGTCGGATATGCGGGCAATGGCGCTCGGCCACGCGTTGCTGTCGTATCTGTTCGGCTCGGTCATCGTCGCGTCGGTAGTCAATTTGATCGCCGGATTGTGAGCTGACACCGGTAGGTCAGGCCGCGGCGCGGCCGATGCTCGACAGGAAGCCTGCCGCCCCGAAGAACAGGCCGGCAAAAACACGGTTGGTGATTCTCTGCTGTTTCGGTGACCGCATGAGCCGCAGGACCCGAGCCGCAAGTCCGGTGTATCCGGTCATCACGACGACATCGACCGCGCACATGGTCGCCGCGATGATCAGGTACTGCGGTACCAGTGGCGCGTTCGGATCGAGGAACTGCGGAAGAACTGCGAGCATGAACACCACGGCTTTGGGATTGCTGGCATTTACCAGGAACCCACGCACCATCATCATCGGACCGGAGCGCCGTGCGGCTTCGGAGTCGGTGGTTATCTCGCTGGGAGCGGACCGCCACTGCCGCACTCCGAGATACACCAGGTAGGCGACGCCCAGCCATTTGATGATCGAGAACGCCGCCGTCGAGTTGGCGAGGATCGCGCCGACGCCGGCCGCGACGATTCCGATCTGCAGGAGAAGTCCGAGTTGCAATCCGAGAATGTTCCAGTAGCCGCGACGGAGTCCGACGGCCAGACCGGAGGACATCGAGGCGATTGCCCCGGCGCCGGGGGACAGACTGATCACCCAGCTTGCGCCGAAGAATGCCAACCAGACGTGCCAACTCATACTTTTGCCTTTCGGCTGGGAAGGTATGCGGCCCGTGATGGTGACGGGACTCCGAAGAAGTGTAGTTGTACGTGTTGGTGGGTTCGGAGTGGTACCGACCGTTCCGGCACGGTACATTCGTTCTTGTTGTCTGAATATTTGCCAGGCGGGGGATCGGCGTGATGAATTTTGGCGGTGACGCAGGACCGCGTTCGTTGATTCGTAATCAGATCGAGGTTTCCGAAACCCGTATGCGTTACGGGATCGCCGTGCTGGTTCCCGTTTTTGCTCTTGTCGGGGTGTGTGCTGCGTTTTCCGATGAAGGTCAGAACACTGCGTTCCGGAGAATTGTTGCGGTGCTGGTCCTCGTCAGTACTCTTCCGGCAGCGTATCTGGTCAGTCGAATTCGATTCGGCATCATCTGGTGGAACCGGGATATGGGGCATCATTCCGTTCCACGGGCGAGCACGTACTTCGTTCTCTATGCAGATTTGGGTGTGACCGTAGTACTGGCGACGTTCGCCAATCACGAATTGGCGCTGTACGGGACAGCTCTGTTTGCGGTGATCAGTGTGTACGTGGCGCATTTTGTCCGGTGGGCAGAGACCGTGGTGCACATGGTCTTCACGAGTTGTGTGATCGCCGTTTTTGCCATTCTCACGTGGCGTCAGGGATACCACGATATTGCGGGAATTCTTGCGAGGGCGGCAACGTCGGTGATCGCTGTCAATGCGACGCTTGTCCTACTCAGGTCGTTCTCGGCGGGCATGCTGACGTCGTACCGCACTCAATTTGCGAATGCCAATCGTGATCCGTTGACCGGACTCCTCAACCGGCGAGGCTTCGAATTGTGGATGCAGATTGCGGAAGAGCGTGAGCCTGGTCGATCCGGCGTGCTACTGCTCGACATCGACAACTTCAAGGCGGTCAACGACGGGTCCGGTCACGACGGCGGTGACACGGTGTTGCGGTTGCTTTCGCGCAGACTCGAACGAGTCGTCGGGGTGGACGCGGCAGTAGCTCGAACAGGTGGCGATGAGTTTGCTATCGCGGTGCGCGGCGATATAGCAGGGCTCACCCGACTTGCAGAAGCGATTCGGGGGGAGGTCGCCGTGCGTTCCGACGACGTTCCGATCACGGTCAGTATCGGTGTTGCACAACTCGCGTCGGGCGCGCACGGGAAACTGACGGGGCAGGAACAGATCAAGGAGGCTTTGTCTCGTGCAGACAAAGCGATGTACGAGGCGAAGTCGGACGGGCGCAATCGCGTCGTGGCTGATGTGTCAGCGCAGTAGTCCACACTGAGCCACATTTCCAGCGCCGCTCGTCCCGTCGATGCGATGATCGATTGATGAGTGAATTTCCGGTTCTCGACCTGACGCCCGACGAATTGTTGACGACAACGCGCACGGTACGAAAGCGCTTGGACCTGACAAGGCCTGTTCCCCTGGATCTGATCAAGGAATGCCTGGAGATCGCGTTGCAAGCTCCGTCGGGATCGAACCGCCAGGGATGGCAATGGGTGGTGGTGACCAACCCCGAACTGCGTCGACAGATCGGCGACATTTACAAAGACGTCACGGAGAGCTATTTGGCGTCGCAGGGGGCTCCTGCGCAGTTGTTCAGTGACGATCCGGATCGGGCTGCAGTCCAAGCGCGTGTCGGAAGTAGTGCCGAGTGGCTCGGCCAACACATGGGTGAAGTTCCGGTGCTGATGATTCCGTGCATCAAGGCGGAGCGGACCTTGCCTGCCGGTAATCAGGCGGGACTCTGGGGATCGTTACTTCCCGCGGCGTGGAGTTACGCATTGGCGGCGCGCGCCCGCGGATTGGGAACGGCGTGGACAACACTGCACCTTGCGCGCGAAGCCGAAGTCGCAGAAATCCTGGGAATCCCGGCGGGCTTCCACCAGGGCGCTCTGGTCCCCACCGCGTACTTCACGGGAGAGACATTCAAACCGGCGGCACGCGAGCCGATCGACAACATTCTGCACCTTGACCGATGGTGAACCTCGAGTACTCGGCGATCTGCTCGCTCGACGGCTATGTCGCCGACAAGGAGGGGAACTTCGACTGGGCAATGCCGGACGCCGAGGTACACGGCTTTGCCAACAACCTCGAACGCGACGTGGGCACGCACCTGTACGGGCGCCGGATGTACGAGATCATGGCGGCGTGGGAAACGATGGCAGATCCCGACCCGATTGCCGAAGACTTCGCTCGGATCTGGCGCCGAGCGGACAAAGTTGTGTACTCGACGACGCTGGCGGAGCCGTCGACTCAGCGAACCCGTATCGAGCGAACCTTTGACTCCGAAGCCATGCGGGCGATGAAAGCAAGCGCGACGCAGGATATTTCGATCGGTGGTCCCACACTGGCAGCGCATGCGCTGGCCGCCGGTCTGGTCGACGAGATTCACCTGTTCCTTTGCCCAGTGATCGTCGGTGGCGGACTGCGCGCATTGTCTGCCGACGTTCATGTCGACCTCGAACTGATGGAGCAGAAGGCGTTTCGGAGCGGAGTTGTCTATCTGCGATACAGAGTGAGGTAGGGACTGAGTCAGGACAGCGATACGGGCATGATATCTGCCACGATGACGTGAATGAGGCCGTCGCGAATCTCGAATGTCTCCCGGATCTCGACCGTCATCAAGCGTGTGTCGGCAACGCCGGCATCGAGGAGATAGACGGCGGTCACGACGTCCCCCTCTTCGGTCATTCGAAGATCACGCACGGACTGAATCACGGTGTACTGCAGACCGTGATCGAGGTCGGCGCTCAACTGAGGGCCCGAGAACCCGGTTTGGATGCCTGCTTCGACGCGCGTGGCGTCCGGCGCGAAGTGCACGTCGGTGACGTCGTGAGAGACCAACGCGTCGATGTAGGCCCGGGCTTCTGCCTCGCGGGGTGAGTCCGGTGCGGCTTGGGCAAGTGAAGCACCGGTAAAAATCATTGCTGCAGAGATGGCTGCAGTGGCGACGGTCTTTCCGAACGTGGACATGAGGGTTCCTATCGCGTGGTGTTGGTGCAACTGAGTGGGGGATCGACAAGCGAGCAGAATGCGGGCGCTTTCACGGGTACGTAATCCGGCCCGACGCCGTTGTCTTCGATGATGTTCCGGTACGTCTCTACGCCGTCGGTGGGGGTACGGGTGAGGGTGGGATCGGTCAGGACGTCGACGGTGTACAGACCGAAACGTGGCCGGTACGAACCCCATTCGTAGTTGTCGGTGATGGACCAGTAGTTGTATCCGATAACGTCGGCGCCGTCCGCGCGGGCGCGTTCCATCCAATAGACGTGGTCGCTCAGATGATTCGAGCGCGTGTACCCGTCGGGGCGAGGATTTCCGTTGTCTGTGGGCATTCCGTTCTCGACGACGTAGAGGGGGAGTTCCGGGTACTTGCGTGAATAGCGCATCAGTGCGTCGTACAAACCCTCGGGCTGTGGTGTGACGTTGTAGAACTCGTCGATCGCGGCGTAGGCCGCGGTCGGGTTGTCCAGTGCCACACCGTAGTAGTAGTCGATACCGAGGAAGTCGAGTTTGTCGCTGACCCGATCGGTGAACACGGAGTCGATTGCCTCCGAGACACCCGGAATGAACGCGAAGTTGCTGCTGACGCGAGCGCCCGGGTCGAGGACGTGGATGCGGTCGTAGATCGATCGGTGCACTCGAACAAGTGCGTCGAACATCAAGGGTGCCTGGGGGAGCGTGATTCCGCCGTACGTCAACTCACGCTGCACGTACACCGTCGGTTCGTTGATCGTGATCCACAATGCGCCGACCCCGGAGTATCGCGCGACCACCTTCTCGGCGTTGGTCAGCCAGTCGGCTTCGGTTTTCGGGTTTGTCCACCCACCTTGATCGACGACCCAACCCGGATATACCCAGTGATCGAGAGTGATCATCGGCGTCATTCCGCGGGCCAGGATATGCGCGACAACATCGTCGTAGTATCCGAATTCGGTCTCGTTCCACGTTCCGGGTGAGGGTTGCACCCGCGCCCATTCGACGCCGAAGCGGAACACCTGCGCGCCCAGATCTGCCGCGCGGTCGATGTCCTCGGTGAAGCGGTGCCGAAAGTCGACCGAGTCGCCGATGATGTCGTGGGTGCGACCCGATGCGGAGTACCTCGACCAGTTGCTGTCGGGGGAGGAACCCTCCGACTGAAAACCGGAAGTGGCAACGCCCCATAGGAACTCCTCCGACGGGGTTCCCGATGCCTGCGCCGGCGATGCCGCCACCCCGATCACGAGGGCGAGTAGGGCGGCGGCAATCGACCGTGACGTGACTCCCATGATGGGAGGTTAGGTCATACAGGTGTCCAGAAAGGTGGCTTTTGCAGGATCAGAATTCAATCGTCATCGGACCGGGAGTCCACATACCCGAACGTTGCACGCGGGATTCGTCGAGTTCCGCGGGTACCGCCGCAGGATCCAGTCGAGTGTATTTCTCGATCGAACCCCAGTCGCGACCCCAGTCGTTGTCGAGATACGACGGTATGGTCTGCGCACTGACGAGGAGATCGATCCACCCGAGCGGACCACCGCCGAAGTGGTCCTGCCACGCTGTGGTCACGAGTGCGCCGCTGTGATCGGGCAGGATGCGGTACTCGGGAACCTCGGCAACGCCGACGCGATGATCGAACGGCCGTTGGCACGGGAAGGCCAGACCCACAGCCCAATCCAACATCACGGGAGCGTCGGAACCGACAACGTCCTGCAGTTTCTGTGTTTGCGGTACACGCGGCGGAGTAACCGCTACCCATTGATCGTCCTTGCTGTCGAGATCGCTGACAACAAGACGAATGGTGTTGGCTTCCACAGGAATCTGGTCGAGAGGAACGCGAAGGTTGCGCCACGACGGCGACGGGCCGATGTCGAGAGGTGCGATCCGGCCACCGATTTCGACGTCATCGGCACCTCGCGCGGTGCCGTATTCGACCTCGACGTTCTGCCCGTAGGTGACGATGCCGTCGGTGTCGACGGATCGGACGCGTCCGGCTGCGGCGATGGAAATGATGTCGCCGCGGGTGCCGCTGTCGCTGAGGTCGGGAAGTTGGTACCACCCACTGGTCAGGGTGCCCGGTGCGGCTTGGCCGTAGCTGCCCATCACCGGAGTTGTGGCGGGATCGAGGCCGAACGGCAACGCGACCGAACTGCCGTTGACGCCGGTCACTCCAGCGCCACCACCGGTTCCGGCGGAGTTTCCGGCCGTGGTCTCGTCGCTGTCGACAGTGTTGGCACCACCGGTGGCGGTCGCTTCCTCGTCGGCGCTGAGGTCGCCGGCAACACCGTTCGGATCAAATCCGGTGGCGCCGCCGGCTGAAAGTGCGGTTGCGATGTCGCCGGACAACGGTGCCAGCATCGATGCGTTCGGATCTGTTTCGAGCAGGACGTCGTTGGCTAGTCCACAGGGTTGTCCGAGCACCGCGTCGACGTTTGCTCGGCCCACCGAGTAGGCCGGGTACTGGCTGATCACGCCCTTGGACATCGAGAGAACTTCGAAGAGAACCATGGCACCGGCCGCGACGGTCAGCGGTGAGATGGCCAGCAGGCGAGCCTGACGCGGCGACATCTCCTTGCCGACGGTGTACGGCTCACGGAAGAAGAACCACGCGGCGACCCCGAGCATCAGCACGGTCAGCCCGAGGAGAACGGTGCTCGCGCCGAGCCCACTGATCGATACGGGTTTGTCCCACCAGGGAACGCTGTAGCTCGAGACGTAGTAGTAGCTGTTGCTGCCGGTGAACGCCACTGCGAGCAGGAACAGCACGCCTGCGGCGAACAGCGCGCGATTGCGCGGGGAACGCAGAAGGGTGGTTCCGACCGCAACTGCCGTCATCATTGCGAGAATTGCTGTCAGCCCCGCGAAGATTCCGAAGTGGTGCGTCCACTTGGTGGGCGAGAACATCAGCAGCGGCAGCGCGCCGATGGTGAGACCGACAATTCGCCGCGGCGGGCCGGCGGCCAATCCGGGGATGCGGCCGCCTTTGCGGAGCATCATCGCGGTGCAGACTCCAAGGCACAGGAACATGACAAACACGCCGAAGCGCCGTGTCAGTGATCCGTCGACGGAGATGTTGAGCAGGTACTGGTAGCGCAGATATTCGTCGAACCACGGGGCGTTCGGTGAGATCGAGTGAACGCGCTGCATTTCGATGACGGCGGCCAGGCTCTGATCGCCGAAGGCGGGGATGAGAATCGACAGTCCTGCAGCAAGAAGCGGTCCGACGGCAGCGAGGTAACCGGTGGTCCGAGCGCGTTCGACGATGATGCCGATGACGGGACGGATGCCGGCGATCAGCGCGGCGAAGCAGATCAGCCCGGACGGACCTGCCGTCAACGTGAACCCGGCAATCAGAATTGCGACGGCAACCGGCAGGAGTCGACGTGTCGCGATGGCGCGTTCGATCGAGCACCACGTCAGGAGAACGCCGAGTGCAACAATCGGTTCGGGGCGCAATCCGTTGTTGAACGGGAGCCAGAATGCGAGAAAAACGAGCGCGCCGGTCCAGAGAGCAAGACGGTTTCCGCGGATTGCTGCGCCGAGGCGCGGGGCGACCTCACGACTGATGACAAGCCACGCGACGACGCCGGCCACCAGTGCCGGTAGCCGGACCCACGGGCTTGCCGGACTGATGTGCGCGAGTAGTCCGAGGATGTTGTAGTAGGGAGTTCCGAACGGTGTTTCCGGGACGGCGAACCAGCGGAAGTAGTTCGACATGTACCCGGATTGCTCAGCTGCCCTGGCCATCGTGAACTGGTAGCCGTCGTCGGTTGTCGTGGCTCCGATGAAGTGCCACAGCACCAATGTTCCGATGACAACACCGTCGACGCGGGTGAATTTCCACCACCTCGTCGGCAGAAATTTGCGGCTGTGACGGCCGTCGAGATTGTCGAGGCGGTGCAACGCGACGAGCGAGATGATCGCGGTCAGCGCACCGAGAATCATGGCGAGCGTTTTGATCGTCGACGGGCTCGACGTGAATCGGGAGTCGGAGACTATCGAGACGTCCAATCCGGCGGCAGCGGTGTTCAGGTCGCTGAACACGCCGACAACTTGCGGCCGGTGGTCACCATCGAGAATCCGTGGCTCTGACCCGGTGACGGAGACCGTCGTCCGGGTGGGCTCGGCGAGCACCGTCAGCGCACAACCGCCGGGGAGTTCGTCGAGCGGTCCCGAGAACACAACCTCGTCCCGCAGGATCGCGTCGACGCGTGCGGGTGCGTCTGCCGATGCGGGCGACACCGTAGCGACAAACCCGTAGCGACGCGCATCGGCGGCGCTTGCGGGCGCGGTAGATACGAGGGTTCCACCCGTTGCTGCCAGCTCGTTTATCGACGCGCACGGAATGGAGGCCTCGAACCGCTGCGGTGTGTACGAGACGAGGGGGGCTTCGACGCTGGTCGTCGAACCGGCCTGTGGCCAGTTGATGCCGGCCGTGTCCTGCTGGATAGGCAGGAACGGTATGGATACACACGCGAGGATTCCGAGAATGGAGGCAACGATTGCCACCATCCTTGCGTGCGACTGCCGTGCGGCGCGCTGCGGAATCGGCGGGTTGGGAGGTGCGGCCACGGCCACGTCACTGTCTGTCACGACTTTCGACCCTAGCGGTGCGTGACGCGTTTGTTATAAACACAGCGACCTTCGAAATGTCGGATGTGGAATTTGCCTAATCCCGCGACGCCGATCGACCGTGACCGCCGCCACTGGCGGCGATGGCGGGTGGTCGCTGAGCGCCGCAGGTGGACCGGTGCTTAACAGGGTGCGACTATCCTGAATAATTGACGTCAGTTCTGTGTTCTCTCTGCGAGACACAGGTCCCCCGTTTGCGTACGAGAGGAACTCTCATGCTTGCCCGCACCGACCTGCGTGGTCGTACCCCATCCACGGCCGAACTTCGTGCCGCGCTTCCGCGAGGTGGAGTGGATGTGGATGCGGTGCTGCATCAGGTTCGCCCGATGGTCGAGGCCGTTCGCGATCGCGGCGCAGAAGCTGCTCTCGAGTTCGGCGAGAAGTTCGACGGCGTTCGTCCCGGGTCGGTTCGTGTGCCCGCAGCTGAGCTCGAGCGCGCACTTCGTGAACTCGACCCGGCAGTCAAGGAAGCCCTCGAGGTTGCGATCGAGCGCACTCGCAAGGTGCACGCCGATCAGCGTCGCAAGGACACCGTCACAGAGGTCGTTCCGGGTGGCACGGTCACCGAGCGTTGGGTTCCGGTCGAGCGTGTTGGTCTCTATGTTCCCGGCGGCAATGCCGTGTATCCGTCGAGCGTTGTCATGAACGTCGTCCCGGCTCAGACCGCCGGCGTCGGATCGTTGGTTGTCGCTTCGCCGCCCCAAGCTGACTTCGGCGGATTGCCGCACCCCACCATTCTTGCCGCAGCAGCCATGCTCGGCGTCGACGAGGTGTGGGCCGTCGGCGGCGGGCAGGGCGTCGCCCTCCTGACCTACGGCGGAACCGACACCGATGGAACCGAGCTTGTCCCGGTCGACCTCATCACCGGTCCCGGCAACATCTACGTCACTGCGGCCAAGCGTCTGTGCCGCGGACTGGTCGGCATCGACGCAGAAGCCGGTCCCACCGAGATCGCGATCCTCGCCGACCACACCGCTGACCCGGTCCACGTTGCCGCCGACCTCATCAGCCAGGCCGAGCACGACGTGATGGCCGCCAGCGTCCTTGTCACGACCAGCGTTGAATTGGCCGACGCGGTCGACAAGGCTCTGGCCGCGCAACTCGAGATCACCAAGCACCGCGAGCGCGTCACCACCGCCCTCACCGGAAGCCAGTCCGGAACCGTTCTGGTCTCGGACGTCGCAGCTGGTCTCCGCGTAGTCAACGCCTACGCAGCCGAGCACCTCGAGATTCAGACCGAAGATGCCACCGGTGTCGCAGCTCAGGTCACCAGCGCCGGAGCGGTTTTTGTCGGTCCGTGGGCGCCGGTCAGCCTCGGCGACTACTGCGCCGGCTCCAACCACGTTCTGCCGACGGCCGGCTGTGCACGTCACTCGTCCGGACTGAGTGTGCAGACGTTCCTGCGCGGCATCCACGTGATCGACTACTCCGAATCGGCATTGAAAGATGTTGCCGGACATGTCATCACGCTGGCCAATGCTGAAGACCTGCCGGCTCACGGTGAGGCTGTGCGTCTGCGGTTCGAGGCTCTGCGATGAGTGCCGCTCCCGGAGCGTCGATTTCGGTCGACGCGCTCCCGATTCGCGAGAACCTGCGCGGTAAGTCCGCGTACGGCGCTCCGCAGTTGACGGTTCCCGTACAGCTCAACACCAATGAGAACCCGCATCCGCCGACGCAGGCGCTCATCGATGACGTCGCCGAATCCGTGCGTGAAGCGGCCAAGGAACTGCACCGTTACCCCGACCGCGACGCTGTGGCGCTGCGGACGGATCTTGCTGCGTACCTGTCGAAGCAGACGGGTGTACCGGTCACCGTCGACAACCTGTGGGCGGCCAACGGATCGAATGAAATCCTGCAGCAACTACTCCAGGCCTTTGCCGGTCCTGGACGCAGCGCGATGGGATTTGTGCCCTCGTACTCGATGCACCCGATCATCGCGGACGGCACCGATACCGAGTGGGTCGAGGTCTTCCGTCGGGATGACTTCGCATTGGACGTGGATGCTGCCGTCACCGTGATCGCGGAACGTCGACCGGATGTCGTGTTCGTGACCAGTCCCAACAACCCGACCGGCCACAGTGTCGGCATCGCGGAACTGCGACGCATCCTCGAGGTGGCGCCGGGCATCGTCATCGTCGACGAGGCTTACGCCGAGTTCTCCGCCGCCCCCAGCGCGATGACGCTCATCGACGAGTTCCCCACCAAGATCGTGGTCACGCGCACGATGAGCAAGGCGTTTGCGTTTGCCGGTGGCCGACTCGGCTATCTGGCTGCCGCCCCCGCGTTCATCGATGCATTGCTGTTGGTGCGCTTGCCGTATCACCTCTCGGTGGTCACGCAGGCTGCCGCGCGCGCTGCGCTGCGTCACGCCGACGAGACCCTCGCCAGCGTTCACGCATTGTCAGCCGAGCGTGATCGGGTATCGAAGGCATTGGCGGACACCGGTTTCCGAGTGATTCCCAGTGACGCGAACTTCATCTTGTTCGGTCAATTCACCGACAGTGCGCAGGCGTGGAAGGAGTACCTCGATCGAGGTGTCCTCATTCGCGACATCGGCATCCCCGGATATCTGCGGGCGACGGTCGGACTCGAAGCCGAGAACGACGCGTTCATCAAAGCCAGTGACGAGATCGCCGGTACAGAACTCATCAACGCAGGAGAAACGGCATGAGCGATCGCATTGCGCGGATCGAACGAACGACGCGAGAATCCAGCATCGTCGTCGAATTGAACCTGGACGGGACCGGCATTGTCGACGTTTCCACCGGCGTTCCGTTCTTCGACCACATGCTCACCGCGTTGGGTACGCACGCCAGCTTCGACTTGAGTGTTCAGGCGAAAGGTGACGTCGAAATCGACGCTCACCATACCGTCGAGGACACCGCCATCGTTCTCGGTCAGGCGTTGGGTCAGGCATTGGGGGACAAGAAGGGTATTCGCCGATTCGGTGATTCCTTCATCCCGATGGACGAAACCCTCGCGCACGCGTCCGTCGACGTGTCCGGCCGTCCGTACTGCGTGCATACCGGGGAACCGGATTACATGGTGCATTCCGTCATCGGCGGGTACCCCGGCGTTCCGTACCACGCGGTGATCAACCGCCACGTCTTCGAGTCGATCGCGCTCAATGCTCGTATCGCCCTGCATGTTCGGGTTCTGTACGGACGCGATCAGCACCACATCACGGAGGCCGAGTTCAAGGCTGTTGCTCGCGCTCTGCGTGAGGCCGTCGAGCCGGATCCGCGCGTGAGCGGCGTGCCTTCGACGAAGGGCACTCTGTGAGCGTCCTCTTTACCTATCTGTTGTTCATCGGCGCGGGAATCGCTGTGGGCGGGGCCTACTCGATGTTCAAGGTGAACAAATTGGCGTCGGGAATCCTTCTGGCACTGGCAATTCTTGCAGCGGTAGCCGGCGCGCTGCGCATCTGATGGTCGAACGCACATCATCCCCGGGGTTACTCCGAACCCCGGGGATGATCAGTGTCCTGGTCATGGCTGCTGCCGCCTTTGGTGGCTGGTCGTTACTGCTTCCGGTTGTTCCGTTGGTGGTGGCGCAGTCGGGTGGCTCCGACGCCTTGGCCGGGGCCGTGACGGGCGTCTTCATGGCGGCTACTGTGCTGACACAGTTGCTGGTGCCGCGCTTGTTGAGGACTCGCGGCTATCGTCCTGTACTCACTGCGGGGTGCCTGTTGCTCGGGCCACCGTCGCTGGTGCTGTTGATGTTTTCCGATTCGATTGCGGCGTTGTCGGTGTCGGCAGTGCGCGGTGTCGGATTCGGTTTGCTCACGGTCGCCGGCGGCGCATTGGTCGCGGAATTGGCGCCCAGGCGAATACTGGGCCGAGCTACCGGAGCCCAGGGCATCGCGATTGCAGCCTCTCAAATGGCAGGGTTGCCACTGGGTTTGGCGATAGCGGCAAGATGGTCGGCCACACCGGTCTTCGTTTTGGGCGCCGTGGTTCCGGCGCTCGCGGTAATCGCCATCACCCGCTTGCCGAAATTGCGCGCTCAGCCAACCGGCACGTCTGCGCGAGTGAGTGTGTTCACGGTGATGGTCCCCGTGGTCGCGCTTGCGTGCGTGTCAGCGTCGTTCGGCGGCTTGTCCTCGCTGTTGCCCATCGCAATTTCGGATCGTGCCGCGATCGCCGGCGTGGTGCTGGCGACGGCCAGTGGGTCCATGCTGGTGGGTCGATACTCAGCGGGATTGATCTCCGATCGATTCGGTAGCGGCAAGATGCTCGCACCGGCCTTGGTGTCGGCGACAGTCGGTCTCCTCCTGTTCGCCCTGAGTGTCGACGACGGTGCGAATGTGGTGTTGATCGGCGCTGCAGTGCTTTTCGGGTTCGGATTCGGTGCTGTGCAGAATGAATCCTTGGTCATGGCTTTTTCGGCTGCAGGTCCGAAACGCATCGGATCGGCCAGCGCGATCTGGAACATCGCATACGACGCCGGAACTGGAATCGGCGCGATTGCGCTGGGATTTGTGGCATCGGTGTCGGGATACACGTGGGTATTCATCGTCTCGGCAAGTGTCGTCGCGTTGATCCCGGCACTCGCTGTGGCCGGCACATCGATCGGCCGACGGGGCGATCCGAAACCGGACAACCACACGGCAGGTTCTAAGATCCGGAGCTATGACAACCTTTGACGACACGGTTATCGCCGGTGTGACCGCTCATATGAATGCGGATCACACCAGCGACAATCTGATGATCGTTCGGGCTTTCGCGGAGCCGACCGCGACCAGCGCGCGAATGGTGGGCCTCGATTCGGTTGCGGGCGAGTGGGTTGCCGATGTCGACGGTACGGAAAAGCTCGTGAAGGTTCCGTGGCCCGAGCCGGCAGTGGACCGCGCCGCCATCCGGACGCAAGTGGTTGCTCTGTGTATGGACGCGTACAACAAACTTGGTGTCGCGAGGCCTGAGCACTGATCGCAGTAGCGTCAGACGTGCCCGATAGAGTTGGGGCATGAGCGCTTCCACGATTGCCGTCCTCGACTACGGCTCCGGCAACCTGCATTCGGCCACCCGCGCATTGGCGCGCACCGGCGCACAGGTGGAGGTAACCAGCGATCCCAAGGTGGCGCTGGCCGCAGACGGCCTGGTCGTTCCCGGCGTCGGCGCTTTTGCTGCGTGCATGGAGGGCCTGCGTGAGGTTCGGGGTGAGCGGATCATCGGTCAGCGCCTCGCGGGCGGACGGCCGGTTCTGGGCATCTGTGTCGGTATGCAGATCCTGTTCGAGCGCGGCGTCGAATTCGGCGTCGAAGCCGAAGGGTGCGGCGAGTGGCCCGGCACTGTCGAGCGCTTGAAGGCCGATGTGTTGCCGCACATGGGATGGAACACCGTCGAAGCACCCGAGTCCAGCACGCTGTTCAAGGGCATCGACGCGGACACCCGTTTCTACTTCGTCCACTCGTACGGTGTGCAGAACTGGGAACTGCCGCCGTCCGAGCACATCGCTGCTCCCAAACTGACGTGGGCCGATCACGGCGGAAAGTTCCTCGCTGCCGTCGAGAACGGTGCGCTGTCCGCAACGCAGTTCCACCCCGAGAAGTCGGGCGATGCGGGTGCTGAGTTGCTGAGCAACTGGGTGCAGAGTTTGTGACCGGACCTTCCGGCAAGTACAGCGGAGACAACTTCTCGTTGGCTCGTCTTGCGCTGTTCTCGCTCGGCGCCGCCGTGGCTGTTCTGGCAGTCACGACGGTGATCGTCGTTCTGGTGGATCCGACGCCTGTCGTAGGGCTCGTGATCGGCCTCGTCGGGGTTGGTGCGGCCATCGCGGCGATGGGCGTCGTGTCGAAGCGGATGACGCGAAATGCCTTCGGCGACGGTGATCAAGACCCGACACACGGTTCAAGGTCCTGACCGACTAGGGTTATCGCACGTGAGCCTGGTCCTTTTGCCTGCTGTGGATGTTGTCAACGGTGAAGCTGTTCGCCTCGTGCAAGGAGAGGCGGGAAGTGAGACCGGTTACGGGTCGCCCCGCGACGCCGCCCTTGCGTGGCAGAACGACGGTGCCGAATGGGTACATCTTGTCGACCTCGACGCCGCCTTCGGGCGCGGATCCAACAGCGAACTGCTGGCAGGCGTCATCGGTGACCTGACGGTCAAGGTCGAACTGTCCGGTGGAATCCGTGACGACGCCTCCCTCGAAGCTGCACTGGCCACCGGCTGTGCTCGCGTCAACCTCGGCACCGCTGCCATCGAAGATCCCGAGTGGTGTGCTCGTGCATTGGCCAAGTACGGCGACAGGATTGCCGTCGGCCTCGATGTGCGTCTGGTCGACGGCCAGTACCGTACCCGCGGGCGCGGCTGGGTCACCGACGGCGGAGACCTCTGGGAAACCCTCGCTCGTCTGGACCGTGACGGCTGCACGCGTTACGTCGTCACCGACGTATCCAAGGACGGAACCCTCACCGGTCCCAATCTCGAACTTCTGAGCCAGGTGTGCGCCGTGACCGACGCCCACGTTGTTGCATCCGGTGGTGTTTCAACCATCGATGATCTGCTGGCCATCTCCAGCCTCGTTGATCAGGGCGTCGAAGGCGCGATTGTCGGCAAGGCGCTGTACGCCGGCCGCTTCACCCTTCCTGAAGCACTTGCTGCAGTTTCCGGTTAGATTCGCTTGATGAACCCGCCGCGTGACCTCGACGAACTCCTCGCGATTGCCGGTGGGCTGCTTGACGGCGTTCACGATCAGTTTGTTGCCGGTGTGGGTTCGCCGAGCGCAGTCCGTAAGGGTTGGGCCGATTTTGCCACCGAGGTGGACCTCGCGCTCGAGAAGCGGTTGTCGTCGGAGTTGTTCGATCGCACCGGGATTGAAGTGCACGGCGAGGAATTCGGCGGGCCCGACATCGAGTCCGGGCTCGTCTGGGTTCTCGATCCCGTCGACGGCACGTTCAACTACTCGGCCGGGCTCCCGCAGGCCGGAACTCTGCTGGCATTGCTCGACGACGGCGTTCCGGTCCTGGGGTTGACCTGGTTGCCGTTGATCGGACATACCTACGCGGCAAAAGCAGGCGGCCCGTTGCTGGTGAACGGCAGTGCTGTACCACCCTTGGAATCCACTGATCTGGCGTCGTCGATCGTTGCGCTGGGTGCGCTCAACGTGAAGAGTCGCGGACGAATTCCCGGCAGCTATCGGCTGGAAGTACTGGCCGAAATCAGCAAGGTGTCTTCCCGTATCCGTATCCACGGCAGCACGGGAGTTGATCTGGCCTTCACCGCGGCAGGCATTTTAGGCGGCGCAATCGTCTATGGGCACAATGCGTGGGACAATGCGGCGGGCGTTGCCCTTGTACGCGCGGCAGGTGGGGTGGTCACCGACCTCGCCGGTAACCCGTGGACCGTAGAATCGGGTTCGGTACTTGCTGCCGCTCCCGGTGTTCACGGTGAAATTCTCGACATCCTTACATCGCTCGGTGATCCGCGCGCTTCGTCCTCAGGAGGACCAACGTCATGACCCTCGCAGTTCGTGTGATCCCGTGCCTCGACGTCGATGCCGGACGAGTGGTCAAGGGTGTCAACTTCGAGAACCTTCGCGACGCGGGCGATCCGGTCGAACTGGCCGCAGCGTACGACGCCCAAGGCGCCGACGAGCTGACCTTCCTGGACGTGACCGCGTCGACGTCTGATCGTGGCACGATGCTCGACGTTGTAAGTCGTACTGCCGAGCAGGTTTTCATTCCGCTGACGGTGGGCGGCGGTGTACGCACGGTCGAGGACGTCGACCGCCTGCTGCGCGCCGGAGCCGACAAGGTCAGCGTCAACACCGCAGCCATCGCACGTCCTGAACTGCTCAAGGAATTGAGTGAGCGTTTCGGTTCGCAGTGCATCGTCTTGTCCGTCGACGCAAGGACGGTTCCGCAGGGCCAGCCGGACACTCCGTCCGGCTGGGAGGTCACGACGCACGGTGGCAAGCGCGGAACCGGCATCGACGCGGTCGAGTGGGCCGAGCGCGGCGCAGAGTTGGGCGTCGGAGAGATCCTGCTCAACTCCATGGACGCCGACGGCACCAAGGCCGGTTTCGACCTCCTGATGATCCGCGCTGTCCGTGCCGCTGTTCACGTTCCGGTCATCGCCAGCGGCGGCGCCGGTCTGGTCGAACATTTTGCGCCTGCCGTCGAAGCAGGCGCCGACGCAGTCCTCGCGGCGAGTGTCTTCCACTTCGGTGACCTGAGCATCCCGCAGGTCAAGGATGCCATGCGCGCCGAAGGGATTGTTGTCCGCTAGGTGTTTTCTGCTCGGATTCCGTCGAACATCATCCGGGTGATCGCCTGATTGAGGGCGGTGCAGTCCACGGACGACTCGGCTCGCAGTCCCTGTATGCCGCTGGCCAGCATCATGCCGTTGACGGCCTGGGCCGTATTCGCGATGTCGAGGTCGGCGCGAAGGTATCCGCATTCGACGCCGTGACTGAGATATCCGGCAGTCAGTGCGGCGGCCTGGTCGAGTAGGTCGAGCATCCGGCCCGTCAGGTCGGCGTCGACCCCCGTTGTCTCGAAGAGCAGCACCCGCGGGATCCGTGGGTCGTCGAAAAAGATACGGGGGAGTACATCCGCGATGCGGGCTACCTGAGCTCGGTACTCGTCCAAGGTGTTGGCTGCGTCCGGCGCATTGTCGGTGGCCAGTGCGTCGATGATCTTGGCAATCAGATCGTCGATGACGTGATCGATGATGTCGCGTTTGTTCTCGAAGTATCGGTAGAACGTGCCGTGGCCGATACCGAGAGTTGTTGCAATATCAGCGATTCCGGTGGCGTGATAGCCCCGTTGGGCAAAACACTCGAACGATGCGTCGATTATCTCGCGGCGTAGTTCCGCCTTTTTTCGCTCCGCTCGGGTTATGGCCTTCGTCACGCTGAAGATGATACCGTTTTCCATAACGGAATGACGTGTCAGTTTCTGATGTGCGGTTCACGAGGGGATTTCAACTGATGGCAGTGCAGTACGACGCAGTAGTGGTCGGGGCGGGCTTTGGCGGAATGGGCGCAGCCATTCAACTCAAGCGGTTGGGCCTGAACAACCTGGCGATCCTCGAACGCGAGGATGATCTGGGTGGAACGTGGCACGTCAATCGCTATCCGGGATTGGCGGTCGACATCGCGTCGGTCACCTACTCGTATTCGTTCGAGCCCAATCCGCACTGGTCGCGGCTTTTTGCGCCAGGTGCGGAGTTGAAGAAGTATGCCGACCATGTCGCGGACAAGTACGACCTACGGCGCCATATGACGTTCGGCGCCGTGGTGAACGGCGCGCGGTGGGACGAGGACGAGGCGCACTGGGTGGTGTCCGTGGACGGGCAGCCTGAGATCACCGCGACCTATCTACTGACGGCGACGGGCTTTCTCTCTCAGCCGCATCGGCCGGATATCTCCGGCATCGACGAATTTGCGGGCAAGATCATTCACACCACGGCGTGGGACGATTCGTACGAACTTGCCGGTACAAAGACGGCAATCATCGGAACCGGCGCTACTGCAGTGCAACTCATTCCCGAAGTTGCGCGCCAAGCCGCGGATCTGACCGTGTACCAACGCACGCCAATCTGGGTTGTTCCCAAGCTCGACGTCCCCATTCCGTCGGCCGTCCAGAAGCTCTTCTCCCGAATTCCGTTGACCCAGCGGATCGCGCGAGCTGTCAGTTCCGGAATTCTGGAAATGATCATGGTGAGCGCTGTCTTGCACTACAAGCAGGTGAAGTTGCTCAACAAGGGCGCCGCAGCAGCATCGCGTGCCTTCCTGCGGTCGCAGGTCCGCGACGCGGCGCTGCGTAAGCAGCTCACTCCCGACTACGATTTCGGATGCAAGCGACCTACCTTCTCCAACAGCTACTTCCGTACATTCACCAAACGAAACGTTCACCTCGAGACCACGTCGATCGACCACATTGCCGCCGACGGTATCGTCACGGTTGACGGTCGTAAGACCGAGATCGACACTCTGGTGCTGGCTACTGGGTTCAATCTGTGGGACGTCAACTTCCCGGCCATCGAGGTTATCGGCCGAGAGGGCAGAAATCTCGGAAAGTGGTGGCGTGACAACCGTTTCCAGGCGTATGAGGGAGTGTCCGTCCCGCATTTCCCTAACTTTCTCACCCTCGCGAGTCCCTATTCGTACAGCGGGCTGTCCTACTTCACGACCATCGAATCGCAGATGCAGCACATCGAGCGACTGTTCGGTGAACTGAAGCGGCGAGGAGCCGACACCTTCGAGGTCACCGAGGCCGCCAATACCGAGTTTCTCGACCGAATGACCGAAAACCTGGCGGACTCCGTTTTCTACGGCGGCAGTTGCCAGACCGCGCGAAGCTATTACTTCAATCAGCACGGTGAGGCGGCTATCCTGCGGCCAACATCGACGCGCAACGCATTTGTCGAGGCGAAGCGCTTCCCTCTCGAGGCCTATTCGATCTCCTGAGCTTTCCTGCGCTTGTTTCCTGGCAAAGGGCGACGGTGCGCTGCGGCAAAAAGGGATATCCTGATTTTGGGCTTCTCGAGATCAGTGCCAGCGAATCTTCGGGGAGGGTTGGTTGGTGCAAGGTTGATGTCGGAAATCGATCCGTTTGGTACGCAGCGTGCTGATCCGTTCAGCACGGCGCACGATACGTCGAACGTCGTCTCCGAACTGGAGATGTCGGGGCTGGAGGACGCCCGCGAGATCGGGCGTGGAGGCTTCGGCGTCGTCTATTGCTGTTCGCAGCCGCGCTTGGATCGCATCGTTGCTGTCAAGGTCCTGACCGCGAGCGTTGAACAGGAAAACGATGCTCGCTTCGTCCGTGAACAACACGTGATGGGGAGGCTGACCGGCCACCCGAACATCGTCAACGTTTTGCACGTCGGCACCACGGCAAGCGGTCACCCGTACATCGTGATGCCGTATCACCCGAGAGGATCTCTGGAAACAAGAATTCGTTCGACGGGTCCGCTGTCGCTGAACGAGACTCTTCGGCTCGGAGTGAAAATTGCCGGCGCCCTCGAAAGTGCTCATCGACTCGGGATCCTCCACCGAGACGTCAAACCTGCGAACATCCTGTTCACCGACTATGGCGAGCCGGCGATCACGGACTTCGGTATCGCGCACATCGTGGGCGGATTCGAGACGTCCACCGGTACCGTGACGGGATCGCCGGCGTTCACGGCACCCGAAATTCTCAGCGGAGAGCCGCCCAGCGTTGCGGGAGATATCTACGGCCTCGGTGCAACATTGTTCTGCGCTGTGTCCGGGCACGCGGCATTCCAACGTCGCAGCGGCGAGGAATTGATCGCGCAGTTCTTGCGCATCACGACCGAGCCGATTCCCGACCTCCGTGAACTGGGAATCCCGGAAGGGATGTCCGCGGTGATCGAGCACGCGATGAATGGCGACCCACTTCGGCGGACTGCGTCTGCCCGCGAATTCGGCGAAGACCTTCGGAAGATCCAGTCGGTTAAAGGTTTTCCCGTTACCGATATGGCGCTGCTGGCAACCGAAGCGGGTGAGGAAAGTCAGCAGAACTCCGGAGCGTCAGATGGCAATGTCCTCGTCAGATACGCAGGCTCGTCTGCGACTACCACGTCCCCGCCCCCTTCCGGCAATTTGCCGTTGGAACTGACCAGCTTCATCGGTCGGCGGCGAGAGTTGACCGAAACCAAAGCGAAGATTCTCGAATCTCGGCTGGTCACATTGACGGGTATCGGTGGCGTAGGAAAGACTCGGCTGGCGGTCAGAGTCGCAGCGGATCTGCGACAGAAATTTGACGACGGAGTGTCCGTAGCCGAACTGGGCGAACTGCAGGACGCGTCTTTGCTTGCCGATCTTGTTGCGTCCTCGCTCGGGATCAGAGACCGCACCGGCCCTCTCGACGACGTATTGGCTGACTTTCTGGCCAATCGGAACGTTCTGCTTTTGCTGGACAACTGCGAACACCTGGTTGATGCAGTAGCCGATCTGGTCACGTTTCTTCTGCGTGTGTGTCCGGAACTTCGCATTCTCGCAACCAGTCGTGAACCGCTCGGTATCGGTGGCGAGACTGTCCTTCGGGTGCCGCCGTTGTCCGTGCCCGCCCCCGACCGCGAAACGTCAATTCACGGTTTGTCCAGATTCGACGCGATCACGCTGTTCACTGATCGGGCCGCCGCGGCATTGCCTGGATTCGAGCTGACTGAGGGAAACAAGGTCACGGTTGCGAGGATTTGTCAGCGACTCGACGGATTGCCCCTACCCATCGAATTGGCTGCAGCCCGATTGCGTTCGATGTCCGTCGAACAGATCCTGGATCGGTTGACCGACCGGTTCAAGCTTCTCACACTCGGTAGTCGTAATGCGCCGTCCCGTCAACAGACCTCGAGGTTGTGTATGGACTGGAGTTACGACCTCTGCACCAGGTGGGAACAGCAGTTGTGGGCGCGGCTGTCCGTTTTTGCCGGTGGCTTCGAACTCGATGCAGTGGAAAGCATTTGCTGCGGCGATCACAGTGCGGACGAGTTGCTCGACGGAATGGCCTCGCTGGTCGACAAGTCGATCCTGATCCGCGAAGAATCGGAAACGGTCGTGCGTTTCCGGATGCTCGATACGCTCCACGACTACGGCCGCGAGAAGGCAGAGGAATCCGGCGACTACGGTTTGTTGCGGCGGCAACATCGCGACTGGTATCGAAAGATGGTGCTGGAAGCGGAAACCGAATGGATCAGTGCCCGGCAGAAGGACTGGATTGATCGATTGGGGAGAGAACAATCAAATCTCCGCGACGCGATGGACTACGCGGAGTCGACGCACAGTGACGACCGCCTCGGGCTGCAGATCGCCGGCGCACTCTTCCCATTCTGGCTCTCGCGTGGACTTTTCAGCGAGGGGCGCTATTGGCTCGACCACCTCCTGGACATCGATGTCGAGCATCCGACCGTCGACAGAATCAAAGCGCTATGTGCCAGTGGCGTTCTCGCCGAAATCCAGGGTGCGCTCGATGTCGCGGCGGCGCGTGTTGCCGAAGCGGTCGAGCTGTCCCAAAAGCTGGATGTGTTCGATCACCTGGACTTGTCCGAGCATCTCGACGAGTGGACCTCGCAGGCTAGGGTGATCCAAGCGCAAGGCTGCCTCGAACTGTTTCTCGGCGACACTGCGCGCGCGTGTGACTACCTCCGGAAGGCGTTGGACCTGGTCGGCACCGGCGATGATCTCGCCTTGCGGGTGTGGATTCTGAACACGCTCGGGATGGCGTACGAAGCCAATGGTGAGACGGACCAGTCGATCTCCTGTCATGAGCAGGTTCTTGCGATCACGCAGCGCACCGGCGAATCGGTGTACCGGTCCTACTCGCTGTGGTCGATGGGCGTCGCGGTCTGGCGTCAAGGAGATCTCGCTTACGCAGCGGACCTTGTCAAACAGGCATTGCGTATCGCCGAACGCGTCGAGGAACCGCTCACGGCGACGGTGTGTTTGGACGCGCTTGCATGGATTGCCGGCGCCGAACACGACGAACGTCGCGCCGTGGTCTTGATGGGCGCCGCCGAGGCGATCGTCGACATGGTGAACAGTTCTCCGGTTCTGTTTCCGAGCTTGGGAAACTATCGGCAGCGATGCGAGCAGGAAACGCTTCGTGCGCTTGGCAGCCAGGCTTTTCGCAGTGCCCGGAATCAAGGGCACGCCCTGGACTTTCACGAGTCCGTAGCCTTTGCGCTGCAAGAGAATCCGTCGGCTACAGGCCAAGAGGCCGGATTGAGTGCGCGCGAACAACAGGTTGCCGACCTCGTCGCTGTCGGCCTGGATAACAAAGCCATCGCGGATAACCTGGCAATCTCGGTTCGGACCACGCAACGGCATATCGAGCACATTCTGACAAAGCTCGGTTTCACCTCGCGCACACAACTCGCGGCGTGGGAGTTGGAGCAGCCCTCGTAGCGCTGGGGATCATGACTTGTCGCAATGGATGGAGTCGGGCGGAACCGTGCGGTACTCCCGTGCGTCCAACTGGGTGAAGCCAATGGACAAGGGGGAGTGCTGTGAGGCCGTGGGGCGCTTGTCTGTCGGTTTCTGTGGTCGCTCTACTTGGGGGATGTTCCTCGACGGTTGTGGGTGAGGCTTACCCGGTCGATTCGATCGGAATGTTCGATCCGTGCGCAGTTCTGAGTCACGATGAGCTCTTGAACTTGGGTGTTGATCCCGGCACGCAGCGTGTGGACCTCCTAAACACCCACATCGATGGATTCAACGTGTGTAGCTGGGAGGGCTCGTGGTTCTATCTCGGACTCACGTCAGCGGATCGTTCACTCGATGCTGTGGAAAGAAATTCCACGATTCGAGATTTGCGTCGAGACGAAATCGCGGGACGAAGCATTCTTGTGTACCAGGAACAGGGCGATGACGGGGATTTGGCATGCAACGTAGCCTTCGCGACAGCTCAGTCAACCGCGATGGTTCGTGTGGGTGCAAAGTTTAGTATCGACCGGCCTGAAACGCCATGCGCACTAGTAGAGCGGGCGGCGCAAACTATCGTTCCGCTGCTGTCCTGAAGGGGTGGGATTTTGTCTTGACCGAAAATCGAGTTATTGAGAGTGAGTGTGAGATCAGTGTCAAATTCGGATCAGGTTTTCGGCGTTGACCCGAATGTTGCAAAACCGCTGGCGATTGCATGTGAGGTACTGATCGCCGAGTATCGATCGTTAGTAAACGATGCCCAACACATCAAGCAGTTTGGAGGTTTCGGTACTCTGAACTCCGGTCTTGCTCTCCAAGGAAAATTTCAAGAAAAGGCATTTGGTAGTCCAGACTCATTGGTGAATGCGTTGGAAAGTCACATCGCCGCAGTCGATGGCATGCGCGCGTACTTTCAGAAGTGCATCGACAATGCAGTAACACAAGAGCAAACCAATGTTGACTCTCTCAGAGGTGTGGGTCAGACCAACTGAATTATGTTCATTATCGGACGGGATTGACACATATTGCCATACTATGTTCAACAGCTATCAATTGCAGTTCCTGTTGAACGAATTATCAATGGTCATTCCGAAGAACGAGCAAGAAGAACAATCGATCGCCGATCTGAAAACTGCGGCGAAATCTGCAATCCGTCGACACGGATATCTCTGGTTCGTTGGAGATTGAGTGTGGTCGCGCCCTGTTAGATTCGAGAGGTTACGACCTGCGCAATCGTCGGGCGGCAGCAGTTGGTCTGAAGGGAAGCGAGCCTGAAAGTGCAATATTGCCGGCGATAGTTACGTCACCTTATGCGTCCATGTCGTCGACTTCACCCCGGCAGGAACCATGACAATCGGGTATCTGTTCTGGCGGTCCAGGCGCGAGGTGACAGAACTGTGCAGCAACTGACTCATCGCGGAAATCGGACCTCGTCGCGGCGCCCCGATCACGATGGTGAACGCGTCGTACTTCTCCGCCGTCGACACGATGAGATCTGCCGGGTCATCGTGCTTGCAGTCGTATGTCCAGTTGCCGGGGTGAGATGTCAAAGCAGAGAGTGCGCGTTCACGTTGAGTGATCATCGCGGAATTGAGGCGTTTCTCGAACTGAGGTGAATCGGTTTCCACGGGTTGGTCCTCGGCATCGATGCAGTGAACGACATGAAGTGATGCCATTTCCGCGGTGGCCAGCGAGAGGGCAAAGTCCAGTACGTCACCGCCCGACGGTTCGCTGCCGATGCCCACCACGACATGGCGTGGATTGACGATGCCTGTTGCTGGGCTCTCGAGGTGGAAGGTGTGCTCGGGGTGTGGTCCGTCATGATGATTCTTCATCGCGAGTTCTCCTTCACCAGGGCGATCGAATCTACGAATTTGGAACCTTGACAACTACTTTACGGCTGTCGCCACTGAGTTTCCCGAGGCGGATTCCGCAGGCGAGGCCGTGGGACGGTATAAACGTCCTATGAGTCTTGACCCCGCGATTGCAGCAAAACTGAAGCGAAATGACGCCGGACTGTTCAGCGCAGTCGCGCAGGAAAAGTCCACAGGCGATGTGTTGATGGTCGCGTGGATGGACGACGAAGCACTCGCTCGCACTTTGGAAACCCGTAAGGGAACGTACTATTCGCGTTCACGTCAGCAGTACTGGGTCAAGGGGGAGACGTCGGGCCACACCCAGTATGTCCACGAAGTTCGCCTCGACTGTGACGGCGATTCAGTCCTTCTGATCGTCGATCAGGAAGGCGCTGCGTGCCACACCGGCACACACACCTGCTTCGATACCGACGTACTGCTCGCTGCAGAGTAGGAAAACTTCACCGAAGGGGAGCATTATGGCCGCGACGAAGACTCCGCAACCGCTCGACTATTCGTTTACCTCTCCGATCGAGAAGGACGGCGCGTTTGCGACGTATCTGACCGTGCCGGGGTCGGCGGACTTGCTCGGTACCCGGCGAGCAGTCAAGGTTGTCGGCACGCTGGACGGTGAGCACCCCTTCGAAGCGACCTTGATGCCCTCAGGCGACGGACCGCATTGGTTGCCGCTGCGGGTAGCACTGTGCAAAGCGATCGGTAAGAGCGCGGCAGGCGAAGAAGTATCGGTTCACCTGCAGCAGCGTTTGAGCTGACTTTTGCCTTGATGAAGGAGCGTCATGGTCGCTGAAGCAGTTGACTCTTTGCCATTGGTAACCCGGCGCCTGAGTGGGGGCAGTGGCGACGAGGGGGAAACGCGATCGCTCCACATGTCGCGTGAACTCGCGGCTCCGATCACGACGCTGTGGTCGGCAATAGCCGACTTGGATCGCATTCCACAGTGGTTCATGCCTGTTTCAGGCGACGCCCGACTCGGTGGTCGCTATCAACTCGACGGCAATGCCGGTGGTGAGATTCTGGCGTGCACCGCGCCGCACACACTGAAGATCACCTGGGAATACGGCGGTGACGTCAGCTACGTGACGATCAAATTGATCGAAACCTCCAGCGGGGAAACACTATTCGATTTCGATCACACCGCCGATGTCGACCCGGATAGTTGGAGTGAATACGGGCCAGGTGCCGTCGGGGTCGGATGGGACATGGGATTGCTGGGATTGGCGCAACACGTCGAACAGGGAACCAACACACCGCTGGAGACGCCGGAGTGGTCGGCAAGTGACGAAGCCAAGGCATTCATGGCAGCCAGTAGTGAATTGTGGGCTGACGCCGCGATTGCTTCCGGCGACGATCCTGCGCAGGCGCGAGCCGCCGCCGCACGAGCAACCGCTGCATACACCGGGTAGAGATCATCTCCGCGGACTAACATCGGAATAGTCTGGTTGTTGCGGGACTTCCGCGCCACGAGCGGAGACGACGATGGTGTACCGGCTCATCGAAAGTGCGACGGTATTCGTTCACTTCAGCTTCATTCTCTACGTGGTCTTCGGTGGTTTCGTGGCGTGGAAGTGGCGTCATACAATTGTTTTTCACCTCGTCGCAGTCGCGTGGGGTGCAGGTTCGGTCCTGATCGGATATGACTGCCCGCTCACGCATCTCGAGAACTGGGCCCGTCGGATGGCGGGAAGTTCCGAATTACCGTCCGCAGGGTTCATCTCTCACTACATTGCCGGCGTTTTCTATCCGGTCAGTATCGAAGCGATTGTCCAGGGCGTTGCCGCGACAGTGGTCGTGGGTTCCTGGGTGGGATACGTGTTGCTCGGACGGCATGTGAAGTCTGCGTCGGTAGGGGCGCAGCCACGCCGTTGATTGTGTTTTCAGGCGAGTCCGGTCTCCCACGTGAAGCCGTCCGGATCGGTGAACGGCGCCCCGTCACCAGTGATGATGATTCGACTCGATCCGCTGCCTTCTGGGGCGACGCCCGCATCCTTGGCCAGGGCCTTCCGGCCGTACAGCGCAACCGTGAGCTTTTTCGGGGGAGCTGTGAACTGGACGTACTTGCGTCCGTAGCTTTTCGACACCTCGAGACCGTGATCGACGTAGAACTGCTTACTGGCCTTGACGTCCTCGACACCGAGCAACAGCACGAGATCTTCGATCTCCCGGGTCGCTGGGCCGGTGTTCTTCTTCGACGACGTTGCCACTTTCCAGATTGCGCCGTCGGGTGCCTGTACAACACCGCCGTATCCCCAGAACGATTTCTTGACGGGCTTCAACACTGTGGCGCCGGCTTCGAGGGCCGCATCGACGAAGGCATCGACGATGTTCGGCTGCGACACGACAAGCGAAAGCGTGTGGCCGCGGAACCCTGTTGTCGGTGTCTCCGACGCTCGTACACTCACGCGGTCTCCGACGCCGAAGGCATCGTAAAAGGATTGGGCGGCTGCGGTATCGGGGACTTCGAGGATCACGGACTCTGCGGTGGTCATCTTGGCGCTCCTCGTTGATATGCGAGCGGACTGGGTATCACGTGGTGAATTCATGTCTGTAACGGTAGTTTCGGTGCGGCAACCAACGCTTCTCGATTCCTGATCGGTTTTGTGCGCGCTCCGGGCTGCTACGGGTTTGCCTGGATATCAACAGATCTGGTGTGGGTGTAGAGGTCGCGCAGCAGGGCGACCTCGGACAGATGATGGATCAGCTCGCGGTGGATGTGCAGCACCAGATCGGCCATCGCCAATTCGGGGTAAGGCTCCTTCGCTCCGACTAGTTCCCGCAGGCCGCTCTCGCCGAGACTCCGGACTCCGGCGAGCCAGATATCGAGCTGCGTCTGGAGTTGCTCGAGTGCCTCGGCCCCGGTGCCGGCATACTCCCAGGTCTCGTACGACGCGGCGGCAGCGCCGAAGTGTGAAGCATTCCGCGCGGCAAGCACACCGACAATGACGTGGCCGAGTCGCCACGCGATTGTCGTGAAAGGCGGTGGGACTGGCTCGGGAAAGGCGAAGTCGATCGCGAACTCTCCAGCGCCGACATGCATCGGTGCCGTC
Organism: Rhodococcus sp. IEGM 1366; assembly: GCF_033142425.1. NCBI lineage: Bacteria > Bacillati > Actinomycetota > Actinomycetes > Mycobacteriales > Nocardiaceae > Rhodococcus > Rhodococcus sp. IEGM 1366. Next base: position 629,372 of record NZ_JAWLRZ010000002.1, read on the forward strand.
GACTGGCCGCGAGGACGGATGCTCCAGGCATTGGGCACCGGGGACCAGAAATACTCGTCGTCGGTGAGACCGTCGAGTCGAGTTTTGATCTGATGGTTCCAATGAAATTCCCACTGCTCGCGGAGCGTACGATTCCAGTCGAATTCAGTTGCGTTCATGTACTCACTCTGCCTGCGTCGCTAGCTACGTGCGTCGGAGAGCAATCACGGGAATAGTGCGGATTCCAGCCGTCTTCTCTGCGTACTCTGCAAAACCGGGATACCGCTTGGCCTGCTCGTTGAAGATCTTGTCGCGTTTGTCGCCGGTCACGTCGCTGACAGCAACCGAGTACTTTTCGGTGCCGACTTCGATTTCGGCGTGGTCCGTTGCAGTGAGGTTGTAGTACCAATCCGGATTGGTGGGGGCGCCGGCTTTGGACGCAAAGACGTAGATGGTGTCGGGGTCTTCCTCATCGGCCAGGTACATCATCGGGCTGACGAATTCACGTCCGGACTTTCGGCCTCGATGGTGGACCAACACCATCGGTGCGCCTTCGAAGGGGCCTCCCACGTGACCTTGATTTTCTCGGAATTGGGCAATGATGTCTGCGTTCCAGTCGTCAGTACTCATCGTCGTCTCCTGGTTAGGACTGTGGGGGTTTCGATAACAAAATCTTGGCACACCTTGGGATGCGAGGGGTTGTGTTCAGACATACTTGATCTATTATCTACGCATGAACGCAGATAGTCAGGTTTGTAGGCGGAAGCTTCCCGACGATCAGGTGGACCTCGTCGTCGAGGTGTTTCGGATGCTCGCTGACGCGACGCGTGTGCAGATTCTCTGGGCGTTGGTCGATCGAGAGTGCTCGGTGAACGAACTGGCGGAGCGCGTCGGAAAGCCCGCGCCGTCAGTGTCGCAGCACCTGGCAAAACTACGGATGGCTCGATTGGTGCGAACCCGTCGTGAAGGCACCACTGTGTTCTACCGCCTCGAGAACGACCATGTGCGCCAACTGGTTACCGACGCAGTCTTCAATGCCGAGCACGCCGGTCCAGGCTTGCCGGGGCATCACCGCACCGCCGGAGAACTCCGTGAGATACATCCTGAGCGCGTGCCTCGCGGAAATGAGGAGGAGGGGGCGTCATGACGCACGAACCCACTGTTGGTCACGGTCACGGCCACGGCCATGGCCATCCTCGCGGTGGTTTCCGGTCTGCCGTGCGTGATGTGTTTGCGCCACACAGTCATGACGCGGCAGACAGCGTCGACGACGCTCTCGAATCGAGCAGGATCGGTATCCGGGCAGTCAAGATCAGCTTGGTGGCGTTGGGAATCACTGCTTCGGTGCAAGTGGCGATCGTTGCGGTCTCCGGATCGGTGGCGCTGCTGGCGGACACCATTCACAACTTTTCGGATGCGCTTACCGCGATCCCGCTGTGGATTGCCTTTGCTCTTGGACGACGAGCGGCAACGCGTCGATACACGTATGGATTTGGCCGTGCCGAGGACTTGGCGGGACTGTTCGTCCTGGCCATGATCGCTCTCTCTGCGGTGATTGCCGGTGTCGAGGCAGTTAGGCGGCTCATCAATCCGATCGAGATCGATCATCTGGGATGGGTTGCTGCCGCAGGTCTGGTGGGCTTCGTCGGCAACGAACTTGTGGCGTTATACCGGATCAGGGTCGGTCGGCAGATCGGTTCCGCCGCTCTGGTCGCTGACGGATTACACGCTCGGACAGACGGATTCACGTCATTGGCAGTTCTGCTCGGTGCCGGGGGAGTTGCGTTGGGGTTCCCGCTTGCAGACCCGATCATCGGACTTGTCATCACCGCTGCCATAGTTGCCGTGCTCCGCAGCGCTGCGCGTGACGTGTTGCGACGTCTCATGGACGGCGTCGAACCGGAGTTGGTGGACGACGCTGAAACCGCTTTGCATGCGGAACCCGGCGTTCTCGGGGTTCGCGGCTTGAAGATGCGGTGGATCGGTCATCGGTTGCACGCAGATGCCGAACTCGATATCGATCCATCTGCGAGTCTTGCGGAGGCCCACGCGATTGCGCACAGCGCCGAACACACATTGACGCACGCGGTTCCGAAGCTGTCCTCAGCGTTGGTTCATGCGTACCCCGCTCACACTACGCTCGACAGGCACACAACAACATGACCACTTTGTTCTGAATATCCTGTTCACTAGGGGTTTCCTCGGTACGCTACGAAGCGTCGATCGGATGTATCTCACGCCGCCACGGAACGGGGAAACCAGTGATCGCTCGGTACAGAAGGTCGCTCGTCGCCCTGGTAGTGGTGTCATTGACGGTGGCCTTGGCTGCCTGCGCAACGGGTGATCCGGTATCTGGTGCCGGCGCCAATTACGGATCGGACGGGGCGCCGGCCGACTTCCGGGAACCGATCAAACTCAGTAGCGTGGACGGTGTTCTCGAGGTGCGATTGTCTGCGCACCAGGGATCGGTGCCGCTTGATACTGCGTCGGGAACAGTGTCGGACTTCTTGCTCTTCGGATACGACGTCATTCGTGGCGCAGCGTCTGATGGGTCGAGTTCCGGAACCGATGTGTATCCCGCTCCGACATTGCGGGTTAATCCTGGCGAGCGTTTGATTGTCCACTACGACAACGACTTGCAAGATCTCACGATCGAGGACTTCTACGATCCCGCATTCACTCCGGCGGGTGGTGAAGTACCGATCTATCCTCCGGTGCTGACGTCTGCGCCGCTCAATCTGCACACTCATGGCGTGCACGTCAGTCCGGACGGTAATGCCGACAACGTGTTGCTCAACATTCCCGCCGGGCAGGGGAATGTTTACGACTACGCGATTCCCGGAACGATGCCCAACGGTTTGTACTGGTACCACAGCCACCGTCACACGCTCACTGCTCAACAGACATATATGGGACTCGCGGGACTGCTGGAAATCGGCCGCCCCGATGGGAATTTGCCGATAGTGACGGCCAATGACATACCAGTTCGCGATATGGCACTGCAGTACAACTTCATTTTTGACCGCAAAGGCCTGGGCCGAAAACTCAATGACGCGATGTGGCCACAATTTGTCAGCACTTTGGATCCGCCGACGGGTCAGGAACTTGCCGACGGCTCCTACCGCCCGAGTCTCGCGCCGGTGAATTTCTCGGAAACCACGGAGGGCTCACAGTATTTCACCAACTGGTACAGCGGGCCCTTGTCACCGGCCAACCATCGTGGGCAGAATCAGTTTGTCCCCGCAAATCTGCAGAGTTTCGTTGGCGAATCGACGAACGTTCCGGCCGATCTGTCGCTGCCGGACAATCAACGCGATGTGCAGTACACCGTGAACGGGCAGTTCCAACCTTCGTTGAAACTGAAGCCGGGTCAGACCGAAATCTGGGTGCTCGCCAACATCAGCGACTTCGCGTACCTGCCGGTCACGTTGACGGAAACCGCGACGGGTAACCATCCGCGGTTCGCGATAGTGGGTCAGGACGGAAACCCGTTCTCGGAGGTCAGGCCGCCGGTGGATGGTGACGGAACCAGGCTCGTGATTCCGCCGGCGTCGCGATACGCGATTGCGGTCACGATGCCGGAGTCCGGTGATCTGGTGCTGGAAATGCCGCCGCTCGACGGTGCACAACCGGTGAGCAATCCCGGCATTCTCTACACCAACAATGGCACCGATAGTCCGCCTGCTGAACTCGGAACCGTCACCGTCGATCCGTCGGTGATCAGTTACGCCGACGGATTCTTCACCTTCCCGACCCAGCAGCTGATTCGGGCAACGCCAGGCGAAGGTGAAGGCAAGACAACACCTTTCGAGTTCGGTCAGAAACTTGATGCCTACACGTCGTTCGTGGATACCGCAGCAGTGAGTCCCGATGTGACCCGCAACCTGACTGTCTCTGGTGGATTCGGAAACAACAAGGCCAGTAACAGTGACCCGAAAGCCTTCACATATGAGTTCGCCGACAACACCTTCCCGAACATCCCCCTGATTCAGCCGCGGCTGAACTCCGTCGAGGAATGGACAATCACCAACCTCAATAATGACGAGCATCCAATGCATATCCACGTCAATGACTTTCAAGTGATGGAGGTTGTGGATCCTGTTGCCGGGACCACAACCGGGGTGCAGCAGTGGGGGATCGACAACGTCAACGTGCCTGCGCCTGTGACGGACGAGAATGAGAACGCGCTCGTACCGGCGTCGGTGACGCTGCGTACCAAGTTCACCGAATACACGGGGACCTTTGTGATCCATTGCCATCGCCTCAATCACGAGGACAACGGTTTGATGGCGACGGTGAACGTGATTCCCGAAGTGTCGACGTATGCGGTTGCGGTGCCCGGCTCTCCCGGCGTGCCTGCAACAGTGCAGATCTTCGACGCGAACGGCGATACGTTGCTGACAACCGTGACGCCATTCCCGTCGTTCGAGGGAACCCCGAGCGTGGCGATGGCAGACGTCAACGGTGACATGGTGCTCGACCTCATCGCTGGAACCGGAGGTGGAGTGGCACCGGAAGTCGTGGCGTATAACGCGGTCGACGGGCCACCGTTCACCGACGAACTGGCACGGTTTGCTCCTTTTGATGCGGGTTTCCGTGGTGGTGTCAACGTCGCCGGCGTCGATATCGACGGAAATGCATTGGCGGACAACATTATCGTGGCCTCCGGCCCGGGTATGGAATCGCAGGTCAAGATCTACTCCACCGTACTGCCGACGGACAAGAAGTCGGCGCCGGCCGAATTCGGATCGTTCATCCCATATCCGGGTTCGAGCAGCGGAGTCACCATTGCCACGGGAATGGTCGACGCGCATTCCGGCCGGGCGAGCATCGTGACTGCTCCCGGACCCAGCGACGAGCCGTTGGTGAAAACGTTCCGGTATGACCTGTACGAGCCGACAGCAGCCGCCGGAAAGACCGACGAACATGAAGGACACACAGGTGGGCCGGTGGCGACCTCGCAGTTCTTGGCATTCGATCAGAGCTATCGAGGTGGGGTATCACTGTCGACCGGTTGGGTGGCCGGTGCGGAAGGCGGCGCGAAATCCATAGTCGCCGGGATGAGCGGCGGAGACGGAACGGTGCGAATCTTCTCGAGCGGATCACGCCTCGACGGATCACCTGAGATGTATCTGGAAAGCCCCGACCACCACTCAACCGACGTTGCCTTTCGGGAGATTGCGTCCTTCGATCCGTTCGAGGGGCTCTCCGGCGTGAGCGTTGCGACTACCAGCACCACAACGGGGGCGGATTTGCTGATCAGCGGTAGCAGCGGAGCGAGTGCCGAAGTTCGGAAGTTTTCTCTGGGACGTGCAGATCCGTCTGCGATGACGCTAACGCCGAGCCTGATCGGAACCATGCCGCCGTATGTGAATGGGATCGGAGTGTTGCCGCTAGGAGGTCGCTAGTACTTCGGTCGAGCGTCGAATGCTGTTGTATGTCAGAAGTTCTCGAGCGTAGATCTCCGGAAACCTGTCCGGAATGCCCCTTGAATCGAATGTTTGTTCGAGTATACTTGTGTCAAGGGTGGGGAGGCCTTGATGACGACGGTTTGTGATTCAACTTTGGTGGGGGATGTTGTCGCTGGTTCGGCGGCGGGTGTGCGTGGCAGGTTGTGGCGGTTACGTCCAGCCGAGGTTCGTGACGTTGCAGTCTGTGTTTCTGCGGAAATTCTTCGGTTGGAAGCGATTCGGGTTGCCGCTGTCGACGCGTTGGCGCTCAATCCGGATGAGCAGGTGCTGTGCTACCGCGGTGTGGGGCGGTGGCTGGCGGCGAACACGATGCTGCAGAATGCGGCCGGTAACAAGATCGCCGCCCTCGGTGCTGCACTGCGGGGGTTCCCGGACATCGCTGCGCAGTTCGAGGCCGGTGATCTCTCGCTCGATCATGCGGCAATGATCGTCGCGTTCTGCGAATCGCCACCAAAAGGAATGCCGGACAGGGCGTTACCTTCCTGCATGAAAACCCTTCTCGCGGCGGCATCCGGTGTGGAGGCGACCACCATCAAACTCCGCTACGCGATTGCAGTCCTGGAGCGGATTTTTGAATCGGATGAGATCCCGCCTGGTGAGGACGACGATCTCAACGTCTTGCGGATTTCGCCGACGTTGAACGGTCGGGTCGCGATCAAGGGCGATTTCGACGCGTTGACCGGCGAAATGTTGTTGTCGGCTCTCTCGGGTTTGTCGATGCCGAAACCGGCCGCTGACGGAACCCCGGACCAGCGATCGGCTGCCAAACGCACTGCCGACGCCTTCACGGAACTGATCCGCCGGTATCTCGACAATGCGGTCACCGGTGTTGATGGTGGGCAGCGTCCGCATGTGAACGTGCATATCACCGCGAAAGATCTTGCCGAGCATCGCGAATGCGCCGCTACGCGACCGAGCAGGGACGCAGAGCTTGATGTCGGATACATGCCATGGATGGGTCCGCTCAGTGCGAGCCTGACCCGGATGCTCGCGTGCGATTGCATGCTCTCCACCGTCCTGATGGACGGCAAGGGTGCACCGTTGGACGCAACGCCGCACAAACGCCTCGTCACACCCGAGCAGCGGACTGCGTTGATTGCCCGGGACAAAGGCTGCGCCTTCCCGAACTGTGATGCCGTACCTGCTTGGTGCGACGCGCACCATATAGAACCCTGGTCAACCGGAGGCTTGACGGTGATGGACAACCTCACCCTCCTCTGCCGTAGCCACCATCGGTTGATTCACAGCACCAGCGGGTTCCGCGGAATCTGGGAAATCAAGATGGGCGACGATCACAAACCTTGGTTCATCCCACCAGTTGCGATCGACCCGAAACAACGACGCCGCCGCTCCACCACCCGCCAAGGTCCAGTTCACCGAGACTGAATCCGGCTCTGCCGGAACTGAATACCGTGTGAGAGCTTCGCATCACCAGTCAAGACGATGCGAAGCCAACACGCATGCGCAGCTCCTGAAGCAAACACGCACGGGTTCGCACGGCATATTCGTGGCGAGGGCCAAAGCGGGTAAGTAGGATTCCGCTGATGATGGGGAGGCACCGCGTTGCGATCAGTACTGCTGCGTGGTGCTGTGCAATCAGGGCAGCGACCAGATCTGTGTAGTGACCAGATAGAACACCACAACCCAGAACACTGTCACCGCTGCGACGATCGCCAAACCCTGAGCATTTATCTTCGCCGCGGGAACATCGGCCGGCGGACGCAACCAGCGACTCAGCAGACGGTTCACGTAATAAGGCATCGTGAAGAAACTCATGATGAAGCTCGAGAGAAGGTTTCCCACCAACAACCCAAGCCAGAGCGGCATTTTCAGTGGTGACAATGCCAAGGTCAGCAAGACGACAGTCGGGTACAGGCCAACCCACACCGCGATCGCAGTCTTGGTGTCCGATGGTGGTGGGGCTTCGTTGCCGTTCTCGTCGAACGCAAACCAACTGCCGAATGAATTGTCGACGGTGCGCAATTCGAAATCGTGGAACCTACGCCCCTCGGCAAGGAGTTCCTGACGTTCGGGGGAGGTCAGCCAGGTATCGAGATGGGCAGCGCTGTCGAAGCGGTAGAGAGTGGTCCATTCGTCTTGGACACCGTCGACGGGTCGAAAAAGTTCGGTGCCGCGGAATCCCTCGAACGTGCTTTCCACCTCGCGCAGGCGGTCTTGCCAGGCAAGGAATTCCTCGATGTTGTCATCACTGACCCGGTGTGACACAACAACGGTGAGAAGTGGATCGGGTGGTTTGATCCCGCCACTCACTACCTGTTGGGTACCGGGTCCATCGAAGAATTGGCGGCCGCGCTCGAGGAAATCCTGACGCGTCGCGCTGTTGATCCAGGCCTGAACATGGGCGATGGAGTCGAAGCGATACACGATTACCCACTCCGGGTGGATGGACGTCGGCGCGGACACTTCGGTGCCCAGAAATCCGGCGTAGCCCGCGGCAGCCCGGTTGAGGTCCTTTTGCCAGACTTCGAACTGCTCTGCCATTCCGGCGTGTACCCGCTGACCGATGATGACTGTGGCGATGTTGTCGGCGGATGTTTCCGCGGTCATCGGTTCAACCCCGTGTAGATCCGTTCAGGAGTGAGGGGAAGCGACCGGAATCGGGTGCCGGTCGCGTTATGCACAGCATTCGCCAGGGCCGGGGCGACCGGGTTGATGCAGCACTCCGCCATGCCTTTCGAGCGGAGTGGGCCGACGGAATCAGCCGAATCGACCAATATCACCTCGGTGCGAGGAACATCTGCATACGTGGGAATGCGATAGTTTCGCAAGTTCGGGTTCATCATCGCGCCGGCTGCGTCCACATGAAAGTTCTCGGTGAGAGCAAAGCCGATTCCCTGCGCGACGCCACCTTCGATTTGCCCTCGAACTTGTGCAGGATTGATGATCACACCAGCGTCGGTCGCATGAACGCTGGAGAGTATCCGGATTTCGCCGGTTATCCGGTGCACCGCGATGCGGAAGCCGTGAGTATTGGACACCACGCTCCGCGGCGATCCGTAGGCCTTGCGGGCCACGGTAAATCGGATCCCGCGTTGCCTCGCGGCGTCGAGAACTTCCTGCAGAGTCAATCGTGTACTTGCGCAGACGATCTTGTCGTCGTCCATCGAGCACTGATCGACTGCAACGCCAGTGTGGTGTGCGGCAAAGGCAAGTAGGCGATCTCGCAACGCATTCGATGCTCGCAAGACAGCGTTTCCGGCTACAAACAGGCCCGCACTGGCAAAAGCGCCTGTGTCGAAACCGGTACGGTCGGTGTCCGACTGGATGATTCGCACGCGGGACGGTGTGGTTCCCAACTGATTCGCGGCGATCTGGACGTGAGCAGTGGACGTTCCTTCGCCGAATTCGACTGTGCCGATGGCAAGTTCGTACATACAGTCGTCGCCGAGCGTGAGCCACGCCTCCGAGATGTGCTCAGTGGGTGGGGCGGTCTCGTGTAACGAGCTGGCCGTGCCGGTACCGATGAGCCAGTCCTCGCCGAGAGATGGGACCGGCGTGCGATCCAAAGCGGAGTCCACCAGGTCGATGCACTGGCCGAGTCCGTCTTCGGTGAAGATGACGTCATCGGGTCCGTCCTCGAGCGCCACAAGTGAATCGCCTGGCCGCACGATGTTGCGTCGGCGCAGTTCCAGCGGGTCCATGTTCAACGCGAGTGCGAGTTCGGTCATCGCGGACTCCACGGCAAATGCGGGCTGAGTCATCCCGTAACCGCGCAGGGCTCCACTCGGAACGTTGTTCGTGTAGACGGAATACGCGTCGAACTTCTTGTTTGCGCATCGGTACAGCGAGACGGCAGCTCCGCCGGCGAACAACGTTTCACCGCCGTGGTTTCCGTAGGCGCCGGTGTTGGAGATGTTTCGGTACTGAAATGCGGTCAGCGTCCCGTCCGCCGTGGCGCCCAATTTGATGTTCAATTTCATCGGATGTCGCGGAGATGCGGTGGTGAACTCCTCTTCGCGCGTGAACTCGAGGCTGACGGGTCGGCCCGTGTCCAGTGTTGCCAGTGCAACGAGGTCTTCCGTGATCACCTCTTGTTTTCCGCCGAATCCGCCGCCCACCCGTTTGCAGAACACGCGAAGCTGATCCGGGCGCAGATCGAACAGGTGGGAGAGTTTGACCTTGGCAATCGACGGCGACTGCGAGCTGGTGCGCACGTGCAGGCGTTCGTCCTCCATCCAGGCGATGGAACCGTGTGTCTCGAGGTGCGCATGTTGGACCCGGGGCGAGAAGTATGTGCCTTCGTGGATCACGTCCGCCGCTGCGAACCCGGCGTCCACGTCGCCGACATGCCCATGGATCTCGAGCAGGATGTTGTGCTCGGGGTCGCGGACAAACGGGTCGTCCGATCCATGCAATGCCGGGGCGCCGTCGGCCATCGCCTTCTCTGGATCGAAAACAGCCGGGAGAACCTCGTACTCGACCACAACTTTGCGACGACCTTCTTCGGCTGCGGCAATGGATTCGGCAAGTACGGCTACCACCCGCTGCCCGACGAAGCGCACCACGTTGTCGAGAATGTAGGTGTCGTCGGGATCCACAAGGTGGTCGGTATGGATAGCCGTCGTGAAACGCTTGCGCGGCACGTCTTTCCAGGTATAGACGCGGTGCACTCCGGGAACGGCGAGCGCAGCAGCAGTGTCGATCGAGACGATTCGCGCGTGGGCGTGCGGTGAATGTAGCACCTTCAGATGCAGCATCCCGCCCGTCGATGTATCGATCGTTGTATCCATCGTGAACTCGGCGCGGCCGGTCACGATATCGGTAGCGGCGGGTGCGCCGACGCTTGTCCCTACTGCTTGCCCGGGTAGTGCAACCTCGATCGCGCTGACTCCGTTGACCGCGTCCTCGATCGCTCGATAACCGGTGCAGCGGCACAGGTTTCCCTTCAGGGCGCGCGGCAGGTCGTCCTTCTGATCGTCGGTCAATGCTGCCGCCGTCATGATCATGCCGGCGGTGCAGAAGCCGCACTGAAATCCAGGCGCGTCGCGGAACTGCGCCTGCATCGGGTGCAGATTCTCCGGAGTGCCTAGGCCTTCGATAGTCGTGACATCGCGACCTTCGGCTCGAAAGGCGGGGGTGATGCAGCTGTGGATCGGAGCGCCGTCAAGCCAGACGGTGCAGGCTCCACAATCGCCCCCGTCACATCCTTTCTTGACGCCGTGATGGCCGAGTGTCCGGAGGAATGTGCGTAGACACTGCCCCGCGAATGGCTGCTCGCTGAAGATCCTGCCGTTCACCACGTAGCTCATAACCGGTCCTCGCTCAGTTCCAGGCGCAGTTCCTCGGCGTAATGCCGGGCGAGGTGAAGGCGGTGGTCAGGGGTGCCGTTGGGGTCGTCAAACCAGGCAGCTTCAGGAATGGCATTGATAACGTGCTGCAGCGAATCGCGGTCCGGGATGGTGGCAAACGACAGTTGGATCGGTCGGGTTGTTCCGGCGGTGATGGTGAGCAGGAGATCAGTAGTGCCCGGTGTCCGAGTAGCGATCATGAAGATGGTGGAACGGCCGAGGTGGGTGAGACTGAATCGGCGGTGGGCGTGACGTTTGGTGAGCGCGTGAATCGGAATGTCGATGCTACGAAGCACCTCTCCCGGTTCGAGGATGTTCTGGTGGTCTCCGATCACAAAATCGGCGGCGTCGACGATTCGTTCGGTGCCGTCGGTGGACCACAGCGTGTATGTCGCCTCGAGTGCGACGCACAGCGTGATCATCGGGCCGGCGGGCAGCGACATGCAGATGTTCCCGCCCACCGTTGCGCTGTTCCAGACCTTGAACGAGGACAGGAAGTACTCACAACTGATACGACAGAGTTGAGCGGCCGGCCAATCACCCGGCGCTACAAACGTATACAGGTCATGGATCGTGCAGGTTGCGCCGATGGTGAGACCGGTCGCGTGTGTTTCCAGCGGCGTCCAGCCCAGCGTTGTCAGATCGACAAGGCGATCCAGATCGGGCTGTTCTGCTGAAAACAGCCATGTACCACCGGCAAGCCACGCGTCGCCGACCCGCCAGATCGCACCGGGGCGATCCGGTGGTCGCCGAACTACGTCGTTGATGGTGGTGAGGTCCATGCGTCGTGCTCCCCTCGGGGAAGTGACATACCGGACTGCGACATTACCGAGTACACGAAGCGCATTCACATGTTTCGGGTATTTCAGACCAATCGGAATTAAGTCCAACTGGTCGGTGCATGCGATTTCAGATTTTGGGTACGTCTGAGTACGGGGCGGGTTCCGCCTCTTGCATTTTGCGAGCTCGGATACGGACGTGGCTACGCATTCGGCGGCTGCGGAGACCCAACAGGGTGGCACTATTGTGAAACGCTTCGATGTCAGGCAACAGCCCACTCGAGTTTCGGACGTAGAGCTGTTTCCTCTCTCCGCCGCGCAGCGTGCGACCTGGTTTGCGCAGCAACTCGAGCCGAAGGTGCCGATTTCGATAGCGCACTACGTCGAGTTGCGTGGAGCTCTCGATGTCGACCTGCTGCGCAGGGAAACCCGGACGGTCGCACGGGAGTTTCAGTCGCCCTTGCTCAAAGTGCTCGAGGTCGACGGCCAGCCGATGCAGTACGTGGACAACTCGATGGAGATCCCGGTCGAGCTCATCGATTTCCGTGACTACGACGATCCGATGGTCGCTGCACACGAGTGGATGCAGCGGGATTATCAGACCACTCTTGATCTCGGAATTGATCGACTGGTCGAGACCTCGGTGCTCTGCGTGGGTGAGCTGCACTATTTGTGGTACAGCCGAATTCATCATGTCGCACTCGACGGATTTGGTGCGATGACGCTGATGAATCGTATTGCGCACCGATATTCGGCAGCAGTCTCCGGAGGCGAACCGGATCCGAATCGCGCTGCGCCACTACGCAAGCTGTACGACATCGACAGTCGCTACCGGTCGTCGGATCGGTTTGCCGCCGATCGCGAGTACTGGGCGGAGAGGAACTCGGGCGGTACCGGTTCAGCCCTGGCGGCCGGGCACGAACCGGCAGTCGCTGCGAGCAAACTCCAGAGCGCTGTGCTGTCCGGGGAATCGTCTGCCGAACTCCTGGAATCCGAAGGTCAGGCGGCTACGATCATCGGAGCGCTGGCCTGTTATTTGGCACGTCTCACTGCGAAAAGCACTGTCCTGGTGCAAGTTCCGATGTCAGGCCGGACGACGGCGGTACTGCGCGAGTCCGGCGGCATGATGGTCAATGTTGCGCCGCTGTCCATCTCGGTCGACGAAGGGGGTACCGTCGCCGAACTCGTGTCCCGGGTTCAGCGTGAGTTGATGGGCGCACTACGCCATCAGCGCTGCAGTCTCGAAGACATTCGCCGCGACATCGGTGTCAGTACAAATGGTGTCAGTACAAATGGTGTGAGCAGTGACGACGCATTGGCCGGGCCGATGGTCAACGTCATGATGTTCCGACAAGAAGTTCAGCTCGGCGCGATGGTGGGTGAATACCACATCGTCACCTCGGGACCGGTGGAAGATCTCCTGGTCAACGTGTATCCGAGCGCGGATCAACTGTTCGTCGACTTCCGGGCGAATCCGAACAGGTACGCGGATTCGGTGTTGCGTATGCATCACGGTCAGTTCGTCGAACTGCTGGAAGAACTGATCGCGGCGGCTCCGGATGTGCTGCTTGCGACCATTCACGACCGCTCCTTCCGCACCGGTGTCAAACTGCGGCTTGAAGCCGAGCAACTCGAGTACTGGAAGAACCAGCTCGCGGGGATGCCCGAACTGCTGAGTCTCCCGTCCGACCGAATTCGACCCGCGGCGCAGTCGTTGAACGGCGATCGGGTTGACGTTCGGATCAGCGCTGACACACATCAGCACCTGATCGCGCTGGCTCAGGAACACAACACCACAATGTTCGAGGTGCTGCACGCTGGGTTCGCGCTCTTGACGAGCCGCCTGTCCGGTGGGCTCGATGTAGCGGTCGGGACGCCGGTGTCGGCAGGATCGAACATCGTCGTGTTGCGCAACCAGGTGGCACCGGATAAGTCCTTCTCGCGACTGTTGGGCCAGTTTGTCGAGGTCGACGCGGAAGCGTTCGAGCGCGCCGATATACCGTTTGATCGGTTGGTGGGGGAGTTGGAGGTCAGTGAATCCCCTGCGTATTCGCCTGTGGTTCAAGTGTTGTTCGAGAGCGGCCTCGGGCGCGGCCTCGAGACCGGCCTCAAGACCGGCACTGCCGCGGAGGAGACTGGCAACGGTATCGGCCGATTCGACCTTCGGGTATCTGCGGAAGAAACGTTCAGCGACGACGCCGCACCGTCCGGCATCAATGTGACGCTGGGGTTTGCCACCGATCTGTTCGATGCCGACACTGTGGCTCGTCTCGGAATTCGATACCGAACAATTCTGGAGGCGGTCACCGCCGACCCTGAGACGGTAGTCGGTGACATAGGCATTCTCTCCGAGGACGAACGGGGAGCGCTCCTTCCGGTCCAGGCCGCGCCGGGACGTTCGCAGCGCACCCTGCCGGAGTTGTTCGATGCGGCGGCGCGGGCGCATCCCGACGGTATCGCGCTGTCGTATCAGGGCGCCTCGGTAACCTATCGAGAACTCGACGAACGTTCGAACCAGTTGGCGCGCGTGTTGGCTGCCCGCGGTATCGGATCGGAAGATCGTGTGGCGCTGGGTATGACACGCTCGGTGGAGTCGATCCTGGCCATGCTCGCCGTGGCAAAGTCCGGTGCGGCATTTGTTCCCGTGGATCCGACGTATCCGACTGAACGAATTCAACACATGCTGGTGGACTCCGGCGCTGTCGTGGGGTTGACAGTTTCCGCTGAGCAATCGTCATTGCCGAATTCGATTCCGTGGATGACTTTCGATGACAACACCTTTCGTGATCATTGCGCGGCGATGCCGATTTCGGCAGTCACCGACGCCGAGCGAGCGCGACCACTTCGCCGCGAGAATCCCGCGTACGTGGTCTACACCTCGGGTTCCACGGGGCGACCGAAAGGCGTGTCGGTCACCCACACTGGACTGGACGGCTTTGCTGCTGAGCAACTTTCACGGTTCGGTGCTACACCGAACTCTCGAACGCTGCATTTCTCGACCCCGAGCTTCGACGCGTCGATCTTCGAGTATCTTCAGGCGTTCGGGGCCGCAGCGACCATGGTGATCGCTCCGCGCACGATCTACGGCGGCGAGGAGTTGGCCCGCTTCCTGAAAACCGAACGGGTCACCCACGGATTCATCACCACCGCCGCACTCGGATCAACACCCGCCGACGGCCTTCCCGACTTTCAGGATGTTGTGTTCGGCGGTGAGGCGTGCCCGCCGGAGCTGGTGCAGCGGTGGGCCCCTGGTCGCAGGTTGTGCAATGCCTACGGGCCGACCGAGGCCACCGTCATGGCGAATATCAGTGCGCCGATGTCGCCGGCGGGACCGATCACTCTGGGTGGCCCGCTTCGCGGGTGCGTCGAAGTTGTCCTCGATTCGAGGTTGAATCCCGTCCCGGACGGTGTTGCCGGTGAGCTCTATATTTCCGGTGAGGCCCTCGCTCGCGGGTATCACGGAAAACCGGCATTGACCACAGAACGGTTTGTGGCCAGCCCCTTTGGCCATCCTGGTGACCGGATGTACCGGACCGGAGATGTGGTGCGCCGTCGCGGCGGCACGCTCGAATACGTCGGGCGCAGCGACTTCCAGGTGAAGGTCCGCGGGTTCCGCATCGAACTGGGTGAAATCGACACTCTTCTGCTTGCTCATCCGCGGGTGCGGACTGCTGTAACCGTGGCACGAACCGCGCCGTCAGGCGATACGGTGCTCGTCTCGTATGTTGTGCCTGCCGACGGGCAGGTGCTGTCGCCCGCCGACCTGACGGAATACGTGGGGGAACATCTGCCCACGTATATGGTGCCGGCGGCGATCGTGTTGCGCGACGAGTTGCCGATGACGCCGGTGGGGAAGCTTGATCGTGCGGCGTTGCCGGCGCCACAATTTCTGCGCGGCGCCGGCGAGTTCCGTGCTCCGCTCGACCCGCTGGAGCAGGTTGTTGCACAGATCTTCTCCGATGTCCTCGGGGTTGAACGGATTGGCCTGGGCGACAGCTTCTTTGATCTCGGCGGAAACTCCCTTGTGGCAACCAGGCTGATCGCTCGGGTCAACGCGGCAGAGGGGGTCGACCTTGGTGTACGGAGTCTGTTCGAGGCTCCCACCGTTGACGCGCTGGCGGTGGAAATTCGCGGTGCGCGGACCGCCGCTCGCTCCGGCCGTCCGAATCTGAAAGCGCAACCTCGTCCCAGCAGAGTCCCTGTTTCGCTTGCGCAACAACGTATGTGGTTCGTCAATCAGTTCGACGTATCGTCGGCCGCGTACAACATTCCGATGGTGGTGCGGCTGGCAGGAACGTTGGATGTAGATGCGCTCCGGGCCGCAATGACAGACGTGATCAACCGCCACGAGTCGCTCCGCACCGTGTATCCGGCGTCGGTGGACGGTCCTCTTCAAGTTATTGTTCCGCCGGCGCAGGTGATCCCGGAGTTGATTCCGCTTGTCGACATCATGCGCTCCACGTTGGATGCGCGGATTTCCGAACTTGCCGGTCGGGGTTTCGACGTGAGTGCCGATGTGCCCGTTCGCAGTGCGTTGTTTCGGATCAGTCCCGATGAGCATGTCCTGGTTCTTGTGGTACACCACATTTCGGCGGACGGAGCGTCACTGGCACCGCTCGCCCGCGACCTCACGGCGGCATACGCGGCGCGAGCGGCGAAGCAGGATCCGAATTGGCTCCCACTACCGGTGCAGTACGCGGACTACAGCCTGTGGCAACAGGGTGTTCTCGGCCTCGACAACGATCCGGGCAGCGTCATGTCCGCACAATTGGGGTACTGGAAGTCGACGCTGGCCGGCGTCCCCGCCGCTATCGACTTACCGCTGGATCGGCCGCGGCCGGCGCAGCGATCGCTGCGCGGTGAGACCGTCGAGTTCTCGGTTCCCGCGGAATTGCACAGTGAAGTCCTCGAACTTGCGCGCCGGCACAACGCCACAGTGTTCATGGTGATGCATGCTGTGCTTGCGGTGATGTCGGCGCGGCTGAGCGCATCGGCAGACATAGCAATCGGGACACCGACAGGAGGTCGTGGTGAGGAGGCACTCGACGACCTGGTCGGGATGTTCGTCAACACACTGGTGCTGCGGACGGCCGTACATTCTGCCGCGACCTTCGAACAAGTACTGGCCGGCGTCCGTGAGGTGGATTTGGCGGCGTTCGGCCACACGGAGGTGCCCTTCGAGAGTGTCGTCGAAGCATTGGCTCCGGAACGCTCGACGTCGCAATCACCGCTCTTCCAGATCTTGCTGGAGTTCCAGAACACGGTCGCGCCCCACCTGGAACTCCCGGGCCTCACAGTGGACGTCGTACCGGTCGATTCCGGCGTCGCCAAATTCGATCTGCAGTTGACGCTTGCGGAACGCCGTGACGACATGGGGTCGGCAGCAGGCTTTGCGGCGTCGTTCACGTACGCGTCGGACATCTTCGATCGGGACACGGTCGCAGGCTTCGGGGAGCAGTTCGTTCGAATTCTGAGCGCTGTAGTAGCGGATTCGAACACCCCTGTCGGTGATGTAGACGTGGTCGATTCGCGTGAGCGCGACGTGGTTGTGGGGGTGTGGAACGAGACGGATCGACCGATTCCGTCGGTGACGTTGGCTGATCTGTTCGATGGGCAGGTGTTACGGACACCGAATGCGCGAGCTGTTGTGTTCGACGGAACGGTGCTGTCGTATCGGGAGTTCGGTGAGCGGGTGAATCGGCTGGCCCGATTCCTGATTTCGGTGGGTGTTGGTCCGGAATCGCGAGTGGGTGTCGCCATTTCTCGTTCGGTGGAGTTGTTGGTAGCGGTGTATGCCGTGCTCGAAGCAGGTGGGGCGTATGTCGCGATCGATCCGGGCCAGCCACCGGACCGGGTGGGGTTTGTGGTGGGCGCCGCGGATCCCGTGGTGGTGCTGACAACTTCGGGTGAAGGTTCGGTATTGCCCTCCGGTGTGTTCGTTGTCGAGTTGGATCATGTTGATGTGAGAGAGTTTTCGAGTTCACCGGTGACAGATTGTGACCGGCTCACTCCACTGCGGCCGGAACATGCGGCGTATGTCATGTTCACGTCGGGATCGACGGGTCGGCCGAAAGGTGTCGTGGTTCCGCACGCGGGAGTAGTCAACCGCCTGCTGTGGATGCAGGATCGCTACCCTTTGGACGCCGGTGACGTGGTGCTACAGAAGACGCCGGCGACGTTCGACGTCTCGGTGTGGGAGTTGCTGTGGCCGTTGCAGGTTGGTGCGCGGTTGGTCATCGCAGAACCGGGTGGGCATCGTGATCCGGCATATCTCGCGGGCGTGATTGTCGACCAGTCGGTGACAGTGGTGCATTTTGTGCCATCGATGTTGGAGGTGTTTGTTGCCGAGGCGTCGGCGGCGCGGTGTTCAGGTATCCGGCGAGTGTTTGTATCGGGTGAGGCGCTGCCGCCGGGGACTGCGCGGCGGATGCGTGAGTTGATTCCCGGTGCCGGGCTACACAACTTGTACGGTCCGACGGAGGCGTCGGTGGATGTGACGTTCCATGAGGTCAGCGATGTCGACACGACAGTAGTGCCCATCGGTGCGCCGGTGTGGAACACCACGGTGTACGTGCTGGACGGGCGCTTGCATCCGGTTCCGGTGGGGGTTGTGGGGGAGTTGTATCTCGGTGGTGCGCAGTTGGCTCGGGGGTATCAGGGCCGGGCTGATTTGACGGCGGATCGGTTTGTGGCGGATCCGTTCGGGGCGAACGGTGAGCGGTTGTATCGGACTGGGGATCTGGTGCGGTGGGTGCGGCGTGGCAGTTCTGCTTTGGGTGAGTTGGAGTACGTCGGACGTAGTGATTTCCAGGTCAAGCTGCGTGGTCAGCGGGTAGAACTCGGAGAGGTCGAGGCAACGCTGGCCCGGTACGACGGGGTAGCGCAGGCGGTAGTGGCACTGCGGTCGGGGGTCGCGGGCGATTATCTCGCCGGGTTTGTGGTTCCCCAGCCAGGGGCGACAGTTGACGAGCGAGTGATCTTGGAGCGGGCCGCCGCCGAGCTTCCGGGGTTCATGGTGCCGTCAGTGCTGGTGGTGATGGACGAGTTGCCGGTGACGGCAAATGGAAAGTTGGATCGGAAAGCGCTGCCGGAAACAGATTTCGAATCCGGTGCTGCCGGATATCTTGCACCGCGCAATCCGATCGAGGACATTGTCGCCACTGTATTTGCGGATCTACTCGGAGTCGCGAAAGTAGGTACGCACGACAATTTCTTCGACCTCGGCGGGAACTCGCTGATCGCCACGAGGTTGGTCGCGAGGATCAATGCCGTGGTCGGGGACAGGATAGGAGTGCGGGACGTATTCGACGCTCCGACCGTCGCGGATTTGGCGGCGTTGGCGCAGTCGAATGACGGTGTGGAATCCAGACCGCCGCTGAAGCCGCGGGGTGGTACTGCGGAAGTCCCACTGTCGCTGGCGCAACAGCGGATGTGGTTTGTCAATCAGTTCGACACGTCGTCGTCGGCGTACAACGTCGCGTTTGCGTTGAGGTTGGACGGCGCGCTCGATATCAGTGCGCTGCAGGCAGCTTTTGGTGACGTCGTCGAACGACATGAGGCAGTGCGCACAATCTTTCCGCTCACCGATGACGGCCCACACCAAGTGGTCGTGCCTACTGCGAGTGCAGTGCCTGACCTTGATCCCATCGCAGTGTCCGGTGACGCAGAGCTTCGCGAGAAGTGCGTGCAGGTGCTGGCCGAAGGCTTCGACGTGACAGAGCAGGTCCCGCTGCGTGCCGCTCTGTTCCGGCTCGAAGGAAAGGCGGCTTCTCATGTCCTGGCAGTTGTGGTGCACCACATTGCTGCCGACGGTTTCTCGATGGCGCCGCTGGCCCGAGATGTCATGGGCGCGTATTCGTCACGTGTGCTGGGTTCGGCACCGGACTGGGCACCACTCGAGGTTCAGTACGCCGACTACACGTTGTGGCAACGCGAGTGGCTGGGTTCGGAATCCGATGAACAGTCGCTGATGTCGACGCAGCTGGCGTATTGGAGCAACACGCTCTCTGACCTGCCCGAGGTGTTGGAGATTCCCACCGCCCGTCCGCGTCCCGCTGTTCGTTCGCTTCGCGGCGGACACGTCCCGTTTTCGATAGATCCCGAGGTTCATGCGGGCGTGGTGGCGCTGTCGCGGGAATACAACGTCACGGTGTTCATGGTTGTGCACGCGGTGTTGGCGGCAATGTTGGCGCGGTTGACTGATTCCGACGATATCGCCGTCGGCACACCGATCGCGGGTCGTGGTGAGAGGGAGCTCGACGACGTCGTGGGCATGTTCGTCAACACGCTTGTCCTGCGCACCACGATCGACACGGGCGCGACATTCGCCGAATTGCTCCACACCGTCCGGGAAGCTGATCTGGGTGCATTCACGCATGCGGAAGTTCCCTTCGAACGTGTTGTGGAAGTGGTGAATCCCTCACGGTCGACCGCGCATTCTCCGCTCTTCCAGGTCATGCTGGAGTTCCAGGACATCGAGCGTCCGACCTTGGAACTTCCCGATCTGCAGGTCAACAGTGTCGATGTCGAGATCGACACCACCAATTTCGATCTGCAATTGACAGTGTCGGAACGCGTGGACGCCGACGGTGACCCAGCCGGCATGGATGCAAAGTTCGGTTATGCCACAGACCTTTTCGACAGTGATTCTGCCTTGACGTTTGCGCGGCGGCTGCAGCGAATCCTCGTCAGTGTCACCGCTGATCCATCTGCAAGGGTCGGAGATATCGATATCCTCGACGTTGGTGAACGTGACGACCTGACCCCGGTTCGAGGTAAGGAGGGAGTGGACCCGCACACGCTGCCGGATCTGTTGGCAGCCGCAACCGCTCACGATCCGAATGCTGTTGCGCTGATCTATGACACGCGTGAGGTCAAGTACCACGAACTCGACAAACGCTCGAATCAATTGGCCCGCATGCTGATCGAGTACGGTATCGGGCCCGAGAACGTAGTTGCACTATGCGTGCCGCGATCCGTCGAGTCCATCCTGGCGCTGTGGGCTGTGGCCAAGACGGGTGCCGCGTTCCTTCCCGTCGATCCACATCATCCCTCTGCGCGGATCGAATACATGCTCACCGACTCCAGCGCAGTGTGGGGCGTGACCGGGGCGGCGCACCACGCCACCCTTCCCGCTGTCGTGCCCTGGTTGGTACTGGATGAACCGGGCTTCGACGAACGACTGTCGTCCTACCCGTCGTCGGGAATCAGCGATGAGGAGCGGACATCGACGATTCGGATCGATAATCCGGCGTACTTGATCTATACCTCCGGGTCGACCGGCACACCCAAGGGCGTCGTTACGACACACCGTGGTCTGCACAGCTTTGCCGTTCAGGAGCGCGAAACATTCGGAAGCACAACGCAGTCGCGGACACTGCACTTTGCGTCGCCCAGCTTTGACGCATCGATCCTCGAATTGTTGTTGGCGACCGGTGCCGGCGCCACGATGGTGATTGCGCCGCCGTCCGTGTACGGCGGAACCGCTTTGGCGGAACTGCTCGAATCCGAGCGGGTCACGCATTGTTTTGTCACTCCGGTGGCACTGGCGTCGGTTGAACCGGCAGGTCTGTCTTCGCTCGAATGCGTGGTGACGGGTGGGGAGGCTTGCCCGCCCGAACTGGTGGCACGATGGGCGCCGGGTCGGCGGATGTTCAACGCCTACGGACCGACCGAGACGACAGTAGTGTCGAGTATCAGTGCGCCCCTTGCGCCCTCGGACCCGGTCACCATCGGTGCCCCCACGCGCGGTTTCACTGAAGTTGTGCTCGATTCGCGGCTTCAGCCGGTGCCGGTGGGTGTTGCCGGCGAGTTGTATCTTGCCGGTCCGGCTCTTGCACGTGGTTATCACGGGCGGTTCCGCCTGAGCGCCGAACGTTTTGTGGCCGACCCCTTCGGCCCGGGCGGAACGCGCATGTACCGCACGGGTGATCGGGTGCGGTGGTCGTCAGATGGGCAATTGGAGTACCTCGGGCGCACTGATTCACAAGTGAAGATTCGTGGTTTCCGCATCGAACTCGGCGAAGTCGAATCGGCGCTTACTGCGCATGAGGACGTGGCTCAGGCCGTTACCGACGTATGGAACGGTGACGGCAGCGGCGACCGGTTGATCGGTTACGTGGTGCCCGAACCTGGCGCGATAGTCGACTCGAAAGAAGTTCTCGATGTCGCCGCTGGGCGACTGGCGTCGTACATGGTCCCGGCGACGCTGGTGATACTCGGATCTCTTCCCCTCACGGTTCACGGGAAACTTGACCGCGCGGCGCTGCCGGAGCCTGACTTCTCGGCCGCGGTGACACCGGATCGACCACCGCGAACCGAGACCGAGGCGTTGCTTGCCGGACTGTTCAGCGAGGTACTCGGACTGGAATCGGTGGGCGTCCACGATTCTTTCTTCGCGCTCGGCGGGGACAGCATCATGTCCATCCAATTGGTAGCCCGCGCAAAGGCTGCCGGTGTGATCCTGAGTCCCCGAGATGTTTTCGATCACAGAACCGTTGCAGCGCTTGCCGAATCGGCGCGTTTCGACGGTGACGACGCGGATGCCCTCGACGAGTTGCCCGGTGGCGGTGTCGGTTTCCTGCCCGTTACCCCGGTCGCGTCGTGGATGCTCGAACGCAGCGGCGGCCAACTCGACCGATTCTCTCAAGCCTTGCTGCTGGCAGCGCCCGCCGGCCTCACGCAGAACGTTCTTGCTCTCGCAGTCCAGGAAGTGCTTGACCACCACGACATGCTTCGGGCGCGTCTGATCGTGGACAACAGTGCACACCGGGACATGGCAAGACCTGGCATGGAGGTGCTGCCGCCAGGTTCGATCACGGCGGACACGGTGATCAGTCGAGTACTCGTCGACACGGTTGACGGGGATGATTTTGCCGCCTTGGCTTCCACGGAACTCGAGGCCGCTGCCGACCTTTTGGATCCGGCCACCGGCGGCCTGCTGCGCATTGTCTGGTTCGACGCCCCGAATGCCAACGGCCGACTCCTTGTGGTGATTCATCACCTCGCGGTAGACGGCGTCTCGTGGCGCATCCTCGTCGCGGATCTTGCGTCGGCAGTGGGACAAGTCCAGGCCGGTGAAACGCCTTCTCTCGCGCCCGTGGGTACGTCGATGCGACGCTGGTCTCATGGCCTGCGCGAACGCGACCGCAGCAGTGAAATCGACCTGTGGACGAGCATCCTGGACGGCCCCGATCCGTTGATCGGGTCGCGTCCACTCGATCCCACTATCGACGTCGAAGCGAGTGTTGGCACCGTCACCGTCGACGTGCCGCCCGCCGTTACACGTAGTCTGCTCACCACATTGCCGACGGCTGTTCACGGCAGCGTTGGCGACGGGTTGCTTGCCGCCGCGGCGCTGGCTCTCGTCAGTTGGCGGCGTCAACAGGGCTCTGCGCGTCAAGAGGGCACTGCGCGTCAACAGGGAACTGCGCGTCAAGAGGGCACTGTTGCGGCAGACGCGCTGATCACACTCGAGGGACACGGCCGCGAGGAAAATGCAGTCCCCGGCGCGGAGCTTTCCCGCACCGTCGGATGGTTCACCACCGTGTATCCGGTGCGGCTGAGTCTCGCCGGGATCGATGTCGACGATGCGCTGGCCGGTGGTCGTGCCGCCGGGCAGTCGGTCAAAGCCGTCAAGGAGCAGTTGCGTGCGATCCCGGATCACGGCATCGGCTACGGAATGCTGCGATACCTCGACGGCGAGGGATCGTCGCTCAGCCAATATGGTTCTCCTCAAGTCAGTTTCAACTATCTGGGACGAGTGAGCACCTCCGACGGAACGCAAGACTGGCTACCGGTCGCGGGCAGCAGAGAGCTCGGTGGGACGCAGAACCACACCATGCCGGTCGCGTCCGTGATCGACATCAACGCTGCCGTCGAGGACGGTCCGGACGGTCCGCATCTGACCGCGACGTTCACCTACCCGACCGGTGTGATCAACGAGGACGAAGTCGCGGTGTTTGCCGAACTGTGGCGTCGTGGCCTCGAAGGACTCGCTGCTTACACGTCACTGCCGGGAGCGGGTGGGCTCACCCCGTCCGATGTTCCACTTGTGTCGGTGAGCCAGCAGCAGATCGAATCTTGGGAGGAGCGATTCCCCACAGTGCGCGACGTGTGGTCGCTCTCGCCGCTGCAGGAGGGGTTGCTCTTTCACGCCGCGGTGGCCGCAGAAACCGTGGACGTATATACCGCACAGCTGTGCATCGAGTTGGAAGGTTCCGTC
Organism: Rhodococcus sp. IEGM 1366; assembly: GCF_033142425.1. Lineage (NCBI taxonomy): Bacteria > Bacillati > Actinomycetota > Actinomycetes > Mycobacteriales > Nocardiaceae > Rhodococcus > Rhodococcus sp. IEGM 1366. The sequence goes on from NZ_JAWLRZ010000002.1 coordinate 653,133, forward strand.
GATGCGGGGCGCCTGCGTTCCGCTGCAGCAGGTTTGATGGCCCGTCACCCGAATCTGCGTACCGCGTTCGTCTACGGAAGCGACGGTGCTGCCGCTCAAGTGGTTGTCGACGACGTGGAGATTCCGTGGCAGGAGGTGGATCTGACCGGATACGGATCGGCCGCCGACGAGGAATTGCGACGCTACCTCGACGCGGATCGCAGTGCCCGGTTCAATCTCGACTCACCTCCGTTGCTGCGTCTGACTCTGCTGCGAACTGCACCCGATCGATCAGTGCTTGCGGTGACAAACCATCACATCATCCTCGACGGTTGGTCGATGCCCTTGCTGGTGCGCGAGCTTCTGACGCGGTACGCCGCCGACGGAACCCCGGTGGATCTGCCGGAGTCTGCTTCGTACCGCAATTATCTGACCTGGTTGGCACATCGGGATTCCGAAGCGTCAGCACAGGCGTGGGAACGTGCGCTGCGCGGTGTCACCGAGCCGACGATGCTGGCGCCTTCCGCGCCTGGCGGGCACCGGGCTGTGCCGGCCGAGGTCGACATCGACCCGCCCGCTTCGGTGCTCGATGCCCTGACTGCCACGGCCCAGCGCAGCGGGGTCACGATGAACACAGTGATTCAGGCTGCGTGGGGTGTTCTACTGTCCCGCTTACTCTCTCGTGATGACATAGTATTCGGCGCCACTGTCTCGGGGCGATCACCGGAACTGCCCGGTGTGGAAAACATGCTGGGGTTGTTCATCAACACGTTGCCCGTGCGAATGCAGGTTGATCCTGACGAGACCTGCGCACAGTTGCTGGTTCGGATGCAGGAGGAGCAGGCCGCTCTTCTCGATCATCACGAGGTGGGGCTCGGTGAGATTCAGGCCCGCGTCGGTGTGGGCAACCTGTTCGACACGCTGTCGGTATTCGAGTCGTACCCTGTCGACACATCAGGGCTCGATGATGACGTGGACATCGCCGGTATGCGGGTGACGGGGTTGGATGCTCGCGACGCGACGCACTACCCGCTGACCGTGCTCTCGATCCTCGAACCCCGGTTGCGTCTGAGCCTGCGCTATCAACCATCGATCTTCGGCTCCGCGACAGTCCACCTGTACGCCGATCGGTTGACGAGGATTCTCGAAACGATTGCTCTCGACGACTCAACACCGGTCGCTGAAGTCGACATCTTTGCCGACGGTGAGCGGGAGTTGGTGCTGGATGAGTGGAATGCGACGGAGCATCGCGTGCCCGCTGCGACCTTGGTGGATCTATTCGACGCACAGGTGGCACGCACTCCGGACGCTGGTGCGGTGGTGATAGATGGCTCAGTGTTGACGTACGCGGAGTTCGATGCGCGCGTGAACCGACTAGCGCGGCTGCTGATCGGTGCAGGCGTGGGTCCGGAGTCGCGGGTGGGTGTTGCGGTGTCTCGGTCGCTGGAGATGCTGGTCGCAATCTACGCCGTGGGGAAGGCAGGCGGGGCGTACGTCCCGATCGACCCCGATCAACCTGCGGAGCGCGTCGCATATGTGGTGGGAGCGGTCGATCCGGTGCTGGTGCTCTCCACTGCTGCCGAGCGGGCTGTGCTGCCCGGGGCCATGACGGTCGTGGAGCTGGATCATGTTGACGTATCGGAGTATTCGCCGGACACAGTACTCGAGTGCGAGCGGATTTCGCCGCTGCGACCGGAGCATCCGGCGTATGTGATGTTCACATCGGGATCGACGGGCCGGCCGAAGGGTGTGGTGGTTCCACACGAGGGTGTGGTGAATCGGTTGCTGTGGATGCAGGATCGGTATCCATTGGACGCCGGTGACGTGGTGCTACAGAAGACGCCGGCGACGTTCGACGTCTCGGTGTGGGAGTTGTTCTGGCCGTTGCAGGTTGGTGCTCGACTGGTGATCGCCGAACCTGGTGGGCATCGTGATCCGGTGTATCTGGACCGGGTGATCCGCGACGAGTCGGTGACGACGGTGCATTTTGTGCCGTCGATGTTGGAGGCGTTTCTCGCCGGCGCAGATGTCGGCGGTTGTGACACGCTGAGGCGGGTGTTTACCAGTGGTGAGGCGCTGGCAGCATCGACCGCGGCGCGTCTGCTGAGGTGCAGTGATGCAGAATTGCACAACTTGTACGGTCCGACAGAGGCGTCGGTGGACGTGACGTCCCACGAGGTCAGCGATGTCGACACGACAGTAGTGCCCATCGGTGCGCCGGTGTGGAACACCACGGTGTACGTGCTGGACGGGCGCTTGCGTCCGGTTCCGGTGGGGGTTGTGGGCGAGTTGTATCTCGGTGGTGCGCAGTTGGCTCGGGGGTATCAGGGCCGGGCTGATTTGACGGCGGATCGGTTTGTGGCGGATCCGTTCGGGGCGAACGGTGAGCGGTTGTATCGGACTGGGGATCTGGTGCGGTGGGTGCGGAGTGGTATTGCGGGGTCGAGCGGAGTGAGGGGGAATGTTGCTGCTTTGGGTGAGTTGGAGTACGTCGGGCGCAGTGACTTCCAGGTGAAGTTGCGGGGCCAGCGGATCGAATTGGGGGAGATCGAGGCAGTATTGGCGCGCCAGGATGGGATGGCGCAGGCGGTGGTGGTTCTCCGAAGCGGCGAAGCCGGGGATTTCCTGGCTGCCTATGTTGTTGCCGCGCAGGGTATAACGCTGGTCGAACGAGAAGTGCTCGACGCGGCAGCACAGGATCTACTTGCGTACATGGTGCCGTCTGTGGTGACAGTGCTTGCGGCACTACCGGTGACCGGGAACGGCAAGCTGGACCGAAAAGCCCTGCCGGAACCGGAATTTGCCGCAGTGGTGTATCGAGCTCCGAGCACACCGGCGCAGGAAGTAGTCGCGCAGGCTTTTGCCGACGTGATCGGCGTTGATCGCGTCGGCGCCGACGACAGTTTCTTCGCACTCGGCGGCGATTCGCTCAGTGCTACCCGAGCAGTGGGACGGATCAACAGTGCGTTGAACACCGAATTGGGCGTGGCCGGGTTGTTCGACACACCAGTGGTTTCCGCGCTTGCTGCCAGGCTCGAGTCGACTGCACGAACCGAACTCACCCAACCTGCACTCGCGGCGCGGGCGAGGCCCGATCGAATCCCGTTGTCTCTCGCTCAGACCCGGATGTGGTTCGTCAACCAGTTCGACACGTCCTCGTCGGCTTACAACATCCCGGTTGTCCTGCAGTTGGACGGCGCACTGGATGTGGAGGCTCTGCGTGCGGCGCTGGGCGATGTGCTGGACCGGCATGAGTCCTTGCGTACAGTGTTCCCGGGTTCTGCGGACGGACCGCGTCAGCTGATACTCGAATCCTCGGATGTCGCGCCGGACCTTCGTCCGATTCCCGCACTCGATCAGGAACTTCACGATGTGATCGAGGGCTTCATCGGCACGGGATTCGACGTCACCACGGATCTTCCGATCCGAGTGCAGTTGCTGCGACTGGCTCCCGAGCGGCACGTTCTTGCCATTGTCGCTCACCACATCTCGGCTGACGGATTCTCGATGACACCGCTTGCCCGGGATGTCATGCTCGCGTACACCGCTCGCGCGCATGACCAGAGGCCCCACTGGGCGCCGTTGTCCGTGCAGTACGCCGACTACAGCCTATGGCAGCGGGAGGTTCTGGGCACGGAGCAACAATCGGAGTCGGTGGTCGCCGATCAGCTCGAATACTGGACCGCAGCGTTGGCAGGCATCCCCGAGGTCCTGCCGTTGCCCTTGGATCGCCCGAGGCCGATTAAGCGGTCCACCGAAGGTTCCGTGATCCCGTTCGACATTCCTCTCAGCGTGCATCGTGAACTGGTCGAGATTGCGCACCAGAGTAATTCGACGTTGTTCATGGTGATGCACGCAGCGCTGGCAGCGCTGTTGGCACGGTTGTCGGGCTCGGGTGACGTTGCGGTGGGGACGCCGGTCGCAGGCCGGGGTGAAGCATTGCTCGACGACGTGGTGGGGATGTTCGTCAATACGCTGGTGCTTCGAACCCCGGTATCGCCGGGATCTTCCTTTGCAGACGTGCTGAGTGCGGTGCGATCAGTGGATCTCGGGGCGTTCGGGCATGCGGATATCCCCTTCGAGAGGCTGGTGGACGAGCTTGCACCAGAACGGTCTACGTCGCATACGCCTCTGTTTCAGGTGGTCATCGAATTCCAGAACGCCAGCCACCTGCGACTCGAACTACCTGAGTTGACTGTCCGCGAACTCGACGTGGATCTGGACGTGGCAAAATTCGACTTGCAACTCAGTCTCATCGAGCGGGTCGACGAGCACGGGTCGCCGACCGGGATCAGCGCCGGGTTCCGCTATGCGAGTGACGTTTTCGATCAGGAATCGATTCAACGTATGGCAGAGCGATTTGAGCGTGTGATCGCAACCGTGGCCGAGGACCCCTCGGTTGCGGTAGGTGATATCGACATACTGCTGCCGACAGAACGCGAGCGTGTGCTCCTGGACCCGAACCGCCGGGGCGTTGATGTCGGACCGATGTCACTGGTGGATCTGTTCGATCAGTCGGTGGCGTCGGCGGGTGATGCGGTTGCGGTGAGCTGCGACGGAAATGCGGTGACGTACCGCGAACTCGACGGGCGGGCGAACCGACTCGCGAGGCTGTTGGTGGCGCGGGGAGTGGGCGCGGAAACTCTGGTAGCCGTGGCTATGACGCGATCTGTCGATCTTGTTGTGGCACTGCTGGCTGTAGTGAAGGCGGGTGCGGGCTACCTCCCGGTGGATGTGGCTTCTCCGGCGCAGCGACTGGAATTCCTGTTGAGTGATGCCGCGCCGGCCTGCGCTCTCACCACGATCGAAGACTGCGGCGCATTGGAGTCTTCGATTGTCCCCATGATCGTGGTGGACAGCGACGATACTGTGACTGCGCTGCAACAGTTTTCGCCCCTTCCGGTCACGGATGCCGACCGCCTGCGTCCGTTGCATCCCGATTCGGTGGCGTATGTGATCTATACGTCGGGCTCTACCGGACGGCCGAAGGGCGTGCAGGTAGCGCACTGCAACGTGGTCACATTGCTGGCAAACACCCAGGCGCTGTACAAATTCGGCGAAAATGATGTATGGACGATGTTCCATTCCGCCGCGTTCGATTTCTCGGTCTGGGAAATGTGGGGTGCCCTTGCCCACGGTGGCCGCCTGGTATTGGTCGACTACTTCACTGCCCGCTCGCCGGAGGCGTTCCTCGAACTCCTGCAGCGCGAACGCGTCACCGTGCTCAATCAGACCCCGACGGCCTTCTACCAACTGGCGCAGGCAGACCGCCTGGCCGGCGAACCCGACTTGTGGTTGCGGTACGTGATCTTCGGCGGGGAAGCCCTCGATTTCGCGCAGTTGGAACGCTGGTACTCGCGACGCGGCGACACCGCCCCGACTTTGGTCAACATGTACGGCATCACGGAAACGACGGTGCATGTCAGCTACCTACCTCTGGATCACGGCCTTGTGCGCGACGTATCCGCATCGGTGATCGGCCCGGCATTGCCCGGCCTCCGCGTTTACGTGCTCGATGATCGGCTGCATCCGGTGCCACCGGGCGTGGCCGGCGAGATGTACGTCTCGGGCACGCAGATCTCACGTGGTTATCTCGGTCGGTTCGGACTCACGTCGGCACGATTTGTGCCGGACCCCTTCACACCTGGGGCGCGTATGTACCGGTCCGGCGACCTGGCGCGATGGAATGCGCAGGGCCAGTTGGAGTATCTCGGCCGCAACGATCAACAGGTGCAGGTGAAGGGTTATCGGATCGAACTCGGCGAGGTCGAGTCGGCATTGCTCGCCGGCGCTGGGGTGGCGCAGGCTGCGGCGGTGGCACGCGGTGACCGGTTGGTGGGCTACGTTGTGCCCGAAGCCGGCGCGGTGATCGACCCGGTTGCGCTGCTCGATCAGGCCGCGGAGGGTTTGGCATCTCACATGGTGCCGTCGGTTGTCGTGGTCCTGGATCAACTGCCCCTGACCGGGAATGGGAAGCTCGACCGAAAAGCTCTACCGGAACCAGACTTCGGGCAACAGGTGCGGGTGAGTCGAGCTCCGGGTTCCGAGAACGAACGCATTCTCGTCGACCTGTTTGCCGAAGTTCTGGGACTAGGCACAGTAGGCGTCGACGATTCGTTCTTCACCTTGGGCGGCGACAGCATCATGTCGATCCAGTTGGTGACCCGGGCCAAGGCAGCCGGAGTTCTGATCACACCGCGAGACGTGTTCGAGCGTAAAACCGTTGCGGCGCTGGCCCAGACAGCGCGAACGAGTGGCGACGAAGTTGTTCTTGACGAACTGCCAGGCGGCGGTGTCGGCGAGATCGCGTTGACCCCGATCGCGGCGTGGATGTTCGAGCGTGGCGGCGATTTCCGCCGATACTCGCAGTCTGCACTCTTCACGGTTCCGGGGAACATGGATGAAGACACTTTGACGACGGCCGTGCAGGTAGTCCTGGACCGGCACGACGTTTTGCGGTCGCGGCTACACCGCACCGAGCACGGCTATTCACTAGAGGTAATGGGCCAAGGTTCGGTGAAGGCATCCGCGGTGGTGCGGCGGGTACCGACAGCCACTGATAACAGCGCGACGGATACAGCGAGGGAACTTGATGCGGCTGTAGGGCGGCTGGACCCGGAGTCGGGTGTCATGGTGCAGATTGTGTGGCTCGACGCCGGTCCGGATCGAGAGGGCCGCTTGTTGTTTGCCGTCCATCATCTGGTGATGGACGGCGTGTCCTGGCGAATATTGATCCCCGACCTTGCCTTTGCTTGTGCTCAGGTTCAGGCAGGTGTCGAGCCGACCCCAGCGCCGGTGGGAACGTCGATGCGCCGGTGGTCGCATGCACTGGTCGACGCCGCCCACGATCCGCACCGCGCTGGTGAACTCGACTTCTGGCGACAGACACTCACCGGTCCCGATCCAGCGCTGGGTACACGGGCACTGACACCGCGGGACACCGGAGCCAGCGTCGCGGATATCGAGGTGCGAGTGCCCATTGCGTTGACCGAGAGCCTGCTCGTGGCGGTGCCGCAGGCATTTCACGGCAGTGTTGCCGACGGATTGTTGACTGCGCTGAGCCTGGCATTGATCCGGTGGCGTCGTGACCGCGGTATCGCACATGCGGACGCATTGCTCAATCTCGAAGGTCACGGCCGCGAAGAGCACGTCGTACCCGGTGCAGATCTTGCCCGCACTATCGGATGGTTCACGACGATCTTCCCGGTTCGTCTCGATCTGAACGGCGTGGATCTAGACGACGCGTATGCCGGCGGTCCGTCCATGGGCAATGCGATCAAGACGGTGAAGGAACAGCTTCGCGCAATTCCCGAGCGCGGCATCGGTTTTGGGTTGCTCCGATATCTGAACAGTGAAACGGCAAGTCAGCTTTCCCCGCTACCCGACCCGCAGATCAGCTTCAATTACCACGGACGGCTAGGCAGTACCGGCATGGATAGTTCAGCCGGCTGGGCGCCGATTGACGATGGTGGACTGCGCGACGCTACAACGGCAGACCTGCCGCTGGCTGTTGCCGTCGATATCAATGCGATGGCTATCGAGACCGACGACGGTACGGTGCTGAGCTCCACCTGGACGTATCCTCCCGGCGTGCTCACCAGCGAAGACGCACAACAACTTACCCAGCTGTGGTTGGAAGCGCTTGCTGCGCTCGGTGCGTACGCGGCATCGAGTGGTGGGTTCACCCCGTCCGACTTCGATCTTGTCGACCTTCGACAGGATGCGATCGAAGACCTCGAAAGGCGTTGCGCGGACCTGGCTGACGTCTGGCCACTCTCGCCGTTGCAATCGGGGCTCCTCTTCCATGCCGAACTGGCAGACGAGTCCGCCCAGGATCTCGAGTCAGCCCACAACCACGAATCTGTCGACGCCTACCTGGTGCAAGTGGCGCTCGACCTTGTAGGCGACGTGGATTCCGATCGGTTGCACCGTGCCGCTGCCACACTGCTCGACAGGCATGCCAACCTTCGCACCGCTTTTCTGCACGACGTGGACGGACAGGCCGTGCAGGTCGTTGGGCGCCATGTGCCACCACCGTGGCGCGAGGTTGATCTCACGGCCGGTGGCGAGCAGAACCTCGAACAGGTTCTGGCGCAGGACAGGTCGACGCCGTTCGACATGACACAACCGCCGCTGATCCGGTTCACACTGATCAAGATCACAGCGAGTACGTACACGCTGGTGATCACCAACCATCACATCCTGCTCGACGGCTGGTCGATGCCGTTGCTGGTCAGAGAACTGTTGACGTTGTATGCCGTCGACAGTGACGCGTCGGCACTGCCACGCACCCGCGGATACCGCGATTACCTCGAGTGGATGAGTCGCCGCGATCACGGTGACTCGCGAGACGCCTGGGCCCGGGCTCTCTCCGGGGTGGACGGCCCAACCCTCCTCGCTCCCGTGGATCGGGCGCGTCGGCTGTCCACCATGACAGCGGAGTGGGAGTTCGATGTCGGCGAAAAGGGGACTACGCGTCTGCGCGATGTTGCGCGTTCGCGCGGACTGACGATCAACACGTTGGTGCAGGTGTCGTGGGGGATCGTTCTTGCCACGATGACCGGTCGTGACGACGTGCTGTTCGGTGCCACAGTGTCGGGCCGGCCGCCCGAATTGGGTGGCATCGAAACGATGATCGGACTGTTCATCAACACACTTCCCGTTCGGATCAGTCTGCGCACCGACGAGACGCTGGGTGAATTGCTCGATCGGGTTCAGGTTGAGCAGGCAGCGTTGTTGGATCATCACTACCTCGGACTCGCGGAGATCCAGGACGTCGGTGGTCCGGAGATCGGATTCGACACGTTGACCGTGTTCGAGTCGTATCCGGTTGACCGCGAAGGATTGTCGACCGACACCGATATCGCCGGAATGAGAGCTACCGGTGTAGAGGCCAAGGACGCCGCTCACTATCCGCTGAGTCTGGTCGCGTCGGTCGACACCAAGTTGCACCTCAAATTCGAGTACCTTCCCGACGTTTTCGGTCCGGATGCAGTCGAATCCATGGCGCGGCGCCTGCATCAGGTGCTCGACGCGTGTGTTCGCCCAGACCTACCTCTGGCCGCCGTATCGTTGTTGACCGACAGCGAGCGCAGCGAACTGGTGCCGGTCCGTGGCTCCAGTGGCGGTTCGATTCGCACTTTGCCAGAGATCTTCGACGACGCCGCCACGCGTGATCCGGACGCGCTCGCAGTCGTGTCGGAGGACGGCGACATGAGCTTCGAGGAGTTGGACCGACGCTCGAATCGAATTGCCCGAGTGCTGATCTCGCGTGGCATCGGACCGGAGAACGCTGTGGCGGTGGGGATTTCGCGCTCTCTCGATTCGGTGCTGTCGATAGTGGCGGTGGCAAAAACCGGCGCCGCGTTTGTGCCGATCGATCCGAACTATCCGGACGAGCGCATCTCCCACATGCTCGCAGATTCGGGAGTGAGCCTGGGTGTCACCACTGCCGATCATCACGATCGTCTCCCGGGAACCGCGCGCTGGCTGGTTCTCGACCACCCCGATTTCGTGGGCGAATGCGAGGAACACTCCGGGGCGCCGGTGACAGATGCCGACCGAATCCGTCCGATCAGGATGGATAGCGCCGCCTACGTCGTGTACACCTCAGGGTCCACCGGCTTGCCCAAAGGTGTGGTGGTCACGCACCGCGGTCTCGACAACTTCGCCCGTGATCAGATCGACAGGTTCTCGGCGGGCCCCCGATCTCGAACCTTGCACTTCTCGACGCCGAGTTTCGACGGGTCGCTGTTCGAATATCTGCAGGCGTTCGGCGCGGGCGCGACGATGGTCATTGCGCCACCAGACGTCTACGGCGGTGAGGAACTCGCCCGTCTGTTGGCCGAGCAGGACGTCAGCCACGCATTTATCACCACCGCGGCGCTGGCATCCCTCGATCCGGCGGGGCTCGAACATCTTTCGGACCTCGTGGTCGGCGGTGAGGCCTGCCCGCCCGACCTGGTCGCTCGCTGGGCGCCAGGGCGTCGGTTGCACAACGCGTACGGGCCGACCGAAACGACGATCATGTCCAACATCAGCGCACCGATGGTGCCTGGCGACCCGATCACCATCGGTGGACCTATCCGTGGCGTGAGTGAACTCGTACTCGACGCTCGGCTGCAACCGGTGCCAGTGGGCGTGCCAGGCGAGCTCTACCTGGCCGGGGCCGGATTGGCGCGTGGATATCATCGGCGACCAGGGCTGAGCGCCGAACGTTTTGTTGCCAATCCCGCCGATCCGGGAGCGCGCATGTACCGCACCGGAGATATCGTGCGCTGGACTCCGGAGAAGCGCATCGAATACGTGGGTCGCAGTGACTTCCAGGTCAAGGTTCGTGGTTTCCGCATCGAACCTGGTGAAATCGACGGTGCCCTCATGGCGCAGCCCCAGGTCGGATTTTCGGCCACGATCGCGCACCGTGGCTCAGCCGGCGACACCCTGCTCGCCTCGTACGTCGTACCGACCGCTGGAGGTGCGCTCGACGGCGAGGTTCTCACGCGGGCGTTGTCCGCGAGCTTGCCCTCGCACATGGTTCCCTCCTCGATCACAGTGCTGGAGCGCATTCCGCTGACAGCAGTGGGCAAGCTCGACCGTTCAGCCTTGCCCATCCCCGACGCCCTGTCACGGACCAGGCCCTTCCGAGAGCCGACGGGGCTGGTTGCGCAATCAGTAGCGGAAGTCTTTGCCGATGTACTCGGCCTCGAACGGGTGGGTGCCGACGACGATTTCTTCGAACTCGGCGGCAATTCGCTCAGTGCAACTCGGGTCACGGCCAGGCTCCGGACTGGAATCGGCGTCGACAGCGGAGTGCGGGATCTCTTCGAAGCGTCGACCGTCGACGGTCTGGCCTCGCGCATCGAGCAACTGCGTACAACTGAGCCACTGGGTACTGCAGAATCCGGGCGTGCGCCCCTTGCTGGCCGCACCCGGCCGGGAGACATTCCACTCTCGTTCGCTCAACAGCGAATGTGGTTTGTCAATCAGCTCGATACCAGTTCTCCCGCATACAACATTCCGATCGTGGTCCGGTTGAGTGGCAAACTCGATGTGGCGGCGCTTGATTCGGCGGTGTCCGATCTGGTTGCCCGGCACGAGTCGCTGCGAACGATGTTTCCCATCCGCGGCGCTGCACCCGTCCAGCAGATACTCCCGACCGAGAATGCGGTGGAGACTCTGCTGCCTCACCGCGTTGCGGACGAGCACGAACTGCATGACGAGCTTGCCCGTCTGGTATCGGCGGGATTCGATGTCACCGCGCGTATTCCGTTGCGAGTCGCCCTGTTTGAGCTCACCGACACCGAACACGTTCTGGCCGTTGTGGTACATCATATTTCGGCCGACGGTTTCTCGATGTCCCCGCTTGTTCGGGACGTGATGACGGCGTATCAGGCGCGCACCAGCGGTGCCGCGCCGGACTGGGCGCCGTTGCCGGTGCAGTACGCAGATTACGCGTTGTGGCAACGAGAGGTACTCGGTGATGATGACGACCCGGAGTCGATAATCGGAGAGCAGCTTGCCTATTGGCGCGACGCGCTGGCCGGTACCCCGGATCTTCTCGAACTGCCGCTCGATCGTGACCGGCCGGCGCAGCAGACCTTCCACGGCGCTCGTGTGCACTTCACTGTTGGACGCGACCTTCATCGCCGCATCCGGGAACTGTCGCGTCGGCATCAGTCCACCGAGTTCATGACCGTGCATGCTGCGCTCGCGATCCTGCTGGCGCGTCTCGGCAGCACTGACGACGTGGTGATCGGAACGCCCATCGCCGGCCGGGGGGATCGCGCTCTCGACGACCTGATCGGCATGTTTGTCGGCACGCTGGCTCTGCGAACAAAAGTCGAACCGGCGCACTCGTTCCGCGCGCTGGCAGCGCATTGCCGTGAAGTTGATCTCGGTGCCTTTGCCCATGCAGATGTCCCCTTCGAGCGAGTGGTCGACACGATCGGTCCGAGCAGGTCGACGGCGTATGCACCGATTGCCTCGGTGTCGCTCGAATTCCAGAACAACGATCGGCCGGTGCTGACACTGCCGGAGTTGGAAGTCGGAGGACTCGACCCCGAGCTCGACGTAGTCAAGGTAGACCTCGAATTCCTGCTGGCGGAGGAATTCGACGACGATGGTGCGCCGACGGGGATGAGCGGTGCCGTCGACTTCGCCACAGACCTTTTCGACACGGAGACCGTTGCCGGGTTTGCCGACATGTTCGTGCGCATTCTCGAATCCGTCACCGAGAACCCGGACCTGCCGATCGGCGATATTCCGCTGCTGGGCGAGATGGATCGTCGCATGATGGTGCCGGCGCTCGGAGAACCGGCAGTGCAACCTGAGTTGTGGCCCGAGTTGCTCACGAGCGCCGCGGCGTTCGACCCGGATTCGGTGGCGTTGACCTACGAAGGTCGCCACGTCAGTTATCGCGAACTCGACGAATGGTCCAACAGGGTGGCCAGGGTCTTGCGAGCGCGTGGAGTTGGTCCGGAAACCTTTGTGGCATTGGGGATGCCGCGGTCGATCGAATCCGTCGTGTCGATCTGGTCGGTGACAAAGGCAGGAGCGGCGTTTGTGCCTGTCGATCCCGCATACCCGCGCGAGCGTATCGACTACATGCTCGCCGATTGCCGTGCTTCGGTCGGGCTCACAGTAGCGGGCAGTCGAGGTCGACTACCCGATACGGTTCCCTGGCTGGTGCTCGACGACGCGGATTTTGCGGAGCGTGTGGCCGCGGAGTCGGCGGACGAGGTCACCGACCGGGATCGGACGTGCCCGCTGCATCTCGAACATCCGGCCTATCTCATCTACACCTCGGGTTCGACCGGAAAGCCGAAGGGTGTCAACGTCACTCATCGCGGGTTGGCGAACCTTACCGCTGAAACGCGGGAACGATTCGACGTCACTCATGATTCGCGGGTATCGCAATTGGCTTCTCCGAGTTTCGACGCGTCGGTGTTCGAGTTGATGATGGCCTTCAGTGCGTCGGCGCGTGTGGTGATCGTTCCGCCCGCAGTGTTCGGCGGCAGTGAATTGGCCGACCTCCTTCGCGACGAGGAGGTCACCCATGCCACCATCACGCCCACGGCGCTGGCGGCATTGGGTGACAACGGCTTCGAGTCGCTGCACGTCCTCGATTTGGTGGGGGAGGCCTGCCCGCCAGATGTAGTTGCGCAATGGGCGCCAGGTCGTAGCCTGCACAACGGGTACGGACCGACGGAAACGACAGTTCAGGCCAGCGTCAGCGCACCGATGCGGCCAGGAGAAGGGGTGAACATCGGGGCGCCTGCGCTAGGTTTCGGCTTCCTTGTCCTCGACGAGCGACTGCAGCCCGTCCCGTTGGGTGTTCACGGCGAGTTGTACATCATCGGACCTGGCATGGCGCGCGGTTACCACAATCGAACCGTCCTCACCTCGGAACGGTTTGTCGCGTGCCCGTACGGTGAGCCGGGGCGCCGGATGTACCGAACCGGAGACGTGGTCCGGTGGCGCGAGTCGGCGAACGGCGGGACGGGAAATGGAGTTGGCCACACGCTCGAGTACATCGGACGTAGCGACTTCCAGGTCAAGGTTCGAGGGTTCCGTATCGAACTCGGCGAAATCGATGCCGTTCTCGTGCGTCATCCGTCGGTGGACTTTGCCGCCACCATCGGTCATACCGCTCCATCGGGTGACACCGTTCTCGCGTCGTACGTGCGAGCAGTGGACGGGTACCAGGTGGAGCCCGCAGACCTACGCGCCTTCACCGCGGAGCGGTTGCCGTCGCACATGGTGCCGTCTGCGGTGGTGGTACTCGATCGCATCCCGATGACGCCGGTGGGTAAGCTCGATCGAAAAGCCTTGCCTGCACCGGAATTCGGGTCGATCGGTGCCGAGTATCACGCACCGACCACTAAAACCGAACACGCCGTCGTGGACGCTTTTGTCGAGGTTCTCGGAGTAGATCGGGTGGGTACCGCCGACAGTTTCTTCGACTTGGGCGGTAATTCGCTCATCGCGACCAGAATAGTTACCGCCCTGCATGCCCGATTGGATCGCAGGATTCCGCTTCAATGGATGTTCCTCGACCCCACGCCGGCGGGGATCGCCAGACGCCTCGATATCCCGACAGCGAGCAGCGACCTGGAAGAGGCTCTTGCCGTGGTGATTCCGCTACGCGCCGAGGGGAGCGGTAGGCCGTTGTTCTGCGTGCATCCCGGAATCGGATTGTCTTGGGGTTACGCAGGTTTGGTGCAGTACCTACCGCCAGATCGGCCCGTGTACGGGTTGCAGTTGCCGACGATCAGCGACGACGGCGACTACCGGTCGATCGAACAACTCGCGAACCGCTATGTAGAGGAAATCGAGGCCATCGCGCCCAACGGTCCGTACGATTTGCTCGGCTGGTCGCTCGGCGGGGTCATCGCACACGCCATGGCTGTCGAACTTCAATTGTCGGGTCGTGAGGTCGCCACATTGGCTGTCATGGACAGTTATCCCGACAACGGTGAGGTGGCACCGCAGGGCGGACTCGATGTTCGAGATCTGTTGCGCGGACTCGGATTGGAGATCGAATCGGGAGGTGAGATGACTTTCGAACACGCCGCTGCACTGTTGGACGAGTCGCTCGGGACCGAGACCGGGATACGCGGAAAAGACCTCGAACGGATTGCCGCGGGATACGAGAACTCGCAGCGGATCGGTCATCAATTCGTCCCGCAAGTGTACGACGGGAACCTGCTGATCTTTCCGGCCACAGGTGATGGGGACAGTGATACTCGGGAGCGGTCACCGCAGGAATGGAAGCCGCTCGTGACCGGGAGGATCGACGAGATACCTGTCGACTGCTCCCATAACGAGATGATCGAACCGCAGGCCATGACCATCATCGGGCCGGCACTGGCACGCGCGCTTTCCGCTGATTCCTGAACCCGTGTGCATACGGTACTGATCGGGTGATGTTTTCGGATTGGACTGTGGGGGAATGACACAACAGCGACCATCCCGTTTTCGGGCACCGCAATCGAGCACGAGGAGCGGCAATGAGAAGGATCAGACACAGTCGGGCACTACTGGTTGGCGCACTCATTGCGTCGACGGGATTGTTCGGTGAAGTAGCGCTGGCGTCTGCCGATCAGTCTCGATCTCTTCCCCCCGGCACACCGACATCGGCAGACGGGTCTGCGCTCGATCGCATCGAAGTGGTCAACGACCGCCAACTGACGATGTACGTCCGCTCGGCGGCGATGGACAAAGTGATACCGCTCGAGGTGATCCTCCCAGCAGATGCGAGCGCGCCACGGCCGACGCTCTATCTGCTCAATGGAGCCGGCGGCGGCGAAGACTCGGCGACGTGGCAGACCCGGACAGACGTCGTCAATTTCTTCGGTGACAAGAACGTCAACGTCGTCAATCCCATCGGCGGTGCATACAGCTACTACACGGACTGGCAGCAACCCGATCCCGTTCTCGGACTCAATAAATGGACGACCTTCCTGACCGAGGAGCTTCCCCCGATCGTCGACGCAACGCTCGGAACGACTGGGGAGAATGCCGTCGCTGGTCTATCCATGGCCGGCACATCGGTTCTGAGTCTGGCCGAAGCGGCGCCGTCGGTGTATCGCGCCGTGGGAGCGTTCAGCGGATGCGCTGAGACGAGCACCCAACCGGGTCAGGACTATGTGACCTTCGTGGTCAGCTTCCGCGGCGGCGACGTCAACAACATGTGGGGCCCTCCCGGAAGCCCGGCCTGGGTGGCCAACGATCCGGTTGTCAACGCGGAGAAGTTGCGTGGCATCGACCTGTACATCAGCAACGGAACCGGTTTACCTGGCCCACATGAGACCTTGGCGGGGCCGATGGTGAATGGAGATCCGGGCGTCCTCGCTAATCAGGTGATCGTGGGCGGCGTCATCGAGGCGGGGACAAATCAGTGCACGCAGCGTCTCGCGGATCGCCTCAATACCTTGGGAATCCCGGCAACGTACGACTTCCGGCCGACCGGCACTCACTCGTGGGGTTACTGGCAGGATGATCTGCACAACTCCTGGCCCATGATCGCCGACGCGATCGGTACCCAGCGATAGGTACCGGTCAGCCGGTGAGTTATTGCTCACTTCTCTCGCATCGTTCGAGATCTGACTAACCTAGATGCTGGTCAGCGCGGTTATCATCACCGGGTGAGTTCCGAAACGCGCAGCGTCGAAGCAGCCGAAGACACTGACGTTCTTGCCCGTCGATTTGCGTGTCTGGGAGATCCCGCGAGGCTTCGAGTATTGCAACTCGCTGCAGTCGGACCAGTCGAGATTGCCGCACTTGCAGGTGAAACCGGCATCGAACCGTCGACACTCGGAACCCATCTCGAGGCGCTCGCGAACGTGGGCTTCATCGATGTCGACGTCCAAGGCGGGACTTCCGTGATCCGCGTTGCGGGTTCGGTGTATTCCGACCTCATGGACGCGGCAAAGATCGTCTCGCCGCGGGCGCAGGTGCGCGACACGCTGGGGGCCTTGCCGACAGACGTCACGCTCCGCAGAATGGCCGAGAGTGACTGGGACGGCGTGCGATCGATCTACCGCGAGGGAATCGACACCGGTACAGCAACATTCACTACGTCGGTGCCTTCCGCGCTGAAGCTGGACGAGCAATGGTTGCCCGATCATCGGTGGGTAGCCCAGATCGACGGCCGCGTCGTGGGTTGGGCGACCCTCAGTCCCACGTCATCGCGCGACTGCTATCGAGGTGTTGCCGAGAACTCCATCTACGTCGGAGGCGCAGCGCGTGGCCGCGGCGTCGGGAAACTGCTCCTTCGTCATCAAGTTCAGGCCGCCGACACAAGCGAGATCTGGACAATCCAGTCGTCCATCTTCCCTGAGAATCGAGCGAGCATTGCTCTGCATCAGGCCGTCGGATTCCGGATTGTCGGCACCCGCTCACGGATCGCCCAGCTGGGTGGACAGTGGCGTGACACCTTGTTTCTGGAACGACGCCGTGAGTCCCAGCTTCACTGACCGGGCAGTGCGCAGACCGTGTCGAGTCCGAGGACGTGATTGAGCCGACCGGACGTGATCCACGATCCGATGCTGATCGAGAGTTCGACAATTTCCGCTTGGCTGTACTGCGCGCTCATCCGTTCCCAGAATGCGTCGTCGAGGCCGTGGTGATCCAATGCGTACCGCTGCGCGTATTCGGCGGCCAGGCGGGTGCGGTCGTCGAAAGCGTCTGTGGTTTCCCAGTTTTCAACGGCTTCGCCAAAAGTATCTTCAACTTTTACTCCGTCGCGTTCGGTGCGCCAGTCCATACACACGATGCAGCCGTTGATTTGCGCGATCCGCAACCGTGCGGCCTCGAACTCGCGTAGGCCGAGAGTCGACTTCGTGGTGACCGCGCGTGAGAGTCTCGACGCCGCCCGCCCGATCTCGGGAACCAGGTCACCCCACACGTATTCGATGGGATCTTTACCCTCGGGCACAGTGATGTTCATCGTCGACTCCATCTCGTGTGGTTTCTTTCTCCGACGATAGCGGCGCGAACCTGCCAGGCCGCTGTGCGAGTCCCACTGGTCGGCATGAGAACCCCGTTGTGAGCATGTGTGGGTGATGCAGATGCGGCGGGTGTGGGCGCGGCGGCGTGCGAGGTATGCCACTTCGTTGGGGCTCGATCGCCGCAGTCGATGCTTGAGGCGGGTGATGTGTGGGGGGTGAGATCCAGTTAACGGGGTGTGCGGAGAGTATGGCCAGGGCGGCCCAGGCGACGTTGCCGTTCGAGGGGGCGGCTTCGGTGTCGGGTGGTGTGTGCCATGCGGAGCACCGAGGCGGCGTTGAGGAGTATTGATTTGTGCGTACGTCTCATGCCGGTGCCGCATGACCCCGCAACCCTCGCAACGCCCACGTCCACGTTTACGCCATAGTCAACGTTGGTGCGGTAGCGGCTACAGCAGTGGGGGTGGGAGCGGCATGGATGCTCGGCTACAGCACCACCGTTGCCATCTGGATTGTGATGTTCGATGGTCTCGTGAACAGCCGTCCGATCTCGGTGCTGCCGAGCGCTGTCACAGTGCGCCGGAGCGCCGGCTTGGACCTTTCTGTCGCTTAATCCGTCACGGGGTTGTCGATCCGGGCGATTGTGAGATGCGACGCGCACCGTCGACGATCAGCCGGGAACTTAAACGCTGTAACGTCTCGGCGAGGGGATATATGCCTCATGCGGCGCATCGGCTGGCGGTGAAGCATCGGGCCAGGCGACGGCAGGCGAGGCTGGTCGCAAATGCCGAGCTTCGTTCCTACGTTCAGAGGAAACTGGGAAAGAGGTGGTCGGCGCAGCGGATCAGTCAACGGTTGGTCAAGGACTCCCGGCCAATCCGCAGATGCGTGCGAGCACCGAGACGATCCGTCAAGGAAATCTGTTCACGCCCGAGGCGAACTCGCACGAGAACTCGGTAAGCAACTGCGCCGCGGTCGAATTGCTCGTAAGCCACATAAGCAGCCCGGCGCCCGCCGACCGAAGTTTCGTCGACCCGATGAACTTCATCAGCTGCTGCACCAGCCTGTCATCTCGTATAAATGTCGACTCATGTACGTACAACTTGGACAGTCGGGGTGAGGTCCGCGACTCTTACAGTTGCGGTGACCAGATTTGGAGGAGATCATGACCATGATCCATGCCCCGAGCGGACCGAACCTCGAGCAGGTTCGGCGCATCGTCACTGAGATCCCGGGCCCTCGGTCGCGAGAACTCGCGGCGCGACGTAGCAGTGCACTGCCAGCTGGCCTTGTCAGCGGGTCCGACGTCTACGTCCGCGCCGCCGGAGGCGCTGTAGTCGTGGACGTCGACGGGAACTCGTTTATCGATTTCGGTAGCGGTATCGCAGTGACTACAGTCGGTAATTCTGCACCACGGGTCGTCGAACGAGTGATACAGCAGCTTGACAGTTTCACGCACACGTGTTTCCTGGCCACCCCGTACGAGCTCTATCTCGCTGTGGCAGAAGAACTTAATGCACTGACGCCCGGTGATCACGTGAAGCGAACCGCACTGTTCAACACGGGGAGCGAGGCGGTGGAGAACGCGGTCAAGTACGCCAGGGCGTTCACCGGCCGCCCATCGGTGGTGACGTTCGATCATGCGTTCCACGGGCGCACACTGATGACGATGACCATGACAGCGAAGAACCGTCCCTACAAGCAATCGTTCGGTCCCTTTGCTCCCGAGGTGTATCGAGCGCCGATGCCTTATCCGTACCGGTCACCGGGCGGTGCGGACGAAGCTTTCGCGCAGTTCGAGCTTCTCGTGGACAACCAGTTAGGTGCTGACTCGATTGCATGTGTCATCGTCGAGCCCATCCTCGGCGAGGGTGGGGTCATCGTGCCGCCATCAGGTTTTCTGAAACGTATCGCAGACGCATGCCGAGACCGCGGAATTGTTTTCGTCGCGGATGAGGTCCAAACCGGAATCGCACGGACCGGAGCGTGGTTTGCGTCGGAGCACGAAGGGATCGTGCCCGATCTGGTCGTGACGGCGAAGGGGCTTGCAGGTGGGTTGCCTCTTGGCGCGGTGACAGGACGCGCCGAAATAATGGATGCCGCTCCGACCGGTGGCATTGGTGGTACGTATAGCGGCAATCCCGTCGCGTGTGCGGCCGCGTTGGCGGTGCTCGACACGATCCGTGAGGAGGGGCTTATCGACAGAGCTCAGCAGATCGGTTCCAAAATGAGTAGCGAATTAAATAGTATCGCTGCCGCTACTGAGGTGATCGGCGATGTGCGCGGTCGTGGCGCGATGATCGCGATTGAGCTTGTTCTTCCCGGGACGCACATTCCTGATCCTGACGCGACCGCCCGTGTCAACCGCTACTGCCAAGCCCGTGGATTACTCACCCTCACTGCAGGAACCTACGGCAATGTGCTGAGGTTTCTTCCCCCACTGTCGATTTCGGACGACCTTCTCGCCGAGGGGCTCGGTATTCTGCGCGATGCGATAGCCGTTTTGTAGCTTCGACTGGACCGTGGCCCTCATCGGGATTAGGTCGGAACGGATGAGGTTCACCAGCAGGTGTTGGCGGATTCAAAGGGCCGGTTGCGATACCAGTGATCATTTCACGATCTGTACGGACAATTCTCGGCCGGGCATTCCGGCCGAGAATTGTGCGTGTTGCGCATTGAGTGCTCGAGCGACGCGCGTGAGTTCGCCGAACCCATTGTGTGCTGTATTAGTGTTGAAGGGGGAAATGCGGCGTGATCCCGCCTTTTTCAGGGTCGACGTCGCGATAATTGGCTAAACCCCTGTGTTGCAGTACCTTCGGATTTTGCGCTCCCGTATCCAGTTGTCTCTAGGGCGTACACGGGTTGATGGTTCCCCCGGTGTATGGTGCTCCGTCCTGGTGTAGCTGGACGGATACTCCTCCACCTCTGTCAAGATCATCGAATTCGTGGACATGTCAGTTTGTCTCGACGTGTTTTCCGCTGAATGGGACTTTGGTCGACGAAATAATCTCGGGTGTTGCGTATCTCACGTTTGGATTGTCAAAAATGCTGTGAGAAAACAACATCCGATCGTGCGACAAAGTGCTCGTCCGTGGATAGTCTCCCAGGTATGGGAAACGAAGGGATGGCAGTGGATTCGACTTTACGGAGTATCGTCTCAAACCGATCGTTAAGGATTCGGGTTCTTGTCGGCGCGGATTTGCTTGACTCGGAGATCGTCTGGGTCGCGACGAGCGAGCACGAGGATCCGAGTCAATACCTCAATGGTCGCGAGATTCTGTTGACGACGGGTATGCGATTTTCCCAGGAACAGGATTTTTACGGTTATGTCGAGCGCCTCACCAAGGTTGGCGTAGTCGCGCTGGGTTTCGGGCTGGGGCCGGCGCACGATACCGTACCTCTCGGACTGGTCGCGGCGGCGGAACAGTGGGGGATGATCCTACTCGAGATCGCCTCGCCCACTCCGTTTATTGCGGTTACCAAAGCGGTTGCCGACCTGATCGCAAATCGTGAGCACGCGGCCGAGTCGCGGGACAACCAGATCCGGCAATCACTCACTCGTGCGGCGCTGCGAGGTGGGGCCGATGCATTGGTCGAGGCGCTCGCCAAAGAGAGCGGATCGTGGGCGGCATTGTTGTCGCCTGTGGGTATCGTCCGCCAAATCACACCCAGGCGTGCTGGCGTCCGACTTGATGACATTCGCGATGTGCTTGTGCGCACACGTGAGTCCGGATCGTTCGGGAGTGCTTCGGTGATAGCGAACGGGGAGCGCATTGAAATTCTCCCGGTTGGGCGTCGGTCTCGTCAGTTGGGCACGCTTGTGGTTGGCAGTACGGGTGAGGTGCGCGGCCAACGTTCGCGGTTCGGAATAATCGCCGCTGAGGTGCTCGGACTCGAACTTGAACTCGAATCTACCCGTAAGCTCGCCGAGCGCCGCAGGCTCGACGCGCTTGTGATGATCCTTGACAACCAACTGTTGCCGATCGATCAGCTCACTGTGCTCTTTGGTGACCCACTGACGTCCGGGCGTATCGCGATCGCGGTGGTCCATGTGCCGAAGTCCGAGCGGGACGAAATACGTGGTGAGTTAGAAGCATACAGGTCGAATGTCATTGTCGCGCAGTATAAGAGTCGGTTGGTGATGTTCATGAGTGAACGGCACCTGGACGTGGAGGCGATCGAGCGGAGTTTAGTCAATGCCAGTACGCACGCCGTGGGTATTGCGGTAGCCCGCGGTATCGAGCACGCAGAGCGTGGCGTCAAACAGGCGGACCGTGCGGCAACTGCGGCTGCGGCGACGAATATGGGTGTGCTGCAAATCGGTTCGCAACTCGGCCCCACCTACTCGGCGATGTTGGCAGCTGCGGACGAGGGGGAGATCGCGGCGAGTATCTTCGCGTCGATCGAGACGGCCGACGAGAAGCGTGCCGGTGATCTGTGTCGCACTGTAATAGCGTGGCTGGGCCTCAACGGCCAGGTGGAACCCACTGCAGGGCTCCTTGGGGTGCACCGGCACACACTGCGTGCACGGGTGCGGCGGATCGAACGACTGATCGGGCAGCCGCTCTCAGATCCGACGACTCGGGCCGAATTGTGGTTTGCAGCGCTCCAGCGCTATCCGCAACTATCCGAACAGGCGACAGATTGGCGGAGGAATTGTACAAGCGGGAGTGTGCAGTCGGTCTAATTCACCTCATATGGTTGACCAACGACGGCACCCAGTGACCATTCCACAGCAAGCCGTCGACTCCTGGATCATGCGAAAACTATTCGGCGAAAACGAATTTCGCCAATACGAGGCTTCATAGTCCGGAGAAATGTGGCAACAGTCAACCGGTCAGGAAAGGGCCCCTCATGGCTCCTGAGAACAGGACTCCTGTCAAACATAAACTGCTAGCACTCGGTATTGGAGTCGTACTGACTTTGGCTGCGACGTCGTGTGCGTCGGGATCAGAGGAATCCGACGGACCGAAGGTCGTGGTGGGTGGATCGGATGTCGGGATCGCGGCATTGATGGTCCCCGCACTCAAACGGGCCGGCGACGAGTTGGGTGTCGAGGTGGAGTACAAACCGATGGCACAGAAGACCGCTCAGATCGCTTTGACCAACGGTGATGTGGACATGGGTTTCATGAGCATCACCAACCTCGCGTCTGCCCAGGAACAGGGCCACGATGTCATCGGACTTGCGCCCACCTGGGCGGCGAACACTTCGTTGGTCGTGAAGGAAGATTCGCCATACAAGACCGCAGAGGATCTGAAAGGGAAGGCGGTAGGTTCGCTCAATCGGACGGTCAGCGTGTACGCGGAGTCCTACTTTGTCCTTGCGGACATGGGCATTGACATGGAGAAGGATTACCAGCTGATGCTTGCCGACTCGGGTGGTCTCCTCCAGGGGCTCCTTGATTCCGGTCAGATGGAAGCGATTACACAGTACGAACCGAATACGACCCGCATGCTGAATCAGGGTGGGTACCGCGAGCTCTTCCATACGTCGACCTACTGGCAGGACCAGGGTCGTCCACTTGTCCCGTCCCAGAACTGGGCGGTTCGGAAGGAATGGCTCCAGCAGAACGACCAAGATCTGATGCTGCGGCTCACCGAGCGCGCAACCGAGATCGTGAAGACTGATTCGTCGGTCTACGAGACCAACGCTGCGGCAGTGAACCTGCCGACTCCGGATGGCACCCAACTTTTGTTCGAGCGCTTTGCACCACTGTTGTTGCTCGGGTACACCACCGAGAACCTCTCGTACGCGCAGGAAGAGTTGGACCAGGGCAAAGAACTCGGGCTGCTCAAGGACAGTCACAACATCAGCGATCTGGTCTTTCATGAGGGAGAGGAGCGAAAGTGACGAACGTCGAGACGGCCCCGAAACCTATTGCGAACCGTCCTGATCGCAGTAGGGTCACCGATGCTGAATCTGCGCCGTCGATGCGAGTCCGAATCGCGGGTTCGCCGTTGGTGTTCCGGCTCGCATTCCTCGTGACGGTGCTGGTGCTGTGGATGATCGCCAGTTCGACCGTGCTCAGTTCGGTATTGCCGAGTGTTCCGGACACGTTTTCCGCGCTCGGTGATCTCCTGACGGGGAGTCAGTTCTACGACCAGATGTGGCTCACTGTCCGACGTGTACTCGGCGGATTCGCAATTGCATACGTGGCGGCTTTCGCGATCGGCACGGCCATGGGGCGGTCGAAGAGGTGCGAAGCTTTCTTCGAACTTTTCGTCGTTACGGGAATGTCGCAGCCCGGCATTTTCATCGCGATGATCATCCTCATCGGCCTGGGTCTCAAGGAATCCAGTGCCATCATCGCGATTGGCTACTTGGCCATTCCCATGGTCACGGTCAACATCTGGCAGGGGACCAAACGGCTCGATACGGACCTGCAGGAGATGTCACAGGTATTCGGATACTCACGATTCGCTCAGTTCCGCCACGTGATTCTGCCGCAACTCGCTGGACCCGCAATCACCGCAGCGCGACAGGCATTCGGTGTCGCCTGGAAATACGTGGTGATGATCGAACTCCTCGGACTCTCCGATGGTGTTGGCTACCAAGTGAATCGCGCCTTCCAGCTCTATGACCTCACGTCCGTTATCGCATGGACGATCGGTTTCATGATTTTTGTCGCCCTCTTCGAGTACATCGCTCTCAGACCCCTCGAACGATGGGCATTTCTGTGGCGTGAGCGTCCGATGGGCAAGTTCGTCGGAACCAAAAAAATTGTGAACGAGGACGGAGCCGACCATGCCTGACCCCATCATCGCACTCGAAAACGTCTGTAAGAGCTACGACATCGCAGGCGGCGAATCGCTCACGGTGCTCGACAACATCTCGTTTACCGTCGGCGAAGGGGACTTCGTGGCGGTAGTCGGCCCGTCCGGCAGTGGAAAGTCTACGCTGCTGAATATCCTTTCCGGACTGCAGAATCCGACAAATGGGAGTCTCGAAGCGCCCGCTCCCGAGGAGATCGGGTTCGTCTTCCAGCGTGCTCGCCTGCTGCCCTGGCGGACAGTTGAAAAGAATCTGTCGATCACACGCGAGGCGCGAGCAGCGAATCGTCGCGAGCCGTTCAAGCAAGGGGTCGGGGACTATCTCGAGGCGGTTGGGCTGTCCGACTACGCCGACTTTTATCCGGCGGCGCTGTCGGGGGGTATGCAGCAGCGTGTATCCATCGCACGGGCCCTTGCCACTGAACCGGCAATGCTCCTCATGGATGAGCCGTTCTCGGCACTCGACGAGATGACTGCGCGTACGCAGCGCGCCTTCCTGCGCGACTTATGGCTCGAGCGTCGGCCGACGGTCATGTTCGTCACGCACAACGTCATGGAGGCGATCTCGCTCGCGACGTCGGTTGTCGTGTTGTCGTCGCGGCCTGGGCGGGTGCTCGATCACATAGTGATCGATGCCGAATATCCACGCAGCCTTACCGATCCCGCCGTCGAAGCCGTTCACGAGCGCGTCATGGAACTGCTCGGTGTCCCGGCATCCGACCGTGTGGCGCTCTGAGTGAGTGAGACGATGACCGCCGTAGGTTCGCTCCGCGAACAGATACTCCGCCTTACCGCCGTAGGGGCGCTGGGGACGGTCGATCGGGCTGTTTCCCCCGTGCACGAGCTCGCCGCGATCGCTCACAAAGCTGATCTCTCCGGCGGACCTGCACTGCTGTTCCGTAATGTCGGCAAACACTCCGCGAGGGTGGTAGTTGGTACCGATTCGTCCCGGGAGCGGGTGGCGTCCGCGTTGGGTGTTGAGCTCTCGAAGCTGACGGAGCGGTATGCGAGCGCCCTGACTTCGCCGATCACGCCGACGGAGATCTCAGTCGGTCCGGTTCACGAACGTGTGTTCATCGGTGACGCTGTTGACCTTGGTGAGCTGCCGATCCTCACTCATTTCGAGCATGACGGCGGTCCGTACATCACGTCAGGGATTGTGACTGCGGTGCATCCGGTGACCGGAGAGCGCAATCTGTCGTATCACCGCATGCAGGTGAAGGGACCTCGAGAGCTACGCATGGTGATCGTGCCGCGGCACCTGCACCGGATCTACGAGGCCTACGAGGACTCGAACCAACCGATGCCGGTTTCGATCATCCTCGGCGTGGACGCGCCGCTGCGCTTTGCCGCCGGTACCTCAGGTTCTGCGATACCATTCGGGGCTGACGAGTATGGAATCTCGGGCGGATTACGTTGTCGCCCAGAGGAACTGGTGCGTGGTGTGACTAACGATCTGATGGTTCCGGCGCACGCCGAGATCGTCATCGAGGGACATGTCATGCCACACCTACGCGGAGATGAGGGTCCGTTCGCGGAGTTTGCTGGATTCTACAAAGGCACAAGCCCCCGGCACGTCGTGCATGTCGATGCGGTGACGCACCGTACCGATCCGATCTATCAGGGGTTGCTGTCGGGGTCGATGGAGCAGCTATTGCTCATGGGACTACCGAATGAGCCGGCGATGTTGACCGCGATGCGCGGAGGTATCCCTGAAATCCGGGCGATCAATGTGACAGGGGGCGGGTTGAACAAGTTTCACGTGGTCGTCGCGCTTGAAAAGAAACACTCCGGCGACGGCAAGGATGCGATCGTCGCAGCGTTCGCCGCGCATCGAGATGTCAAGCTCGTGGTCGTAGTGGATCACGAGGTCGACCCGTTCGATCACGTAGCTGTCGAACGTGCGATCGCGACGCGGTTCCGAGCCGACGAGGATCTCGTAGTGATCTCGGGCGGCCGCGGAAATCCGGTGGACACTTTGCTGACGAGCGTCGGTACAACGGCCCGAATGGGGATGGACGCGACCGCACCGCTCAAGGGGCAAACCGACCTGCCTGAGCGGGCCATGATTCCCGGGGCTAGCGAGGTAGATCTCGCTGAATGGCTGAGCTGTTCAACTGATTCGACTTCACACGACGAGGACCAGACTGCGGTCGACGCAACGACGCGAACGGCCGAAAACACTAAGGACAACTAAAGTGACACTGACAGAAATATCTCACATAGGTGTCGATCTGGCCGCCGAGTCGCTCGACAAGGCATTTGTCGGCGGCGAATGGGTCGGTGCGGACTCCGGCGTCACGGTCGCCGTCGTCGATCCAGCGACCGGACGGAACATCGGGTCGGTTCCGAACATGGGACGGGCAGAGACTCACCGTGCGGTCGAGGCAGCTGCGGCGGCGTGGCCGGTTTGGCGCGCATTGCCCGCAGGCGAGCGCTCGACAATTCTGCGGCGGTGGGCCGACCTGATCACGTTCTATCAGGATTCGTTGGCGGAGTTGCTCACCGCCGAGCAGGGTAAGCCGCTCGCCGAATCGCTCGGAGAGGTCGGTGCGTCCGCAAAATTCCTCACCTGGTTCGCAGAAGAAGCCAAACGTTCTTACGGGCAGACGATTCCGACGGACCGAGTTGACCGTCGACTGCAGGTGATTCGCCAGTCGGTAGGTGTGGTCGCGGCAATTACGCCCTGGAACTTTCCCAGTTCGATGATTGCCCGCAAAGCCGGCCCGGCGCTGGCTGCTGGCTGCACGATGGTCGTGAAGCCGTCGGAGGAAACCCCGCTGTCGGCGCTGGCGCTCGCACGACTCGCCGAGGCCGCGGGGGTACCGGCAGGCGTGCTCAACGTCGTTACCGGTAACGCTCGGGAGATCGGGGAGGTTCTTACCGGTAGCCCGCTGGTCCGCAAGCTCACCTTCACCGGGTCCACCAGGATCGGCAAGTTGCTCGCCGAGCAGTCGGCCGCGACGGTCAAGAGAGTCTCGCTGGAACTGGGCGGCAACGCCCCGTTTATCGTGTGCGATGACGCCGATCTCGATGCCGCTGTCGACGGCGCGATCAAATCGAAGTTCCGCAACGCCGGTCAAGCTTGCGTCGCAACCAATCGAATCTACGTGCAGGACGGTATTTTCGACCGATTCGTGGCCGCATTCATCGAGGGCGTCCGCGCGCTCGCCGTCGGAAACGGAGCAACTGCTGGCACCGATGTCGGACCGTTGATCAACTCGGGCGTCGGCACACAGATGGCGGCTCTCGTCGAGGACGCGGTCGCGAAGGGTGCTTGCGTCGCCACGGGCGGCGAAACGCACGCGCAGGGAGACGCATTCTTCACCCCGACAGTTCTGCTCGACGCGTCCGACGAGATGGCCTGCTGCCGTGAAGAGACTTTCGGTCCTATCGCACCGATCATGCGTTTCATCGACGATGGCGAGGTGGTGCGCCGCGCCAACGACACGTCGTACGGTCTGGTCGCGTACTGCTACACCACTGATTATCGTCGGCTGAACCGGTTCTCCGAAGAGCTCGAGTTCGGCATGGTCGGAATGAACGATTTCTCGGTCTCCACCGAGTCCGCACCTTTCGGTGGTGTGAAGGAATCCGGAATCGGTAGGGAGGGATCGCATTACGGTCTCGACGAGTACACGGAGATCAAGTACGTGTGCGTCGGAGGCCTGAGTTGAACCGACGGGCCAGTTGCAGCGGATTGCTCAGTCACGCAAGCGTCTTCGAGGAGCGAGAATGAGTAAGTCAATCGACGAATTGGTCGATGTCGATATCGAGGGCACTGTCGCCCGCGAAATCTTCGTCGACGAGGAGATTTTCGAGAAGGAACTCGAGCACGTTTTCGGCCGGGCATGGCTGTTCGTCGGTCATGTCGATCTGGTTCCGAAACCGAATGACTACTTCGCGTCGCGGATGGGGACCGATCCGGTCATCCTCACCCGAGATCACAA
Organism: Rhodococcus sp. IEGM 1366; assembly: GCF_033142425.1. Taxonomy (NCBI): domain Bacteria; kingdom Bacillati; phylum Actinomycetota; class Actinomycetes; order Mycobacteriales; family Nocardiaceae; genus Rhodococcus; species Rhodococcus sp. IEGM 1366. Next base: position 681,282 of record NZ_JAWLRZ010000002.1, read on the forward strand.
GGGCGAGATTCACGTTCTGCTCAACACGTGCACCCATCGCGGTATGAAGCTGTGCCGATCAGATCAAGGGAATACCCGCACGTTCACTTGCCCGTACCACGGGTGGAGCTTCTCGACCGATGGAAGGTTTGTCGGGCGGCCGGGTGGGCTCGTTGGCGTTCCGGGTCTCGAAAAGAACTATCACGACGAGCTGGACAAGAACGAATGGGGACTGATCCCAGTACCTCAGGTCGAGGTCTACAAAGGCACGGTATGGGCCACGTGGGCCGAGGACGCTCCGACTCTGGAGGAGTATCTGGGGGATATGCGGCTCTACCTCGACTACGCCCTCGACTATCGTGATGGCCGCCCCGATGGTGCCGAGGTCTTCGGTGGCATCCAGAAATGGCGGGTGAAGGCGAACTGGAAGATGATCCCGGAGAACTTCATCGGCGATCTCTATCACGATGTCAGCCATCGTTCGGTGGACGCGGTTGGAATCGGCCCAAGCGGTAAGGGGCGGCGCGACACGTTCGCCAACCGCATGACTCTGTGCTTTCCCCAGCACGGGCACGGCGTGATCGGACAGCTGCCGTTCTACGAGGAGTACGAGGGCGTATCCGGCGCCTGGGGCGACAATCCGGACGTCAAGGCATACTACGAGCAGGTCCACCAGGATCGGGTCGAACGTTTCGGTGACTCCCGGCGCGTATCGATGAGCGTCGGAACCATCTTTCCGAGCATGTCTTTCCACGGACGACAGCCTCGCACCATCGCGTGGGTACATCCGATCAGTGCCACCGAGACCGAGATCTGGCGCATCTATCTCGTAGACAAGGACGCACCTGAGCCGGTCAAGGACGAGGCGCGGCGGTACTACCTGCGCTACTCCGGGCCTGCCGGCATGACCGAGTCCGACGACATGGAGAACTGGGCCTACGCAACTCGAGCGAGCGAAGGGTGGCGTGCGAAGCAGCTGAAGTTCAACTACCAGATGGGCCTCGGGCACGCGAAAGCGGTGCCGGACCTCGAGCACGCCGTCGAGAACGGCGAATACAACGAGGAGAACGCTCGCGCCTTCTATCGCCGCTGGGCGCAGTTCATGAATGCGTCCTCCTGGAAGGATATTCCGATGCCGGTAGACGAGGCCGAACAGTGATGGGGGCCGCTATGCCGCATGGCGATGTTCTGCTGCGTGAGCTCGAGGGCGTCTACTATCGCGAAGCCGACCTGCTCGACGACCGGGAGTTCGAGCAGTGGCTCGAGATGCTCGATGACGATCTTGTCTACTGGATGCCGCTGGTACGCAACGTATCCAGTCGAGAATCCGGTGAATTTTCGCAGCAGGGAACCGATATGAGCTGGTTCGACGAGGACAAGGTGACCCTCGGCAAGCGTATCGCTCAGCTGAAGACCGGCATGCATTGGTCCGAGGAACCTGTCTCACGCGTGACCCGGATGATCTCGAACATCCGGATCGTCGATGAGCGGGACGAGGGGCGGGAAGTCACTGTTCGGTCCAAGTTCATCCTGTATCAGAACCGGCAGGACGATGAGGTCAACATGTTTGTCGGCAAACGTCGCGACACGTGGCGGCGGCGTCCGGCTGGCAGTTGGGGACTGGTCCGACGCGACATCATCTTGGATCAGAATGTTCTACTTGCCAAGTCTCTTTCGGTGTTCTTCTGATGGCCGGGCAACAGGGTGTCGTCATCGTCGGCGGCGGCCAAGGCGGTGCCGAGACAGCCTTCGGGCTGCGTGCGAAAGGGTACGACGGTTCCATCACGCTGCTGTGCGCGGAGACGCACCTTCCCTATTCGCGCCCGCCCCTGTCGAAAGGCGTCCTCGAAGGCGGCGTCGATCCGAAGAGTTTGCTTCTCCGATCAGCTAATGCCTACGCTGCCAAGCAGATAAACGTGCAACTTGGTGTTCGAGTCACCGTCATCGATCGATCGACGCGCACGGTTGCCACCGATTCCGGTGAAAGTCTCGGATTCGAATTTCTGGTGCTCGCCACCGGCGCCGAGGCTATTCGGCCGGCTTGGGCAGACGCCCCGAGGGTTCATTCGATCAGGACTCTCGACGACGCCCAGGCTGCGTCGGCTTGTCTGGGCGAGCGTGCCGTGGTCATCGGTGGTAGCTTTCTGGGACTCGAGGCGGCTAGCTCACTGTCGAAGACCGTCGACTCGATCACCGTGGTGGAATCGGCCGAACAAGTACTGCCAGGGCGGGTTTCGCTGCACACCTCGGAGCGGGTCCGCCGGATGCACGAGGAGCGAGGCGTCCAGTTCATTCTGGGCGAGGGAGTCAAGACCATTCGCCCTGGCGCCAACGGTCTGGAAGTCGAGTTGCGCACGGGTGCGTACCTCGAAGCAGATTTTGCGGTACTGGCGATCGGCGCTCGTCCGCGAGATGAACTCGCCAGCGAATGCGGCATCGAGACGTCACGCGGGGTGTTGGTCGACGCACAGTGTCGTACGTCGGATCCGCACGTATATGCCGTCGGGGACGTTGCCGTCGAGCGGCGTGACAACGGAACGATCTTCGGCATCGAGTCTGTTGCCAGTGCCATGGCGCAAGCGAGGACGGTAGCCGCAGTCATTGCGGGAGTAGATATTCCGCTTCGTAGGCCGGAGACATTCTGGTCCGAGCAGTTTGGCACGGAACTTCGGATCGCCGGTGTGGTCGACGCTGCTCATACCGTGGTCGACAGATTTTACGAACCCAGCGACGGCGGCTTCGTCGTCCGGCGGACCCGCGGTGAGGCGCTCGTGGCCATCGAGGCATTCGGAAATCCGCGAGAGTTCGCGCTCGGACTGCGGGAACTGACAACCATCCACTAAAGGAGGTCGCTGATATGAAGGTCACGTTCAAGTACAAGACCGGCGAAGGCCCGGTCACTCTCGACGTCGAGGATGGATTAACCCTCATGGAAGCCGCACGGCTGGAGGGCGTGGACGGAATTCTCGCCGATTGTGGAGGCGGTGCGATTTGCGGAACCTGCCACGTAGTCGTCGACAGCGTGTGGTTCGACAAGTGCGGACCGCTCGACGCAACCGAAGACGTGTTGCTGGGACTGAGCCCCGAACGTGAAGGGACCAGTCGCCTCGCCTGTCAGATAGAGGTTGTCGATGCAGTCGACGGAATATCCGTGACCGTTCCCGAAAGTCAAATCTGACACACGCCACCACTTACATTCGCACACAAAACTATTCAGGAGTTATCAAGATGACAAGCAAATCCAAGGTTCTCGTGTCGACAGTGCTCCCCTCCGATCTCCTCGCGCGCATCGAAGCCGAGTACGAGGTAGCGCAATTTCCGTCCTCACATGTGTTCACCGCCGACAGTATCGGCGACCACTCCGACATCGTCGGGTGGCTGACCACCGTGAAGCAGCCGGTGAACGCCGACATTCTTTCGCAACTCCCTTCTCTGACAACGGTATCGAACTACGCCGTCGGCTATGACAATGTCGAGGTGGGGGAAGCGACAGAGCGTGGGGTCCAGATCTGCAACACTCCCGGCGTACTCGACAACGCGGTGGCCGAAGTCGCGGTGGGTGCGATACTCAGCTCCGTCCGCGGACTCTCTCGCGCTGAGCGCTTTGTGCGGGCCGGGGAATGGGCGGGCGGCAACGCGTTTCCTCTGACCACCGACGTACACGGCAAGGTCCTCGGAATCCTGGGCATGGGCCGCATCGGCAAGCGCATCGCCCCGGTGGCGCAGGCCCTCGGAATGACTGTGCTGTACCACAACCGTACTCCCATCGCCGGGGTCGTCCCAGGCGACGCCACTCATGTCAGCCGTAGCGAACTCCTCGAACGGTCCGACGTCGTGCTGCTGCTGGTGCCGTTGACGGAGGAGACCAAGGGCTTTATCGGGGCGGACGACTTTGCGGCGATGAAGGACACTGCGTTTTTCGTGAACCCCGCGCGCGGTGCATTGGTGGATGAGGACGCACTGATCGCTGCACTGCAAACCGGCGTCATCGCCGGCGCCGCACTCGATGTCATGACCATCGAACCGCTCCCTGCTTCGAGCCCGCTGATGGAACTCGACAACGTCGTGCTGCTTCCGCATATCGGCAGCGCAACCGTCGAGACCCGTCGTGCCATGGCCGACTTGGCTGTCGACAACCTGCTCGACTCACTTGCCGGCTCCCAGCCGCGTGGGGCTGTCAACAACCCGTCGGTGGGAGCTCCGGCATGAGTCCGTCGGAGGTCCCGCCGCGCCCGCCCGGCACTGGATTCGATCGCGATCTGACTCACTATGGTGATGTCGGCTTCGCGTCCTACCTGCGACGCACCTTCACCAAGTCGATGGGCTACACCGAGGACAGCCTGAGTCGACCGACGATCGGAATCGTTACCTCCGAAAGCGGTTTCAACAATTGCCATCGGCAGATGCCGGAGTTGGTGGAGGCCGTCAAACGTGGCGTCATGCTTGCCGGTGGACTACCTATCGCCTTTCCGACGATCTCGCTCGGTGAGGCCTTCCTCTACCCGACGTCGATGAAGTTCCGAAACCTCATGGCGATGGACGTCGAGGAGATGGTGCGGGCGCAACCAGTCGACTCTGTCGTCCTGGTCGGTGGCTGTGACAAGACGGTTCCCGCCCAGCTCATGGGTGCGTTCTCGGCGGCCAAGCCGGCGATCCAGTTGGTCACCGGTCCGATGATGACCGGTAGTTACCAGGGCGAGCGTCTGGGTGCGTGCACCGACTGCAGGCGGTTCTGGGGGCGCTACCGTTCCGGGGAGGTCACTCAACCGCAGATCAATGCGGTCGAGGGTCGTCTGGCCACGACGGCGGGAACATGTGCCGTGATGGGGACTGCAAGCACAATGGCATGCATTGCCGAGGCGCTGGGCATCTCGATTCCCGGATCGGCAGCAATTCCGAACGTGCATGCAGACAGGCTGCGTGCGGGTGAGCACAGTGGCGCGCTCGCAGTCGATTTGGCGCGGACGGGTGTCGCACCCAGCGAGATCGTCACGAAAGACTCGGTAGTCAACGCGCTTCGGGTGTTGTTGGCGATCGGTGGGTCCACGAACGCGGTGATCCACCTGACGGCGATGTCCCGCAGGCTCGGACTCTCGTTCAGCGACGAGGAGTTCAACAGTCTCAGTGACTCGACGCCGGTACTGGTCGACCTCAAGCCCTCCGGCGAGCACTACATGGAGGACTTCCACAATGCCGGCGGCGTGCCGGCAGTGTTCCGGGAACTCGGCGATCTGATGAATCTGGATTGCACCTTGGTCACAGGACAAACGTGGAGACAGGTACTCGACGACTGGGATGATTGGCGCGACGAATCGGTGGTTCACTCACTAGCCCAACCGGTCTCGCCCGTAGGAGGAATCGTTGCGCTCTCGGGAAACCTGGCTCCGCGCGGTGCGATTCTCAAGCGCTCGGCTGCCAGTGAGGAACTCTTCGAGTCGGAGGGGCGTGCGGTGGTGTTCGAATCGCTCGACGATCTGGCCAATCGCATAGACTCTCCGGACCTTGATGTGGAACCCGACGACTTCCTGGTACTCAAGAACGCCGGACCGGTGGCCGCTGCGATGCCCGAGGCTGGGTACATTCCGATTCCGAAAGTGCTCGCCGAACGCGGTGTCAAGGACATGGTGCGGATGTCCGATGCCCGAATGAGCGGCACTGCGTACGGAACGATCGTGTTGCACATTGCGCCCGAAGCAGCAGCGGGTGGCCCTCTCGCCCTCGTACGGAACGGTGACCGGATACGTTTGTCGGTCCGATCGAAATCATTGGATCTTCTCGTGGCCGACGATGAACTGGACCGTCGTCGTCGTGCGTGGACACCTAGCGAGCAGGAACCGGACCGCGGATACTCGTTGCTGTACCGCGAGCACGTGACCCAGGCGGACCAGGGGTGCGACTTTGACTTCTGCATCCCCTCGGACGTTGGGGGCCCGGCGTGAACTCACCGCCTCGCATCGTCGTCGGCATCTCAGGCGCTTCCGGTGCTGTTCTCGGTATCCGAGCCCTAGAGGTGTTGCGCGAGCATGGTATCGAAACGCACCTGGTGATTTCAAAGAGTGGACGAGCGACAATCGCTCAGGAAACCGATTACTCCATCGCTGACGTGACAAGTTTGGCAACGAAGTCGTACTCGGATAATGATGTGGGCGCGGCAATTTCGAGCGGTTCCTTTCGGATCGACGGCATGCTTGTCGCACCATGCAGTGTCAAGACTCTCTCAGGAATCGCGAACTCGTATGACGAGAACCTTCTTGTACGGGCCGCGGACGTCACGATGAAGGAACGGCGACGTCTGGTACTCCTATTGCGTGAAACACCGCTGCACGCCGGTCACATTCGACTCATGGCGCAGGCCACCGAGTCCGGAGCAATCGTGATGCCACCGATGCCTGCTTTCTACACTCGCCCGCAGACGGTTCAGGACATCATCGACCATTGCGTTTACCGGGCGCTCGATCTTCTCGGCGTACACGTCGAGAAGATCGAAAGATGGAGTGGTTGGAAGAGCTTCGATCATCGAGATCCGATGCTGCCCAGGCTCGGAGGTTGAATCCTGTGGCTTGGTTGTCTCTACGCGTTGCAAAGGAAGAATGATGACGGATCTAGTAGGCCGGGTCGTAATTGTGACCGGTGGAGCTGTGCACCTCGGGAAAACTTATGCGTGTGCCTTGGCCGATCGAGGCGCGAGCGTTGTCGTCGCAGATCTGTCGGGCGCAGCATTAGTAGCAGAATCGATTCGCGGGAAAGATGGCCGCGCGATAGGCGTCGACATCGACCTGCGAGACCCCTCGAGTCTGGAAGCGATGGTGGCAAAGGCCCACGACGAATTCGGTGCCGTCCACGCACTGGTGAACAACGCCGGACACTTCCGAAACATCTTCAGAGGGCCGTTCGAGGACATCCCCGAAAGTGACTGGGATGCCTGCTTCGACATCAACGTCAAGGGCACCTGGAATGCGATCCGAGCAGTTGTGCCCGGGTTCAGGAAGACAGGCGGCGGACGGATCGTCAATGTCTCGTCGTCGACCGCATTCAAGGGACTCGGCAACGTAGTTCATTACGCCGCAGCAAAAGCCGCCATCGTGGGGATGACTCGGTCGTTGGCCCGCGAGCTAGGGCCCGACAGCATCTGTGTCAATGCAATTGCCCCTGACTATGTACCTGATGACGATCTTCACACTCGCAGCCCGGCCGCACGAGGACGTGCAGTGCAGGGACGCTGCTTACAACGCGATCAGACCGCTGATGATCTTGTCGGTGCTGTCACCTTCTTGGTGAGCGAGGATTCCGCATTCGTCACCGGCCAGACGATTCACGTCAACGGCGGCTCCTACTTCGGTTGATCAGTAGTACTTCCGGTGATCCTCAGCATTTTTCATTTCCCGCGTCCGTGGAGGCGCATTTCCAAAGGAGTATCGCAGTGATGAACTTCGCGCATATCGACGGCGTCGTCGTCAGTACTGATCATTGGATTAACGGCGAACGGATATCGTCGAGCCGCCGTTTCGACGACCATTCACCCACCGACGGTGGTTTGCTCGCGCAGATATCCCGCGGAACGCAAACAGAGGCGGATCTAGCTCTCGAAGCCGCAGCCAAGGCGTTTCCCGAGTGGGCGGCCACGCCGGTTTCCGAGCGGGCGAAGATCCTGCAGCGCATGCACGACCTTATTGTTGAACGCGCAGACGATTTCGCTCGCGTCGAATCCGCCGATCAAGGTGGACTGCTCAGCTATTACCTAGGGGAGCGAGGCATCCGGCGGTCGGCATCGAATTATTCCGCCTTTGCCGAAATGCTTTTAGAGCGAACCGATTCAACCTTTGTCGACAGTACTTTCCACAATCAGGTCAGCCTTTCGGGTGCCGGTCCCGTCGTCCTGATCAACCCATGGAACGGGCCGCTTCTGCTCGAGTCATGGAAAATCGCGCCGGCGCTCGCGAGCGGGTGCTCTATAGTGCTCAAGCCTTCGGAATGGACGCCGCTGACGGCTTCGATGCTTGCCGACGTCTCGGCGGAAGCCGGACTTCCTCCCGGTGTCCTCAACATCGTTCAGGGTTTCGGTGAGGAGATCGGTGCGCTCCTCGTCAGCGATCCACGGGTCCGCCGGATCAGTTTCACCGGGTCGGCGGCTACGGCCCGCGCCATCGCCGCGGCTGCCGCACCGAACCTGACCCCCTGCTCGTTTGAACTCGGAGGTAAGTCACCGCTTCTGGTTTTCGAGGATGCCGATCTCGACATCGCCGTACAGACCGCCAAACGCCAATACTCGAACGCCGGCCAGGTGTGCCTGATCGGGAGCCGGCTCCTGATCGCGGAGCAGGTGTACGAAGAATTTCTCGACCGCTTCGTGCGCGCGATGGAAGGTTTCGTGGTCGGTGATCCGCGTGATCCGACAACCGATGTCGGCCCGCTCATCCATCACGAGCAGTTCGAACGGGTGGACGGGTTCGTCCAACGGGCGAAGGCGGACGGTGCCCGCCCGGTCTTCGGTGGTGGACCACTTCGAGACGACGGCAGTCTCTACTATCAGCCGACACTGCTCGTCGATATGGAGGATGGATCGGAGATCGTTACGGAAGAGGTGTTCGGTCCGGTTCTCACCGCCCAATCTTTCGCATCCGAAGATGAGGCGATCAGGATGGCGAATGCGACCCGCTACGGACTTACCGCGACCCTGTTCACCAGCGACGAGCAACGAGCTGAACGCGTGGCAAAGCAACTTGATGCCGGAACTGTGTGGGTGAATTGCTTCTGGGTGCGTGATCTTCGGGCCCCCTTCGGTGGCACGGGCGAATCCGGTATCGGGCGCGAGGGCGGTGAGTGGAGCTTCGACTTCTACTCCGAGGTAAAGAACACGGTGACTGTGAAATGACTATCGAAGCAGCAACTTCCACCGGAACCGCACCGGAATCACCTACGCGGAACTACAGTGGCGCTGATCGGCTCATCGATGCCGCCGGTGCCCACGGCGTCGAGTTATGCCTGGCGAACCCGGGAACTACGGAGATGGGACTGGTCGCGGCGCTCGACCGCGAAACGGCGCTGCGCACGTGCCTCGTTCTGTTCGAAGGCGTGGCGACCGGCGCTGCCGACGGTTACGCGCGGATCACCGGCAAACCGGCGATGACCATCCTGCACCTCGGCCCCGGCTTGGCGTACGGATTGCCGAACATGCATAACGCTCACCGTGCTCGCAGTCCTATGCTCACTGTGGTCGGCGATCACACCACCGACCATCTACCGTTCGATTCACCGCTCACCACTGATATCGAGATGCTCGCTCGCCCGATGTCCGGGTGGGTCGGTCGCAGTCGGTCTGCAGAAACGAGCGATCAGAGTGTTGTGGACGGCATACGTGCGGCGATACAGCACCGCGACGTGGCGACGTTGATCGTGCCGTCGGATCACCAGACGGACGTTACACAGCGAATCAGTGTGGAGGATCTGAACGGGTATCGAGGGTGGCAGGCTCATCCGTGCTCACGTCCTGCGGACAGCGCGGTAGAGGCAGTTGCTACGAGCCTACGAGCGAATGATGCGCGGCCGGTGTTTCTCATTGGCGGGGATGCGATCGAAACTCGCTGCCGCACAATACTTGATCGGATCTGTCGACGAACTGGTGGCCGCGCATTCACCGGAACGACGGCAGCGCGACTTGATCGAGGTGGAGACCGTCCTGAGTTCGGCCGGTTGCCGTACTTCCCCGAAGATGCGGTTGCGGCGTTATCGAGCGCTGCCCCGCTGGTGTTGGTCGGTACCAAGTCACCGGTCGCGTTTTTCGGGTACCGGGAACATCCGAGTTCTCTTGCCGAAGGCGTTGCAACACTGACGTTGTCGACCGACGAGGAGGACTCGTACGCCGCACTTGTTGCGCTGGACGAAGAATTGTCCGGCCTCCCGGTGGGTGCTTCGACGGCCACCGTCCGTGTGGGTGGCCAAACTGCCGCGCTCTCGGATGAGCAGGGCCTGGACGGATGGACCATCGGTTCTGTGGCGGCTGAGACGATGCCGGAGGATGCCATTGTTTCAATCGAAGGTGGCACTGTCGGGCACAGCTTTTTCGCAGCATCGCAGAACGGGCCGCGTCACAGTGTTCTTACCAACACCGGTGGTGCAATCGGACAGGGACTACCTGTAGCTTTTGGTGCGTCGTTGGCGGCACCACGACGTCGCGTCGTCGCGATTCAGTCCGATGGCAGTGCCCAGTACACGGTTCAGACACTGTGGTCGATGGCCCGCGAAGGTACTGATATCACCGTCGTCTTGGTGTCGAACCGAAAGTACGGAATCCTTAACACCGAGCTGCAGCGCCTCGGTCACACCAGTGGCGACTTGGCGAACTCTCTGACTTCGCTTACCAATCCGAGTCTGGACTGGTGTGCGACCGCTCGTGGCTACGGAGTGCCGTCCTCTCAGGTGCACTCGGTAGGAGAGTTGCGGGCGGCGTTGCGCCGGGCACATGCGGTCCCTGGACCCACGCTCGTGGAAGCGGTAGTCGGGTAATGCAGGGATCGGGATGCATGATCGGGTAATACAGCTGTGATGGCTTAAAGCGCATTTTTTGTGAACAAACGACGGCGCCCCACGCAACGGTAGGCGCGCTGGATCCCGGGGAGTCGGCGGACTACCCCCGGGCGGCCATTGCCTGCTTGGCTGCCTCGACCAGGTGCTCCGCCGCGCGGTTCATCTTCTTCAACTCCGCAGAGGTCAGGTCCTGGTGCGTGTAGGCCGCTTTGTTCTTCAAGTTCAGCAGTGTGTTCAGATGCCGTTCGGATCCACTGTCGGCACGTTTGAGTAGGGCAATGGCCTCGCTGTGGTTGCCGGTGTTCGAGTGCACACCTAGGCGCACGCAGCAGAGTACGTCCGAGGCGGCGATACCCGCGTCGACGTACAAGTCCCCGGCGGCGTTGGGCATCTCCTCTCCGCGATGGTCAGCGGCGTCGAAGAACTCGTTCGCTTTGGACATGCGGCCCGCGGTGACAACGGAGTTGCAGTCGCGTTGTCCCGCCATCAGGATCTCTTCGCAGCGGGGAGCAGTTGCGCGTTGAACCAGCTCAGTGTTCCCGCTACGGTCAGGCCCTGCTTCGCCACGTCACGGAGCAGGGGTTCGCCGGCGGCGGCCGCGGCACGGAGTTCGTCTTCGGCGTACTCGACGACGCGGCCGTCGTTGCCGGTCCACGCCGTGACCAGTCGGGCGAGTTCGATTACCTGTTCCTCCCATGCATCGTCCCCGTCGTTGCCGGCGTCAGCGGCGCGTACCAGGAACAGATCGATGTCGCTGTCGAGCTTCATGCGCCCGGTCGCTGCCGATCCGAACACTGCGGCGTATCGCAGCGTCTTGTGCCACCCGTCCAGGTGCTTTTCGAGGCGCTTGAGGAAGGTGGAGTTCAGCTGTGCAAGCGCCATAATGGGCTCGGCCGCGAGATGCTCGGTGTTGAGGCGGTAGGTGTTGGTCCTACCTACCTGATCGCGGCGCACCACACCCTGCGCGACGAGGCGGGTGAGGACCTTGCGGATGCCTTCGCCCGACCCCGTGGCGAGGATGCGCTGGACCTGGCTGATCGTGAACGTGACCTCCGCGCTCGCCAAGACAGCAAGCACGTCGCCGTCCAGGGTCGGTGTTACCGTGGCGAACGGCCTGTTCAGCTGCATGGCAGGCACCTCCTAATTCCAACTAAAGTTTGACTATAGCAACTATAGTTGGAGTAGTGCGAGGTAGTCCGGACCGTCAGGGCTGAGAGCCACAGAATGGACCTGAGCAATTCTGTCGACGTGCTTGCCGGCTTCTGTGTTCGAGCCTTGTGAGCAGATGCTGTGTGGGCCAATATTGTTGGGAGCGTGGCTGTGACGGCGTCCATCGTAATGTGTGTTCCGTCCGTCATCGGTGGAGTCGATTTGCGGTCATTCTTTCTGCGTACACGCCCCTTGTGGCGGTGGCGCCGTCCACGGTGATCACTGATCCATCGGGGTTGTTCAGTGTTGAATCTCGGAGTTCGAGTTGGCTTCGATCTGGACACCGATAGCGCTGATCTCGCCGTCAGTGGTGAGTTCGTCGGCGTAGATTCCGCCGTCAATGGATGCAGAATTTAGGGCGAGTACTCGCTTTCCCGGATTGTGCAGGGCAGCACCTTCGAGGTCGAAGGATCCGTCGAGTTATGCTCGGACGGAAGATATTTCACCGTGCGTGAATCGGTATCTGCGTCGGCCCTCCTGCGGCAAGTATGTCGAGGGTCGTGAAAATGCGCGCTGGCTCGGAGAACGGAACTGACCAGCAGTTGATCAAGGGCCCTGCCTGCGGGTGGCAGTCCCGGCCTTGGGGCCGTGAAGTCTGATCGCCTCCCGAAAATCTCAAACGTCATGGCGGGCAACTGCACAATCAAGTCAACGACATTCAGGCCGTTGCCGCGGTCGCCTCCTTCGACGTTATGCTTCGGCGGCCCAACGTCCGAGCGCGACGATTGCCCCGCGCAGGGCAATCCCGCGATCGGTGAGCGCGTAGGCCCGGGTGTTGTGCCGGAGGGGCAGGCGGGTCAGTACGCCGGCTGCTTCGAGCTCGCGAAGGCGTGTCGCGAGGATGTTCGTGTGCACTCCGAGGTCGCGTTGCAGGTCGCCGTAGCGTTGCGGCCCGTCGAGCAGTCGCTCCACGATGAGTAGGGCCCACCGTGCTCCGATGATGTCGAGTGCGGCGGCGAGGTCGCTCACGCAGGCGGTTCTATGTCCGTCTTCATCCAGAACGGCGAGTAGTGATAGCCGTCGGGGTCGTCGAACTGGCTCTGGTACATGAAGGAGTAGTCGTCTGTGTCACCGATGCGCCCACCGGCGGCGCCGGCGCGGTCGACGAGCTCGTCGACCGCCTCGTGGCTGCCGAGGTCGAACGCAACCGTGATCTTCGAGGGGGTCTGAGGTCCGCCGATGAGCTCCTCGACGCCGCCGACGCGTACATGTCGCGGCTGCCGAGCATGACGTACCGAGATGGAGCAGGGCAGGGGCGTGCCACGGGTTTAACCCGTTTGGGCAGACGCAGTGCAGGCGCACATGTTGATGCGAGTCCCCGATGCGATATCTCGTTCTTCGAGATGGCGCGTCTGGTCGTTCAGTTGCGGGACGAGTATGTCGTAATCAGCTGAACCGACCGAGAGGACATGATGGACCTGAGTGTGGAGCAATTTCGACTCGATGGGCGCACTGCTTTGGTGACCGGATCGGGCCGAGGGGTGGGAGAGGGTATCGCCCGCGTTCTCGGGGCCTGCGGAGCAACAGTCATAGTGAACGATTTACACGCCGACAGGGCTCAGTCGGTCGCCGATGCCATCATCGGCAGCGGAGGATCGGCATTTTCGTCGGTGTTTGACGTGACAGACGCCGCCGCGGTGGAGCAGGCGATAACTGCGCTGGCCGACGACGTGGCTTCCGTCGATATTCTTGTTCACAATGCGGGCATCCCTGACATTGGCGCACGCCCGAATCAATTTGTCGACATGCCGGAGGCGGATTGGCAGCGGCAGATCGACCTCAACCTGTCCGCAATGATGCGAGTCGTCCAGGCGGTGCTCCCTGGTCAACTCGCGAACGAGTGGGGCCGCATCATTCAGATATCCTCGGGTGCATCAACGCGAGGTCTTTCCATCGGGGTCTCCGCGTACGGTGCCGCCAAGGCAGGTTCGGAAGCGTTGATTCGACACCTCAGTGTCGAGTGTGGTTCGCGCGGAGTAACTGCGAATGCGTTGGCGTTGGGGATGATGGAGGGGCTCGGTGATGTTGACGACCCTGCGCTGGAGAGGATGATCCGTCAGATTCCGATCGGCAGGCTCGGTCGTGGCGCCGATGTCGGTGCAGCGATCCTCTGGCTTTGCAGCGAGGCAGGGGGCCTGGTCAACGGGCAGGTTATTCATCTTAACGGTGGAACGGTATTTGGACGTTAAACGCACCGTCCGTTCGTTAGGCGAAGTAGTGCACGTCACGTCGCCGGCCGTAGCGCGCCGGACCTGTTCGGCAGCAACAAGTCCGGTCGCTTCTTTCATGACGTAATCGGCGTTGGGACAGCGGCGACGATTTCATTGTGAACCTATGTCGTCCGAACTTCGAGTCCTCTGCGCTGGGTGTAGTTTACGGCGTTGTGCAGCTCGAGAAAGCTGGGAGTGAACTGCAAGACGCATAGGGCCACTTTGGGGTCTGCACTGCGGCGTACGAGCTGATGCTCAGTTCTTCGGTATGCCCGTGGAGCTCGAGGGACTCGATACCGCGTGGTGGGCCGAGCCGTCATGTTCAGGAGGGTGCGTCTTTCACCGCCGGGACATGTAAGAAGTCATCGAGGCTCACAGTATCGACAGGCGAACTGGGGTCGGCAGCCCGCAAAGGGAAGCGCCGCCAATCCGGCGACCTCATATGTCGTCAGTCATGGCTTGCGCGACGACGAAGTGCTCGGGTTACGGCGCCATCGTTTCGCCGTGAAACGGAACGAAATATCTACCCTGCCAATGAAATGAAGGAGAGCGAGATGCCAAGACGGTTCGAAGGCAAGCGTGCAATCGTCACTGAATCCAGCCGAGGAATCGGGGCGGGTGTTGCCGAACGTCTGGCAGCGGAGGGTGCCGACGTGGTTCTCACGGCCCGCACGCTCAACCCAGGCGGGCAGCTTCCTGGCAGTTTGGAGCAAACCGCGGAGCGGATCAGGAAGTACGGGACCACAGTCGAGATCGTAGTTGCGGATCTTACCGATGAGGAGCAGCGGAATCAGGTTGTGGTGCAGGCTGTGGAGAAGCTTGGTGGGACTATCGACATCCTGGTCAATAATGCCGCCGCAGCGATCTATCAACCTTTATCCGGATATCCACTGCGTCGAAGGCGACTCGTTTTCGAGGCAAACGTCCACGCCCCGCTCGATTTGATGCAAGATGTGGCACCGGCGATGATCGCGTCCGGAGGCGGATGGATCGTCAACATCTCGAGCGGAACCACCAAGCCTTGGCAGGGGCCACCATTCACCGTGATCGAACCGGGTACCTCGATGAGTGTGTACGGTGCCTCGAAGGCTGCCTTGAACAGGATCAGCAATGGAATGGGGGTCGAACTCTACGGCCGGGGCGTTCGCGTCAACACGATCGAGCCCCGGGCAGCGGTGCTCAGCGAAGGCGCGGCCGCACTTGTCGGCGATACTATTCGTCCTGATCATGTGGAATCGATGGAAGAGATGGTGGAAGCTGTTGTTGCGCTATGCGACTGCTCACCCAACATTACCGCGCAAAGCTATGTCAGCCTCGATCTGATCGACGAATGGGCTCTGGCCGTTTACGGATTGGACGGACTGCCCATGATGGCGGAGCAGTCGGAATGAACCTTGAGTTCCCTCAGAGACGATGTAATTCCGACGCCGGGGAAGGGCGTGTTGGTTCGGAACTGCTCAGGTTCGCTTCCGAAGCTGTCCGAAATCTCAGCTGCCACAGCCGGAAATGGGTCCTGCCGAGGACTTATAGACGTCGAAGTATGACGGGTTGTAGCGAGAGTAGATGTCGATCAGTACGTACACGTGAAACCACACGCCCTTAGTGGGCCCGCGGAGTTTGGTGATGTTCCATGTCCAGACCTGTGAGGATCCGTCTGCGAGGAGTTCTGGGACCGCGTTCGGTGGATGTGTCGCTGTTCGTCGGCGTTCGCGGTTTTGTCCGGCCGCGGCAGCGATGCGATACATGCTCGACAGCGAACACTGATAGTTTCCCTCGTCGAGTCCGGGCCCATATCTGACATATAGCCGGGTCAGCGTTCTTGCCGCTGTTACCGACGGTCAGAACCTGGGACCGCTCGAACGCGGTGAGAGCCTGGCCGTTTTCTCCGTCGGGGGTGAGGCGGCCGATGCGGTCGGTGTTCATCTCGGTGAACCACATTGCATCATCCGGAACGGCACAGATTCCGAACGGACCGCTGCCCGAAGGTAATTCGAATTCCGTCACTACGCCATCGGTGGTTGCGCGCCCGATGTGGTCGTCACCGGAGCGGGTGAACCACACTGCGTCGTCGACGCCTGAGGTGATGATGGTCGGTCGGCATCCAGCCGGGCCGGCGGGCCATCGGTCGATCACACCGTCGACGGTCAAGCGAGCGATTTCCCCGCTGTGGGCCAGGGTGAGCCGCAGTGCACGGTCCGAGCCTGTGGTAATTCCGTAGGGGCCGGCTCCGGTGTCGGTCACCGAGATCTCCTGGACGATGGTGTCGTCGGTGTGGTGCGTCATAGCGTCAGGCCTTCCTAGCTTGGTCATTCGACGTCGGTGTGCGTCTGGCGCACCAGATCGATAATGATCGTGGCAAGCTCGGCGGGCCGGGTCATGGGCACGTTGTGTCCAGCATCGATTTCGATAAGCCGTCGACCTTGGCTCGACTGGACCACCGAACGCACTTCGTCGGCGCGGCGTGCGTAGAAGCCGTCTGAAGGAAGAACGATCGTCATCGGGCACTCGATCGGCTCGTACACATCCACACTCGGATACACGACTGCGTCGGGGTCTGGGGCCGTGGTCATCGTGATCTCTTCGACCGTCGGGCGCCGCAGGTACTGACCGTCCGCGCACGAGGTGAAGCAGCGGCGTATGACCTGGCGCATTAACTCTGGTCGGGCGCCGGCGTTGAACCCATCGGTGTCGGTTTCCCGCGCGCATTGCTCGACGTAGTCGAGCATGTCGTGTCGGTCGACGCGCCATCCGTAGAGATATATCTCCCGCAACCGTTGGGCCGCTTCAGGTTTGTGCCAGTGCGCGTTGTCGTGTATCGCCGTTGCCCGATCCTCGAGCACCACACCATCGATCACGGCTATCGCTGCAGGGGTGACGATGCCGGCCGCCGTCGCCGCAGATACGGCGTACCCGCCCGTGGAGTGCCCCACCAGGATCGGCCGCTCCCAACCCAGACTTGCTGCCACGTCAGCGAGATCACGCCAGTACTGCTCAGCCGTTCGAGAACCGGCTTCGGAGTACCCGTGACCGCGAAGATCGAAGGCCACCGCATGGCAGTGCGTTCCCAGGTGCGACGCCACATCTGCCCACGCAGCGCAGTTGTGACCAGTGCCGTGGACCAAAAGCACCCCCGGGCCCTCACCCCCGAAGTCGATTCCCGAAAGAATGCCGCCGGTCACATCTGCCCTGATTTCTCGCCCCCACACAGGCGAAACTGTGCCCGACCCACCCGCAACCACGCAACCCTATTTGCGGAGCCACCACAGGGAAGAGGCGTGGCCGGGGTCTATCTTTAGCTCCTCTGTCAAGCGGCAGCAGTTTCGACGCCCGCAGTGAGGTCGGTTCGTAGGGCCGCGTAGACGACGTCGGAGAGCCGCCGGTTGAGCACACGCAATGCCTCCATGCCGCTGTCACCGCCGGCCTTGCGGCGTTCAATCATCTGTTTTGCTGGTTCGTGCCAGTGCGCCTGGGTCAGCGCGAGCCGGTGCAGGGCCGCGTTGAGTTGGCGATTCCCGGTACGGCTGAGCCGGTGGCGCGCCCTGTTGGAGGACCAGACCGGCATCGGCGCGGTGCCGTTATGACGGGCGTAGGCGTCCTTGGATCGGAACCGATCGACCCCGGCGGTCTCACCAAGGATCTTGGCCGCAGTTATGGCTCCGCAGCCAGGGATCGCGATCAAAGACGGCGCCATATCGGCTACCAACGTAGTGATTTCCGCGGTCAGCTCGTTGATCTGCTTGGTCAGTGCGCGGCACCGATCGAGCAGACCGCGGGCAAGTGGCACAACAGTTCCCGTAAACGGGTCCAGGTGTGCCGAAACCTTGTCCAGGATGGCAAGTCAATCCAACGATCGAGCCTTCGGCTCCCAGGACGGGTCTAGTTCATGTAGATACCAGCGCAATCTATTGATCGCCTGAGTACGTTCTGCAACAAGGGATTCACGGTGATCGCCGAGTGACCTGTGAACGACGGTTGAAAACTGGTTCTGGCTCACTTTCCGTGATGGCTTGCCTCGCGCCGCGTGTCGTTCCGGCAGGAGTGTAAATCGGCGGGAGATGATCGTTCTGGTGTTCTGAGAACTGTTGTGATCTGCGTGTCCTTCTTCCGTATCTGTCAGGGGTCGACATTGATTCGGTCGATGTGACCGCGGGTGGCGTCCGTATTCGGGCGTCGCCGTTGCCTGTTTCGGCGAGCTGTCCGACGTGCGGTGTTTTGTCGAAGCGGGTGCACAGTCGGTACGAACGGATAATTGCAGATGCGGCCATCGCTGGACGACCGAGTTACATTGCCGCGCAAGTGCGTCGATTTCTGTGCTCGAACACCGGCTGTGACCGACGCACATTTGTCGAGCAGGTCGACGGACTGACCAATGCCTACGCACGGACCACTCGGCTGCTGCGCGAAATCCTGGAAAAGATCGCACTGGCGTTGGCGCGGCAAGCTGGATCGAGGTTGGCGTTTGCGCTGGGAGTTTCCGTCGGACGTTCCACCCTGTTGCGCCTGGTCCGAGCACTACCTGACCTCCGACAAAGAGTGGTCCCTGTGCTCGGTATCGACGATTTCGCGCTGCGGAGACGGCATCGGTATGGGACTGTTCTGGTCGATACGGATACTCACCGCCGATGTCGATGTTCTCCCGGACCGCAAAGCCAGCACCGTCGCCGAATGGCTCGCCGTTCATCCGGGCACCGAGGTGATCTCCCCGTGATCGTGCCGGCGTGTATGGAAGAAGCCGCCTGTGTTGGGGCGCCGGAGGCGATCGAGGTCGCCGACCGCTGGCATCTGTGGCTGGGCCTCGCGGAGGCAGTGGAGAAAACGGTTGCAGCGCATCATCATTGACTGAAAAAGGAGCCCGATATTGAGCCTGACCCCTCGATCGAACGCACCCCATCGGAACAACGGAGGCAGACCGCCGACCAGGTTCACGTCACCCGTCAGGAGAGTTCGATACTCGCCGTCGCCGCGAAACTCCGATTCGAGGCGGTCGCGACTCTCGAGAACGAAAGCATGGGAATCAGATCGATCGCCCGGCAGGTTGGGTTGGCGCGGGAAACTGTGCGTCGTTTCTACTATGCGAGCAGTGTCGATGAATTGTTGGGGGCGCCCCGGGCCGGCAAGCCCACTATGCCCGGCGTGTTCGCCGTCCACTTGCATGAGCGTTTTGGGCGACTGATGCACCTCCGCTGCTGCACTGTACGAAGAACTTGAAGCATTGGGATATCGCGGCAGCTACAGCTCGGTCCGCGACTACTCGAGACCGCTTCGTTCCATCGGCGCTGCGCCGGCCGGAAAGCAGATACCGAAGGTCCGGCGGATTACCTCATCGATGCTACGACACCGAAGACAGCCTCACCGACGACGGGCAGATCGGGCGGGGGCAGGTTCTTGCCAGCCGTCCACCCCTCGAGGCCACCGCAGGGTATGTCACGTCGTTTGCGGAGATGCTCACCGAACGCCTTGGGAAACAATTGAACTCGTGGATGGCTGTCGTCTCGGCTGATGATCACCCCGCACGTGTATCGCTTCGCCTCAGGGCCCGACACCGATCACGCAGCGGTCAGGAACGGGCTGACGCTGCCGTACAGTTCTGGAGCGGTCGAAGAGCATGTCAATCGGATCAAGATGCTCAAACGGCAAATGTACGGACGCGCCGGATTCGACCTGCTCCGCAAGCGAATACTCCTCAGCAACTGACACATTCAGAATCGATCACGGAAAGTGAGCCAGAACCAGGTTTCGACCGTCGTTCATATCGAGCAGCAGCGTGAACTCCTGGAACCGGTCCACTTTCTGCCTTGCTGACAGCGCACAGCACGCGTTAGTGTCCGGCTGTGATTCTCAATACGACACTTCGAGCCGCAGTCGTGACGGCTGCGCTGGTTCTCGGGTCCGCGACGTTGATCGCTCCCGCCGTCGGCGCGGCACCTGCGGCGTCGGCGTGTGTACCCCTTGCGACACCTGAGTTCGACGGCACACTCGCCGCCCTGACGGACCCCACCGGTATCGACACCTTCGAGCAGGCTCGAGATCGCATCGCCGCCCTGCGTGGCGAACTCACCCACTCCGACGACTATCGGGGCACCTTCCCGTTGGCGTTCGACGAGATCCTGAGTCTCGTCGGCCCGAGTATCGATTCGGGGGTGTACGACGATCCGGTGTGGGCCGGCGATCTTGCCGTGGAGGTGGTCCGGTTGTACCTGACCGACCTGCACAAGTTCGTCAACGGCGGGACTCCGTCACCACACTGGGCCGCTGCGCTGGCGCTCACCGAGGATTGCGACCGTAGTCCCGGACGGGTTGTCACGGGCGCCATCTTTGCGCACCTGATCATCGATTTCCCCAAAGCGCTGGTCAACATCGGCACCACCGCGGACAACACCAAGGATTTCTACACCTTCGGCGGTGCGTTGGTGGACGCGACACCCGGGATCGTCTCTGGCTTCGAGAAGACCTACGGCACCGACCTCGAGGGGTTGTTCACGGGCTGGTTCGTCGGCGACATCTTCGGCGATGAGTTGGCCACCACGTTGATGTTCCAGTCGGTACGGACTGTGGCGTTGGTCAACAGCTTCGGTTTGCAGAATCCTGCGACCCACGACGCCACGGTCGGTGAGATGAACCTGCTGCTGGGTACGGCCAACCTAGCTCTGGATGGACTCGAGGTGACCGGCCTCATCTGATCGCCGAACTCCGCGCCTACTGGGGCGTGTGTCGTTGGCCGGGTGCCGGAGCATCATCGACGTGCCGGGCCGGTTCTTCGCTCCGTGAGACGTTGCCGCCGCGGACCCGGATTATCGGAGTGGACCGGATTGCCGTCGTCTCCGTGGCGCTCATGTCGGCCGGCGTGCGGCACGTCGGGATCGATATTGTCGGCGTGTTCGAACTCGGCCTGTAGTTCCTCACGTGAGGACGCTGCGACACCATGATGAGTCTGGGGCTTCGTGCGACAGGCGCTTGGTCTCGGACACCGATGCTCTCCAGTGAGAATTGGGGTGAGGCATCGAGATTCAGATAGCGATCGAAATGTCAACGGCATCTGAATCTCGGTTCTGGCCCACTTTCCGTGATCGATTTTGAATACTTCAGCCGCTGAGGAGTCGGTGGGGTGCGTGTCGTCGTGCTTGCAGCTGAACGAATGACGCGTTGCAGCCGAGAATGAGGGAATGAGCCTGAGCGTGTGTACTGATGTAGCAGCCGCCGACTGGATAGTCGGACTGGAAAAGCGGTGGCCGCAACTCACTGTGATGGGTCCGCCCGGTTTTCCTGCATACGCGAGGCTCCGGTTCCTGCCAGATCCCGCCTTCGAAGGCCAGAACGAAAGCGCTGCAAACTACCCGGAAGACGCCCTCCCCGAAGACGAGCAGCTAGCCGTTGTGCTGGAAATATTGTCCCGCTATACCTCCGCGCCCGCTGACTGCTACTTCTGTGTGTGGGAAGGCTGGGGAATAAGCGTCGTCGGCAATGATGTTCCGACGGTGAAGCTCCCCACCCGCAGTTACTTGCTGTTCCATGGTGCACCAACGGATTGCGGCGACTGGGGCCCCGATGTCCAGTTCGACCCGCGGGGCCCTGATGCCGCTGATCCGGCGTTCGTATGGCCTGCGGATCACGCGTGGTGCGTCACACACGATGTCGATCCGCATTTCGCAATGATCGCCGGCCCCGCAGAAGCGATCGAACTTATCATCGCGGATTCTCGGATCGACGCGGTAATTCATGATCCCGAGGTAAACCCTCCTTTCTACTCCTGAGGTAAACCCTTCTTTCTACTACGGAATATCGAATTTCTTCGGATCGGCGGTGAGCTCGGATCATGAATGAGGATGCGGTATATCGCGGCATCTACACTCCCAACCTTGTCAGTCAAGGCCCAGTCGATACATCGGACAGGACCTTCGATCACTGGTCACTGGCGTTCACTTCAGGGCTTTTCAAGGGTGTCTCCAGCAGTGAAGCAGAAAGATACCTCGAAGTTCTGAGCGCAACTTTGGCCGGGGGATCCTTGACTGTGGTCGTCAGAATATTTCGCAGTCAGGGATCCGCTCGCGTTTCCTTCGAGTTCGCCCTCGATGCCCTACGTTCTTACTTCCAGCCGAACGATCCGGAAACCGTTGCGCTGATCTGCATCGGAACCATGATCGAAACGTGGCCACGAAGCGGCATCTCCGACGACTTGAACGAAGACCTCGGCCTGACTGTTCGGGTTCCGCCCCGTAATCCTTGACGCATGCATCTCGCCAAGATCCCCTACTGGGTATCGGCGATAGACGGGGCACTGCAAATCGTCCGGCATGTCGATGGTCAAAACGTACGCCGAATCCCGCAGAAATGATTTGAGAGCATTGCGCAGGCTCGCACCATGAAGAGTTCCGGGGCCTCGATGAGCGAGATCGCCGAAGCTCACGGTGTCAGCTGATCAACCGTGTACCGGCATCTCAACGCGCCTAACGGTCACCCTCGTGCCAAATAATTCGGTGAAAAACGTGCCAAATAATTCCGGTAATCACAGTCGATTTCGCTCCGGAACCATTTCTACCGCCGGATGGTCCTCGGCTGACGATCCGAACTTGCGTCTCCGGTCACACGGTGGCGTCTCAGCTTTCCATGTCTCGCCAACGAACGATTGATGGACACGGTGGCTTCGATAGGAATACCCGATCAATTCTCGGACTCGAGGTTCAGCAGTCAGTCAGGGAACGACTCAGTGATGATGCTTCCGCCGTGTGCGCAGTCGTCTTCTGAAAATGCAGTCATCCCGGCATCCGGCGCAACGTCTTCATCTCATTACGACCACCACCAGTCTCGCCGGCAGTAGTCGCTGTCGACGTGCCGCACCCAAGTACCGCAGTTAGGCCTCCGCCAGCGACCATTGGTGCATGACGAGAGACCTAACTGGGCCTGTCACTTGCTGTCGACGTGCCCGATCGGGTCGGCGCTGTCGGTGAATGCGGCGCGGGCGGCGGGCCAGCTGGTCTCATCGACGCGGAGAGCGCTGCGAAGGTAGGCGGTGCTCATCCGCTGGATGACGGCGACCCGTTCCGGACTCTCGTCCGTGGTTTCGGCGACTTCGTATCCCACGATTCCGCCAAGCGAGTGCTCGGCACCGTGGAGGGTGAGAAGGTCGGTGGCGCCGGGGCTGTGTGTGTAGGCGTCGGTGAACCAGTCGGGGCCGCGGCTCGACATCTTGGACTGGTCGTGGTCGCCGGCGACGACGAGTGTGGGCGTGGTCAGCTCCTGGAACGAGGGGCGCATGAATGGGAAGTTCGCCTTCGCGAACGGATGCAGGTCGTCGCCGCCGACGCCGGTTGCTGCGAACAGGATGCCCGCGGTGACGCGGCTGTCGGACATGTCCTCGCCGACTTGGCCTGCTTCGTCGAAGATCCGAGCGCCGAGGAGTGACTGCGCTGTCTGTCCGCCCCAGGAGTGACCGGTGGCGGCGACGCGGCTGCGGTCGATGCGGCCGGCAAGCCCGGGGACGGCGGCCTCGATGGTGTCGAGCTGGTCGAGGATGCGGGTGAGATCCGTGATCCGCTCGGTCCAGATGGTCGGGAACACCGGGTGGTCGAACCCGAAACCGTTCCGGCGCGAGTCGAGGTGGGTGGGCTGGATCACGACGAACCCGCGGGAGGCCCAGAACGCGGTGAGCGGCGCGTAGCCGTCGAGGTTCCACCCGTTGCCGTGGGAGAACACCACGATCGGCAGGTTCGTGCCGGTCGCCGGGGCGGACACCCGAACTTCCAGCGGTACCGGCCGGTCGGGGGCGGACAGTTCGGTCGCTGCAACGGAGACGACCGGAGTGCCGGCGCCGACAATGCCGTTCAGTGTGTTGATCATTGATGAGGTCATGGCAAGTTCCTTGCTGCGGGTGCGCTCTGCGATACTGGTTATCGGAGCGGCGTTCCGTAACATTACGGAACAGTGTTCCGTAATGCAAGTACACCCGATCGAATGCTGAGGACAGGCATATGGCTGACACCGAGAGCGACCAGTCGCGCGTTGCGCGGCCCCAGCAGGTGGGCCGTCCGCGTCGAAGCCAGCAGGCACTCCTTGACGCAGCGGCGGCGGTGTTCGTGACGTCCGGGGTCGACGCCCCGGTGCGGGAGATCGCAGCGAAAGCCGGCGTCGGTGTGGGGACGATCTACCGTCACTTTCCGACCCGTCCGGAGCTCGTGGTGGCGGTGTACCGACACCAGGTCGAGGCATGCGCAGAAGCCGGCCCGCGACTACTCGCGGAGAGCGCGACGCCCGAGGCGGCCTTGCGGGCATGGGTGGATTTGTTCGTCGATTTCCTTGTCACCAAACACGGGCTCGCTGGCGCGCTCCACGGAGACAGCGCCGGGTCCGACGCTCTGCACACCTACTTCGTTGGCCGTCTCGTGCCGGTGTGTAGCGATCTCCTCGAGGCAGCACTCGAGTCCGTTGACACTGCTCCGCCGGTCGATGCGTACAACGTGCTCAAAGGCATCGGTAACCTCTGCATCGGTGCCGCAAGCGACGCCCAATACGAGGCCACCATTCTCGTGCAACTACTTATTTCGGGCGTGCTTAGCCGAGGACTACGCTGACCCGGACCCATCGCACCCTCATGCGGAGCACGACAGGAAGCGCCGCGAAAATCACGCCACTTACTGCTGTGATTCACAGTCGGCAAGGCCGGCGCAGGTTCGGAGTGTCTCATCGTCGGGTGTGTTAGTAACGAACGATTCTGAGGCACTGTCGTCGGCACCTCCGAGACGCACTCGGCCCCAATCTTCCTTTTCACATCAGTACTTCAATGACTTTGCACGATCACGTGGCTTGTCAGTTGTGGTCGTTCATCACGCAAATGGATCTTTTGGTCCGGATGAAAACGGGCCTCGTACCGAGACACGATTGCCTCGGCATCCCCGTAATAGTGCAGATCTCGCGGACGTATTACCGCACGCCGCAAGGACTCGTCGAGCGTAGCGTCGTCGAGGCGCAGCAGAGCGGCACCCTGATCGCCGGCGAGGCTCGGGACATCGGTCCAATGCTCTGGGTTCTGCTGCTTACCTACGGCTCGAATAGGTTCCGGACGAAGGAGAGGCTCTCGGGGAGTGCAGCCCGCATCGTCTCGATATGCCCCGTCGGATAGGTGCGGAATGTGACTGGCTGGCGGTTGGCGGCGAGTTCGGCGGCGAGTTTCAACGCGAGCGGCGCCGGCACCATCTCGTCCGTCAGCCCCTGCCCGAGGAAGACGGGCCGATCGTACCCGGTCGCCGGGATTTCCAGCATGCTGCGAGCAGCGGCCAGCACTGCGGGATCGTCGAGGGGCCGGTTCACCAGATCGCCGATCGTGACGTCGCCGAGGTCCGATGCCATTTCCTGGTAGCAGTCGGTTTCGGCTCGGGCCAGGGCATCGGTGCCGCGCGGTGTCAGGTAACGATCGATGTCGAGATCGGGTCGTGCCGCCCGGAGTCCGGCCAGGATGTACGACACGAATACGGTGCTGCCGGTCAGTGGCAATCGGGGAAAGTCCGGCCCCACGAGTGGTGCAAGGTTCTCCAGATTCGACGGCGCCCCGGTCGCGACCGCGCCCCGGTAGTCCAGTTCCGGTGCGTACCGTGTGGCGATCGCTGCCGTGACCATCGCGGACTGCCCGCCCTGAGACTGTCCGAGTGCCACCCACCGCGGTGAGAGCGACGGTTCGACCGCACGCGCAGCACGCACCATGTCGATCATGCTGTGCGCCTCCGACGTTCCGTCCAGGTAGGGGTGGATTCCCGGCGTGCCGAGCCCCACGTAGTCGGTCGCGACGATCGCGTAGCCCTGCGAGAGCCAGTTCGTGAGGTATGGACTGCCGACGGTCCCGGTCACCGTGGGAGCGCACTTGTCGGCAATACCGACGGTGCCGTGGGCCCACGAGATCACCGGCCAGCCGCCTTCGGGTGGATCACCGGCGGGGAGGAAGAGCGCGCCCGTACTCAACGCGGGCCGGTTCAGCGGTCCCGTGGACCAATAGGTGAGCTTTGATCCGTTGACGGCGCCGGGGATCCAGAAGGTTCGTGGCAGGGGATCTGTCGCGGTCACTGTGCCCGGCGCC
Source organism: Rhodococcus sp. IEGM 1366 (assembly GCF_033142425.1). NCBI lineage: Bacteria > Bacillati > Actinomycetota > Actinomycetes > Mycobacteriales > Nocardiaceae > Rhodococcus > Rhodococcus sp. IEGM 1366. The sequence goes on from NZ_JAWLRZ010000002.1 coordinate 707,265, forward strand.
GTGACTGGCGACGGCACCTGCGCCTGGGCGGGCGCGGTCGAGACGACCACAGAGGCGAGCGTGATCACCATCAATGTTTGGCCGAGCCGTCGTCGGATCATTGCACCGCTCCCGGGGTTCGTCCGTATATGTACGCCGACTTCCATTCTGCGCGAACCGGAGGTGCCGGCACACCGGTTCGACAATCTTCGGGTGCCGCTCCCGCGGTCGAGGGCGGTCTGTTATCCGAGACGCAGACGGGGGCAGCGCAGTTCGCGTGGCATTGTCATTTGGCGGGGGTGGATTCGTCGTAGTGATGGACTGGTTTCACTGTCGGTCCAGAGGCGAGGGCGAATGCTCCGCAGCGCATCATGTGGTGCGAGGCTCTTTAGGTCCGTTTTCGGTTCGTTGACGGGGACGCGGTCGGTGAGAGTACGCCCGCTAACCCTTGGCTGCGCTGATCCCGGCGCGCCGACCGTAAAAACTGCCGTCGCCGAGCGACGTTCCCGACGCGTATCCGCCGGCACAGACTCCGGCAGTGCAGCGGCCCGCAGCAAACAATCCGGGGATCGGTTCGCCCGAAACGTGCAGTACCTCCGACTGGATCGACGTTCGCAGGCCGCCGAGGGTGAAGCCTGCCGTGAAGCCCCGAAGGTCAAGGGCGGCAATCGGGGAGCCGATCGGCTTGACCCATTCGGGTTTCTTACCGAGTACCGGATCCTCGCCCCGTTCGGCGTGGCGGTTGTACACCTCAACGGTGGACTGCAGAGTGCCCTCGGGCAAACCCATGTCCGATTCGAGTTCCGCGGCGGTCTCGGCCACCCACTTGGGGCGGAACCGGAAGAACGGCGTGGAACTGTCAGCGCCGGCGCCCTCGTCGTACGCGGCTTCGTCGATGATCAGGTAGGCCTCATTGTTGTTGCGGAGCAACGTTTCCTGGCCGATGCGCCCAGGATAGGTGTCCTCGTTGACGTAGCGTTGCCCGCGCCCGTTGACCAGGATTCCGCGCACCATCAGCTGAGGATCGCCGAAAAACGCGACCTCGGTGGCATCCATGTGCGCGAGGTCGGCGCCCAGAGCTTGCGCCATCCGGATGGCAGTGCCGTCGTGCTCCTCGATGGCCGCACCTGGCCGCCCGATCAGACGCGGCGCATACGACTCGACCATCGACTCGTTGTAGGCAAAACTGCCCATCGCGAGTACAACACCGGTCCGAGCCCGCACAGCCACTTCCTTGCCGTACCGCTTGGCGATGATGCCGACCACTCGATCACCGTCGACAACGAGGCGTTGCACCCGCATGTCGTGCTCGGCCCGCACGCCGAGTTTCTCCGCCGTCTCGACGAGTGGCTTCATCAGCATGAACCCGCCGCCCTTCTCGCCGGTGCGTTTGTCGCTCATCTGCGGTACGTGCCCGCGCGGGGCCTGCGCGGCGATGGCGTTGAAAGGCGCGGCGTTCTCTCCGCCCGAGTACATGAGACCGTCGTCGAACGGAGTTTCCCAGCCTGGCTGGCCGTAGAAACTCTCCTTGAACGGCACTCCGTTGTCGACCAGCCAGTTGTAGTGTTCGACGCTGCCGTTGCAGTAGTCGGTGATCTTTTCCTCGTCGGCACCTGGGCCAAGAGCGGCCATCATGAACGTCTTCATGTTCTCGGGGGTGTCTTCGAAACCGAGTGCCTTCTGCAGCGGTGTACCGCCGCCGAGATAGATGAACCCGCCCGCCAACGAGGCGGCCCCGCCCCACCCGCTGGTGCGTTCGAGAACGAGCACGTCCGCACCCACTCGCGCCGCTTCGATGGCGGCGCTGACTCCGGCAATTCCGTATCCGGCGACAACAACGTCGGCTTCGAGATGCCAGGTGTCTACGTCGTCTACGGCTACGGGCCGAATCGAGTGCGCCGATCCGGTGGAGTTCGCTGGGGCCATCGCGTTTCAGTCCTTCGCGGGAGTTGGTTCGGTTGCGGCCTTTTCGGCAGCTCGGGCGGCCTTACGCCGGTCGGACTTGACCGAGATCAAGGCATTGTTGAGTCCGGTTGCCAATGGCCACCCGGTGTAGTGACACAGGAAGATTGCAGCTTCCTCGACTTGCTGCTCGGTGAGTTCCTCGTTGAGGATCGCCGCATTGATCTGGATTTTTGCGACGTCGGTTTGCCCTTGGGCGGTAATCGCGCCAAGGAGGAGCAGTCGTCGATCACGCATCGACAACCCCGGCCGAGTCCAGATATCGGCAAACAGATGATCTGCTGTGACGGCAAAAAACTCTCCCGGAACGTCGGCAGGCAATTCCCAGCCGTACACCTCGTTCATTTTCGACACACCGCGTGTCCGGGCCTCGGAGATGGAGTGTCCGTTCAGATCGGTCATGACTGCTCCTTCGTGGATGGTCCTGAGAATGCGGTATTTTCCGGCGGGGCGCCTACCCCCACACCGAGTCCTGGACCGAGCCCGGTCAGTGCCAGGTTCGCGAGGGGCAGGTCGACGCCGAGACGGTCACCCAGATCGAGCGCCAGGCTCAGATCTTTCTCACCCAGGTTGCGAACGTGACCGAGAATCGAGTACCAAGGATCGCTCTCGTCAACGGGCTCGGTGGTGGTCCGCAGCATGATGGCGCCGGCCCCACCGGTAATGGCATCGGTATGGCGTACGACCTTACCCAGGGTGCGAATATCGAGACCGGCAGCTTCGGCCAACCTCGACGCTTCGGTAGCGGCGGTGAAGGATACGAAGTGAAGAAGGTTACGCGCCAGCTTCATTCGGGTGCCGGCGCCGATGTCTCCGGCGTGTACCACCAGTTCTGCCCAACATCCGAACGGCTCGCGAACCCTCTCGAATGCCTCTATCGGCCCGCCGATCATCACGGCGAGCTTGCCCTGTGTGGCACCGGGGGCGCCGCCACTGACGGGTGCGTCGATCAAGGTCACACTGCGCTCTTCGCAGATGCCGGCCAACTCCACCGCGGTGGTGTCGGAGATGGTCGAGTGGACGGCGATGACGGTCCCGGGCCGAGCAGTGCTGAGGATGCCGTCAGGTCCGTTGACGACATCACACACTTGAGCGTCGTCGAGCACGGTTACCGAGATGACGCTTGCCGTGGTTGCGACGTCGGCCGGCGTTTGTGCTGCACGAGCCCCCGCGGCAGTGAACGGTTCGAGCGCTTCGGCTCGCGCGTCGCACACCACCAGCCCGGCCGGCCAACCGAGGAGACGGGTCGCCATGGGCGCGCCCATATTGCCCAATCCGATGTAGCCGAGCGTGGGCTTGTCGGCATTCTCGGTCACGATCGGAACACCTGCCCGCCGTCGACGTTGAAGATCTGGCCGGTCACCCAACCAGCTTCGTCGGAGAGGAGGAACAGACACATGCCCACCAAGTCTTCCGGTGTTCCCATGCGTTGCAGTGGAATCCGTTTGACCATGTCCTTGACGATGTTGCCTGGTGTGACCGTGCGGGTGGCTTCGGTGTCGATCGGTCCGGGTGCAATCGCGTTGATCCGGATCTTGGACCAACCGAGTTCGGTGGCCAATTGCTGAGTCAGGCCGTTGATCCCTACCTTGGCAAGGCCGTAGAAACCGGAGTACAGCCAGGCGGCAGTGGAGGACTGGTTCACGATGGAACCGCCGTTGGCGCGCATGTGGGGCACCACTGCTCGGCACATCTGCAGTGCGCCGTCCATGTTCACGCTCATGAACGTCCGGTAGTACTCCCAGTCGACTGTGAGCAGTGAGTCGATCTTCATTCCGCCGTAGATGGCAGCATTGTTGACCAGGTGTTCGATGCTTCCGAATTGCTCGATCGTGAAGTCTGCGAGCGCCTGGGCGGATACGCCGTCGGCAACGTCGACCGCCTTGAAGACCGCGCTGCCACCGTCGGCAGAGATCTGTTTGGCGACCGATTCGCCGAGTTCGTGATTGAGGTCGGCGACAACAACATTGGCACCCTCGGTTGCGAGTGCGCGGGCGTATGCCTCGCCGATTCCCTGAGCGGCGCCGGTGACGATTGCAGTGCGTCCCCTAAAACGTTCTGTAAGTTCTGTACGTCCCATGTCGATCCTGCTTTCGAGGTGACGGATGTGTGTGAGGTGCTTATGCGGGGGATGCGACGAGCTTTGTCTCGAGGTATTCCTCGAAACCGGCGAGGCCCATCTCTCGGCCGATTCCGGATTGCTTGTAGCCGCCGAACGGGGCGTCGGCGGAATACCACACTCCACCGTTGACGCTCAAAGTTCCGGTGCGTACACCAGCGACGACGCGGTTGACGCGATCGGGATCGGTGCCCCACACCGAACCTGACAGGCCGTACGGAGAGTCGTTGGCGATGCGGATGGCATCGTCGTCATCGTCGAACGGAATGATCACCAGTACCGGACCGAATATCTCTTCTTGGGCGACCCGTGACGAGTTTTCCAGTCCCGCAATCAAAGTGGGCTCGATGAAGTATCCGCGCGGTTGATCGTCCGGTCGGCCGCCGCCGGTGACCACAGTGCCCCCTTCGTCCTGGGCCAGCTTCAGATAGCCTTCGACGCGGTCGCGTTGGCGTGCGGAGCTCAGCGGGCCGCAGATGGTTCCCGGTATCGACGGATCGGCAGCACGAATGCCGGCCATGGTCCGGGTGGCGGCGGCAAGCGCTTCGTCGTATCGGCTGCGCGGCACCAATAGTCGCGTGCTCAAAGCGCAGCCCTGCCCGGCGTGGACGCACACCGAGAATGCGGCGACGGAACTGGCGGATTTGATGTCGGCATCGTCGAGGACGATGAAGGCAGATTTTCCGCCAAGTTCGAGGAACACCTTTTTCAGGGTGCTCGACGCGGTAGACATCACCGCACGCCCGGTCGCGGTGGAACCGGTGAAGGAGATCAGGTCGACCCGGGGGTCGGCGCACAGTTGTGTGCCGAGCGAGTGGTCCGTGGAGGTGATGATGTTGACGACGCCGGCGGGGATGTCGGTCTCCTCGGCGATCACCTTGCCTACCAACGCGGCACACCACGGTGTGTCCGGTGCCGGTTTGAGAACAATGGTGTTGCCGGCGGCGAGCGCCGGACCCAGTTTGGCGAAGTTGATCTGGTGTGGAAAATTCCACGGAGTGATGGCACCGACCACCCCGACGGCTTCCTTGAGTAGCTGACGGTGGGTGGGGACTCCCATCGGCGAGGCATTCCCGAGATCCTGTTGCCACGAATAGGATTCGATCAGTTGTGCCCAATATCGGAGGTCGTCGATCGGTCCTTCGAGTTGGGGGCCGCTGGTCAACATCCGCGGTGCCCCGACCTCGGCGATCGTGATGTCGCGTAGCTCTTCGATGTGAGACTCGAGAGCATCGCAGAGTTGGCGAAGGCAGTGTGCGCGAAATGTGTGGTTCCGAGACCAATCGGTGGTGTCGAAGGCGCGTCGGGCCGCGGCGATTGCGGCGTCCATGTCGACGGAGGTGCCTTCGGCCGCTTGACCGAGTACTTCCTCGGTGGCGGGATTGAGGATGTCGAAGGTGCCGCCGGAACCGGGAACAAGTTTGCCGTCGACAAGAAGGGCGGAACTGTCTGTGGGTCGAAGGTTCATAGCGTGAACTCTTCCTTTCTGGACATATGTCTGGACTCTAGTTCACGCAATCGTCCATGGCAATGAGTTTCGGGCATAAGCGATTTGGGTACCGAGAATTCGAAAACTGTCTTGGTTAGTCGGTTCGGGCGCTACGGTTCTCCACCAGATATCCCCGATCCGGTGTCCTGCTGTGGGCCTGGGCGGTTCCCTTCGTGTGTCGATCCGAGTGCAGGAGTAGGCCGATGAACAGAGTTGCTGGAAAAGTTGTCCTGGTGACGGGCGCCGCCCGTGGCCAGGGGCGCAGTCATGCGGTGCGTCTAGCTCAGGAAGGTGCGGACGTCATAGCGTTCGACATCTGCGCCGACATCGCAACCAACGAGTACCCGCTGGCCACCCAAGATGATTTGGATGAGACCGCGAGGCTGGTCAAGGAAACCGGGCGCCGCGTTGTTGCAGCGAGGGTCGATGTCAGAGATCGGGCGGGCGTCGAAGAAGCCCTGGCAGAGGGCGTGGAAAGGCTCGGCGGGTTACATGTGGTTGTTGCCAATGCCGGGATCTGTCCACTGGGTAAGCATGTCTCCAATTCCGGCTTCGTCGACGCGTTCGACGTGAACTTTCTCGGTGTCGTGAACACCGTCCATGCGGGTTTGGAATACCTGGGGGAGGGTGGATCGATCATTGCCATCGGCTCCGTGGCCGGCCTGGTTCCGCAGACCGGATTCAACGGTCAACAGGCGCTGCAAGGGCCGGGCGGTGACGGATACGGCTTGGCCAAGAAGATGATTCAGACGTACACCATGTCGTTGGCATTGACACTGGGGCCGAGTTCGATTCGGGTCAATGCGATCCATCCGACCAATGTGAACACGAACATGCTGCAGAGCTTGCCCATGTATCGGACCTTTCGTCCGGATTTGGAAAACCCGACCGCGGAAGATGCCGCTGTGACGTTTCCTTTCATGCAAGCGATGCCGACGCCATGGGTGGAACCGGAGGACATCTCGCATGCGGTGGTGTATTTGTCGTCGGACGAGTCGCGATTTGTCACGGGTCAGCAGCTTCGGGTTGATGCGGGCGCCGGTATGAAGATCGGCCTCTAAGGTGTGATTTTCGGCTGTGACCGGCGTGAATGACTGACTCGTGAACACTGAAATCTCGAATTCATTGCCCTGGACAGGTACCTGTAGTAACGTCCAGACATGTGTCCAGTCATGGTTACGAATCGACTCGCCGACGCCTCAACGGTAAGCAGGCAGACACCGTCTCCAAGCTCACCGAAGCCGCCGTTGTCGTGCTCCGTGAGCATGAATATTCCGGTTTGACTGTGCGCGCCGTCGCTGCCGAGGCCGGGGTGGGAGCAGCAACCGCCTATACCTACTTCTCGTCGAAGGAGCATCTTGTTGCCGAGGTCTTCTGGCGCCGGTTGCGAGCGTTCCCGAGCTCGGACGGCACCGGTTCGGACCCCACCGCCCGAGTGTTGGCCGTACTGCGCAACATTGCGTTGCTGTTGGCCGACGAACCGCAGGTGTCGGCGGCCGTGACCAATGCATTGCTGGGAACCGATCCTGAGGTTGAGCATCTTCGCGACCGGATCGGATTCGAGATTCACAGCAGGTTGGTTGCGGCAATGGATCCGGTAGTAAATCCACATCGGATCGAGGCAATTGAAATGCTGTATGCCGGAGCACTTTTGCGGGCCGGAATGGGATATGGGACTTACGAGTACATTGCCGGACGCCTGGAGGCTTCCGCACGACTGATCTTGGAGCATCCATGACCGAAGCATTGATCGAGCCGGTGGTGTTCAATCCGTACGACTACCACTTTCACGAAGACCCGTATCCGACCTATGCGCGATTGCGGAATGAAGCTCCGATCTACCACAACGACGACGTCGGATTCTGGGCGCTGTCACGGTATTCGGACGTTCTGAGTGCATTCAAGGACAACAAGCGACTCTCCAGTGCAAACGGGGTTTCGCTCGACCCGGCAGCATACGGACCCCATGCGCACTACGTGATGTCCTTTCTGGCAATGGACGATCCGCGGCATATGCGTCTGCGGCAGTTGGTGTCTCGCGGTTTCACACCCCGCCGTGTTGCCGAACTGGACTCGCGGATACTCGAGCTCACCACGGCGCACCTGACTCCGGCACTTGCCACTGGGGAATTCGACTGGATATCCGAAGTGGCCGGCAAATTGCCGATGGACGTGATCTCCGAGTTGATGGGCGTTCCGGAACCGGACCGCGCGGAACTGCGGAGAAAAGCTGATCTGGTTGTGCACCGCGAAGACGGCGTCCTCGACGTACCGCCGGCGGCCGTGGAAGCGTCGATCAGCCTCATGAACTACTACAAGGACATGATCGCCGAGCGTCGTCGTTCACCAACCGGCGATTTGACATCAGCGCTGCTCGATGCCGAAATCGACGGAGACAGACTGTCGGATGCCGAGATTCTGGGCTTCATGTTTCTGATGGTCGTTGCCGGAAACGAAACCACCACCAAACTTCTCGGAAACGCCCTGTACTGGGGTTCGCACAATCCCAACGAGATTGCGGCGGTTCTTCGTGATCCGGATCTGTCAGCGGAGTGGGTGGACGAAACGCTGCGCTACGACACGTCGAGTCAGATCGTGGCTCGCACGACCACTGTCGATCTCGAGTACTACGGCACTACGGTTCCGGCGGGGGAGAAGATGCTGCTCCTGATCGGTTCGGCCAATCGAGATCCGGACGTCTTCGACGATGCAGACGCGTTTCGCCTCGGACGTAATTCTGCCAACAAGTTGGCGAGTTTCGGTGCGGGCGTTCACTTTTGCCTCGGCGCTCACCTGGCGCGGCTCGAAGCGAAGATCGCTCTTGCCGAATTTGCCCGCCACGTGCGCGATTACGAGGTGGACGAGGCGGGTATCGAGAGAGTCCATTCGACAAATGTGCGGGGCTTCGCGGCCCTGCCGGTGAAGGTGCAGGTGTGCTGATGCCTCGTTTCGAACCCAACCCGGCCCGGCGGACCGCTTTGATCAGCGGCGCATCTTCGGGTATCGGCACCGCGGCGGCCTATGCCCTGGCGGAACTCGGTCACCGAGTCGTCCTCGGAGCGAGGCGGGAAGCCGAGTGCGAGGCGATTGCCGAAAAGATCCGCAGCAACGGCGGCGAAGCCATGGCACATTTCCTCGACGTCACTGACGGCAGTTCGGTGGATGCGTGTGTCACTGCCGCCGAAAAAGCGATGGGGCCGGTGGAAATCGTCGTATCGGGTGCCGGTGATCTCGAATTCGGTGCCGCCGATCAAATGGAACCCGAACGGTTCTTGCGTCAGGTCGAGGTCCATCTTGTCGGTGCACAACGGCTCGCTCACCGAATCCTGCCCGGTATGAGGGAGCGGCAACGGGGTGATTTTGTGCTGATCGGTTCGGATTGCGCCGACCGGCAACGTCCGCTCATGGGTGCTTACGACGCGTCGAAAGCCGGCCTCGAAGCAATGGGGCGTCAGATGCGAATGGAACTCGAAGGCACGGGCATTCGCGCCTCGATCGTGAGGCCTGGACCGACGTTGACCGGGATGGGAATGGACACGACGCCGGAGATCATCGGCCCCGTCGGCGAATCGTGGGCCAGGTGGGGCTTCGCGCGACACGGCTACATGCTGCGGCCGTCTGATATCGCAAACGCCATCGTTGCCGTCGTGACCGCTCCCCGAGGTGCGCACCTCGTTCTGGTGGAGGTTCAGCCGGAAGCTCCACTCAATCCTCGTCCTACTCACACTTCGCAGGAGACGACATGACTCACGGCGTACAGGAGAATCCGCGCACGCTGCCGCAGCCCCCGCGGGTGTCCGGCGGCGAACTCGAACACGGTCATCTCGAAGAACTGCGTACCGATCCGATCGCATTGATGCGCCGGGTCCGCGACGAGTGCGGCGACGTGGGAGCCTTCCAACTAGCCGACCGTACGGTGATCCTGCTGTCCGGCGCCGAGGCAAACGAATTCTTCTTCCGTTCGACTGACGAGGACCTCGACCAGCAAGCTGCGTACCCGTTCATGAAGCCGATCTTCGGTGAGGGGGTGGTGTTCGACGCCAGTCCTGAGCGGCGCAAGGAAATGCTGCACAACTCGGCACTGCGCGGCGAGCAGATGAAAGGCCATGCTTCGACAATCGGCACGGAAGTCGAAGCGTTGGTGGCAGAGTGGGGCGACGAGGGCGAGATTGATCTGCTCGATTTCTTCGCCGAGTTGACCATCTACACGTCGTCGGCCTGCCTGATCGGAAAGAAGTTCCGCGACGAACTCGACGACAGTTTTGCCAAGCTCTATCACGAACTGGAACAGGGCACCGACGCGCTTGCCTTTGTCGATCCGTATGCGCCGATCGAGAGTTTTCGCCGACGCGACGAAGCGAGACTGGCTTTGGTGGCGCTGGTTCAGGAGATCATGAACGGGCGGATTGCGAATCCTCCCCATGGCAAGGACGACCGGGACATGCTCGACATCCTGGTCTCGGTCAAAGACGAGAACGGTGAGCTGCGCTTCAGTGCGGACGAGATCACCGGAATTTTCATTTCGATGATGTTTGCCGGTCACCACACGACATCCGGGACGGCGGCGTGGTCGTTGATCGAATTGTTACGCCATCCCGCCGTCATGGCCGACGTCGTCGAGGAACTCGACAGTTTGTACGCAGACGGTGCCGACATCAGTTTTCATGCCCTGCGCCAGATCCCGGTTCTCGAAGCCGTGGTGAAGGAAACACTGCGACTGCATCCGCCGCTGATTATCTTGCTGCGGGTGGCGCGGGGGGACTTCGAGGTGGGTGGTTTCGAGATTCGCGAAGGTGACCTGGTGGCGGCCACCCCGGCAATTTCCAATCGCATTCCCGAGGACTTTCCGAATCCCGACGAATTCGATCCTGGCCGCTACATCGATCCACGTCAGGAAGACATCGTCAATCGATGGACGTGGATTCCGTTCGGAGCGGGCAGGCATCGGTGCGTCGGCGCGGCTTTTGCCCAAATGCAGCTCAAGGCGATCTTTTCGATTCTGCTGCGTGACTACGAATTCGAGATGACCCAACCGTCGGAGAGCTATCGCAACGATCACAGCAAGATGGTCGTGCAATTGGAGCAGCCGTGCTCGGTCAGATATCGGCGGCGATCCGGTACTAGCAGTCGAACCGGTACAGGCAGTCGATCCGATACTGGCAGGGGAGCGTGAGTCATGCGTGTCGAAGTCGACCTGGATCTGTGTCAGGGCCACGCCGCATGCGAATTGGAAGCGCCGGACGTTTTTGTGGTTCCGAAAAGGGGCAAGGTCGAAGTGTCCGATCAGCCGCTGCCGGACGAGCAGCGACACGAGGTGGAAATGGCAGTGCGTTACTGCCCGACAGGCGCACTGAAAATTGTCGAGGACTGACCAGGGAGAGGTTCACATGACCGGATTCGACCGCGCCGAGCTCGACGACATGGTGCAACGCTGGATTGACGCGAACAAGAAGGCCGAGGCCGCCGGCGACTGGAAGCCGTTGGCGGACATGTACACCGAGGACGCGACCTACGGCTGGAACTACGGCCCCAAACAGGATTTCATGGCGATCGGTCGGGAAGAGATTCGCACCGTCGCGCTAGGTCTCGAGATGAACGGCCTCGAAGGCTGGGAGTATCCCTATCAGGACTTTGTGATCGACGAGCGCAGTGGCAACGTCATCGGACTGTGGAAACAGATCTCCGACGCCAAACGAGACGACGGCAGTAACTACTCCGTCTACGGCATCGGCGGTAGTTGGTTCCGGTACGGCGGAAATTTCCAATGGTCCTGGCAGCGTGACTTCTTCGACTTCGGAAACGTCTCGGCACTGTTCATGGAGATGATCCAGAACAACGCGCTGTCCAAAGGTATGCAGGCACGCATTCAGCGATCGATCTCCGGCGAACCACTCCCAGGCTGGTATCGCGCGGGTACCTCGCCGGTTCCACTGTGGTGAGTCCGGTGACTGTCGGTGGGTCCTTCGAGACGCTCTCGCGCGGCGACCTTGCTGTGTTGGTGCCAGAACTCCTGCTCTGTGGTCAGCTGATCGACAGATCCGGGATGGCGCACCTGATCGTGGAGTACGGGCGCGAAGGCATGGCGGAGGTTGCGATCGCGGAATGGGAATCCGCCAGTCCTTGGTACACCCGCCGGATGCAGAAGGCGCTGCGGTACGAGGGTGACGACGTCGTGACCATTTTCAAAGGACTGCAACTCGACATCGGAGCGCCACCGCAGTTCATGGATTTCCGCTATCGCGTCGACGACCCGCAACACGGTGAGTTCTGGCTCGACCATTGTGGCGCTCTGACCGACGTCGAACCGCTGGGGGACGAGTTCGTCACCACCATGTGTCATGACATCGAAGACCCGACGTTCGACGCGACGGCGATAGCAACCAATGCGCATGCGCAGATCCGTCCGATCCATCGGCCGCCGCGCAAACCTGCTGACAGGCACCCACACTGTGCGTGGACAGTCGTAATCGACCCGTCGCATGTCCCGCCGGTCATGACGGCCCACACCGAGCAGATCGGCCGGACTGCTGCGGTGTCGGTTGAGTTGAGTCCGATCGACGGCAGCGACGACGGGGCGGCCGACTACTCGGGACCGCTGCTCTCGGATCTGCGTTTCTCCGACTTCTCCCAGTCAGCGCTGGTTCGTATCGCGCAGGAAGTGTGCCTGCAACACCACCTACTTGCGCTGGGGTTTCTGCTCGCGGTGCGCGGGCGCAGTAGTGCGGACAAAGCTCGAGAAATTACGCTCAAACAACTCACCGGAATTGCAGGCGTCGCTTCGCAGCGCATCCGCGACGCATTGGGTCTGCCGCCGGATCTGGAAGGCCTGTCGGTGGTGCTGGAGCTACATCCGTTGCTCAATCCGAAGCAATATGTCGAGCGTGAAATTCGCTGGGATGGAGAGAGTCTCGAGATCTTGATTTCGCGGACCGGCCTGGTTGACGCCGACGGTGGCTGGCCCACTCTGATCGACGGTGAGCATCTGGATCCGCTTCAGGCACTGGTACGCGGCGTGAATCCACATTTCACAGCCCGGGTGCTCGACGATTCCGAGGCCGGGCTTTTGATCACGGTCGATACGACGGCGGAGGCTGCGCCGGAATGTGTCGAGGTCGCCATCACCAAAGTGAGCAGCGGCGCAGCATTTGCTTTCGAAGATCGTGGAATTCCGTTGCCTCTCTTCGTGGTTTGAGTGGCTGACCCTGAAAAGGATCGTTCATGGCCTACACGTTTGCAGACCTTTTCGAGCATTCCGTCGATGCGATGCCTGATCGACGAGCGCTGATCGTGTCAGGGGAGGAAGTGACGTACCGCGAACTCGACTCGCGGGCCAACCGTCTGGCACATCATTTCCTGTCGTTGGGTTTCGGGCACGGCACCCATATCGGAATTCAGATGCACAATTCGATCGAGACGATGGTTGCGGTCCTCGCGTCGTTCAAGGTTCGCGCCGTTCCGATCACCGTGAACTATCGGTACACCACCGACGAGTTGGTGTACCTCTACGACAACGCCGATCTCGAGGCACTCGTGTTCCATCGGGGGTACTCCGCTCGCGTCGCCGAGGCCCTGGAATCCACGCCTCGGGTGAAGCACGCTGTGGTGGTGCCGGACGAGCTTGCATCGGGTGCCGAACCGCCCGTGCCAGGCGCGGTCGCGTACGAGAACGCGCTGTCGCCGCAATCTCCGGAACGCACCGGTAGTGACGCGTTCGACGAGCGGAGCGGAGACGACCCCTACATTCTCTACACGGGCGGAACCACCGGACGACCCAAGGGCGTGGTGTGGCGTCAAGAGGACATCTGGCGAGTTCTGGCCGGTGGCTACGATTTCTACACCGGCGAGCCGATTGCCGACGAATACCAACAATCCCGTGGCGGCGCAGCGGCTGCAGAACCTATGCGATGGTGCATGCTGCCACCGCTCATCCACACGTCGGCCTTGATGCCGACGTTCAACGCACTGTTCTCAGGCAACACCGTGATCTTCGAACCACGGTTCGATGCGGCACACGTCTGGAAAGTTGTTGCCGAATACCGGCCACAGGTCATGGTGATCACCGGTGACGCAATGGGGCGGCCTTTGGTGGAAGCGCACCGCGAACTACAACCAGATGCGTCCAGCTTGGCGGTTCTCGCGTCCGGGGCGGCGCTGTTCTCCGGTTCGGTGAAGGACGCCTTCTTCGAGGTGTTCCCGAATCTGATGATCTCCGACTCGGTGGGCTCTTCCGAAACAGGCTTCGGCGGTATCGGATTCGCAGCCAAAGGGTTGAAGCAGCACGGTGGACCTAGGGTGGGTTCCAACCGGTTCACGGTGGTAGTCGACGATGACAACCGGATTCTGCCACCGGGTTCCGGCGCCGAGGGGTGGCTGGCAAAACTTGGCAACGTCCCACTCGGCTACTACAAGGATCCGGTGAAGTCGGCGGAAATCTTCCGAACGGTGGACGGCGGACGGGCAGTGGTCACCGGCGACCGCGCCCGGATCGAGGACGACGGTTCCATCACGCTGCTCGGCCGCGGAAACATGGTGGTCAACACCGGCGGCGAGAAAGTATTCGTCGAAGAGGTCGAGGCCGTCGTCAAGGCCCATCCGGATATCTACGACGCCACCGTCATCGGGCTGCCGGACGAACGCTGGGGAAGCCGAGTCTCGGCCGTGGTCCGGGTGCGCGATGGTGTTGTTCCGGATTTCGAGTCGATCGAGAAACACACTCGGAGCCAACTTGCCGGGTACAAGATTCCGCGTGCGTTCTGGATTGCGTCCGAGGTGGTGCGAGCGCCAAGCGGAAAACCCGACTACCGCTGGGCGAAGGAGTACGCCCTCGGTCAGGAGCCGGTTCACCGCATCGATTAGTCCGCCTCGGCGCGCGCGGCGCCTTGCCTGTAACAGGAGCAACCGAAATGCCCGAGCTGAACCTTCCCGACGGCTTCGATGTCACCGACCCCCAGATGTACGGCAAGCGCGTTCCCCTTGCCGAGTTCGCGGAACTACGCCGCTGCGCTCCGGTGTGGTGGAACGCGCAGGAACCGGGAACCGGCGGTTTCCACGACGGTGGCGCCTGGGTAGTGTCGCGGCACGCCGACGTGCGTGACGTGTCGCTGCGTTCGGAGGAGTTCTCCAACAACGTCAACGGGTGCGTCCCACGCCATGAAGACAACATCACCGCCGAAGAGTTGGAAGTCAGTAAATACGTTCTGATCAACAAGGACGCGCCCGAACATACCCAGTTGCGCAAGTTGGTGGCGCGGTTGTTCACACCCAGGTCCGTCGAAGCGATGCGAGCCGGGCTCGAAGAGCGAGCCGAAGAGATTGCGAAAGCCGCGGCGGCGTCGGGTGCCGGTGATTTTGTCCAGCAGGTTGCCAGTGAGCTACCGATGCAGGCGATCTCGGACCTCATCGGAGTTCCGCAGGAGGCTCGACGCCAGCTCTACGAATGGTCGAATCAGATGACCGGATACGACGACGAATCCATGGCCGGGGAGTCCAGAATGGCGTCGGCGCAGATACTCGGGTACGCGTATCAGCTTGCCGAGGCTCGTCGCGACGAACCGCTCGACGACATCATTTCGCGATTGGTCCAGGCGAACGTGGACGGTGAGGCTCTCACGCCGGAACAGTTCGGCTTCTTCGTCATCATGTTGGCGGTTGCGGGCAACGAGACAACACGCAATGCAACAACACTCGGGATGATGGCGTTCCTGGCGTACCCGGATCAATGGGAACTGTACAAGCGTGAGCGTCCACGCACGGCGGCCGACGAGATCATTCGCTGGGCGTCGCCGCTGACGTCATTCCAACGTACGGCGTTGGTGGACACTCAGATTGCCGGAACTCCGATCAAGAAGGGGCAGCGTGTTGTGCTCCTGTATGGATCGGCGAACTTCGACGAATCTGCGTTCGAGAACCCGGACGTATTCGACATTCTTCGTGATCCCAATCCGCACTTGGCTTTTGGTGGTACCGGGCCACACTACTGCGTCGGCGCCAACCTGGCCCGGATGGAGATCGACCTGATTTTCAACAAGATCGCCGACCACATGCCGGACATCAGCAAACTTGGTGATCCCAGCCGGTTGGCATCAGGGTGGATCAACGGGATCAAGGAATTCAGGGTCGATTACGGCAACAACGCCTCGTGTCCCGTGGAGCACTGAACCGTGTACACCGGGCGGGTCTCGCTGGCAGCGCCGATGCGTCAACTCGGTCAGTTCTACAAAATGGGTGCCGATGTTGCGGTGGGACTGGTACGCACACGCTTTCAGGTGCAGGAGTTTCTCGAACAGAGTTGGATGATCGCGCGGGTGTCGCTGGTACCGACGGTTCTGGTGGCAGTGCCGTTCACGGTTCTGGTGAGCTTCACTCTCAACATCCTGCTGCGCGAGATCGGTGCTGCCGACCTCAGCGGAGCCGGGGCGGCACTCGGCGCCGTCACCCAGGTCGGGCCAGTGGTCACTGTCCTCATCGTGGCGGGCGCCGGCGCCACCGCCATTGCCGCAGATCTCGGTTCGCGGACCATTCGCGAGGAGATCGACGCGATGGAAGTGCTCGGGATCGATCCGATCAATCGGCTGGTGATTCCCCGGGTTGTCGCGTCGACGGTGGTTGCGTTGCTGCTCAACGGACTTGTGTGCGTCATCGGCATCACCGGCGGCTACATCTTCTCGGTGTTCCTCCAAGGCGTGAATCCCGGTGCGTTTGTCGACGGCATCACGTTGCTCACCGGATTGCCCGAAGTTGCCTTGTCGATGGTGAAGGCCGCACTGTTCGGCATGCTCGCCGGACTGGTCGCGTGTTACCGGGGTCTGTCCGTCCGTGGCGGTCCGAAAGGTGTTGGCGAGGCTGTCAACGAGACAGTGGTCTACGCATTCATGGCGCTCTTCGTGGTCAATACCATCGTGACTGCGGTGGGCATCAGGCTGACGGCGGGGTGAGCGGCGTGGCACTGGCGGAACTCGGAAAATTCGGGGCGACCCGAGCGCGGATGGCACGTGTGTCGCGGTCCGTCGACGATGTCGGACGGCAAGCGGTCTTCTTCGTCAGAGCTATTGCCTTCATTCCCTGGGCGCTGCGCAAACACCCGAAAGAAGTCTTGCGTCTGGTCGCCGAGATCAGCATGGGAACAGGTGCGTTGGCATTGATCGGCGGCACCGTCGCCGTTGTCGGGTTCCTGACGCTGGCATCAGGCGGAACCATCGCGATTCAAGGTTTCAGTTCGCTCGGAAACATCGGTGTCGAGGCACTCACCGGGTTCTTCTCCGCGTTCATCAACGTGCGCATCGCCGCGCCGGTCATCGCGGGAATCGGGCTGTCCGCAACCATCGGCGCCGGCTCGACGGCGCAGATCGGTGCGATGCGCATCAGTGAAGAAATCGACGCACTCGAAGCGATGGCGATCAGTTCTGTTCCGTACGTGGTGAGTACGCGCATCGTGGCCGGGATGCTCGCCATTCTGCCGCTGTATTCGTTGGCGCTCGTCGGATCGTTCCTCGCGGGACGTTTCACCACGGTGGTGCTGTTCGGTCAATCGTCCGGGCTCTACGACCACTACTTCACCACCTTTCTCGATCCGGTCGACGTCGCCTGGTCCTTTGTGCAGGTACTGGTGATGGCGTTGCTGGTCATGCTGATTCACACGTACTACGGCTACAGCGCTGTAGGCGGACCCTCGGGGGTGGGCACAGCTGTCGGGCGCGGCGTCCGTCTGTCACTGATTTGTGTTGTGGCGGTGACCCTTCTGGTCTCACTGGCGCTGTACGGCGGTTCCGGCAACTTCAACTTGTCCGGATAGGGAGAGCGAGTGGAGAGATACGGATACAAGCTTGCGGCATTAGGCTTGACGTGCGCGATTGTTGCCGTCGTGGCGCTGGCGGTCGCGTCGTTCAATCAGTCGTTCACCACCCGCGTTCCGATAACAATTGTTGCCGAGCGGGCCGGCCTTGTGATGGATCCGGGTGCGCGAGTGAAGATGGCCGGTGTCACCGTCGGGTCCGTCGAGTCGATCGCGCCGGCCGACGATTCCACCGCGACGTTGTCCATCCTTCTCGATCCCGATGCACTCGAGTCGATTCCCGCCAACGTCGATGTCGCGATCACCTCGAACACCGCCTTCGGCGCGAAGTTCGTCAGTATGTCGGCGCCTGCGGATCCGAGCGCCGAGCGATTGACTGCTGGCGCCACCATCGACGCGAATCACGTGACCGTCGAAATCGATACCGTGTTCGAGAAGTTGACGGCCGTCCTGCGGACAGTTGATCCCGGAAAACTCGATCAGACGCTTGGGGCGATTTCCACCGCGTTGCAAGGTCGCGGGGAGAGGTTGGGCGTCGCTCTGGGGAAGGCCGACGCGTCGCTGTCCGAATTCAACAGTGCCGGTGCCGCTTTCGACGAGGTTCTTACAGACCTTCCGGTAGTGTCCGGGACATATCGGGCGGCTGTGCTGGATCTGATGGACACCCTCGGCTCGCTCACTGTCACCGGCACCACCGTCCTCGACGAGCAAGAGAATCTGGATCTACTGCTACTCAACGTAATTGGGTTGGCGCGTACCGGAGAAGATGTCCTCGGCGCCAATGCCGACGGTGTGGATACCGTCCTGTCGCTCATGCGGCCAACCACCGAACTTCTCGAGGAGTACTCGCCGGTGATTCCATGCATGTTCCACGGACTCGAGGAGAGCAAGGCAATCGGCGACGGCGCGTACAACGGGCAGCCGGGAATCAAGATGTCGATCGGATTGATCGCAGGCACCGAACCGTATCGCTATCCTGAAGATCTGCCGAAGGTCGCGGCAACCGGCGGACCGCAGTGCATGGGCCTTCCGTTGCGCGATCCGAATGTCAACGCGCCCTACCTGGTGACGGACACGGGTGTGAATCCTTTCGAACCGGAACGTCAGTGGAATGGCGGCCAGCCGATAAACGACATGCCGAACCTGCTCAGTTACCTGTTCGGAACGGCGATTCGATGAAGCGGCGCGGCTACGGCATCAAATTCGGCATCTTCGTGGCGGTGATGCTGCTGGTCAATGCTGGGCTCGTGCTGGTCTTCGGGCAGATGCGAGGAGGCGACGAGCACAGTTACGCAGCCCAATTCGTCAATGTGTCCGGGCTGAAATCCGGCGACAAGGTACGGATCGCCGGGGTGCCCGTAGGGACGGTGAGCGCCGTCGAATTCGGTGACGACCACCTTGCTCACGTGAAATTCAGCGTTGATTCAGTGGAGACTCTGACGGAGCAGACCCGGGCGGCGGTGCGTTATCAGGACCTCGTGGGCAACCGCTATCTCGAATTGCTCGACAGTCCCGGCGCCGCGCAACCTATGGCCGCAGGTGCAACCATCCCCACTACCAGGACTGCGCCGGCGCTGGACCTCGACGCGCTGCTCGGTGGCTTCAAACCGTTGTTCCAGGCGCTCGACCCGACCCAGGTCAACGCGCTGTCCCTGTCGCTGCTCGAGGTATTTCAAGGGCAGTCGGGGACAGTGGCGTCGGTGCTCGCACATACCGGATCGATCACCAACACACTTGCCGACCGTGATGTGCTCATCGGCCGGGTCATCAACAATCTTGACGGCGTATTGAGTGAATTACGTGGGCGAGGCGGACAGTTCACCGACACACTCGACCATCTGCAACAACTGGTCAGCGGACTCGCGTCGGACAAGGAACTGATCGGGGCTTCGGTGACGAGCATCGATACCGCTGCACAAACTTTCGCGGATCTCCTGGCCGGGGTCAGGCCCGACATCAGTGGCACACTGTCGCAACTCGACCAGAGCTTGGACCCTTTGGTCGAGCAACAAGGCGAGCTCGATCGAATCCTCGCGTCGATGCCGTCGAACTATCGGCAACTGATCCGAGTTGGTGCCTACGGGTCCTTCTTCAACTTCTATCTCTGCGGTATCGCGCTCAAAGTCGACGGGGCTGACGGCAAACCGATGACGGTCGACCTGATCGACCAGACGACCGGAAGGTGCGCACCACGATGAGAGAGATGGCGCAGAAGCAGGCCGTGCGAGTCGGCGTTGTGGGGATGGTGATGACCGCGTCGGTGGTGCTGGCGTCACTGCAGTATCAGGATCTGCAGTTCGTGAAAAACGGGGTGAGCTACAGCGCAGTGTTCAACGACGCGAGTGGTGTGGCTGCCGGTGACGAGGTAAACGCGGCCGGGGTGAAGATCGGCACCGTCGACAACATCGCTGTCGAAAAAGGCCGTGCTCGAGTTGATTTCACGCTCGACGGTTCCGTCACTCTCGGTGAGAGTACGTCGGCGGCGATCACCACTATGTCCCTGCTCGGTAAACGTGCGCTATCGCTCGACCTGGATGGAAGTGGACGGATACCCGTCGGCGGACAGATCCCACTCGAACGCACCCGATCGGCGTACTCGTTGCCCGACGTACTCGGCGACCTCACCACCACGGTCGAGGACATCAACCTCGACCAGTTGTCGGCGTCGTTGGAGGAGGTTGGTGCAGTGATGACGGACAGCGCGCCTTCCTTGCGGCCCGCCCTCGACGGGGTAGCCCGCCTGTCGGACAGCATCAACCGCCGCGACGAGACACTGAAGCTTCTGCTCGCAGATGCGAATCACGTGGCCGGTCTCCTCGCGGACCGGGGACCGCAGGTCAACGCGCTTCTTGTCGACGGCAATGCTCTCCTTGGTGAACTGGTCCGCAGGCAGGATGCGTTGGGCAACGTCATCACCGACATCTCGGCTGTCTCCACTCAACTCAGTGGGTTGGTACACGACAACGAAGCACAACTGGGCCCGGTGCTGAACAAGCTCGACACGGTGCTCGGGATACTCCAGAAGAACAAGGACAACCTGGCCCAGGGCATCGACGGACTCGGAACGTACGTGGGGACGCTCGGCGATACCGTCGCGAGCGGACCGTTCTACTACTCGTACATTCAGAACCTTCTTCCCGCCCAGTACACCCAACCGTTGATCAACGCGATTGTCGGGCTTCCGCCTGCGCCGCTACCGATACCGGAGGTTCGCTGATGGTCGCGAAACGTATTGTCGCCGCGGTCGGGGTACTCGCGGTGGCGGTGGCGGGATATTTTGTCGTACAACACTTTCGGTACTACTCGGTGACGGCCTATTTTGCGTCGACGACGGGACTCTACGTCGGCGACGACGTCCGTGTTGTGGGCGTCGACGTCGGCAAGGTCACGTCGATAACCCCGCAGGGGGAGATGATGCGGGTCGAACTCGAACTCGCCCGATCCGTCCCTGTCGCAGCGGACGCACACGCGGTGATCGTTGCTCAGTCCTTGGTCTCGGCCAGGTTCGTCCAGCTGACGCCGGCATTGACGGAGGACGGGGGAGACGCGTTGGCCGATGGAGCGGAGATCGGAATCGAGCGAACCGCGGTGCCCGTGGAATGGGACCAGATCAAGGAGCAATTGGGCCGGGCGGCAGATGCATTGGGGCCGTCCGAGGGCACCCGCGGGTCAGCGGCCGAATTCCTCGATGCCGCAGGCACGGCTTTGAGTGGGAACGGTGAGGCGTTAGGACGTTCGATCACGGAACTGTCTTCGGCCATGAGCACTCTGAACGAGGGAGGTGGCGATCTTTTCGGAACGATCCGGGGACTGCAGACTTTCACCACGGCGTTGGCGGCAAGCAACGAACAGATAGTGAGCTTTCAGGGACGTCTGGCAACAGTGACAGGTCTGTTGGCAGACAGCCGGACACAATTGGCACCAGCTCTGGTTGATCTGGATGCGGCGATCGGTGATGTCCACCGATTTGTCGAACAGAATCGCAGCGGGCTCACCGAACAGGTGAACACATTGGCCGATGTCTCCCAGGTGCTGGTGGACAAACGCGATGGGATCGAAAAGCTTCTGCATCTGGCGCCGACGGCCTTGTCCAATTACTACAACGTGTACCGCCCGGCCCAAGGCGCGATGGTCGGGGTGCCTGCCTTCCAGAACATCGGCAATCCCATCGACTTCATCTGCGGCGGTATCGCGGGACTGGCAAACGAAACCTCTGCGAAGGGTGCGGAATTGTGTGCCGAGTACCTCGGACCGTACCTGAACACCATCAGAGCGAACTATCCGGATCTGAACATCAATCCGACCCGTGCGCTTGGTGCGGCGCCGGATCAGTTGGTGTACAGCGAACCGGATCTGAAGCCGGCTCCCTCCCTGCCGAGCGTGAGTGTTCCCGCAGGGCTGGGTCAGTTGCTGATGCCGGAGGTGGGGACACGATGATCCGGAGAATCTGTTGCGTCGGTGTTGTTGTGCTCGTGTCCGGCTGCGGGTGGAACGGCCTGAATTCGGTGCCGTTGCCCGGTGCTGCGGGGCGCGGCGCCGACAGTTTTTCCGTGGTCATCGAGATGCCGGACGTCACGTCGATCAGTCCCAACTCCCCGGTAATGGTGAACGATGTGACGGTCGGCAGCATCAGTGCCATCGCCTCCGACAATTGGCACGCGAAAGTGACAGTGTCCCTGGATGGTTCGGTGGTGTTGCCGGCTAATTCCACCGCGAAAATCGGACAGACCAGCCTGCTGGGTTCCAAGCATGTTGCCCTGGCACCGCCGGTCGGTGTCGAACCGGAAGGGACGCTCGCCGAGGGCTCGCTCATTCCTCTGGCGTCGGCGGGCGTGTACCCGACTACGGAGGAAACTCTGACAGCGCTGTCCATAGTGCTCAACGGCGGCGGACTCGCGCAAATTCACACCATCACCACCGAATTGAACAATGCACTCGGCGGACGCACCGTATCAGCACGTGACCTACTCGCGCAGATGGACACATTGACGGAGACCCTGGACCGGCAACGCATCGCCATGGTGACCACGATGGAGAACCTGGATGTGTTTGCGGGGGAAATAAACGCCCAACGCGACGTACTGGGGAAGGCGCTCGACGTGCTGGCTCCAGCCTTGGCGGAACTGGAAGATCAGCGCATTACCCTGACCACCGCACTCGATTCGGTGGGCCGATTCGGAGACGTCGGCACCGACCTGGTCAACCGCACGCGAGATGATCTGAGCGCAAATCTTGCGGCACTCGAGCCGACATTGCAGCAGGTTGTCGCGGCAGGTCCGGATCTGATCAACAATCTCGGAAACCTGAGCACCTTCCCGTTCCCACAGACCACCATCGATGACGGGATGCGCGGCGACTACACCAATCTGTGGGCGCTGATCGACCTGACCACCAACCGATTACAGTCCGGACTCGGTTTCGGCACCCCGTTCGGTGCTCCGCAAATAGGCGGCGGGCCGGTCGACCCGATGACCGCGCCGCTGAATGCAACGGGCAATGCAGGGGAGGGAGGACGATGATCCTCACCAAGCTTGTCCGCCGGCAGTTGGTGATCTTTGCGATCCTTGCCGTGCTCGGTATGACGGTGGCCGCGATCGCGTACCTCCGTGTTCCCACGATGCTGGGTATCGGGCGATACACAGTGACGCTGGAACTGCCCAACGCCGGTGGCCTGTACCGCAATGCGAATGTGACGTACCGAGGCGACACCATCGGTCAAGTCCGATCGGTGCAGCTCCACCCCGACGTCGTGAAAGCCGAATTGTCCTTGCAGAGTTCAGTTCCCGTACCCAGTACCGAGCTGGTGGCGGCTGTGCGCAGCGTATCGGCGATAGGCGAGCAGTACGTCGATCTGCAGCCGACCACCTCTGACGGCCCGTTTCTGGCCGACGGCGACGTGATCGACACCGAGTCTGTGGTGATATCTCAGGAGATCGGACCCGTTCTCGATCAAGCGCAGGCGTTGCTCGCCTCCGTCCCACAGGACAAACTGCGCGCGGTGATCGACGAGTCTGCAGCTGCGTTTGCCGGTGGCGGCGAAGATCTTGCGAGACTGCTGGATTCGACCGCGTCCTTTGTAGATCAGTTGTCCGACGCCACTACTCCCGCGACAACTCTTGTGCAACAACTCGCCCCGCTCCTCGAGACCCAAGTTGTCACGGGGGATCAAATCCGATTGTGGGCGTCGAGCGTCGCCCGGCTGAGCGGGCAATTGGAAATCGCGGACGGCACTATTCGCAACATCATCGACACCGGGCCAGGGTTCGCCACCGAGGCGGAGCTCTTGTTCCAGGATCTGCGTCCGACCCTGCCGATTCTCCTGGCCAACCTGACCAGTGCCGGGCAGGTTGCGCTCACCTACAACGCGTCACTCGAACAGGTACTGGTCATACTGCCGCCGCTTGTTGCGGCTCAGGAGACCGTTGTACAACGCGGCCAGGCGGACGGAGCCGCCAACGTCAATTTCCATCTGCAGGCTCAAGACCCGGCGGCCTGCTCCACCGGATACCTACCGGCGGATCAGCGCCGCGACCCCACGGTGACCAGTGTTCCGGACACTCCGCCCGATCTGTTCTGCAAGGTGCCGGCGGATTCGGTCTTTGCCGTGCGCGGTTCGCGGAACATTCCGTGTATGGAAGTTCCGGGCAAGCGGGCGCCGGACCCGGTGACGTGCCGGAGCCCGGAACCGTACGTGCCGTCGGGAATCAACGCTCCCGACGAGTTGTACACCGGGCCGGACGGGATTGCATACGGGCACACCGATATCGGTAAGGGGGATTCGTGGCAGCAGTTGTTGACGACACCGAATCCCTGACAACCGAGGATGTTTCGCGGCATGTAACCACGCGCGGACGCGTGCTTGTCGCGGTGGTGATTGCAGGTTTGGCGGCAGTGGTGGTGACCGGCGCTATGTCGATGCGGGGCGACAATGCCCGGGACGCTCATCGGCAGGAACTGGTGGACGGGGCGTCGGCGGGAGCGCTGGCATTGGTCGACATTCACGTCGATACCGTGGACGAGGATGTGGCCCAACTGCGAGCGCTCAGCACGGGCGAGTTCGCAGAGGAGTTGGTTGGCGATCAGTCGGAGTTCGTCAACGCGATACGTTCCGCATCTGTCAACTCCGACGCAAGGATCGATGCTGCTGCACTGTCGTCGGAGACGGCGACGTCGGGAGTAGTACTGATTGCGGCGTCTGCGGAGGTCGCCAATTCTGCGGGCGAGACGACGTCGCGGACCTATCGACTGCGCATCGGTGTCGAGGACGTCGACGGGAAAATTCTGATGTCGAGTGTGGAGTTCGTGCCGTGAGGCGGGCGATCTCTGTCGTGCTGGTTGCGGTTCTCGCAATTGCCGCGTGCGCCCTGCTGTGGATTCGCCGCGACGGCGATGCACTCGAGTCGGCGAGAGCGGATGCGATTGCAACGGCACCTGCGTTGGTGGAGGACTTGCTTACCTACACCAGTGAAATGGTGGACAGCGACCTCGCGGCCGGGGCTGGCGCAGCCACCGGAACGTTCAAGGACGAATTCGTCGCGTTTGCTGCGACAACTGTTGCGCCCCAATCGAAAGCGCAAGGAATCAGTACCAGCGCCCGGGTTGTGGATGTCGGGTTGCTCGGTGCCATGTTCGATCGCGTCGAATTGCTGATGTTCGTCGATCAGATCACCACCAGTTTTGCGCAGCCGGCTCCGGCGTCGAGTTCGAGTCGCGTGAAGGTCACCGTCGAACGCGTCGATGACCGGTGGTTGGTGAGTGAGCTGACACCGATCTGAGTTCTGCTCAGCTGTTGTCGTGGCCCGCCATGATCAGCCTTGCGGTGATCTCGAGGCGATCCGCGATCTGCGAGTAGGACTCGTATCCCATTCCAGCTCGCACCAATGCGCCTGACCAGGCGATTTCAAGGGCTTCGAGGACGTCGGCGTCGTGTTCCGGTCCCAATGCCTCGACCAGGCGTTCGCGAATGTTCTTCCCGATCCGGGCGCGGAGATGTTCGACGTCCGGGTCGTCGGCCATCATCGCGGTGGTGACTGCGGCGGCGAGTTCCGGTTCATCGGACACCAGGAGTGCGACACTGCGCAGGACCGAACAGACCTGACTCTCGCGGTCCTGCTCTGCGTCGGCCTCGTGAGGGAGCGCGTCGAGGCGTCGCCAGAACAGTTCTGCGACAAGGTGGCTCTTGGACGAGAAGTAGGTGTACGCGGTTGCCGGCGCGACCCCAGCTTCGCCCGCGACCATGCGAATGGTCAGGGCGGAAAACCCATGCGTACGCAGGATGGCAACAGCTGCCTTGGTCAAACGATCGACAGTTTCGGCCTGTTGTCCCGACAGGCGCCGGCGGGTGGACTCGAAGTTGGCCTTACCAGACATGTGTCCAGACACTACGGGAGCCGGGGAAGTTGTGCGCGGTGTGGGTGGTCCCGTCAGGCTTTCCCGAGTCCGCCGGCAATTCCTCTGTCGAGTTGGTCGACCATGGCGGTGCTCAGGGCGGAGAGTTGTGCGACCTGGCTGTCGTCGAGGCCTTCGAACACCAAGGCTTGGACCAACCGAACGTGGCCGGGCGATGCCTCGATGACCTTGGCCATTCCGGCATCGGTGAGTACCGCGTTGGAGCCTCGGCTACCGCGGATCACTTCACGCTTGACCAAGCCGGCCTTTTCCATCTTCGTGACGACGTGGGAGAGGCGCGACAGCGACGCATTGGCTTGCTGTGCCAGTAGAGAGAGTTGCAGCTTGTGGTCGGGCACTTCTGACAGCGCCGACAGCACGAAGTACTCGAAATGGGTTAGTGCGCAGTCGCGTTGGAGCTGGGTGTCGAGAGCCGCTGGTAGGCGGGTTACCAAGGAGATGAGGGTGCGCCAGGCCTGCTGTTGCTCGGTGGTGAGCCACTTGGTCTGAACCGGCGACTCGGCCTGGCCGTTCGATCCACTCATCGGTCTGTACCCCTTCGAAGCGCTGTGTTCTACCACTACAGGGTTGCAGACGAGTGTCCAGTGGGTGCAGGCAGGGAATAGTTGCGCGTTTCAAGTGTTGAGTTCTATATTAGGTTGAACCTTCAACTTAAGACCATTCGGTGAACTCATGAGGAGCCGCTATGTCCGCCGCCACAATGCCCGCGCTGTATCTCAGCCACGGTGCCCCGCCGTTGGTGGACAGCGCTCTCTGGGTGAAGCAACTAGGCGCGTGGGCCGGTGACCTGCCACGGCCGACGGCAATCTTGATCGTGTCGGCACATTGGGAATCCGCGCCGCTGACCATCGGATCGACCACAACGGGAACCCCGCTGATCTACGACTTCGGTGGATTCCCCGAACGGTTTTACCGGGCTCGGTACAACTCGCCGGGGGCGCCGGACCTGGCCACGCAGGTGGCAGCGTTGATGCCAGATAACGAGCAGGTCGTCCAGCA
Source organism: Rhodococcus sp. IEGM 1366 (assembly GCF_033142425.1). Taxonomy (NCBI): domain Bacteria; kingdom Bacillati; phylum Actinomycetota; class Actinomycetes; order Mycobacteriales; family Nocardiaceae; genus Rhodococcus; species Rhodococcus sp. IEGM 1366. The sequence goes on from NZ_JAWLRZ010000002.1 coordinate 734,013, forward strand.
ACCCAATCGTGGCCTCGATCACGGCGCCTATGTTCCGTTGACGGTGATGTACCCGGATGCGGACATTCCCGTGCTGCAGATCTCCCTGCCGACGCTGGACCCCGAACGTCTGCTGCACCTCGGCCAACGGTTGCGTCCACTGCGCGAGCAGGGCGTGTTGATCGTGGGATCCGGATTTACAACCCATGGCCTGCCATTTCTGCGTGACCCGTCGCCGGAGGCAAAGGCTCCAGGTTGGTCTGCCGAATTCGACGCGTGGGCCGGGGAGCGGTTCGCAGCCGGCGACGTCGATTCGCTCATCGATTTCCGAGCACAGGCTCCCGGTATGCCGTACGCACACCCGACCATCGAGCACTTCGCGCCGCTGTTCGTGACTCTCGGTGCGTCGTCCGATCCTGAGCAGGTGCCCACCCAGGTCATCGACGGTTTCTGGATGGGACTCGCAAAGCGCTCGATTCAGGTCGCGTAGCGGGTCAGGTGCGACTCCGGAGAAACTCGAGTGCCTGATCGCCATGTGTGCTCGCGCGGAATTCGCTCGAGATGACCTTCAATACGGTTCGATCCGTGTCGATCACGAACGTTGAACGTTTGACCGGCATCAACTTGCCGAGCAGTCCGCGTTTGACGCCGAACTGCTCGGCAACGGTGCCGTCGGTGTCGGCGAGCAGGGGATAGTCGAAGGACTGGGTAGTGGCAAACGTCGACTGCGCTTCGACGGTGTCGGTGCTGATGCCCGCGCGAGCGGCGCCTACCGCTGCAAAATCCTTGCCGAGGTCGCGGAAGTGGCACGCTTCCGCGGTGCACACCGGCGTTGAGGCTGCCGGATAGAAGAACAGCACCAGTGGCCCCTTCTCCAGCAGGCTGGTCAGCGAACGGGGCGTTCCGTCCTGATCGGGCAGGGTGAAATCGGGAGCAAGCTGACCTGGTTTCATTCGGCTGAGGTTACCCGCGAACGAGGCCCGCGCAGGTGAGCCTGGGATGATGGAGTCATGCACGGCGAGCCCACCTCCAAGTCCGCACCCTCGTCCGACACCGCGATCGTCGATGCGGCGTCCGATTCCACCACCACGCGAGAGCAGTTCCGTGCCCTCGCCGCCGAGCATCGGGTAGTTCCGGTGACACGAAAAGTGCTGGCGGACTCCGAAACTCCGCTCTCGGCTTATGAGAAGTTGGCCGGGAACCGTCCGGGAACCTTCCTTCTCGAGTCTGCGGAGAACGGCCGGTCGTGGTCACGATGGTCCTTCATCGGCGTCGGCAGTCCTGCCGCTCTGACAGTCATCGACGGTGAAGCCGCCTGGTACGGCAACGTCCCCGCCGGCGCACCGTCCGGTGGCAACCCTGTCGACGCACTCGGTGCCACTCTCGAACTTTTGCGCTCGGAACGTCTGCCCGACCTGCCGCCTCTTACCGGCGGGATGGTCGGATTCCTCGGATACGACGCCGTCCGTCGGCTCGAAAACGTGGGCAACTCGGCCGTCGACGACCTGCAGATCCCCGAGATGGTCATGTTGCTGGCCGCAGACATTGCCGCCGTCGACCATCACGAGGGTGCGATCACGTTGATCGCCAACGCAGTCAACTGGGACGGCACCGACGCACGGGTCGAGGAGGCGTACGACGACGCCGTCGCGCGTCTCGACGCGATGACGCGGGCACTTGCGGCACCAGCCAAGTCGACGGTCTCCACGTTTGCCAAGGTCACCCCGAGTTACCGCCGTCAGCGCACGACGGAAAGTTTCGGCGTCGACGTGAAGAAGCTGATCGGCGATATCGAAGCGGGCGAGGCGTTCCAGGTCGTGCTCTCCCAACGATTCGAGATCGACTGCACCGCAGCACCTATTGACGTGTACCGAATGTTGCGGGCCTCGAACCCCAGTCCGTACATGTACCTGCTCAACGTCCCGAACGGTGACGGTGAGACCGCGTTCTCCATTGTCGGCTCCAGCCCAGAAGCGCTGGTTACCGTCTCGGAAGGTGTCGCAACCACTCATCCGATCGCCGGAACCCGGTGGCGCGGTGCAACCGAGGAAGACGACATCCTCCTCGAGAAGGACCTCCTCGCTGACGAGAAGGAAAACTCCGAGCACCTGATGCTGGTCGACCTCGGACGCAACGACCTCGGTCGTGTCTGCCGACCCGGCACGGTCAAGGTGCACGATTACCGCCACATCGAGCGATACAGCCACGTGATGCACCTGGTCTCCACCGTGACCGGGCACCTCGCGGAGGGCAAGCAGGCGCTCGACGCTGTCACGGCGTGCTTCCCGGCCGGAACGCTCTCGGGCGCTCCCAAGGTCCGGGCGATGCAGTTGATCGAAGAACTCGAACCCACCCGCCGCGGGGTCTACGGCGGCATTGTCGGGTACCTCGACTTCGCCGGTGATGCCGACACCGCGATCGCGATTCGCACCGCACTCATCAAGGACGGCATCGGATACGTCCAAGCCGGTGCAGGTGTGGTCGCCGACTCCGATCCGGTCTACGAGGACACCGAGGCGCGGAACAAGGCGATGGCCGTGCTCAGCGCGATCGCATCGGCACACACGTTGCGCACCATCGGAGGTGAAGGGTAAGTGAGCGAACAAGCTTCGAGCACCGGCGCGGACTCGCCGACACCACGTTCGGGCCGCAGCACCACGATGCTGACCACGCTCCTGCTGGGGATCGCGGCCATTGCGCTGTGGGGAAGCTCGCGGATGACGTGGGTACAAGTAACCTCCAGTGACGGTAAGACTTTGGCGCGCACCACGGATCTCGACGGTGGCACGTGGGCTGCGGCGATGACGCCGCTCGCTCTCACGCTTCTTGCTGCTGTTGCGGCGTCGTTCGCGGTCCGTGGGTGGGCGCTCCGAGTTGTCGGCCTGTTGGTGGGATTGGTCGGCATCGGAGTCGCAGTTCCAGCTGTCCAACTGTTGGTTTCGGGAGCAGATGACGACCGCGCCGCAGATCTTGCCGAACTGTCCTCGCACCTCGAAGAAGTGTCGGCCGAATCATCGGTGTTGCCTCCGCTGCTCGCGCTCGCCGGGGCCCTTGCGGCTCTCGCTGCCGGTGTTCTGCTGATGCGAAAGCCCAAGGCGCGCGCCGGTCTCTCGTCGAAGTACGACAACCCTGCAGCTCGCCGGGAGGCAGCGGCCAAGCTCGGACAGGGAAGCAAAGATGCGCCCGACGAGCCTGTGACACAACGGATGCTGTGGGACGCGCTCGACGCCGGGGAAGATCCGACGCTCGATACGGAAGGCGAGAAACCTGACGCGGACGGCAATGAGCCGGGCAAGGATTCACGATCGTGACCTCGATTACGTCCGAACTCCCACGCGCGTGGGTACCCGGGCGGAGTAGCAAAAAATCGCCCAACTAGGCTGACACCACCCCGATGACGTATCTCACATCGGGCACTTGCCCAGAAAGGATTCGGGCCACGATGACCGTACTCGACTCGATTCTCGACGGGGTGCGCGCTGATGTCGCCGCCCGCGAAGCCGTACTCGACTTCGCTGCAGTCAAGGCTGCCGCGGCCACTGCACCGCCCGCCCTCGATGCTGTAGCGGCACTTCTGGAACCGAGCATCGGCGTCATCGCCGAGGTGAAGCGCGCAAGCCCGTCCAAGGGTGCGCTCGCAGACATCGCCGACCCCGCCGAATTGGCAGCCGCCTACCAAGCGGGCGGTGCTCGAATCATCAGCGTTCTCACCGAAGAACGTCGTTTCCACGGATCGCTCGCCGACCTGGATGCCGTCCGCAAGGCCGTCACTATTCCGGTGTTGCGCAAGGACTTCATCGTGGGTCCGTACCAGATTCACGAGGCACGCGCCCATGGCGCCGATGTCATTCTGCTGATCGTCGCGGCACTCGAGCAGCAGGCGCTTGCCTCGTTGATCGATCGCACCGAATCGTTGGGGATGACTGCGCTGGTCGAGGTTCACACCGAGGAAGAGGCCAACCGCGCGCTCGAAGCCGGCGCCAAGGTCATCGGTGTCAACGCCCGCAACCTCAAGACCCTCGAGGTCGACAAGAACACCTTCGGTCAGATCGCCCCTGGCCTTCCGACCGAAACCATCAAGATCGCCGAGTCGGGCGTTCGTGGCACTGCTGATCTGCTCGCGTACGCAGGCGCAGGCGCAGACGCAGTCCTGGTGGGCGAAGGCCTCGTGACCAGTGGTGATCCGCGTAAAGCGGTTGCCGATCTGGTCAACGCCGGAGCGCATCCGTCCTGCCCTAAACCGTCACGCTGAATCGCATCACCGCTCGGGAGGGGTTTGCCCGCACCCGAGCGGTGACAATTGCCAGTACCCGGGCGGTGACAGGCGACACGCTTGGGGCAGACTGGGGGAGTGACTTCACGTACTCAGGGACCAGTCTTCAAGGGCGGCAATCTGCCGCCGGCCAGTGCCGGACTTGCCGAGCGCACCACTCATGATCCGGATGCCGGAGGGCACTTCGGTGTCTACGGCGGACGTCATGTGCCCGAGGCGCTCATGGCGGTTATCGAGGAAGTTACCGCCGAATACGAGAAGGCCCGCAGCGACGACGCTTTCCTGAACGAACTCGACCGACTGCAGCGCGATTACACCGGACGCCCGTCGCCGATTTTCGAAGCAACGCGTATGAGCGAATACGCGGGAGGCGCTCGCATCATCCTCAAGCGTGAAGATCTGAACCACACCGGTTCTCACAAGATCAACAACGTCCTCGGTCAGGTACTTCTGGCCAAGCGAATGGGCAAGACTCGTATCATCGCCGAGACCGGAGCGGGACAGCACGGCGTCGCCTCGGCCACCGCCTGCGCGTTGCTGGGCCTCGAGTGTGTCATCTACATGGGTGCGGTCGACACCGAGCGTCAGGCGTTGAACGTCGCCCGGATGCGCCTGCTGGGCGCCGAGGTCGTCTCGGTCGAAACCGGTTCGCGCACACTCAAGGATGCGATCAACGAAGCTCTCCGCGATTGGGTTTCCCACGCGGACGACACTTACTACTGCTTCGGTACCGCTGCCGGTCCGCATCCGTTCCCGACCCTCGTGCGTGATTTCCAGCGGGTCATCGGTCTCGAGGCCCGCGCTCAGGTTCAGGCCTTGACCGGTCGGCTTCCCGACGCCGTCACGGCTTGCGTCGGTGGCGGTTCCAACGCCATCGGTATTTTCCACCCGTTCATCGACGATCTGTCGGTGCGACTGGTCGGTTACGAGGCAGCGGGCGACGGCGTTGAAACCGGTAGGCATGCAGCAACATTCGCAGGCGGAACGCCTGGCGCATTCCAGGGTGCGTACTCGTACCTGCTGCAGGACGAAGACGGTCAGACCATCGAATCACATTCCATCTCCGCAGGTTTGGACTATCCGGGTGTCGGTCCGGAACATGCGTATCTCAACGACATCGGTCGGGCTACCTACGAGCCCGTCACCGACTCCGAGGCAATGGATGCGCTCCTTCTGCTCTCGCGGCGCGAAGGAATCATCCCGGCCATCGAATCCGCGCACGCGGTTGCCGGAGCGCTGCGCCTGGGCAAGGAGCTCGGCGAAGGCGCCATCATCGTCGTGAACCTGTCCGGTCGTGGCGACAAGGACATGGATACTGCCGCGAGCTGGTTCGGTCTGTTCGACAACGCAGACCAGCCCGCAGACCAGAACAACACGGAAGGCTCGGACAAGTGAGCGAACGACCATCACGCCTCGCATCCACGTTTGCGGCATGCAAGGCGGAAAACCGAGCTGCGCTCGTCGGATACCTGCCAGCAGGCTACCCAACGGTGTCCGAATCCATCGACGTCTTCAAGACGATGGTCGACGGTGGCTGCGACATCATCGAGGTCGGGGTCGCGTACTCCGACCCCGTGATGGACGGACCGACCATTCAGCGTGCCGCTGAAACTGCCCTCAGCAACGGCGTCCGCTTGCGCGACATCTTCACCGTCGTCGAGCAGATCAGCTCGGTCGGCGGCAAGGCCGTAGTCATGACGTACTGGAACCCGGTCATGCAGTACGGGATCGACAAGTTCTCCCGCGACCTCGCTGCCGCAGGCGGACTCGGACTGATCACCCCCAACCTCATTCCCGACGAGGCCGCCGACTGGATGGAAGCGTCCGAGAAGCACCACCTCGATCGGATCTTCCTCGTGGCACCCTCGTCCACCGAAGAGCGACTGGCTATGACGCTCGAGGCAAGTAGCGGGTTCGTATACGCGGCCTCCACGATGGGTGTCACCGGCGCGCGCGACGCAGTGTCGTCGATGGCACCTGAACTCACCGCACGGATCCGCGCGCATTCCGATATCCCGGTCGGTGTCGGGCTTGGCGTTCGCTCTGGCGCCCAGGCCGCAGAAATTGCCGGCTATGCCGACGCAGTGATCGTCGGGTCTGCGCTGGTCTCGGCTGTGGAAAACGGACTCGGAGCTGTCCGTGCCCTCACCGAAGAACTCGCTGAAGGTGTCCGCTCGGCTAACGTGGCGTCGTGACGTCAACTGTTGAACTACTGGCCTACATTCCCAGTCCTCCACAAGGTGTCTGGTACATCGGGCCCGTGGCACTGCGCGCCTACGCGCTCTGCATCATCGCCGGAATCATCGTCGCCATCGTCTGGGGCGACCGGCGGTGGGTCGCGCGAGGTGGCGAGAAGGGCACCGTTCTCGATATCGCAGTCTGGGCCGTGCCGTTCGGATTGATCGGTGGCCGGCTGTACCACGTGCTCACCGACTGGCCGCAGTATTTCGGTGAAGGCGGCACACCGATCGATGCACTCAAAGTGTGGAACGGTGGCCTCGGAATCTGGGGCGCAGTCTTCCTCGGCGGTGTCGGCGCCTGGATCGGGTGCCGCAGGCGCGGGATCCCGGTTGCGGCGCTGGGCGACGCCATCGCGCCTGGTGTGCTGCTTGCGCAGGCGATAGGCCGGTTCGGCAACTACTTCAACCAGGAGTTGTACGGGCGCGAAACGACAGTGCCATGGGGATTGGAAATCTTCCAGCGTGTGAACTCGTCAGGCCAGACCGATGCGTTGTCCGGTGTATCGACCGGCGTCGTAGAGAAGGTCGTGCACCCCACCTTCCTGTACGAGGCCGTGTGGAACGTCCTCATCGTCGTCCTGCTTGTCGTGGTCGATCGCCGATTCAAGATCGGCCATGGACGGCTGTTCGCCCTCTACGTGGCGGGTTACTGCGCCGGTCGGTTCTTCGTCGAACTCATGCGCGACGATCCGGCCTACGAACTTGCAGGCATTCGCGTCAACTCCTTCACCTCGGTGATCGTGTTCGTGGCGGCAGTTGCGTACTTCCTGCTGGCCAAGAAGGGTCGCGAAGATCCTTCCGAACTGAAGTCGAAGGACTACGTCGAGAACACGCCTGTCGAGAACACGCCTGTCGAGAACACAGCTTCGGAGGCCACCGACAGTGATACCGACTCGGATGACGGTATCGCGACGGCAAAGGTTGCCGATTCAACCAGCGTGGACGCAAAGCAGGATGTTGATCTGAAGAAGCCGGACAAGCCATGACTGGTCCGCATCGCACCCAGTTCGAGGTATAAAGATCACTTGCCTCAACGATTTGCCGGACCGTCGTCGACCCGAAGGAATACACGTTGCCTGACTTGAACAAGTATCCGGATCCCGCAGAGTCCGGGGACGCTTCGAGCTCTCAATCCGCGGTTCCCCCGCAGTTCGGTTCGCCCTTCGATTACGAGGCAACCGCTGATGCTTCCTTGAGCGAAACCTCAGCGCCGACGGAGAAGACTCCGTCAACCGAAACGACGGGCACCGGCCCCGGCTGGGACACATATGCGGGAATGGGCAACGGCCCAGGGTGGGGGAGCCATCCGATTTACCCGCCGCCGGCGGGGTCGGAGCCCACTACAGCTTTCTCGGCTGCTTCGGATCCGACGGCTGCGTATCCGATTTCGGAGCCCGCGCCGCCGAACTACACGCCGCCGAGCTACGAGCAGCAGCCTTATCAGCAACAGAGCTATCCGCCTCCGGCGGATGGTCCGGTGTACGGCGTCCCAGCCGACCAGAGCGCAAATCCGTATGCAGCGCCACCGGTTCAGGGTTACACCGCTCCGCCGCAGAACCCCGGTTACGGGCAGCAGCTGCCTTATGCGCAGCCCTATGGTTTTGTCGATCCGTCGGCGCCGTTCGGTCGTGATCCGATCACCGGGCAGCCGTTCTCCGACAAGTCGAAGGTGACCGCCGGCCTGCTCGGCATTCTGCTCGGCGGATTCGGCGCAGGCCGGTTCTATCTCAATCAGCCCGGTACTGCGATCGCACAGATTGCGGTGACATGGTTGACGTGTGGAATCGGTGGTATCTGGCCGTTGATCGACGGCATCATGATGCTGACAGGCAGTGTGAAGGACAAGTACGGGCGACCACTCCGCAGTTGATCCCCTCGCTCGTTTCACCGTGGCACCCCGATACAGGGGTGCCACGGTTTTTTCTATCGCAACCTGCACATACCGGTTGTAAACTGACCCTTGCCGGTTGCGGGTTCGTGTGGCGGCCCCGCATGGTGGAGGGCACGCATGCTGTTTTCTCAGATGCCTGGTCCACAGGGGCTGTACAACCCCGATCAGGAAGCAGATTCGTGTGGTGTCGCCGTTGTCGCTGACGTCTACGGCAGACGCTCTCATTCGATCGTGCAAGACGGCTTGTCCGCACTGCGCAAGCTGTCCCATCGCGGTGCCATCGGAGCTGATTCCACCACTGGTGACGGAGCGGGGATTCTCCTTCAGCTACCCGTCGAACTTCTGAGGGCTGTCACCGACTTCGTGTTACCGGATGTAAACGAGCGTGGTGAGAGTAGGTTTGCGGCCGGTATCTGCTTCCTTCCCCGGGCCGCGCGGCCCCGGCGACGTGCGTTCGAGCGTATCGAGGGGTGCGCGCGTTCGGCGGGATTGTCGGTACTCGGCTGGCGAGATGTTCCTGTCGATCCGGCAGTCCTGGGTGTATCGGCAACGGAATGTACGCCGTTCATCAGTCAGTGCTTTGTCGCGGACACACGTGGGGGCTCGGCGGGTATCGCTTTGGACCGCCGGGTCCTCGAGCTGCGTAAGCAGGCCGAACGGATCACCCCACATGTTGTGGACGAGGGTTCCGGCGTCTACTTTCCATCGTTGTCCGCGCGAACGATGGTGTACAAGGCGATGGTGACGCCGTGTCAGTTGCCGCTGTTCTACCCGGACCTGCAGGACGAGCGGATGCGTAGCGCACTGGCCGTCGTGCACAGCAGGTTCTCGACCAACACCTTTCCGTCGTGGACGTTGGCGCAACCGTTCAGATTTGTTGCACACAATGGCGAGTTCAATACCATTGTCGGAAACAGAAATTGGATGCGCGCGCGCGAGCCGCAGCTTCGGAGCGAGCTCTTCGGCGGCAATCTCGACGGGCTGATGCCGATCTGCACGTCCGGGGTGTCGGATTCTGCGTCGTTCGACGAGGTGCTCGAGCTGTTGTCCCTCGGCGGGCGCAGTGTGCCCCACGGTGTGGCGATGATGATTCCCGCTGCCTGGGAACAGGATTCGGCCATGTCGGCCGAGCTACGTGCGTTCTATCAATTTCATGCGTGCCTGATGGAGGCATGGGACGGACCTGCCTCGGTGACGTTCAGTGACGGTACCGTGGTGGGAGCCGTCCTCGACCGCAACGGGCTTCGGCCCGGGCGCTGGTGGCGCACCCGGGCGGGTCGAGTCGTATTGTCCAGCGAGAGTGGTGTGTTCGATGTGCCGTCGGCCGACGTGATAGCAAAGGGTCGACTCGAACCCGGTCGAATGTTCCTGTTGGACACGTCGCAACAGCGTATTGTTCCGGACGACGAGGTCAAGGCCGATTTGGCAGGTGCTGCGCCCTATCGGCGTTGGCTCGACGCGAACCTCACTCTGGTTGGCAACACACCTGATCCGCCCAAAACACGTAGGGACCCATCGGTGCTGATGCAGCATCAGCAGGTCTTCGGGTACACCGAGGAAGAGTTGAGTGTAGTTCTGACGCCGATGGCCGCCACCGGTCATGAGCCGGTGGGATCGATGGGAACCGATACGCCGCTGGCAGTGCTCTCCGCGCGTCCCAGGCTGCTGTACGACTACTTCGTTCAACTGTTCGCACAGGTCACCAATCCACCGTCGGATGCGATTCGAGAGGAAGTTGTCACCACGTTGTCGGTGGTTCTGGGCTCTGAACAGAATCTCCTCGACCCGAACGAATCATCGTGTAGGCGAACCCTGGTGCACAGGCCCGTGGTGTCCGGAGCGGAACTGGCGGAGATCGTCCGCATATCCGGCGCTGGTGTGACGACACTGCACGGTGTGTTCGACATTGCCGCCGGCACAGAAGGTCTGGAAGCGGCGCTCGGCGAGCTACGTGACGAAGCCAGTGCGGCAGTAGACGCCGGGCGCCACATCCTGGTCATATCCGATCGAACGTGGGACCTTGACCACGCGCCGATTCCGTCGTTGCTCGCAGTTGGCGCAGTTCATCACCATCTCGTTCGGAAGCGTCGGCGCAGTAAGGTCTCGTTGATCGTCGAGACCGGCGACGCTCGGGAGATTCACCATTGCGCATTGCTGCTCGGATACGGCGCTGCTGCTGTCCAACCGTATCTGGCCCTCGAGTCGGTTGCGGAATGTGGCCTGGACGGGGTGGATTCAGGTACTGCGGCGACGCGCTATCTGGATGCGGCCAATCAGGGTGTGCTCAAGGTGATGTCGAAGATGGGAATCTCGACTGTCCAATCCTATACCGGTGCACAGGTATTCGAGGCGTTCGGCCTGAGTGCGCGGCTTGTCGACGAGTACTTCTGCGGCACCACGAGCAAGCTCGGTGGCATAGGTATCGCGGAGCTTGCCGAGGATGTGGTGGTGCGCCACGCGGCCGCGCATGCACATCGACGTCAGCTCGACTTCGGCGGCGAATACCATTATCGCCGAGACGGTGAAATACACGTGTTCACACCGGAATCGGTGTTCTTCCTCCAGCACGCCACACGGTCGGGCCGCGCCGACGTGTTCCGCCGGTACAGCGACGAGGTCGATCGCAGCGGCGCGCAGGGCGGAACATTGCGAGGGCTCCTTGGCTTCCGAACCGGAGATCGGCCTGCACTCAGCATCGACGAGGTGGAACCTGCCGAGGCGATTCTGCGCCGATTCAACACCGGCGCCATGAGTTACGGCTCGTTGTCCGCGGAAGCCCACGAGACGATGGCGATAGCGATGAATTCGATGGGTGGACGATCCAATTCGGGGGAGGGTGGTGAGGATCCGGATCGCCTGTACGACTGTGCGCGTCGTAGCGCCGTGAAACAAGTTGCCAGCGGTAGGTTCGGCGTGACCAGCGATTATCTGGTCAGTGCAAGCGATATTCAGATCAAGATGGCGCAGGGAGCCAAGCCGGGCGAAGGTGGACAACTACCTGGCAGCAAGGTGTATCCGTGGATCGCCCGGACGCGGTATTCGACGCCGGGTGTCGGTCTCATCTCGCCGCCGCAGCATCACGACATCTACTCGATCGAGGATCTCGCACAACTGATCTACGATCTGCGCCAAGCCAACAACAAGGCCCGAATTCACGTCAAACTTGTCAGCGCTGTCGGCGTCGGAACCGTTGCAGCAGGCGTGGTCAAAGCGCATGCCGACGTGGTGCTGATCTCCGGCCACGACGGTGGTACCGGTGCGGCCGCGTTGACCTCGATCGAGCACGCCGGGACGCCGTGGGAGCTCGGGCTCGCGGAAACTCAGCAGACGTTGGTGCTCAATGGGTTACGGGAGAGAGTTGTCCTGCAATGCGACGGTGGTATGCGCACGGCCCGTGATGTTGTCGTGGCTGCGTTACTCGGCGCGCAGGAATACGGATTCTCGACAGCGCCGTTGATCGCCGCCGGTTGCGTCATGATGCGAGTGTGCCATCTCGACACCTGCCCGGTCGGGGTGGCGACGCAGAATCCGGAGCTACGGGCACGGTTCACCGGACGCCCCGAGTACGTCACAAGTTTCTTCCGGTTCATCGCCGACGGTGTGCGGGAGATTCTGGCCGACATCGGTTTTCACAGCCTCGACGAGGCAGTGGGGCGTGCTGACATGTTGGTGCCCTGCACCGAAAGTGGTAATCGGAAGAGTCGCCGCCTGGACTTGGCGCCGCTCCTGTCGGTTCCGGTCGTGACACGGCGCGGCGTCGCAGCTGCGACGCGGCCCGGCGTCGGTGATCTCAACAGGATGCTTGTCGAGCGCGCTGCCGACACACTCCACCATGCGACACTCGTTCGGATCGACTGCCACGTCCACACCGGGGACAGGGCAGTGGGTACAGCGCTCGGCGCCGAGGTGACCCGGAGATACGGGGCACCAGGGTTGCCGGACAACACCATTGTCGTGCGGCTGCACGGAACGGCCGGTCAGTCACTCGGTGCGTTCCTACCGAGGGGGATCACTCTCGACTTGACCGGCGACGCCAATGATTATGTGGGTAAGGGGCTTTCGGGAGGGCGGATAGCTCTCCGTCCCGACGCTGATGTCGGCTTTCGCCCCGAAGAACAGGTGATTGCCGGCAACACGCTCCTGTACGGGGCCACTGCAGGGGAACTGTTTGCGCGCGGCCGGGTGGGGGAGCGCTGTGCTGTGCGTAATTCCGGCGCCGACGCAATTGTCGAAGGGGCCGGTGATCACGCGTGTGAGTACATGACCGGCGGACGGGTAGTGATCCTCGGTGCAACCGGTCGAAATCTCGCAGCGGGGATGTCCGGCGGTCTCGCATTTGTTCTCGACGTGGATCCGAACAACGTGAACCTGACGTCGGTTACGTTGCAGGACCCGACGCCCGATGATCTCCTGTGGTTGAAGATGATGATTGCCGCCCACGTCGAATGGACGAGGTCCTGCGTCGGGGCTCGTCTGCTTGCGCACTGGTCGTGCGAGTCGGGGCGATTCACCAAGGTGATGCCGGTGGACTACGAGCGAGTAATCGAGGAACAAAAACTGGCAGGTGCAGCGGAGGCCGGCGACATTCTGACGGAGACGGCCAGTGCCTGATCCGCGAGGTTTTCTCGGCATCGCGCGCGCTTCGACGCCGATGCGCCCGGTGCCGGAGCGAACAGCTGACTGGAGTGAGGTCTATGCCGAGCTTCCCACCGATCAGCGCAAGCACGAGGTGTCCGAGCAAGCATCGCGCTGCATGGATTGCGGAATCCCGTACTGCCATTCGGGTCTGTCGGGGTGCCCACTGGGGAATCTGATCCCGGACTGGAACGACCTCGTGCGGCGCGACGACTGGTCCCTTGCTGCGGACCGATTGCACGAGACCAACAACTTTCCGGAGTTCACCGGACGGCTGTGTCCTGCGCCGTGTGAAACTGCCTGCGTACTTGCTCTTTCCAGTCACTTGACCAGTGGAAGCGTGGCAATCAAACGCATCGAAGCGGCGATTGCCGACACCGCGTGGGAAGAGGGTTTGGTGCACCCGCAGATCCCGTCCGTACGTTCCGATGCGCGGGTGGCGATCGTCGGATCAGGGCCAGCGGGTCTCGCTGCAGCGCAACAACTGACGCGTGTGGGTCACCGAGTCACGGTGTTCGAGCGGCATGACCGCGTCGGCGGGCTGCTGCGTTACGGCATCCCTGATTTCAAGATCTCGAAGCATCACATCGACCGCAGGCTTGAACAGATGCGCGCCGAGGGGACCGAGTTCGTGACGGATTGTGATGTGGGGACCGACCTCGCGGCGGGCGAGCTCCTCTCCAACTACGACGCCGTTGTTCTGGCAATCGGGGCCGGGAGAGCTCGCGACGTCGACGTTCCCGGTCGTGATCTGACAGGAATACATCCGGCAATGGACTACCTCGTGCCGGCCAACCGTGAATGTGCTGGTGACGGGCCGAGCAGGATCAGTGCAGCGGGCAAGAATGTCGTCATCATCGGCGGCGGTGATACCGGTGCCGACTGCCTCGGAACCGTTCACCGTCAGGGAGCTGCGTCGATTGTCGAATTGGATTACCACGAACAACCCCCACTCGAACGCGACGACGGCGCAGACCCGTGGCCACTCTGGCCGTTGTTACTGCGGAGCGCCCCCGCTGACGCCGAGGGGGGAGTGCGTGAGTTCGAGGTAGCCGCTCAGGAATTCACCGGTGAAAGTCACGTCCGGGCAGTGCGCGTCGCGCCCGTTCGTGTGTCTCGGGACGATAGTGGCCGACGGATTGCCGAACCGGTAGGGGCTGTATTCGACGTGCCGTGTGACCTTGTGTTCTTGGCCGTCGGGTTTACAGGCGTCGAGCGCACCGGCTTGCTGTGCGGCTTCGGCCTCGAGCCGAATTCACGAGGGGTGATCGCCTGCGGGCGCGACTGGCAGACTTCGTGCCCCGGCGTCTTCGTGTGCGGTGACGCACACCGGGGTGCGTCGTTGGTGGTGTGGGCCATTGCTGAAGGACGCTCGGTTGCGCGGGCGGTCGATCGGTATCTGACTGGGGTATCGCAGCTTCCGGCTCCCGTACATCCCGGTGCGTTGCCACTCGTAATCAGGAATCGAAACTGAATCGAGTAAGAACAAAAGATGCACGTCGGACGCGCCGGATAGAAGTGCGCACTGCGAGCGACTAGGCTCGAGCCGTGAACCGACGGACAAAAATTGTATGCACCCTGGGACCGGCAACAGCTACCGGTGACCGAATCCGTGAGCTCGTGGAGAGCGGCATGGACGTGGCCCGGCTCAACTTCAGCCATGGCGACCACGCCGATCACGAAGAGAACTACATCCGCGTCCGCGCAGCGTCAGACGCGACAGGCAAGGCCGTCGGCGTCCTCGCCGACCTGCAAGGCCCAAAAATCCGGCTCGGTCGATTCAAGGACGAGCGGACCGTCTGGGAAAGCGGTGAAGAGGTTCGTATCACCGTCGACGACGTCGAGGGCACTCACGACCGCGTCGGAACCACGTACAAGGAACTCGCACGCGACGCCAAGCCGGGCGATCGCCTGCTCGTCGACGATGGCAAGGTCGGTCTTGTCGTCACGGCGGTCGAAGGCAACGACGTCGTCTGCACGGTCACCGAGGGTGGACCGGTCAGCAACAACAAGGGCCTTTCGCTTCCCGGTATGAATGTCTCCGTTCCGGCACTGTCGGGCAAAGATATTGCCGATCTGGAATTTGCCCTGAAGTTGGGTGTCGACTTCATCGCTCTGTCGTTCGTTCGTTCGCCTGCGGACGTCGAACTGGTTCACGCCATCATGGACCGAGTCGGTCGCCGCGTTCCCGTTATCGCGAAGCTCGAAAAGCCGGAAGCTATCGACAATCTCGAAGCCATCGTGTTGGCATTCGACGCCGTCATGGTTGCCCGTGGCGACCTCGGCGTGGAGTTGCCTCTCGAGCAGGTTCCGCTCGTGCAGAAGCGTGCCATCCAGATCGCCCGCGAAAACGCCAAGCCCGTCATCGTGGCAACGCAGATGCTCGAGTCGATGATCGAGAACTCGCGCCCCACCCGCGCTGAGGCTTCCGACGTTGCCAACGCTGTCCTCGACGGCGCTGACGCGGTCATGCTTTCCGGCGAGACATCGGTTGGCAAGTACGTCATGGAGACCGTCCGCACGATGGCACGCATCGTCGAGGCAGTCGAAACCGAATCGACACGCGTTCCTCCGCTGACTCACGTGCCGCGCACCAAGCGAGGCGTGATCTCCTACGCTGCGCGCGATATCGGAGAGCGCCTCGACGCCAAGGCCCTGGTTGCCTTCACCCAGTCCGGCGACACCGTGCGTAGGTTGGCGCGTCTGCACACGCCGTTGCCGCTTCTGGCCTTCACCCCGTTGCCCGAGGTGCGGAGTCAGCTGTCACTCACCTGGGGAACCGAAACGTTCCTCGTCGACTCGGTGTCCACCACTGACGAAATGGTGCGTCAGGTGGACAGTGCACTGCTGTCGCTCGGGCGCTACGCGAAGGGCGATCTTGTTGTCATCGTCGCCGGTTCGCCTCCGGGAACCGTGGGCTCCACCAACCTGATTCACGTTCATCGCATCGGCGAAGAACTCCACTAGCGTGAGCGACGCGGACGCGTCGACAGACCTCGGCACACTTCTCGGTCTGCTCGATCTCGAAACCATCGGAGACGACGCGTTCCGCGGGCATCACCCGGCGCAGGTAAGTTCGCGGACGTTCGGCGGTCAATTGGTGTCTCAGGCACTGATGGCCGCCGGCCGTACCGTCGACGGTGATCGACCGATCCACGCGATCAACGGCCACTTCATTCGCGGCGGAGATGTCAAGGCGCCCATCGAATATCGCGTCGAGCGGTATCGCGACGGGCGCGCGTTCGCAAATCGTCAGGTCACCGCGTATCAAGGCGACAACGAGCTGTTCGTGATGCTGGCAGCGTTCCAGGATTCCGGTAAAGGGCTAGAGCATGCCGTCGAAATCCCCGACGTTCCGCTACCGGAGTCGTTGCCGCCCTTGGGTGATCGACTGTCTGGCTACGAGGCAACGCTTCCGCATTTTGTGGGCGCACTCAAGCCGATCGACATGCGGTACGCCAACGATCCGGCGTGGATTTTGAAAGGCGCGGGGGAGAAGCTCACCCATAATCGCGTGTGGATGCGACCGGACGGCGTGCTACCGGACGACTCACTGATTCACGCCGCCGTATTGGCGTACTCGTCGGACACCACCGTGCTGGATTCCATCCTGACCACCCATGGATTGTCGTGGGGGCACGATCGGATTGTTGCAGCGACGGTAAATCATTCGATCTGGTTTCACCGGCCGTTCCGCTTCGACGACTGGGTTCTGTACGCGACGGAGTCACCGGTTGCCGCGGGTTCACGAGGATTGGCGACCGGGCGATACTTCTCGATCGAGGGCATGCTGATGGCAACGGTGGTGCAGGAAGGCGTCATCAGGCACTTCCCGCGTAAGGGGGAATAGGACCCAGCCCCCGGAAGGGGGGACAGTCAGGCTGATTTGCGGTACTGCGATGCGAGTTCGTCGGCGCGATCCCAGGGCGACCAGTCGACTTCACGGCCGTCGAGTTGTGCCGCAACCACTTCCAGGCCGGCATGCCAGCCCGCTGCGTGTGCGTACGCGGAGTCCTCGTCCTCCATTGTGTGTGTGAGGGTCAACCAGCACCCTCCGGTGCCGTCGGGGTGCAATTCCCAGTGCAATGTGTCTGCGTCCCACAGGTACTCGAAGATGTGGTGCGGATGGACGCTGATGACAGTTCCGTGTGAGCTGTGATCAGCGGGCAAGCCGTATCGCTTGACCTGTTGCGGCGTCACTTTGAACAGTAGGTCTGCGCCGGGAGTCAGTGTGAAATCGACGTCGGCGGGAAACCACGTGTCGAGAAATTCGCGTTGAGTGATGACCTTCCATACTTTGTCCGGCGATTGTGGAACGGCGAGCCGGAAGTTCAGAGACACCCGACCGTCGTACGTCAGGTTGATTGTGCCGTTGTCCATCGGTGCCTCCAACGTTGGTGCCCGTGCGGTTGCCACTATCGTGCCATTTTTGAGGCGCGGACGGAATAACTGCAGGTCAGATCGTTGTAATGTGTTCATGTCGATGTTCACGTGGCGTGCGGTTTTTCTCGGTCGGTGAGGACGCCATAGCGGTAAAGGCAATTCTCTGGTTATCGTTCATTCCTTGTTTCCGGTGGTTCGTCATGTCCCCTGTACTGGTAATTCTCTGCTTAACCGTCCGGCATCAGCCGAAAGTACTAGGCATGGTGAACACTTGGTAATGTAATGGTAAGTTCGCGTCATGGTCGTAACGAAGGTGTCCCGGGCGGAGTGTGTTGACGACGCGGATCGCGCTGGTGTCGAAACTGTGCGCTTCTACGACAACCCCGAGGCGATTCGCGGGGACTGGGAGCGTTTGGCTGCCCGTGTCGGGACTCGAATGTCGTCGCGGTTCCTGTACGCAGTCGGCGCTCACGACACCGACGGCAAAGGCTCATTCCTCCTGGTCGCGGTGTACCGGGAAGCAGAGATGGTAGCGCTGGCGCCCTTTGCGGTTCGTCGCATGCTCACTGTCGAGGTGGTTCGCCTTCTCGGGCATGGGCGCGGTGTGGTCGGCGAGATCCTTGCCGCAGACGCCGATGCCGCTCGGGTTCTCTGGCGAGCGGTCGCTGCCCGTGGATTGGTGCTGCACGCCGATCTTGTTATCGGTTCGGACATCGCGGCCGGTGCTCTGTTGGACGATCCACGATGGAAGTGCGTTGTGCGAGTACGGGATACCAATCTCTCTGTGGATTTGCCGGAAGGTGCTGTCCCCGTGGATATTCGGAGCGCGCGTTCGTTGAAGCGGCTACGTTCCTATCGGGCGGCACTCACTCGATCCGGGTCTTCACTGGATTTCGAGCAGTTGACGACTCCGGCCGATGTGGACCGGCGATGGTCCGACATGTGCACGGTTGCTGCAATCGGAACGTCAGGGCGCGACCGCGTGAACTTCCTGGCGCCCCCGAACGAGGCGTTTGTGTACCGATTCCTCCGGAGAGAAGCAGAACTCGGACGCCTCGTCATCGTCGGGTTGGTCATCGACGGGGTGTGGTGTGCCCACGATGTTTCCGTTCGGACCGGTAGTCGGCTCGAAGGATGGGTCACGCATTACCGACCTGAATGTGCCCGGACTCAACCCGGACATCAAATGATGGAATGGCTTGTCGCGCACAGCAACGAACTTGCCGTCGACGAACTCGACATGGGAATCGGTCCCACTGACCTGAAATTGGTGTGGGCGAACAACCGCACACCGGTCGTGACCATCACCGGTGTGCGGTCGGGCAGAATCGGTTCGCGGGCAATCGTTCGCGCAATCGAGACCTGGGAATCGGGATCGTGGATCAGCCGCTCGAGAAATCTGCGGGACAAGGCTCGGTCGGCTTGGCGCCGCGTGCGCTGACCGCGGCGCTGTCGACGTTCGGCAGTTCGATCAGGCAGACGGCAACCACGTCCTCGTTGCCGTGACCAGGGCGGAAACTCCGATGGTCAGTGTCGGTTCGATCACGGGTGCGTAGTGCGGAGAGTGGTTCGACGGCACAGTCCGTAGGGCAGGGTCGGTCATGTCGCCAGTCGTGAACAGCGACGGGTCGGTACCGCCGAGCAGCCAGTACGACAGTTGTGCGCCCGAACTCGTCGCGAGGATGCCGACATCCTCGCTACCGGCGCCTGCCCCCGGATCGAGAATATTGTCCTCGCCCAACCATGAGGCAAACGCGTCGAGGGTTTTGCCCAGAGCAGCCGGATCATTCACGACGATGGGGAAGCGTTCGATCTCGGTGATAGTGGGATCTTCCGGCGCGCCGGCCGTTGCGGCTTCGCCTCGGACGATGCGGTCAACGCTGTTCAGAATGCGCTCCCGGACGGCTGAGTCGTAACTGCGGATGTTCAACTGGAGTTCGGCTTCACCGGGAATGACATTGGCTGCGTCGCCGGCGTGGATCGACCCGACTGTGAGCACTGCGATCGCCGTGCTCGGTACCTCGCGGGAGACAATTGTCTGCAGGCGCAGAACAGTTTCCGCTGCCATCACCACGGGGTCGACGGAGTTCTCCGGCATGGATCCGTGTGCGCCTTTGCCGACGAGTCGCACGCGCAGCGAGTCGGAACCTGCATACGACGGGCCTGCGTGGCCGGCGATCTTTCCGGCAGGCAACGGAGCTACGTGTTGCCCGAGAACAACGTCGGGCTTGGGGACTTTGTCGAACAATCCGTCGTCGACCATGGCTTGGGAACCGGCGCCAAGTTCTTCGGCGGGTTGGAAGACGAGTAGCAGGGTGCCAGACCAACTGGCTGTGTCCGTAGAGAGGATCTGGGCGGCGCCCAACAGACATGTCGTGTGGAGGTCGTGGCCGCATGCATGAGCCACCGGAACGGTTTTCCCGTTCTGATCGGTCGCGGTGACGGTGCTGGCGTAATCCAGTCCGGTATCTTCCTTGACCGGAAGTGCGTCCATGTCGGCACGCAGGAGTGCCGTTGGTCCTGGGCCGTTCTTCAGGACACCGACTACTCCTGTTTTTCCGATGCCCGTGGTGACGTCGAAACCGAGTGAGGTCAGGCGCGTGGCAACTATTTCGGCGGTGCGATGCTCTTGGAAGCCGAGTTCCGGGTGACTGTGGAGGTCCTTGTACAGGTTGGCCAGCGTCGGATCTACGGTGATGTTCTCGTGCGCAGCGTGTGGCATGAGAGTCCTCTCGATCGAGAAAAGCAGACTAATCGGACGATTTTCACGCTAACAGTGTTCAGGCACTCGGGCGCCGAACGTTACCCGAATGAGTTGATGGACTTCCGCACCGCAAAGTGGGGAGTGCCGGCTACTCAGGCCGGCGCGTAGAAGACATCGACAACAATTTGACCAGGCGATTCCATTCCGGTTGCCTGGAACTCGGGGCGCCCTGCGGCAGTGCCGACAAAAGACTGAACGATCTCACCGCTCACCAGTGCGGTCTCGACACTCGAAATGGTGCCGCCAGACGTTTCGATTGGTGGAAATTGTTGTAGCGCAGTAGCTCCCATGATATCGATCTGAAGGATCGATGAGCCGTTCACGTCGACGACATGATTGTCGCCGCCGCGAATCGCTTCGCTGACATACTCGACTTTCCATGTCACAGTGCCGGTTCCACTGAGGTGATACGTCACCCGCGAACGGTCGTCAAGGTACTCGATGGCAACGGCGGTGACCTCGGCGATGGGCAGCGTTGCGTTTGTTTCAGTTCCAGGAACGACGAGACTGGGTGGCACATTTGGTGGAGGGCTGCCGATTCTCATTGTTCCAGTCTGCGCAACTGAACCTTCGACGGTTGAATATGTCGGCCGCGAATGGGAGTCGGAACCTGGTTGCGGAGATTCGGATTGGCTTTGGCAACCAGTAAGTGTCGCGGCGGACAAGAGTGCTCCGCAGCACGCAACGAGATATCGGTGCCGCATGAGGGAAACTTATCGGCTCCGTGGATGACGCGTACGCGGATTGCGAATTTCGGTGGCGTTGGTGCCCGAGACGTTGGTGCCGGATGTTGGTAATGGATGTCCGTCAGGTGAGACCGACCCGGGGTACGAATCTGCCGACAGTGCGGCTGTAGGTGCGGTAGGTGTCGCCGTGGCGGTCGCGGAGGTAGGGCTCTTCGACGACCCGCACTTGCAGTTCTATGGTGGCGAGCAGCAGCGCGAAGCCGATAAGCGCGAGTGGGTTCGGTGTTAGGAGCATGATGCCGGCACCGAAGACGAGCATGGCGGTGAAGATGGGATTGCGGACGATTCCGAAAACCCCGGTGTGGACGAGATCGGTTGTCTCGGTCGGATCGACGCCGATGCGCCAGGATTCACCCATCTGGTTCTGTGCGTAGAGCGTGCCGACGATTCCGGCCAGCGCGAGCGCGAGCCCCATGGTCTGGACAGCCGGAGTGGTGAGTACGCCGATCGGGTGCAGCACTACGGCGAGTTGCAGTGCGGGTGCAACGACGCCAAGGGCTATCGCGACGACGAATCCGGTGCCGGCGATCCATTCCAGCGAGCCGAGTCGTCCGGTGACGCCGCGGAATCCGGTCGAGCCGGTCCGTTGGTACTGCAGCGCGCTGCGCCAGCCGAAACCGAGGACCCCGAACAGGGCGTAGAACACGAGCGCGGTCACAGCCATCTCAGATCTTTCCTCATCTGTGGTGTGTGGTCAGTCGCAGCAGTCGCGGCCCGCTGCTGACTTCATGGTTGTTGTCGGCGTGGGGCAGCAGGTATCGCCTTTCCAGGCGTTGAGGCCTTCTTTGACTGCGAGAACGGCGATCACGAGGCCGGCGACAGGGTCGGCCCACGACCAGCCGAACAGGCTGTTGAGAAGTAGCCCCACAAGCAGGACCGCAGACAGGTAGGTGCAGAGAAGGGTCTGCTTGGAGTCGGCGACCGCGGAGAGTGACCCGAGCTCACGGCCGGCGCGGCGCTGCGCGTAGGACAGCACCGGCATGATCGCGAGACTGGCTGCAGCCAAACCGATCCCGATCGGGGAGTGCTGCGCTTCGCCGAATCCTGTCAGGGCCCGGACGGCGTCGGCGGTTACGTAGGCGGCGAGAGCGAAGAAGGAGAACGCGATGATCCGTAGCGCGACCTTCTCCCGCGCTTCGGGGTTGCGGCCGGCGAACTGCCAGGCAACCGCGGCGGCGGAGGACACCTCGATCAAAGAGTCCAGTCCGAACCCGATGAGCGCGGTCGACGACACGCGCGTTCCCTCGGTGAGAGCTATTGCCGCCTCGATCACGTTGTAGGTGATCGTCGCCGCGACAAACCACCGAATCCGCCGCGACAGCAACGCCTTTCGGTGGGGCGTCAGTACCGCTGAGGTCCGGGGCGGCATGCCTAGCGGGGTCTCCATCAGCAGCAGTCTTCGGTCTCGGAAGCTGGACAACAGTCCGGGTCGACGGCCAGGACCAAGCCCACGAGGTCGTCGAGCGCTCTGCCGATGCGTGGGTCGGCGAGCTCGTAGCGGCTGCGTCTGCCCTCCGGGACGGCGACGACAAGGCCACATCCGCGCAAACAAGCCAAGTGGTTGGACAGAATCTGGCGCGACACCCCGATCTTTTCCGCCATCTCGGACGGGTAACCCGGAGTAGTGCGCAGGCTCAACAAGATCTGGGTGCGCGTCGAATCCGATAGGGCGTAACCGAACCTCGACAGGGCATCGGCGTGGATTGCGGTCTTCACCCTTTCAATAGTACAGATGTTTCTGTATTCAGAAAAGGCTGTATCTGTATAGTTTTCAGTAATCGAGGGCAGAGGTGTGCTTGCGAATTTCGTCTTGCCATGGCGAGTGGGCGGCCGAGGTTGACTGACACCTGGCGAGTTTCCGTATGAGCTACGTCATAGCGCGGCAACGTTGGCGATCAAGTCAGGTGCGAAAGTCACAGTTATTCAAGGGATTGCTGGGCATAAGCGCGCAATGCTGAGATTTGACCGATGCGGACGACTGTTTCCCGATGAACTTGATGCATCGGCTACTGAACATGATGAAGATCGGATCAAGGCTTTAGCGGACTGAATCGAATTTCTCGATGTACTGCGAACTGAGGTCCTAGAACCCCGCTGGGAGATAAGTCTGCGAGATAAGACTGGGATATAAGACTGAAATTCGCGCTAGCCCGCACCTTTCGGTGCCCTCGGTGAGACTCGAACTCACACTGGACGGGTTTTGAATCCGTTTCCTCTGCCAATTGGGATACGAGGGCTTGTTGCGATGACTACATTAGAAGATGCGATTCGAATGTCAAACACCGGTACCCTCTAAATGTTCGCGCCTCGTGTCGGGGCGGTTCGATCGAGGAGGGTGGTGGCCATGAATTCGCTAGAGCTGCAAGGCAATCAGAGCAAATCACGTCGAGTTGTTGTTGCCGAGGACGAAGCGTTGATCCGGATGGATCTGGTCGAGATGCTCCGCGAAGAGGGCTACGACGTTGTCGGCGAGGCCGGCGACGGTCAGGTTGCGGTCGAACTTGCGGAGGAACTCAAGCCCGATCTTGTGATCATGGACGTGAAAATGCCCAGGCGCGACGGTATTGATGCCGCTTCGGAGATTGCGGCGAAGCGAATTGCTCCTGTGGTCATTCTCACAGCATTCAGTCAGCGTGAATTGGTGGAGCGAGCGCGGGACGCGGGCGCCATGGCATATCTGGTCAAACCTTTCTCGATTTCCGATCTTGTGCCGGCCGTTGAATTGGCCGTCAGCAGGTTTCGTGAGGTTACTGCGCTGGAACGCGAAGTCGCGGATCTGTCCGACCGCTTGGAGGCGCGCAAGCTGATCGAGCGGGCGAAGAGTGTGTTGATGGTGCGCCAGGCACTCACCGAACCAGAGGCGTTCAAATGGATCCAGCGCGCTGCCATGGACCGCCGCTCCACGATGAAGGCCGTCGCCCTGGTCGTGATCGAGACCTTGGGCGGTGAACCTGACGCCTGAGCCCGGTGCGCTCGGTGGTGCCGATTAAACCGCGCATTCGGCACGGTTGTGTAAATTGTCGAGGCCATCAGGTAACAGTCAGGTCACAGGGCTTTCTTGTCGGATCGCGATACGGTTTCGAGGTCTAGCGTCTTTTCCCACAGCGAGCGTCGTTTCGGTTGACGCGAGCACCGGCTGATCTAAGGAGCGTGGGATGGCTAGACGAACACTTGTGCGCACTGCCGCAGTTCTCGGCGTTGCAGCATTGGCATTGGCAGGCTGTAGCTCGGACGACTCCGACAGTTCGTCATCGGGCACCACCACGTCCGGCTCAGCAGCGGCAACAACCGTCTCGACGGATTGCACGCCGCAACAGGCCACGGCAGGCACTACACCGTCCACCGACCCTCTGCGCATCGGAACCTTGTTGCCGGACACGGGAAGTCTGTCCTTCCTGGGCCCGCCGATGGTTGCCGGTACGCAACTCGGCGTCAACGACGTCAACGCAGCGGGAGGTGTACTCGGACAGCCAGTCCAGTTGATCCCCGGCGATTCCGGCGATACGACCACGGACACGGCCAACACCACGGTTGACCGCGAATTGGCGGCAGGCACCCAGGTGATTGTCGGTGCGGCGTCGTCGTCCGTGTCATTGAAGGTGATCGACAAGATCGCAAGTGCGGGCGTCGTCATGTTCTCCCCGGCCAATACCTCCGACCAGTTTGTCTGCTACCCCGACAAGGGGATGTACTTCCGCACCGCTCCTACGGACGTACTGCAGGCTCAAGCAGTCGCACAGCTCATTTCAGACGACGGTGGACAGCGCGTAGCCATCCTGGCTATGAACGACCCCTACGGCACGGGTCTCGCCGACAACATCCAGAAGAATCTGATCGACTCCGGCGTTCCGTCGGATCAGGTCGAGAAGATCATCTACGACCCCAACGCGCAGTCGTTCAACTCCGAGGTCGATCAGATCAAGAACTTCAATCCGGACGCCGTGGCGTTGGTGGGCTTCGAGGAATCAGCGAAGATCATCACCCGCATGCACGAGGTGGGCATCGGACCGTCCGACGGAATGGCGCTGTACGGCGTCGACGGCAACATGGGTAACGCACTCGGTGAAGCCGTTGCGACGCCGCTGCTCGACACCATGCAGGGCACTACGCCACTGACGGATGTGGGAGCCGCGTTCCAGGATCGGCTGAAGGCTGTCAACAGCGCTTTGATCGACTTCAACTACGCGGGTGAGTCTTACGACGCCGTGGTGATCTCGGCCCTCGCGGCGGAGCAGGCAAAGTCAACGGCAGGCGTCGATATCGCCGCCAACATCAACAGCGTCACCGAGGGCGGCACCAAGTGCACGTCGTACGCGGAGTGCCTACCGCTCGTGAAGGCGGGAACCGACATCGACTACGACGGCATCACCGGTGAACTCGACTTCAACGACTCGGGCGAGCCGTCCATCGGTTCGTACGGCAAGTTGGTGTTCGGACCTACGAACACACTGACAACCGAAGGGTTTGTGGTCGTCGGTAAATAGCAGATCAACACACGAGGGTGGGCCAGGGTCTCGAAGACCCTGGCCCACCTTTTCTGTCGTGGTTACTTCTCCTTGCTGCCGGCCAGCGTTCCGAGGTACAACTCGATCACCTTGGGGTCGTTCATGAGGTTGGCTCCCGTATCGGTGTACGCATTCTTGCCCTGATCCAGCACGTACCCCCGATCGCAGATCTGCAGGCACCGGCGCGCATTCTGCTCGACCATGATCACCGAAACACCGGCTGCATTGATCTTCTTGCAGCGGATGAACACTTCGTCCTGGAACATCGGTGACAAGCCGGCAGACGGTTCGTCGAGGAGCAACACCGACGGATCCATCATCAGGGCCCGGCCCATCGCGACCATCTGACGTTCTCCGCCGGAGAGCGCGCCTGCCTTGACCTTTCGACGTTCGCTCAGAAGTGGGAACAGGTCACTGACAAAAGCGAACCGCTCCGCGAAGGACTTGGGACGCAGATAGATTCCCATTTCGAGGTTCTCTTCGATAGTCAAGGACTGGAAGACGTTCTGAGTCTGGGGAACGTATCCGACTCCCTTCTGGACGAGTACGTGTGCGGGAGCGGACGTGATGTTGTCCTCCCGGAGAGTTACCGAGCCTTCGCGGACGGGGATGAGCCCGAACAGCGATTTGAGCAGCGTCGACTTGCCGGCGCCGTTCGGCCCGATGATGCCGACGATTTCGCCTTCCTTCAGGAAGAAGTTGCATTCACGCAGGATGTTGACGCCGGGAATGTAACCGGCCACCACGCTGTCCGCGCGAAGCAGCGCACCCGCCGACAGGCGTGCGTGTTCCTCGGGAGTTGCGGCAAATTCAGCGGGGGTGAGTGACCGTGCTTCGTTCTCGCTCATGGCTTCTCGTGCCTTCCGCGCGATTCCTCCGGACTGGATTCGAGCACCTCGACAACCTCGACCGGTAGGTTCCCCAGATCCGGCTCCGACAGATCACCGCCGGCTTCGAGCGTCTCGACCTCGGCCTCGGCCAGAGCGGCCGCGAGAACGGCGGTGTCGCCCACAGGGTTGCCCTCGTCGTCGAATTCGAGGGCCTGATCGTGATGACTTCCCAGATAGGCGTCGACGACTGCTGTGTTCGACGACAATTCGTCCGGCGTCGACTCGGCGATGACGCTGCCCTGAGCCATGACGACCACCCAATCGCTGATGTCACGAATCACGTCCATGTCGTGTTCGACGAAGACGACCGTCATACCGTCGTCGCGAAGCGATTTGATGTGCCCGAGCAGGCTCTGTGTCAGTGCGGGATTGACGCCTGCCATGGGCTCGTCGAGCATCACGACGGATGGTTCCGTCATCAGTGCCCGTGCCATTTCGAGGAGTTTGCGTTGCCCGCCTGACAGTGAACCGGCAAGGTCGTCGGCTTTGGTGTCGAGCTTGAATCGTCCGAGAAGTTCGCGGGCGCGCTCGGTGATCTCGCGTTCCTGTGCCTTCCAGGTCCAGGGCAGCAACGACGTGAAGATTCGTTCGCCGCGTTGCCCGGTGGCTCCGAGTCGAACATTGTCGAGCACCGTCAGTTTCGACAGCGCCTTGGTCAGCTGGAACGTGCGGACCACGCCTTTACGTGCCACCTGATGGGGATACATGCGTCCCAAGGACTGACCGTCCATCGACCATGTTCCGGTGTCCGGTCGATCGAAGCCGGTGAGAAGGTTGAACAGCGTGGTTTTCCCGGCGCCGTTAGGACCGATCAGCCCGGTGATACATCCGCGTTGGATTTCGAGATGGTTGACGTCGACGGCCTTGAGGCCACCGAACGTCCGCGACACCTTGTCGGCCACCAACACCGGGTCGGGTTTGGCCGATCCCGGAACGTGGGGGACGTCGGCAAAGATCTGTGCTCGTGTCTCGGCGTCAAGCATTGAGTTGCACCTCCCGCTTGTTACCCAGTATTCCCTGCGGCCGGAACACCATCAGGAGAGCGATCATCAAACCCAGTAGTACGTAGCGCGTCGCGCCGACCTGCTGTTCCGTCAAAGACAGGAGCGGGTTCTCGCCCGAGATCGCCTGACGGAGCAACGCGTCGGGGATGGCGAGGAGGAACCAGAACAGCATCGCTCCCACGACGGGGCCGAATACCGTTGCGGCACCGCCCAGAATCAATGCTCCGAACGCGAAGAAGGTCTGAGCCGTCGAGTAGAAATCGGGGTTGATGGATTTGGTCTGTAGAGCGTTGAAGACTCCGGCCATACCGCCGATCACGCCACCGATGACCAACGCCTGCATCTTGTACACGAAGACGTTCTTTCCCAGCGACCGTGCCGCGTCCTCGTCCTCGCGGACTGCTTTGAGGACACGGCCCCATGGACTGTGGCTGAGCAGGTAGACGATCCCGCAGAGGATCAGCACGAGGGTCCATCCAACGACCATCGACCACAGGTCGTCGCCGTAGAACTTCACGCCGAGGAACGAGTACTGCTTTGCGGAGTCGAACGGGCTCAGTGAGGTGAAGGGTTCGGCAAAGCTGAAGAGTCCGTTGGTTGATCCGGTGACGGAGTCCGATGCCGTTGACCGGAAGATCAGTCGCAGGATTTCCGCAGCGGCAATGGTGACGATGGCGAGATAGTCCGCGCGAAGGCGAAGAGTCGGTATGCCGAGGACCAACGCGAGAAGGCCGGCGGCGGTCAGTCCGACGATGATTCCCAGCCATAGCGGTTGGTCGTACGTCACCGTCATGATGCCGACGCCGTACCCACCGAGCAGGGCAAAGCCGATCTGGCCGAAGTTCAGTAGCCCGGCATACCCGAAGTGCAGGTTGAGGCCGATGGCCAACAACGCGTAGAAGATCGCCGACGGCCCGATGAACTGGGCGAAGGAGACCTGGAGTGCTCCCATGATGTCCATATCCACTCACCCGATCCGTTGTCTGGATCCGAGGATGCCCTGAGGGCGAACCACGAGGATCACGATCAAGACGAGAAGCCCGCCGATGTATTTGAGGTCGGGGTTGATGATCAGCGTCGAAAGCTGAACCAGCAGACCGACTATGACGCACCCGAGAAGCGCGCCGTAGGCGGTGCCGAGTCCGCCGAGAGTGATACCGGCGAACATCAGGAGCAGGAGTTTGAAGCCCATTTCCCACTGGACACGGCCGCCGAGTTCGGAGATGCCGAACAAGACGCCGCCGAGGGCGGCCAATCCGCCGCCCAGTCCCCAGACGAACATGATCACGCGTTCGACGTTGATGCCGGACGACGCGGCGAGATCGCGGTTGTCGGAGACGGCGCGCATCGCCTTGCCGATGCGCGTCTTCTGCAGAAGTAGTGCCACGCCGACCAACACGATCAGGCTGACCACCATGACAGCGGCATTGGCGTCGGTCAGTGCGATCGGTCCCCAGTTCTTCTCGACCTGCCCTTGGTAGTCGTCGAAGGGTTCGGCGCGATCGGAGAAGAAGATCAGAATCAGGTAGCGCAAGGCGATGGCAAGACCGATCGAGACCACCAACTGCGCGATCAATCCGGTCTTGCGTTTACGCAAGGGTTTCCACACGATCCCGTTGGTGAGCAAGCCGATGCCGATGCCGACGAGGATGGCGAGCAGCGTCGCCGGTATCAGGGGGATGCCGACCGAGGTGTTGAATGCCCATGCGGCGACGGCGCCCAGCGTCACCATCTCACCGTGTGCAAAGTTGGTCAGTCCGGTGGTTCCGTAGATCAGGCTCAATCCGACACCGGCGATGGCGATCACGAGTCCGAAGCGGAGACCGTCGACGGTTGTTCTGATGAGTTTTTCGCCGAAGCTCACGTTGGATGCTGTGCGCACTTCACCGAACGAGAAGATCACGGTGTTCGCGCGGCCGGCCACCACTTCGCGTTCGACGGTGGCCTGCACGCTCACCCCGTCCGGCAGGGTGTCGGCAACAATTTCGAATGTGTAGACGCCCGGCGCAACCGCCAATTCCCAGCGGCCGTTCTGGGCGGATTCGCCGGCGGCGACTTCGGTGCCGGACGAGTCGAGGGCGCGAACGGTCACGCCTTCGAGTCGTGTTCCACCGTTGTTGAGATTGCCACTGACGGGAACGGCATTGGCCGGCACTGCCGGTGCGGTGGATACGGTCGGAGATTCGGGGGTATCGGTCGGTTCCTGCGCCGACGCGGTTGCGGCGAATGTGAGTACAGCAACTATCACGAGCAGGGCAAAGGCCAGGATTCGGCTCAATGTGGCGAGGGTATGCCGTTTCACTACGGGTGGGGCCACGTACGTCCTCCGAGCGGGTCGGGACAAGGTTGCCGCGCAGTCAGCGAGGTGTCAGCCCGTTGCTGCGATTTCCGGACTCTAACGGCTCTGTTCGCTTCAGACGGGGTTCTGCGATTTCCGGCATGTTTCGGTTCCGTATCGAAGCCGCGCGCAGGGGCGATTGACCTGATTTCGGGCTGGTTCCTGCGTAAAGGACCGTGGGCGGCATGTGTGTCGGTCCGAAT
This sequence comes from Rhodococcus sp. IEGM 1366, assembly GCF_033142425.1. Lineage (NCBI taxonomy): Bacteria > Bacillati > Actinomycetota > Actinomycetes > Mycobacteriales > Nocardiaceae > Rhodococcus > Rhodococcus sp. IEGM 1366. The sequence goes on from NZ_JAWLRZ010000002.1 coordinate 763,864, forward strand.
CCCTAGACTGATGAACCGTGAGCCCCGCAACCACGACTCGGTCCAGCACGTCCACCGCCGCCACCGGTACATCCGGCAAGGCAGACGATCGTCCTCTTTTGATGCTTCTCGACGGGCATTCTCTGGCATTTCGTGCCTTCTACGCGTTGCCCGCGGAGAACTTCAAGACACAGAGTGGTCAAACCACCAATGCGGTGTACGGCTTCACGTCGATGCTGATCAATCTGCTCCGTGACGAACAGCCCACCCACTTGGCAGCTGCCTTCGACGTCTCCCGTCAGACGTTCCGCGCCGAGTTGTTTCCGGAATACAAGGCGCAACGAGCCAAGGCTCCGGACGAGTTCAAGGGGCAAATCGACATCACCAAGGACGTCCTCGGCGCCATGGGGATTCCGGTCATGGCCGAGGACGGCTTCGAAGCCGATGACGTCATCGCCACGTTGACGACGCAAGCCGAAGCGCTCGGGTACCGCGTACTCGTTGTCACGGGCGACCGCGACTCGCTTCAATTGGTCACGGAGAACGTGACGGTGCTGTATCCGAAGAAGGGCGTGTCGGAGCTCACCAGGTTCACGCCGGACGCGGTCGAGGAGAAGTACAACCTGTCACCGGCTCAGTACCCCGATTTCGCGGCGCTGCGCGGCGACCCGAGTGACAATCTTCCCGGCATTCCTGGAGTAGGGGAGAAGACCGCTACCAAGTGGATTCGCGAATACGGAGACCTTCAGGGCTTGGTCGACAACGTCGACAAGGTCCGGGGCAAGGTGGGCGATTCGTTGCGGGAGAACCTCGCCAACGTGTTGCTGAACCGTCAGCTCACCGAGATGATCCGCGACGTGCCGCTGCCGTACACACCGGAGCAGTTGGTTCTGGCTCCGTGGGATCGCGAGAAGATTCATGCGTTATTCGACGACCTCGAGTTCAAGGTTCTCCGAGATCGCCTGTTTGCGACCCTGTCATCTTCCGAGCCCGAAGCAGAAGAGGGTTTCGAGGTCAGCGGCGACGCACTTGCGCCGGGTGCGGTGGCGGAGTGGCTGGACGCACACGCGCGTACCGGATCCCGCCACGGCGTCACCGTCCTCGGAACGCGCAGCACGTTCGCTGGAGACGTCACAGCGCTTGCCATCGCTGCATCTGACGGCGAGTGTGCCTACATCTCCACCACCTCGGCTACTGCGGAAGACGAAGCAGCGCTGGGTGATTGGCTCGCCGATGTGTCTGCGCCCAAGGCTGTGCACGAGGCCAAGTGGGCAATTCACGCCTTGCGTGGACGCGGGTGGACCTTGGGTGGATTGACCAGCGACACCGCGCTCGCGGCCTATTTGGTGCGTCCGGGTCAGCGTTCCTTCAATCTCGACGACCTCTCGCTCCGTTACCTCAAGCGTGAACTGCGTGCCGAATCGTCGGGGCAGGAACAGCTTTCGCTGCTCGATGACACTGATCAGCTCGACGCCGAAGCGGCGGAGACGGCAATGCTCAGTGCCCAGGCCGTGCTCGACCTTGCACAGGCGCTCGACAATGAACTCGAGTCGATCGAGTCGACGTCACTGCTCTCGGACATGGAGTTGCCGTTGACAATCGAACTCGCTCAGATCGAGGCAACCGGTATCGCGGTCGACACCGCGCATCTGCACGATCTCCAGAGCCGGTTCGCCTCCGAAGTCTCCGACGCCGCCAACTCGGCGTATGCAGTGATCGACAAGCAGATCAATCTCGGCTCCCCGAAGCAGCTGCAAGTTGTGCTGTTCGAGGACCTCGACATGCCCAAGACCAAGAAGACCAAGACCGGGTACACCACAGACGCCGAGGCGTTGCAGGGCCTGTTCGACAAGACGGGGCACCCGTTCCTCGAGCACCTTCTCGCGCACCGCGACGCAACACGCATGAAGGTCACCGTGGACGGCCTGCTCAAGTCGGTCGCCGAGGACGGGCGGATCCACACCACGTTCAACCAGACCGTCGCCGCAACCGGACGCCTTTCTTCCACCGATCCCAACCTGCAGAACATTCCCGTGCGCAACCAAGCGGGACGCGAGATCCGCGACGGTTTTGTGGTCGGCAACGGCTTCGACGTTCTGCTGACCGCCGACTACAGCCAGATCGAAATGCGGATCATGGCCCACGTGTCGGGCGACGAAGGACTCATCGAGGCATTCAACACCGGTGAGGACCTGCACAGCTTTGTCGGTTCGCGCGCATTCGGTGTGCCGATCGAGGAGGTCACCCCGGAATTGCGTCGTCGGGTCAAGGCGATGTCGTACGGACTTGCCTACGGACTCAGTGCATACGGTTTGGCGTCACAACTCAAGATTTCGACCGAAGAGGCAAAGCAGCAGATGGATGCCTACTTCGCGCGATTCGGCGGAGTACGTGACTACCTCCACGCAGTGGTCGAGCAGGCTCGAAAGGACGGCTACACCTCGACGCTCTACGGCCGTCGTCGCTACCTGCCCGATCTCAACAGCGACAACCGTCAGCGTCGCGAGGTCGCCGAGCGCGCCGCGCTCAATGCGCCCATTCAGGGCACGGCAGCCGACATCATCAAGGTCGCGATGATCAACGTCCAGAAGGCACTTGCCGATGCGGGACTCGAGTCGCGGATGCTGTTGCAGGTTCACGACGAGTTGGTACTCGAGGTCGTGGCCGCCGAGCTCGAGCAGGTCACAGCATTGGTCAAGGACAAGATGTCCACAGCTATCGAGCTGTCCGTTCCGCTTGATGTGTCGGTCGGCACCGGCCGCAGTTGGGACAGCGCCGCACACTGAGGTTTTCAATGAAAAGTGGGGGCGGGGGCCCCCAAAAAGATTGCACCGCCCCCAGGGTTTTGTTTGACATTATACGGGGGCCGGGCCGAAGGGGCGGAGGTCGTTGGAGGAACCCGCCAGGGGGGC
>NZ_JAWLRZ010000002.1:766764-830642 GCF_033142425.1 Rhodococcus sp. IEGM 1366
CCCCGGGCGTTTTTGGGCCCCGCCCCCCACTGTTTTTTTTCAAATAAATTGGGGCGCTGGCATTAATATTGGGTGGCCCGGCCGCCACTTTTTGTTGTAACAGTTACTCGGCGGAAGTCGACTGCTCTGCGATCTGCTTGCGAACCTCGTCCATGTCGAGCGCCTTGACCTGAGTGATCAGATCCTCGAGCGCGGGGGCGGGCAGAGCGCCGGCCTGGTTGAACACGAGGACGCCTTCGCGGAAAGCCATGATCGTCGGGATGGAGCGGATGTTCGCCGCTGCTGCGATACCTTGCTCGGCCTCGGTGTCGACCTTCGCATGGACCACGTCGGAGTGCTTGTCCGCGGAAGCCTCGAAAGTGGGAGCGAACTGGCGGCACGGGCCGCACCACGAAGCCCAGAAGTCCACGAGCACGACATCGCTGCCGTTGATGGTTTCGTCGAAGTTTGCCTGGGTGAGTGTCTGGGTGGCCACGAGGGTCCTTTCCATAGTTCGGTGCGCTGTGAAGCAGCAGCTGTTGAGGTGTGCAACGCCGAGGAATCGCCAATTCTTCCCTGCTGCGCCGACCGGACTGCGCACGAGGCCGCGTGGACGGGGCCGAAGTACCCGGTCAGGTACCTACGTCTACCTTTCTGAAGAGTCTTGTTAGTGCATCTACCTGCATAAATGCATATTTGTCTGGGGTTGAACGAACTCGTAGGTCTGGAGATCTGCACCAAATTTGCGGCTCCGGGTGACGCGCGGCACATAAATTACGTGGTACCAGGCGGAAAACCGAAACAGGTATGCCATGGGCAGTTCAGCGGAAGTCAGGAGCGCGAACCGCCGACAGAGTTGTGGGCATCGCCGCAACCCGATCGGGCAGCGGGACATCCTGAAGGGAAATCCACAAGCTCATGGCTGTACGCACAACCTCTCGAACCAACGCCGCTCTGACCCGCATTCTTCGAAGCGCCATCATTATCGGTGCACTCACCGCAGGAGCCTTTGCCTCGACTACCGCCGGCGCGAGTGCTCAACCGCTGGCGGCTCCGTCTCAGTCGACGCACGTTCAGCAGGTTGCGTTCTACTCGTCAGCCGGATCGCAGGCGGTGAGCGCGGCGGAGTCGAAGGTCGGGGCACCGTACGTGTGGGGCGCGACCGGACCTAGCTCGTTCGACTGCTCCGGATTGGTTCAGTGGGCATACGCGCAGGCCGGAGTGTCCATTCCCCGGACGACCTACGCACAGGAAGCCGGTGGTGTCCCCGTATCTCGAGGAGACCTGCAGCCGGGTGACCTGGTGCTCTACTACGGCGGCGACCACGTTGGCATCTACGCCGGCAACGGCACGGTAGTGCACGCGCCGACGTCCGGACAGTCGGTCACGTACGCGCCGGTCGACTCGATGCCTTTCCACGCCGCACGCCGGTACTGATCCAACGCCCCACAACGTCGCGAGGTGCAGAGAGTGATGGACAGTCGAACTACAGATATTCGATGCCTGACAATTCTGCACTGCGATGGGTGCGGAAGGTTGTCCGCACCACTGACGCAGTCCTGCCCTGAATGTGGCTGTCGGTTTCTCCACTCGGTTCCGTGCTGCGGCACAGGCACCATCGTCTCCTGGCGATATGTGCAAGGAGAGAATTGCGGGTCAGCATCTGCGCGGATTCCGATCATCGCGATTGTCGAGTTGGATGAAGGTCCGTGGTTGTACACGCTGATCGATTCTGTCCGGCACGCGATGCCTGACAAGCAGTCGCGAGTCGAGTTTCGGTGCAAGGAGCCGGGCGATCGGTTTCCCCACTTCAGCCTCACGTGACGTTTCGTGCCTGTTCGACAACCCATCCGGCGATCTGAGCACGCGAGCTGAACCCGAGCTTGGTCAGAATATGTTCGACGTGTCCCTGAGCAGTGCGAATCGAAATCACCAGTTTCGCGGCGATCGCTTTGTTCGTCAGCCCTTGGGCAACGAGGTCGGCGACTTCCGACTCGCGTTTGGTCAGGCTCGGTCCGATTTGGTTCGACGGAACAGTGACCGGTGGATTCTCGTCGAGCGCCAACGCCGTGGCCTCCGAGATCTTCAGCTTCGCGCCCTTCTTGAACTCGGTGTCGAATTTTCGAGCACCGAGCTGGAGTTTTGACACTCGTGCGCACTCCTCGTGATTGGCAGTCATGCCGAGAACACGGATCGCCGGAGTATCGATCTCGTCCAATAACGTCTGCACTGCGCCCATCAGCGCAGCGGCATGTCCGTAGCGCTTCGCGTCTGCCGCGATCCATGCCAGCACTTCCATGCACCATGCCGAACCGAACGGATCGTCCACGAGCCGAGCCAGTGTCAGCCCCTTCTTCAGCTGCGATTCCGCTCGCGCTTGGTTACCGTCGGACCACAATGCGAGCCCGAGATTCCAGCACGAACGTCCCCGGTACACGATCTCGCCCAGCGGTTCGGTGATCGAGAGCGACTCCTCGTAGCACTCGATGGCCCGGCTGGTGTCGCCAATTTGGTGGTAGGCCAGGCCGAGATGGTTCAGTGCCCAGACATGTCTCAGCAGGTTGTCCTCGGGGCGGAACACTTCGAATGCATGTGAGATGTCCGTGACTGCCTGCTTCGGGTTGCCGCTGAAGAGGGCAAGAACACCGCAGGCGTACGACGCGAGCGCATCCGCGTCCGGACTTCCCAGTGACTCCGCGCTCGCGCGCGCTTCCTCGGCAAGAGCAGCGCCCGCCTCGGTGTCGCCTTGGATGGATGCAAGCCGACAGTCAGCGTAGAGCGCTTCCAATCGGGCGACCGTCGGTGTCTCGGAGTCGCAGGCAAGGATTCGGTCGAACCAGTGTCGAGCTTCGCTGAACAGCCCTCGGGAGAACCAGAACGGAAAAATTGCCACGGCCATCCGAAGCCCAGCCTCCGTATGGTCTACGCCTGATTCCGAGATGCACAGCTCCATGGCCTCGTGCAGATTCGGCTGTTCCCGCCCCAACCGATCGATCCAGTCCAGTTGATTGGGTCCGATCCACTCGGCTGCTGCCCGTAATGCCAACTGCTCGAACCACTCTCGATGTCGACGTTGTAATTGTCCGGCTTCGCCGCATTCTTTCAATTTCTCCGCGCCGTACTCTCGCAGGGTCTCGAGGAATCGATACCGAACCACGGACGTCGGCTCCTCTCGAATGAGGATCGACTTGTCGATCAGCGATACAAGCACGTCCAGCACATCGGCCGATGTCAACTCGTCAGCGCAGATTCCCTCCACAGCATCCAACTCGAAGCCGCCGGTGAACACGGACAGCCGGGCCCACAGCTTCTGTTCGAGCGGGGTGCATAATTCGTAACTCCAGTCCATACACAACTGAAGGGTTTGCTGGCGCGTCGGAGCCGTGCGGTTGCCTCCGGTCAGAAGCCGGTACCTGTCAGTGAGATGCTCGAGAATCTGAGTGGTGGACATCGAACGCAATCGGGCCGCCGCCAACTCGATGGGAAGTGGAAGCCCGTCGAGTTGATGGCAGATCTGCGTCACCGAGGCCCTGTTGTCCTCGGTGATCGCGAAGGTCGGAAGCACAGCGCATGCACGTTCGATGAACAACGTCACCGCGTCGTATCCCGACAATCCCTGCAGGGAGGGTGTTTGATCGTGATCCGGGACGGTCAGTGGTGACAGTCGGAGCACGCTCTCCCCGCCGATTCCGAGTGGTTCGCGGCTCGTGGCCAGGATTCGCAGCTCCGGGCAGGTCTGCAATAACGCTTGTGCCAGTGCAGCAATAGCATCGAGCATCTGCTCACAATTGTCGAGCACCAACAACGTTCGATGTGGACGCAGGTGCTCGACCAACGTCTGCTGTACCGGTCGGGCGGAGAGGTTCCGTAGCCCGAGGGAGGCGGTCACTGTTTCGGCCACCAGGGGCTCGTCTCGGATCTCGCCCAGTTCGACCAACCAGACTCCGTCGGGAAATGCTTGCCGGCAACTTCTCGCAACTTGCAGCGCAAGTCTGGTTTTACCGACACCGCCGACCCCGGCCAGTGTCACCAGCCTGTTGGCGGCCAGCGCCTTCTTCGTTTCGGTCAACTCGCGGCGACGCCCGACGAAACTGGTCAGATCGAGCGGTAGGTTCCCCATGTCGTCTCGGCCACGCGTCGAGGCGTTTCCGGACACGGGGTCGGTTCCACGTGGTGGCGCGAAACTGGTGCGAGGCTTCGAGCTGTTCGAATTCGGGTCACCGAGTTCGGGACTCAATGCCATCTCGTCCAATGACCATCCGCGACGGCGTTGAGTTTGCCTGAGTTCCTCGCCGAATTCTGCGGCAGATGTGGGTCTGTCACCGGGATACACGGCCATCGCGTGTTCGAGGACTACACGTAAGTCGTGGGGGAGGTCGGGTTCGGTGGCGACGTCCGGAACCTGTCTGCCGGAAATGGCTGCGAGCAAGGTCGCGCCGAGGCTGTAAATGTCAGCAGCGGCATCCGACTGATCTCCGCGCAGGATCTCCGGAGCCGTGAACGCCGGCGAACCGGTGACGATGCCCTTGGCGGTTTCGAAGGCGTCGACCACGTGTACCCGCGGCCGGTCGTTGCGATAGCCGTTCACGTGAGCAATGCCGAAATCGGCAAGTTCAGGTTCGCCGTAGTCGCTCAGAAGCACGTTGGCCGGCTTCACGTCCCGATGGAGGATCCCCGCGCGGTGCGCAGTTTCCAACGCGCCCGCGACCTTGATTCCCAGGCGACATGCCGCCTCGCATTCGAACCGGCCATGGGCGTGGATCCACGCTGCCATCGAACCTTGAAGGTGGTACGGCATCACAATGTACGGCCGACCGCTGCTGGTCGCGCCCACCGACAGGACATTGAGAATATTCGGGTGCCCGGTCAATCGGCCCATCGCACGCTGTTCACGAAGGAATCGGGCGAGATTCTCGCTGTCGAATTCGCCGGTCAACACCTTGACGGCCACGACGCGGTCCAGAGCGGGCTGGGAACAACGGAATACCACACCGAATCCGCCGCGGCCGATCTCGCGGGCATCTGCGAATCCGGCCACCGTCAGTTCCGCGGTGACCAGGTCAGCCCGTACCGGGCCGTCGTGCTGTGTTACTTCGCCGAGCTGCGTCGGCGGTGGATGATTCTCGATCATCAGTTACTTCGATCCGGTGCACTTGCTTTCGGTGTGTAAACGTCACCGAGAAAGCCTCGAGCGGACCGCAGCGCGGTCGCTTGAACATGCACACGTCACTTCTCGGCGAGTATCTACAGGGTAACTCTGCGCGCGAATTGTGGGGAAAATCACGCCAGGGATTCGGGCTGTGTGACAGCCCGGAATGTTCGCCGGTAAGCCTGTGGTGTCGTGCACCGCAGCCGGAGAAAGTGTTGGCGAAGGACTGCGCCACCGCCGAAACCCACCCGCTCGGCTATGACGTCGATGGGCAGATCACTGTTTTCGAGTAATTGCTGCGCCGCGAGGACGCGTTGATCGCTGAGCCAGCGAGCCGGGGTTGCACCTGTTTCTGATTGGAAACGGCGGGCGAAGGTTCGAGGCGACATGTTGGCGCGCGCCGCCACCCGCGTCACTGTGAGGTTCTCGGCAAGGTGTGCCGTCATCCAGTCGAGTAACGGACTCAGCGTTGTATCGGGAACTGTGGCAAGGGGACTGGCGACGTACTGGGCTTGTCCACCGTCGCGGTGTGGCGGAACAACCATGCGTCTGGCGATCCCGTTCGCGACGCGACTGCCCTGTTCTTTCCGGACAATATGCAGACACAGGTCGATGCCCGCAGCTGTTCCGGCACTCGTGAAAACAGGATCCTCGTCGACGTACAACACGTCTGGATCGACCTTGGCGTCCGGATAGGCGTCGGCCAATCGCTTGGCGTGGCGCCAATGGGTGGTGCACCGCTTTCCGTCGAGTAAGCCTGCCGCTCCCAATATGAAGGCGCCGGTACACAGACTTGCCACCTTCGCGCCGCGGCTCACCGCGTCCTGGAGTTTGAGAAGGAGCGGATCGGCGCTCGAATCGGGGCGCGGGGCGCACATGTAGTCGTCGTCTGCGGCGTAGGTCCCGCCGGCCGACACGATGATCAGATCCGCGTCGTCGAGAGCGTCCAGGTTGTACGGAACGTCGATGCCGTATCCGAACCGGGTTCGGATCGGTCCTGGAACAGCTGCGACCAACGAGAAATCGTACGTCGGCAAGTTCTCGTCCGAGCGATCGAATCCGAACACCTCGCAGGCCACCCCGAGTTCGAAAGCCTCCGTCATCGGCATCAGTGGGACCACCACTTTTTCGAGCATGTGTCGAGTCTGACAGAAAAATGACGTCGTGGCAGAAAATCGTTCAAGTATGGCATTTCTGCCACTATTGCTGCATGTACTACTGCGTCAAGCTTTGTACATGGCAATCATCATCGTCAGTCTGATCGTCCTCGTCACCCTCAACGTCCTGGCTCTGACCGGGCGCACTCCCGACACTCGCCGCGACGTGAGCCCCCACGGCGAATTCACCTTGTGAGGGCGAGCCTGCTCTTCCAGTACGTCGCCGCGTCGATGGTGTGGGGCGCAAGCTTCCTCTTCATGAAGATCGGCCTCGAAGGATTGTCCTTCACTCAAGTTGTCCTGTGGCGCTTGGTTTTCGGTGCACTGGCGTTGGTGATCGTTTCGGCGATCAATCGGATCGGATTGCCGCAGGATCGTCGAATCTGGAAGCACATGTCCTTTCTGGCGGCGATGCAATGTGTAGCTCCGTGGCTGTTGTTCAGTTGGGCCGAGCAGAGCATGTCGTCGGGGCTCGCCAGCATATACAACGCCACGACACCGCTCATGACGATGGCGGCGTCCCTCGCATTCCTGCCCGGGGAGAGCTTGACCAGATTCAAAGCCACAGGCCTCATGCTCGGGTTCTTCGGTGTTCTGATTGTGCTGTCCCCGTGGAACATCGGAGTTGGTGGAAGCGTCAGCGCGCAGATCGCCTGTCTTGGAGCTACCGCGTCGTATGGCGTCTCGTTTGTCTACCTCCGTCGCTTCGTCCTTCCGCTCGGTGTTGATACCCGCACCATCGCGTCGCTGCAGATCAGCATCGGGGCATTGTTCATGGTGCTCGCGTCGCCGGTCATCGCGAACACACCGATGCACCTGACACCGGCAATCATCGGGTCGATGATCGCTCTCGGCGCATTCGGAACAGGATTGGCATTTATCTGGAACACCAACGTCGTGCAGGGGTGGGGTCCGACAGCGGCCTCGACTGTCACCTATCTCAGCCCAGTCGTCGGCGTTGCGCTCGGCGGGCTAGTGCTCGGCGAGAGCATCGGCTGGAATCAACCACTCGGGGCGTTGATCGTGATCGCGGGAATCCTGGTCACCAGGCGGGCAACTCGATCGCTCACGCCGGCGGTGTCAGTGACCACTCCAATTTCTGTTCGCCGTCCCACCGTCTGATCGGACCGCAATCGCCGGCGATCACGTCCTTGCTCAGTAGGGAGATCGCGCCGCCCAGTTGATCCGGCTCGATCCGCCGAGCCAACGTCACATGTGGCGTCCACGTACCCGGTTCGATGTGCCCGGGAATGCCACTGGACCCGGCTGCGGCGTCGAAGACATCACGGTGAAGTCGCAGGAGAGCTCTCGACGGGATGACAGAACGTGCCAATACGAACTGCCTGCCGCCGAACACGATGTAACCACCCAATCTGATTTCGAAGGGTGGTAGCGAGAACCGTCTGGTCAGGACCTCGTCGACCTCAGGCGGAATCGCGCGCGCGACAAACAACGTGATGTGCGGTCGATTGCTCTCGCGCACCATTTTTCCCTGACTCGGTAGACCTGCGTCAGCGAGCGCAGACCACTGACCGCGTATCGCCGACTCACTCGACTCGCCGAGTAACAACTCCACCGACTGGACCATGATGGGTAATGATTGCCCGATGACAGGTACGAGTGCAATCGGATCATCGGGCCTGCGGCTGGGACTCATGCGCGGCGACGGAATCGGTCAGGACATAGTCCCGGCCACTCGGGAGATCGTGGACGGCGCAATGTCCTCGGTTCACGCCCAACCCGTGGAGTGGGTGGAACTGCCGCTCGGCTTCGAAGCCATCGACAGTCACGGGACACCGATTCCCGACGAGACACTCACCGCACTCGAGCAGCTACCCGGATGGATCCTCGGACCACATGACAGCGCGTCGTACCCGAGCGAGTTTCGTGGACAGCTGACGCCCGGCGGTGTGATCCGAAAGAAGTTCGAACTCTTTGCGAACATCCGTCCGGCCGCTGTTCTGAGCGGAGTGAAGGCGACCGTTCCGGGCATGGACTTGGTGATCGTCCGCGAGAACACCGAGGGGCTGTACGCAGACCGCAACATGGCTGTCGGTAGCGGTGAATTCATGCCGACGCCGGACCTCGCACTCTCGGTTGGCGTTTTCACGCGCGCAGCGTGCGAGCGAATAGCCCGAACGGCGTTCGCTCTGGCGACGCGTCGACGCAATCACGTCACCATCGTCCACAAAGCGAATGTCCTCACCCTCACCACCGGGCTTTTCCGCGATGCCTGCCGCACTGTGGCCGCCGATTTCCCTCATGTCGTTGTCGACGACGAACATGTCGATGCCATGGCCGCACTTCTGGTTCGGCGAGGTGGAGAATTCGATGTCGTAGTCACCGAGAACATGTTCGGCGACATCCTGTCAGACCTGGCAGGAGAGTTGGCCGGCTCGCTCGGGACAGCGCCGTCGATCAATGTCTCGGACACTCGAGTCATGGCGCAGGCTGCGCACGGAGCGGCGCCGGACATAGCGGGCAAGAACCGAGCCAACCCCACAGCCATGTTTCTCTCGAGTGCGATGATGCTGGACTGGCTGGCAGATGTCCGTCGCGAACCTGTGTTGTCGGCTGCGGCGAGTCGAATCAGAAATGCGGTGAACGCCACTATTTCCTCGGGAATCGCGACCGCTGACCTTGGCGGCCTTGCGTCCACCAGCGAATTCGCCGAAGTGGTGTACGCGCATACACTTCGTCGCTGATTCTTGTATCGCACGGGTGGGGAAGGAGTTCGGAATCGTTAGTCGAGGAAGTCCTGCCGTACCCTACCGTTCTACTGAATTTCGAATGAGCGTTGCTCGATGCGGCGATCGACGAGTGGAGAGCAGAGTCGTGGTCGGTGAAAACGCGCGAGCAAGAGTGTTTCGTCGCGGGGGAGTACGCATACATCTCGTTCGGCTCCTGTTGGTCGGCGTGATTGTCGCGCTCTGCGGGGGATGTGTGGTCAACGACGAAGGTCTTGTGCCGGAAGGTCCTCCACTCACGGTGCAGAAGGTGCCTGAGATTGCGGCGCTGTTGCCACCGAAGGTCGCTGAAACCGGCAAGCTCCAGATCGGGGTGAACATTCCCTACGCGCCCAACGAATTCAAGGACGCGGACGGCAACATCGTCGGATTCGACGTCGACTTGATGAAAGCTGTTGCGGCAGTGCTCGGAGTCGAGGCGGTCTTCAACCAAGCGGACTTCGACAAGATCATTCCCGCAATCCAATCGGGGAGCTACGACATGGGAATGTCGTCGTTCACCGATTCCAAGGAGCGCGAGAAGACGGTCGACTTCGTGACCTACTACAGCGCAGGCATTCAATGGGCGCAGCGCCCGGACAATCCTGTCGATCCGAACAATGCGTGTGGGCTGCGGGTCGCGGTTCAAACCACGACAACCGAGGACATCGACGAAGTGCCTGCAAAGAGCGAGGCATGTGTTGCCGCAGGCAAACCGCCGATCGAGAAGGTCAAGTACGACAGCCAGGACGACGCGGCGAATGCGCTCATCCTCGGCCGAGTCGACGCACTGTCCGCGGACTCGCCGGTCACCGGCTACGCGATCAAGCGCAGCAAGGGCCGAATGGAAGCGGCGGGTGAGCCCTTCGATTCGGCACCGTACGGTTGGCCGATCGTCAAGGGCTCGGAGCTGGGTCCCGCACTTCAGCAGGCCATGCAGTACCTGATCGACAACGGCGTCTATCAACAGATCGCTCAGACGTGGAGCGTCGAGGCCGGCGTCATCGAAGTATCCAAGATCAACGGCGCGGAGAGCTGATGAACATGACAACAACCGAGAGTGGCGATCCGGCGCCGATCAAGGCGATCCCACTGCGCAGACCTGGTCGCTGGATCGCTGCGATCGTCGTAGTGGTGTTGTTCGGACTGTTCGTCTACGGGGCGGCGACCAACGACGCGTTCGGATGGGGGACCTACGGTCGGTATCTGTTCGACTCGCGAATCAGCGCGGCCGCATGGAAGACCATCCAACTGACAGTGCTGTCGATGGTGATCGCGATAGTCCTTGGCGTGATTTTGGCTGTGATGAGGTTGTCACCCAACCCTGTCCTCAGGACAGCCGCTTGGGGGTATCTCTGGATTTTTCGTGGCACGCCCGTCTACGTCCAATTGGTGTTCTGGGGGCTGTTTCCGTCGATCTACAAGAGCCTCGATCTCGGTATCCCGTTTGTGCATCAGTTCGTGCACATCGATCTACAGGGAATCCAGGCGGCGTTCCTTTTTGCCGTCATCGGGTTGGCATTGAACGAGGCTGCCTACATGGCGGAAATCGTCCGAGCCGGAGTGAGTTCGGTCAACGAGGGACAGACCGAAGCATCCATCGCGTTGGGCATGACGTGGAGCCAGACCATGCGCCGAACGGTTCTCCCACAGGCAATGCGCGTGATTATCCCGCCGACGGGCAACGAGTTGATCAGCATGCTCAAGACGACGTCGCTGGTGTCCGCAGTTCCGTACAGCTTGGAGTTGTACGGTCGGGCCAGAGATATTTCGGGTGCAAACTTCGAGCCGATTCCATTGCTCATGGTTGCGGCAACCTGGTACCTCGCGATCACCAGCCTGCTGATGATCGGCCAGTTCTACGTCGAGCGGTACTACTCGAAGGGTGCCACGCGAGCACTGACCACACGCCAGCTTCAGGCGCTTGCCGATGCACAAGGCAACGCGACGGTAGTGGAGACACTCCCGGACACTCCCGGAGGAGAACGCAAATGACACCGATGGTCAAGGCAGATCGAGTATGCAAGAACTTCGGCGCACTCCAGGTCCTCAAAGGCGTGTCACTCGAAATCGATCGTGGGCAGGTGCTCTGCCTGGTCGGTCCGTCCGGGTCGGGCAAGTCGACTTTCTTGCGCTGCATCAACCACCTCGAACAGGTCAATGCCGGACGCCTGTATGTCGACGGCGACCTCGTCGGTTACTCGGAGAAGAACGGCAAGCTTTACGAACTGCACCCACGGGCGGCGGCGAAGCAACGTCAGGACATCGGCATGGTGTTCCAGCACTTCAACTTGTTCCCGCACCGAACTGCGTTGGAAAACATCATCGAAGCGCCCACCCAGGTGAAGCGCGTCAGCAAGAAGAAGGCAATCGAGCGGGCAAAGGATCTGCTCGATCAGGTCGGTTTGAGCGCCAAGGCAAACGCATACCCCGCCCAGTTGTCCGGTGGACAGCAACAGCGCGTTGCCATCGCGCGGGCACTCGCGATGGACCCGAAACTGATGCTCTTCGACGAGCCGACGTCGGCTCTCGATCCGGAACTTGTCGGTGAAGTTCTGACAGTCATGAAACAACTCGCCAAAGACGGAATGACGATGGTCGTCGTCACTCACGAGATGGGCTTCGCCCGTGAGGTTGCCGATCAGCTGGTGTTCATGGACGGCGGAGTTGTCGTCGAATCCGGTGAGCCGCGACAACTTCTGGCCAACCCGCAGCAGGATCGCACCAAGGCATTCCTGTCGAATCTGCTGTAGCTCTCAGGGTTTGACGGCGCTGAATATCGCGGTGCCCGGAAAGAGCTGGCCGCGTAGGGGACTCCACTGTCCCCACTCGCGGTCCAGCCACTCCGGCCACTCCGGTTCGATGATGTCGTGAACCTGCAAGCCGGCCGCCACTAATTCGCGGACGCGGTCGCCGATCGTGCGGTGGTGCTCGACGTAGGTGGGCACGCCGTTGTCGTCGACCTCGACGTAGGGCGTTCGGTCGAAGTAGGGGAGTGTCGCGGTCAGTCCCTTGGGACCTGGATCGTCGGGGAAGATCCAGCGAATCGGATGGTTGACCGCGAACACCCACTTGCCGCCCGGCCGTAGAACTCGCGCTACTTCGTTCATCACTTGCTGCGAATCGGCCACGAACGGAACGGCTCCGAAAGCGGAGCAGACGATGTCGAAGCTCGCGTCGGCAAACGGCAGCAATTCGGCGCTCGCCTGGATCAGCGGTACGCGTGGTCCGCCGGCAGTCATAGCGTCGACTCCGCGCGAGAGCATGCCCATCGAAATGTCGAGTCCGACGGCCCGGGCGCCGTGACCGGCCAGCCACCGGGCGCAGGGTGCGGAGCCGCACCCTACTTCGAGGATGTCCTTGTCGACGATGTCGCCGAGCAGGTGGTGATCGCCTTCGTGTAGACCCTCGGGGCACCACACGAATTCACCGTCTGCGCTGTTCACGCCCAGAAACTCGCCATGAGTGCGGTGGTAGTCCTCGGCGTCTGCGTCCCACCACGCGCGGCTGGCGCGGTCGCTCGCATCGGAGTCGACCCGGGCCCTGCCGACTCCGCTGGTCCCGAGAATGGAATTGGCGGCAGCGTGGCGATCGTCAGACATGTCGAACAGACTAGAGCGCTACCAGCGGCGACAGGGTACCCGGGTTTGCCCGCTCGCACCGCCGACGCGTAGTCTTACCCACGCGAGTGTCTGTCATTCAGTCGAATATCTGTACTAGGCCTTTACCGAGGCCTTGGATCGGCGTGAACGAGAGATCTTGTGGTGCACCGTTCGGGTGCGGAATGTGTTTCGGTTTCCGGTTGTTAGTTTCTGTGCAACTGGGTACTGCATTCCGGTACCTACAATGTTGCATCTCGTCCGACAAAATCCATCAACCGACCACAACTCGTCCGGAGCAATTCAACATATGCCCTCCACAACCGTCACCTCGCCGCAGGTTGCCATTAACGACATTGGCTCTGCCGAGGACTTCCTCGCCGCCATCGACGCAACGATCAAGTACTTCAACGATGGCGACATCGTCGAAGGCACCATCGTCAAGGTCGACCGCGACGAGGTTCTGCTCGACATCGGTTACAAGACCGAAGGTGTCATCCCTTCTCGTGAGCTCTCCATCAAGCACGACGTCGACCCCAACGAGGTCGTCTCCGTGGGAGATGCGGTCGAGGCTCTCGTCCTCACCAAGGAGGACAAAGAAGGTCGACTGATCCTGTCGAAGAAGCGTGCTCAGTACGAGCGTGCCTGGGGCACCATCGAGGAGCTCAAGGAGAAGGACGAGGCCGTCAAGGGCACCGTCATCGAGGTCGTCAAGGGCGGCCTCATCCTTGACATCGGCCTTCGTGGCTTCCTCCCCGCCTCGCTCGTCGAAATGCGTCGTGTCCGCGACCTCCAGCCGTACGTCGGCAAGGAGATCGAGGCCAAGATCATCGAGCTCGACAAGAACCGCAACAACGTGGTCCTGTCGCGCCGTGCATGGCTCGAGCAGACTCAGTCCGAGGTTCGCAGCGAATTCCTGCACCAGCTCCAGAAGGGCCAGGTCCGCAAGGGCGTCGTGTCCTCCATCGTCAACTTCGGTGCATTCGTGGACCTGGGCGGCGTAGACGGTCTGGTTCACGTTTCCGAGCTGTCTTGGAAGCACATCGATCACCCGTCCGAGGTTGTCGAGGTCGGCACCGAGGTCACCGTCGAGGTTCTCGACGTCGACCTGGACCGCGAGCGCGTCTCCCTGTCGCTCAAGGCAACGCAGGAAGATCCGTGGCGTCAGTTCGCCCGCACGCACGCCATCGGCCAGATCGTGCCCGGCAAGGTCACGAAGCTGGTTCCGTTCGGTGCATTCGTGCGCGTCGAAGAGGGAATCGAAGGCCTCGTTCACATCTCGGAGCTGGCTGAGCGCCACGTCGAGGTTCCGGACCAGGTTGTCGGCGTCGGCGACGATGCACTCGTCAAGGTCATCGACATCGACCTCGAGCGTCGTCGTATCTCGCTGTCGCTGAAGCAGGCCAACGAGGATTACAACGCCGAGTTCGATCCGTCCAAGTACGGCATGGCCGACTCGTACGACGAGCAGGGCAACTACATCTTCCCCGAGGGCTTCGATCCCGAGACCAACGAATGGCTCGAGGGCTTCGACAAGCAGCGCGAAGAGTGGGAGAACCGCTACGCCGAGGCTGAGCGTCGTCACAAGATGCACACCGTTCAGATGGAGAAGACCGCTGCAGACGAGGCCGCTGAAGCTGCCACCGCTGCTGCCGGCTACTCCTCGGAGACGGCTTCTGCAGACGACGAAGAGGCTCCGGCCTCTGCAGGCTCCGCTCCGGCAGAGTCCGCTGGTGGATCGCTTGCAAGCGATGCACAGCTCGCCGCACTTCGCGAGAAGCTGTCGGGCAACGCATAAGGATTACTGCTTGATCTGATCAAGCGAGATCTGTGAAAGAACCCCGCGCCTGCGCAAGCAGGAGCGGGGTTCTTTTGTTGTGTGGCACAAGTATTGGCGTCACGCCGGTTGTCGCATGGGAGGAAATGCGACAGCCACCAGTCTGGCGACTGGTGGCTGTCGGATGAAAGCTGCGGTGCTGCTAGGTCAAGCGGTGGTGGCCGGAGCCGGAACCCAGTACGTCGCGGTGGCTTCGGCTGTGCGCTTGCGCATCGACGCGAAGCTGTGACGGCCCTGGCTCACGAGAACGGTGAACCACGTTCGCCGGTGTTCGGCCAATGCAAAGGCAACCTCGGGAAATTCGATACAGTGCACGCCGTTCGGCATTCCGAGGCGATGCTGACCAAGATGGTCACGATCTGCTCGCATGGCGTCCACTTTCTCGAGAAGGTGCAGGGCGTTCGCTAGAACTTAACCACACGGATTGCCTTTATTGTGGTATTTGCGTCTCGAGTTGTGTGGCGTGTTCAATTTCAGGACTCGAATCTCGTGCCGTGAGCATAGGTGAGAGACTGTCCGTTGTGTTGAGAGTTGGCCTCACTGGAGGCATCGGAGCCGGCAAGTCGACTGTGTCGAAAATCCTCACCGAACTGGGAGCAGTGATCGTTGATGCCGATCTGATCGCCCGAGAGGTCGTAGAACCCGGTACTCCGGGGTTGGCTGCGTTGGCGCAGGCGTTCGGTGACGGCATCATCGCGCCGGACGGCACCCTCGATCGACCCGCGCTTGCGGCGTTGGCGTTTGCCGACGACGCTTCCCGTGGCACTCTCAATTCGATCCTGCATCCGTTGATCGGCCATCGTACGGCCGAAGCCATTGATGCTGCGCCAGCGAATTCTGTTCTGGTGCAGGACATCCCGCTGCTTGTCGAAGCTGGAATGGCTCCGGCGTTCAATATGGTTGTCATCGTGTACGTCGACGCCGAAGAACGCGTCCGGCGGTTGGTCGAGTCACGTGGGATGCGCGAGAGCGATGCCAGGGCGCGAATCGCGGCGCAGGCCACCGACGATCAGCGCCGTCCCGTTGCGGACGTCTGGCTCGACAACAGCGGTGATCCAGGAGCCCTGGACGCTGTGGTCCGTGAACTGTGGGCAGGTCGAATCGCACCGTTCGAGGAGAATCTGCGCACCGGAACAGCGGTTCGTGTACTTCCTGAGCTGAGCCCCGCGGATCCGCAGTGGCCGGTGCAAGCAACTCGCCTGATCAACCGGTTGGCGCTGCTGTGTGGTGATCGAGCCACGCGTATCGATCACATCGGTTCCACTGCCGTACCGGGACTCGACGCGAAGGACGTGATCGATCTTCAGATCACTGTCGAACACATCGGGATTGCGGACGACTTGGCCGCTGACCTTGCAACTGGTGGTTTTCCGCGTCTCGAGAACATCGTCGCGGACGATCCGAAACCTGCCTATGTCGGGGGTGAAACCGATCCGAGCGTGTGGGCGAAGCGGATTCATGCCGGCGCAGATCCGGGTCGGCCGGTGAACATCCATATTCGTGTCGACGGTTGGCCGGGCCAGCAATTTGCCGTGTTGTTCCGTGACTGGCTGCAGGCGGATGACGACGCCCGTGCGGAGTATGCCGCGTTGAAGGTCCGGGCCGCGGAGCACGCGTCCGGAATAGATGATTACGACAAGGCGATGGATGCGTACCTCGCAGTCAAGACACCCTGGTTCGACGCGGCGTTCCACCGTGCGTGGGAATGGGCAGACAAGTCGGGTTGGACGGCCTGACGCCTACCGCCAGGTGATCGGCATGCCCAACGACGACAGCCACGCGCCGAGATCGTGACCGTGGGCGGCAATGCCGTCGATGGTGCGGGCAGCGGTCAGCATGGCCTGTTCGGACGTCTGGGCGTCGAGTATTCCGGATGCGTGCGCTTCCAGGAGTTCGTCGACGTCGAGTAGTTCGGTGCTGCGGCCGGTCTGCACAATCAGATCGAGATAGTGGTCTTCGGATCTCCATGCGTGCTCACCGCGCGTGAATGTGCCGATGTCGATGTAGTGATCCTGGTCCCGTTCGTGCCCCGGCGTGAAGTGGAAGATCGACGCTCGGATTCCGAGGTCGGGAAGTATCCACGACTCCAGGTAGTGGAATTGTGGATGGTCTGCGTGTCGGCCCATGTACAGGCCCCATGGCTCTTCGCGGTAGGTTTCGACCTGGCGAACGAAGCCCTTGGGGTCGATGTTGGTTCGGGCCTCTAGGTCGAAAGTTTCGACTTTGGGCGGGTGAATGTGAATACGTGCTTCGCTCATGTTGCAAGAACCTACCGCTGCGACGAGCTTGTGCCCACGCATGATGTCGGTGGGTGCGCATACCCTGGTTTCATGGCGTTTGCTTCCGAACATCCAGTCGTCGCACATTCCGAGTTTCGTCCGGTCAGCGACATCGAGCGCTCTGACGGCCGCTTCGAGGTCGTCAGTGAATACGAGCCTGCCGGCGATCAGCCCGCTGCCATTGCCGAGCTCGAGAAACGGCTCAACGAGGGCGAGAAGGACATAGTCCTGCTTGGTGCCACCGGCACCGGCAAATCTGCGACGACCGCCTGGCTGATCGAGCGCGTGCAGCGGCCGACGCTGGTGATGGCACCGAACAAGACCTTGGCTGCTCAGTTGGCCAACGAGCTTCGCGAGATGTTGCCGAACAACTCGGTTGAATACTTCGTCTCGTATTACGACTACTACCAGCCTGAGGCATATATCGCTCAGACGGATACGTATATCGAGAAAGACTCGTCGGTCAACGACGACGTCGAACGCCTGCGTCACTCCGCGACGTCGAGCCTGCTCTCGCGACGGGACGTTGTTGTGGTCGCGTCCGTGTCGTGCATCTACGGTCTCGGTACACCGCAGTCTTACCTCGATCGCTCCATCTCGCTCGAAGTGGGCGTCGAGGTTCCGCGTGATGCGTTTCTGCGCCTCCTGGTCGACGTGCAGTACAACCGCAACGATGTTGCGTTCACCCGTGGTTCGTTCCGCGTCCGGGGTGACACGGTTGAAATCATCCCGTCGTACGAGGAGTTGGCGGTTCGGATCGAGTTCTTCGGCGACGAGATCGAGGCGCTGTACTACCTTCATCCGCTCACCGGCGACATCGTCCGGAAAGTGGATACCGTTCGGATCTTCCCCGCGACCCACTATGTTGCCGGGCCCGAGCGTCTCGAGCGTGCGGTCAAGGACATCGAGGCTGAACTCGAACAACGACTCGAAGAGTTGGAGGGCAAGGGCAAACTGCTCGAGGCGCAGCGGCTACGGATGCGAACGCAGTACGACTTGGAGATGATCAAACAGGTCGGATTCTGCTCCGGAATCGAGAACTATTCACGGCACATCGACGGCCGTGGACCTGGCACCGCGCCGGCTACGCTGATCGACTACTTCCCCGAGGATTTCCTGCTGGTCATCGACGAGTCACATGTGACCGTTCCACAGATCGGCGCCATGTACGAGGGTGACATGTCGCGTAAGCGCAACCTGGTGGAGTTCGGTTTCCGCCTGCCGTCGGCGACGGATAACCGGCCGCTGACGTGGGAAGAATTCAGTCAGCGCATCGGTCAGACCGTCTACCTGTCGGCAACGCCAGGCAAGTACGAGTTGGGGCAAGCCGGCGGTGAGTTCGTCGAGCAGGTGATTCGTCCGACAGGTCTCGTCGATCCCGAGGTGATCGTCAAGCCGACCAAGGGGCAGATCGACGACCTGGTTCACGAGATCCGGGAACGCGCGACAAAGGACGAGCGAGTCCTTGTCACGACATTGACCAAGAAGATGTCGGAAGATCTCACCGATTATCTGCTCGAACTCGGAATTCGGGTTCGCTATCTGCACTCCGACATCGACACGTTACGTCGCGTCGAACTGCTGCGGCAGTTGCGACTGGGGGAGTACGACGTCCTGGTCGGTATCAACCTTCTGCGTGAGGGCCTCGACCTTCCCGAGGTGTCGCTGGTTGCGATTCTCGATGCCGACAAGGAGGGCTTCCTGAGGAGTTCCACCAGTCTTATCCAGACCATCGGCCGTGCTGCTCGTAACGTGTCCGGCCAGGTTCACATGTACGCGGACAAGATCACTGCGTCCATGGCCCAGGCAATCGAAGAGACCGAGCGTCGCCGTGAGAAGCAGGTCGAATACAACAAGAAGATGGGGGTTGATCCGCAGCCTCTCCGCAAGAAGATCGCCGACATCCTCGATCAGGTCTACGAGGAAGCCGAGGACACCGCTGCGTCCGTCGACATCGGTGGTTCCGGACGTAACGCGACGCGTGGCCGTCGAGCGCAGGGCGAAGCAGGCCGCGCGGTCAGTGCAGGAGTGTACGAAGGCCGCGACACCAAATCGATGCCCCGGGCCGAATTGGCAGACCTGGTCAAGGAACTCACAGATCAGATGATGAATGCCGCCCGGGACTTGCAGTTCGAGTTGGCCGGTCGTTTGCGTGACGAAATCTCGGATCTCAAGAAGGAGCTTCGAGGCATGGACGCGGCCGGTTTGAAGTAGATCGGTGGGATGTGTGTGAATCGGGAACGCCCGCTACGGTTCACATATGGATGCACAGACTGCCGGCAAGACCGGCCGTACTCTCGAACTTCTCCATTCGTTGGCTTACTTCGTTCCGGAGACGGAAAAGGAATTGGTTGCGCTTGGGCTCGAGCCGGGCCGGATGGTGTACTTCGCGGGTCGCGCTGCGCCCTTGGGTACTCCACCCGCCACCGTCGTGACGTCGGCGTTCTACAACTTCAACCCGGAGTTGGTCGCCAGCGTGATTCCGCGCGCGTGGGACCTCGCGAAACCATCGGAGATTGTTGCTGCGCGCTACCGCGCCATCGACGCCGCGTACGTTCGTCTCCTCGGTGAAGAGGTGACGTCGTCACAGGACATGGCTGAAGCTGCCGAGTTGGTTTCTATTGCGGCACGGAACATCCCCGGCGTCGAGGGACGTCCGCTGTACGCCGGTTGGGCTTCCGTCGAGTGGCCGACCGTGCCGCACCTCGCGTTCTGGCACGCACTGACTTTGCTGCGGGAGTACCGCGGTGACGGACACATCGCCGCACTGCAGACTGCCGGACTGAACGGGTTGGAAGCCTTGATCACCCACACCGCCACGGGTATCGGATTCCAGCAGAAGTTTGCTCAGAGTCGTCGCGGGTGGTCTGCCGAGCAGTGGGCGCAAGGTGTCCAGGATCTTCAGGATCGAGAGTTGCTCGATCGTAAGTCGGGAGCACTGACCGAGGACGGGCAGGAACTGCGCGACGTCGTGGAGGACTTGACGGACGATCTGGCTTTGGCGCCGTGGGACGCCTTGGGCGAATCCGGAGCAGACAGGCTTCTCGAACTGGCAGCGCCGTGGCGTGCTGCACTTACTGAACAGGACGTGTTTCCCGCAGCGCTTTTCGGTCCGCGATTCGGAAACCTGCGCTGATCCGGAATTCAGTGTAATTTTTTTGATGTGACTGCAGATCACATTCACTGCGGTCTTGTGGTGTGTATGGCAATTGGCACTATCGCTGCGCTCTGCCCGCTAATGTCAGCAGCGCTGACTTTCCCGTAACCGCTGACTATCTCGTAACCATGGAGGATGAATGAGTGCCTACCGGACCGTTGTCGTAGGAACCGATGGCTCCGAGTCGTCACTGAAAGCAGTCGACCGGGCCGCAAGCATTGCAGCAGATGCCAGTGCGCAATTGATTATCGCGTGCGCGTACTACCCGGCAGACCCCAAGGACGTCAGCGCTGCGGCAGATGTACTCGGCGACGAGGCATACCAGGTCACAGGTTCGACACCTACCTACGAAATCCTCCGAACGGCTCGGGAGCGCGCACATGCTGCCGGCGCGGAGAAGGTCGTGGAACGGGCAATCGTCGGAGCGCCCGTCGAGTCGTTGCTCGCCTTGCTCGACGAGGTCGAGGGTGATCTGTTGGTCATCGGTAACCGTGGACTCAACACACTGACCGGGCGTCTACTCGGATCGGTACCGTCGGATGCTGCACGAAAGGCAACATCCGACGTTCTGATCGTTCATACCGTTCGCTGAAAGTTCTCAGCAGTACTCGGTCTCGGCCGCGTCGACGATCACGGTTCCCAATCGATAGGGATCGGCACTGATCGGCGATGCGGCCGAACTGTTTTCGGTGCTCTCCACGTCTTGGAGTTGGCCTGGTCGGCTGGTGGCGCCGTTGTGCGTCACGCTGCGCAAATTCTCGATGATCATCGTTCGATCCGTGCCCACCGCCAACTGACGGCAGATTCCGTCCCCGAGTGCTTGCAGGGTGTCGTCGGTAAGCGGTGTGGTGACGCCGTCTGCCGTGATCGCGTCCCGGAACCGTTCGAGTGCCTGAAGCTCGGGTGAGTCGGCCGTGGCAGTGGCAGGTGCGGCGCCGTCGGCGGTATCCGACGGCGAAGACTCGGCCTGTGCGCATCCGATCAGCATCCCGGCGCACAGGCCGATCAGCGCAGCTCCGACGACCTGTGGGCGGCGACGGAGTAGCCACTGCGGCATGCGTGCGGCGATCGGAGCGGTCACGAGAAGATTTCCTTCAGTAGAAGTGGCACGAGAGAACCTACTCGGTCGCATCACATCACGGGTGTGAATGCAGCTTCGGCGATGTTGTCGAGCACAGCCGGAAGCGATTCGATGTGAATGATGCCGAGCCGCTGTGTTGCTCGGGTCAGTGCGACGTACAGGTCATTCATTCCCCGCGGCGATTCGTCGAGGATATCCGAGGGTTCGACGATGAAAACGGTGTCGAATTCCAGGCCCTTGACGTCCTTGACGGAGAGCACGCTGACAGAGTCGCCGGCGAGGCCGGACAGGTTCTTCACCGTCTCGTGCCCGGCGATCACCGCAGTCAAGCCTGCGTGAGACTCGTGCTCGATGCAGCGACGCACCGTTTCCTGGAGATTCTCCGCTGTGGTTTTCAGTGACCACGGTGCAAAACCGCTATCTCTGACCGACCGGGGTACTGCTTGCGTGGGATCGATTTCCTCGAGCACCCGGTGTGCCACATCCATGATTTCCGACGGGGTTCGATAGTTCACGGTCAGCTGTGTGAGCTTCCAACGCTTCGCGACGTACGGTTCGAGGATCGTCTGCCATGACGACGTGCCGGCGGGATCACCGGTCTGCGCTGTGTCGCCCACCAACGTCATCCAGCGATTCGGTATGCGGCGCATCAACATTCGCCATGCCATAGCCGACAACTCCTGGGCCTCGTCCACGATCACGTGACCGTAGGTCCAGGTTCGATCACCCGCGGCGCGCTCGGCAGTGGTCTGATGCTGGCCCAAATCGTGACGCTGGGCGAGTTGACTGGCGTCGATCAGGTCGTAGGCCATCAGGATTTCGGGGTCCATCTCGTCTTCGAGATCCTGCGGCGCCGACCCTGTCAGAATATCGAGAGCGCCCTGTGCGTCGGCAATCTGAGCGCGCCATTGTCGTTGTGCCCGTTCGCGTTCAGCGGCGTCGTCAACGCCGAGAATTTCGGCCAGCTCGTCGAGTAGCGGCGCGTCCGCGGCACTGAATCCGGGGCCGACGCTCTGCAACAAATCCGAGCGCTGGTTGTCGTCGAATTGTGGAGCGGCTTTTTCCAGTCGTCTCGGTGACGTCCAGAGTTCGGCGAGAATCTGTTGCGGCGACAACTCGGGCCATAGTGAGCCGATTGCGGACATGATGTCGGCGTCTTCGCGCATCTCGTCACGGATGTCGGCGATGTCGTCTCGACTCAGGAGCGAACCGCCGTCCACCAGATTTCCGCCGATGATCTCGGCCATCTGTAGAGCCAGCGCTTCGATGACCGCTGATACGAAGATCGGCCTGGCCAAGTTGTGCGGCCGGCGGGACGAGCGGGCACGGCCACGGGCCTTGGTGACTGTCTTTCGATCCAGTTTCAGGTCGTAAGTGTCGAATCGGAGAACTATCGGCGATGACGGTACTTCCTGGCGATCACGGACAGCGTTCTTGAGTACGTCGAGGATGTCGAGTGAACCCTTGATCTCACCGGCGGCAAGCGAATCGATTCGTGTTGCGCGCACTCCGGGATACAGGTCGCCGATGGTGGAGAGTAGAACGCCGGTTTCACCAAGTGACGGGAGTACCTGACTGATGTAGTCGAGGAACGTTGCGTTGGGGCCGATGATGAGTACTCCGGCCTTCGCCAATTGCTGGCGATAGGTGTAGAGCAGGAACGCCGCACGGTGGAGCGCCACAGCGGTTTTGCCGGTACCGGGGCCACCCTGAACCACGAGCACACTCTTGTGTTCGGATCGGATGATCGAATCCTGCTCGGTCTGGATGGTTTCGACGATGTCGTTCATCTGGCCCGTGCGGGCGGCGTTCAATGCGTCGAGTAGCGCGCTCTCGCCGGCTACGCCACCGGCTTCGGTGACAACGCCGGCAGCGCGAGCTGCGTCGAGGTCGAGGTATTCGTCGTTGATTCCGGTGACCGCGCGGCTACGGCTACGGATGTGGCGTCGACGCTTCACGCCCTCAGGCGCCGCTGGTGTCGCGAGGTAGAACGGGCGGGCCATCGGGGCGCGCCAGTCGAGGAGGAGCGTCTCGTAGTCGTTCTCGGTGTCGAGAATTCCCAGGCGGCCGACGTAGCGATGTTCGTCGTCGAAATCGATTCTGCCGAAGCACAGTCCATTTTCGGCTGCGTCGTACTTGGCTAGATCCTCGGTGTACATCGCGTTGAACGATTCGCGTTCACTGCGTGCCTGCGGGGTTCCACCGCTTTCCAGCAAGACGGTGCTCAGGCGCGATTTGGCATGCTTCCGGAGCTCGTCGAGACGGGAATACAGCATCGTCACGTACTGCTGCTCGAGCTGTTGCTCGGTGTGTGACGGGTCCGCGTCGGGCAAGGGTTCTCCTAGGCTTGGTGAAAGAAGTCGAGCACCGCAAAAGTGCCAAGACAGTCTAGTTCGCTTAGGTGAATGGGGTGTATCCAACGAGGTCAGGCCACCCGAGGGTGGCCTGACCGGACGTGTGATTGTGTCAGTGCGTCAATTCGTCGCGCTTCTCGCGGGCCTTCGCCAGGGCGATTTCGGCGCGTTTGCGAGCTCGTTTGCCGAGGACCTCGGACTGCTCGGATGCAGTCTCCGCCCATTCGTTGCTTTTTTCGAGCGCAAGTTCTGCAAACTCGGCGCTGCGCTTGCCGGCCAACTCCGCCAGTTCGGACCCACGCTCGCGGGCCGTTTCTGCCAGTTCCGCCCCGCGCTTCTGGGCAACTTCGAGAATCTCGGGGCCTCGTTCCTTGGCGATCTCGAGCAATTCGGCACCGTGAACCTTCGCAGCTTCGGCTAGCTCGGTCCCACGCTCCGAAGCAACGGCGAGTGCGTGCTCGAGGCGTTCCCCGGTGTGCTCGTCGTGGTTCGCGGCTGCCAAGGGCAGCGTCGCCGCGATCGAGGCCTGCGCCTTCCTGGCGGCGCGGCGACCGCGCCAGCCGAGTGACGGTTTGCCCTCGGTGTCGACGGCGGCGATCATCAGGCCGCCGAGCAGACTGACGTTCTTGATGAAGTTGGTGCGTTGCATCGCACGAAGCGTGGGGTCCGACTCGTTCCAGAAATCATGGCCTGCAACTGTGGTGGGGATCAGGCTTCCCGCCAGTGCCAACGACGCGATGCGTGGAGCCTTTCCGCTTGCCAGCAATGCCCCGCCGCCGATCTGGATTACCGCGTTGAGCTTGATCAGTGTCTCTGGATCTGCGGGCAATTTTTGTGTCACCGCGCCGGGGAGTGTTTCCACTGATTTGTCGATCAGTGGAGTTGCTTTTGCCGCACGTTGCGCAGGATTGCGGAGCGCATCGATCCCCCCGGCAATGAAAATGGTGGAAAGTAGTGGACGAGCAATTCGACGTACCAGCATGTTCCAAGCCTCCCGATGTAGGTTCTTTCCACACTAGCGATCAGAACGAAACCTGGGACAGGTTACGTTTTGCCGGCCGCTGTGGGAAGACTGCAAAAACCGCGTCCATCAGCGAAGAATTAACCGAAACTCGGCTGCGACACACCTTGGGACGACGGCGTGGGAGGTTTGACGATGGATCGCAACGTCGACGTAGTGGTGGTCGGTGGTGGCCCAGCAGGTATGACCGTGGCTGGTGATCTTGCGCGGCTGGGGCGCTCGGTGGCTGTAGTGGAGAAGTGGCTGACGATCAACCCGTCCAGCCGGGCGTTTGCAACGATGGCGCGAACACTGGAGTTGCTCGACGCGCGTGGACTCGCCGACCAGCTACTTGCGACCAGCTCGACCACCCCGGGGATCAACCTTTTCAAGGGTGCAAAGCTGGACCTCACCCACCTGAGATCTCGCTACCGGTTCGCCATGATTACCCCGCAGACCAACGTGGACCAAGCTCTCGAGCTCTATGCCAAGGACCAGGGAGCAGACATTCACCGTGGTATCGCGCTTGTCGATCTCGTTCAGGACGACGCCGGAGTCACCCTCACTGCTCGCCCCAAAGACGATGACAACTCTTCGTCCACGATGACGTGGCGCGCCAAATACGTCGTTGGGGCGGACGGCGCACACAGTACGGTTCGCGGTCTGGTCGGGATGGATTTCCCCGGGAAATCCGTGCTGTCGTCAGTGGTGTTGGCTGACGTGAAACTGACCGCCGGACCGCACGACGGTGGCCTCACGCTGGGGGACACTCCACGTGAGTTCGGATTCCTCGCGCCCTACGGGAAGGAGGAGAGCGACGGTGCGTGGTATCGCTCGATGACCTGGGATCGACAGCGTCAGGTTCCCGATAGCGATCCGGTGGGCGAGGCCGAGATCGTGGGTGCGCTGAACCGGGCAATGGGACGCGATGTGGGCGTCGTCGACGTTGGTTGGCATTCGCGTTTCCATTGTGACGAGCGTCAGGTTCGCGACTATCGCAGCGGCAGGGTGTTTCTGGTGGGGGATGCCGCACACGTGCACTCGCCGATGGGCGCACAAGGAATGAACACCGGAATTCAGGATGGTGTGAACCTGGCCTGGAAACTCGGCGCTGTATTGGCCGGCGCCGACGATTCGATCCTGGATACCTATCACCGCGAGCGGCACCCGATCGGGAAGCAAGTGGTTCGGCGGTCGGGGCTGATGATGCGCGCCGTCACCATGCACCCGCGACTCGCCAGGTTCATGCGCGATCGCCTTGCTGCGCATATTCTGTCGATCCCGAAGGTGCGTGACCTCGTCGCCGGCAGTTTTGCGGGCACTGAGCTGCGTTATCCCTCGCCGGACGGACAGAGTGATCTAGTCGGGACTCGTGCGACGGAAGTGCCGCTACACGAAGGGCGACTCACGGAACTGCAGCGCCTGCCGGGTTTTGTTCTCATCCGCGAGCGCGCGAACACCTCGACGATGCAGAAACCGGGACCAGATCTACTCGTCCAAGCGCAACGCAAGGACGACGGACCGTCGCTTCTGGTACGGCCTGACGGTTACGTAGCGTGGGCAGGGAGTTCTACTTCTCGAGCGGGAGAAGAGGGTTGGCCGGCAGCGCTGTCGCGGTGGACCGGAGCGCGATAGTCATCGCTGCGACGCCCAGCGATTGGGGTCGCTCTCCAACGAGGCTCTGTCCCAGCGCCCCGAATCGGCGGCAGCAGCGTAGGTGGTCTGTAGAAACGCAAGCAGTGTCGCGTCCGGGTCGGTGGCCGCCCGGACTGCTTCGTACGGCAGAAGAAACTGACCGAAATCGTTGCTGTAGAACGCTGCCGACGGTTCGACGCGATAGCCCTCGAACGCCGCAGGTGCGGGGTACGAGTACGAATAGAACGCGCCTTCCTCGCCGCCGCCCGGCCAGAAGCCGCAGCTGCTCAATTCGTGAGAGTAACCTTCCACCATCACCCAGTCGCCACAGTTGGGGGCTCCCCCTGGATGTGGTGGCGCAGTGCGTCCGGAGAATCGTGTACAGGCGAGGTCCATTGCGCCCCAGAAGAAATGGACCGGAGATACCTTTCCGATGAATCCCGCACGGAACGACGCGATGACGCGGTCGGCCTGAACGAGTTGGCGCCAGAACAAGTGGACGGCTTCGGCGTCGTAGGAGCAGTGGACGTGATCGTCGGCAAACGGAAGCGCCGGATCGACTTCATTCGGTGTTGGCTGAATTTCCACTGAAATGCCCAGGGCGCGTAGTGCTTCCATCGTGCGTGCATAGAACGTCGATACCGATTGAGGTTCGAGTGGAATCTCGTGTGACGCCCCGGAGCTATCGCGGATGCGTAGCTGGTGTTCGCAGAAATCGAACTCGATATCGAAAATGCGGTCGCCGTAGGGGATGGACGATGTGGTCAACCCTCGCGGAGTGACATAGAGCGTGACCTGCCACCAGTGGTTGACCAGTGGTGAACACGCGAGCCGTATCTTTCCCACGATCTGCACCCACATGTGCAGGGTGTCGCGGGTGTCGGTCCAGTCGTCCACTCGCAGTGCTGGCCAATCCGCCGGTCTATTGGATGTTGTCATTTGACGTCCTCCGCACTCGATCGGCAATCGGGCCTACTTCGGAGTCTGGCACGAGTGGGTTCGACATGTACATAACCGCTTTGGACTACACCAGCGGGTGCCTCGCGACAACAGCGAAGTTCAACGGGATCTTCGGCGACCCCGGCGGCAATGTCCATCCGTGGACACAGGGGATGAGGTCAGGGAACGCCAGCCAGTCCGTGTAGGGCAGTTCGGCCGCCGCTTCCAAGTTCGGACGCCGCCCCCAGACAGGTAGTCGTCGGTGACGTTCCATGGTTGGAAATACTTCAACCCGTTACCGAGGGTGCTAGGTGGTGGCTCAAGCGGGCTGGTCTGCACTCGGTGTAATTGTGAGGCGTTCGAGTCGACCGGAGTCGTCAAGTTGGAAGCGGTAGTCGAGGTCGACCATCCCACCGGGGAACGTTCCTTCGAGCCGGCACCTGATCGAGGTCGTTCTAGTGGCGGCGTCGCTGTTCGTGGATATCGGCGTTGTGGTGTACGTGTACTGACTTGCGACTCGACCCAGCCATGCCCTGATCTGGGTGACCCCGATGTAGTCGTGCCCGTCGTCTGTGACATGTGCATCTTCGACAAAGAGCGATACCGCGGCTGTGCGATCCTCCGCTTCAGCGAGGGTCAGATAAGCGCGTACGGCGTCTGGGCAGTCTGCAATCAGCGGATTCGACATGGCAGTTCCTCCAAGATGTTTTCGGTGTGGTCAAAAAAGGGGGATCGGTAGGTTTAGTCACGAAACGAGGATGGTGCCGTAGCAGGGCGGAATCTGCGCCTGGATAGATGAAAAGCGTCGCGGCCGACATTGATCAGCGATTGGAGCGATCAATCGAGTCGCACTACTGCGAGCAGGTTGAGATCAGGTTCGCGCTGCCAGCGCGTCCAGCGCGGCGACCCCTCGGCCCCGCGCCGTTGCCGTGTGTTCCGCACACGACGACTGCATGGCGACCTCCAACGTCAGGGATGTCGAATATGTCGTGACGACTTCCATTGTTAATTCTCCGATCGACAGGTCGTGGAGCGGTTCGAGTCTCAGCGTCTGTCGAGGAGACGGCGTATCCCGTCGATTCGGTCGCTCAGCCTCGGTTGCGTACGTTCCGGATCCATCAGTGCATTTTCAGCGAGCACGTGGTCTTCGCTGTCGACTGTGTTTCGGTCGAATTCACGCAGACTGCGGGCGTCGGAGGACGCAAGTGTGCGAACCGTCGTCAACAGTGAGTGCTCGCGCAACGCGTCGTCGATCTCATTCTCGGTGACGTCGAGGTGCTCGCTGAGCAGTCGGCGCCGCAGTCCGACGATCGAGGCCCGCAACTCGACATCTGAATCGTCGTAGGATTCGACGGCGATGTCACATTCGGTGTCGAAGCCCATCGAACGGTTGTTGAGGTTCGACGACCCGATTCGCAGGAGTCGATCATCCATCACCAGGATCTTTGCGTGCACGTAAATTGGTGCACCAGAAGAGGTCACGGGATAGAACGCACCGAACCGGTCATGGACGTCGGCGGTCCACAACAGATGCAACAGGTCGTGGCGTGCCCCGTCCATCGCCTTTTGTTCCAGCCACCCGTCGGCATTGCGCGGAATGACCAGAACGATCTCCGGTCCGTCGGCCTCACGCAGGCGTGCAGCGATCGCCTCGGCCAGAGTGCGTGAGGCGAGGTACTGGCTTTCGATGTACAGCGTGTGTTCGGCACCGGCGATGGCCGCGAGATAAAGCGCCTCGATCTCGCGTACTTCAGTGCGTTCGTCGAGTTCCGGCAGAGTTCTGGCGATGGCTACGTCGACAACCCGCAACGTGGGCGCCAGATTGACGGGCCACGGTGTTGCCGTGCTCTGGACCGGTCTCAGATCCTCGCCGGTTGCGGATTTCCAGCGTGCCCGCGCCAATTCGCCGATGGCCGCGGCCGCATCGCCGTCGACCGCTGTGGTCGCGTCATGCCAAGGGCCGTAACGCCTTCCGCTCGGTGTGATTCGGTAGTCGTTGTGATCGACGTGATCCGGGGTGTCCCAGCGGTCCACCGTCATGTCGATGCCGCCACAGAACGCCAAAGCATCGTCGATGACGATGATTTTCTGATGGTGCGCGGCGCCCACTGGGTGGGCGCCGTCGATTTCGAACCGAAGGCGCTCGTCGGTCAACCAGTTCGACACGAAGACTGGAGTCATGCCGCGTCCGATTGCGGTGAAGGCCCCTACGTTCCATTTGAGTACGAGGATTTCGAGGTCGGGTTTCTCGCGGACAAGCCAGCGTAGGAACCTGCCCAGCCGATTGGGGCCGTCGAGCGTCTTCTCGCGCGGCTCGAGTTTGATGCGCGTGTCGAAGTCCCAGCCGATCAACATGATTCGTTTTTCAGCTTGCAGCATCGCGGACTTCGCATGATGAAAGTAGTCAGCGGCATCGACAATGCAGGCAAGATTATCTGCCGACTCGATGCGCCAGCAGGTTTCGCCCGGAGCCAGAATTCTGCTCACACGTCGACCAAATCGGCGTGGGCAGTTTCCGACACTGCTTCCTTGGATACTTCTCGCGCCGCGACGCCGACAGGTGTGGCGAGTAACTCCGTAAGCTCTTCCCCAGCAACGGCGCTGGCAACCGACCCGAAGATTTTGACCTCGGATGCTCCGTGGCGGCGGCGCACCGACTCCCGCTCAGTGCGCTTCGCGCTCGACACGGACCGCAGTTGCCGACTGTGGAGCAGTGCGGTCATGTGGGCTCCTTGGAAGTGACGGTTCGCGATGATGATACCGCTCAGCTAAAGAAGCCGAGGAGCTGTCCTAGCTCCCCGTTCCAGCTATCGCGGCCATGAGTGACGGACCCTGGGTAGGTGTTGCGGCCCAGTAAGCTGCGTGGCCGAGGAGCTAGTCCGATTGTCGACAACTTGGAGTCGAAGTCCATTCCGTCTGAGTCGGCTGCTGAGCGACTTCCCCGGACTGACCACGTCCGTCGACGGGCGGTCATCCCCAACGCGCGTGGCGGGGCAGCGCTGGGGATGTGCGGTGCAAGGGTCACCAACCGCGTTCGTGCCACTCCTGCAAGTGCGGACGCTCGGCGCCGAGTGTCGTGTCCTTGCCGTGGCCGGGGTAGACGATGGCGGAGTCGTCGTAGCGTCCGAAGAGCTTGGTCTCGACGTCGCTGAGCAGTGAGGTGAATTTCTCGGGATCAGCGGTCTTTCCGACTCCGCCTGGAAAGAGCGAGTCACCGGTGAAGATGTGAACCTGGCCGGACGGTTCGGTGAGCACGAGTGCGATGGAGCCGGGGGTGTGGCCGGACAGGTGGATGACATCCAAGCTCAGGTTGCCGACCGTGACGCTGTCGCCGTCCTCGAGCAGAACGTCCGGGGTCACGGGAAGTGCTTCGGCATCGAGGGGGTGCGCAGCGGTTGGCACGTTGGTGGCAGCGTGGACGTCTTTCAGTGCCAGCCAGTGGTCGCCGTGCTGGTGTGTGGTGACGATGGAGTCGAACACCGGAGCTTCCTGCTCGATCAGCGCAACGATTTTCTCGGCTTCGTTGGCCGCGTCGATCAGGAGTGATTTCCCGGTTGCGGAACAGACCACGAGGTAGGTGTTGTTGTCCATGGGGCCGACTGACATCTTCGTGATGGTTGCACTGTCGATGGTGCGTCGTTGGGGCGCAGAATCGGGGGAGAGCTGACCGGTATAGGAGTTGTCGATCACGATGGGCTGATTCGTCATGATTCGCAGGCTACCTTCGAATAGGGGCTGGTAGAACGCTGGGTTCGTGCTTGCAGTCAAAATTGTCGGTGGCTCGGCCTACCATGGCGTCGTTCGAGGACTCGCTGCGTTTGAGTGCTCGAGATGTCGGTGATGTCGCTGGTGGACAGCCCAGATGAATGACGATGAAGGGAATTGGTGTGTCGGATCGCCTGATCGTGCGGGGTGCGCGAGAGCACAATCTGCGAGGAGTCGACCTGGATCTCCCGCGAGACAGCATGATCGTCTTCACGGGTTTGTCGGGTTCGGGTAAATCCAGCCTTGCGTTCGACACGATCTTCGCCGAAGGACAGCGTCGGTATGTCGAGTCACTCTCGGCGTACGCGCGTCAGTTCCTGGGCCAGATGGACAAACCCGACGTCGATTTCATCGAAGGCTTGTCGCCTGCGGTGTCGATCGATCAGAAGTCGACCAACCGGAACCCTCGATCAACCGTCGGAACCATTACCGAGGTCTACGACTACCTTCGTCTCCTCTACGCCCGCGCGGGTTCCGCTCACTGCCCGGTATGTGGTGAGAAAATCGCGCGTCAGACGCCTCAACAGATCGTCGATCAGGTCCTCGACATGGAGGAGGGCATCAAGTTTCAGGTCCTCGCTCCGGTGGTGCGCACCCGCAAGGGTGAGTTCGTCGACCTTTTCGAACAGCTCAATACGCAGGGTTACTCACGTGTACGGGTTGATGGTGTCGTCTACCCCTTGACCGATCCGCCGAAGCTGAAGAAGCAGGAAAAGCACGACATCGAAGTTGTCGTCGATCGTCTTCAGGTGAAGGCAAGCTCCAAGCAGCGACTCACGGATTCGATCGAGACCGCTCTCCGCCTTGCCGAGGGCATTGTTGTTCTCGACTTTGTTGACCGTGAAGAAAACGCGCCTGACCGGGAGCGGCGATTCTCCGAAAAGCTGGCGTGCCCCAACGCCCATCCACTCGCGATCGACGATCTCGAGCCGCGTTCGTTCTCGTTCAATTCGCCGTACGGAGCCTGCCCGGAGTGCACGGGTCTGGGTATTCGTAAAGAGGTAGACCCCGAACTTGTTGTTCCCGATGCGGAATTGAGTCTCGAGGACGGAGCAATCGCGCCGTGGTCGATGGGGCAGAGTTCCGAGTACTTCGGGCGCTTGTTGTCCGGCCTCGGCGACATCCTCGGCTTCGACATGAAGACGCCGTGGAACAAGCTTCCAGCCAAGGCGCGCAAGGCAATTCTCGAGGGCAGTGAGGAACAGGTCCACGTCCGGTACAAGAACCGGTACGGCCGTACCCGATCTTACTATGCGGAGTTCGAGGGCGTCATGCCCTTCCTGCATCGCAGGCTCGAGCAGACCGAATCCGATCAGATGAAGGAACGCTACGACGGCTACATGCGCGACACCCCGTGTCCCGCGTGTGGCGGTGCGCGACTGCGTCCGGAAATCCTTTCTGTGACCATTGCCGCCGGAGATTTCGGCAGCAAGTCCATCGCGGAGGTGTGTGAACTCTCGATCTCCGACTGCGCAGATTTCCTGAACAGTCTCACGCTCGGTTCACGCGAAGAAGCCATCGCGGGACAGGTGCTCAAGGAAGTTCAGGCCCGCCTCGGATTCCTCCTCGACGTCGGCCTCGAGTATCTCTCGCTGTCGCGTGCCGCTGGCACCCTGTCCGGTGGTGAGGCCCAGCGAATCCGGCTGGCAACGCAGATCGGTTCGGGTCTTGTCGGTGTGCTCTACGTGCTGGACGAGCCGTCCATCGGTTTGCACCAGAGAGACAACCGTCGCCTGATCGAAACGCTGACTAGGCTTCGCGATCTCGGCAATACCCTGATTGTGGTCGAGCACGACGAAGACACGATTCGTACCTCCGACTGGGTGGTCGACATCGGTCCGTACGCCGGTGAGCACGGCGGCCAGGTAGTTCACAGCGGTCCCTACGAAGAGCTGCTCACCTGCGACGAGTCGATTACCGGCGCGTACCTGTCCGGGCGAAAGTTCATCGAGGTCCCCGAGATCCGTCGCCCGGTCGATCGTAAGCGTCAGGTCACCGTTGTCGGTGCGCGTGAGCACAACCTCGACGGCATTGACGTGAGCTTCCCGTTGGGTGTTCTCACCGCGGTCACCGGCGTTTCCGGTTCGGGTAAGTCGACATTGGTGAACGACATCCTGGCCACCGTCATGGCCAACAAGCTCAACGGCGCGCGTCAGGTGCCTGGCCGCCACACCCGAATCAACGGACTCGACCAACTCGACAAGTTGGTTCAGGTTGATCAGTCGCCGATCGGCCGTACCCCGCGGTCCAACGCGGCCACGTACACCGGTGTGTTCGACAAGATTCGTACGCTGTTCGCTGCCACAACCGAAGCCAAGGTGCGCGGCTATCAGCCGGGGCGTTTCTCGTTCAACGTCAAGGGCGGTCGCTGCGAGGCATGTTCGGGTGACGGCACCCTCAAGATCGAGATGAACTTCCTGCCCGACGTGTATGTACCCTGCGAGGTCTGCCACGGAGCTCGGTACAACCGCGAGACACTCGAGGTTCACTACAAGGGCAAGTCCATCGCCGAGGTTCTGGACATGCCCATCGAGGAGGCGGCGGAGTTCTTCCAGCCGGTCACCTCGATTCACCGGTACCTGAAGACTCTGGTGGATGTCGGTCTCGGTTACGTGCGACTGGGACAGCCGGCGCCGACGCTGTCCGGTGGTGAGGCACAGCGCGTCAAGCTTGCCGCCGAGCTTCAGAAGCGTTCCACCGGACGTACCGTCTACATCCTCGACGAGCCGACAACCGGCCTGCATTTCGAAGACATTCGCAAGTTGCTGATCGTCATCAACGGATTGGTCGACAAGGGCAACAGTGTCATCGTGATCGAGCACAACCTCGATGTCATCAAGACATCGGACTGGGTTGTCGACATGGGTCCCGAAGGTGGATCCGGCGGCGGAACCGTTGTGGCAGAAGGAACTCCGGAAGAAATTGCTGCAGTGCCCGAGAGCTACACCGGCAAGTTCCTCAGCGAGGTACTCAGTGCGCAACAGGCTCCCGTGAAGAAGAAGACTGTGGCGAAGAAGCGTGCCGCGAAGGCTACGGCCCCCAAGAAGG
The DNA here is from genome assembly GCF_033142425.1 of Rhodococcus sp. IEGM 1366. Classification (NCBI taxonomy): domain Bacteria; kingdom Bacillati; phylum Actinomycetota; class Actinomycetes; order Mycobacteriales; family Nocardiaceae; genus Rhodococcus; species Rhodococcus sp. IEGM 1366. Next base: position 800,470 of record NZ_JAWLRZ010000002.1, read on the forward strand.
CTGCGCCGCGGAAGAAGTCCGCATCGGTGGCCTGAGAGGGTGAGATAGGCGCGATCGCGATGATGCCGGGACGGTTTGTCGTCCCGGCATCACTGCTGCGTCGTGACGCTATGCGTCTGCTGCGTCGAGAATGGTTTCGGCCAACTCCTTCGGGCGTGACCACATCGGCCAGTGTCCGGTCGGAAGATCGACGTACGTCACCGGCAACTTCGCAAGTTCGACGGCAATGGGAAACCCACCATCGGCCATCTGTTTGATGACGTCGGAGGGATAGCTGCTGCACACCACAGTGGTGGGAACCGAATAGCGTCTCGGATCGGTCAGGACGATCTGATCTCGAGCTGCGCCCGCAGGCTCGGGGACAGCGCGGTCACGAAACGCCGTCAAGGCGTCGTCGTCGAGTCCCTCGATGCTGCTCCCGTCTGCTTCCAGTTCGGCCCAAGGCGGTAGTGGAACCTCGATCGCATCTACGGCGAGATCGGGTCGAAGAGCGGTGCCATCCGGCATCGGACCGCTGTCGACGTAGACGATGCGCGCAATCTGGTCGGGTACGCGATCGGTCGCGGCGTACCCGGACGCTCCGGCGCCGCTGTGCACGACCAGGATCGTGCGTTCGTCCGACCTCGAGACGGCGTCGACGATTGCGCTGACGTGGGAATCGAGAGTCACGGTGTTCCGGGGCGAGTCCACCGACTCGAGTCCCGGAAGTGTTAGTGCGGTTACGTGGGTGTCAGGGCGTTGAAGATGGGGGAGTACCGCGTCCCACGCCCATGCGCCGAGCCAGAATCCGGGAACCAGAACGATGTGAGTTTTCATGAGCCCATAGTGGCGGGCTATCGGTGACAACTGCGTGTCACCGATTTTGTCACCGTTTGGTATCGAAATTTGGGACAATCGGAAACGTGAATCGAGCGGCCAGATTGCACGCACTCCTCGAGGAGTTGCGTCGTCGTGGCGATCGCGGGTCAAATGCGGCGCAGTTGGCGGCGCAATTCGGTGTCACGCCGCGCACAGTCAAGCGTGACATCGAGACATTGACGGAGTCGGGATCCGCGATCGAAGGTCGCTGCGGACCTGGCGGCGGTTACCGTCTGATTGGGCGCGCGACGCTGCCTCCGGTGAATTTCACTGTCCCGCAGGCAGTGTCGATCGCCCTGGCCTTGACTGCTGTCGGAGACGCTCCGTTCGCGGACGACGGACGGGCAGCCCTGGCCAAACTACTCGACGTCATGGACGCCGACAGTCGGGCCAGAGTTGAGGAACTCAGCGGGCGCGTCTGGGTTCGGCATGACGAAGAATCTGATGACGAATCAGGAGTGAATCGGCGCGCGATCGAGCAGGCTTTGGAACGTAAGTGTGTTGTGTCGTTGCGGTACATCGACGGAGACGGTGCCGAATCGACGCGTGCGGTCGAGCCGCATCTGCTGGCTCACGCCCGAGATCGGTGGTTCGTGATCGGTTGGTGCCGAACGAGGGACGCGGTTCGGTGGTTCCGTCTCGATCGGATCCAGAAAGCGACGCTGACCAAGGAGCTTTTTGTTCCTCGAGAGACTGCGCTGTTCGGAGAGCCGCCGCCGACGGCTCGCTCGGCAGCTGACGCGAGTTGACGGCTCAGGAGTTCATGTTCAGGGCCGCCGCAACGGATTCCGTGACAAGTTCTTCCAAGACTGAGCGATCGATGTCACTGAGCCGTTTGACATAGAGGCAGCCTTTGCCGATCTTGTGCTTGCCCAGGCGGCCGAGCGTCGAGGCGTGCTCGTCGAAGTTCACTGACAAATAGAGAGTCAGTGCGGTCGCTCGAGGTGAGAACCCGATCAGTGCGGTGTCACCTTCGTGTCCGCTTGCATAGCGATAGTGGCGGGCACCGAATCCGATGATGCTGGTTCCCCACATCACCGGCGGTTCGCCGGTCGCAGCCGACAGCACGGAAATCAGTTCCGCACTGTCGGCGCGTTTGACCGGGTCGGCAATTCGATCGACAAAGGCACCGACGTCGTCTGGAGTCGGCTGCGTTTTGTTCGCGGTTGCCATGTGCGTGGTCGCCGTTCGTGACTCAGTAGACCGGTCCGGTGAACTTCTCGCCCGGGCCCTTGCCCGGCTCGTCGGGGTGCGACGACGCTTCGCGGAACGCGCGCTGGAGGGCCTGCAGGCCTTCGCGAATGGGACCCGCGTGGGGGCCGAGGTATTCGACGGATGCGGTGACCAGTCCGGCGAGCGCGGTGATGACGCGGCGCGCTTCGTCCAGGTCCAGGTAGGGGCTGGCCGACGGGTCGGCGTCGGACAGTCCGAGCTTCTCTGCTGCGGAGCTCATCAGCATCACGGCGGCGCGGCTGATGACCTCGACTGCGGGAACCTCGGAGAGCTCGCGGACATCAGGGTTCGCGTCGGTGTTCTGATCTGCTTCGAAGTTCTCACTCATGTCTGCAAGGATTCCATCACGGTCCGGAGCAGTTCAATCTGCCCTTGTCTTGTGCAGGCACGATTAGATTCATCGCCGCCGGCCTGATACTCTTGTCCCAACGACCGCCTCCGACATGTTCGGGGGCAGCAAGTGGAGCCCGACTCCCACCTCTGCGCGGCAGGTGAAACTGCAGTTCAGTGGTTCCGGTCACCTGACGAAGAATCTATTCTTCATCAGGTTCCTCGTTTAGTCGAGGAGATTGTTCCTGGCGTGAGCTGGGTTTGATCTGATCGGTCGACATCGGGCCCCGCGGAGAAATATCACCGCGGGGTTTTTTGTTGGGGTTTGGGTAGAACTAGCTGCGTGCGGTCACAAGACCGCACCGTTCAACCTAGGAGGCCCCATCAGCACTGAGACCCGCATCAACGATCGAATCCGCGTTCCCGAGGTCCGTTTGGTCGGACCTGGCGGTGAACAGGTAGGCATCGTGCGTGTTGAAGATGCACTCCGCTTGGCTCTGGAAGCCGACCTCGACCTTGTCGAGGTAGCTCCTGATGCCCGTCCGCCGGTCTGCAAGATCATGGACTACGGCAAGTTCAAGTACGAAGCTGCACAGAAAGCCCGTGAGTCTCGCAAGAACCAGACTCTTACGGTCATCAAGGAGCAGAAGCTTCGCCCCAAGATCGACGCCCACGACTACGAGACCAAGAAGCGCAACGTTGTTCGCTTCCTCGAAGCTGGTTCCAAGGTCAAGGTCACGATCATGTTCCGCGGTCGTGAGCAGTCACGCCCCGAACTCGGCTACCGCCTTCTGCAGCGTCTGGGAGCAGACGTCGCAGACCTCGGTTTCGTCGAGACCTCGGCTAAGCAGGACGGTCGCAACATGACGATGGTTCTGGCGCCGCACAAGGGTGCCAAGACCCGCGTCAAGGCTCAGGAAAGCGCTCAGGCGCCCGTCGCTCAGGCGGCTCCGAAGCCGGCTCCCGAAGCTCCGGCAGCTCCGGCAGCCCCGGCAGCCCCGGCAGCCGAAGAAGCGGCTCCCGAAGCTCCGACCAGCTAGTCGATTCCCCAAGCACCATCACGTAACAAAGAACTGAGGACTCCATGCCCAAGATGAAGACCCACAGCGGCGCCTCGAAGCGATTCAAGGTTTCCGGTTCCGGCAAGCTCCTGCGCCAGAAGGCCGGCCGTCGCCACCTTCTCGAGCACAAGGCCAGCAAGGTCACCCGTCGTCTCGACGGTGTCGCTGTCGTCAGCCCTGATGACGCACCGCGCATCAAGCGCATGCTCGGCATCTGAGTCGTCCCCCTTACTGACCACCCGGGGCCGAATCTCAGCCCCTAGATTGACAGGATTTTCACGTGGCACGCGTAAAGAGGGCGGTCAACGCCCAGAAGAAGCGTCGTTCAATTCTTGCTGCATCCAGCGGCTACCGTGGACAGCGTTCGCGTCTGTACACCAAGGCCAAGGAGCAGCAGCTCCACTCGATGGTTTACGCATACCGCGACCGTCGTGCACGCAAGGGTGAGTTCCGGAAGCTGTGGATCACGCGTATCAACGCTGCAGCTCGGGCCAACGACATCACGTACAACCGCCTGATCCAGGGCCTGCGCCTGGCTGAGGTCGACGTCGACCGCAAGATCCTCGCCGAGCTCGCCGTCTCCGATGCAGAGGCCTTTGCCGGCCTCGTTGCACTCGCGAAGGCCGCTCTGCCGGCTGACGTGAATGCGCCTGCCGGAGAAGCAGCCTGATCGACGCATCACAGCAACGGCCCGTGGATCCGCTCACCGAGCGGACTCCGCGGGTCGTTTCTGCTGTCAAGCTCCTGCGCACAGCAGAACGACGTAAAGCAGGACGATTCCTGGTCGAGGGCGAAAACTCCGTCACAGAAGTCTTGAAGGCCAACGGCTCAACCGCCACCGTGGTCCGTGATCTCTTCTACACAGAGGCCGCTGCCGATCGGTATCAACACGTCATCGATCTGGCGTTGAGCTCCGGAGTTCGCGCTGCTCTCGTCACCGACCGCGCAGCTAAGGCACTGAGCGACACCGTGACTCCGCCCGGCCTGGTTGCCGTGTGTGATCTCCTCGATGTTCCTCTGTCGGACGCGATCCGCCCGGATACCAAGCTCCTTGCCGTTCCGGTCGAGGTCAACGAACCGGGCAACGCGGGCACGGTAATTCGGATTGCCGACGCAGTTGGTGCTGATGCCGCGATCCTGGCCGGAGACAGCGTGGACCCGCACAACGGCAAAGTGGTTCGATCGTCGGCGGGCAGCCTGTTCCACCTACCGGTTGTTCGTGAACGCGATACCGATTCGGTGATCGAACAGATCCGCGCCGCCGGTATTCAGATCCTGGCGACTGCTGCCGACGGAGAGGTCGACCTCGACAACGCGGACGAGTTGTTGAGCAAGCCGACGGCCTGGCTGTTCGGAAACGAAGCGCACGGTCTTGATCCGGACATAGCGGCCCGTGCTGATTACCGTGTCCGTATTCCGATCCACGGGCGCGCCGAGAGCCTTAATCTGGCGACTGCAGCCGCTATCTGCCTCTATGCGAGTGCGCGGGTGCAAAATCGCGACACCGATCAGGGCTGACGAACAAGACGGAAGTGACCTCTCGGAATTCCATTTGCGGAAGCCTGAGAGAATGCAAGAGCGTAACAATGCTCGACACAATGCTCGACCGCAGTAGAGAAGCAAACCGAGAAGCGACAGGAGTGTCACAGCCGTGGCCAAAAATGAGGGCGCGACCCCGCCGGACGTCGATGCGAGTGCGCTCACCGAAGAGGCGCTGACCGCGGCCGCGGAGAACGCAGAGAAGGCGCTCGCGGAGGCAGCGGACCTGGATGCACTGGCTCAGGTCAAGGTTGAGCACATGGGGGACAAGTCCCCGATCGCCCTCGCTCGCCGTGGTCTCGGCAGCCTTCCCGGTAAGGAAAAGGCCGAAGCGGGCAAGCGTGTCAACATCTTCCGTACGCGCATCAGCTCTGCGTACGACGCGCGTCGCGAGGTTCTCCTTGCCGAACGAGACGCCGCGGTGCTGGTCGCCGAGGCAATCGACGTCACGCTGCCATCCGATCGTTATCCAGTGGGTGCCCGTCATCCCATCAGCTTGATCTCCGAGCAGGTCGCCGACGTGTTTGTCGCGATGGGCTGGGAGGTCGCCGAGGGACCGGAGGTCGAGACCGAGCACTTCAACTTCGACGCTCTGAACTTCCTGCCGGATCATCCCGCGCGGACCATGCAGGACACATTCCATCTGGCGCCGGAGAACTCGCGTCAGGTGCTGCGTACGCATACCTCGCCGGTGCAGGTGCGCACGATGCTCACGCGTGAGGTTCCGATCTACGTCGTCTGCCCCGGTCGCACCTTCCGTACCGACGAACTCGATGCGACGCACACGCCGGTGTTCTCGCAGGTCGAGGGTCTTGCTGTCGACAAGGGTCTGACGATGGCCAATCTTCGCGGAACTCTGGACGCATTCGCACGTGCATTGTTCGGTCCCGAGACTCGGACGCGTATGCGCCCCAACTACTTCCCGTTCACGGAACCGTCGGCTGAGGTCGACGTGTGGTTCGCGAACAAGAAGGGTGGCGCAGGGTGGGTCGAATGGGGCGGCTGCGGCATGGTCAACCCGAACGTGCTGCGTGCCAGTGGAATTGATCCGGACGAGTACTCGGGATTTGCGTTCGGTATGGGCCTCGAGCGGACTCTGCAGTTCCGCAACGGCATCCCGGACATGCGTGACATCGTCGAAGGCGACGTGCGTTTCACGCTGCCATTCGGCGTTGCCGGCTGACCGGTCCGGTATCCGGACCTTTTCGACCAACAGACTTATCGAGAAAACGAGAGAGCTGAGCTGACGTGCGAGTAGCGCAATCCTGGCTGACCGAGATCCTGCAGCGGGCAACTCCGGAGTGGGAAGTCACTCCCGAAGAGTTGGACGCTGGGTTCGTCCGGGTAGGACTCGAAGTCGAGGAACTGGACACACTCGAGGCAATCGACGGCCCCCTGGTGGTCGGCAAGGTCCTCGAAATCACCGAACTCACCGAGTTCAAGAAGCCGATCCGTTTCTGCCAGGTCGAGGTCGGCGAAGCAGAGCCGCGCGGCATCGTCTGTGGTGCCCGCAATTTTGCCGAGGGTGACCAGGTCGTTGTTGCGTTGCCCGGCGCTGTCCTACCCGGCGGCTTTGCCATCGCGTCTCGTGAGACGTACGGCAAGATCTCCGACGGAATGATCTGCTCTGTCGCGGAACTCGGAATCGGCAAGGATCACTCGGGCATCCTCGTGCTCGAACCCGGCACTGCTGAGCCCGGCGCAGACGGCAACGAGTTGCTCGGGCTCGGTGACACGATCATCGAACTGAACATCACCCCTGACCGTGGCTACTGCTTCTCGGTACGTGGTCTTACCCGTGAACTCGCGTGCGGCTTCGATCTCGAATTTGCCGATCCTGCTTCGGTTCCCGCCCACCCCGCTGAGGGGCAGGCGTGGCCGGTACAGCTCGAACCGGAGTCCAAAGCGACGCGCTTCGTGATGCGCAAGGTCACCGGCATCGACCCCAAGGCGGTCAGCCCCTGGTGGATGCAGCGACGCTTGCTGCTCTCGGGTGTTCGCCCGATCTCTCCTGCTGTGGACGTCACCAACTACGTGATGCTCGAACTGGGTCAGCCGCTGCACGCATTCGATGCAAACGCAGTGAAGGGCGACCTGGTGATTCGCCGCGCGAAAGCCGGGGAGAAGCTCACCACACTCGACGAGGTCGAGCGCACCCTCGATCCCGAGGATGTGGTGATCGTCGACGATTCCGGCGTCATCTCGTTGGCTGCAGTCATGGGCGGCGCGACCACCGAGGTCGGGTCCGAAACCACGGACATCTTGCTCGAAGCAGCTACCTGGGATCCGCTTGCAGTCTTCAAGACTGCGCGTCGGCACAAGCTGTCCAGCGAGGCCAGCAAGCGTTTCGAGCGCGTTGTGGACCCGGCGATCCCGGTTGCCGCAGTCGACCGCGCAGCAGCACTGCTCGTCGAGATCGCTGGTGGCCGTATCGAACCCGTCCTCACCGATGTCGGTGCGGTTGCGCCGCGTGAGGCGATTCGGATGGACATCGACCTTCCCGATCGCGTTGCCGGCGTCAGCTACCCCAACGGCACGGCTGCGCGTCGTCTCACCCAGGTCGGTTGCACTGTCGAGGTCGGAGTCAGCGACGAAGGGCACGGCCAGTTGGTCGCAACCCCGCCGTCGTGGCGACCGGACCTGGTTCAGCCTGCTGATCTGGTCGAAGAGGTCTTGCGTCTCGAAGGACTCGAGCAGATTCCGTCGGTTCTCCCGGCTGCACCTGCCGGACGTGGATTGACGCCGAAGCAGCGTCGCAAGCGCACGGTGTCCAAGGCGATTGCACATGCCGGATTCGTCGAGGTTCTGCCGCCGGTGTTCCTGCCCACCAACATCTTCGATGTCTGGGGACTGGACAGCGACGATCCGCGTCGCAATACCAGCAAGGTGCTCAACCCGCTCGAGGCGGATCGCCCCGAACTTGCTACGACGCTCCTGCCCGGCTTGTTGGAGGTATTGGCTCGCAACACTTCTCGTGGCCAGCGGGATCTTGCGCTGTACGGCATTGCCCAGGTTGTGCTTCCGGGGCCTGACACCAAGCCTGTCGACGCATTGCCGGTCGACCGTCGCCCGACGGACGATCAGATCGCAAACCTGATTGCGTCACTGCCCGAGCAGCCGGTACACGTCGCCGCTGTGCTCAGTGGTTTGCGTGAGCTCAACGGCCCGTGGGGCCCCGGCCGTGCGGCAGAGGCATCGGACGCGTTTGCTGCAGTGCGCGTCATCGCAGCGGCAGCCGGCGTCGAGGTTGAACTGCGTGCGGCGCAGTATCTGCCGTGGCATCCGGGTCGTTGCGCCGAGGTTCTTGTCGACGGCAACGTTGTCGGGCATGCCGGCGAATTGCATCCGGCTGTTCTCGAGCGTGCTGGACTGCCCGCTCGCACCTGCGCACTGGAAATCGATCTGGACGCGCTGCCGTTGGTCGAGAACCTGCCCGCTCCGCGTGTGTCGCCGTTCCCGGCTGTTCTGCAGGACGTGGCGGTCGTTGTCGACCGCAACGTTCCGGCCGCCGAGGTTCAGGAAGCTCTACGCGTCGGCGGCGGCGAGCTTCTCGAAGACATTCGTCTTTTCGACGTGTTCGAGGGCGAGCAAGTTGGTGAGGGCCGCAAGTCGCTGGCGTTTGCACTTCGCTTCCGCGGCGTGGATCGCACCCTGACCGAGGACGAGGCCAGTGCCGCGCGTGACGCAGCAGTAGAGGCAGCGTCCAAGGCTGTAGGCGCGCAGATGCGCGGCTAGCAGCACGAGTTGTCAAGGGACCCGAGGCCACACAGCCTCGGGTCCCTTTCTCGTTCAGTCGGATTCGAGAATGTTCAGGCTTCTCGGGGAAGCCAGACATCCGGCGCGATGGTGCCCGTCCGGCGACCCTGCTGGTCGAGTACGTGACCGAGCAGTTTGCGGAGGTAGAGGACGATCGAGCGTTCCCCGATATGCAATTCGGGGCACTCCCTGCGTATTCGGATCTCGAAGGCGTCGAGGTCTGCGGGCGAATGCAGCCACAATTGCACCACCAGATTCTCGCTACCCACGACGGCAAAACAATTCCGCACCTCGGGTGCTCGGCTCAGGAGCCGACCAACCATGTCGAGATGCTCGGCGTCGACACGGCACCACAGGGTTGCGAGAATCGGTAGTCCCGCGACGGGCCGGGCGAATTCGCACCGCAATGCCACCAAACCCGATGAGGTCAATCGGTCGATTTGCCGTTTGCAGGCGGCTGGACTGATTCCGATCGAATCGGCAAGTTCCCGCATCGGGGTGCGGCCGTCGTGAGCGAGCGTGGTCAGAAGTGTGCGGTCTTGTTCCGACACGGCGGCTACTCGCGAAGGTGAGCGTCGCCCACGCGATTCGCCGGCAGCAAGGATGCCGCGCTCGGATGGCGCAAGCGCATTGAGTCGCCACCGGCCGCCCTCGGTGAACCAGCGCGTGATGATCGACGTTCGCAAGCCCTGCACGCCGTCGAGCGTGGCGATCTGCTGGGAGATGAATTGCGACATCGATGCCAGATCCGGTGTTCCGGCTGTGACCAGGAGATCGGCTCGGCCCGTAGAGATTTCGATAGTGACCGCGTGGGCCAACGTCTTCAGGCGATCGGCGACGGCATCGAGTTGTGCCGGTGCACAGTCGATTTCGACAGCAGCTGTCACGATGGCGTCGAGGACGCGAGGTCCAGGGGTAACTGTTACCCAGGCCAGCGCCGAGTCGGAGAGCCGGTTCCACCGGCGGGCGATTGTCGCAGCATCCAGTTCGAGTGGCCCGGCCAGTGAGAGCCATGTGGAGCGCGGGGCGAGTTGAAGCGCATTGATTATCCTCAAGTCGATTTCATCGATATACAGACCTTTGTCGGCATAATCAGCACTCATTCCGTCATTATCCGGCATATCGGCGTTAATTTCGGACTATCTGCCACTCTCGAGCGACAGGAAGAATCTGCGTCGAGCAGGCCGGGTGGACGGAAACAACGGATGAGCACAGAGAACAAGTACGCGGTGATCGGTGCGGGACCGTCGGGTTTGGCCGGGGCTCGTAACCTTGATCGGACCGGAATCGAGTTCGACGGTTTCGAGAGCCACGATGATGTCGGTGGTCTCTGGGACATCGACAACCCGCACAGCACCGTGTACGAATCGGCCCACCTCATCTCGTCGAAAAGCACTACTGCGTTCACGGAATTTCCGATGGCGGATTCGGTGGCCGACTATCCCAGCCATGTGGAACTCGCCGAGTATTTCCGCGACTATGCCGATGTCCACGACCTCCGAAAACACTTCAGCTTCGGAACCACCGTCGTCGAGGTCACGCCGACGGACTCGCTGTGGCAGGTGACTTCCCGTGGGCGAGACGGGGAGATCACGTCCGCGAAGTATCGGGGCGTGATCATCGCCAACGGAACGTTGTCCAAGCCGAATATGCCCACTTTCCGCGGGCAGTTCAGCGGAGAACTCCTGCATACGAGCGAATATCGGAGCGCAGAGATTTTCCGCGGCAAGAGGGTACTGATCATCGGGGCGGGAAACAGTGGGTGCGATATCGCCGTCGACGCGGTTCACTACGCAGATTCCGTGGATCTGAGTGTCCGGCGCGGATACTACTTTGTACCGAAGTACCTGTTCGGGCGTCCGTCGGACACGCTGAACCAGGGAAAACCGTTGCCGCCGTGGATCAAACAACGACTCGACACGCTGGTACTCAAACAGTTCACCGGCGATCCGGTGCACTTCGGGTTTCCGGCGCCCGACTACAAGATCTACGAGTCTCATCCGGTGGTGAACTCGCTGATCTTGCATCACGTGGGACACGGCGACGTGCAGGTTCGCGCTGACATTGACGGGTTCGACGGGAACAGTGTCCATTTTGTCGACGGATCGGTGTCGGATTACGACCTCGTGATGTGTGCGACCGGCTACCACCTCGACTACCCGTTCATTGCCCGCAAGCATCTGGATTGGGCAGGGGCAGCACCGGATCTGTTTCTCAACGTCGCAAGCCGACGACACGAGAATCTGTTTGTTCTCGGGATGGTCGAAGCATCGGGCCTCGGGTGGCAGGGCCGCTTCGAGCAGGCCGAGATGGTCGCGAAACTGGTCAAAGCGCGAACCGACGCTCCTGCGGCAGCCCGAGAATTCGACGCGGCCGCAGCTGGTCCGCCGCCCGATTTGTCCGGGGGATATCGGTATCTGACGTTGGGCCGGATGGCCTACTACGTGAACAAGGATGCCTACCGCGCGGCGATCAAGCGTCATATCGGTCTGCTCGACACAGCATTGACGGAAGGCGGGCAGTGATGCCGATCGACGAGGTGGTTCTCAACTTCAATCCTGGGTCCTTGATGATTCTCAACGTGGTTCTGGCCGCGATCATGCTCGGGATCGCACTCGACACGTCGGTCGACGACTTCCGTCGTGCGTTGACCAAACCCAAGGCGATGGCGGTGGGCATCGCGGCGCAATTCGTACTGCTACCCGCCGTGACATTTGTTCTGACACTGGTTCTTTCGCCGGCTCCGTCGGTTGCGCTCGGCATGATATTGGTGGCGTGCTGCCCACCAGGCAACATCTCGAACGTCCTGACCCACCGCGCCGGCGGCGACGTCGCACTGTCGGTGTCGATGACGGCTGTGTCGAACGTGCTCGCGATCTTCCTGATGCCGCTCAACTTTGCCTTCTGGGGGAGCAGACGCCCGGAGACCGACGCGCTGCTGGCGTCGGTGAACCTGAACGCCCTCGAGATGGTCGTGCAGATCGCGCTGATCATCGGGGTGCCGTTTGTCATCGGAATCTGGGCTGCCCGGAAGTTTCCGGAACTGGCGGCGAAGGCCCAACCCTGGGTGAAGAACGGCGCACTGATCGCACTGCTGATTTTCATCGTGGCAGGAGTGGCGGGCAACGCGTCGTACTTCGTCGACTACATCGGTGTGGTGCTGATCGCGGTGTTCCTGCATGACGCTGTTGCGCTCGGCCTGGGATACGTGTGCGGTGTCGCGACAGGGTTGAACGAATACAGCCGTCGCGCAGTCTCGTTCGAAGTCGGTATCCGCAACGCAGGACTCGGGCTTGGGTTGGTGTTCACCTTCTTCGACGGCCTCGGCGGCATGGCAATTGTTGCCGGCTGGTGGGGGATCTGGGACATCATCGCAGGATTGGCGCTCGCAACTCTGTGGTCGAAACGACGAATTCGAACGGAGGTAGCAGCGTGACCACTGCACTGATTACAGGTGGAAACGGCTTCCTCGGTACTGCAGTCGTCGAGGCATTGACGGCGCAAGGCGTCACAGTCGTCACCGCGGATCTATCTGTGCCCGAGGTGGCCGTAGACGACGTGCGCCGAGTGCAAGCGGACGTCCGTAGCGCTACGGAGTTGGCCGAAGTATTTGCCGAGCACCGGCCGGACGTCGTGGTTCACCTTGCGTCCATCGTCAATCCGGGCAAGCACACCACCGCGGAACAGGAGTATCGCGTCGACGTCGACGGGACGCGGAATGTGCTTGCTGCCTGCGTCGAATTCGGCGTGCGACGAGTGGTTGTGTCGTCGTCCGGTGCGGCCTACGGCTATCACGCCGATAATCCGCCGTGGATCACCGAGGATGTCGCGGTCAGGGGCAACGACGCATTCACCTACAGCCGCCACAAGCGACTCGTCGAGGAAATGCTGGCCGAATACCGATTTGTGCACCCGGAACTCGAGCAGGTGATCTTCCGTATCGGCACGATCCTCGGGGAGACGGTGAACAACCAGATCACCGCACTGTTCGATCGCCCTCGGCTTCTCAAGGTCGCCGGTAGTGACAGCCCATTCGTATTTGTCTGGCACACCGATGTGGCGGGTGCCTTTGCCGAAGCGGTGACGGGCGATCAGGTCGGCATTTTCAACGTTGCCGGTGACGGAGCGTTGACGGTCGACGATCTGGCAGCACAGATGGGAAAGGGAACTCTGACACTGCCGGCGTGGTTGTTGCGCGGCGTTCTGCGCGTCGGACGCCGTCTCGGTGTGACGGAGCACGGTCCGGAACGGGTCGGTTTTCTCCAGTACCGGCCGGTTCTCGACAATCGGCGACTCAAGGAGCAGTTCGGTTACGTTCCCGCGTATTCGAGCCAGGAGGCGTTTACCGCGTATCTCGCGTCACGCTGACGCTCCTGGCGGCCGCCGTGGAAGGATCGAGGTTGTCCGTCGGCGTTTTCGAGAAGGGACTGACGATGACCGAGCACGGTGGTTCTGTACGCGGTGGTTCAGTACACGATGTGGTTGAAGCTGCGCACGCACTCGACGACAAGGATTTCCTGGCCGTTATTCGTGCGGTCGCGGAACGTCGCCCCAGTTTGTCGGTCCTCCTCTCCGTCGTCGATGCGGCTGCTGCGAGTATCGACGAGAGTCGAGCAGTAGCCGATTCAACGGCCGCCGACGCCGAGGTGGTGGAACTTCCCGACACCGTGGTGGAAGTTGACGAGATCATCGATGTCCCGGTGGTGGCCGCGAGCGGCGCAATAATCCCTGAAGCCGATTACACCCAGCCGGATTACACCGAAGCGGGAGTTCCTACCTTCGATCGTGTGCGGGAGAAGATCGAAGGACGATTCGGTACGTCGATCGGTTCGGCGGAGTTGGCGCACGAAAGTCCGGCGGGCAAGACCGTCGACGAGCAGTGGGACGAGCGTCAGAAGGCTGCGAAGGCCAAACTGGAGGAGATTCGGCGTTCGATGGGTAAATAACAACCGGGATAAGTAATTATGCATTCCCTTGCACGATGATGCATAATGATGTGTATGACTGAGGAGATACGCAAGCCGATCAGAGTCGCCGTCGCCGGTGCCAGTGGGTATGCCGGTGGTGAGGTTCTGCGTCTGCTTCTCGGACACCCCTCGTACGCCGACGGCAGCCTGGTGATCGGTTCGCTGACTGCCGGTGGAAACGCGGGTTCGACGCTCGGCGAGCATCACCCCCACCTTCTTCCGCTGTCGGCTCGGGTTCTGGAAGAGACCACGGTTGACATCCTGGCCGGGCATGACGTGGTGTTCCTGGGCCTTCCGCACGGTAACTCGGCGCAGTACGCCAAGGCGCTGCCCGAGTCGACGGTCATCATCGACTGCGGCGCGGACTTCCGGCTTCAGGACGGCGCGTTGTGGGAAAAGTTCTACAAGAGCCCCCATGCCGGAACGTGGCCGTACGGTCTTCCCGAATTGCCCGGCAACCGTGAGAAGTTGATGGGCGCAACGCGTATCGCCGTACCGGGTTGCTACCCGACGGCCGCAAGCCTTGCCTTGGCGCCCGCAGTTGCGGCCGGAATTGTCGGCTCGCACGTCAATGTTGTTGCCGTGAGCGGCACTTCAGGTGCCGGCCGGGCTCCCAAGGCTGATTTGCTCGGCTCCGAGGTGATGGGTTCGGCCCGTGCGTACGGTGTCGGCGGCGTGCATCGCCACACACCCGAGATCATCCAGAATCTGAAAGCTGCAGGCGGACAGGACATCAGCGTGTCGTTCACGCCCGTACTCGCTCCCATGCCGCGCGGCATCCTCGCAACCTGCACTGCCGCCACCACGGCGACCGAAGCGCAGGCGCGGGAAGTATACGAAAACGCCTACAAGGACGAGCCGTTCATCCATGTGCTGCCTGCCGGTGTCTTCCCGCAGACCGGCGCAGTGATCGGGTCCAACGCAGTACAGATCGGTATCGCCGTTGACAGCGACGCCGGTCAGCTCGTTGTGATTTCAGCAATCGACAATCTCACCAAGGGCACGGCCGGTGGCGCAGTGCAATCGATGAACCTTGCCCTTGGTCTACCCGAGACCGCAGGTCTCTCTACCGTGGGAGTAGCTCCGTGAGCACCGACAATCCGCAGCAGCTCGACGACGCAACCGAATCCGACGTCAAGCACGTCGCCGGGGGCCGCCTGCTGCGCACTCAGGGTGTGACGGCACCTGCCGGATTCCGCGGCGCCGGAATTGCCGCCGGTATCAAGAAGAGTGGCAAGTCCGACCTCGCGCTGGTGCTGAACGAAGGACCTGATCTTGCGGCCGCGGGCGTGTTCACCCTCAACAAGGTGAAGGCTGCGCCGGTTTTGTGGTCGCAGCAGGTGCTCACGACGGGCAAGCTGCGCGCAGTTGTGCTCAACTCCGGCGGTGCCAATGCATGCACCGGTGCCGGTGGATTTCAGGATGCGCACAAGACCGCCGAGGAAGTGGCGTCGGCGCTGAGCAACTGGGGCACCGAGACGGGCGCGATCGAGGTTGCCGTGTGTTCCACCGGACTTATCGGTGACCGGTTGCCCATGGACAAGCTGCTTCCCGGTGTCACCGAGGTAGTGCACGAACTTGCCGGCGGTATTTCCGGTGGCACCGACGCGGCGTACGCGATCATGACCACCGATACCGTGCCGAAGCAGGCGTCGCTGCACCACGCAAACAAGTGGAATGTCGGCGGCATGGCAAAGGGTGCGGGCATGCTCGCGCCCGCGTTGGCGACAATGCTGTGTGTCGTCACGACCGATGCCGTTGCGACCGCTGAGCAGCTCGACACCGCGTTGCGCGCCGCAACCCACCTGAGTTTCGATCGCCTCGATGTCGACGGTGCCACGTCGACCAACGACACCGTGCTGTTGCTCGCGTCCGGTGCCAGTGGCGTCGCCCCCAGTCAAGACGAATTGAACGCTGCCGTGTTGGCAGTGTGCGACGACCTCGCCGATCAGATGATGGCCGACGCGGAGGGCGTCACCAAGCGTGTGAAGGTGACGGTTCGCGGTGCGGCCTCCGAGTCCGACGCCTTGATCGGTGCCCGGACCATCGCGCGTGACAGCCTGGTCAAGACCGCGCTGTTCGGTTCCGATCCCAACTGGGGGCGCGTCCTTGCTGCCGTCGGTATCGCGCCCATCGAACTTGACCCCGATCGAATCAGCGTGTCCTTCAACGGAAGTCCCGTCTGCATTGACGGCGTCGGTGCACCGGGCGCGCGCGATGTCGATCTCAGTGGCATCGACATCGAACTCGATATCAACCTCGGGATCGGCGACGAGTCCGTGACGATTCGCACGACGGACCTGTCGCACGCGTACGTCGAAGAGAACTCGGCGTACTCGTCATGACCGATGTGTTGAGTTCTATCAGCGAACATCAGAAGGCGCACGTCCTGGCCGGAGCGTTGCCGTGGCTGCAGCGTTTCCGCGACAAGATCGTTGTCGTCAAATACGGCGGCAATGCGATGGTCGACGACGAGCTCAAGACCGCGTTTGCCGCGGACATGGCGTTTCTGCGTACCGTCGGCATCCACCCTGTTGTGGTTCACGGCGGTGGACCGCAAATCAATGCCATGCTGGCCCGGCTGGGCATGAAGGGCGAGTTTCGTGGCGGATTCCGGGTCACGACGCCCGAGGTCATGGACGTCGTCCGGATGGTGCTCTTCGGCCAGGTAGGCCGTGAGCTCGTCGGACTGATCAACGCGCATGGACCGTACGCTGTCGGAATTTCCGGCGAAGACGCCCACCTGTTCACCGCGACGCGTCGTACCGTTGCAGTGGAAGGCGAGCAGACCGATATCGGCCTGGTTGGCGACGTCACCACGGTGAACCCCGACGCGGTGCTTGATCTCATTGCGGCAGGACGCATTCCGGTGGTGTCGACAATCGCTCCCGACGTGGACGGCGTTGTTCACAACATCAATGCGGATACGGCTGCAGCGGCCTTGGCCGAAGCGATCGGTGCGGAGAAGCTGGTTGTTCTGACCGATGTCGAAGGGCTGTACACGGATTGGCCGGACCGTTCCTCGCTCGCGAGCGAAATCGACACCGACGCATTGGCACAGCTTCTGCCGAGTCTCGACGCGGGCATGGTGCCGAAGATGGAGGCCTGCCTGCGCGCTGTGCTAGGCGGAGTTCCGTCGGCGCACGTGATCGACGGACGGCTTGCGCATTCCGTTCTACTCGAACTTTTCACAGGTGAGGGCATCGGCACGATGGTTGTGCCCGGAGCCGACATCAGCGAGCAGGGAGTCAACTCATGAGCACGATCGAATTGCAGCAGCGGTGGTCCGCTTCGCTGATGAACAACTACGGTGTACCTCGGGTAGCTCTCGTACGCGGCGAAGGCGCCGTTCTCACCGATGCCGACGGTAAGCAGTACGTCGATTTCCTCGCCGGCATTGCCGTCAACATTCTCGGTCATGCGCATCCCGCAATCATCGAGGCTGTGACGGATCAGCTGTCGACCCTCGGGCACGTCTCCAACCTGTATGCGAGCGAGCCTGTCGTCGAATTGGCAGAGCAGTTGCTCGGACATCTGGGCAATGTGTCCGGTCGGGCGTTTTTCTGCAACTCGGGTACCGAGGCCAACGAAGCCGCCTTCAAGCTCGCCCGCGCCACGGGACGCAAGAAGATCATCTCCGCCGAGAACTCCTTCCATGGCCGGACGATGGGTGCCTTGGCACTGACCGGTCAGCCGGCCAAGCGGGCGCCGTTCGAACCGATGCCTGCCGGCGTCGAATTCGTTCCCTACGGCGATATCGAGGCTCTCGACCGGGCTGTCGATTCCGATACCGCGGCAGTGTTCCTCGAACCGATCATGGGTGAAAGCGGCGTTGTCGTGCCGCCAGAGGGATACCTGGTCGAAGCTCGCCGGATCACGGCGGAGCGGGGCGCTCTGCTGGTACTGGACGAGGTGCAGACCGGTATCGGCCGGACCGGCTGGTTCTACGCTCATCAGGCTGTCGGCATCGTTCCGGACGTCATCACTCTCGCGAAGGGGCTCGGCGGCGGAATGCCGATCGGCGCCTGCATTGCGACCGGCGCTGCGGCAGAGCTGTTCGGTCCCGGAAAACACGGGACGACGTTCGGTGGCAACCCGGTGTGCGCTGCGGCGGCACTTGCCGTGCTGAAGACCGTTGCGGACGAAGACTTGATCTCGCGCGCAGACAGCCTTGGCAAGTCCATCACCGCAGGCATCGAAGAACTGGGCCATCCGCTGGTCGACTACGTCCGCGGTTCCGGACTTCTGCTCGGTGTGGTGCTGACGCAGGACGTTGCGCCCGCAGTGGAAAATGCAGCACGTGAAGCCGGGTATCTTGTGAATGCAGCGAATCCCGGAGTCATCCGGTTGGCACCGCCGCTGATCCTCACCGACGAGCAGGCCGAGGCGTTTGTGGCGGCACTACCTGCCATTTTCGATCACGCATTATCGGCTGATCAGCCGGGGGAGAAGTGACTACCATGGTGAAACACTTTCTCAGGGACGACGATCTGACTCCTGCGCAGCAGGCCGAGGTCCTCGCCCTGGCTGCCGAGCTCAAGAAGAATCCGTTTTCGCGTCGCCCACTCGAGGGGCCGCGCGGCGTCGGAGTGATCTTCGAGAAGAACTCGACGCGCACGAGGTTCTCCTTCGAGATGGGCATCGCACAGATGGGCGGCCATGCCGTTGTCGTCGACGGTCGGAGCACGCAGCTCGGCCGCGAGGAGACATTGGCCGACACGGGACGCGTCCTCTCCCGTTACGTCGACGCCGTGGTGTGGCGCACGTTCGGCCAGAAGCGCTTGGAGCAGATGGCAACGGGCGCAACGATTCCCATCGTCAATGCACTCTCCGACGAGTTCCATCCGTGTCAAGTTCTGGCCGATCTGCAGACACTGGCCGAGCACAAGGGTGATTTGACGGGTCTGAACCTCACCTACCTCGGTGACGGTGCCAACAACATGGCGCACTCGCTGATGCTCGGCGGCGTCACGGCCGGCATCAACGTCACGATCTGCGGTCCGGAGGGCTTCGAACCGGCACAGTGGATTCTCGACGCGGCACGTATGCGGGCCGAGGAAACCGGCGCCACGATCACGGTTACCCGGGATCCGCAGAAAGCTGCCGCTGGTGCAGATGCACTCGTCACAGACGCGTGGACGTCGATGGGTCAGGAAAACGACGGTCTCGACCGGGTCGGTCCCTTCCGTCCGTACCAGATCAATGCCGACCTGCTGGCACTCGCCGACCCCAAGGCCGTTGTCCTGCACTGCCTTCCCGCCCATCGAGGGGAAGAGGTCACAGACGAGGTGCTCGACGGCCCACAGAGTGTTGTGTGGGACGAGGCCGAGAACCGCTTGCACGCCCAGAAGGCCCTACTGGTCTGGCTGCTGGAGCAGAGAACCGCAGGCGCGGCGTGAGCATCGCTCCTACTCGGGCCGGTCGCCAGTCGCGCATCATCGCGCTGCTGGCGGCGCACCCGGTTCGCAGTCAGACGGAACTTGCGTCGCTGCTGGGAGAAGAAGGCATCGAGGCGACACAAGCAACGCTCTCGCGTGACCTCGAAGAGCTGGGAGCGGTGAAACTCCGGGCAGCGGACGGCGGCGCTGGTGTGTATGTGGTGCCCGAGGACGGTAACCCCGTACGCGGTGTGTCAGGTGGTACTGATCGTCTGTCGCGACTGCTCGGAGAGCTGTTGGTGTCCACGGACTCCAGCGGAAACATGGCGGTACTCCGGACACCACCGGGGGCTGCGCACTACCTGGCGAGTGCACTTGATCGTGCCTCGCTGACCGATATCGTGGGGACTATCGCGGGGGATGACACCATCTTCGTGATGGCCCGGGAACCGCTTTCCGGAGCGGAACTCAGCGCCATGATCGAATCCCTCGCCTGACCCCTTATTCTTGATAGAAGATTTTCAACCGAAGGAGCACACACACCATGGCCGATCGCGTCGTACTCGCCTACTCAGGCGGGCTGGACACCTCTGTTGCCATCAGTTGGATCGGTAAGGAGACAGGCGCTGAAGTTGTCGCCGTCGCCATCGATCTGGGACAGGGCGGCGAGGACATGGAGGTCGTGCGCCAGCGCGCACTCGACTGCGGCGCAGTCGAATCCGTTGTCGTCGACGCTCGTGACGAGTTCGCGGACGAGTACTGCCTGCCGACCATCCAGGCCAACGCCCTGTACATGGATCGCTACCCGCTCGTGTCCGCGATCAGCCGTCCGCTGATCGTCAAGCACATCGTCGAGGCCGCACGTTCGCACGGCGGAACCATCGTCTCGCACGGTTGCACCGGCAAGGGCAACGACCAGGTTCGCTTCGAGGTCGGCTTCGGCGCCCTCGCTCCCGACCTCTCGGTCATCGCACCGGTTCGTGACTACGCGTGGACCCGCGAGAAGGCAATCGCTTTCGCGGAAGAGAACAACATCCCGATCAACGTGTCCAAGAAGTCGCCGTTCTCGATCGACCAGAACGTCTGGGGCCGCGCCGTCGAAACCGGATTCCTCGAGGATCTGTGGAACGCGCCCACCAAGGACGTCTACGACTACACCGAGGATCCGACGGCCAACTGGAACGCACCCGACGAGCTGATCATCAGCTTCGACAAGGGTCGCCCGGTTGCCATCGACGGCCGTCCGGTCTCCGTCCTCGAAGCCATCCAGGAACTGAATCGCCGCGCCGGCGCTCAGGGAGTCGGCCGTCTCGACGTCGTCGAGGACCGCCTCGTGGGCATCAAGAGCCGCGAGATCTACGAAGCTCCCGGAGCGATGGTGCTCATCACCGCTCACCAGGAACTCGAGCACGTCACCCTCGAACGCGAACTCGGTCGCTACAAGCGTCAGATGGAGCAGCGTTGGTCCGAGCTGGTCTACGACGGCCTGTGGTTCTCCCCGCTCAAGGATGCTCTCGACACGTTTGTCGAGAAGACGCAGGAACGCGTCACCGGCGACATCCGTCTCTTCCTGCACGGTGGAGCCATCACGGTCAACGGCCGTCGTAGCCCCGAGTCGCTGTACGACTTCAACCTCGCAACGTACGACGAGGGCGACAGCTTCGACCAGTCCGCATCGAAGGGCTTCGTCGAGATCCACGGTCTGTCGTCGAAGGTCGCCGCGAAGCGCGATCTGGGTCTGTAAAGAATGACTGCGCACGGTGTCGGAGACGCCCAAAAACACGGCACTAATGAAGGCGCGTTGTGGGGCGGGCGGTTCGAATCCGGACCGGCCGCCGCCATGGCGGCCCTGAGTAAGTCGACTCACTTCGACTGGGTTCTGGCTCCGTACGACGTGCGGGCGTCGCAGGCTCATGCTCGCGTGCTGAACAAGGCCGGTCTCCTCAGCGAAGCCGACCTTGCCACCATGCTCGACGGTTTGGAGCGCCTCGCCGCTGACGTCGCAAGTGGTGCCTTCGGGCCCAGCGAGTCCGACGAGGACGTGCACGGCGCACTCGAGCGCGGCTTGATCGAACGAGTCGGTCCCGAGGTCGGTGGGCGTCTGCGTGCCGGTCGTTCGCGCAACGACCAGGTGGCGACGCTGTTCCGTATGTGGCTCCGTGATGCGGTGCGCCGCGTTGCGGACGGAGTGCTCGACGTCGTCGACGCTCTTGCCACTCAGGCAGCTGCACATCCGGACGCAGTCATGCCGGGTAAGACGCACCTGCAGGCCGCTCAGCCCGTGTTGCTCGCGCATCACCTCCTGGCACATGCACATCCGTTGTTGCGTGACGTTGCGCGTCTGCGTGACTTCGACGTGCGAGCTGCGGTGTCCCCGTACGGTTCCGGCGCGCTCGCCGGTTCCTCGCTCGGGCTCGACCCCGAAGCCATTGCGGCAGAACTGAAGTTCGACAGCTCGGCGGAGAACTCGATCGATGCCACGGCGTCGCGCGACTTCGCTGCCGAGGCTGCGTTCGTGTTGGCGATGATCGGCGTCGACCTGTCGAGGATGGCCGAAGAGGTCATCATCTGGAGCACACCGGAATTCGGCTACATCACGCTCGCCGACGCGTGGTCGACCGGATCGTCGATCATGCCGCAGAAAAAGAACCCGGATGTTTCCGAGCTCACGCGCGGTAAGTCGGGTCGTCTGATCGGCAACCTCACGGGATTGTTGGCGACGCTGAAGGCGCAGCCCTTGGCGTACAACCGCGATCTGCAAGAGGACAAGGAACCGGTCTTCGATTCGGTTGCGCAACTCGAAATGTTGCTCCCGGCCATCACCGGCCTGGTGCAGACACTCGAGTTTCACACCGAGCGCATGGCGGAGTTGGCTCCGGCCGGCTTCACGTTGGCCACCGACATCGCGGAATGGATGGTTCGTCAGGGCGTTCCGTTCCGTGTCGCACATGAGGCCGCAGGCGCGTGTGTGCGTGTCGCCGAGGCTCGCGGCGTTGGACTCGAGGATCTGACCGACGAGGAACTGGCCGGAGTCGACGCGTCGTTGACGCCTGCTGTTCGGGAAGTGCTGACCGTCGAGGGCTCCATCGCCTCACGCAACGCACGTGGCGGAACCGCAGGTGTCCGGGTGGCCGAGCAACTGAACGGCGTACGCACGCTGGCTCAGTCGCTGCGAGAGTGGCCCCTCTAAATCAGTCATCGGTTGTCGGTGTTGTCGTACGCGGTCAGAGAGGATTTTTCCTCACTGGCCGCGTACGTGTTCTCGGGGGCAGTAGGCTTGTTTAGCTCGACACGAATGCGACAGAGTTTTTGACGCGAGTTACTTGGGAGTGAAATGGTGGGATTGAATTCCAAGTCGGTGCTGGGTCCGCTTCGGCGGGTGGTCGCGACAGCGCAGAACGGCCTGGAGGTTGTTCGTCTGGGTGGACTCGAGACGGATCTGACAACCTCGCCGTTCGAGAT
Source organism: Rhodococcus sp. IEGM 1366 (assembly GCF_033142425.1). Classification (NCBI taxonomy): domain Bacteria; kingdom Bacillati; phylum Actinomycetota; class Actinomycetes; order Mycobacteriales; family Nocardiaceae; genus Rhodococcus; species Rhodococcus sp. IEGM 1366. The sequence goes on from NZ_JAWLRZ010000002.1 coordinate 823,054, forward strand.
CGTCGAACGTGCGCCGATGTACCGTCTGCGGCGGTATTTTCCCGACACCGATCCAGGGGAGACCGGTCCGCCGATCGTATTGGTCCCGCCGATGATGATGTCGGCCGGTGTGTACGACGTGACGCGCGATCAGGGGGCAGTCGGCATCCTGCACGAGATGGGACTTGATCCGTGGGTGGTCGACTTCGGTGAACCTGACGCACAGGACGGTGGCTGGGGCCGTAATCTTGCAGACCACATCATCGCGCTCAGTGAGATCGTCGATCACGTTCATCGGCATACCGGCAAAGACGTTCACCTGTCCGGGTATTCGCAGGGCGGAATGTTCGCCTACCAAGCTGCGGCATATCGGCAGAGCCGAAACATCGCCAGTCTCATCACTTTCGGAAGTCCCGTCGACACACTTGCGGCGCTCCCATTCGGTATTCCGGCCGGGATAGCCACGTGGGGAGCAGACTTCCTCGCGGATCACGTCTTCAACAGGCTGGCGGTCACGGGGTGGATGGCCCGGACAGGCTTCCAATTGCTCGATCCCGTCAAGACGCTCAAGTCGCGTGTCGACTTCCTACTGCAACTTCACGATCGTGAGGCACTCCTGCCGCGCGAACAGCAACGACGCTTCCTGGCGACGGAGGGATGGGTCGGCTGGTCCGGGCCCGCTGTTGCCGAACTGCTCAAGCAGTTTGTCGTGCACAACCGGATGATGTCGGGCGGGTTTGTCATCAAGGATCAAGCGGTGACGCTTGCGTCGATCACCTGTCCCGTTCTGGCTTTTGTCGGCGAGGTCGACGACATCGGGCAACCCCAAGCGGTCCGCGGGATCACGCAGGCAGCGCCGCGAGCTGACGTGTACGAATCAACTTTGCGCGCTGGGCATTTCGGTCTGGTCGTCGGTTCCGTCGCTGCAAATCACACGTGGCCGACAACAGGCGAATTCGTCCAGTGGATCGAGCAGGGCGGAACACGGCCGGCCCGCGTCGAGCGCATGCCGCAGGGCCCGTACCCCGAGGACGAGACCGGGGTGTCGATGAGCAATCGGATCATTCACACCGTGGCCTCGGTAGCCGAGGTCGGCGTCGGCGTGACCAAGGGCATCAGCGATCTGGCCAGCGGAGCATTGCGCGGGACTTTCGAATTGTCCGGCGAGGCTGCTCGGGCGCTTCCCAGGTTGGCCAGGCTCAATCAGATTCAGCCGCACACCAAGATTTCGCTCAGTGCGCTCTTGGCCGAGCAGCGCCGTAAGGCTCCGGCAGGGGAGTGCTTCCTCTTCGACAACCGGGTCCATACCTACGAAGCCGTCAACATCCGCATCGACAACGTTGTTCGCGGTTTGATTTCGGTTGGAGTGCGCCCGGCAGCGCACGTCGGCATTCTCATGGAGACCCGGCCGAGTGCACTCGCTGCTATCGCCGCGCTGTCGCGACTCGGAGCTGTTGCAGTCATGCTCCCACCGGGCGGCGACATTGCGACGGCGGTGAAACTCGGAAATGTCGATCGGATTATCACCGATCCGGAAAACGTTCAGGAAGTGCTCGCAGCTGGGCGTCCGGTACTGGTACTCGGCGGCGGTGACGCGCGTGGGTTGAGCGTGGATTCCGCGCACGACGTCATCGATCTCGAGCAGATCGACCCTACGACGGTCAGTCTGCCGGGTTGGTACAGGCCTGATCCGGGGATTGCGCGCGAACTTGCCTTCATCATCTTCGCGGAATCCGGTGGCCGACTCGAAGCCAAGCAGATTACCAACTACCGGTGGGCGTTGTCGGCATTCGGTACGGCCTCGGCTGCCGACCTCGACCGGGGCGATACCGTGTATTGCCTTGCGCCGCTCCATCATTCGTCAAGTTTGCTGGCGACAATCGGCGGCGCAATGGCAGGTGGCAGCCGGATCGCGCTGTCGAGGGGGCTGGACCCGGCTCGATTTGTCGAGGAGATCCATCGCTACGGCGTCACCGTGGTGAGCTACACGTGGTCGATGATGCGCCAGATTCTCGACGAGGATCTTCTCCTGCTCGACGGTACTCATCCCGTTCGGTTGTTCATCGGATCCGGAATGCCGCCGGGGCTGTGGAAGCGCACCACCGAGGCGTTCGATCCTGCTCAGATCCTCGAGTTCTACGCCTCAACCGAAGGTGATGTGATCCTCGCGAATGTGGCCGGATCGAAGATCGGGTGCAAAGGACGTCCGTTGCCCGGTAGTGCGCGGGTACGACTTGCGGCGTACGACCCGCTCAGCGGCCGGATCCTCGAGAACGAGGACGGGTTTGTCCGCGAGTGCGCCGACGACGAGGTCGGGTTGTTGCTGGGTCGTGCAGGATTCAATGCCGATCTGTCCGGTGGTGCCATGCGCGGACTCTTCGAGGCCGGAGATTCCTGGATACCCACTGAAAACCTGTTCCGCCGTGATTCCGACGGCGACTACTGGCTGGTCGACCACAAGAACACGGTGATCTCGACGTTGCGTGGACCCGTCTTCACCGCTCCGATCGTCGACGCACTGTCGAGTGTCTCGCGGGTGGACCTTGCGGTGGCGTACGCGGTAGGTGAGGCACCGTTCCAGTTGGCTGTCGCCGCGGTGACCTGTTTGCCCGGCCGCAATTTCCGTGCGGCAGAACTCGCCGAGACGTTGGATCACCTCGACTTCGATGCGCGTCCTGACATCGTGCACGTGGTCGACGAGATCGCCGTTGGATCCTCGTTCCGGCCCAATCCCGCCGTGCTCGCAGCGGCCGGGCTTCCGGCTCCGGGACCGCGGACCTGGTATCTCGACTCCGAAACCCAGTCGTACAAGCGGCTGACCAAGGCAGTTGCGGCGCAATTGATGCCAACCAGGATGGGTACGGGTTCGCGGTGAGTATCGGCTCAGCAGGTAGCCTGAACCTGATCGGTTCGTGTTCGGTTCGAGAGGATAAACGTGGCTATTGATTCGACGTTGCTCAGCATTTTGGCCTGCCCGCAAGACAAGGGTCCACTGCTGTTGGTCGGGGACGAGCTGCTCTACAACCCTCGTCTGCGACGCGCATACCCGATCGAAAACGGTATCCCGGTATTGCTGATCGACGAAGCGCGCGATGTTGCAGACGACGAGCACGAGAAGTTGCTCGCCAAGGCAGAAGGTTAGATCGGTAGTTCGCCGGTAAGGTACCGCTGGAGGTTCGGAGCTACCAGCGGTACCAACGCGTCGACGCTCAGCGATTTCAGCGGTTCAAGCTCGAGAATGTAGCGAGTGACCAGGAGTCCAGCGATCTGCGACGCCACCAATTCGGCTCGAATAATTCCTGTCCCGGCCGGTGAATCCACCCGCGGGATGATGTCCCGCAAGACGATGTTCAGAAGGAAGCTCTGAATCAGTCGGGTTCCTTCGCCGGAAATGGCCGAGCGAAATGCGGCGAGAATCGCGGCCTGATGCTCCGATTCCCAGACACCGAGGACGGCAGTCAACAGACTCGTACCCAGTTGGTCGCTTGTCGACGAATGAACCGGGGCTAGAACTTTCTTCGGATCCAGCGGTAGGGCGATTGCGGCGGTGAACAGTTGCTCCTTGCTGCCGAAGTAGTGATGTATCAGGGCCGGATCGACTTGGGCTTCGGTTGCGATGGCGCGGACCGTGGTTCGTGCAAATCCGTTTTGTGAGAATGCGCGTCTGGCGCTCTCGAGGATCTGCGTCCGGGTCTCGGACTTTCCCGGCCGCCGCCCCGGCCGCAACGGTATGTTGTTGCTGCTCATGGGGTTCGGCGGTCCAGCGTTGCAGCGGCTAGTGTGAGGGCGGCCGCGGCAAAGAGAGCCATCACCGCGAGGTCGCGCCACATTTGGCCGGTGGCATCGGCGTGTATCGATACCTGCTGAAGTGCGTCGACGGCGTAACTCAGCGGTAGGACGTTGCTGATCCATTCGAGCCAAGTCGGTAGCTGGTCGCGCGGAACCAGGAGTCCGCAGAGGAACAGCTGTGGAACCACGACCACCGGCATGAACTGAACGGCTTGGAACTCGGTCTTTGCGAAAGCGCTGGCCAACAGACCGAGCGCCACTCCGAGGATTGCGCCCAGTACGGCGATGACTATCACCCAGCCGAGGCTTCCGGCGATAGTGAGACCCAGAAACCCGAAGGCAACGGCACACGCGAGGGCCGCCTGGGCCGCAGCCGACAACGAAAACGCCGCGGCATATCCAGCGAGAAGGTCAAGTTTGCCCATCGGGGTGGTGAGTAGTCGCTCGAGGGTTCCGGAACTGCGCTCACGCTGCATTGCGATGGAAGTGACCAGGAACATCACGACAAAAGGCAAGATCCCGAGCATAGTGATGGCGACCCGTTGAAACAGCGGTACTGCGCCTGGCGCTGTCGGGACGTCGACGTAGAGGAAGTAGAGCAGGATCATCAACAGTGACGGAACCAACAAGATCATGGCAACTGTGCGGCGGTCCTGACGCAGTTGCATGAGAATGCGAACTGTCGTTGCTCCGAAGATGTTGACACTCATGATATTTCGCCTCCCACCGGCGAGGTCCGGATGAGCTCCAGGAACGCGTCTTCGAGGCGTTCGCACCTGGTCTTCGCGCGAAGTTCGTCTGGCGTGAGTTGCGCAAGGAGGAAGCCGTCGCGCATCAGTATCAGTTCGGCGCAATGATCTGCTTCGTCCATGACGTGACTGGAGATCAACAGGGTAGTTCCGCCCTTGGCAAGTTCAGCGAATCTCTCCCAGAGTTCAACTCGAAGGACGGGGTCGAGTCCGACGGTCGGCTCGTCGAGAACCAGCAGATCGGGATCGGCAACCAAAGCACAGGCCAGTGACACGCGTCCGATCTGTCCGCCGGACAGGTCTGCGCTGATCTGGTCCGCGTAGCGAGTGAGCCCGACCGCGTCGATTGCGGTCCGAACATCGGCACCGGACTTTCCGTACAGCGATCCGAAGTACTGGACGTTGCGGGTGACAGTCAGGTCGCCGTAGACGCTGGGGGATTGGGTGACGTAGCCGACGCGTCGACGCAGTGCCGGTGTTCCGGCTTGATCACCGAGAACTCGTACGTCGCCGCTCTTGACGATCTGAGTTCCGACTATCGCTCGCATCAGTGTTGTCTTGCCGCAACCAGACGGGCCTAGTAGTCCGGTGACGGATCCGGCGGATACTTGCAGATCAATGGAGTGGAGAACCTCCTGCTTTCCACGGATGACGGTGAGTCCTCGGATGTCGATGGCAGGTGCTGTGGTCACGGTGAACCTCGATTCCGTTAATTCATCACATGTTGAATTGTGAAACCGGACGCGCCCCAGCGTCAAGGGGAAAGGCACAATCGAATGGTGAGCATCAAGCAGTTGGCGAGCGTGACTTCTCCGCTGGAGGCGGGACTGATCATTCTCGGTTCGACACTGTCAGTAGACGACGTCAGCTTTCGGATCGTCGAAGTGGAGGCATACGGCGGGGAGAAGGACGGACCGTGGCCGGACCCGGCAGCACATTCCTATCGGGGGCGGACGCCGCGTAATCGGGTGATGTTCGAGCGCGCAGGTTTGCTGTACGTGTACCGCAGCTACGGGATGCATTTCTGCATGAACATCTCGTACGGTCCGGCCGGAGTGGCCGGTGGAGTACTCCTCCGCGCAGCAGAGGTCGAAGCCGGCCACGATGTTGTCTCCGGCCGTCGTTCACCGGATCGTCCGCCCCGCGATTGGGCGCGCGGACCGGGAAATCTCGGGTCCGCAGCAGGAATTACGTTGGCGGACAACGGGGCTGATGTCTTCGATCGGGATTCACGAATTCGACTGGACCTGAGCGAGTCGGACAACTGGGTAGCGGGGCCCCGGGTCGGTGTCAGCTCGGCAGCGGAGATCCCGTGGCGGCTGTGGATTCCTGATTCGCCGGCGGTGTCGGCCTACCGTCGAAGCCCGCGAGCGCCCGCCCTTTCGTGAGGGTGGGATGATCTAGCCCGTGACTGAGAATATTCTCGACGAACTGACCTGGCGTGGGCTCATCGCCCAATCAACTGATCTCGACGCTCTGCGTAAGGATCTCGAGGCCGGACCGGTCACGCTCTATGCGGGGTTCGACCCCACAGGGCCGAGCCTGCACGCCGGACATTTGGTTCCTCTTCTTGCGCTCAAGCGTTTTCAGCGTGCCGGTAACCGCCCGATCGTTCTTGCCGGTGGCGCAACCGGTCTGATCGGCGACCCCCGCGACGTCGGGGAACGCACGATGAACTCGGCCGATACCGTCGCTGACTGGGCCGGACGAATCCGCGGCCAACTCGAACGATTTGTGGACTTCGACGATTCTCCGACCAGCGCCGTCATCGAGAACAACATGAACTGGACCGGCAATATGTCGGCCATCGACTTCTTGCGCGACGTAGGCAAACACTTCTCGGTGAATGTCATGCTCGCGCGTGACACCGTCAAGCGTCGTCTCGAATCCGACGGAATGTCGTACACCGAGTTCAGCTACATGCTGCTCCAGGCAAACGACTACCTGCACCTCCGACGCGATCTTGGCTGCACCTTGCAGGTGGGTGGCTCGGATCAGTGGGGCAACATCATCGCCGGCGTCGAACTCAACCGTCGCGTGGATGGCGAAAGTGTCCATGCGATGACCGTCCCGCTGGTGACCTCGGCTGACGGAAAGAAGTTCGGTAAGTCGACCGGCGGCGGCAGCCTGTGGCTCGATCCGGAAATGACCAGCCCGTACGCCTGGTACCAGTACTTCGTGAACACCGGCGACGCCGATGTCATCAAGTACTTGCGTTGGTTCACGTTCCTGAGTGCAGAGGAATTGGCAGAACTCGAGACTGCTACCGCAGAACGCCCGCATGCTCGAGAGGCACAGAAGCGTCTTGCGGCGGAGATGACGACATTGGTTCACGGCGAGCACAACACACGGTCAGTGGAGTTGGCCAGCCAGGCACTGTTCGGAAAAGCTGAGCTGACGGAGCTCGACGAATCCACTCTGGCCGCTGCGTTGAAGGAAGCCTCGGTCAGTGAACTGGCACCGGGGGAGCCGCGGACGATCGTCGACCTTCTTGTCGCCAGCGGATTATGCGAAAGCAAGGGCGCTGCCCGGCGCGCTGTGAAGGAGGGTGGCGCATCGGTGAACAACCAGAAGGTGTCAGCTGAGGACTGGGAGCCGGCCGTCACGGATCTCCTACACGGCAGCTGGTTGGTTGTACGACGCGGAAAGCGCAACTTTGCCGGCGTGAAAGTACTGGCGAACTGACGTGTGTGGGGTCACAGTTGCCTAAAGTGACTCCTGAGCCCGCTGGTGGCTCGCCTGCAAGCGAGCTACCAGCGGATTTAACACAATGATCATCCGCGACCTGGGAGTTTGACGCTCCGTTTTCCGTCGCGTAACTTTATCCAAGTCAGAGCGACACGGACACCAACCCCGACCGAGAGGCCGGGGACACGCGGTAGGACGAAGTCGGAGACAAGCACTTGCACCGGGAACTTGCTTCCCGGTGGTGCATAAGCTAAGATTGTAACCCTTGCCCCGGAGCATTCGACACTGGTTGATGCGAAGGTGTGCACGTGTTCTTTGAGAACTCAACAGTGTGTCGATGAATGTCAGTGCCAAATTATTTTGGTACTTCACATGTCGAATGAT
>NZ_JAWLRZ010000030.1:0-1464 GCF_033142425.1 Rhodococcus sp. IEGM 1366
AGCCTGAGACGTGATGCGTAGCCGATTGAGGCGAATTCAGTGATCCTATGCTGCCGAGAAAAGCCTCTAGCGAGCTTTCACACGGCCCGTACCCCAAACCGACACAGGTGGTCAGGTAGAGAATACTAAGGCGATCGAGATAACTATGGTTAAGGAACTCGGCAAAATGCCCCCGTAACTTCGGGAGAAGGGGGGCCCTGTCTGGTGACGACATTTACTGTCTGAGCTGGGTGGGGCCGCAGAGACCAGTGAGAAGCGACTGTTTACTAAAAACACAGGTCCGTGCGAAGTCGTAAGACGATGTATACGGACTGACGCCTGCCCGGTGCTGGAAGGTTAAGAGGACCGGTTAGTTCTTCGGAGCGAAGCTGAGAATTTAAGCCCCAGTAAACGGCGGTGGTAACTATAACCATCCTAAGGTAGCGAAATTCCTTGTCGGGTAAGTTCCGACCTGCACGAATGGCGTAACGACTTCTCAGCTGTCTCAACCGTAGACTCGGCGAAATTGCATTACGAGTAAAGATGCTCGTTACGCGCGGCAGGACGAAAAGACCCCGGGACCTTCACTACAGCTTGGTATTGGTGTTCGGTTCGGTTTGTGTAGGATAGGTGGGAGACTGTGAAACGGTGACGCCAGTTATCGTGGAGTCGTTGTTGAAATACCACTCTGATCGAATTGGACCTCTAACCTCGGACCATGATCTGGTTCAGGGACAGTGCCTGGTGGGTAGTTTAACTGGGGCGGTTGCCTCCCAAAATGTAACGGAGGCGCCCAAAGGTTCCCTCAGCCTGGTTGGCAATCAGGTGTCGAGTGCAAGTGCACAAGGGAGCTTGACTGTGAGACTGACAGGTCGAGCAGGGACGAAAGTCGGGACTAGTGATCCGGCACCGGCAAGTGGAAGCGGTGTCGCTCAACGGATAAAAGGTACCCCGGGGATAACAGGCTGATCTTCCCCAAGAGTCCATATCGACGGGATGGTTTGGCACCTCGATGTCGGCTCGTCGCATCCTGGGGCTGGAGTAGGTCCCAAGGGTTGGGCTGTTCGCCCATTAAAGCGGCACGCGAGCTGGGTTTAGAACGTCGTGAGACAGTTCGGTCTCTATCCGCCGCGCGCGTAAGAAACTTGAGGAAGGCTGTCCCTAGTACGAGAGGACCGGGACGGACGAACCTCTGGTGTGCCAGTTGTTCCGCCAGGAGCACCGCTGGTTAGCTACGTTCGGAAGGGATAACCGCTGAAAGCATCTAAGCGGGAAGCCTGTTCCAAGATGAGGTTTCTCACCCCCTCGAGGGGGTAAGGCCCCCGGCAGACCACCGGGTTGATAGGCCAGAACTGGAAGTACAGTAATGTATGCAGGTGACTGGTACTAATAGGCCGAGGACTTACCACAAAGAAGCTACGCGTCCACTGTGCGGTATCTGAAACAACACACAGATACCTTGAATTCGATTCCCCATCATTCACC
>NZ_JAWLRZ010000031.1:0-1134 GCF_033142425.1 Rhodococcus sp. IEGM 1366
CGTGGGCGCGGCGGATTCAGTGGAATGCTCCTCGGAAGCACCTGCCGAGAAGTTCTACACGAGGCACAGTGTCCACTGATGATCGTCAACAGTCATCGGTGACCGACGTGAGCCACAGCGCCCGACCTTCGGCATCTATGACAGCGTGGCAGGCACGCAACCCCGGAACGATCAGAACCCATCCCCTGGTCGAGGTACGGACCCTGCGCCCGACGATCGGAGTCGGCGAAATTCTGGTTCGAGTTCTCGCGTGCGGGGTGTGCCGCACCGATCTCCATATCGCCGAAGGTGATCTGCCGGTACACCGGGTCTGCGTGATCCCGGGCCACGAAATTGTCGGGGTGGTCGAGGAGGTCGGAAGCAGCGTCGAGTCGTTCGCTCCAGGTGACCGCGTCGGAATTCCCTGGTTGCATTCGACGTGCGGCCGGTGCCGTTGCTGCCTGCGCGGCGCAGAGAACTTGTGCCCGCATTCGACGTACACCGGCTGGGATGTCGATGGCGGATACGCCGAATACGTCTGCGCATCAGCAGAGTTCGCGCTCTCCCTGCCATCCGGATACTCCGATGTCGAACTGGCGCCGCTACTCTGCGCAGGAATCATCGGGTTTCGTGCCCTGAACCGTGCGTCCCTGCCCGAGGATGGTCGACTGGGAATCTACGGCTTCGGCGGCAGCGCCCACATCGCCGCCCAGGTAGCACTTGCCCGAGGAGCAGAAGTACATGTCATGACGCGCAGCAAATCTGCGCGTGCCCTTGCGACCAGCCTGGGTGCCACCTCCGTACAGGGCGCGTACGACCGCCCTCCAACGGTGCTCGATTCGTCCCTCCTCTTTGCACCGGTCGGTGACCTCGTTCCCACCGCACTCGAAGCGTTGGACCGAGGTGGAATCCTCTCGATCGCCGGCATACACCTCTCGGACGTCCCGTCTCTGAACTATCAGAGGCACCTGTTCTACGAACGCGAGATACGTTCGGTCACAGCGAATACTCGCCGCGATGCCGTCGAATTCCTCGAATTCGCCGGGCGCCATCACCTGGACATCAGCACCGTCGCCTATCCTCTCGACCAAGCCAATCGCGCCTTGGTCGATCTTGCAGCAGACAGAACTATCGGTGCCGCAGTGCTCGTGCCAT
>NZ_JAWLRZ010000032.1:0-1012 GCF_033142425.1 Rhodococcus sp. IEGM 1366
GTGGGGCGTCGAAGGTCTCGAGGATCTCCTCGAGGTCAAGACCATCGCCCGCCCGGCCTGATTCGTGCTCGATATTTCAGATAGCCAGGCTTTGAACAACATTCAGATTCACTCGAGAGGAAACTTCGATGGGCAGAGTTGAAGGTAAGGTCGCATTCATCACGGGCGCAGCCCGTGGACAGGGACGCAGTCACGCGGTGCGGCTTGCGGAGGAGGGCGCGGACATCATCGCGGTCGACCTGTGCCGCAACATCGAGACCAACTCCTATCCACTCGGGACACCCGAGGACCTGAAGGAGACCGTCCGTCTGGTCGAGGCGCAGGGCCGTCGTATCGTCGCCGTGGAAGCGGACGTGCGTGAGGCTTCGCAGTTGCGTTCGGCACTCGATCAGGGGATCTCGGAATTCGGCAAGCTCGACATCGTCGTCGCCAACGCCGGTATCGCCCCGATGTTGGGGGGCCCGAACATGCAAGGCTGGCTCGATGTCATCGGCGTCAACCTGATGGGTGCGCAGAATGCGATCCACGAGGCCCTGCCGCACCTGAAGGCGGGTGCGTCGATCATCGCGACCGGATCGACGGCGGCGTTCATGCCCAACGATGTGGTGGAAAATCCGGGAGCGGATCCGGGCGGATCCGGTTACACAGTCGCGAAAATGATGCTCTCGCAGTACATTCACGAAATCGCGCGCGCTCTCGCACCTCAGATGATTCGTGCGAACATCGTCCATCCGACGAACTGCAACACCGGCATGCTGCAGAGCGAGGCGATGTACAAGATTTTCCGTCCGGATCTCGAGAGCCCGACTCTCGACGATGCTGTCGGCCCTTTCCATGTTCAGCAGGCGATGCCGATTCCGTGGGTCGAGCCTGTCGACATCAGCAACGCCGTCCTCTACCTTGCCTCCGATGAAGCACGCTACGTCACCGGCACCCAGATGCGGGTCGATGCGGGCGGTTACCTGAAGATGCATTCCTTCCACCCGTAAACACCCACCGACAGCTCCGAAGG
>NZ_JAWLRZ010000033.1:0-764 GCF_033142425.1 Rhodococcus sp. IEGM 1366
TTTGGGCGCGGTACTCGTCGGGGCTGAGGTAGCCGAGTCGCTGTTGAATGCGGGTGGTGTTCCACCATCGCAGGTAGTCAGTGAGTCCCGTGTGAAACTCGTCGAGAGTTCCGGGTTTCTGGACGGGGGAACCATTCCTCCTTGAGGTGGCTGAAGAATCCCCCCATGACGGCGTTGCCCGGGCAGGTGCCTTTGCGGGACATTGACTGAGTGAGCCCTGCTTCGCACAACGTTTCCCTCCAGAGGGTGTGGCGGTACTGAAATCCTTGGTCGGAGTGGACAAGTGGTTTTTCGCCAGCGTTGAGGGTGTCGATTGCCATGCGGAGTCTGTCGGTGACCATCTTCACGCTCGGAGACGGCCCGGCCGTCACCGAGATGATTCGGTTGTCATGAAGGTCGAGGATGGGCGAAAGGTAGACCTTGGAACTGCCGATGTTGAACTCGGTTACGTCCGTGGCCCATTTGGTGTGCGCAGTCTCTGTCGCGAACTGGCGGTTCAACACGTTCTCGGCTGCCTCGCCGACCTCACCTCGGAAGGAGTTGTGCCGTTTGCGACGGCGCACCGGGCAGGCCAACCCGAGCTCGCGCATGAGTTTGAGCACGGTCTTCTTCGACACCTTCCACCCCTGTCGGAGCAGGACGCAAAGAATGCGCCGGTGCCCGTATGCGCTGTTGGCTGCCTCGGATGCGCCACGAATGGCCTCTTTGATGTCGGTTCGGGTGTCCCCGCGACGGAGCCGGCGCCGGTGGTCGTAGAACGTCGA
>NZ_JAWLRZ010000034.1:0-674 GCF_033142425.1 Rhodococcus sp. IEGM 1366
TTGTGTGTTGTTTGAGAACTGCACAGTGGACGCGAGCATCTTTGTTGTAAGTAATGAAGAGCGTACGGTGGATGCCTTGGCACCAGGAGCCGATGAAGGACGTAGGAGGCTGCGATAAGCCTCGGGGAGCTGTCAACCGAGCTGTGATCCGAGGATGTCCGAATGGGGAAACCCAGCACGAGTGATGTCGTGTTACCCGCGCCTGAATATATAGGGCGTGTGGAGGGAACGTGGGGAAGTGAAACATCTCAGTACCCACAGGAAGAGAAAACAACCGTGATTCCGTGAGTAGTGGCGAGCGAAAGCGGAAGAGGCTAAACCATGGGTGTGTGATAGCCGGCAGGTGTTGCATTCGTGGGGTTGTGGGGTTCATTTTGTCAATACTGCCGTGTTGGCCAACAGTAAGAAATCATGAGGTTAGTGGAAGTGGTCTGGAACGGCCTGTCGTAGAGGGTGAGAATCCCGTACACGAAAACTTTGTGACTGTTGTAATGGAAACCCAAGTAGCACCGGGCCCGTGAAATCTGGTGTGAATCTGTCGGGACCACCCGATAAGCCTGAATACTCCCTGGTGACCGATAGCGGACTAGTACCGTGAGGGAAAGGTGAAAAGTACCCCGGGAGGGGAGTGAAATAGTACCTGAAACCGTGCGCTTACAATCCGTCAGAGCCTT
>NZ_JAWLRZ010000035.1:0-662 GCF_033142425.1 Rhodococcus sp. IEGM 1366
AATGCGTCAAAGAGGTCTACCGCACCGCAGCCAAGGGCGCAAAAGCGATTTCCTTCCCCGAAAATCCTGTACCGCTAGGACTTCCGTCGTTCCACACCGATCACTGGGATCCGCTGTTCTCGGCGTGTGAGGATGTCGACATCCCGTTGACCGTGCACTTCGGCACCTCGGGTAAGGCCCCGATCACCGCCCCCGAAGCCCCGATGGCCGTGATGACGGCACTCTTCGGGTGCAACTCGATGTACGCGACCGCCGATCTGTTGTTCTCCCCGGTTTTCCATCGCCATCCGACACTGAAGTTCCTGCTCTCCGAGGGCGGGATCGGCTGGGTTCCGTACATGCTCGAACGGATGGATCAGACGTGGGAGAAGCACCGGTTCTACCAGAACATCAACCAAACAGTGCGTCCGTCGGAATTGTTCTCCAAGCACCTCTTCGGTTGTTTCATCGAGGACAACTTCGGTATCAAGAACCGTCACGACGTCGGTATCGACAACATCACCTGGGAGGGTGACTACCCGCACTCGGATTCGAACTGGCCGAACAGTCGCAAGAAAGTACACGACGCGATGATCGATGTTCCCGATGACGAAGTCGAGAAGATGGTCGAAACCAATGCCCGTGCCCTGCTGCACTTTCCCCGTACCTAAACCACTGCCGCG
>NZ_JAWLRZ010000036.1:0-639 GCF_033142425.1 Rhodococcus sp. IEGM 1366
GGGGGTGATGGCGTGCCTTTTGAAGAATGAGCCTGCGAGTTAGTGGCATGTCGCGAGGTTAACCCGTGTGGGGTAGCCGTAGCGAAAGCGAGTCCGAATAGGGCGATCATAGTGGCATGCTCTAGACCCGAAGCGGAGTGATCTACCCATGGCCAGGTTGAAGCGACGGTAAGACGTCGTGGAGGACCGAACCCACTTAGGTTGAAAACTGAGGGGATGAGTTGTGGGTAGGGGTGAAAGGCCAATCAAACTCCGTGATAGCTGGTTCTCCCCGAAATGCATTTAGGTGCAGCGTCGCGTGTTTCTCACCGGAGGTAGAGCTACTGGATGGTCTAGGGGGCCCACAAGCTTACCGAAATCAGCCAAACTCCGAATGCCGGTGAGTGAGAGCGCGGCAGTGAGACTGCGGGCGATAAGGTTCGTAGTCGAGAGGGAAACAGCCCAGATCGCCAGCTAAGGTCCCTAAGCGTGTACTAAGTGGAAAAGGATGTGGGGTCGCGAAGACAACCAGGAGGTTGGCTTAGAAGCAGCCACCCTTGAAAGAGTGCGTAATAGCTCACTGGTCAAGTGATCCTGCGCCGACAATGTAGCGGGGCTCAAGTACACCACCGAAGCTGCGGCATTCACGCAATAGCCCCC
>NZ_JAWLRZ010000037.1:0-613 GCF_033142425.1 Rhodococcus sp. IEGM 1366
GTCAAGTGATCCTGCGCCGACAATGTAGCGGGGCTCAAGTACACCACCGAAGCTGCGGCATTCACGCAATAGCCCCCAGTTGATCCAAGGATTTTCTGGCAGGTGTGTGGATGGGTAGGGGAGCGTCGTGTGGCCATGGAAGCGGCAGGGTGACCTAGCCGTGGAGGCCACACGAGTGAGAATGCAGGCATGAGTAGCGAAAGACGAGTGAGAAACTCGTCCGCCGAATGACCAAGGGTTCCTGGGCCAGGTTAATCCGCCCAGGGTGAGTCGGGACCTAAGACGAGGCCGACAGGCGTAGCCGATGGACAACGGGTTGATATTCCCGTACCCGTGTGAACGCGCCCATGGTGAATCAGTGATACTAACCGTCCTGAAGCCACGAGAAGACCTTCGGGTCTTGAGTTGGTGGATGCACGGGACCTGATCTGGTAGTAGCCAAGCGATGGGGTGACGCAGGAAGGTAGCTGGGCCGGTCAGTGGTAATACCGGTGTAAGCGTGTAGGGCGTGACCTAGGCAAATCCGGGTCGCATTAAGCCTGAGACGTGATGCGTAGCCGATTGAGGCGAATTCAGTGATCCTATGCTGCCGAGAAAAGCCTCTAGCGAGCTT
>NZ_JAWLRZ010000038.1:0-612 GCF_033142425.1 Rhodococcus sp. IEGM 1366
GGCGATTCCGCGAGTCGCATCCGGATGAAGACCGCAACGAGCGCGAGTGGGGCGCTGAGCAGGAACATGACCCGCCAAACGCCGTCGATGAATGCCTCGTCGCCGAACCATTGTGCGAGCAGAAACGCGACTGCAGCTGCGGCGGGATAGCAAAGTCCCGTGCCCATCTGGATTAGTCCGAGGAGTAGTCCGCGACGACGAGGGGGGGCGTACTCGTACACGTACGTGGCAGCTCCAACGAACTCTCCGCCGGCGGCGACGCCTTGGGCTGCGCGACACACGAACAGCAGGATCGGTGCGAGGATGCCGATGGTCGCGTAGTCGGGAATCAATCCTATTGTGGTGGTCCCCGCTGCCATGAGGAGGATCGAGAAGACAAGGAGCTTCTTGCGGCCCAATCGGTCGCCGAGCGTGCCCATGAAGATGCCGCTGATCGGGCGGACGGCGTAGGTCACCGCAAACATGAAGAACGTGGCGATGATCGCGAACTGCGAATCCCCGGCCGGGAAGAATGCCTTGCTGATCGCGACGGTTGCATACGCGTAAATCGCCAGGTCGTACCACTCGACGAAGTTGCCAATCGCTCCGGAAATAACGACTCGCCGGAGAGTC
>NZ_JAWLRZ010000039.1:0-595 GCF_033142425.1 Rhodococcus sp. IEGM 1366
CTCCACCGACCACAGCGGCAGGATCACCAGCGGGATCAACCGGTCCGGGGCGCTCGCGCACCATTCGTCGATGTGGTAATCGTTCCAGGCCTTGACCGAGAGCAACGCCAACTCCCGGTCCTTGCCTTCGAGGAAGACCGTTCCGGCGAACCGGGGGAACGAAGGAAAGGACAGTCCGGCTTGGACGCCGTCGATATCCATGTCCAGCACACGGGCTTTCGGGTCGAAGCAGCCGGCGATCATGTCCTCGTACCGGGTGGGCTCGGCGCCGTACTCCTCGGGTTTCTTCCCAGCCACCGCGTTGAGTCCGATGTACGGGTAGACACGGTCTTCGTAGATCCACACTTCGGCGAGTTTGGTGCCGGCATCACCGCGGGCGCCGTCACCGGCGTGCACCGATCGCGGCATCACCTTCTCGATGATCCGGGGTCCGGCGTCGAGGAACTTCTTCGGCAGACGATCCGACCAGAGCTTCGGATGCTCGATCAGGTGATCGTCGGTGGAAATCAGATGCATGTGGTTCTGCAGGGGCATGAGTCCTCCGGGGGTACCCTCAACGCACGCGAAAGGGATAACTTGTTTACCTATGTGGACG
>NZ_JAWLRZ010000003.1:0-332789 GCF_033142425.1 Rhodococcus sp. IEGM 1366
CGGGGGGCGGGTTTGGGGGCCCTCGCTACGGGGCCTGTTATAAACCTTGGGGGGGGGCGGGTTTAGGGGGGGGGGGTAAACAGGTGGGGGGGGGAAACCCGGGGGGGGGGGTTTTTTTGGGGGGCCCCCCCCCCCCCCCCCCCCCCCCTGTGCGCCTTTTTGGTAGTGGGCACTACTGGAAAGGCGCACAGGGGCTTCGCGCCTTTTTAGTACATTCATATACAAACGTGCCTCTTGATCGCGCTAGAGTGACGCCATGGAAGCCGCAGCAGAAGAAACTCAGGGAACGGCCGGAGAGCTCAATTTTTGGTCGTTCATCGAGTTGGCGAACAAAAGACTGTCCGACGAGCACGGCTTTCGCCACCACCTCGCCACCGAGGTTCTCCTGACACTCAACCGCGCATCCAACGTGGTCACGTATGACCTCGAGTCGTCGATACACCGACCACGCGGCTGGTCGTGGTCATCCTTCCGCCTGATGTTCGTGACCTGGCTGGCCGGGCCGATCGAGCCGAAAGCCGCTGCCGAGCTCACTGGAATGAGTCGGGCGGCCGTATCGAACCTGTCCAAATCACTGCTGGCCGACGGCTTGATCGATCGCCGCCCCACCGAGAACGACGGCCGTTCGGTGCAGCTCTACCTGACCGAGATGGGCAGAGACGCGATGGTCGAGGCGTTTCGCGAGCAGAACGAGCGCGAACACGCGTGGGTCAGCGTCCTCAGCGAAGCTGAGCAGCGGATTCTTGTGATGCTCCTGGACAAACTGATCAGCAATCGCAGCCAGTTCGACGTGCGCGGACGGAACTAACAACACAACCCGCACCCCCTGAAGGGTTGCACCTGTCACATCATTTTAGTTAATGTGTTTACTATCTGGTCAACGTGAGTCAGACGGAAACAGCACAGAAGGAGGCCGGACATGGCGTTCTACCGACAACTCGGCAATGTCCCCCCGAAGCGTCACACTCAGCACCGTGACGAAGCAGGAAACCTCTACTACGAGGAGTTGATGGGCGAAGAAGGATTCTCCTCCGACTCGTCGCTCCTGTACCACCGTGAGATTCCGTCGGCGATCGTCGACGCCACGCTCTGGGAACTGCGTGACCAGAGCACCACGCCCAATCACCCACTCAAACCGCGGCATCTGAAGCTGCACGACCTGTTCCCGGAAAGTATCTGGGCCGAAACGGATGTGGTGACCGGACGGCGCCTGATCCTCGGCAATGCCGACGTCCGCCTGTCCTACGTCATTGCCGGCGCGGCATCGCCCCTGTACCGCAACGCAATCGGCGACGAGATGGTCTACATCGAATCCGGTGAAGCCACTGTCGAAACGGTATTCGGCGCACTCGAAGCACGCGAAGGCGACTACGTCCTCATCCCGATGTCCACGACGCATCGCTGGATCCCCAAGGGCGACAAGCCACTACGCGCCTACGCGATCGAAGCGAACAGCCACATCGTTCCACCCAAGCGTTACCTCTCACGATTCGGCCAGTTGCTCGAGAACGCACCGTTCTGCGAGCGCGACCTACACGGACCCACGGCTCCCCTGATCGCCGAAGGTACCGATGTGGAGGTCTTGGTCAAGCACCGGACGTCGGCCGGCATCGTGGGAACCCGCATGGTCTACCCGACGCATCCCTTCGACGTGGTCGGCTGGGACGGTTGCCTGTACCCGTACACGTTCAACATCTCCGACTACGAACCCATCACCGGCCGCGTTCACCAGCCGCCGCCGGCGCATCAGGCGTTCGAGGGCAACAACTTCGTGATCTGTAACTTCGTGCCACGCAAGGTCGACTACCACCCGCTGTCGATTCCCGTGCCGTACTACCACTCCAATGTCGACTCCGACGAGATCATGTTCTATTGCGGCGGCGACTACGAAGCACGCAAGGGTTCCGGCATCGGCCAGGGTTCCATCTCGGTTCATCCCGGCGGACACGCACACGGCCCGCAGCCAGGAGCGTACGAGCGCAGCATCGGTGCAGAGTTCTTCGACGAGCTGGCCGTCATGGTCGACACGTTCCGGCCGCTCGAACTCGGCGAAGGCGCATTGGCCTGCGAAGATGACAACTACGCCTGGAGTTGGGCCGGACGGGGGCCTGCACAATGACCGTCATCTCCCCACTTCTGCGCGGTCTGTGCGACGACGCCGCCCTGTTCCCACCCGGCAATGCGCCTCTCGCCGAAGCAGTTCCGTCGCATCAGTCGTACCTCGAAGCCGGCTACTCCGCATTGGTCGGCCCCTTCGTCTTTCCCGCATCGCGATTGGACGAACTCTCCGCTCACATCTCTGCCGATCATCCTGTGGCACTGAGCCTCACAGTTCCTGCCGGTCCGGACGCCACTGCGGCAGCGGTGGCGAAGGCCTTGGCCATCCCCGGCGTCGATGTCGTAGCGGTGGAGGTTGGAACACCTTCCGGCGTAGCGGCCGATCATGCTTTCGACGAGCTGGCGCGCATTCACGCCGCGTATCCCTACATCGACATCTTTGTCGAGGTTCCCCGCGACGACCGACGCGACAG
This sequence comes from Rhodococcus sp. IEGM 1366, assembly GCF_033142425.1. Lineage (NCBI taxonomy): Bacteria > Bacillati > Actinomycetota > Actinomycetes > Mycobacteriales > Nocardiaceae > Rhodococcus > Rhodococcus sp. IEGM 1366. Next base: position 2,532 of record NZ_JAWLRZ010000003.1, read on the forward strand.
CTACATTGCCGCGCTGGAAAAAGCCGGTTACAGCGCGAAGTTCCGCACCGGCGGCGTTCAGGCCGAGGCGTATCCCGACGAGAACGAACTCGCTGACGCCATCATTTCCGTTGTCCGCGCTGGTATTCCGTTCAAGGCCACGGCAGGGCTGCATCATGCCGTACGGAACACAGATCCCGATACGGGTTTCGAGCAGCACGGCTTCCTCAACATCCTGTCGGCAGTCGGCGCTGCGGCGACCGGCGCAGATCGGTCCGATGTAGTTGCCGCGCTGGCAGAACGTGACGGAACCGCTCTCGCACACAGCGTGTCCGAACTCGATGACCAGGACGTGCGTCGACGCTTCCTCTCGTTCGGCACCTGCAGCATCTCAGACCCACTGACCGAACTCGAAGACCTGGGACTGATCAACCGGTCCGAGAAGACAGAAGGAACACTCGCATGACCATGACGACCATCAACATTCCCGCCGACTCGCTCTTCGGGCTCGACAATCTGCCATACGGTGTGTTCTCCCCCGCAGGCGGCGCTCCGCGTGTCGGCGTTCGAGTGGGTGACTCTGTCATCGACCTTGCAGTGGCACTGGGCGATTCCGTCTTCTCGGAACCGACATTGAACGCGTTCATGGCACAAGGCCGCGATCGCTGGGTATCCGTGCGCAACCAGATCACCGAACTTGCAACCGGGGAAATCCCCTCCGACGCAGTCTTTTCCATCGACTCCGTCGAGATGCATCTGCCGATCACAGTGGCCGACTACGTCGACTTCTACGCGTCGGAGAATCACGCCACCAACCTCGGCCGTCTCTTCCGCCCGGATTCCGCTCCCCTGATGCCCAACTGGAAGCACCTTCCCGTGGGCTACCACGGGCGTTCGAGCACCGTCGTCGTATCCGGCACAGACATCATTCGTCCCTGTGGCCAGCGCAAGAGCCCTGACCAGGCGAACCCGGATTTCGGACCGTCGCGCCGCCTCGACATCGAGGCCGAGATGGGATTCATCGTCGGAACCCCTTCGAAGATGGGCGATTCCATCACGCCTGACGAATTTGCCGACCACGTCTTCGGAGCCGTTGTCGTGAACGACTGGTCTGCCCGCGACATTCAGGCGTGGGAATACGTCCCGCTTGGCCCCAACCTGGGCAAGAGCTTTGCCACGTCCATCTCCCCGTGGGTCGTCCCGCTTCTCGCTCTCGAAGCTGCCCGCATCGACACTCCCGTCCAGGATCCCGAACCCCTCCCCTACCTGCGCGGCGAGGAAAAGTGGGGACTCGACATCGACCTCGCTGTCGAATGGAACGGTCACGTCGTCTCCCGTCCGCCGTACGCGCAGATGTACTGGTCACCCGCGCAGATGTTGGCCCACACCACCATCAACGGAGCGGTCGCGAGTACCGGCGATCTCTTTGCGTCCGGAACCATCTCGGGCCCCGAGAAGAACCAGCGCGGCGCCTTCATCGAACTGACCTGGGGCGGAAAAGAACCCGTCGCTGTCGGCGACGAGACTCGCACCTTCCTCGAAGACGGAGATGTCATCTCCATCTCGGCCACCGCACCAGCAGCCGGCGGTTCACGCATCGGGTTCGGTGAGGTCAGCGCACGTATCCTCCCGGCCACGCAGGCAGATCGATAAGCACAACCACATAGCTCGACTCGACGCCGCACAGGTCCCCGCTATTTCGGTGGGACTCCTGTGCGGCGTCGTCGTCGTTCCGGTCGCACCGAACTCTTCGTTCGCCCCTGGGAGATTCCAGCGGGACCCCCTGACAGCTGCCGCATCCACCTTAGGTAAGGTTCGCCTAACTCACAGGGAGTACACAGCTGGTTCCCAGGTCTCGGACGACTGCGCCTGCTGTGCCGACTCCGTTGGCCGACACCGAGAACGGATTGACGATGACGCTTCTCCAGCGCAGTAGGACTTCACTTGCCCGCACGGTTCTGGGTGAGGACAACTACCGCCGTGTGCTCCGAGCAATCAATGATCGGCGACAGAAGCCGCGCATCGGCAAGGTGCGTTTCGGCGACCTCCGAAGGATCGAGCCGATCTGCCGTGAATACGGTTTCGAGCGTGGACGTCCGATCGATCGCTTCTACATCGAGAACTTTCTCGACACGAACAGCCACCTGATCACCGGATCCGTGCTGGAGATCGGCGAGCGGACCTACACCGAGGCTTTCGGTGAAGGTGTCACCCGTTCAGACATGCTGCACGTCGCAGACGTGGAAGACGCGACCTACGTCGCCGATCTCACCGACGCACCGAACGTGCCGAGCAACACCTACGACTGCATCATCCTGACGCAGACGCTGCAGATGATCTTCGACACGAACGCCGCAGTGGCGACGCTCCATCGCATTCTCAAGCCCGGCGGAGTGGTGCTGTGCACCGTGCCCGGCATCAGTCAGATCGCCGACCCGGTGTGGAACTCGACCTGGTACTGGTCGTTCACGGAATTGGCCGTGAATCGACTGTTCGGCGGCCCCTTCCCCCGCGAGAGCGTCGACGTGCGGGCGTTCGGCAATGTGCTGTCGGCTACAGCGTTCCTGCACGGCATGGCCGACCGCGAGTTGAAGAGGCAGGAACTGAACGTCTTCGACCCCGAGTACCCCGTCATCGTGACGGTCGCAGCACGCAAGGGCGACGATGTCGAGGCGTGACGCCCTCGCCCGGATGCTCCGACTACGCGCCCGGAAACAACGGCGCCGCGGCGGCATCCTGATGTACCACTGCATCAGCGAGGAGACCTACGACCCCTGGGCAATCTGCATCTCCCCGAACGCATTCGACGACCAGATGGCAGTACTCTCCCAGGCGCGTGCCGCCGTCGACCTCGCGAACTTTGCGGGCAGCGATGCCTATACGCGCACCGGTTCCCAGTTGGCCGTGACATTCGACGACGGTTACGTCGACAATCTTGTCGCCGCATTGCCGGTACTCGAACGTTACGAGATTCCGGCGACCATCTTTGTCATCGGAAACGCCGTCGGTCGCACCCGCGAATTCTGGTGGGACGGTTTGCAACGCGCCGTGCCGAGCGGTGAACCACTACCGGATCGGCTGGATTTTCCGTTCGGAAAAGGCCGGCGGACCTTCACGCTGAACGAGCGCCCCGGCGACAGCGCGACGAATGCGCGCTGGCGTGCCGACAGCGGCGAGATCACAACCTCCCGTCAAGCGTTGTTTCGCGCGCTCTGGGACGCAATCGTCGTGCTGGAGCCGACCGAGCAGGACGACGCGATCGATCATGTGCTGGCCTGGGGAGGTCGAATGGCGACGACGCCAACGTCGCGAGTGGCCCTCGACGCGGAACAGTTCGCGCAACTCGCAGATCACCCGCTGATCACCCTCGGCAGTCACACGCTCGACCACGTCTCATTGACAGACCTTCCGGCCGATCGACAGCGCACGCAGATCAGCGCCGGACACCGCAAGATCGAGGAGCTGTCCGGCCGTCCGATCACTCGATTCTCCTACCCGTACGGGCGTTTCGACGACACTGCCCGGGCTGCGGTCCGCGAACTCGGCATCGACGTCGCGTGCACCAGCGTGCCCATGCCTGCGATAGGCAGTGACGACCCCTGCGCCTTACCGCGGGTACAGGCCACCGAGATGGACGGCGACCAGTTCACCCGATGGCTGCGCGAAGACTACGGACTTATCCGAGGGCAACTGCTCCAGTAACACGATCGGCCGCAGCCGGGCACCGTCTGCACGATGCCCGGCGTCGATCGGAAGTACTTACGGCTCGATCACCACCAGCAAGTCACCACCCTCCACCTGTGCCAACGGGGCAATGGCGAGCCTGGCCACCGTACCGGCGCATGGCACGGTGATCGAGGCCTCCATCTTCATCGCCTCGATCGTGGCAACCGTGTCACCAGCCGAGACCTTCTGCCCCGGTTCGACAGTCAATGTCACCACTCCGGCAAATGGTGCGGGAACGTGCCCAGGAACGCTCCGGTCAGCCTTCTCTGCAGCCGGAACGGTGTCGGCGACGCTCCGGTCTCGCACCGAAACCGGCCTCAGTTGACCGTTGAGGATGCACATCACCGTCCGGAACCCGCGCTCGTCCGGCTCGGAGATCGCTTCGAGTCCGATGATCAATTCCACGCCAGGTTCGAGTTTCACGCGATGTTCCTCGCCGCGGCGCAAACCGTAGAAAAACTGATTTGCGGAAAGCCTCGAGGTGTCGCCGTAATGCTCGAGGTGTTCCAGGTAGTCCCGTGTCGGACCAGGGAACAACAACCGGTTCAACGTCGACCGGACTTCCCCGGATTCTCCGTCAAGCGCTTTCGTATCCTCGACGGACAGCTTCACCTCGGGCTTTGCCGGACCACGGCCTTCCAATGCCCTGGTACGGAACGGCTCCGGCCAACCGGCCGGCGGAGTACCCAATTCGCCACGCAGAAAGCCGATCACCGATTCGGGGATATCGAACTTCGCAGGATCTGCAGCAAACTCATCGGCGCTCACTCCCGCACCCACCAGGTGAAGAGCCAAGTCGCCGACCACCTTCGATGACGGCGTCACCTTGACGAGACGCCCCAGCATCCGGTCTGCCGCCGCATACTTCGACTCGACATCCTCGAAACGTTCACCTAGACCCAATGCCGTTGCCTGGGTGCGTAGATTGGACAGCTGGCCACCGGGAATCTCGTGTGTGTAGACCCGGCCGGTCGGCGCCGGAACACCGGACTCGAACGGTGAGTACACCTTTCGCAATGACTCCCAGTAGGGTTCCAGGTCGCACACGGCCGCAATATCAATTCCAGTGTCGTACTCGGAGTGAGCCGCGGCAGCCACGATCGCCGACAACGCCGGCTGACTGGTGGTTCCGGCCATCGGAGCAGAGGCGCCGTCCACCGCGTCGGCGCCGGCCTGCCACGCCGCCAGGTAAGTCGCGAGCTGTCCGCCCGGAGTGTCGTGGGTGTGGACGTGCACCGGAAGGTCGAAGTTGCTCCGCAGTGCGGAAACGAGAGTCGCGGCGGCAGGTGCCCGAAGCAATCCTGCCATGTCCTTGATCGCGAGAACGTGAGCTCCCGCTTCCACGATCTCCTCCGCGAGGCGGAGGTAGTAGTCGAGCGTGTAGAGCTTCTCCGCGGGATTCGACAGGTCACCGGTGTAACTGAGCGCCACCTCCGCGACTGTCGTGCCGGTCTCGCGGACTGCGTCGATGGCCGGTCGCATCTGATCTATGTTGTTGAGAGCGTCGAAGATTCGGAAGATATCGACGCCGGTACGGGCAGCTTCCTCCACGAACGCGGTGGTCACCTTTTCCGGATACGGCGTGTACCCGACGGTGTTACGGCCACGCAGCAACATCTGTAAGCAGATATTCGGAACTGCTTCACGCAACGCCGCGAGCCTCTCCCATGGATCTTCCTTCAAGAAGCGGAGCGCCACATCATAAGTTGCACCACCCCAAGCCTCGATGGACAACAGTTCCGGAGTCATCCGAGACACATGGCCGGCCACCGCGAGGAGACCGCTGGTACGAACCCTGGTCGCGAGAAGTGACTGATGCGCGTCACGGAATGTGGTATCCGTGACGGCCACGGCATTCTGCTGACGCAAGGCAGCAGCAAAACCCGCCGGACCCAACTCCACAAGTCGCTGCTTGGAACCGTCTTTCGGTGTCGTGGTCAGGTCGATTTTCGGGAGTTTGTCGTGCGGATAGCCCTGCGACGGCCGCTTTCCGTTCGGCTGGTTCACCGTCACGTCGGCGAGATAGGTGAGGATCTTCGTTCCACGGTCTGCCGATACCCGCGACGTCAGAAGCCGGGGACGTTCCTCGATGAACGATGTTGTCACCTCGCCCGCACGGAAGGCCGCGTCGTCTAGAACTGCTTGCAGGAAGGGGATATTGGTGGAAACTCCACGAATGCGGAATTCGGTGACTGCGCGCCTGGCCCGCGAGATGGCTGTGGGGAGATCGCGTCCGCGGCAGGTCAGCTTCACCAGCATGGAATCGAAATGAGCGCCGACTTCCGCACCGAGCGTCGTGCCGCCGTCGAGGCGGACCCCGGCACCACCCGGTGTGCGGTAAGCGGTGATGCGCCCGATGTCCGGCCGAAAGCCGTTTGCCGGGTCCTCGGTAGTGATGCGCAATTGAAGTGCCGCGCCGCGCAGAACGATCGACTCCTGCCGAAGTCCCAGATCGGCGAGGGTCTCACCCGAAGCGATTCGGAGTTGCGCCTGGACCAGATCGACGTCCGTCACTTCTTCGGTGACAGTGTGCTCCACCTGGATTCGCGGGTTCATCTCGATGAACACGTGGTTGCCACGAGTGTCGAGCAGGAACTCGACGGTGCCGGCACACGAGTAGTTGATGGCTTTCGCAAAGGCCACGGCATCGGCACAGATCTTCTCGCGCAGTCCGGCCGGAAGGTTTGGAGCAGGCGCAATTTCTACGACCTTCTGATGGCGTCGTTGCACACTGCAGTCGCGCTCGAACAGGTGGATAACGTTGCCCTCGCTGTCAGCGAGGATCTGCACTTCGATATGGCGTGGGTCGACCACTGCCTGCTCGAGGAACACGGTGGCGTCGCCGAACGCCGACTCAGCTTCTCGGGCAGCAGCTTCGATCGATTCCCGCAACTGTGAGCGTTCGGCAACGCGGCGCATTCCCCGCCCGCCGCCGCCAGCGACTGCTTTCACGAAAATCGGGAACTCCATCGACTCCGCAGCTTTCATCAGCGCGTCGATGTCGGTGGACGGTTCGGAAGACTCGAGAACCGGCAGTCCCGCTGCTCGCGCTGCTGCGATTGCGCGGGCCTTGTTTCCCGTCAACTCCAACACCTCGGCCGACGGCCCCACGAACGTAATACCCGCCTCGGCACATGCTGCCGCGAGTTCAGGGTTCTCCGAAAGAAATCCATAACCCGGATAGACGGCGTCGGCGCCCGCCTTCTTCGCTGCGGCAACCACTTCCGGCACTGAGAGATACGCACGAACAGGATGCCCCTTCTCCCCGATCTGGTAGCTCTCATCGGCTTTGGACCGGTGGATCGAGTTCCGATCCTCGTACGGGAACACAGCCACCGTTCCGGCACCTAGTTCGTAGGCAGCGCGGAACGCGCGAATGGCAATTTCGCCTCGGTTGGCGACAAGCACTTTGGAGAACATGGAGAAGAAAACCTCGCTGTCGAGTGTGGTTCGGTACCGCGAAATGCGCATAGCCCGCACGGAAATGTGCGGGCCATGCGTGGAGAAGCGTCGACGAGGCCAGGAGACGGTGATGCCAGAACCGAACCTCACCGACGCAGTCTGAAGGTGTCAGGCCACGACCGTTCGCTGCGGCACGCCGGAGTACTGGCTCAGCGGCCTGATCAGGGCGTTGGACTGACCCTGCTCGATAATGTGCGCCGTCCACCCGGTGATTCGACTCATCACGAAGATGGGAGTGAACATCTCGACGTCGAAGCCCATGAGGTAATAAGCGGGACCCGTGGGGAAGTCGAGATTCGGCTTGATTCCGGTGGCGCTGACCATCGTCTTCTCGAGGATGTCGTACATCTGCACCCACTTCTCGCCATCGGTGACCGCAGCGACCTCGATGAGGGCGTCCTTCATGGTCGGAACCCGCGAGTCACCGTTCTTGTAGACACGGTGTCCGAAGCCCATCACCTTGTCCTTGGCGGCCAACTTGGCCGACATCCATGCCTCCGCACGATCAGGATCGTCGATCTCGAGCATGTCGTGCATGACGGCTTCGTTAGCCCCGCCGTGCAGCGGGCCTTTGAGCGTACCGATAGCCGCTGTCACGGCGCTGTAGATGTCGGACAGCGTCGAGGTCACCACGCGGGCAGCGAAAGTGGAAGCATTGAATGAGTGCTCCGCGTACAGGATCAGCGAGACTTCGAAGGCCTTCACGATCGCCGGTTCCGGGACACTCCCGAAGCACATGGTGAGGAAGTTTTCGGCGAAACCCAGTTCGGACTGCGGCGCGATGGGGTCCTGGCCACGACGACGACGGAAATCAGCAGCAACAATCGTCGGCAGGATTGCCGTCATGCGCAGGGCCTTGGCAAGATTCTCCTGCGCCGAATTGTCGTCCTCCGCCGGGTCTTCGGCCCCGAGGTAACTGATGGCAGTGCGGACCACGTCCATCGGGTGGCAGTTGTCCGGCATCTTCGCCAGCAGTGACAGCAGTGACCGATCGGCGCGGCGAGCCGCACGCTCACGCAGACAAAGCAATTCGAGTTGCTCCGGAGTTGGCAGTTCGCCATACCAGAGCAGGTACGCAACTTCTTCGAAGCTGCAGTTGGCGGCAAGATCCTGCACCGCATAACCGCGATACGTCAACGAATTCGTCTCGGGCACCACCTTGGAGATCGCCGTCGTGTCAACGACAACTCCCGCCAAACCCTTGTAGATCGTCGGAATCTGTTCGGTCATGTCCTACTCCCCTCCAAGCTGAAATTAAAAATGCCACTGTCGAATTCGTTGTAACGTTCGTACTCGAGAAGCTCGTAGAGACGGCTGCGGTGCTGCATCTCACCGAGCAGGCCTTCCTGAGTGCCTTCTGCATGAATCTCGCGAAGTCCCTTTTCGATGGCGAACATCGCCAGCCGGAGGGTGGTCACGGGGTAGATGACGGCGTTGAAGCCGATCTCTTCCAACGTCTTTGCCGAGATGAGATTCGACTTTCCGAACTCGGTCATGTTGGCGAGCAGCGGAACGTCGACCGCCGCGCGAAACTTCTCGAAGTCGGCCTCGGTGGCGAGAGCCTCCGTGAAGATCAGATCGGCGCCGGCATCGGCGTAGGCCTTGGCACGCTCGATCGCGGCATCGATACCGTCGATTCCCGCGGCGTCGGTTCGGGCGCAGATCACGAAGTTCGGATCACGGCGCGCAGACACGGCCGCCCGAATACGTCGCACCATGTCCTCGGTCGGCACGATTGCCTTGCCATCGAGGTGCCCGCACCGCTTGGGGTTGATCTGGTCTTCGAGATGCAGGCCGGCAATGCCGTCGTCCTCGAAGATCGTGACCGTGCGGGCTGCGCTCATCGGTTCACCGAATCCGGTGTCCGCGTCGACGAGCGTCGGAAGGTCGGTGACGCGAGCGATTTGCTTGCTGTGTCCGGCTACCTCGGTGAGCGTGGTCAATCCGATATCGGGAAGCGCCAGTCCGGCAGAATACGCACCGCCGGACACGTAGACACCTTCGAAGCCGATTTCCTGAATCAACTTGGCTGTCAACGGGTTAATCGCACCAGGCAGACGTTGGATCTTGCCCGACGTCAAGCCTGCCCGGAAAGCGACGCGCTTGTCTGCTGCCGACGTCGACGCCGCGATGAGGCCCGTCATCAGAAGATCCCCTTGGTGACCTTGGGAGCCCGAGCGAGTACGTCGTCGGAGACCGTGAAGGTGAGCTGGTTCAGCTCACCCGCCTTCAGCTCTGCAGTGCGCTGCGCAGCGTCGAGGAAGCGGTCCTGCTCGCCCGGCTCGATGACGCCCTCGGCGAGGGTGCGGAACTTTGCGATGTACTGATCGCGAGCGAACGGACGCGCGCCCAACGGATGTGCGTCGGCCACGGCAAGTTCGTCGATGATGACCTCACCGCTCTCGAGAGTGATCTCGGCGCGGGCACCAAATGCCTTCTCGTCCGGATCGATCGAGTGGTAGCGGCGGGTCCATTCGGGGTCTTCGCGCGTGGAGATCTTGTTCCACAACTCGATCGTGTCCGGGCGCTGTGCACGCTCGGGAGCATAGGAATGCTCGTGATGCCATGTACCGTCCTGCAAGGCCACAGCGAAGATGTACATCACCGAGTGGTCAAGTGTCTCACGCGAAGCAGTGGGATCGAACTTCTGCGGATCACCGGAACCCGTGCCGATCACGACGTGCGTGTGGTGACTGGTGTGCAGGACGATCGATGCGATCTGATCGAGATCGCCTACGCGGGAACGCATCCGACGTGCGAGGTCGATCGGAGCCTGGCTCTGGTACTCCGCGGAATGTTCCTTGGTGTAGGAATCGAGGATCGCACGCTTCGACTCACCGGTACCGGGCAGCGGAACGTGGTATTCCTTCTCGGGTCCGCCGAGCATCCACGCAATGACGCCGTCTTCGCCTTCCCAGATCGGCGAGGGGGCACCTTCCCCGCGCATCGCACGGTCAACAGCTTCGACGGCAACCTTGCCGGCCAACGCCGGGGCGTATGCCTTCCAGCTGGAAATTTCGCCCTTGCGGGACTGACGGGTGGCCGTCGTCAGGTGCAGTGCCTGACCGATCGCCTGGTAGACCGTCTCGGTGTCGAGGCCGAGCAGGGTTCCGATACCGGCGGCGGCCGAGGGGCCGAGGTGAGCGACATGGTCGATCTTGTGCTCGTGCAGGCAGATTGCCTTAACCAGGTCGATCTGGATTTCGTATCCCGTTGCAAGTCCGCGGATCAGGTCCTTGCCGTCGCGCCCCGTGTGCTGGGCCACCGCGAGGATCGGTGGAATGTTGTCACCGGGATGCGAGTACTCAGCGGCGAGGAAGGTGTCGTGGAAGTCGAGTTCACGAACTGCGACGCCATTGGCCCACGCTGCCCATTCCGGTGAGAAGGTGCCACTGACACCGAAGACCGTAGCGCCGGGGGTATAGGGATGAGCCTGTGCCTGCGCACGGGCATTGACGACCGGACGGCGCACCAGGGAGGCCGCGGCGACGGATGCATTGTCGATGATTCTGTTGACGATCATGTCGGCAGTCGCATCGGCAACCTCGACGGAATCTGTCGCAACTTCCGCGATCTTCCACGCCAGATGCTCATCCTTGGGGAACTCTTCGGCCGAGCGGCGAGTGCGTACGAGATGCGTCTTCATGATCCTCTTTCCACGTGTTTCAGTATCTATTTGCACGCTACGCAGCGCGGAGGACCCCACAAAAGGGCTTGCATATGCCGATTTGTGCAACAGCGACCTTGCAAAGTTGCGAACGTTGCGAACTTCGCCTCGGTAGTGTGATCTTTCATCAGTACCGAGGAGATTCGATGAAAAAGATGTACGCGGGCGCCCGTCTACGGCGCCTCCGAGACGAGCGCAACCTGTCACAGTCCGCGCTCGCGAAGGTGCTCGGACTCTCCCCGAGTTACGTCAATCAACTCGAGAACGATCAACGTCCGCTGACCGTCCCGGTTCTGTTGAAACTCAATTCCGAATTCGACCTCGATGTCCAGTTCTTCGCGTCGGACTCCGATGCGCGTCTGGTTGCCGATGTCCACGAAGCTCTCGCCGAGACATCGGAATCCGGTGAGGTATCCCTGGCCGAAGTGGACGAGTTGGTAGCCCGGATGCCGGCCGTCGGACGTACGTTGGTGATGCTGCACAGACGATTGCATGCCGCTACGGAGCAACTCGATCAATTCTCGACACAATTGTCCGGTGATGCAGTACCCGAGACCGCCCTGATGCCCATGCCGTACGAAGAGGTCCGCGACTTCTTCTACGATCGCCGCAATCACATCTCAGCCCTCGACGACACCGCGGAAAGACTGTTTGTCGACAACGCATTGTCGATCGGAGCACTCGATCTTCAGCTGGCCAGGCTGTTGCGCGATCAACACGGCGTTACGGTCCGAATCCGCACCGATGAGCCGGACAAGTTGGGGCCCAAACGGTTCTACGACGCCGACAAGTCGATTCTCACCCTGGCCCGCCGGCTCTCCGCCGGGCAACGCGCCTTCCAGATAGCCATGCAATTGGCCTTCTTCACCCAGGCAGATCTCATTGATTCGATTGTGGCAGAAGATGAATCGTTGACCGCAGAGTCGGCTGCGCTGGCCCGCGTCGGGCTGGCCCACTATTTTGCCGGTGCGCTACTGCTTCCTTACACGCACTTCCTGAACTCTGCCGAGAAACTGCGCTACGACATCGAACTTCTGAGTCTGAAATTCGAGGTCGGGTTCGAGACGATCTGTCACCGACTCTCCACTCTGCAGCGACACGGCCAGCGAGGTATCCCGTTCTTCTTCGTCCGCACCGACCGCGCTGGAAATATCTCGAAGCGTCAGTCCGCCACAGCATTCCACTTCTCACGGGTAGGCGGTAGCTGCCCACTGTGGGTGGTACACGAAGCATTTGCCAGCCCGGGCCGCATCCTGACCCAGATTGCAAAAATGCCGGACGGGCGAACGTATCTGTGGATTGCGCGCACAACTCACAGCGGCGGGTTGGGATATCTTGCCCCCGAGCGTAATTTTGCCATCGGACTTGGTTGCGACATCACCTACGCCGACCGCATGGTCTATTCACGCGGCATCCAGACGGACGACCCGGCCACGATCGTTCCGATCGGAGCAGGATGCAAGGTGTGCGACCGACCGTCGTGCGCTCAACGCGCGTTTCCTCAGCTGGGCCGACCGGTATCGGTGAGCGAAAACAGCAGTAGCCATCTACCTTATCCGCAGGAGTGATCGTGACAACAGTTTGATTCAGGCTGATCCGATGTCCGAAAATCCTTGCCACACAACCCTCCACGGATAACACTGGGACTCAACCATCTTCGAGCGATCGAGAGTCCTGGCTCCCCGACGTCGCAGCAACCCCCTCTTTTCGAGGTGTGGGTGCTTTCTGCCAGGTCCGATGGAGGATTTGTGAACGCCGACCGACCCCGCACGTCAGTGCGGAATGCCGCAGTCATCGTGATCGTGGGCGGCGGTCCTCGAGGCACCGGAGTACTCGAACGCATCCTCGCGCAGGAAGCGGTGAACGCAGACCCGACGCCGCTCGAGATTCATGTGGTCGACCCGTATCCAGCAGGTGCCGGACGCATCTGGCGTGGCAGCCAAGCCCCCCTCTTGTGGATGAACTCCACCACCGCCGATGTCACGATGTTCACCGACAGCACGACAACCGTCGACGGCCCGATCGTGCCAGGTCCGACCCTGGCCGAATGGGTCGCCGAGAACACTGAAGAACTTGGTTCATTTCCCGAAATTGCCGACGAGATTCCGACCGTCACACCCGCGTCGTTTGCGTCGAGATCCTTGCAAAGCCGCTACTTGCATTGGGTATTCCAGTCGGCTGTGGACTCGGCACCGCTGCACGTCGACGTTCGGATTCATCGTCGATCAGTGGTCGACATCGAGGACACGGACGGTGCGCAAATCGTCCATCTGGACAACGGTGACGTGATCGAAGCAACAGGTGTCCTGTTGGCTCAGGGCCATCCGGACGCGTTGGCTGCTCCGCGGGAGATTCAACTGCGGGACTTCTCCTCCGAACACCACTTGACCTACGTCGGTCCCGGATACACCGCAGACCTCGACGCCGACGTCATTGCCGAAGGTGAGCCGGTGCTGATCGCGGGCCTGGGACTGGCGTTCATCGACTGGATGGTGCTCCTCGCGGAGAGTCGCGGTGGTGTCTTCGTACGAGCCGACAACGGCAACCTCGTGTACTCGCCGTCAGGGAGGGAACCACTTCTGTACGCGGGATCACGTCGAGGAGTTCCCTACCACTCCAAGATTTCGTACTCGATTGAAGACGCTCGGCCGCCGCTACCGAGGTTCTTCACCGCAGATCTGGTGCCTGGCGACGGCCCACTGAACTTCCACGAAGATATCTGGCCGTTGGCCTCGAAGGAACTGGCGGGCGCGCACTATTACGAACTGTTTTCTGCACATCCGGAACGGACCGTGGGCACGTGGGAAGAATTCGACTCCGAATTTGCCTCACTGAGTTGGGGATCGCCGCGTCTAGGCGAATTGATCGAGAACGCCGTGCCGAAAGCGGAAGACCGAATCGACCTGGAGCAGCTCAACCGTCCACTCGGCGGCGAGCGTTACGACGGATTGGACGCAGTTCAGAAACGGATCGGTGAGTACATTGCCGCCGATATCTCGCGCAGATCGGACCCGTATTTCAGCGCCGATGCCGCCGTCTTCTCGGCACTGCTGTCGTCGTACATGACCGTCGGAGAGTTGTTGCGCCGTGGCCGAATCCCAGCGGAATCGGTCGCCAAGGATGTCGAGGGCTGGCTGCATTCCTTCTTCAGCTTCATTGCCAGTGGTCCGCCACCGGAGCGACTCGAGCAACTGCTGGCACTCAACGAAGCAGGCGTAGTGCAGTTTCTGGGCCCCGACACCGTCTTCTCCACCGAGATAGATCCGTCGACCGGAGACGGACTGTTTGTCGCGCGCAGCGCATCTCATACCGACATCGTGGCTACGCGCACCCTCATCGAAGCGCGCTTGCCCGTTGCCTCCATCAGTGCAAGCGGCGACGCACTACTACGTTCCCTGCATAGCCGCGGCAAGGCAGTTGAACTACGGGCCACCGTTGACAGTGCAGCAAAGCTGGCTGTGGACGGGACGTCGCGAGTCCGCCACGCCGACAACACAGTCCATCCCCGTCGATTTGCGGTCGGACCGTGGGTCGCCGGCCACAACTGGTCTGCGGCGTTCCCCCGTCCGCGTACCAATGCGGGGTTCTTTCGCCACAACGACACGTTGGCTGCGGAGATCCTGGGCGCGACACGACTGTGCGCCCTCCCGGTAGCGTTCACTACCGGAAAGGCGCACGTGGGCTCTGCCCCTAGCTGAACACCAACTCACCCTCGTCGACGGCGACGGTGATGCTGCCACCCTCTTCGAGGAGATCGTCGAGCAGCATGTCGGCGATCTTGTCGTCGACCACCCGCTGGATCGAGCGGCGCAGCGGCCGGGCCCCGAACTCGGGCTGGTGCCCGTGCTCGGCGATCCAGTCCACGGCGTCCGCTGTGAACTCGATCTCGATGCCCTTGGACTGCAGTCGCTTACGGCTGTCCTCAAGCAACAAGTCCGTGATCCGGTGCAGTTGCTCGGTATCGAGCTTGCGGAAGATCACGATTTCGTCGATACGGTTGAGGAACTCGGGCCGCATCGACTCGCGCAGCCGAGCCATCACACGATCACGCAGCGGCTTCTCAGCCGACTCTGCGTCACCGGTGATGAAGCCGAGTCCACCGGACTTGCTCGAGATGATGTCCGAGCCGAGGTTGCTGGTCATGATCACGACGGTGTTCTTGAAGTCCACCGTGCGACCCTGGCCGTCGGTCAGACGTCCGTCGTCGAGCACTTGGAGCAAGGTGTTGAACACGTCCGGGTGTGCCTTCTCGATCTCGTCGAGCAGGATCACCGAGTACGGGTTACGACGCACCTGTTCCGTGAGCTGTCCGGCCTCGCCGTAGCCGACGTATCCGGGAGGTGCACCGACCAACCTGCTGACCGTGTGCCTCTCGCCGAACTCACTCATGTCGAAGCGAAGCATCTTGTTCTCGTCACCGAAGAGTGTGGCAGCCAGAGCTTTTGCCAGCTCTGTCTTACCGACACCGGTGGGTCCGAGGAACAGGAAGCTGCCGACGGGGCGATTCGGGTCGCTCATACCGGTGCGGCTACGACGTACGGCGCGCGCGATTGCGCGAACAGCATCGTCCTGACCGACCACACGGCTGTGCAGCTCCTCTTCCAGCCGGCGCAGGCGATCCTTCTCGGCCTGAGTCATCTGGCTGGCCGGGATACCCGTTGCGCGAGCGACAACTTCGGCAATCTGCTCCGCAGTCACGTCCGGTGTTTCCTCGGCGACGGGAGCCTGGGTCCCCGCCTTTTCGAGACGCTGTGTGACATTGTTGATCTCGTCACGCAGCTGCGACGCCTTCTCGTACAATTCGTCGGCGACGGCTTTCTCCTTGTCGCTCTCGAGCTGCTCGAGACGTTGCTGCAGAGCGGCGGTGTCCACGGTGGCCGTCTTCAAACGAAGCCGGGCGCCGGCCTGGTCGATCAAGTCGATTGCCTTGTCCGGCAAGAATCTGTCGCCGATGTAGCGAGCCGACAGTTCCACCGCAGCCGTGATCGCCTCGTCGGTGTAGTGCACCTTGTGGTGATCCTCGTAGCGACTACGCAAGCCACTCAAGATCGCGATAGCGTCCTCGATCGACGGCTCCCCCACCTGAACAGGCTGGAAGCGACGCTCGAGAGCCGGATCCTTCTCGATGTGCTTGCGGTATTCGTCGAGCGTGGTGGCACCGACGATGTGCAATTCACCGCGAGCGAGCTTGGGCTTGAGGATGTTTCCGGCATCCATCGCACCTTCGGCGCCGCCGCCGGCACCTGCAATGGTGTGCATCTCGTCGATGAACACGATCAGCTCGTCCTTGTTGGCGGTGATCTCGTCGATGACCTTGGTGAGGCGTTCCTCGAAGTCACCGCGGTACCGAGTGCCCGAGACCATGCTGGACAGTTCGAGCTGGACAATTCTCTTGCCCACCAACGAGTCCGGCACTTCACCGTCGACGATGCGCTGAGCCAGACCCTCCACGATGGCGGTCTTACCGACACCGGCTTCGCCCACCAGAACAGGGTTGTTCTTGGTGCGACGCGAGAGAATCTCGATGGTCTGTTCGATCTCGTCGGCGCGGCCGATCACCGGATCGACGCCGCCGTTTCGGGCGCGATCGGTGAGGTCCACCCCGAACTTGTCGAGCATCGGAGTCGCGGAGTCACTCTCCTCGGCAGGCGCATTGGGATTCCGAACGGCGTTCTGTAGCTTCTCCGGTGTCACACCGGCGGAAGCGAGCAGACGACCGGGAACGTGATCCATGTCGCCGGCCAACGCGATGAAGAGGTGTTCGGGGTCGATGTAGGTCGATCCCAGTGCCCGAGCCAACTGATGTGCCTCGAGTAGTGCTGTTTTTACGGCGCTACTGAGCACGGGCGCAGTGAAGCCACCCTGCTCACGACCTTGTGGGAGCCGCTGGTCGATTGCCTCGACCACGGCTTTCGGGTCGGCCCCGGCGCGCTGCATGAGCGTGCGGACCGGGTCCTGCTCCGCCATGACGCGGAGAACGTGCAGTGCATCGAGATCCGAATCACCGCGAGCAGACGCTGCGCGAGCAGCCTCAGCCATGAGTTGCTGGGTGGCCCTGCTCATGAGCCGGGAAAGGTCGATGCGACCGGGACCCTCGGGCCCGAAGAATGCTGGCATTCCGAAGCCTCCTAATAGTAAGTTGAGCGTTCTTGACTCAAGTAACGTGCTCGGAGGCCGATCAATTCCCGCGGGCTTGGATTTCTTTCAACAGCGGAAGCAAACTCGAGATTCCCGCTGGACCGACGACGCCGCAGGGCGATTGTGCGGACGCGCGCTCGATCATCCGCGCGTGGGCATATTCAGCGCGCGGGACGGCTCGAGCGAGATGGCTAACAAATCAGACTGTCCGGTACCCGCAAATCCTTGTGATCGTAAAGTGCCCGCATGGCGATGGGATCGTCGGAAGCACAGACTCGGGCGATCTCGTCGAGCAGCAGGTCGTACTCCGCACCGGTCTTTCCGTCGTAGGCGTCGGTCATGCGGCCCCACTCGTCCCAAGGCAGGGTTTCGACCTTGTTCACTGCGGCCAGATCCTTCACAGCGTTGCCACGGATCTCGGCCGGCCCCCAGTTCTCGGTTCCGTACACCCCGAATTGGGATGCGTCGATCTCGCCGCGCCGGTACGCAACCCATGCCTCGCCGCCACTGAGGAACTCTCCTGGCTGCAGGTCACGTGCGTGAGGAAGTATGTTCTGCCCCAGGATCTCCGAGTCGATGCGGATCCAACGTCCGCGGTCATCGTCCCGATACTCGGTGATCCAATGGTCGACGCCCTGCCCGGGCTGGAAGTAAGTGGCAAAGCCACAGCGGACACGAGCGGCAATACCGCGGTGACGCAGCAGCGCACAACTCATCACAGCAAAGTGCCGACAGGTTCCGACGACCCGTTTGCCTGGTTCCCGGGCAGTGGTCAACGGAGCTGCATCCAGTGCGAGTAGCCGTTGAAACAGAACGTTTGCCGGTCGGATCTGGTTTTCGTCGAATCTGTCCGCGGACAGATTCAGCGACTGCGCATCGGTGAGTTGGACGACCAGGTAGGGAACTACTCGGCAAATGTCCACGGGATCGACGGCGAGCAGCTCGAGCGACGGCACATCCACCCCGTCGAGTCCGGTTAACGGTCCGGGCATCGTGTAGTCAAGGTCTGGTTCCACGAGGGCGAGCCTAAGCGGGGTTTCTCGTTTGTACTCGACCCCACAGCTTCTCGATCGGCGACGAGAGCAGGAGAAGGAACAGCGGGAAATACGACGTCGCCGGAACGAGCACACTGACGAGCAGTGCCACCACCAGTATCAGGAAAGTGACAATCTCGGCCGTGAAATTCGGTTTGGCACCCTCCTCACTCAACGACGGCTTGCGGACCAGACCCCACGCGACCACTGCCAGGCACGCAGCGCTGGCGGCCATCGTCCCGATGTAGAGAGCCCTGGTTCCCAGATCCTGCGACGGCGCCGCCACCAACGCCGTCGGGAAGGGCAAGAACACGATGGTCAGCACCCACAGCCCCAATCCGCGCACAACCACCTTGTCTGCGTCGATCACAAAACGAAGCAGCCGATGCTGCGACCACCACAGCCGGAAGATCACCAGAAAGCTCAGCGCGAAGGAGTAGAACTGTGCAGCGTTCTCGTGCAGTAATTCGGACGTGGTGCCATGGTGGTCGGTGGTTAGTTCGACCAACGGTAGTACGAGCAGTGTGATCGCGATGGCGACGATCGCGTCGATAAAAGTGACGTAGCGCTCGAAGTAGCGGGTTCGTTCGGCAAGCTCAGCCATTGCGGAAGCATATGCCTCACAACAAGAAACAGACCGGCGACGCCAAGTTCACGCAAAACACACATTTAACGAATCAAATTCGCTAGACTTAGTGGTCGACGCGCCGCTCCCCATACTCGACGAATCGCCTCCATCAACTTCCTTCTGCTGGTCCCGCTCGCCTTGGTATCTCGCCTGTCCGCGCGCACCGACGGTGCGTATCGTCACCACAGCGCCGCTATCACCACCGCCGTCATCGCGTAAGGATCACGAAAAGTCATGAATGAGCGCATCACTCACTACCGCAACGGGAAGATTTTCACTGCCGCCGAAGGCGGCTGGGCCGAATCGCTGGTCGTCAAGGATCAGCAGCTCATTTTCTCGGGAGAGTCCGAGTTCGCGGAAATCCTTGCCCCTGACGCCGAAGTGGTCGATCTCCAAGGCGCCGTTGTACTTCCCGGTTTTGTCGACGCGCATACCCATTTGATCATGATGGGATTCTCACTGCAGAAGCTCGATTTGCTCGACGCCACCAGTATTGCCGATATCCAGACCAGCATCCGCACCTTCTCGGAATCGAACCCCGATGCACCTCGTCTGCTTGGACGCAGTTGGCTGTTCTCGGCACTCGGTGGGCAACACCCAACGCGGGAAATGATCGACGCCGTCGTGCCCGACCGTCCGGTGTACCTCGATGCCAACGATCTACATTCTGTCTGGGTGAACAGCGCGGCGCTACGAGAACTTGGCATCGATGCCGACACGCCCGACCCGATCGGTGGTCGCATCGATCGAGACCCGAGCACCGGAGAAGCAACCGGAATGCTGTACGAGACCGCGGTGATGCTCTACGTGTGGCCGAAGCTGGCTGAACTCGCAACCGACCAAGACCGGGACACGGCCCTGGCGCTTGCGTTCCGCCGTTATCTCGAAGACGGCGTAACCGGCGCAGTGGACATGGCACTCGGCCCGGACGAATTAGCTTGTCTGGAAAGAGCATTGGACGCAGGGAACGGAACGCTGCCGTTGCGGGTCGCTGCACATTGGCTGATGACGCGTGAGGACAACGACGCCGATAATGTCAGGCAAGTTCACGACGTCATCGAGTTGCACGATCGCATCCAAGGTCCGTGGCTCGCCGTCGCGGGCATCAAGATCATCATCGACGGTGTGATCGACAGCTGCACTGCTGCAATGAAAGAGCCGTATTCGGACGGCACCAACGCCGAGCCCATCTGGGACCTGGAGTCATTGATACCTGTCGTGACCGCCGCCGACGCCGCAGGCCTGCAAATCGCCATGCATGCCATCGGCGACGAGGCGTCCGAGATCGGTTTGACGGCACTCGAATACGCGATAGCCACCAACGGGGATATTCCCCGGCGGCATCGGATGGAACATCTGGAGTCGATCACCCGAGACAACGTCGAGCGCCTTGCCCGACTCGGTGTGGTCGCCTCGATGCAACCAGTTCATGCGGATCCTGCTATTCAAGAAAACTGGCGTGCAATGCTCGGCGACTACCGTGTGAATCGTGCCTACCCGTGGCCCGAATTCACCGAGGCCGGTGCGGTTCTCGCCTTGGGATCGGACGCGCCGACTGCGCCTCACCCACCGCTGCCTAACATGTTCATCGCCACAACTCGTATGTCTGCCATCGACCCGTCACTGCCACCCAACCTCCCGCAGTACGCACTTCCTCTCGCGGAAGCTCTCGCACACGCCACTCGGGACGCGGCCTACTCGTGCCGGTGGGAAAACGTGACCGGCCAACTGGTTCGGGGCAAAGCTGCCGATTTTGTCGTATTGAAACAAGATCCGTTCACAGAAGGTGTCGACTCACTCCTCACCACCGAGATCGCGATGACTGTTGTTGCCGGGTCAGTTCGGTACGCCAACTGCGTACAAAACCCGCAGTAGCCCAACTACATTCACGACACCTTCGACAAATTGCCCACCAGATCAGCGGGTTCGTCGACGTACAGGCTGATCCTGTCGACAAATCCGCTCCGGCGGTATCGCGGGATCAACGCCGGAAGTTCGACGTGGAGCGGTTGTCGCAGAACCACATCGACGTTGGTTCCGTCGAGATTCGGCAACGTCAACCGACTGCCTTCTAACTCCGGTGTTGTTGTGTCGAATCGACGCACACATGCCGCCGACGCCATAGACTCTCGGTCGATCGAAGCGACAACTGTTCCGGATTGTCGCACCACGAACCGTGTGTCCGTCACGAAATGTGGATGAACCCGATGCAGAGCCAGGTAGCCGAACAGCACCACCAACGACCACACGGACGCCAGTGCAAGAATCACACTGAGCCACATCCATGGCACAAGAATGTGCAGCACCGCCATTTCGATGACGGTGGCAACGCCGAAAGCGACAGGAAGAACCAATGATCCACCGCTGGATCGAACAACGACGGCGCCTTGCTCCACAACTGCGTCACGGCCGCGAATCCAGAGCCACAACGCCCCAAGTTTTGTGTTCGAGAATGTCATCGCCCCTCACCTTCGTCGGCTATTCGCGCCACGAGCGCGCGCTGAACCCGCAGTACTACCTCACGTTGCGCCGGGTCCGGAACAACATCGTCGAGCGAGACGGGCATGCCTAGCCCGACGTCGGACTGGGCCCTCAGGTCCGCAATTGTCTGCTCGTCGAATTGGGCCAGGATGCTGCAGGCGAGCTGCTCAATCGCGCTCTCGATCGAAACCGGCTCCTTCCCTTCGATACTCGACCATTCCGACAGCGACGCGAGGTAGTGGGAACGCTTCTCGTCATCCGCGATCACCGACGCATAGGAGTGTAAAAACTGCTCGGGAGCACTTCCCGTCATTGCCAGCACCTCGAGAAGATCTCGTTCACGCTCGAGCGCGCGCTGCACTCCCGGCGTCGACGCGGTATCGACGGCCTCGGTCAGAGCTGACGCGACTTCCGTAGGCAAGGCAGACACAGTGCGGCCGCTCTCGGCGTCCGCGAGCATCGAGGTCAGTCCGACATGCCGACGCGCCAGTTTTGCCTGTTCGACTTCCACTGCCCCGATCAACGCTCGGAGATCGGCAACGGTATCGCTCACCCCTTCTCCCGAGGTGTCTGCGGCGAACAACGCCGCTATCGAACCCAACGGAACACCCCGCTCGGCCAACCAGCGAATGCGGACCAGCCGTACGACGTCGTCCATCGTGTACTCGCGGTAACCGTTTGCACGCCTGACTGGTTCCGCGAGCAATCCGAGCCGATGGTAGTGCCGCACAGTCCTCGGTGTGGTCTGAGCGGCCTCCGCTAGCTGTCCTATTCGCATGAACACAGTGTCAACCATGACGTTGCGTCAAGGTCAAGATTCATTGGCAATATCGCTGGAACACAACTGTGCCCCAGCGACAATGTCGCTGGGGCACAGTCATCCCTCGTACCGAGTTAGCCGTTGACACCCAACTCACGCAGGCGCGCCTTGTACAGTTCGACGTTGCCGAGCTTGACGTCCTCGTAACCACGAACCATGTCCGGGAGAGCCGCGATGTCGACGGCGCGGTCGTAACCTTCGGCGCCCAGGGCGCGGGACAGATCCGCGACGATGGTCTCGTACTGTTCGAGCAGTTCACGCTCGACCTTGCGGACGTGCATGTAGCCGAACGGATCGAGCTTGGTGCCGCGGAGTTTCTTGCCCTTCGCCAGAACCTTCAGCGCGACATGCGACTTCGGCCCGAACCCGATCTTCTTCTTACGACCCATCACCTTGAGGATCGGCGGGTGCAGCTTGTATGTCAGGTTCTCACCCGCAGGCACCTGGGACTTGACCTCGTCGATGAAGGCGGGATCGACCAGCATGCGAGCAACTTCGTACTCGTCCTTGTACGCGGTGAACTTGAACAGGCCACGGGCGACCGCTTCACTGAAGTCGGTGCGTTCGGTGGCGGCCCGCTCTGCGGTCCAGACTGCCTGAACCTGATCGATGTACCGCGCAGCGACCTTGACGGACTGGAACTCGATCAACTGCGCAGCACGCAGTTCCACCAGTCGCAGGGTTTCACCAGCCAAGGTTGTCCCGGCGAACATGTGTGCCGGTGCGACGACCGGTGTGCGGACGGACTTGGCAGGCGTCGTGACGGCCTCGAACGCAATCGTGTCGGCAATTGCCGCGCGGCCCCAGCGGAATGCGGCGATATTTGCTTCCACGGCAACACCGTTGATGCCGATCGCCTCTTCGATGGCCTCAGCCGGAAGACGAAGTCCCCCGCTTTGGTAAGCCGCACCGATGAGCAGGAAGTTGGCTGCTGCCGTGTTACCGAACAACTCCTGGGCCGCGGCAAGTGCATCGAACGAACGCAGCGTCCGCGAGACCTTGTCAAGGCGAGCCAAGAGGGAGGACTCCTCCGGGTAGCGAACATCCTTGTCGTAGACCATGTCTCCGGTCGGCGTCTGCGACGTCGAGGCGATGGAGATGGTCGACTCGTGGTTGCCGTAGTCGAGGTTCTTGTTGTCGGTCGCGGTCAGCAGGTCGAAGGCAACGATGCAATCCGCACTACCCGGGGTGAGCCGGTTGGACGGCTCGAGCGCTCCGGAACTGAAACGCAAGTGGGAGACAACGGGTCCGGCTTTCTGACTGAGACCGATCTGGTCAAGGCTCTCGACCTCGAGGCCGGCGCGCAGCGCTGCTGTTGCCAGCACCTGGTTGACGGTGACGATGCCGGTGCCGCCGATACCTGCGAGGAAAACATTCTGGGTTGTGGTGAGCGGGCCCAGATCAGGATCTGCGACCACTGGCGGGACCGGACGAGCGGCCTTGGGAGCCTTCTTTCCGGGAACCAGTTCGACGGTCACGAACGAAGGGCAATCGCCGTCCATGCAGGTGTAATCGGTGTTGCACGACGTCTGGTCGATCTTCGTCTTGCGACCGTACTCGGTGTCCACCGGCTGAACCGATAGGCAATTCGACTTCACTCCGCAGTCGCCGCAGCCTTCGCACACCGCTTCGTTGATGACGACGCGGGTGTTGCGCGTGGGCAACGTGCCACGCTTGCGCTGACGCCGCGCGTCGGCCGCACAGTGCTGGTCGTAGATCAGGACCGTGACGCCCTTGATCTCGCGAAGTTCCTTCTGAGCTTCGTCGAGACGATCGCGGTGCCAGAGTTTGGTGCCCTTGGCCAGGGCACGCTTGCTGTGCCGGCCCGGATCGTCCGCACAGATGATGATCTGCTTGACGCCCTCGGTGGTCAGCTTGTGGCTGAGTTGAGCAACGGAGAGGGCACCTTCTGCGTCCTGCGCACCGGTCATTGCCACTACCTCGTTGTAGAGCAACTTGTAGGTGATGTTCACGCCTGCAGCGATGCACGCCTGAACAGCCAATTGACCGGAATGGAAGAAGGTGCCGTCGCCGATGTTCTGGAACAGGTGAGGCACGTCGGTGAACGGTGCCTGCCCGATCCACTGGCTGCCCTCGCCGCCCATCTGCGTCAAACCGGTGACAGCGCTGTCCTCACGGCCGGACATGGTGACGAGTGTGTGGCAACCGATTCCGCCGCCGCCGATGGAACCCTCGGGGATTGCGGTGGAACGGTTGTGGGGGCACCCACTGCAGAAGTACGCGGTGCGCTTGGCGGAGAGCACGTTCAGTGACAGCGGAGCCGGGAGGGTGCGCTTGAGCTCGACGTGCGGCTTGAGTACGCGGCGCAACGGGGCGAGCAACCGGCCTGCGGTGAGCTCACCACTCGCGGGCATGAGCAGACGGCCCTGGCCGTCGCGCTTACCGATGATGCGAGGCGCATCATCGATTCCGTAGAGGATCTCTCGAATCTGAGCCTCTATGAATGCCGTCTTGTCCTCGACCACGATGATCTGCTCGAGTCCGGTTGCGAACTCTCGCACCGACTCCCCCACCACCGGGTACGGCATACCGATACGGAGCAGCCGAATTCCCGCACGATGCAGGGCTGCGTCGTCGACACCCAGGTCTGTCAGAGCCTGACGTACGGAGTCGAATGTGGTTCCGGTAGCGGCAATTCCGATCTTGGCACCTGACGGATCAACCTCGATCACATCAAGATTGTTCGCGGCGCCGTAGGCCTGAACCAGATCCCACCGGGGTCCGTACAGGTCGGCTTCTGCGATGACGCTGTCCGGCGGCGCCGCCATCTGACGCTGCTTGTAGACAAATGGCTTGCCCTCGAACTGCACCTCGGGCACCACGATGTCGAAGTCGGCGATGCTGCCGTCAACCGTCCACGCGCCGTCCGCTACGTCGGCAACAATCTTCAGGGCCACAACACAACCGGATGCGCGTGAAAGCGCCACCGCGTGCATGCCCATCGTGATGATTTCTTCGGCGTTGCGGGGGAACAGAACCGGCACGCCCATTGCTGCGAGGGAGCGCTCACTCACTGCAGGTACGGTCGACGATTTGGATGCAGGATCGTCGCCCACCAGAAGGACGACGCCGCCCCTGGGGTTGACGCCGTACATGTTCGCGTGGCGGATGGTATCGGTAGCGCGGTCGACGCCGGGCCCCTTGCCGTACCAGATGCCGGTCACGCCGTCGTGGGTCGCGGTTCCTGCAGGAAGGTCTGTTTGGCTACCCCACACCGCGGTGGCCGCAAGTTCCTCGTTGAAGCCCGGTATGAAGGTGATGTCGTGCTCGGCGAGCACCTTGGGCATCCCGTGGAGCATCTTGTCCACTCCGCCGAGGGGACTGCCCTGGTACCCGGAGACAAAGGTGGCGATCCGCTTGCCTGCGCGGATGTCGCGGACATGCTGTTCGACGAATCCGCGAGCGATTGCCTGAACACCGGTCAGCAACACCGGACCCGATCCCGACCGGTACCGATCGTCGAGGTCATAGGGCTTGGTCTGGGCTACGCCCGACACCAGTTCAGTCATCGTGACCACCGTTCCTGTCTTCAGCACATTTCGTTCTGTTCAGGTGATCGTTATCGAGGTATGAGAAAGCGTCAACAGAGGGCGCTTGAACTATTCAATACGATCATCAAGTGAGCTGGATCACCCTGGTTAGTTCATCGAATCGGTCAGCTGGAGACGCGTTCGTGACGACCGCGGAAATCAGGTGCAAAATTCCCCTTGACCTTGACGTTACGTCAACTTACACAATGGATACAGCGCACCGATAGAGGAAGGGAGTGGAAAACAGTGACCGAATGGTCCATCCAAGAGCTTGCCAAAGCTGCGGGAACCACCAGCAGAACGCTGCGCCACTACGGCGACCTGGGACTACTGAAACCCCATCGAACGGGAGCAGGTGGATACCGCTTCTACGACGACACAGCACTGGTTCGGCTTCAGCGAATCCTGCTGCTGCGTGAACTCGGCCTAGGACTGCCGGTCATAGCGGAGATTCTGGGCGGTGAACGAGACACAACAACCGCCCTGCACACTCACCTCGAACTGCTCGAACAAGAACGCGCCCGGATTTGTCGCCAGATCGATTCGGTGACAACAACATTGAAAAAAACCGAGAAAGGACTACCACTCATGCCTGAAGAAGTGTTCGACGGCTTCGACCACGCTCAATACAAAGACGAGGTGATCGAACGGTGGGGTAGCGACGTATACACCAGCAGCGACAAGTGGTGGCGCTCGATGTCCGAGCAGGAGAAGACGTCTCACCTGAACGCGCACAAAGACATCGCCGCGGCGTTCGGCAAAGCCGCAGCAGACGGGATCGGACCCGAATCCGACACCGTCCAGGCCATCACCCACCGCCAGTTCACCTGGGTCAAAACCGGTTGGCAGGGAAAGACTCCCAGCGCCGACGCATTTATCGGACTGGGACAGATGTACGTCGACGATCCACGATTCCGCGCCAACTACGACGTCCACGGTCCGGGTACGGCAGAACTGATCCGCGACGCGATGACCGTGTACGCGGAGACCAACCTACGGTGAGAACCGTTGGCGCACCGGATCTGCGCCGAGCAAGGAGAGCCGGTGTGCCGCGGCAACCGCCTCGTCACGCGAATGGACACCGAGCTTTCGGTACAACCGCCGAATGTGACTTTTCATCGTGTTCTGGGTGACAAAGAGCTTCCGGGCGATATCGGCGATGGGCAGTCCGTCCGACAATCCGCGGAGCACTTCTGCCTCACGCCTGCTGAGGACCAGGCGTTCGATTGTCGGGGGATACATCTCTACCGCTTCGGATTCGAGAAAAGCGACAACAGAGCTGCTACGTGATGGTGCGCGCATTTCGAGATCCTCGATCACTCGTCGCGGAATTGTCGAGAACGCGGAAAGAGCACCGGTGCGCTCGACCAATTCACAAGCCCTGGACCAGGAATCGCCGGCATCCGACCACTCGCCCAAACTGTGATATGCCGCGGTTTCTACCAGTTTCGCCTCGGTATGCACCCTGGGATAGAAATCTGCGCTCCAGTCGATTGCCCGGCATAGTTGCAGGGCTCGCTCAGGGTTCCCCGTCAGAAAGTAGGCACGTGCCGCCGAGACCTGCACTATCGGCAAGTGGTTCCCGAGAACCGCAGCCTCGCCAATTGCCTTGGCGCCTTCACCGGCGGCCAGGAGCAAATCGATGCGCGCGGCGCTCAGCATTGCGGCACCGCTCGAGACGCCACAGTTGACGGGCGGTTCGTTTGCGGCGCCGGCGCGTTGAAGCGTGACCAGCCCCGCGAAGGGATCGCGCCGAGCCAATGCCCACCGCGTCCGGGCATACGCTTCGAAGGCCCACACGTCGCCAGCCGGCGAGATACCGTCGAGAATCTCGATCGCCGCAGCAGCCGCGGAAAGATCCAACGTATCCAACGCAATCAAGAGCCGGGCGATTGCGCCACCGATATGGGACGGCGGTCCCAGCCACCCGGGGACGTCGGGTTCTACCCCTTCCGCGAGAAGCCATTGCGACGCCTCCGAAAGTCTGCCGCGCAGAACCTCATTGAGCGCCGCATTGCCGGCTGAATGTCGCGCAACAAAACGTGGACCGCTGTGAAGCGCATCCTGGTATGCGATCGCCAATTGTGTGGCTGCGTCGTCGACATTGCCGACAAGTTGAAATGCGACACCCCAGATCAGACGCAGAGCTGGTAGCTGACTTCTGAACTCGTCGATCCGGCCGACATCCAGATAGTCCGCGATATCGACGAGAGTGCGTGCGACGTCGGCTGATCGCCCGTGCTCTCCCGATGCGCGCAACACGATAACTTGAACCGTTCCGCTGTTCAGTTGGGCGAGCACGTCGGTCATCGCAGCGACGTCCGCAAGTTCCGAGGACTCCGTGTTGTAGGTGTCGAGATCCATGGAGGGTGTACGCAACCGGAACTCCAGCATGTCGCGCCCGACCTGCATGGAACGACTTGCCGACATGATCTCTTCCGGCATGGACCACATAGCTTTTCGGAGCAACCCGGAATGCGCTACCAGGAGATCCGCCCAGTGCCGGCTGAGAATGGCAGCAACCTCCGACCAGTCCTGCGCGTCGATTGCGTAGTGGACCGCATCGGCGATATCACCGTGGTCGAGGCAATACCGCGACAGTAGGAGCAACCGCTCCCTGGAAGCACCGCCGGTTTCGTCGTCGATCCTCATCAGCGCTTCACGAACGGCAGGAGGAAAATACCAATTCTCCCGATGCCGGTCG
This sequence comes from Rhodococcus sp. IEGM 1366, assembly GCF_033142425.1. NCBI lineage: Bacteria > Bacillati > Actinomycetota > Actinomycetes > Mycobacteriales > Nocardiaceae > Rhodococcus > Rhodococcus sp. IEGM 1366. The sequence continues at coordinate 30,722 of NZ_JAWLRZ010000003.1, forward strand.
CGGAACAACAAGGCGGACGATTCGAGCCGATTCATCAGCGGGACAACGTCGACCCCTGGGACCAACAACTGCGCTGTTGCCACGGTAACAGTCCGCGCCGCAGCGATTCGAAGCGTGAAATTCGACAACTCGGTACGCGCAGCCTTCGGAGGCACCTGGCGCTTTGTGTAGCCGTAGAGCGCCAGATCGATGCGCTGCATAATTATCTCGCGGCTACGGGAGCGCTCCGGAAGCCCGCTCACGACATCCACAGCCACCTTCATCAGCGCGGGTACACCCGCCAACCGCCCGCAGATCGAGTGAACAACATCGGCAGGCACGGCAATACCGGCTCCGGAAAACAGTGCCACTGCTTCGTCCGGTGTGTATCGCAAATCGTCTACGGTCAGGCTCTCCTCGATGCGGACGTTGTCCAGGACCTCCACGGATGCTCGATCTTGCAGTGTGACAATTATTTTCAATCCCGGCACGTCGTCGATCAGGGCAGTGAGCCGCTCACCGAGGCCATGCCCCTCGATCAGATCCACCCGGTTGAACACCACCACGAACGGCACAGTCGATGCCGCAAGATACTCGCGCATCTCGCGTTCGGGGTGCGCGTGATTATCCGCGAGCCTCGGAACTGCCTCGCAGGAATCCTGAATGACGGTCAGTGCCTTGTCCCAGTAGTCGATGTGATTTGTGGGCGCATCAGGCGCAGGCACCCACACCACCGGCCGATTCGGCAATGGAGCCGGGGCCGACAACCACAATCCGGCGAGTGCGGTTTTACCAAACCCGCGGGGAGCGTCGAGAACAGTCAATCCCGACGGCGATTGCATCAGCTTGACGAGTCGAGCACGGGGCGTCGACGACGCGGCCCCCAGCAGCCTGCGGCGCACGGAGACACGACTTCTGGGCTTGCGGTCGATCGGATCCGACTTCGATCCGGGCACTACGCGAGCCCTACTGCGGGCACGCCCCGAAACCGGGAGGCAAACCCCCGGCCCGAGCAGAAATTCCACACAGATCCGCGCATAGTATCGACCATAGGCCCATGTCCACCGCAGTGTGAATGCGAAGCGTCTCCACTTCATGCCCGCTTTGTCTCACTTTGTGGCGCCGATCACTTATCTCTGCTATTTTCCGGAAAGCGCCCCTGACCTGGCCTATTTCACATAACATCCCCCGCGTGCCCATGATTGAGCCCCGGATTGACATATCCACGGGATTTGTGGACGCGGCGGACCGTGACGACTACTGGCGAGCAGCGACTCGGCCCTTCTACGTCACCGAACGCGCCGGCCGAGATGTCCCACTTCACGGGACGATCTCGGGTACTGCCACCGGGACGTCACTGATCGGCGAGACCACCGTCAACAGTCAGAACTACGTACGAAACCGTCGACTGATCACGGAAAGCGAACTGGACGATCACTACGTGGTCCAGGCGTGGACAGCCGGCGCGATGGGCGGCGACGCCGACGGTGTCGACTTCCTCGTCCGGACGAACGAGGTCTCGTTTGTCGATTTAGGCAAACCGCTTCGCGCGAGCGTCCGGACACACTCGCAGCGCACTGCCCGCACGATCAGTCTGGTTGTGCCGCGTGCACTCGTCGAGGCCTCGTCGCACGGTCGCTCCTTGCACGGCACCGTCCTGACGGGCACGCCCGCGGTAGTTTTCTCGCAGTGCCTGCAGTCGATCTCGGACGCACTCCCCCACCTCGACTTCGCTGGCGCGGCGCAGTACGAAAACGTTGTCGAATCGCTGCTGAAAGCCAGTGTGGGGCACGTTGCACCCGAGCAACAACTTCGAGCACCTCCGGAGGGTCTTCGAGCGCGCGCCCTGGTGTACATTCTCGATCATCTCGGCGAGAGTTGGCTCAGCCCTACGACAATCTGCGTTGCACTGGCAGTCTCCCGAGCGCAGCTCTACCGTGCGTTCAACGACGACGGTGGGATTGCGCAGGTGATCCGCCGTAAGCGACTAGAACATGCGTACCGCGAACTGACGACACCGGATTCCGCCGACGCGTCCGTCGAAGATATCTCTCGCCGTTGGGGATTCACGTCAAAACCGCACTTCGTACGAGCCTTCGAGGCTTACTACGGCACTACTCCGAGCAGAGTGCGGCTCGAAGGCCGGCGCACGATCGGGAATCCGTCGATCAACCGCATTCACCGCCACCTGACATCATTGTCTACTGGAACTGCTTGAGAGCCCTGATCTTGTTCATCACGTCGAGTGCAGCAACCTTGTACGCCTCGGACAGCGTCGGGTAGTTGAAGACCGCATCCACAAGGTATTCCACGGTACCGCCGCACCCCATGACCGCCTGTCCGATGTGGACGAGATCTGTTGCTCCCGAACCGAAGATGTGAACCCCGAGTAACTTGAGGTCGTCCGTGGATACCAGAATTTTCAGCATTCCGTATGAGTCGCCGGCGATCTGACCGCGGGCAAGTTCGCGGTAGCGCGACACCCCGACCTCGTACGGCACCGATTCCTCGGTCAAGTCGACCTCGGTTGCGCCGACGTATGACACCTCGGGAATCGAGTAGATGCCGATAGGCTGCAAATCCATCAACTTCGCGCCAGGTTCTTCGAACGCGTGATACGCCGCCAGTCGACCCTGATCCATGGAAGTGGCTGCAAGAGCCGGGAATCCGATGACATCGCCGACGGCGTAAATGTGCTCGACCTTGGTGCGGAAATTCTCGTCCACGTAAATTCGGCCGCGGTCGTCGGCCTCGAGTCCGGCATTCTCCAATGCCAGAGGCGCGGTAAGACCTTGACGCCCAGCCGAATACATGACGGTTTCGGCTGGAATCTGCTTGCCGCTACCCAATGTGGTGAGAGTTCCGTTGGCGCCGACGTCGACGGCAGTCACCTCCTCACCGAATCGAAACGTCACCGCCAGATCCCGCAAGTGATACCGAAGCGATTCGATGATCTCAGGGTCGCAGAAGTCCAGCATCGAGGTTCGTTTCTCCACGACGGTGACCTTGGTGCCGAGCGCTGCGAACATCGACGCGTATTCGATTCCGATAACCCCAGCGCCGACCACGACCATGGTGCCGGGAATGGACGTCAGATTCAGGATTCCGTCGGAATCGAGAACTCGGTGGCTGTCGAACGAGACGCCCGCCGGACGCGCAGGCAGTGTGCCCGTGGCGATCACGACGAACTTCGCGGTAATCGTCATCTTGTCGCCGCGCGAAGCATCCTCGACGAGGATGGTGTGCGCGTCGACAAATGACCCGACCCCGACCAGCAGTTCGACGCGGTTACGCAAGAGTTGTGATCTCACCACCTCGATCTCCTTGGTGATGACATGCTGCGTTCGAGCCAACAGATCCGCCGGTGTGATGTTCCCCTTCACCCGGTAGCTCGCGCCGTACAGTTCGCGCTGATTCATGCCGGTCAGATAGAGAACCGCCTCCCGCAACGTCTTCGACGGAATGGTGCCGGTATTGACACACACTCCCCCGAGCATGTTCCCCTTCTCGACCATGGCCACTCGTTTACCCAGCTTGGCGGCCGCGATTGCCGCCTTCTGCCCGCCCGGGCCGGAGCCGATGACAACCAGGTCATATTCCGTCGAATCGCTCATCGTTCAGAAGTACCGTCCACACGCGTCGGACAGGTGGCAGGCGTGTCAATACTCCGTGAACGACCGCAGGCGTCCAAGATAGATTTTGCACAGCTAGGTTGTGCGCAACTAAAAGGTGCGCTACAGTCTTTCTTGTGACCAACCCGCTCGCCCTCGAACACCAACTCTGCTTCGCCCTCTACTCGGCGTCGCGAGCAACCACGGCCGCCTACCGAACCATGCTGGAGGACCTGGGAATTACGTATCCCCAGTACCTGGTCCTACTGACACTGTGGGAACGCGACGGCCGCGGCGTTCGGGATATCTGCGACGCCCTTGATCTCGACACCGGCACTCTCTCGCCACTCCTCAAGCGACTGGAAAGCCAAGGGCTCATCGAGCGCCGACGCCTGACCAGTGACGAGCGCCGCGTCGAGATTCACCTGACCGAGAGCGGTTTGGCACTGCGCAGCAAGGCAGAAGACATACCCCGCACGCTCGCCGAGGCAACGGGACTTGATCTCGACGAACTGGTGAAACTCCGGGAAGTCCTGGTCCGGCTAGGCAAGCACCTTCAAACATCCAACGCTGTCGACGGAAAGAAGAAGCCATGAACATCGTGTACACCGCAGAAGCACTGGCCACCGGCGAAGGTCGCAACGGCCACGCCCGCACCTCCGACGGACGCCTCGATCTCGGCCTGGCCATCCCGAAGGAAATGGGCGGCAGCGGCGACGGCACCAATCCCGAGCAGCTCTTTGCCGCCGGATATGCGGCGTGCTTCCACTCTGCACTGCAGATGGTCGCCCGAGCGGAGAAAGCCAATGTTGCGGACTCTGCGGTGGGCGCTCGCGTCGGCATCGGCCCGAACGACGCCGGCGGTTTCGGACTTGCTGTGACGCTTGAAGTTTCACTTCCCCATTTGCCCCATGAACAGGCCGTCGAGCTGACGGAGAAGGCGCACCAGGTGTGCCCGTACTCCAACGCAACTCGCGGCAACATCGAGGTCACCCTCGAAGTAAGTAAGGACGATTAATGAGCTCCACCCCCACAATCAGCCGCGAGATCCACCTTGCATCCCGGCCGAACGGTTGGCCGACCCCCGAGAACTTCTCCACAGTCGAGGTCGAGCTTCCCGAACTCGAAGACGGCCAGATCCTGGTGCGCAACATCGCGATCTCGGTCGATCCGTACATGCGTGGACGCATGAACGACGTGAAGTCGTACCTGCCGCCCTTCCAGATCGGCGCAGCTCTCGACGGTGGTGCAGTCGGAGAGGTTATCGCCTCGAAGTCCGCCGATCGCACTGTCGGAGACGTTGTTGTCCACGGCCTCGGGTGGCGCGAGTACGCGATTCTCGACGGGGCAGCCGTCACTCCCGCGGATACGTCCATTGCCCCGGCCACGGCCTACCTCGGTGCGCTCGGCATGACGGGCCTCACCGCGTACGCGGGACTGACAGCTGTTGCCGAGTTCAAAGAAGGTGACACCGTATTCGTCTCCGGCGCAGCAGGAGCCGTCGGATCACTGGTCGGCCAGATCGCAAAGCTCCTGGGTGCCAAGCGTGTGATCGGCAGCGCGGGTTCTCCGGCAAAGGTCGCTCGTCTCCTCGAACTCGGCTTCGATGCCGCGTTCGACTACCACGACGGACCGGTCACCGAACTTCTCGCTGCTGCCGCACCCGACGGAATCGACGTCTACTTCGACAACGTCGGCGGTGAACATCTCGAGGCGGCTATCGACGCCATGAATTCTGGCGGCCGAATCGCGATGTGCGGAGCCATCGCTCAGTACAACACCACCGAAAAGCCCACCGCCCCCAGCAACTTGGCGGCAGCGATCGGCAAGCAGCTCACATTGCGCGGATTCCTGGTTGGCGGATACCGCCATCTCGGCCCCGAGTTCCGCACCCACATGGCGGGGTGGCTCGCCGACAACAAGATTGCGTGGGACGAGACCAAAGTCGAAGGTCTCGACAATGCCCCGCAGGCGTTCATCGATCTGATGCGCGGCGCGAACACCGGCAAGATGGTTGTCACGCTGTAACAGCGGAACTGATGTAACAGTGCAACTGCTGCAATGGCCGCGAATCCCACTGGGGTTCGCGGCCATCGGCGTCACAGTCCGAACGACACTCCGGTCAACTTCTCGGAAAGCGTCCACAGGCCCGCTGCGGTCTCGGTATCGTGCGATTTCTTGTTCGAGCCAACCACTTTCGGGTATCCACGCTGCTCGAACGGACCGTCCGGGCCGATATAGCTGCCGCCGAATACATCAGGAACGGTTGCCGCATACAGCTCCGGCAATGCGCCCATCTCCGCAGACTGCGCGATGATCCGGTTGCCGATGCCCATGAGCTTGTCGAAGACGGACTCGGTGTGGCCCTGCAGATTTGTCGACGCATACCCCGGATGCGACGCCAATGCCTTGAGCGGCGAACCCGACGCAGCCAGTTTGCGTTGAAGTTCGTACGTGAACAGCAGATTGGCGAGTTTGGACTGCCCGTACGCCAGCCACCGGTTGTATTTGCGATGCTCGAAGTTGAGATCATCGAGATCGACGGTTCCCAGTTGGTGCAGTGCGCTCGACATCGTCACGACACGATCCGTCAGCTTGTCCTTCAGCAAGCCGGTGAGCGCAAAATGCCCCAGATGGTTTGTGCCGATCTGCATTTCGAAACCGTCGACAGTCCGGCGAAACGGTATCGCCATGACACCGGCGTTGTTTACCAGAACGTCGACGGCGTCGGTGGCGTCGGCAAATGCCCGCACCGACGCGAGATCCGCAAGATCGAGTTGCCGTACCACCGCGTTGGAACCGATCTCCGCCGCAATGGGTTCAGCCTTCGATGTGTCGCGGCACGCAAGTACTACGGTTGCGCCCGCTTTGCCCAATGCCCGTGCAACTACCTCCCCCAACCCACTGTTGGCCCCGGTCACCACAAACGTGCGGCCGGTCTGATCGACAACGTCTTCTGCAGTCCACTTGGTCATGAAATCCAGCGTACGTGTGTTACCAGCCGGTAGGGAGTGCTGATTTTCGTCACGATTTCCGTTTTGCCTTGGTCGGCTTGGCGCCAGGAAGAGGCGCTGTGGACGCGGAGCCTGGCGGGATCTGAATATCTGCCTCGCGCTGCTCCGCCGCAATCCGGCCGTACACAAAATGCTGTTGCGCGAATGTCCAGCAGTTGTTGCTCACAAAATAGATCAGGATCGCGACCGGCACAAACGCACCGAAGGCAACCACTCCGACCGGAAACACCCACAACGCGAGTTTGTTCATGATCGCCGTTTGCGGGTTGACGGTCCCGGTGTCCACCTGCCTCGCGATAGATGCCCGCGACGTGAAGTGCGTCGCCACCGCGGCAAAGATCATCAGCGGAACTGCGACCAGAACTATGGACAGCCGGGTCACATCGCCAAACGCCTCCAATTGCGCGGCCGGACTCGAAATCATCGCCGACAGCGGCGCCCCGAACAGCTTCGCATCGAGAAACGACTGCACATCCGAGGCACTGAAAAAGTAGTTCGCAGTGTTCGCGTTGTCGGCGATGGACATGGGTTCGGTAGGGCTGAGGAACGGGACGTGGGTAGCCGCTCCCGTCCGATTGAACGACCGCAGAACGTGATACAGGCCGATGAAGACCGGAGCCTGAATAAGCATCGGCAAACATCCGAGCAGCGGGCTGTAGTTGTGTTCTTTCTGGAGCTTTGCCATCTCCGCGGCAAGCTTCTGATTGTCGCCGGCGTACTTCTTCTGCAATGCCTTGATCTGCGGTTGTAATTTTTGCATCACCAACTGCGTGCGGACCTGTTTGACAAACGGTTTGAAAAGAATCGCTCGGAGCGTGAAGACGAGAAACACCACGGACAGTGCCCAGACGACACCGCTGTCGGGTGCTCCCGAAACCAGGGAGAAAACCTTGTGCCAGAACCACAAGATTCCGGATACGGGGTAATAGATGAAATCAAGCATGATGAATGAACCTCACCAAGAGGCACGCTCGAGCAGAATGCGAGCGCGGGGAATGGTCGTGGGCGGAGCTTCGCTGACCGACCTACGACGGGTTTTTTCACCCGCGTGGAGCCAGACTACAGACCGATTCCCGGAGCTCGGGGTTGCGGACGACCAGGGGCGTCTGGGCTGCTCTGCCTGCGGAAAGACCCACGCAGACAACGCTCGTCACGGGCCGGCCCACTCGACGAGCGCGCAAACAGTTGCAGAAGTTCGCTGCGGGGTGACGTCGCCAACGCGGCAACAACAAACACAGCAATCGCGGTTCCCAGAACCGCGGCACTGCCTGATGAACCGAGCGGCGGAGTAGCGAGCATCGCGATGAACGGCAGCAGAAGCAGCAACAACGATCGCGTCGCCGTTCCCTGCCTGTTCATGGATTCGAAGATACACGGTAGTTGGCGGTCAACCGACGAGTTCTGTGGCCGAATCGGAAAGCACGTGCGTCAATAACTGTCCGAACAGTTCGGCGTCGTCGATCAGCCAGTTGTGGTTGCCACGAACTTCGTGAACTTCGGGATCGACGAGGGCGGCACGAATCGCGTCGAAGCTTGCGCGTGGGATCACCTGATCGCCGACGCTCCACAGCATCGACACCGGCATCGCACGTTCTGCCATCGTTTCGAACAGTGCGATGAGATCGGCGTTCCTGGCCAGGTTCGCCGTGCGCCACAACGAACCGGCATTGCGGACCGCATTGGGAACTACCTCGTCCAACAGCAACTGCATAGGTCCACGGGCCGGGAAGGTCGCAATGGCTTCAGCTATCGCCGAGCCGCACCAATTCAACAGCGGTCGCTGACGGATCGGGTACTCGCGCCCGGACGAATGTGACCACGCACCACCACCGACCGAGTTCACCAACACCAGCTGGGAAACCAGGGTCGGGCGATCATGTGCCACCGCTGCCGCCACTCCACCACCGAACGAATGTCCCACGACGGTTACCGGACTGTTCACCCCGATCGCGTCGAGAAATCGACCCACCCACTTCGCGTAGCCGTCAAAAGTGCGATCGCTCGGCTCGAGTTCTGCGCTGCCGCCGAGTCCGGGAAGTGTGGGCGCGATCACGCGAAAACCCCTATTGAGCAGCGATGCAAGCGACGAACGATACGCACGCGGCGACAAGCCCCACCCATGCAGAAAAACAACCAACTCGCCGTCCCCGCCTGCCGCGAAGTCCACGCTTCGCGAGTCGACCACGGCTGTGTCCCATTCGATGGACGCATCGGGGTCGGCGGTGTTGACGGGCATGATCGGATCCAGTTTCTCGGTCGGAAAGTGCGGTTGGCACTCGGTCGACCTCGACACTGCCGTGCATCCGACGTCTGAGCGACGGCCGAACTACCTGGATCGGTACCTGGATTTGTACCTGCATTTCGGGCACTGCGGTGACGACCTGGTGTTTTGCAGTAGAAGCCCTCACGGCCGATCTATGGATCGCGCAGCGCCTTGCGATTCCTCTTCGTGTGCGTGAGAAACTGCCCACGCCGCGATCTGCGCCCGGGAATTGAATCCCAGTTTTGTCAGCACATGCTCCACGTGCCCCTGAGCGGTGCGCACCGAGATGAAGAGGCGCTCTGCAATAGCGCGGTTCGTGAGGCCCTGAGCCACGAGTTCCGCAACTTGCTGCTCGCGGCGTGTGAGTCGAATTGCCTCGCTCGACGATGCAGCCTGGGCACTGCGACGCTCGTCGAGTGCATACGCAACGGCTTCCATTTCGGACATCACAATCCCTCTGTGAAACTCCCTGTCGAAAGCACTCTCACCCAGAGCCTTTCGAACACTCTTCATCGCCTTGTCGCGGTGAGCCGACAACCTCGAGAGTCCGGAGAGCGGCCGCCCGATCTTCTGCCAGTACATCGCCGCGGCGCCAAGCAGAACCGCTGCATGCTTCCAATCACGTTGCGCTGCAGCAGTCCAGGCCAACGATTCAACACGCCAAGCGGCGTTCATCGAAGAATTGTCAGTTCGTAGACTACGTCTCGAATAGTCAGTCGCGTGCGCGAAATCATTCCGAAGCCACGCCACGAGCCCGAGAAACCCAAATGCCTGGCGCCGTACGAACCCTAGCTGCGCAGGACGCCCTCCCTAGGCGGGATGTACAGCCTTCCAGTGCTCAGCAATATCGATCCGACGCGTGATCCACACCTTCTCATGTGACTGCACGTGGTCGAGGAATCGCTCGAGGGCCGCAGCCCGGGCGGGGCGGCCGACTATGCGGCAGTGCAATCCGACCGACAGCATTTTCGGTGCCCCGGCGGTCCCCTCGGAGTACAGCACGTCGAAGGCGTCACGCAGATGCGCAAAAAACTGATCTCCACTGGGAAATCCGGCCGGAGAGGCGAACCGCATGTCATTGGTGTCGAGTGTGTACGGAACCACCAGATGCTTCACCGACTCCTCGCCTCGAGGCACGTTGACCCAATACGGCAGGTCGTCGGCGTACGAATCCGAGTCGTAGACAAATCCGCCATGCTCTACAACCAGCTCACGGGTGTTCGGTGAATCACGTCCGGTGTACCACCCGAGCGGGGCGGACCCCGTCAGATCTCGCAGGATGTCGACGGCTTCGGCCATATCCGCGCGCTCACGCTCGACGTCCGCCGACTGATACGACAACCACCGCAGTCCGTGGCACGCGATCTCATGTCCCAGTTCACCAAAAGCGCTGACCGCCTCAGGGTTACGTTGCATGGCACGCGCCACCGCAAAAATTGTCAGCGGGAGATTGCGTCGCTCGAAGATCCCGAGAACTCGCCACAATCCGGCGCGAGATCCGTACTCGTACAGCGATTCCATGCTCATGTGGCGGTTCGGAAACGCCTCTGCCGGAGTCATTTCCGACAGAAACGTCTCCGAGACGTCATCACCGTCGAGGACGTTACGCTCGCCGCCCTCTTCGTAGTTGAGCACGAACTGGACCGCGATCCGCGCGTCGCCGGGCCAATGTGGGTGGGGAGGATTCTTGCCGTACCCCACCATGTCACGCGGATAGTTGTTCATGGCAACAACTTTACCGTCATTGCCCGTCGAGCACAGCTCGAGCTGCCGGTGTCAGAGTTCCGAAAACACGCAGCCGAGCGAGCCCGCCGTCCGGGAAGACATCCAACCGTACATCGGTTACCGGGACGTCGCTCTCGATCAGGAAGCGATGACGCGTATCCGGCCGAAACGTGGTGCGCGGCAACAATTCGATCCATTCGCCGCTCGGCGTGCGTCCAGTTAGCGCGCCGGCGCCTGGAGCGTTGCCGAGGAAGTACGACGTGTCGATCTCGACAAAACTCAGCGAACCTTCGCCGGCGAGTTGCACTTGCACCCAATCATTTCCGTCGTCGCGGCGGCGCGCAGTCTCCCAGCCGTCACCCATCGATGCTGCGCGACCGGGGAACAGAATGTTCTGCGGTGAGCTGTAGAACATGTTGGAACAGTCGGTTACTCGTCCACCGTTCTCGAGTGCTGCAAGATCGAGCGGCCCGGCATCGAGGAACCGCGGATCCGGGCGCGCTTCACCGTGCACGCGGAAGCGGGCAACGCCGCCGTCCGGGTAGATGGTGAGCTTGACGTGGGTCCAGCGCTGATCCGAGCTCACGTCGAACGGATTCTCCGAGTCACCGGCGACCGCGGAGCGCTCGACAATCGTCTGCCACTGCGCCGAGAGCGCCAACTCTGCCGGATCCGGATACCCGTCGACACTGATCGCTTCCACCGAAATCTCGGGCGGGTAATTGCCCTTGAACCACGCTGTATCAACCACAACGCCGTGGACGACGCCCGGAACACCGAGTCGGACAATCGCTTCGTCGTGGCCGGCGACGCGACGTCGACGGGTTTCCCAACCGTCGTAGACCTGCCCTTTGTGGCCGAATGTCGCGGGTTGGTATCCCGCCTTACCCGGTCGGATCAACGCTTCACGCTCGGCAAATGCCTCGTCATTCGCCCAGATCACAGCGCCGCCAAGCGTCCGCAACGCCAAGTCCGGATAAGCGGTGAAATCAGTGGTTGTCATAGATTCAGTTCACTCCTGTGTTGACATTGGTTCGTCCCACCAAGCTTCGTAGCGAGGCTGTATCGGCAGAGGGCGCAAGAGCAAGAACGCCGGCCTCGGCAAAGGCACCCGCGTCCAGCCCGCGCAGGACAACGGCAGCCAATGCCTGCGCTGTTGCCGGCTCGTCCATCACACTCCCACCCTGACGATCGAGGTAGGCCTGAATTCGCGGCGCTGCGGCGGTCAAGGCTCCGCGGTAGAAGTTTGTCGTCGCGAGCCATCGCGTCACCAGATGCCCGGGATGCATGTCCCAGCCCTGGTAGTAGCCACGCTCGAGCGATCGCATGACAAGCCGATGATGCCGAGTGATGGCGTCGTGAATCATGTCCGGCGTTCCCACCGGGGCAATCTGCGTGGAACCGTCGCACACCCACACCCCGGTCTGAGCGGCGGCGGCGAGCATCACCGCCTTGGCATGATCTGCAACGGGATGCTCGAGCGATTGAAAGCGCGATGCGATTCCGCATGCGGCACTGTAATCGTAAGTACCGTAGTGCAATCCGGTCAGTCGACCCTCACTGCGATGAATAGCCGGCGCAACTGCGACGGTTCCGTCCGCAGCAATCACAGCCTGCGGGCTTTCGATCTGCAGCTCGAATCGCAGGGATCCCGTCGCCAACCCGTGGGCCTTCTCCAACTCCTCGCACAACAGCACCGTCGCGGTAACCTGCTCTACCGCACGAAGTTTGGGAACGGTGAATACAAATCCAGCTGGCACTCCACCGGCGGCGTCCAGAACCAATTCGAGAGTGCGAATGGATCGCCGACGCTCACTCGCCGGCATTCCTTTGAACCTGACGCCGCACCAACTCGGACCGTGTGGGTCCGCACTGATCGCTGCCAGGGTCCGACCTGCGTTCCGCGCGGCGGCATCCTCTTCCTGGTCCTCGCGTCGCCCGTATCCGTCTTCGAAATCGATCCGTAAGTCCTGGACGGGTGTGCGACCCAACAGAACACGGACATCGTCGAGTGCATTCTCGGTGTCGAGATCGGCAAGAACATCAACATGCGCATCAAGCAGTTCGATTGCCTGCTCACCCCACGACCTCGGAGTATCGACACCTGCGTCGGCAGCACTGACGTACACGGTGTGCACCGGTTGAATCTCGTCGCGGTTGCCGGGGTACTGGCTTGCGAGTCTCGAATCGACGGGGTCGAGCAACTGTGCCAATCTGTCGTGAACAGCTGTGGGAAGGCGAGGCTCGGTCATCGACCAATAGTCGCAGACTGTGGGTTAGCTCGCAGTTTCGTTCAGGTTACGTCGGCACGCTTATCCGTAACATCAACGCCGGAATACGCAGGTCAGCACTGTGCGGTGTTCGACGTCACAAGCTTGATTCTCGATTACCCACACCCGATCTGTCGTGGATGGCTCGAATACCCGGCCAGAGCGCTACCGTCGAAGATGTGTCTCGATCTCCGCTCCCCGTCCGCGTCGGCCTCAACCCCAGCCGCATCCGTCAACCCGACACGGGAACGTGGGAAACCACGCTCGACTATCTACTCGAGCGGTTCCCGCAGGACGCTGTGCGACTGCGGGAGAAAGTTGCCGCCCGCGAGGTTGTTGACGAGAAAGGCGTCGGAATTGACGAAAAAACCGCGTTTGCGCCTCGCCGCTTCGTCTATCTGTACCGCGACCCGCCAATCGAAGCACGAGTTCCTTTCGAGATCGACATCCTGTACCGCGACGACAACATCCTCGTTGTCGACAAGCCTCATTTTCTGGCCAGCACACCGCGCGGACGCTACATCGCGGAATCCGCTCTTGTCCGTCTTCGCCGAGACCTCGACCTCCCCGAGCTCAGTCCGGCGCATCGACTCGATCGCGTAACTGCCGGGCTGCTCCTCTTCACCGTGCACCAGCAGGCCAGGCGCGGCTACCAGACGATGTTCGCCGATCGCCTCGTCTCCAAGGAATACGAAGCAATCGCACGCTACGACGCCGACGTCGCGACGCCTACCGTCGTGCGAAGCCGCATCGTGAAGGAACGCGGAGTACTCAAAGCCCGCGAGATCGACGGCGATCCCAACAGCGAATCGCGTATCGAACTGATCGAAACTCACGGCGAGTTTGCGCGCTATCGACTGATTCCCCATACCGGCAAGACGCACCAACTCCGTCTGCACATGACATCGGTGGGACTACCCATCCACGGCGACAACTTCTACCCGGATTTTTACGACGTTGCTGCAGAAGACTATTCGAACCCACTCCGCCTGCTGTCCCGTGTGCTCGAGTTCGACGACCCCGTCAGCGGCGAAACCCGCCGATTCGAAAGCCGCCTGACGCTCGCATGGCCAACCTGAAAGCGCTCGCCCTTCCCTGCGCCATCGTTACCGACAAGGATGGACGCAGATACATCGCACCGCACAAGGAGATCAGATGAGCAAGACCGATGCAGTACCCGGAGCTGTCCAGGAAGTCGAGCGCAAGTACGAAGCACCTGCAGAGCAGGAAGTTCCGGCACTGGACAACCTGCCCGGGGTAGCCGGCGCACCGGTCCACGACTCGATCCAACTCTCCGCAACGTACTTCGACACCGCAGACTATCGGTTGCTCGCCGAGAAGATCACGCTGCGCAAACGTGAGGGTGGCGACGACGCCGGCTGGCATATGAAACTTCCTGGCGCCGGTGATGCCCGAACCGAAATCCAACTGCCGCCCGACGACGGAACTGTCGTACCCGAAGCATTGTCAACGCTGGTCCGAGCGATCATTCGTGGCAACGACCTGGTCCCCGTCGCCCTGATCATCACCGACCGCGAGCGCACCAGGCTCAACGACGCCGACGGCACGCTTCTCGCCGAAGTTGTTTCGGACACCGTAATTGCCTGCAAAGCAGACGGATCCGGAGAGTCCACGTGGCAAGAAGTCGAGGTCGAGCAAGGAGCGGGCGGGCAACCACTGGCCGATGCCATCGAAACCCTGCTGTTCGGCGCCGGCCTCGAGCGCTCGGAAAGCCCGTCCAAGCTGAAACGGGCGCTCGGCACCTCCGTGACACCGCACTCCGCACCCGAAGCCACCACCACGAAGTCACCCACCCCTCGGATACTGCTGCGCAACTACCTGATCGAACAGATCCGCGCACTCACCGACGCAGATCTCGGAACCCGTAGGCGCAGCGAGGAAGCCGTTCACGACTTTCGTGTCGCCGCGCGTCGGATTCGCAGCGCACTGCAGTCGTACGCCGGACAGTCACCGCGGACCGATGCACTTGTCGACGACCTACGGTGGTTGGGCGGCAAGTTCGGTGATGCCCGCGACGTCGAGGTGCAGTGGCAGCGACTGGTCGACCGCCTCGGCGAAATCGACATGCCCGAGCAGGAAGCCGTACGGGCCCGGATCGACGAATACTTCTCTGCCCGAGCAGAAACCGCCCAGGGAATTGCACTCGACACACTGAATTCCGAACGTTATCTGACCTTGCTCGAGAACCTCGACGCGTACGTCGTCGATCTGGAATTCGACGCGATCGGTCGACGCACCGACAAGAAGATCTCCTCCAAGGAACTGGCGAACACCCTGCAGCATCTCTCGCACAAGGTCGGCAAACGAGTCGACAAAGTCGCCGAAGCGACGTCACGCGCGGACCGCGACGAGAAAATCCATCGAGCGCGCAAGGGCGCCAAGCGGATGAAGTACGCGATCGAAGTGATGAAACCGTCGAACAAGCATCGCGCCAAACGAGCGCTCAAGCATTTCAACCACTTCCAGGATGTTCTCGGCGAGCACCAGGATTCCGTTGTCGCCGGTCACCATCTGCTGGAAATGGCGTCGGAGCACGAGCACACCTCACTCACCAGTTTCAGCTTGGGAATGGTGTACCGACGCGAACTCGACATCGCCGACGAGCAAGCCGCACTACTCGAGAAGACATGGAAGGAAGCAGCAAAATCATCAGCAACGCTGTGGCGATGAGACATCATCGGAACAGTTGACGGATCTCGAACCACCTGAGGGAGTAAGCATGGACACACTTGCCGGACACCAGGACATCGTTGTCGGCGTCGACGGTTCCGAGGCATCGATCGGTGCCGCGAAATGGGCCGCGGCCGTTGCTCAGGTGGTCAATGCACGGCTGATCCTGGCGCATGCGCTGCCTCAGGAAGGCCCGATCTACAGCCCCGCCGCCGTGATGTTGCAGTCGCAGTTCCTCAATCAGATCCGCGAGGACGGCGAAGCGATCATCGCGGCGGCGTCCAGCGCTGTGGCAGAGAAATTCCCTTCGCTGGATATCGAGTCCAACATCGCGCCAGGTCCTCCGACAACACATATCCTCGAATCGGCCGGCACAGCTCGGTTGATCGTCATGGGTTCCACCGGAGCCGGCGCGCTGCGCTCACGTCTACTCGGATCGACCGCCCTCAAGGTCGCCAACCATGCAACCTCCCCGGTCACCGTCTGGCGGGGAACCGTCGAAAACCCCGGGCCCGATCAGAGACCCGTCGTGGTCGGTATCGACGGAAGTCCGTTGAGCAAGAAGGCCGTCGAGCATGCCTTCTGGTTTGCCGACGAGTTCGAAGCACCCCTCATTGCGGTGCACACGTGGCAAGGTGCGTCCACCTTCCGTGAAGGTGGCGCCGGAATCCTCATCGACTGGGAAGCCGTCGAACAAGAGGAGTCCGCGTTGTTGGCCGAAAACCTTGCCGGAATGGCCGAGCAGTATCCCGACGTGCCGGTCACTCGTATCAGCGAACCCGGCGCGGCCGCCCCGGTCATGCTGAAATACGCCGACGACGCCCAACTTCTGGTCGTCGGCAGCCACGGCCGAAGCGCAATGGCCGGCGCAGTGATGGGATCGACGAGCCAGAACCTGCTGCACCATGCTCCGTGCCCGGTGATGGTCGCTCGCGCCTGACTGCTGTGCGCCTCTGTCAACCGCCCGCGGTTAACAAAGGCGCACAGCTCAATCGAGCCCGGTACCCACCAACTGGCCGACGCCGTACGTCACAGCCATCGCCAAGGCGCCGCCGAGAACCACCCGCAAGATCGCTCGGGTCTTACGGGCGCCGCCGAGCGTCGCGCTGATCGTGCCGGTCAACGCCAGCGCGACAAGCACCGCGAAAAACGCTATGGGAACCCGGGTTCCCGTTGGCGGCAAGAGAATCGCGATCAACGGAATGGCTGCACCAATGGTGAAGGACACCGCCGACGAGATTGCTGCGTGCCAGGGGTTCGTCAGATCGTTCGGATCAATCTTCAACTCGACTTCGACGTGCGCCGCGAATGCGTCGTGTGCGGTGAGTTCCTCGGCTACCTTGGTGGCGGTCTCGGTGCTCAAACCCTTTGCCTCGTAGTTCGAGACAAGTTCCGCGAACTCCTGCTCGGGCATTTCCAGCAGTTCTCGTTTCTCTTTCTTCAGCAGCGCACGCTCGGTATCGCGTTGCGCGCTGACAGAGACGTATTCACCGAGAGCCATCGACACCGCTCCGGCGACCAAGCCCGCAAAGCCTGCGGTGAAGATCGCGGAACGTTCGGTTGTCGCGGCTGCGACACCGATCACCAATCCCGCAGTGGACACGATGCCGTCGTTCGCTCCGAGAACCCCGGCGCGAAGCCAGTTCAAACGGTTGTTGAGGCTGGGGATCTGCGGTTCGGATCCGTCACTCGGCACTTCTCCGGCCACCTGCACGCTATCGGACATAACACTGAGATTAGGGTTCCGCTCCCGTCTGCGATAGCAATCTGAGCCTGTCCTACCCGCGCCAACCAAGCACTTGCTAGGTTGAATGCGAAGACCATCAACCGCGGAACCCGGGAGACAACCATGAATGCAGTGCGCACCGTTTTGATCAGCGGCGGAACCGGCGGTATCGGCTCTGCAATCGCCCGCACACTCGCCGCCCGCGGACACGACGTCGCCTTCACCTATCGCAGCAATGCGGATGCCGCCGAACAGCTGTGCACAGAAATCCGATCACTCGGAGTCCGCGCACTTTCCTACCCGATGGATCTCGATAGCGAATCGTCCATTGCCGCGGCGGCGCGGTCCGCGATCGACGACCTCGGATCATTGACAACTCTTGTGCACGCAGCGGGACCACACGTTCCGATGACCCACCTGTCGCGAGTCTCCCCCACCACGTTCGCCGAGCAGTTGAATCAAGAAGCCGCAGCATTCTTTACCCTTGTACACACAGTCTTACCGGCGCTGCGCGCATCGTCGGGATCCGTCGTGGCAGTCACCACAGCAGCAACCGACCGCTTCCCGGTCCGCGACGGGCTCTCGGCTGGCACCAAAGGCGCTGTGGAACAACTGGTCCGCGGCTTTGCCGCCGAAGAAGGGCGATACGGCGTTCGCTTCAACGCCGTCGGCCCCGGCATGCTGACCGACGGCATGGCCGAAAGACTCATCGCGTCAGCCGATCTCGATCCAGCCGCTCTCGACATCACCATGAGTCGAATTCCGCTGAAGCGATTCGGGTCCGCGACCGACATCGCCGAAGCCGTACATTTCCTAGCGAGCGATGCCGCCGGTTTCATCAGCGGCCAGAAACTCAACGTCGACGGCGGATACTCCGTCTGACGGGCTACCCGCCCAACTTACGAAACACCAAGCGCACGGCAAGTTCCAAGTGCGCCATCACCTGATCGCTGGTCATCCGGCCGGCGACCCACGACACGAGAGAAGACATCCAGACGTCGTTGATGACCTTCACCGCATCCATCTGCTGCTCGGAAATCTCCTCGACACCGATCGACTTCGCGAACATCTCCGTCACGACGTCACCCAGTGCGTTGAGTTCCGGGGTCGCCGACGCGTCCGCAAACATGTACGCGCGAACCAGCGCCTCGTAACGAGGATGATCGGTCTCGAGGATTTCCGTGTTCTTCCTCAACACGAACAGAATTCGATCCGACGGAGTTTCCCCCGGGATTTCGTAGTCGTGGAACCTGTCGCGCAGACCCTCGAACATCCATACCAACGCCACGACCAGCATGTGATTCTTCGACGGGAAGTACCGATACACCGTCCCGATCGCCACGCCGGCCCGCTCGGCAACCGACCTCATCTGGACCGCGTCGTACCCACCCTCGGACGCGGATTCCATTGCAGCGTCGACAATCCGATGGAAACGTGCTCGCTGTGACGGCGTCGTACGACGCCCGATCACCGAGCTTCGTTCCACCACAGACTGATCCAGCTTATCGCCACCTGCCATGCCCACAACCTTCTCCGACGCCGATTTCAGATTCCAATGTAGTCGCCTACCGGGGATCTCGACGCCCGACGGTAATCAGGAAGCGCGCCGGGGACGGGTGCCGCCGCGATACTGACGGTCGTCGTCGCCGTCACGTCGGACGGAACGTCGTCGATCGGGTTGACTGCTCCGGCGTGGTTCCGGCTGCGCCGGCCGCCTGCGTTCTTGCTGTGGGGATCGGCGCGCTTGCTCTCCGCGACGTTGCTGCTGCGGGCGTTCGCGCACTCGACCCTGCGGCGCCTTCTTCGGCTTCTTGGCTTCACCGAATCGAGGTTTGCCGAACACGAAGGGTACCCAGCCACGGCTTGCGCTTTCGAGCGACGCGACCGCCTCCGGCTCACGGAACGCAGCGTGCGCGATCAGCCCGAACATCAACAGTGTCGTGATCATCGACGTACCGCCGGCCGAAATGAGCGGCAGCTGCAACCCGGTGACGGGAATGAGCCCGACCACGTACGCGATGTTGATGAAGGCCTGCATCACGATCAACGTCGTCGCAGTTGCCGTCATGACCTTGAGGAAGGGATCTGTGGACCGCTTGGCGATCCTCAGCCCGACAACGAGAACAGCAGCAAAGAGCGCCACTACAATGAGCGCACCGATCAGGCCGAGTTCTTCCCCGATAACCGCGAAGATGAAGTCGTTGTGCGCCTGCGGAAGATAACTCCACTTCGCGTCGGACTGCCCGAGTCCACGACCGAAGATACCGCCGTTCGCCAACGCATATTTTGCCTGAGTGCTCTGAAAATTCAGTCCCTGCGGATCCAGATCCGGATTGAGATAGGCCTTGATTCGATCCGAGCGGTAGCCGGCAGTAAGCGCTAGGACAAGGAACGCCACCCCGGACCCCACGGTCAACATGACAAACGTTCGCAACCGGAACAGCCCGAACCACAGCACCGACATGAAGATGATGCCGATAGTGATCGTGGTGCCGAGGTCCTTCTCCAACACGACAAGAATCAGGACGAGAAGCGTCGTGCCACCGATGACCGGCAGAGCCCGGTTGACGTCGATACGTGCGTTGAGGAACGACGCCACCGTCGCTGCCGACCAAATTGCAAGGGCCAGCTTCGCAAGTTCCGACGGCTGGAATGAAATTCCAGCGACAACAAACCAGCTACGCGCACCCATTTGCTCCGAACCGATTCCCGGAATAAGGACCAGCACAAGCAGTATCAGGCAGAAGATCAGAAGCCAGGGCGAATATTTGCGCATCAGCTCGGTCGGAACTCGCACGACGGCCACAAACAGGACCAGACCGATGGCGGCAAACATGCACTGCGGCCAGAACCGCGCGTACGACGTACCGGACAGGACATACGATTCGACGCTCGACGACGAGAGCACCATCAGCAAACCGAAAGCCACGATCAGGACGACCAAGCCGACGATCATGTGGAAGTCGGACAACGGCCGACTGGTCCACGTCGTGGCGCGGGCGCGGAACTTCATGGACTCGCGGCCAGCTTTATCCGAGGAGCTGCGCGAGTTAGCTGATTCGCTGCTCCCACGACGCTTCCCTTTGCCATCGCTCCGATCGGTCACCACACCAGTATCGTCCCACGACTTCTAACTCGTGGGTAACACTGGTCTCACAGGCCACACCGTTATCACAGTGTGCTCTTACTTTTCCGGTTACCTCGTCGAGCTAGCGCATTCGGAATGACGACAAAGAGACACTCGAGCACGATTGCAACGACGGCGCCGACAACGATGCCCTGAGTCGCTAACTGCACTACGAGTTCCGGCCACACCCCGACAAGCGACCCGGTGAGCGCCGGCACTCCGAGTCCTGCCATCAGCGCGAGCGGGGCAATCAGATTGTGCGTCGAGTTACCACGATCACGAAACGCTGCCTGCGCCCCGGTAATGACGACCGTCGCGGCTGCGGGTAGGAAGAGTCCACCGATGACCGGCGCCGGCGTCGTGACCAGAACTGCCGCGACTTTGGGAAACATCGCGAGTGCGATCATCATCAACGCGGCAACACGGACCACAAATCTGCTTCCGATGCCGGTAATCCGAACGACACCAAGATTCTGGGCGTACGCGGTCGTACCGAACCCGCCGAACAGAGCCGACAACATCGAGCCTCCTGCCTCGCCCGCCACACCCGCGTTGATCTGTCGCTCCGTCAGAGGGAGTCGCGTCAGACGCGCTGTTGCTTCGTAGATCCCTATCGCCTCGACTACGGCCACGAAGAACACGATGCACATGGTCACGGTGATGCCGAGATCAAAGGTCAACGATCCGTACGGGAGTAGCGTCGGGAATCGAAGCCACGGTGCCGCCGACACACCGGAGAAGTCGAGACGCCCCAACGCGAACGCGAGGAGGTTTCCCACGACAAGTGCGATCAGAAAGCAGAATGAGCGAAATTTGCCGGTGAACATTCCGCCAAGAACGACAACAGCGGTGGTCACGGTAGCGATGAGAATCGTCGAGGGCGTAGCAAAGTTCTCGGTGCCCGGCATACCGAAGAATTCCTGGATAGTGAACCCGGCCAACGACAGCCCCACCAGCAGAATGATTGTCCCCGTGACAGCAGAACTCAATACTCTGCGAATCTTCCCGAGAACGCCTGTAGCAGCAGCCAACAGAACAATTGCGGCGCCGATCAACAAACCGGTACCCGCGGCAGCGAGGGAACCCGCCTTCGCATATGCGATCGCCAACGGAGAGAAAGCCGACGACGGCCCCTCCACCACAGGTAGTTTGACCAGCTTCGTGGTCTGCAGGAGCGTTGCAACTCCAGCCGCCAGGAGCGTCGCCGTCAGGAGATTGGTGGACAGGGCAGCTCCGAGACCTGCTGCACTACCGATGAACAGCGGATCGAGCCAGACGTTCGAGACGAGCAACTGCTGCGCGCCTAAAGCGACCTTCCTTGGCAAGGGAATCGATTGTTCGGTATCGATCGTGAGATTCTGATCGGCACCCTCGACTGACAGGTTGCCGTCCGTACTTTCATGTGACAAAGACATGGGTGATCTCGATTCGAGTCAGGTTTCGTGTGGAGGACTGAAAAGTGAAGGAAAAGCTGTCGTTTCAGAGAAGCGACTGCATCCGGCGTGCATGAGTGTCGTGCGTTCGTAGAACGCCGGCCACAGCCGAATCGCACAATTGCCCACCGTCGACCAGGACCTTGCCTGCGACGACCGTCGTACCTGCTCGCGCAGGTCCACACCGAAGCCAGGCTTCGACGGGATCTGTCAGCGCACCCGCCAAAGCCAACGGCTCTGCTTCCCACACAACAAGATCCGCGCAGGCGCCGACGCGCAAGTGGCCGATCTCGTCATCCCACCCCAGGCAGGTGGCACTACCGCGCGTTGCCATGTCCAGGACATCGCGCGCAGTCATCGAGGCCGGCCCATTCCTGAACCGACCGAGCAACAACGCAGTTCGCGATTCGAGCCACATCGACCCGTGATCAGTGGATGCCGATCCATCACATCCGAGTCCGACCGGCATACCGATACCGCGCAACAACGACGCATCGGCACTGCCACCACCGATCATCATGTTGGAACTGGGGCACTGGACCGCGCTGACTCCGGCTGCAGCCAGACGAAGCTGCTCGGATGAACTCGGATAGATGAAATGCGCCACCCACGTACGTGATCCGGCCCATCCTGTTCGTTCGAGATATTCGACCGGAGTACACCCGTATGTCTGAAGGCAATACGCATGCTCGTCCATGTCCTCGGCGAGATGACTATGCAGCCGGACGTCGTACGCCTCGGCCAGTTCTGCGCTCTCACGCATCAGTTCTTCTGTCACCGAAAATGGTGAGCAGGGAGCTAGAGCTACGCGAGTCAGCGCACCTGGATTGGGATCGTGATACTTCTCGATCAGTCTCACGCTGTCGGCGAGAATCGTATCTTTGTCCTGAACAACAGATTTCGGAGGAAGTCCGCCGTCCACAGTAGAGCGGGTCATCGAACCTCGCGTTGCAAGGAACCTGAATCCGAGTTGGGTGGCCGCCTGAATTTGTGCGTCGATCAACTCTGGTCTCGGATGGACATACATGTGATCCATCGACGTCGTGCAGCCTCCCAGGAGAAGCTCCGCCATCGCCACATAAGTCGACGCGTGTACTGCTTCCGGTTCGAGTTTCGACCAGATGGGATACAGAGTTGTCAGCCACTCGAACAGAGTGCCGTTCACCGCAGGCGCGAAGGACCTCGTGAGGTTCTGATACATGTGGTGGTGTGCGTTGACCAAGCCTGGTGTGACCAAACGTCCTGCGGCATTTATCTTCCGATCTGCGCTGGGCTCGGCTCCAGTAGTACCGAAGGAATGAACGCGTCCATCCACGACCGCCAACCAGCCGTCTGCCAGTTCGGTATTGCGGTCAATGTACAGATACGCGTGAGTGATCAGAAGATCTACATGAATGTGTGGCGACATCGATTCGCACCGCTCTTCTCTCGGGACGTAGACAGGGCGCAACGAACCGCGCAACAGTTGCGCGGGCCGTCACCCTGTTCCTGCGGCTGCGAACCACAGGATCGTCACCGCGTCAGAACCTGAGCGGGCGGGTCGGCCGCAGATCAGCGTCTGCGACTACACACAGTTTCCAGATCGAATTGGTCGACGGCATTGCTCTCGTGTAAATCCGGCGTTACTCCTTCACCTACGCAGAAAACCCTGATGCGACACTTGGGGTGCGACACCAAAGAGCCCCGCCCGACTCGCGTCGGACGGGGCTCTCGGTGTGCGCTGGAACGCTACTTCGCGCCCATCCATGCCTGATCGAACAGCATGATGCCGGTTGCAGTCGGAACCACACCGTGCACGTTCTTCTGCCAAGCCCAGAAAGAAGCCAATCCACCGACCGGTGCCGACGGAACCGTCTCGTTCCACAGGGTCTGAATCTTGCTGATCACGGCAAGCGCCGACGCGTTGTCCTTCGCCTGCTGCAGATCCGCGATCAACTGATCCATAGCGGGATTGGCGTAACCCGCAGTGTTCGACTTCGAGGTGCTGTTGGTAGTCGAGTAGAGACCGAGATCGGGAATCGACTCGTACAGACCGATACCGGCGTGAGCGAGGTCGAAATCGTTCTTGACGTAGACGTTCTGAACGATGTCGCCGGCATTGTTCGCAAGAATCAGGTTCACCTCGAACCCGACGGCCTGAAGCAGAGACTGCACAGCCAAACCGATCGCATGGTCCTTCGGCTCGCTGAGCACGATGTAGTTGAGCGTGCCGTTGTATCCGTCGGCCTTGGCTTGGCTCAGAAGTTCCTTGGCCTTGGCGGGGTCGTACGCGATACCCGGGGTGTCGACGTGCCACTGTGACGTCGTTCCGAACAGCTCCGAACCCGGAAGCCCTTCACCGTTCTCCGCGCGCTGATCGATCAGCTCTGGATCCAGTGCGTAACCGATAGCCTGGCGGACGCGAACATCCGAACCCGGCCGGCCCTCGCGGTTGTTGATGATCTCAGCACTGCCGGCATTGAGGACATCGATGTAACCGGGGTAGCCAGCGGACTTGGCGGAGTTGATCGCCGACGTCAGACCGCGAATGTAAGCAACGTCCAGCTGACCACTGTTCAGCGATTCGAGATTGGCCTGCGGGCCGTTCAGCGCAACCATGCGAAGCTGCTCGAGCTTGGGAGCACCACCGTAGTAGGCGGGGTTGGCCTTGAAGATTCGTTCGACGCTCGGGCTGAACACGCCTTCGGTGAACGGTCCGGCGCCAACGGCGGTGAACTTGTCACCCTGTTGTGAGCTGGGGGCGACGATCATTCCATGGCCGAGTGCCAGCATCGAGGGAAAACGCATCCACGGCGTGTTCAGGTTGAATACAACGGTAGCCGCGTCCGAGGCTTCCATCGAGGTGACCGATGCGACCCACAGCTCTGCGCCGTTGCCCTTACCTGCGTTGTACCGGTCGATGCTCGCGATGACAGCGTTGGCGTCGAGTGCGGTTCCGTCGCTGAACTTCACGCCGTCGCGCAGCTTCAGGGTCCAGGTCTTGCCGTCGTCGTTGGTTTCGAGTGACTTGGCCAACTTCGGTTCGAATTCACCGGTCGCCGTGTCGTAGCTCACCAGAACGTCGTACACCGCGGCCAGGGCTTCGCCGCCGGAACCGCCGCGTGCTGCAACCTTGGTCGGGTCCAGCGACGACGCGAGGACCTGGACACCGTACGTCAGCGTGCCGCCTGCAACCGGCGTGCCCGCATCGCCTTGTTCATTGATCATTCCGGTGACGATCGACGCCGATCCGGTGTCACCGTCGGTAGTGCCGCCGTCGTCGTTGTTGCTTGCACAGCCGGCGAGCAGAATGCCGGCTCCGAACAATGCAACCGCTGTGCGGCTGAATTTCCCGACGCGTCGGGACCTCGAGTGAGTCACGTCGACCATCACTTCCTTCTTGCGCAGAGAAGGAGGTCCGGACTTCGCGAAGAATGCCGAACCACCCGCGGCCCTGGAATGGGCGCTGCGGCTAATAGTGATGCTCGACAAGTAGTGACGCACGGCACGTTCCCGCTGACCGGTACCAAATTCGACGTAATCCGACCGACCAGTTGAAGAATCGGAACGGGCAATAGAAAAAGCTCCAGCTTCATCGTTTCGAGAAACGAGAATCTGGAGCTCAATGTATCGAGTTGTGGTGGCCAGGGCCGGGATCGAACCGGCGACCTTCCGCTTTTCAGGCGGACGCTCGTACCAACTGAGCTACCTGGCCGGACGGCACCCGAACCGAATGCCTATCGCACTGCATTGTTCTCAACCGATTGACTGAGAACAATGCTTTGCGACCCTGACGGGACTCGAACCCGCGACCTCCGCCGTGACAGGGCGGCGCGCTAACCAACTGCGCCACAGGGCCTTGCTTTTTCCTTGCTGTGAAACCGTACTACATCTTCTCGCTGCTCCCAAACCACTGTCCTAGCTGGGCATTTCTGCAACTCAAAGCGTGTCGTGCGGGTCAAACCATACTGCATCGTTTCGCTTTCGCAAAACGTACCCCCTACGGGATTCGAACCCGCGCTACCGCCTTGAAAGGGCGGCGTCCTAGGCCGCTAGACGAAGGGGGCGCGCCGGATCACTCCGAGCAAGTACCCCCTCCGGCATTCCGTTGGGAGCTTGGATAGCTTAGGACACACCACGGGAAAAACTCAAATCGCCAGGTCAGCGAGTAAAAATGACCCTATTCCCGCAGGTAGGACTCGACCGTGGCCCAACCTTCGCGATGAAAATTCTCGATCCAATCCGAGCTGGCCATCCCTTCGAGGACTACTTCGAGCGCTTCCTCGAACCAGAGCGCAAGGTCACCACTCTGCGACGTCAGATCCGCCATGTAGCGCTGACCGGCAAGGCTTGCGGCCAAGACACGCGTGAACTTCTCAGGCTCGACGCCTTCACGCAACAAACCTTCGGCCTTCGCTCGCGTCGCGAACTCGAATGCCGAGCGTCCCCATACCTGACCGGCACCCGACTTCACGTCGGCATAGAACTCCGGCTCGATAATCAGCCTGAACTCAGCCTGCACGATCACGTTGGTTCGAAACAGCGTGGCAATGTCGAGCACGAGGCCATGAAGAAGCTGAAACGGATCAAGGTCCGTCCGTTTCAACCACTGATCGGTGACGTCCGTGAACATCTCCATCGCAGCGGTCAAGATCGCTCTTGCCAGCTCTTCTTTCGATTGAAAATGGAAGTACATCGCGCCTTTGGTGGCACGGGAGCCTTCAAGGATCGTATTCACCGACGCTGCGGCGTAACCGCGCTTGGCGAACTCGATTGCAGCCGCTTCGACCAGGGCGGCGCGGGTACGCCGCGCACGCTCTTGTTGACGTGCCATATGCGGTGTTATGCCTCTCGCCGAGTCGATATCCCAAAGGTGCCGCCTGCGACACCCACAATCCCCCGGAAGCTCACAATATCCCCTCCGGATTCGCCACGTAAGCCTTACCGCGACACCCACCAAAAGTACTAGTGGTGTCATTCGATCAGATGACACCGAAAAAGCAAGCACACCCCCGGAACACACCGGGTGGTATCGTTCTGGCCGCTCGGGTGCGGCACAGGGGGTGCGCATCCGAGCTTCTCTGTTTCGAGCCCATGTTCGAACCGATGCCGAAGCACCCACAACACCGAGACTTCGCTATCAAGCCTAAGAAGATTAAACAACCACAGTTACTATTTGGTCACAATATGTGGACTAAAATTAGACATTGACCGGTCAACTACACAGTTAGGTTGCCTAATATTCATGGGCGACCGAGGAGCGGCAATGACCCAGCACGAGATCGACGCTCTAGCGGAGGACCTCGGCGTTTTCGCACGACGCCTGTATAGCGAACGGATTGGGCCCCACCTCAGTGCCACCCACGTCCATGCTCTCGGACATCTCGACCGCCACGGACCCATGGCGGCCAAATCCCTCGCGCAACTCGAGCGCGTCACGCCTCAATCGATCGCCAAAACGGTTGCAACGCTCCAAGCTCGGGGCCTGGTAACCCGGCGATCCGATCCATCCGACGGCCGCGCGCACCTCATCGATCTGACCGACGCCGGCGCGTCCGCACTCCACGATGATCGACGTCTGAGGAATCGATGGCTTACCGAAGCGATCCACGCCGAGTGCACCGACGCCGAACGTGATCTCCTTTGGATCGCCGGCAGAATCCTGCGACGCGTCGGAAACTCACCTCTCGCACCGCCTGACACGCTTCCATAGCGCTCAGACAGGCTCGGCCACAGCAGCTCTCCGAGGCAATCGCACGTTTGTGAATCTGTCATCAGGATCCCGGAATCACCCATTTGACGGGGGCGGTGTTTTCACCTGCTTCGCGGTCTGGTTAGACTCTGCGCCGCGCCCCTATAGCTCAGTTGGTAGAGCTACGGACTTTTAATCCGCAGGTCGTAGGTTCGAGTCCTACTGGGGGCACCAAACAACAGTCCGGCACCTCTTCGGAGAATGTCGGGCTGTTTTTTGTTTGCCCGCACGACGGAGTGCGGTACTACATTCGCTCGAGATTTTCGGAAACATCCCGTTTGATACTTTTACCTCGTGAGGTCCAACCCCTCGGATTCGCTCTCGACAAGCACCGCAGCCCTGCCCCTCGCAGCGGAAACTGTTGTGCGCGAATGACTCGACGCAAACACCGCAGGGAGCCGGCGCACAGATGTCTGACACCGATACGAGAAATCGGGTAGATCCACAACCCCCGCACTACGAACCCGACGACCGATGGGTTCCAGTAGACCGGCGATGGTTGGGCCTCGACCGTGCCACTCTGATTCCCGCCGCAGTCGTGATCGCGTTTGCACTCGTCATGGCGTTTGTCCTACCCACAATCAACGATTCGGTGTCCTACGACGACGAAGTCGTGGCCGGAGATGTCATGGAACTCGACGGTGGAATAACCTTCGTTCCCGTCCCCGGCTGGGGCATCACCGCAGGAGTTCGCGACACCGATACCCCGATAACCGGCACCTACCCGGATGTCGCGAGGGTGACCAACGGGGCCGTCTCCTTCACCGTCAAAACAGCACCGTTCACCGGCGACGCGCGCGAACTGCTCGAGCAGATCAAGACGACCACCGATGCGCTTGCGTCTGGGGAGTCGTTCAGAGTCAACGGTGAACCCACCGTGATCATCACCGAAAGCGGCCATCGCGGGGTCATGGCTGGGTACTCGAATTCCACCGCTGACGGCGTCATCGCTGCCTTTGTGATCGACGGAGTGGGGGTCAGCGCGATTGCCGTCGGCCCGAGCAACATCGACCCCTCGACCACCGAAGCTATTGCTCGCATGATCGTCAGCATCAGCCAACGACCCGGAGAGGGCTCATGATGACCATGTCCACTGTGCAGTCGACAGGCGATTCGAACGCCACCCGTGTCTCGGCAATCGAAAACTCCGGATGGGGACGGTCGTTCACCTTCTACCAACCGCGCAATGCCGCGTTCTGGGTGTACCTGCTGTTGGTGACCACCGGAGTCTTCCAGTTCTTCTCGATGCTGGCCTCCAGTGCCGGCGCCTACGGCGAGGCCATCGGACTCTCCGTCGTGCTGTTCAGCGCGTACGGTGCGGCGTTCTGGTGGTTCACGCACCACATCGACCGGTATGCACGCCAACCGGCAAAACTGATCGTCGTGGCCTTTCTGTGGGGAAGCTTTGCTGCTACCTGGGGAATGGCCGCGCATGCAAACGACGCCATTCTCGCGTTGTACGCCAAGATCTTCGGGCAAGCCTGGGCGGCAGACTGGGGAGCAGGCCTGGCGGCGCCGTTTACCGAAGAGACCGCCAAGGGTCTGGGACTCGTGCTGTTGATCGCCCTGGCCTCCCGCTTCGTGCGCACCGCGTTTGACGGGTTCATTCTCGGTGCGTTCATCGGACTCGGTTTCCAGCTCTTCGAAGACGTTGTCTACGCCTTGAATTCGGCAGGTTCACAATTCGGTGCCAATCAGATCGACGCCGCGATGACGACCATTGTGATGCGGATGGTTGTCGGAGTTGCCGCACACACGTTGTACAGCGCAATCTTCTGCGCCGGACTCGTCTACCTTCTCGGCCGACCTGCCGAGCCGCGGCGACTCGGCCGAGGCATCGCACTGATGGCAACGGCGATGCTTCTGCACGGCCTCTGGGATTCTGCCGCCGCTCTTGCACAGGGCAGCGCACTCATGTTCCCACTGCTCTTCGTACTCATCGTCGTCGCACTTGTCTTGGTGTTGCGGGTGTTTCGGTTGACCGTTCCGCGTGAACGTCAGTTCTTGCACGACATTCTGGCACCGGAAGCCGAACACGGCGTGATCACCGGTGACGAGCTCACAGCAGTGTGCGGCAACCACAAGGCTCGCAAGGCTTTCCGCAGATCCGCAGGAACCCGCGCCGATCGCAAACGAAATGGATATGTGCTCGAAGCAACGGCAGATCTCGCCGATGCTCTGGCCTATTCCCGCGGAAACAACACTGACCGAGTCGAATTTGCACGATCCGAAGTAGCCCGGATCAGAAGCGGTCGGCCGTCGATCAAGGCCTGACCTACGCACCGTCAGGAACTGCGAATCAAGCGCCGGACTGCGTCAACGGCAGTCTGCCTTCGCAGGGCCGCCGCTCGCGACGATCCAGGTCTCACGTCACCGCCGCTATGCGGAAGCGCCAGGGTTCTGGCAATTTCGGTGATCACGATCAGCAACTCCGTCGGGTTCCAACTGGGATCGATATGCCCGTCGGCTTGGCCCTGGCGAATCTCCGCAATTTTCGGGCGCAACGTGGTGCGTCGAATGTCGTGGGAACTCACAGTTTCAGGCGCTTCGAGATCCGCCCATTCCTGCAACCGGGCATTCTCGGGGTGCGCGAGGTAGTTGTCGAACAGTCGACCGGTGTACGCAGGTAAGTCGTCTCCACGTAAGGCGGTCTCAGCCGTGGTCTCGACGGTCCACTGCGCCATGACCGCGGAGAAAAGATCTTCCTTGCTCGCGAAGTACGCGTACAGGCGGTCTTTGCTCGCTCGCGCGTCCTTGGCGATGCGGTTGATACGAGCGCCCGCAAACCCGTATCGGGCAAATTCTTCCTTGGCGGATGCAAGAATGCGGTCCCTGGTCGCTTCCCCGGCTGAACGCATGTGCACATCCTAGATCGATTCCACCGTTGCCGAACCACCCGGTTCGGCGTAGCGTCCAGAGTTCACGAACAAATTGGTTCGGGAAAAAACTCTCAACGCCGTTCCACAAGGAGAACCATGAACCTCGACGACGCCCGTAGCGCTTTCGCAAAGCTCCGCGAGCAGGAAAACAACGTCTCCCTCACAGAACTCGATGAAGTGTGGGCTGCTTTGGAGACCGTCGACGCAGCGGACATCCTCGGTGAATGGAAAGGTGACGACTTCGCTACCGGCCACCGTCTCCACGACAAACTCGTGGCAAGCCGCTGGTTCGGAAAAACCTTCAACTCGGTCGAGGACGCAAAACCACTGATCTGCCGAGACGAGAACGGGAACCTCTACTCTGACATCAAGGGCGGCAACGGAGAAGCGAGCCTCTGGAACATCGAGTTCCGCGGCGAAGTCACCGCAACGATGGTCTACGACGGCGCACCGATCTTCGACCATTTCAAGAAGGTCGACGACACAACGCTCATGGGAATCATGAACGGAAAATCGAAGCTGGTCCTCGACAACGGCCAGCACTATTACTTCCTCCTCGAGCGAGTGTGATTCGCCCGGAGAAGAATTCGATGTCCACTCGGAAAATGAGCGCCGCGCTCTCGCACGGCCCCGACTCCCCTTTTGCCCTCGAGACCGTCGAGATCGAGGAACCCCGCGCCGACGAGATCCTCGTGCGGATAGTCGCAACAGGTCTGTGCCACACGGATCTGTTCACCAAGTCAGCACTACCGAAAAAACTCGGCCCCTGCGTGTTCGGCCACGAGGGCGCGGGGATCGTCGAGGCCGTCGGCTCGTCGATCACCCATATCTTCGAAGGCGATCACGTGCTGCTGAGCTATCGAAGCTGCGGAGCGTGCCGCCAATGCCGAAGTGGGTATCGGGCGTATTGCGAACGCTCACATCAACTCAACAGCTCAGGTGCGCGCACCGACGATTCGGCGCCGATCACGCAGAACGGCACTCCGATCAGGTCCGCGTTCTTCGGTCAGTCGAGTTTCGCGCAATACGCCATCACCACAGCCGACAACACCGTCGTCGTTGATCCTGCGGTTGATCTGACCGTCGTAGCTCCGCTCGGCTGCGGGTTTCAAACCGGCGGCGGCGCAGTTCTGAATACTCTTCGCCCCGAACCCGACTCGACGTTTGTGGTCTTCGGAGCTGGCAGCGTCGGATTCGCGGCTCTCCTCGCGGCGCGAGCAGTGGGGGTTTCCACGCTGGTTGCCGTCGACCCGGTACCCGAACGTAGGAAGCTGGCCGAAGAGTTCGGCGCAGTTGTTGTCGATCCCGGCTCCGACGACGTTGTGGCAGCGGTGCGCGACGCCACCGACGGCGGATCGACTCATTCCCTCGACACCACCGGAATCGGTGCGGTTGTCAATCAGGGCGTGACATCACTTCGCGGCCGCGGAACACTGGTCGTGGTTGGGCTCGGAGCCCACGACCTTACCGTGAACATGGCCGACATCATGTTGAACGGGAAGACTATTCGAGGATGCGTCGAGGGTGATTCCGACATAGCTACGTTCATTCCCCGGCTTGTCGATCTCTACACCGCCGGACAATTTCCGATCGACCGACTGGTGACGCCCTATGCGTTCGCAGACATCAACAGAGCCGTCACAGATCAGGCAGCTGGAAAAGTAATAAAGCCTGTTCTCTTCTGGTAGTTCACATTTCGGGAGCCGGAGCTTCGCCCTTGCTCTGCGGTTCGTGCTGCTTCAGGTCGCCGCGCATCTTGTCGATTTCTTTGCCACGCTTCTTGTACCTGTAGCCCAGGAACACGATTCCGACGAACAGCGCGACACCGATGATCGCGCCGAGTACCGAGGCGCCGCGGAATCCAGGACCGTCGACGTCGAGGACGCGTTCGCCGGCGTGCGCAGCATTGCTGTTTCCGAGAACGATGCTCAGCGTCAGCAAGTTGGGCAAAGCAAAAATCACACCGAGCACCAAAGCACCGATCTGTATCGGCCGCGCATGTTTCCGTTTCCGCACCTGCCAGATTGCGCGAAAGAAGAGCAGTGGGACCAACGTACACACGAGCCCGAACATCACGCCCCACGCAATTCCGCCACTGAAACTGCCGTCGGCGAGCGACGCAATCCGCTGAGACCACCAGCGTGGGAGGTATGCGGCGAGAATGAAGTAGGTGATGACCAGAACAACGGCCGCCACGCCGATCATGATGGCCTTTTTCGCCCATGGCGGCATGCCCGATGTGGTGGTAGCCGATGGTGCTTGCTGTGTCGTCATGACCAATCCTCGTCTAATCGGCGTACGTGTCGTCACGAATCTATCGGGTTGCCGCCCGCAGCATCCCCGTCGAGCACTATTCGCGCCAGCTTCTTCGGCGCAACCAGGGTGTACGAGGTGTAGATCCATTCCTCGAGCTGATCCCAGTACTCTCCCTCGATCTTGCCACTGAGATCGAGAGCAACCCAACCGTGCCGACCCAACCCGTACCCTGCCGCGGTTGCTCGTGATTCGGTCGCGACCACCGCCTCGGCTTCCGGTTTGCTCAGCTTGATCGTCAGCGACGTGGCATCGGCGTTGCAGAACACGAAGTTCTTGCCACGCACTCGAAAGGTGGGATGCCCGTCCCACGCTTCGATGTCGACGCGCTGCGCTTCGGGAAGGCTCAGCGAGATCTCTTCGAGTCGACGCATATTGTCCGCCATGGTGACATTGTGCATGGTCAACTCAGGCCGTCCAGGAAAAGCCTGTCGAAAGCACGCGCGTCGTCGCTAGGCTCGTAACTCGACCGCGTTAGACGTTCACCGATCCTTCGGGAGAGTGATATGCGCACGTTTGTACATGTGGTTCTGCTGATCTGCGGTATCGCCGTGACGGTCGGCTCGTTCATGTCGATATTGGCCGGAGTGAAACCCGGAGATGTCCGTCTCGAAGACTTACGAGATGGCTTTCCGGCCGGCTGGGCTATCGAGCAGATCTCCGATCAGTCCGTACCGTTCTACCGATCCATGATGATTCTTCTTCTCGGGTCCGGCGTTGCGATCTTGATTGCGGCAGTGTTCGGTTCACGCCTCGCGGCGTGGATCGGAGTGATTGTCGGACTCGCCAGTCTTGGCACCTTCTATTACCGCGTCAATGAGCAATTCGACAACATCATCAGGGAAAACTACTCCACGATCCTGACGAATCAGACAGGATTCATTCTGACCGTCGGCGGCCTCGCACTTGCGCTTCTCGCATGTCTGGTCCCCCGAGAAAAAACCCAACGATGACACCTCCGCAACATCCGAGCTACCGACGGTCTCGAACATTCACTAGTGTCTGCATCAACCGGGTGCTGACAAGTAGGACCCCAGAAAAGTAGGGCATCGAATGGCTTCGCTTGACGACCTTCTCTCACAGATCCCGATCGACCAGATCGCGCAGCAACTCGGCGTAGATCAGGCAACCGCGGAAACTGCTGTGAAATCGGCACTTCCCACGCTGGTCAGCGGTCTCGGCGCCAATGCCGACAGCGAGGCCGGCGCGGCGTCGCTCGAAAGCGCGTTGCAGTCGCACGCCAACACCACGATCCTCGACGACGGCATCGACATCAGCAAGGTCGACACCGCTGACGGTCAGAAGATCGTGGCAAACATCTTCGGCAACAACACCGATCAGGTGGCCAGCACGCTGGGTAGCGTCGGCGGCGGAAACGATCTGGTGAAGCAGCTACTCCCGATTCTCGCGCCGATCGTACTGGCGTACCTCGCCAAGCAGTTCACAGGCGGCGGATCGGCAGCGCAGACGCAGACTGCCGGCGGTGGCGGCATCGGAGATCTTCTGGGCGGACTCCTCGGCGGCGGAAACTCCGGCGGCGGCATCGGCGGAGCACTCGGCGGTCTCCTCGGCGGCTCCGGTGGCGGCGGCATCGGAGATCTGCTGGGCGGACTCCTCGGCGGCGGCAAGAAGTAGGCGATAACGCCAGTTGCGGCGGCCGAAGTGCCGCCGCAACTGGAATCAGTCAACCCGGGTGGACCGAAACATCTTCAGTGACAATCCCATTGCCACCACAAGCAAACAGGCGACAAAGATGCTGACGCCATTCCAGCCACCTACTGCAAAAGCTGAGCCTGCCAGAACGCCGGCCACGGACGAACCGGCATAGTAGGCAAACAGGTAGAGCGCCGACGCTTCCGCCCGATGGACTCGGGCAAGCCGGCCGACCCACCCACTGGCTACGGAATGCGCGGCAAAGAACCCTCCGGTGAAGAGCAACATCCCCACCAACGTCAGCGCGAGGTTGTCGGGGACGGTCAACGCAAGGCCAAGCGCTGTCACCGATACGGAGCCAAGCAACACCCACCGCTGCCCAACTCTGTCCGCGGCAGCGCCGGCCGCAGTCGATGTCACGGTTCCCGCGAGATAGAACAGAAATACCAGCCCCACCACCGCCTCGGATAGGCCGAAAGGTGCTGCAGCGAGACGAAACCCGAGGAAGTTGTAGACGGAAACAAATGCGCCCATGACAATGAAACCCAGCGCGAAAAGCGTCCGCAGCGCCGAGTTCGCAAGGTGAACGCGCAGATTCGACATTAGCCGTCGCACAGATATCGGCTGTGGCTGGAAGAATTGCGACCCCGGCAGGGTCCTGGTCATGACGATCGCAAAGACCGTCGAGAGCAGCGCGACCGCAAAAAGCGCCCAGTGCCAAGAACTTACGTCGACCACTGCAGCCGGGATCAACCGTCCGATCAATCCGCCGACGGTGGTGCCCGCAACGTAGCGCCCCATCGCTGCGCCTAAATCCTTCGGGTCGATCTCCTCCGCGAGATACGCCATGGCAACCGCCGGAATTCCCGCCAGCGCAGCGCCTTGGAACGCTCGGCCCACCAGCAGAATCTCGATTGTCGGACTCAGCGGCAGCAGGAGACCGATCACGCACGACGTGATTGCCGAGAAGATCATGACGCGGGTCCGGCCGAAGCGTTCGGACAATGCACTCGCCGGAATGATCGCCAATGCCACCATGCCCGTCGTCACCGAAACGGACAGGGCCGAAACCGCGGGCGAGACTCCGAAAGAGTGCGAAAACGCAGGCAGCAGTGCCTGAGCCGAGTACATCGACACAAACGTCGTCAATCCCGCTGCAAACAATGCAAGCGTCACCGCGCGGTATCCGGCGGATCCCCGGCGGTACGACGCGATTCCTGCGCCGACTTCTGTTCCTGCGCTGATTTCTACCGACATGCTCATCGACACGACCTCCGGCAAGAATCTTCCGCGCCCATGGCAACAAAAGAAAATGCATTAATTTGCTGTTCTACATACCTCCGAGACATATAGGCTTCCACCTGTGATGTTGTCGGACGATCTCGAGTGGTTTGTCGTGCTGGCTGAAACCCAACAGGTCACGGCGACGGCGGATATCACTCACCTGTCGCAGCCCACGCTCTCTCGCAAACTCGCACGGCTCGAACGATCCGTTGGTGTGCCGCTCTTCGACCGACACGGCCGTCGGCTCACACTCAATCGGTACGGCCGCATCCTCTACGAACATGCAACCAGCGCCCTGAACACACTCCATTCCGCGTTGCGCCAGATCGACGCCCTGGCCGGGCCAGACACCGGAACGGTGCGACTCGACTTCCTCCATTCGTTCGGAACCTGGTTGATTCCGCGCATGATTCGGGCATATCGAACCGAACATCCGGGTGTTCGCTTCGAACTCCATCAGGATCGAGCGCAGTTCCTGAGTGATCGCGTTATCACCGGCGACGCCGATTTGGCGCTTGTGTCGCCGCAGCCGGACAACCCTCGACTCGCATGGACTCAGATAGCGCAGCAAAAACTTGCCCTCGCCGTTCCGCTCGGACATCGTTTCGCGGACCTGCCCGAGGTCGATCTGGCCGACGCTGCGGGCGAGCAATTCATCGGAATGCAGCTGGACTTCGGCATGCGGCGAATTCTCGACGAGATGTGTGCCGCGGCCGGATTCACCCCGGATTTCGTCTTCGAGAGCAGTGAGCTGGCAACTGTGGGCGGGTTGGTGTCCGCATCCCTGGGCGTGGCCGTCATGCCGATTCAGGATCCGCCCATCTGGGCAGAGGGAATCGTGTTCGTTCCCCTTGCCGGCGCAACACGCAAGATCGGGCTTGTCTGGACCGAGAATCGGGAATTGTCGAGGCCAGCGCGCGATTTCCGTGATTTTGTCCGCGAAAATATGTGGTCCTGAAACTCACACGTACAGCCAAACCGGCAGGTATGATCTCGGCAACAAGCGAATGGAACGCATCGGACAATTCAGACTGCGTCCATCTTCCGTCCACGTACGCTGGCTACGACTCGGTAACATTCGCGCAGGGGGATCAGTTCATGTCGATCAGGCCAAACCTACGGTACCGTAGGCTGGAGCGAAGTCGGGCATTCACTCAACACGGAGGCAAATAAATGACGAGGATTCTGACGCAGCTCGAACTGCTGACAGAACTGCAGCCGGTTGCCGAAGAGAACGTCAACCGGCACATCTCCATGGCAAAGGAATGGCACCCGCACGACTACGTCCCGTGGGACGAGGGTCGCAACTTCGCAGCCATGGGCGGCGAAGACTGGAGTCTCGAACAATCCCGGCTCGGCGAGGTCGCCCGAGCTGCGATGATCACCAATCTCCTCACCGAGGACAACCTGCCGTCGTACCACCGCGAGATCGCCGAGAACTTCTCGCAGGACGGAGCCTGGGGCACCTGGGTCGGCCGCTGGACCGCCGAGGAGAATCGCCACGGAATCGTGATGCGCGACTACCTGGTTGTCACGCGCGCCGTCGATCCCGTCGAGCTCGAGCGCTACCGCATGGAACACATGATCACCGGCTACAACCCGCCCATCCCGGACGACGGAGCCGGAGTTCTCCACTCTGTCGCGTACGTCACCTTCCAGGAACTCGCGACTCGCGTCAGCCACCGCAACACCGGCAAGGCCTGCAACGAGCCGATCGCCGACAAGATGCTTCAGCGCATCGCCGCCGACGAGAACCTGCACATGATCTTCTACCGCAACATCTGTGCCGCCGCTCTCGATCTTGCACCTGATCAGACACTGAAGTCCGTGTCGAACATCGTGCAGAATTTCCAGATGCCCGGTGCTGGGATGCCCAACTTCCGTCGCAACGGCGTTTTGATGGCCAAGCACGGAATCTACGATCTCCGTCAGCACCTCGACGAGGTCATCTGGCCCGTTCTGCGCAAGTGGAACATCTTCGAGCGCAACGACTTCAGCGCCGAAGGCGAGAACACTCGCGAAGAACTGGCTGCCTTCCTCGAGACACTTGCCGCCCAGGCGACAAAGTTCGAGGAGCAGCGCGATCGCATGCTCGCCCGCGAAGCCGCCAAGCGTGAACAGCAGGCCTCTTAGTTTCACCAGCTATTCTGTGCCCGGTACCGGATTCGGTACCGGGCACTTTCACTTGTCAGAAATATTTGTTCAGAGGTAGTCATGTCTTCCCTTCGTATCGGTTCACTCGAGCTGCACAGCCCCGTGGTCCTCGCGCCCATGGCCGGCGTCACCAATGTCGCTTTCCGCACGCTCTGTCGTGAACTCGAACTCGAACGTGCAGGCAGCACCTCCGGGCTCTACGTGTGTGAGATGGTCACTGCCCGCGCGCTCGTAGAGCGCCAGCCGGCCACCATGCACATGACCACCTTCGGCCCCACCGAGACTCCGCGGTCCCTGCAGCTCTACACCGTCGACCCAGACACGACCTACGCTGCGGCCAAAATGATCGTCGACGAGAACATGGCCGACCACATCGACATGAACTTCGGCTGCCCAGTGCCGAAAGTCACTCGAAAAGGTGGCGGCTCCGCGCTCCCCTACAAGCGTCGACTGTTCGGACAGATCGTCGCAGCTGCCGTTCGCGCCACCGAGGGCACCGACATTCCTGTCACGGTGAAGATGCGCGTCGGTATCGACGCGGACCATCACACGCACCTCGACGCCGGACGCATCGCCGCTGCCGAGGGCGCCGCCGCAATTGCCTTGCACGCGCGCACCGCGTCGCAGCGCTACTCCGGAACGGCGGACTGGAACGAGATCGCCCGCCTGAAGGAACACGTTCCCGACGTTCCGATTCTCGGAAACGGCGACATCTTCGACGCGTCCGACGCCGCCCGCATGATGGACGAGACCGGCTGCGACGGCGTTGTCGTCGGACGCGGATGCCTGGGCCGCCCGTGGCTGTTTGCAGAGCTCAGCGCGGCTCTCAACGGTCAGCCCATCGCGACGCCTCCGACGCTCGGCGAGGTCACCACGATCATCGCCCGCCACGCCCAGCTCCTCGCCGCACACCACGGTGAGATGAAGGGCTTACGCGAACTCCGCAAGCACGTGTCCTGGTATCTGCGCGGATTCCCGGTCGGGTCGGATCTGCGCGTGTCGATGGCACTAGTCAGCACCCTGACCGAACTCGACGAACTGCTGGCCCAGCTGGACAGCTCCATTCCATTCCCGAAGGACGCCGAAGGTCCCCGTGGCCGGCAAGGTTCCCCCGGTCAGGTCGCCCTGCCCGAGGGCTGGCTCGACGATCCCGAGGACGATCTGGTGCCGGTCGGAGCGGACATCATGCATTCGGGCGGATAACGCATTGCTGTGAATTCGGGCAATTCGCCAAGTTTCTGAGTGAATAACTCAGGATCCACCAGTAATATGGCTCCAGCTTCGTCAACAGCAGTTGGACGGCGCACGACAAGAGACGCACTGTCCGTATCGGCAGTCAACGACGAGACAGGTTGCATCGGTGGGTGATGATCACGACTCGGGCCCGCCTTCGCCCGAAAGCCGCGCCCCGTGGGAGCGCCCCCTCGCAGATCAGCGATACCGCAATCGTCGTTCGTCTAAACCCGAACCCACTGGCGCGCCACAGTCCGATGCCCCGCCGTCAGAGCGTCGGGGCAGTGAACGCTTCGGCCGATTCGGTCGACGTGACGCACCACCGAGCGACAGCATCTCCGTCGCAGAACTCGTCCAACGAGTAGGCGATACAGCCGGCCAGCGTGTAGTCGAACCGCCGGCCCCGAAAAAGAGCAGCCCGGCAGCGCCACCTGTTGACTCGAGGCCTCCCATCAGGCCCCCCGACAAACCGCTGCCCCCCGAAAAGCCGCTGCCTCCCCCACCGATCGCACCGGCCGCGGCCGAATGGATCAGCAGCGACCCGCCATCCTCCGCTTCTCCGCGTGTCGTCAGCGAAACCGGTGGTAGTCGGCTTGCGCTGAACAAGATTCGACGCCGCCAGCGTATGAAGACGATCAGCCGATCCGCGGTCGCATTTCTTGCCGTGATGTCACTGACCATGACTGGCGTCGTCTGGGGTTACCTGCGCACCACCGAAGGAAAGTTCGAGCAGATCGCTGCGCTCGACACCAACTCCGACGACATCGTCGACGCGGGCGGCCAGCTCGGCGACGAAACCTATCTGATCGTCGGCACCGATACCAGGGCCGGCGCAAGTGGTGAGATCGGCGCCGGCACCGTCGAGGACGCCGAAGGCGCCCGGGCCGACACCGTGATGCTGGTCAACATCCCCGCCGACCGCAGCCGCGTCGTCGCCGTCTCGTTTCCCCGCGACCTCGACGTCGACCGGCCGGTCTGCCAGGGCTGGGACAACAGTTCCGGGACGTACACCAGCGAGTCCTTCCCCGCTGCCTCTGGCGACAAACTCAACGCGACCTACGCCCTGGGTGGCCCGAAGTGTCTGGTCAAGGTCATCCAGAAAATGTCCGGACTCAAGATCGGCCACTTCGTCGGCATGGACTTCGCCGGATTCGAGAGCATGGTCGACACAGTTGGCGGGGTCAACATCTGCACCCCGGTTCCCATCGAAGACGGCATTCTGGGCACTGTCCTCGCAAACAGCGGAAACCAGGTACTCGACGGCCGGACCGCGCTGAACTACGTCCGCGCCAGGCATGTCGAAGCCGAGGGCAACGGCGACTACGGGCGCATCACGCGGCAACAGAAGTTCCTGTCCGCGCTGCTGCGCTCGGCACTGTCCAACAATGTGCTGCTCAATCCCAGCAAGCTCAACGGGTTCATCAACGCATTCACCCAGGACACGTTTGTCGAGAACATCGATACAAAATCCCTGGTCACGCTTGGTCGATCATTGCAGAACGTCGATGCGGGCGCCGTCACCTTCCTGACCGTGCCCACCGACGGCACGAATGACTGGGGCAATGAAATCCCCCGGACCGACGAGATCAAAGCACTGTTCCAGGCAATCATCGACGACGAGCCGCTTCCGGGCGAAGAGCGTGACACAGATACCGACAAGACATCGACCAGCTCAGCGCCCTCCACCGCCACGACGCCGGTGCCCGAGGCAACACTCGTGTCGGCAATGAGTCCGTACAACATCTACATCGACGTTTCGAACGCGTCAGGTGTTTCGGGCCAGGCCGCGACCGCTGCCGACCAACTTGCTGCATACGGATTCCAGATCTCCACAATCGGTAATTTCAGCGCAGCGACGGGACTGGCCAATGTCCAGGCCTCGGCGACTGTGGTGCGGTATGCGGCCGGTTACGAAGCCGAGGCCGCCACCGTCGCATCCGCGATTCCCGGAGCCGTA
The DNA here is from genome assembly GCF_033142425.1 of Rhodococcus sp. IEGM 1366. NCBI lineage: Bacteria > Bacillati > Actinomycetota > Actinomycetes > Mycobacteriales > Nocardiaceae > Rhodococcus > Rhodococcus sp. IEGM 1366. The sequence continues at coordinate 71,765 of NZ_JAWLRZ010000003.1, forward strand.
CTCGTCCTCACTCCGAGCATGGGCGACATGGTCGAACTTGTCATCGGCAGCGATTTTTCCGGCACAGTGGTCGCACCGGCAGATCCGGGAACCTCGTTGTCCGCAGAACCGTCATCGGTAGACACCAGCGTGTCGACGTCACTGCCCTCCGACATTGCCTCAGTCAACGCCGGAGACACAGCCTGCATCTGACGCTGCAGTGATCATCTGCATCTGACGCTGCGGTGATCATTTCGCACGACGCTGCGGTGATCATTTCGCACGACGCTGCGGTGATCATTCACCTTGCGTTCACCTGTCGCTTGTGACTTGGTCTTTCACTGCACGTAGGCTCTCACCTCATGCGCGTGGCTTACAACGAACAGATGACCGAGCTTGCAGACTTGCTCGGCGAGATGGCAGGACTGGCAGGCACCGCCATGGAGCGAGCCACCCAGTCACTGCTCCAAGCAGACCTGACCCTGGCCGAGCAGGTGATCGGCGAACACGACCGGATCACCGAACTCAGCACCCTTTGCGAGGAGCGCGCCTTCGCGCTGCTCGCCTTGCAGGCTCCCGTTGCCGGCGATCTCCGCTCCGTCGTCAGCGGAATCCAGATCGTCGCCGACATCGACCGCATGGGCGCCCTTGCCCTGCACGTCGCCAAGATTGCGCGTCGTCGCCATCCCAACCATGTCCTCCCCGAGGTCGTCAACGGCTACTTCGCCGAGATGGGCCGCATCGCCGTCAGTATCGGTGCCGCGGCAAAGGAAGTCCTCGAGACCCGTGATCCCGAGCGTGCAGCCCGTCTGCGCGAAGAGGACGAGGCGATGGACGACCTGCACCGTCACCTGTTCACGGTCCTCATGGATCGCGACTGGAAGTACGGGGTTGCAGCGGCAGTCGACATCACGTTGCTCGGCCGCTTCTACGAGCGCTTTGCAGACCACGCTGTCGAGGTCGGACGCCGAGTGATCTTCCTCGTTACCGGCAAGCTGCCCGAAGAGCCTGAATCCACCGAAAAGGTCGACAAACTGACCGCCTACCCGGATCTGTAACCACTCCCCGTCACGAGCAGAAGGCGGCCGCGCATGTGCGTGGCCGCCTTTCTGTTGTGTCCCTTCAGTTAGAACCCAGCCATTCGTCCAACGTCGGCCCGGCGCTGATCGAGTCCGCTCCTGGCAGGAGAGCACCGCTGCGCATTGCCTTGCCTGCGCCTGGCATGGATACCGGGATCAGCAACTTCCGCGTGCCTCGACGACGCAGTATTTTCCTCGTCATCTCCGGGATCTCGAGGACTTCAGGACCGGCGAGATCAGCAGCGCGACCCGACGGCCCCTTCTCCGCCGCCTGCACCAACGCCTTCGCAACGGTCTTGGCAGCGACGGGCTTCGATCTCATTCGCGGTACGAGGGCCAACGGGCCGAAACCCATGAGCGACACCGTCTTCTCGCCGAACTCGAACCACTGCGTGGATCGCAGAATCGTGAACGGGATGCCCGACGCGCTGACTGCGCGTTCCTGCGCAGCCTTACCCTGGTAGTACCCGAATGCCTTCAATCGCGGATCGTCACTGTTGACGATCGAGAGCACAACATGGTGCTTCACTCCTGCCGCATTCTCTGCTGCGGCAATGTTCTGCGCCGCGGCCTCGAAGAATGCGACGGCCTTCTTTGCACTGTTGGTGACGTGGTCACTGACATCGACAACCGCGTCGACACCCGCGAGAGCTCCGGCCAGCCCGGCACCAGTGCTGATATCGACGCCGGTCGAGCGGGCCGCGATCACCACGTCGTGGCCTGCCGCCTCGGCTTCCGCAACTACGAGCTTGCCCATCAAACCTGTCCCACCGAGCACTGCTATCCGCATGATGTCTCCTCGAGATTCCGACTCTCCTCATCTTGGACGACAACAGCCTCCAGGTGTGAGGGCGTCGCGGGGAGTCTTACGTCACGGCAGGAATCTAGTTCTCCGTGAACCGACTCGCCACGCGTGCACGCCAATCCGAGCTGATGTGGTCCAAGGCCGCAGACACCTCATGCGCCTGGTCTGCAACAGCCCGGGCCAGCATGCCCGGACCGGCCAGGGGGCTCACATGCCCCTCGGCCGCGTCCGAGGTCTTCATCCCCAGCAACATGGTGGTGCCGATAACCCGATGTCCTCCCAGAACACCGGGACGGGAACGATCGGGAACACTACGCAAGTCCAGAGTCTCCACCAGAAGCGGTGTCCCGTCGACAGTGATGCGCTGATCCGAACGCAGTGCACCACCGATCTCACCGGTACGGCCGAACACCACCATCTCGTCGAGCAGGGCAACCGCGTCCGGCTGCAGCGAAATGTCAATTCGCCGAGCGACATCCGCGCCGCCGGCTACCACGAAGGGCGCCGCTCGCCATACCAAAGCGCCGCCGGCACCCACCGTCGCTGTCGCCGTCCACGATGCGTGACCGCCGCGGGCGTTGTACGCCACGGTGCCGGACGGCTCGAGCACCTCGAGGAACGCACCGGGCGCCACGTCGAACTCGATGCGTAGGTCGTCACCGGCCAACAGTGTCGCGCTGTGTCCTACCAGGGCAACGCGCACGTGCAACCCGTGAGCACTCACCAGGCGTGGCGCCAGGAAATCCCCGGAGATCAACTCTTTGGCAACAGCGGTGCCGCCCACTCGCTCGACGACGACCCGCGTAGCTCCCGCAGTCATCAGTGAGCGTGAGAGTGACTGTGCCCGTGACCGTGTCCGTGGTCGTGGTCTTCTTCATCGGCGTGGAAGTGCGGTGCCATCGGTCCCGGGTCCTGGGGCACATGATTGCCCTCGCGGTGAGCCGCGATGACCTTGCGCAGCCACGCGCTGAGCTGATCGATCGTGGCGTGGTCCTTCTGGCTGAGCGCGAGGACGGGCAGTCCGTCGCGTGCTGCTGTTGCATCGGCAACCATTTGAACGGCATCGACGTCGACATACGGGGCCAGGTCGATCTTGTTGACCACCAACAGATCTGCGCGCTCGATTCCGGGTCCACCCTTACGCGCGACATCGCCGCCGCCGGCAACATCGATGCAGAAGATCTGCGCATCGACGAGTGCGGGACTGAACGTCGCAGTGAGGTTGTCGCCGCCGCTCTCCACGATCACCATGTCGAGGGGATGAAATTCGCGCTCGAGGTCTTCCACCGCAATGAGATTGGGTGTCACGTCGTCACGGATCGCCGTGTGCGGGCACGCCCCGGTCTCGACTGCGACGATGCGCTCGATCGGCAGGACGTTTGCGGCGCGCAACAGTCGCGCGTCCTCATCGGTGTAGATGTCGTTGGTGACAACCGCGATCTCGAACTCCGACGCGAGCTCGCGGCAGATGGTGGCGATCAGGGTGCTTTTGCCAGTGCCGACCGGGCCGGCAACACCGAGCCTCAAACCTCTTGCGGCAGTTGCGGTATCGGTGGTTGTGTTCAGATTGTCAAGCACGGAAAATCCTCCTGGATCGAGCGTGGTGTTCGAGTGACCATTGTTCGACCAACGGTCCTGTTGTTGCAGGTATAGCCGAGGCACTCTCGACCGCGACGGCTGCCGCGGCGACGGTCTCGATGGTCGGGGCCGCCCGAAGCAGCCATTCGACCGGTTCTGTCGGATCTACCGGCAGTAGTTTCAGTGCCGCCGACGCGACGGTTTGCGCGTCGTCGTACAGGCATGATCGCGCCGCCGCCAGATCGTCCATGCCGGAGACGGCGGTGAACACTCCCAATGCCAACGGCCGCATCGGATGCCCCGGTAGCGCCATGAGGAGTTTCACCGCGGGGTGCCCCGGCCACAACCGCGACGCCAACCTGGCCAGCCCACGTCCGAGCTGGATGGACGCCTCACGCAGCGGCGCGCTGGGCGTGCGAGCGAGCAATTCGTTCGAGATGGCCTCGAGTTCGCCTGCACTACCCTCACTTACGGCCCAGCGCCGCGTAATCACCGTTGCAGCGGCTTCGACCAGTCCGACCGTCTCGAGTCGACCTCGAATGAAATCCGGAACCTGCCTTTGGTGCAGGCCGGCCGCCAATGCCGGTTCCAGCCCGGACGAGTGCGCGTGCCCACCGGTAGGCAGACGCCCGTCTGCCAGGAGCATCGACGCTATCTCGGCGGACATCATCTCAACTCGCACCGGGCATCAGAACAGCATGTAGCGCTGAGCCATCGGCACTACATCGACGGGATTGGGTTGGATCAGATCACCGTCGACCTTGATGGCAAAGGTCTCCGGATCGACGTCGATGGACGGAAGTGCCGTGTTGTTCGGCATGTCGGCTTTGGTGAGATGACGCGTCGGGCGGATCGCGGTGAGCGTGCGAGTGAGCCCGAGTCGGCCTGCCAACCCGTCCTCGATTGCTATCGGCGAGACGAAGGTCGTGGACAGGTGTGGAGCCGAACCCGGTGCGGACGCCATTGCGGGACGGACGAACACCGGCTGCGGGGTCGGAATCGCGGCATTGGGATCTCCCAGCGGCGCAGCGACTATCGCGCCACCCTTGATGACCGCGGCCGGACGCACCCCGAAGAACGCGGGATCCCACAGGACCAGGTCGGCCATTTTGCCGGCCTCGACCGAGCCGATTTCGTGATCGATACCGTGCGCCACTGCCGGGCAGATCGTGTACTTCGCGACGTATCGACGGGCACGCTCGTTGTCGGCGGGCATCGACGAGCCCAGCTTGCCGTGCTGCGCCTTCATCACGTGCGCTACCTGCCAGGTTCGCAGGGTTACCTCACCGATCCGGCCCATGGCCTGAGCGTCGGACGACGTGATGGAGATTGCGCCGATATCGTGCAGGAAATCCTCTGCCGCAATGGTTGTCGGGCGGATACGAGACTCTGCGAACGCAAGATCCTCCGGCACCCGGGGGTTGAGCGCGTGGCACACGATGAGCATGTCGAGATGCTCGGCAACCGTGTTGACGGTGTGCGGCAACGTCGGATTGGTCGATGCCGGAAGAACATTCGCTTCACCGGCCGTCACGATAATGTCGGGAGCGTGCCCACCGCCTGCGCCTTCAGCGTGGAATACGTGAATGCCTCGACCGGCGATAGCGTCCAAAGTGTGCTGTACGTAGCCGGTTTCGTTGAGGCTGTCGGCATGGAGTGCCACCTGGAGACCGAATTCGTCGGCAGCACGCAAGGCTGCGTCGATCGCGGCGGGGGTGGAACCCCAGTCCTCGTGCACCTTGAATCCACCGGCCCCGGCGAGCGCTTCCTGACGAAGCGCCTCGTGGCTGACGGTGCTGCCCTTGCCCAGGAGCAACACGTTGAGCGGAATGTGGTCGAGCGCGCGGTGCATCATCGTGAGCGACCACGCACCGGGGGTGACCGTGGTGGCCTTGGTGGCCTCGGTCGGTCCGGTGCCACCGCCGGCAATTGTTGTCGTGCCGGTGGCGAGCGCTTCCAGCATCTCGATCTCACTGAGAATATGAACGTGCGTATCGATCGCCCCAGCGGTGAGAATCCTTCCCTCCCCGGCGATCACGTCGGTGCTCGGTCCGATGAGCAGCTTGGGATGCACGCCGTTCATGATGTCGGGGTTACCCGACTTCCCGATCGCCACGATGCGGCCATCACGAATTCCGACGTCTGCCCGGACAATTCCCCAGTGATCGAGAATCACCGCATTGGTGATGACCACGTCGAGTGCGCCCTGATCCCGGGTGGTTGTGCCCTGCCCCATGGATTCACGGATGCTCTTGCCACCGCCGAACACCATTTCGTCGCCGGTTGCGGTGTAGTCATGTTCGATCTCGATCCAGATGTCGGTATCTGCCAACCGGATCTGGTCGCCCGCTGTGGGGCCGAACAGCGACGCGTATCCACGCCGATCCATCGTGCTCACTACGCGGTCACCTCGTCTGTGTCGTCACTCTGCGCTGCTTCGTCTGTCGCCACTGCGCCATCCGTGGCCGCGATGTCACTGATGCGAACATTCACCGACGACGCTCGAAGCGGTTCCTCCACCTCGACGCCCGGTGTCCCGAACGGCAACACCGGTTTGGGTTCGCGCGCATGGGTGGGCAGTTGGTCGCCGGATCCGATCTGCAGGCCGGGAACTCGCTTGAGTCCACCGAGTTCGATCAGCGTCACCGTGCGAGAGACGCCGGGCTCGAAACGCACCGAGGTCCCGGACGGAATATCGAGCCGAAACCCGTCGGCCGCTTTGCGATCGAATGTCAGCGCCGGGTTGGCCGCCGGAAGGTGCAGATGCGATCCGATCTGGATAGGTCGATCGCCGTCGTTGACGACAACAAGCGTGATCCTGTGAGCATCTGCGCCGAACTCGAGCGGTTCGGAAGACACCCGCACTTCGCCGGGAATCATCGGATGGGCTCCGTCACGGTGACCAGCTTGCGACCATCCGGAAAAGTGGCCTCCACCTGGATATTTGCAATCATCTCGGGTACCCCTTCCATGACGTCGTCGCGCGTGAGCACCTGGCGACCGGCGTTCATCAGTTCCGCAACCGTCATACCGTCACGCGCCCGCTCGAGAATCCAACACGAGATCAGCGCCATCGCTTCGGGGTAATTCAGAAGTACCCCGCGCTCGCGTCGATCGCGAGCGACCATGCCCGCAACGCTCAACAGCAGCTTTTCGGTATCTGAAGGGGTGAGGTGCACTGACTAGCCCTTCCGGTTGTGGAACGAAAAATGATCTGGCACTGTGCTGACAACGCAGATTCGACAGCACACTGTTGGGCGAGATTAGCATTGCCCGAAGCGTCGCCAGTATCTACGAGATTCACACTGTCGGCCACTCCGCCGCCCGATGGACGCACTTGCGCTGCTCATCGAATTATTCGCGCGCCCAACGATGCTCAGCGCTGCGGGCCGAAGTGGGAACTATCACCACCACCAAAAAGTTTCACCCCCGTCTCCTGTTGGAAACGGGGGTGAAACATGGTCGTGCAGTGTTTATCCGAAGCGGTTTATCCGAAGCGGCCCGAGATGTAGTCCTCAGTGGCCTTCTGCGTCGGGTTAGAGAAGATCTTCTCGGTGTCGTCGATCTCGACGAGCTGACCCGGCTTGCCGGTTGCCTCTAGGTTGAAGAACGCGGTCTGATCACTCACGCGAGCAGCTTGCTGCATGTTGTGCGTGACGATGACGATGGTGAAGTCCTTCTTGAGTTCGGTGATCAAGTCTTCGATCGCCAAAGTCGAGATGGGGTCGAGAGCCGAGCACGGCTCGTCCATGAGCAGGACGTCGGGCGAGACCGCGATGGCCCGCGCGATGCACAGACGCTGCTGCTGGCCGCCTGAGAGTCCTCCACCGGGCTTGTCGAGGCGATCCTTGACCTCGTTCCACAGGTTGGCTCCGCGCAGGGACCGCTCGGCAACCTCGTCGAGGCGCTTCTTGTTGCGCTCACCCTGCAACTTCAACCCGGCGACGACGTTGTCCTTGATGGACATGGTCGGGAACGGGTTGGGTCGCTGGAACACCATGCCGATGGTCTTGCGAACGCCGACCGGATCGACGTTGGAGCCGTAGATGTCCTCACCGTCGAGCAACACGGAACCTTCGACGCGCGCACCGGGAATGACCTCGTGCATGCGATTGAGGGACCGGAGCACGGTCGACTTACCGCAACCGGACGGACCGATGAACGCGGTGACGCTCCGAGGTGGGACGGAGAGGCCGACATCGGCAACGGCGTGGAACTTGCCGTAGTAGATGTTGACGTCCTTGAGATCCAGACGCTTGGCCATTACCGGCTCCCTACTGAGTTGTTAATGCTGTCGAGTACAAACATGTTCTGTGGCCGCGTCACTTGCTGCGGACCTGTGAGAAGTGACCGATCAGCTTGGCGACGATGTTGAGAATCGCGATCAGCAGGATCAAAGTCAGGGCGGCACCCCAGATGCGGTTGGTGCCGGCGTCGGTCGGGTTGTTCATCTCGGCGACCATAAGCGAAGGCAGCGTGCCCATTTCGCCGTTGAACAGGTCGAAGTTGATGAACGGTGCATAGCCGACGAGGATCAGCAGCGGCGCGGTCTCACCGAGTACGCGGGCCAGGGCCAGCATGACGCCGGTGATGATGCCGGGAAGTGCCGTCGGCAGAACGATTTTCGAGATGGTCTTCCACTTGGGAACACCGAGCGCGTACGACGCCTCACGCAGGTCCATGGGGACGATGCGAAGCATTTCCTCGGTGGATCGGATGACGACCGGGACCATCAGCAGCACCAGCGCGAGCGAGACGGCAAATGCCGACTTGGGGAATCCGAACGTCGCGATCCACAGTGCGTAGATGAACAGCGCGGCCACGATGGACGGAACACCACTGAGGATGTCGACCATGAAGGTCGTGAGCTTGCCGAGCTTGGACTTACGGTCCGCGTACTCCACCAGGTAGATGGCAACAAAGATTCCGAGCGGGATCGAGAAGACCGCGCACACAACGCCTTGCATCAAGGTGCCGACCAGTGCGTGATAGACACCGCCACCGGACGCCGACGCTGTCAGTCCGCTCATCGAGTTCGTGAACCAGGTCGCAGACGTCAACGCGGGCAGGCCCTTTGCGATCACCGTGTAGAGCACCCAGACCAACGGAATGAGGGCAACCAGAACGGCGAGGCTGACCAGGATCGTCGCAGTGACGTCCGTGGCCCGACGCTTTGCTCCGACGCCTTGGAAGGTGGGCGCCTTGACCGGGCGGTCCAGAGTGGTGCTCATGGGTCAGTCCTTCTTTCCGGCGATCACGGCGCGGGCAGCAGCGTTGACCACGAAGGTCAGGACGAACAGCACCAGACCGGCTGCGATGTACGCACCCGCTTGGATGTCGTTGTTGAACTCCGCGTAACCGAGGGCAATCTTGGAGGCGATGGTCGATCCGCCGTCGAACAGAGACCAGCCGAATGCCTGCGAGGTGGTGCGCAGGATCAGGTACAGGGCCATGGTCTCACCGAGTGCGCGACCGAGACCGAGCATCGATCCGCTGATGTAGCCGGACTTACCGAACGGAATGACGGTGGTGCGCACAACTTCCCAGCGCGTCGCACCGAGCGCGAGTGCGGCTTCGATCTGCGAGCGCGGGGTCTGGATGAACACTTCGCGGGTCACCGCGGTGATGACGGGAAGAATCATGACAGCCAGCACGATGCCGGCGGTGAAGATGGTGCCGCCGCCGGTGATGGAACCGCTGCCGTCGGCGAAGAGGGGGAACCAGCCGAGAGTGTCGTTGAGCCACACGGCAACCGGAGTGATCGCCGGAGCGAACACGAGCAGGCCCCAGAGTCCGTAGACGATGGACGGGACTGCCGCGAGCAGGTCGATCGTGTAGGACAGCGGACGCGTGAGCCACTTAGGCGAGTACGACGTCAGGAAGATCGCGATACCGAGCGCGATCGGCATCGCCAGCACCAGAGCGAACAGCGACACCAGGACCGTGACCTGGAAGAGGTCGAGAACACCGAACGCCATCGCGTTGATGTCCTGCGTGACCCATTCACGGCTGGTCAGGAAGTTGACCTGGTTGCGGCTCAACGCAGGGACGGCGCGCCAGATCAGGAAGGCACCGATCGCCGCGATGACAACGGTGATGAAGATGGCCGAACCCGAAGCCAGCGAACTGAAGATGCGGTCACCCGGTCGGGTCACGGTCTTGCTGCTACCGCCGGCCGGACCGTCGTCCTTCGGTGGCTGCTCGACTTCTGAAGCCTTGATGGAAGTAATCGTGTCCTCCGTGATGCCGTTCGGACCGCCCACCCCGGCTCCGCTGGTTGCGGAGCCGGAGGAACGAGATGCTGATGTGATGGGCGCGTCGCTCATGTGCGCTCACATTCCTTCACGTTTGAATGTAGATCCATGGGCTTGTCCGTACGAGTCCGCGGTCGAATCAGCCGATGGCTGAGATCGACGCGTTCAGACGGTCCTGCACGTTTGCCGGCAGCGGGACGTAACCCTGCTCGGCAAGGTTGGCCTGTCCCTCGTTCGCGGCACTCGTCAGGAACGACTTCACAGCGGCAGACGTATCGGCGTCGTAGCCCTTGGAGCAGACGATGGAGTACGTCGCGAGAACCAGCGGGTAGGCGCCGGCTTCGTTGGTCTTGAAGATCGACGCGAGGTCGAGCGTCAGGTCGCCGGTTGCGTCCGACTTGAACTTCGCGCCGGAGATCGACGCGGCAGCAGTGTCATTGGTCAGTGCAACAGCTTCGGTGCCCGTGTTGATCTCGGCCATCGACAGCTTGTTCTGATCGGCAAACGACTTCTCGACGTAGGTGATGGAGCCCGGTGCCGTCGACACTGCCTGAGCGACTCCGGCCGAACCCTTGGCGCCCTCACCGACGCCACCGGTGAAGTCAGAACCGGCACCCGAGGTCCAGGCACCGTTCGATGCTGCCTCGAGGTACTTCTGGAAGTTGTCCGTGGTTCCCGAGGAATCGGAGCGGATCACGGGCGTGACCTTCAGATCGGGAAGCTTCGCGTCCGGATTGAGGGCAGCGATGGCCGGATCGTTCCAGTTGGTGATGCCGCCGTTGAAGATCTTGGCAAGAACCTCGGCATTGAGCACGAGGTTGTCGACGCCGTCGAGGTTGAAGGCCACCGCGATCGGACCGAAAACGAGGGGAAGGTTCCAGGCTTCGCCGCCGACGCAACGCTCCTTGGCCTTGTCCGCCTGCTCGTCCTTGATCGCCGAGTCGGAGCCGGCGAAGTCGATCTGGCCGGCGATGAACTGGGTGCGGCCGTCACCCGAACCACTGGGGTTGTAAGCAACGTTGACTGTCTTGCCCTTTTCCTGGCAGACAGCGATGTACGTGGCGACGAACTGATCCATCGCGTTCTTCTGCGCCGATGAACCAGCCGCAGAGATCTTTTCCTTGCCTTCACATGTTGCAGTCGAAGCGGATGTGTCCACACCACTCGACGATGCGTTGTTGTCGCTGCCACATGCTGCCAAGGTCATAGCACCCACGGCCACTACGCCGAGCAGAGCACCACTGCGCTTGAAATTCACCTTCGGTCCTCCGGAAATAGCTACCGCCGGGCCCACGATCAGGCGGCGACATGAGATGCAGCGCATTACTGCATCAGGCAGCGCGGCGCTGCCCATAGAGAAAAGTAGGGGGGCGCGGTGTCCGGCTGGACCACACAAAGTGAACGGAGCATGAACAGACCGGAGATTTATTCGAGTCGTCCGAGAAAGTCAGGAATTTCGGGCATAGGCCATGTCGGTGTGGAACTTTTCGAAGCCCAGTTTCTCGTACGTGTTGAGGGCTGCCGTGTTGTCTCCCTCGACGTACAGGAGAACCGTATCGAGACCCCGCTCACGCAGGTAGTGCATGCCGGCGAGCGTCAGAACCCGACCGAGCCCGCGTCCCTGCGCCGCCGGATCGATACCGACGACGTACACCTCACCGAGCTCCGGTTCGTCGCCCTCGGGCGGATGAACCTTGGTCCAGTGAAACCCCAGAAGCGTGTTCGGATCGGTGTCCGCAAACGCCAGAAACAACCCGGCGGGATCGAACCACCCCTCGGCGGTTCGCTCGTCGATCTCCGCTTGCGTCCAGCCACCTTGCTCGGGATGCCACGAGAATGCGGCGTTGTTGACCCGCAAGATCTCGGAATCGTCTTCGCGGCCGCGGTACGTCCTCAGCGAAACACCTTCCGGAACAACAATTTCCGGAAGCTGCGGAGCACTGAGTGGTCTGCGCAGCTGGAGGAGTTCACGAACACTGACCAGATCAAGACTCTTGGCGAACTCCACTGCCGCGTCGATGTTTCCATGCGCCCAGACTCGGGTTCCCGGTCGACCTTCGTCGAAAACCGAAGCGGCAAGGCCAGTTCCGATACCTTGCCGCCTGCGAGCAGGATCCACGACGAGTTCCGCCATGTCCGGGTGCTCGTCCGAACCGGCTTGCAGTTGGGCGTATCCGACAACAACACCGTCGTCGAGGATCACGAGGTGCCGGGCCAGACCACGGCCGGCAATCGCGTGCCGACCCTGCTCGGAAACCGGCGCCTTGCCGTCGAACTCCGTTGCACGGTCGACAAGTTCCGACACCTGCCGAGCCTGATCCGGCGTCAGCACATCGCTCCAACTCATGTCACAACACCGATCCGTCTGCAGCCTCGTAATCGACATCGTCGTCCTCGAATCGAATCGGCGCCGCAGCCCCGTTCTTGGAACGCGTCGGGCGAACCGCCTTGTATCCGACATTTCGGACTGTACCGATCAAGGATTCGTATTCGGTGCCGAGCTTGGCCCGCAACCGACGCACGTGAACATCCACGGTCCGAGTGCCACCGAAGAAGTCGTAACCCCACACCTCTTGCAACAACTGCGCACGAGTGAACACCCGTCCCGCATGCTGCGCGAGGTACTTGAGCAGTTCGAATTCCTTGTAAGTCAAATCAAGGGGCCGTCCACGCAGTCGTGCCGTGTACGTCCCCTCGTCGATAACCAATTCGCCCAGCGTGATCTTTCCTGACGCTTCGGGACTGGCAACGCCGCCACTGCGGGCGAGCAACAACCGCAATCGGGCGTCCACCTCAGCGGGTCCCGTACCGGGCAGGAGAATGTCGTCCAACCCCCAGTCCGCGTTGACGGCAACAAGCCCGCCCTCGGTCAGGACAGCCACGACCGGCACGGCAGATCCCGTACTTCCCAGCAATCGACACAACCCTCGTGCGGCAGCCAGATCGGTGCGTGCGTCGACCAACGCGATGTCGGCCGAACTTGCCTCGAGCAGCGACGAAACCTCAGTGGGAGCAGGCCTAACCGAGTGCGCCAGCAGCGCCAACGCCGGAAGAACTGCATCCGGGTTGGGGTCGGAGGTGAGGAGAAGCAGCTCCACACGGCCTCCTATCTAGTAGCCCGCGCACCCCGGACAGGGCGACGCTCTGGTAGTTCGACCCTTTTGGTCGGTCCCTACATTAGCGTGCGCGCCGTTGGGACCGTCGCACCGAACCTACGACGGAGTCCGTCACAATGGTGCTGTGCGCAAACTGATCATCGGCATCGTCTTCCTCCTCGGCCTCGGACTGGTCGCCGATTTCGGTGCCGCCGCGTACGCGGAATACCGAGTTTCCCGCGAGCTACGAGCCGGCGCATCACTCGATGCCGACCCCGAAGTCACGTTCAACGGCTTCCCGTTCCTCACACAAGCGCTGGGCGGCAAGTACGAAGACGTCTACATCCGGGCAACCGGAGTCCAGAGCAACATCGTCGGCGAAGTCACCGTCGAAGCGGATCTGCGGGGCGTCACCGTCCCGTTCTCGGACCTGGTCAACGGCAGGGTGACCGAACTTCCCGTCGACAAGCTCGACGGCAGAATGGGCATCAACGCCACGGACCTCGGCAAGCTCCTCGATATACCTGACCTGCAGGTTTCCTCTCCTCCTGCCGACAAGTCCGACGGTACGGGCGGCAGCGGCGGTACCGGGGCGAGCACCGCGGGCGCGATCGTTCTGAGCGGAACCGTCCCCGTCGGCCCCATCGACACCGCGGTCAGCGTTCAGGCCAACCTCGTGCTCGAGGGAGATCAGGTCAAGATCGTGGCAAGCAATCTCTACTTCGGCCCCGAAGGCGAAGCGAACTTCTCGATCCCGGCGGTTCTCGAGCCGATCGTCCTCGGCATGTTCAGCTACACCATCGATCCACAGTCACTTCCCTTCAATCTGAAGCCGAGCCTCGTCTACGCAGAAGGCGGTCGCATAGTGATCGAAGGCAGCACGGAAAACACAGTCATCAACCTCGCAGATCTGCAGAACCAATGACCGGTATCACAGTTCTACTCATCGCCCTCGTCGCCGTTGTCGCGGTCGGACTGCTCCTCAAATCACGCAGCGGAGCCGTTCGAGCCAGCGGCTCGGGTACCTCCGAAGCCGTCGGCAGCCGCATCGAACTCCTCGCCGCAGCAGGTATAGCGCCCGGCTCCGGACCAGTCGTCCTGCATTTCTCCGCAGACTGGTGTGGTCCGTGCAGCGCCGTCCGCCGCGTCGTCGATCAGGTGGTGACCACAATGGCAAACGCCCCTCATCCACCCGTCGACGTTGAACTCGACATCGACAAGAACCCGGCGCTTGCGCGTGAGATGAGCGTCCTGTCGTTGCCGACCACCTTTATCCTCGACCGCGACCTGGTGGAACGATTCCGAGTGTCCGGGGTGCCGTCCACCGCGGACCTCACAAGCGCGCTCGCGCCCTTCTCAACACCCGGTACCCCAAATTCGCCGTCTGCAGGGTAAACTCCCAACCGTGCAAACCCGCCACGAGCTCATGCTCACCCGACGCCGCGCAGTAGACCTGTGCCGCCTCGGTGGTTGTTGCTGTTCTTGTTGCTGATCACCCAGCGCTCAGCCTTCGCTGAGATTCGAGCCTTTCGCTCACGTGATCACTCTCGCCGATAACGGGCCTTCCAGCCCACATATCTCCGAGCCTGAAGTCTGAGATTCTCGGCCCAGGCAGGCACCATGCAACCAACGCAGGAGCACACCCGATGTCCACCACTACTTCGCAATCCGAGCAGGTCGACGTGCGCGGTCCGCGGTTCGCCGCGTGGATCACCACCGCGATACTTGTTCTGACACTGATCCTTTCAACATTCTCTCTGCCCGCCGCCACCGCACTGTTGGCACTGCAGGCAATAGTCTTCGCGATCGGCGCCGTCACCGGACCCAAGCGCAGCCCGTACGGACTGATCTTCGGCAAACTCGTCGCCCCTCGCATCTCACCCGTGCGCGAACGTGAACCTGTTGCGCCGTTGCGCTTCGCACAGTTCGTCGGCTTTGTCTTCGCGCTCGCCGGGACCGTCGGATTCCTTGCCGGATCCACCGTCGTCGGCACAGTCGCCACAGGATTTGCCCTGTTCGCTGCTCTTCTGAACGCAGCCTTCGGCATCTGCCTCGGCTGCCAGATCTACCCACTCGTAACGCGATTCCGCACAATCGGAAGAGCAACCACCGCGTGAAAGCGCATCACCGGTGACCCCACCGGACACATACCCCCGCAAGACCATATCGAGCACGACCACATCGAAAGGAACACCATGGCTCGCTCCGACGTCCTAGTCTCCGCCGACTGGGCGCAGCAGAACCTCAACGCCCCCAAGACCGTTTTTGTCGAGGTGGACGAGGACACCAGTGCATACGACGGCGGCCACATCGAAGGTGCAGTCCGGCTCGACTGGCGCAAGGACCTCCAGGACAGCGTCCGCCGTGACTTCCTGAACCAGGAGCAGTTCTCAGACCTCCTCTCGGCCAAGGGAATCGCCAACGACGACACCGTCGTCCTCTACGGTGGCAACAACAACTGGTTCGCCGCTTACGCCTACTGGTACTTCAAGCTGTACGGCCACAAGGACATCAAGCTCATCGACGGCGGCCGCAAGAAGTGGGAACTCGACGGGCGCGAGCTGTCCAAGGACGAAGTAACCCGTCCCGCAACGCAGTACAAGGCCGAGGCACCCGACTTCTCGATCCGCGCATTCCGCGACGAGGTCATCTCCTCCATCGGCTCCGTCAACCTCGTCGACGTCCGTAGCCCCGACGAGTTCTCCGGCAAGATCCTCGCACCCGCGCACCTTCCGCAGGAGCAGGCTCAGCAGCGTGGCCACGTCCCCACCGCGATCAACATCCCGTGGAGCACCACCGCCAACGAAGACGGCACCTTCAAGTCCGACGACGACCTTGCAAAGCTCTACGCGGACAAGGGCTTCGACGACACCAAGAACACCATTGCCTACTGCCGCATCGGCGAGCGTTCGAGCCACACCTGGTTCGTCCTGCAGGAAATCCTCGGCAAGAGCAACGTCAAGAACTACGACGGCAGCTGGGTCGAATACGGCTCACTCGTCGGCGCACCGATCGAATTGGGAGCATAGAACATGTGCGGAGCACCTACTCAGGGTCAGACCCTGCCTGCCGGCGTCGACGTCGAGAAGGAAACCGTCATCACCGGCCGTGTCCTCGCGGCTGACGGCCAGCCCATCGGCGGCGCATTCGTGCGCTTGCTCGACGGCTCCGACGAATTCACCGCCGAGGTCGTCGCGTCCGCCACCGGCGACTTCCGTTTCTTCGCCGCTCCCGGATCCTGGACTGTGCGTGCACTCTCCAGCTCCGGCAACGGCACAAGCGCCGTGAACCCCGAAACATCGGGCGTCCACAACGTGGATGTCACGGTCAGCAAGTAAGTTCCGGACTCACCGGCAAAGGTCCCGCATCCCAGGAGGATGCGGGACCTTTTCTTGTCGTTTGATTTGTCACAGCCTCCCGATTTTTCCGGCAGGTCGAGGCCGTCTAAGATAGGCACGTGGTCATCTTCTTCGAGGTACTTCTCGCACTCGCATCCGTCATGATCGCTTGGTTCTCCGTGTACGTCGTTTACCGTTTGGTCACCGACGAATCGTGAGTCAAGCTCCGGGATCAGGGTCTGACGCGACAGCTGACGATTCCACCGCTTCAGGTGCCATCAGGCGCGGAAGCGGGGATGAGGCAGTCGCAATAGCTGTCGAACGTTCCAAGTCGACAGCTTCACTCAACATTCCCACTCTCCCGGATCTCCCGGTCCCCGAGGACACCGCAAATCTGCGACTCGGCCCGGACATCAATCCCGCACTTCTCGCCCTGCTGCCGCTTGTCGGCGTCTGGCGCGGCGAAGGCGAAGGGCACGACCCGGAAACGGGCGACTACCCCTTCGGGCAACAAATCGTCATCTCCCACGACGGTGGCCCCTACCTGTGCTGGGAATCCCGATCCTGGGTTCTCGACGCCGAGGGCAACTACACCAAGCCAGACACGCGCGAAAGCGGCTACTGGCGCATGGGCGGCGACGGCATCCCCGGCAGCGTGAACGAGGAAGTAGTCGAACTACTCCTCACCCACAGCTCAGGCGTCGTCGAAATGTACTACGGAACCGCGCTCACCCAGTCCTCGTGGGAGCTCGCGACCGACGTCGTGATCCGCAGCCAGTCCGGTGCACTGTACGGCGGCGCAAAGCGCCTTTACGGCATCGTCGAAGGTGGGGACCTCGCATACGTCGAGGAGCGAATCCTCGCTGACGGCGCGCTCGAACCGCGCTACTCGGCGCGGCTCACCCGCTACATCGGCTAACTGCTGCCCACCGCACGAAGCGACCCCCGAGCCATACCCACGCTTTCGCGTGGGTCCCGGTCGGACTGATCGGGGGCTCGGGGGTCGGGTGGCTGCCCGGGATTCGCCGGCCGCTCCTGCGGTAAGTGAATTCCGTCAGCGATTGCGGCTAGCTGGCAGCCACCTCACGCGTCCGTCTGTACTTCAATTTCAGACCACCTCCTTCCTTGTGTACAGGAGAAAGTACGCCCACTTCACCGCGACGGCAATCTATTTTCCGCCGAAACTTTTCCGACGCATATCACCTGGTCAGCTCCAGTGTGTTCCGGAAGTTGATGGGTGACGACCACGACGGTCCGATGCGGAGCCAGCAGAGTGCCGTCTCGTCCGAGCAGTTCACGCAGCACCTCCGCGCCGGCTTCGGCATCCATGTGTTCGGTTGGTTCGTCGAGCAGCAGGATTTGCGCGGGTGAGACGACGGCCCGGGCCAGCAGCAAACGCCGACGCTCGCCGCCTGAGACTGCTCGCATGCCGCCGACGAGAACGGTGTCGAGTCCGTCGGGCAGGTGAGCGAGCCACTCCCCCAGGCCGACGTCACCGAGTACTGTCGCCGCGGCGGTAGGCGTGAGATCGCCGCGCGCTACTCGCAGATTTTCGAGCACGGAGGTCTCGAAGAGATGTGCGTCTTCTGCGAAGAACCCGATGTGTCGGCGAAGCTCTGCTGGTTCGATCTCTGAAATCGGAACGCCGCCAGCGGAAATTGTCCCCGATACCGGTGGGAGGAGCCCCGCCATCGTCATCAGGGCCGTTGTCTTTCCTGATCCGCTTTGGCCGATCAACGCGATCCGCGCGCCGGGACGCACGTCGAACGTGAGTGGTGCGGTGACATTGCCTCCAGGCCACCCGGCGCAGAGTCCGTCGACTGTCAGGACATCCGACTCGGGCCACGCGTTGTCGCCCTCTGCGATCTCCTCGTCTGCGCGGTCGAGTACCGCCATGATTCGCGCCGACGCCAACCGGGCTTTGGTCAATGCCACTGCAGCAGTGGGCAGAGCCGCAGTTCCCTCGAACGCCGAGAGCGGGAGCAATACCAGGATGCCCAGTGCCATCGGTGTCATGTCGGTATTCCCGTAGAGCACGATGCCGATGAGCAGCGACGCCAGGACGCTGACTCCCACTGCGAGAGGTGTTGCGGCAGCGGCAAATGCGCTCGGCACCGCAGCGCGGTCGGTAGCATCGACTACGTCGCCTTCGGCCGACACCGCGTCGGACACGGCAGCGTCCAAACGTCCCGCCACTCGAAGCTCGGCAGAATGATCGAGCGCGGTGACCGCTGACGCACTGAATCGCACAGCAGCAGAAGAGCTGTCGGATTCAGCAATTCGAGCAGCGCGGGCCGACAGCCACGGAGCCAGGATTCCGGAGACCGCGAGCGCGATCGCCAAGACCATTGCCGCCGGCACGGAGATGAACATCAAGATGCCCACAGCGGAAACGGCAAGAACAGCCGATACAGCTATGGGGACAAGTGCTTTCACCACCACATCACCAACTGCATCGACGTCGGCTCCGGTACGCGCAAGCAAGTCGCCACGGCGCAGGCCGGCGGCCGCAGCCGGGTTACCCGCTGCAAGACGCGCGTACATCTGGGCCCGCGCGGACGTTGTCCCGCGCAGCGCAACATCGTGCGTCGTGAGACGCTCCAAGTAGCGGAATACACCCCGGGAGATACCCAGAGCACGCACGGCGACAACAGCAACGCTGAGATCCAATACCGGCGGCATTTCCCAGGCCCTGGTGATCAACCAGGCCGACAGCGCCGCCAACGCCAGAGCACTGCCGAGCGTCGCCACTCCGGCCGCGACAGCGATGAGTACGCGTCGTGGTTGCAGTTCGAGGAGACCCAGTGCGCGCAGCAACGGATCGCGGTGGTCAGTTCTCATGTGCGTGCACCTCGATGATCTGATCTGCGACGGCAAGCACGCTGGGGCGATGTCCGATGACTATGACGGTGTCGCCGCCCTTCGCTCGCGCTCGCAATGCGTCCAGGACCGTAGTTTCCGAATCCGCATCCAGGTGGGCGGTGGGTTCGTCCAGCACAAGGACGG
Source organism: Rhodococcus sp. IEGM 1366 (assembly GCF_033142425.1). Taxonomy (NCBI): domain Bacteria; kingdom Bacillati; phylum Actinomycetota; class Actinomycetes; order Mycobacteriales; family Nocardiaceae; genus Rhodococcus; species Rhodococcus sp. IEGM 1366. Next base: position 90,899 of record NZ_JAWLRZ010000003.1, read on the forward strand.
GCCGATCGGACGACAGCACACGTGTCAGTGCCAGCCGCTGCCGCTGCCCGAGCGAGAGACCGACACCCCCGGCCCCCACCACGGTATCGAGACCTGACGACAGTTCGGCAAGAACTCCGTCGAACCCTGTGGCCGCAGAAGAATTTGCAAGCGCATCGGAGTCGATGGGTCCGGTGAGATGGAGGTTTTCCCGAACGGTTCCCGGCAACATGACCGGATGTTGCGGCAGCCAAGCGATCTGCGCCCACCACGTATTCTCGTCGAGTTGTCGAACGTCGGTTCCGCCGACGCTCACAAAACCACCGCTGGGTTCGATCAACCCGAGCAGGGCCTGCGCCGCGCTCGACTTGCCGGAACCATTTGCTCCGGTGAGCACCGTGATCGCACCGGGCCGCATCACTCCCGAAAGCTCGTACGGCGCAACACCACCACGCGAATTCACGCTCAGCGTGTCGAAAACGATGTCCGTGCCGCGCGCATCAACCACGACTGCGCCGCCGACGGGTGCAGAGGTGTCCGCTTCGATGACACTGAAAGCTTTGTCCGCAGCCGCCATTCCGTCCTCGGCCGCGTGAAATTGCATTCCCACCATCCGCAACGGCAGATACACCTCCGGGGCAAGAATCAACGCAACGACGCCCGGCTCCAGCGACATGTCCCCGTACACGAGCCGCAAGCCGATACTGACTGCAACCAACGCAACACTCAGCGTTGCAAGGAATTCCAACACCATCGACGACAGGAAGGCGACCCGCAGCGCGGACATCGTGGTGCGGCGATGCGAATCGCCCAGTTCCCGAACCCGCTCGGCCGGACCGTCTTGGCGACCGAGCGCTCGCAACGTGGGTAAACCCGAGAGGAGATCGAGCAATTGCGACGACAAGGTTGTCATCGCAGCCAGGGTCTTCTCGGACTTACCCTTTGTCAGCAATCCGATCAGGATCATGAAGATCGGAATCAAAGGCAACGTGATCAAGATGATCACTGCCGACGTCATATCTTGCAGGGCAATAACTATCAGCGTGATCGGGGTCAGAGTCACCGACAGGATCAACGACGGCAGATAACCCGTCAGATACGGAGCCAGACCGTCGACACCACGGGTGAGTACCGTAGCGATTTCATCTCGACGTGGGTCGAGATCGCGGGGACTCATCGCCGTCGCCGACGTGAGCACACCCTCCTTGATCTCGGCCACCACACGGGTCGACGCGCGGTGAGCAAACCGCGCTTGCAGCCAGGTTCCCAGTATCCGAATCCCGACAGCGCCTGCGAGGACACCGAGTTCGGTTGTCCACGAAGAAATATCGACGGTTCGGGTGGTGATGACTCCGGCCAGCACCCGGCCGATCATGAGCGCCGAGACTATGACCATCACGACGTTGATCATCGACAGGGCGACTGTCAGAATCAGATATCCACGCGCAGAGGCGGAATGCCGCCACAGGCGCGGATCGATCGGTCCGCGGCGACGCTCCCGAGTGGTGGGAACGTCGCCTACCTCGATTGTCACTTGAATTCGACCGTCACTTCTTTCGAGGCACTGATGCCGGATTTACCACGTCTTGGCTTTGAACTTCAGCCCGATCGACGGTGGAATCTGCCTGGTGGAGATGCGTTGACGGAATACCCAGTACGTCCAGCCCTGGTAGATGATCACGATCGGCGTCATGAACGCCGCTGCCCATGTCATCACCTTGAGCGTGTACGGACTCGACGACGCGTTCTCGATGGTCAAGCTGTACGCCGGATCCAGCGTCGACGGCATGACATTCGGGAACAGGGAGCCGAACAGCAGCACGACGGTCGCGATGACGGCCACCGTGGTGAGCACGAACGCCCACCCTTCCATTTCAGCGCGGGTCAGGAAGATAACGCCGATCAATGCTGCTGCCGCAGCGGCAACCAGAATCCACGTCCATCCCTTGCCGTATGCAAGCTGGGTCCACAGTACAAATGCGCCGGCCACCGGAACCGCCGGAATCGCGAGTCGGGCAGCAATTTTCACCGCATCTTCGCGAACCTCGTCGGCGCTCTTGAGTGCCAGGAACACTGCGCCGTGCAGCGCGAACACCAGAGCAGTGGTCAGGCCGCCGAGCAATGCGTACGGGTTGAGCAGATCGAAGAATCCTGAAACGACCTGCTTGTCGGCATTGATCTCCACGCCCCGAACGATGTTCGCGAATGCCACGCCCCACAGAACTGCGGGAACCCAGGAGCCGAAAATGATGCCCCAGTCGCAACGCTGACGCCATTTGTCGTCGTCGATCTTGCTTCGCCACTCGATGGCAACGATGCGAACGATCAAGGCCACCAGGATGATCAGCAGCGGTAGGTAGAAGCCGGAGAACAACGTCGCGTACCACTCGGGGAACGCGGCGAACAGCGCACCACCGGCCGTGATGAGCCACACTTCGTTGCCGTCCCAGACCGGGCCGATGGTGTTGAGCGCAACGCGTCGACGCGTATCTGCCGGTAGGCCACTGCCTCTGCCGACAATCGGCATGAGCATTCCGACACCGAAATCGAAGCCTTCGAGGACGAAGTAGCCGACGAACAGTACTGCGACGAGCACGAACCATACTTCTTGAAGTCCCATGATCGCCTCCTAGTACGCGAACGACAGTTGTTTGGGCTTGTCCGGATCTTCCGGCTCTTCGTGGTCGGTATCTCCCGGCGGATGCATGTCGTGTTCCAACGGGCCTTCCTTCGCGTATCGCACGATCAGCTTGAACCAGACGACACCCAAAGCGCCGTACAGGAGGGTGAAGGTGATCAACGAGACCCAGACCGTTGCCGACGCGTGGTCCGAAACACCTTGGTCGACAGTGAGTCTGATCATGTCCACGCCGGTCGGGTTGGGATGCACCACCCAGGGCTGGCGGCCCATCTCGGTGAAGATCCAGCCCGCACTGTTGGCGAGGAACGGCATGGGAATCGCGACGAGGCTCAGGATTCCGAACCACTTCTGGTCCGGTACCCGACCCCTGCGGGTTACCCACAGACCGGCAAGTGCCAAGGCTGCGGAACCGGCGGCGAGGCCGATCATCGCGCGGAATGACCAGTACGTGACAAAGAGATTCGGACGGTAGTTGCCGGGGCCGAAGTCCTGCTCGGCCTGCTCCTGCAGCTGGTTGACGCCTTGAAGCTCCACACCGGTGAACTTGCCCTCGGCCAGCCACGGAAGAACGAATGGCACCTTGATTACGTGAGTCACGCTGTCGCAGTTGTTGTGAGTTCCGATGGTCAGGAGTGAGAAATCCGGATCCATCTCGGTCTCACACAGCGACTCTGCCGACGCCATCTTCATGGGTTGTTGTTGGAACATGAGCTTGCCTTGGACGTCGCCGGTGTAGATGACGCCGATGCCGGCAATGATGATCACCAGCAACGCGAATCGGGCACCGGGACGGTACATCGTCCTGGCATCGGTTTCGAGCTTTGTCGCCTCCGCTGGGCCGACGGTCTTGGTGCGGCGCATGTTTCGCACCATCCACCAACCGCAGATGCCGGCGACGAAGGTTCCCGCAGTCAAGAAGGCACCTGCTACTGCGTGCGGGAATGCGGCAAGAGCGGTGTTGTTGGTCAACAACTCCCAGATGCTGGTGAGCTCAGCACGACCCGTCTCCGGGTTGTACACCGCTCCGACGGGGTGCTGCATGAACGAGTTGGCTGCGATGATGAAGAACGCCGACGCGTTGACGCCGATCGCCACGAGCCAAATACATGCCAGGTGAACAAGTTTGGGTAGCCTGCCCCAACCGAAAATCCACAGCCCGATGAATACGGACTCCATGAAGAAGGCCACAAGACCTTCGAGAGCCAGCGGTGCACCGAAGACGTCGCCGACAAATCGTGAGTACTCACTCCAGTTCATACCGAACTGGAATTCCTGCACGATGCCGGTAGCTACGCCGATGGCAAAGTTGATGAGGAACAGCTTGCCGAAGAACTTGGTGAGTCGGTACCAATGATCTTTTTTGGTCACGACCCACATGGTTTGCATGATCGCGATCATCGGAGCCAATCCGATGGTCAGCGGAACAAAGATGAAGTGGTAGACGGTAGTTATACCGAACTGCCACCTGGAGACGTCCAAAGTATCCATTGGCTACTCCGAGAGTAGGGCCCTGGGACAGGCTTCGGGGTTCGAGACGCGGGCGTTCGCTCGGCCCCTGCGGACACGGTACTGCTGTCCGGTTTGGACCGCAGGACTTTGCTACTACTCAAGGTAGTAGAGACCGTCGAGGATTCCTATTCGCCCATTTCGGCCCCGCTCTCTAGTCGACGGCCCGTTCGACCAACTTCGTGAATTCGGCAGCGACTTTAGCCTCTGGTAAAGCAAAGCCGTCCAGTGTAGTGACGCGCGCTGCCAGCGTGACGCTCGAAACCATCCACACACCGTCCGCTGCGATCAAGTCCGCAGGTCGCAGGGTTTCGTAACGACTGTCGAAGCCAGCTCCCTTGGCGACGTCGAACAGAGCACGCTGTGTTGTGCCCATCAAAATGCCCTGAGCGGGCGGCGGTGTGATCAAAGTCCTGTCCCGCACGACCACCACCGTCGAACGCGGCCCTTCCAACACATTGCCCTCCGAACTGACGAAGATCACATCATCGGCCCCCAAAGTGCCGGCGTAGCGCAGTGCAGCCATGTTGGTTGCGTAGGACAACGTCTTCGCTCCCAGCAACTGCCACGGCGCGCGTGCCGACAAATCCACCGAGAATCCGCGTTCGAGCGTGATCACCGACAAACCCGCTTCTCGCACCTGCCGCACCCGATCCGCCACCGGTCCGACCATCACGAAAGCCGTCGGCTTGTCCCCACTCTCGCGCCCGCGCGTCAGGACGAGACGCAACGCGCCTTCCTGCTCGCTGCCCCACTCCTCGACGGCCATCTCGATCGCCAGACGCCAGTCGTCCAGTATCGGGGCAGGCAAACCCAATGCCTCGGCGCTGAGAACCAGTCGGCTCAGGTGAGCTTCGACTACCCGCGCTCGGCCACCCCGAACCAACAACGTCTCGAATACCCCGTCGCCCCGCACGACAGCCAAGTCGTCAGCATGGAGAAAGGGTGCGTCAGCATCGAGCACCTCATGGTCGAGAGTTACCAATACGCGATCAGCCATACCCTCAACACTAGCGACGGAAAACACCGCTCACGCCCCGCACTCGACCAACGCGCGGACCACACTCCTAGACTGGTGACGTGGTCGACAACGCTCTTGTGCCCAACAGCCCACTCATGACTGCCCCCGGTGCGGTCGCAGCCCCGGACGGATCGGTCGACATCGGTGTCGCGTGGCATCACGGCGATCCACTCGGTGAGCAACGGACTGCGCAGCGCGACGCGATCGTCGTCGATCGCAGCCACCGATTTGTCATCGCCATTCCCGGCGACGAGCGACTCACCTGGCTGCACACCATTTCGAGCCAGCACGTTGCCGCGCTCCCCGACGGGAAGAGCGCCGAGAATCTCAGCCTCGACATCAACGGCCGCGTCGAGCACCACTTTGTCCAGACGGACCTCGGCGGCGTCACCTGGATCGACACCGAGGCCGATCGAGGCCCCGCACTCCTCGCCTTTCTGAAGAAGATGGTGTTCTGGTCCAAGGCCGAACCCCGCGACGGCAACGAACTTGCCGTTCTCAGCATTCTCGGGCCGAAAGCCGCCTCGGTCCTCGACGCCGTCGGCACGAGTGCGCCCGTCGACGTGTACGACGCGCATGCCCTGCCAGGCGGCGGCTTCGTCCGTCGGATGCCGTGGCCGACCGAAGACTCCTTCGATCTCCTCGTACCCCGCGAGCACTTGGCAGCCTGGTGGTCCAAGCTCACCGACGCCGGCGCCATACCCGCCGGAACCTGGGCCTTCGAGGCCCTTCGTGTGGAAGCCGTCCGCCCCCGAATCGGGCTCGACACCGACGAGAAGACCATCCCGCACGAGGTTCGGTGGATCGGCGGCCCAGACGAACACGGCGCGGTCCACCTCGAGAAGGGCTGCTACCGCGGTCAGGAAACCGTCGCGCGCGTGCACAACCTCGGCAAGCCGCCGCGTCACCTCGTTCTCCTGCACCTCGACGGAAGCGCCGAAGCCCTCCCAGAACCGGGCGACCCCGTCACAGCCGGTGGCCGCGCAGTGGGCCGCGTCGGAACCGTCGTCAATCATCACGAGCTCGGGCCTATCGCGCTTGCACTGGTCAAACGCAACGTCCCCGCTGGGACCGAATTAGTTGCCGGTCCCAGCGCCGCGTCGATCGATCCGGACTCGATAGTCGACGACAACGCACCTCAGGCCGGACGTGAAGCCGTCAACCGATTGCGCGGGAAGTGACCGGCATCGTGGACGCCGTGTGCGTCGTACATGCCGAACGCGACAGCGGCGTCAAACGCGTGACTCGAACCGCAATCGACAAACGATCCGTCGACGGCCGGGTCCCCTTGGGCCGACTCGGCCTCGGCGGCGACTATGTCTGCGACACCGAATTCCACGGCGGCGCGTATCAAGCCGTCTACGCGTACGACCATGCCGAAGCGCAGCGTTGGTCGACGGAGTTGGGCCGACCTCTCCATCCCGGTTGGTTCGGTGAGAACCTTCGCCTCAGCGGTATCGCCGTGACCGACGCGGTCATCGGCGAACGTTGGCACATCACCGGAGCGGACTCGTCCGATGTGGTGGAACTCGAAGTCACCGGGCCCCGCGTGCCGTGTGGCACCTTCGGACTCTGGTCGGGCGAGAAGGGCTGGGTCAAGCGGTTCACCCAGCGAGCCGATGTCGGCGCGTATCTGCGAGTGAACCGAACGGGCACACTCGCAGCCGGCGATACGGTCACGCGAGTGCACGTCCCCGATCACGGCGTCACGGTTCGACAAGTATTCACAGGCGCAGATCCCGAACATCTGCGGCAACTGTTGAACGGTCACCACGATCTTGCGCCGAACGTCCTCGAGCGGATCAGCACATTCGTCGAACGAGCGGAAACACAGGTGCATTCGTGAGCATTGAACTGGTCGAAGTTGTCCGCTCCGGATTCCGCGAGTGTGTACACCGCGGATCGGCCGTCATCCTCGACGCCAACGGCGACCTGGTTGTGGGGGTGGGCGAAATCCACACACCCATCTATCCCCGCTCGGCAAACAAGCCGCTGCAGGCCGTCGCAGCGCTCCGCAACGGCTTCGAACCAAGCAGCCCGGAGGAACTGGCCGTCGCGGCGTCGTCGCATGCCGGTGAGGCCGACCACATCGAACTCGTCGAGGGCCTACTCGAACGTTACGACCTCCGCGTAGATCAATTGCAGTGCCCTGCAGATCTGCCAGGCAACGAACTTGCCCGCGCCGAGCTGATTGCCGCAGGCCAGCTCCCCAGCCCGATCTACATGACCTGCTCGGGCAAGCACTCCGCGATGCTCGCCACGTGCGTTGTGAACGACTGGCCGCTCGAGACGTACATGGAACCGACACATCCCCTGCAACTCGCCATCGCGGAGACGATCTTCGATCTCAGCGGCGAGGAGGAGCAGGAGTTGGGAATCGACGGCTGCGGCCTGCCGATCGTGCCACTCTCGCTCTCGAATCTGGCTCGAGCTTTCGGTCGACTGCCGTCGGCGACGCCTGATTCCCCAGAACGCGCTGTCGCCGACGCCGTGCGAGCCAACCCGTTCCTCGTCTCCGGAACCGGGCGCAACGATCAGCGTCTGATGTCCGCGGTGCGCGGCCTGTTCACCAAGACCGGATACGACGGTATCTACGCGGGAGCCCTCCCCGACGGTTCGGCGTTTGCTCTCAAGATCGACGACGGACACGAGCGGGCGCTGCTTCCATTGGCCGCCGCACTACTCAAGCGGATGAATACCGAATGGACCGAAGAATTGGCCGCTCTGGCGTCGGCTCCGGTGTTCGGCGGGGATGCCCGCGTGGGCACGATTCGAGCGATTCCGGGGAACTTCTGAGCAGTTCCGGGAAAACTTTTGCGCAGTTCTAACAAAGTTCTGAGCAGTTCTGTCAGCATCCTGGCAGCTCGCGGCCATAGTGAGAGCAAACAGACACGGCGACGAGGGCCACGTGGAAGCGGAAGCGACTTTTCCAGGCTAGAGTGTGTGTCAGGAAACTTACACACTCAAACGGGGCCGCCAAATTCCCCAGGCCGCCCCGCGAAAGCGCGAGGGGGTCAGCCATGGGCCGCGGCCGGGCTAAGGCAAAGCAGACCAAGGTTGCACGCGAATTGAAGTACAGCGTACCGACCACGGATTTCGATAGCCTGCAACGAGAGCTCGCAGGTGGATCGACCAACTCGCATCGGAGCAGTGTCCGATCGGACCAGACTTCCGATAGGGAAGGGCATTCGCGAGAGGACGACTACGACGACTGGCGGCGTTGACCGCGCACTGCCATCTGCGCAGACTGTGAAATGAGGAAGAGCTGATCGCTCTTCCTCATTTTTGCGTGCTTCTTCCAGGTGCTCGATCCGCACAAAAAAGCTGCCCCACCGAACTGAATCGGTGGGGCAGCTTTGTGGTCTTACCGGCTTAGAAGCGCGGGTGATCTCCAGCCAGGAACGCACGCTCTGCTGCGGCGTCCGAGGCCTTCTTGATGCTTCCCAGCGTCCAGCAGTCGATGTGGCGTGCGGTGAGCACGGCCAGCGCACGATCGACGTCCTCAGGAGCGACGACGGCAACCATGCCGACACCCATGTTGAAGGTCTGCTCCATCTCGGCGCGCTCGACGCGTCCGCGCTGCGCGATCATCGCGAAGACTGCCGCGGGGCTCCACGTTCCACGATCGAGTTCGGCAACGAGTCCCTTGGGCATGACGCGTCCGAGGTTGTTCGCGAGGCCGCCACCGGTGACGTGGCAGAAGGTGCGGACGTCGGTCTCGGCAGCGAGGGCCAGGCAGTCCTTGGCGTAGATCTTGGTGGGCTCGAGGAGCTCCTCACCGAGGGTGCGGCCGAACTCGTCGACGTGTGCGTTCAGGTTCATGCGGTCGATCTCGAGAAGCACCTTGCGGGCCAGTGAGTAACCGTTGGAGTGCAGACCCGAGGATCCCATGGCGATGACAACGTCGCCGGGACGGACGCGGTCCGGTCCGAGCAGCTTCTCCGCTTCGACGACGCCCACGCCGGTGGCGGAGAGGTCGTAGTCACCATCGGCCATGATGCCGGGGTGCTCGGCGGTCTCGCCGCCAAGCAGCGCGCAGCCGGCCTGGATGCAGCCCTCGGCGATGCCGCCCACGATCTCGGCAACTCGCTCGGGGATCACGCGTCCGACGGCGATGTAGTCCTGAAGGAAGAGCGGCTCGGCGCCACAGACGACGAGGTCGTCGACAACCATCGCGACGAGGTCGAGGCCGACGGTGTCGTGCTTGTCCATCGCCTGAGCGACGGCCAGCTTGGTTCCGACGCCGTCGGTGGAAGCAGCGAGGACAGGCTCCTTGTAGTCACCCTTGAGCGAGAACAATCCGGCGAATCCGCCGAGGCCGCCCATGACCTCGGGGCGGCTGGCCTTCTTGGCCATGGGGGCGAAGAGTTCCACCGCCCGGTCGCCGGCGGCGATATCGACTCCTGCTGCTGCGTAGGAGGCGCCTGCTGTGCGGTGACTGTCCTCGGTCATCGGATTACTACTCCAGCCCTAGTATTTCTCGCGCACGTTTTCTCCGTGCACAGGTATGTGTTGTGTAATCCTCGCGACGTGCCGAGGCGGTCGACTCGAGCGAACAAGACCTCAGCGCACACAAATACCGACGATTACGCCCTTACGCTACCGGACACAGGCAGCTGACGAGACCTCGCGTACCGTTCGCGCTCAGTTCTGGAGCTGCGAACCGATCGAGGTGTGCAGCGCCCGCAGACTGTTCTGCCCGAGTGCAACAGTCTCCGACTGGATGTGCCGCAGGAGGTGTCCGTCGTTGAGAACCTTCTCGCTCGACTGGATCAGCACCGTTCCGGCGCCGGTGAAATCGAACTGTTTCTCTTCACCCGTATTCGCACCGAACATGGTTCCCCGCACCGAACCGAGGAAGCTCTGCATCCAGTCGGCATCGAAGTGGTGGGACGGCGACGGGCAGTCAGCCCAGCCGACGAGAGCCTGTGGATCGATCCGCAACGGAGGTTCGGCAAACATGACCGGACCGTTGGACGACGCCAGAAACTTCCCGGTACCGAGCAACGTCAAAAAGCCTGGCACGATTGACTGTTTGAGTTCGAGCCCGTTCTCGAAGGCAAGCAGGTTGGCAGCGCGGATCGTGAGGTTGCCGTCGTCGAGATCGTAGGAATTGATGTTGAATCCCCGGTCGCCCAGAATCAGCTTGCCTTGGCCCTGGGCGATTACCCAGTCGTCCGCGTACAGCGGCGACGAGAATCTGGCCGCCACCATCGCCGACATGCTCGTGCGTCCGAGCGGCTCGAAATTGACCATGCCGTAGTACGCGATCATTGCACCTTTGGACGTGAACCAGGGCTGCCCGGTCAGCTCGATGCAGAAGGCGTAGTCATTCCCCGGGACGTTGTCGTTCGCAGGCAGAGATGCCGGAGTGTGAATTTCGATACTCATTCGATTTCTCCCTCAGAACTTCTGCTCGGACGCCTGAACCCAGACGGTGCCCATACCGGTCATCTTCAGCTGAATGGACTCCCCCGAGCCCTTGCCGACGGCTTCACGCCAGCCGACGTTGGCGGAGATGTCGACGGTGATCTGCCCGAGGTGGCACACGTACGCCTGTGGGTCCACCACAACTTGGGGATTGTTCGGACCGACCTGCAGAGGAATTGCCCCGCCGTGCGAGAGCACCGCGACGCTTCCCTGCCCGTGCAGTTGTGTCGTGAACAGTCCTTGCCCTGTCATCGCACCGCGGACGGCGCCGCGAACACCACCTTGCGACGTCAAGGCCACGATCGAACTTTGCAGGTAGGCGTCATGCGCTAGAAGACGATCTGCTTCCACGGTGAGCATGGACGAGCCGTCCAGATGGATGACGTCGACGTACAGTCCGGCGTGACCGTAGTGGACCTCACCCTGTCCTTCTGCCGCCATCATGCGTGCATGTTCGCCCGACATCATCCGGCCGGCCATGCCCGCGATGCCGCCCATATTCGGCATCGCACCAGGACCGCCGCCCATGCTGTGCGGGACGAATCTGACGTCGCCGGTGTAGTAGAGCATCGATCCGGTACGGGCCAGCACATTCTGCCCTGGAACGAGAGTCGACTTGACGACCTTGCTGTTCACCTTTTCCAACGGCATGGTTCAGCGCTCCTCGGGCTGGATGTAGACGACACCGGATCCGTCGAAGCGCAGCGAGAACGCCTCACCGCTGCCACCGCCGATCGCGGACCGCCAGGTGACGTCGGTGACGAAGCTCTGATTCAGTTGTCCGCGGTGGGCGACAAAGGCGTCGGGGTCGGCAACAAGCGGGTACTGCGGGCTGACTTCGAGGGCGATGATCGGCCCGCCCTTCGACAGCACGGCCACCAGACCGGTGCCGCTGACAACTGTCGTGAACAATCCCTGGCCGGAGCCGGCGCCGCGGAGGCCGGCAAATTTCACGTCGGTGCGTAGCTGTCCCACGATTGCCAACAGCTGTGACGCTTCTACGTGGAGAGCGTCGTTGTTGAGTTCGATGATCGTGATGTCCTGGGCGTCCACGGCGAAGTAAACGGTGCCTTGACCACTGACTTCCATCAAGGACAGCGACTCTCCGGCTGCCTTCTGTTTGAGCGCAGCGCGGATTCCGCCGCCTCCGCCCATTCCGGCGTTCTTGAAGGTGACCGCACCCTCGTACGCCACCATAGATCCGCTGATCGCTTTGATGGTGTCCCCCATCAAGTCCGCGACCAGGACTCGATGCCCATCCATTCTCAGTTGCGCCACGAGGGCACTATGCCAGATAGCCGCGACACTTGACGTGACCGGAAACATAAAAAAATTTGCCGCCCCGACAATCGGTGCGGCAAATTATCCGTTTCGGCGGATTACGGGCGGCTGAGTGCGCTCGCGTTGTCGTTGTCGCGCGTGGCAGCCGAACCGGCCGCACTCTCGAGCATGCCTTCGAGGACGTTCTTACCCATCGACGTCTCCTTCGGGAGCGCAATCGGGTAGGTGCCGTCGAAGCAGGCAGCACAGAGACGGCTTGCGGGCTGCTCGGTAGCCGCGATCATGCCTTCGGTGGAGATGTAGCCGAGGCTGTCCGCTCCGATGGAACGACGCACACCGTCGAGCATCTCCTCGAACGTGGCATCCTGTCCGCCTGCTCCGTTGGCGATCAATTCGGCCGGTGAGGCGAAGTCGATGCCGTAGAAGCATGGCCACTTGACCGGCGGCGAAGCGATGCGGACGTGAATTTCGAGGGCGCCGGCTTCGCGGAGCATCCGGATGAGCGCACGCTGCGTGTTGCCGCGGACGATCGAATCATCCACCACAACAAGCCGTTTGCCGCGGATAACTTCCTTGAGCGGGTTGAGCTTGAGCCTGATGCCGAGCTGACGAATGGTCTGCGACGGCTGGATGAAGGTACGGCCGACGTAGGCGTTCTTCATCAGTCCCTGGCCGTAGGGAATGCCTGAACCCTGTGCGTACCCGACAGCTGCGGGAGTGCCGGACTCGGGAACCGGAATGACCAAGTCACCCTCGGCAGGATGCTCGCTGGCGAGCAGGCGGCCGATTTCGACGCGGGTCGAGTGGACCGAACGGCCACCGATCACGCTGTCGGGACGGGCGAGGTAGACGTATTCGAAGACGCAACCCTTGGGCGTCGGGTTCGCGAAACGGGAGGAGCGGACGCCGTCGGCGTCGATCGCGAGCAGCTCACCGGGTTCGATGTCGCGGACGAACGACGCGCCCACGATGTCGAGGGCTGCGGTCTCGCTGGCAACCACCCAACCGCGATCCAGGCGACCGAGGCAGAGCGGACGAATTCCGTGCGGATCACGCGCTGCGTAGAGCGTGTGCTCGTCCATGAAGGTGAGGCAGAACGCGCCTTCCAGAGTCGGAAGCAGTTCCATGGCGGCCTGCTCGATGGTGCTGTCGCCGGCAGCGTGTGCCAGCAGACCACCGATGAGGTCGGAGTCGGAAGTCGCAGCGTTTGGGCGCTTGTCGTTGACCAGGCCGGCTGCGCGAGTGCGGCTCGCGAGTTCAGCGGTGTTCACCAGGTTGCCGTTGTGGCCGAGGGCGATGCCCGTGCCCGCCGCCGTGGTGCGGAAGATGGGCTGCGCGTTCTCCCACGTCGTGGACCCGGTCGTGGAGTAGCGGCAATGTCCGACGGCGACGTGACCTGGCATCGCTGCGAGGGTCTGCTCGTCGAACACCTGGCTGACCAGGCCGAGATCCTTGAACACCAGCACCTGGGAGCCGTCGGCCACCGCAATGCCGGCAGCTTCCTGACCACGGTGTTGTAGCGCATACAGTCCGTAATACGTGAGCTTCGCCACATCCTCTCCCGGCGCCCAGACGCCGAATACACCGCATTCTTCGCGGGGCTCGTTCTCGTCCTCGTCGGACGGGTTCGTAGCGAGGAGATTTGGACTGTTGACCGACAGATCGGCACGAGTCACGTGGCGCTCCCTTTGTGGGCAGGGGTTGGGGGGCATACACAGTCTACGGCCAATTTTCCTCGTGCCTTGCCCAGGGCAACCTTGCCTTGAATCGGACCGATCAGTCTCTGTAGTCGCCGCGGCGAATTTCAGCGATGGCTCACGGCGCGCCACTCAGTTCGGAGCCCCGCAACCGACTACTCCGTATTCGCCGAAAAAGATGTCGCCTGGAAGGACCTCCACTGATGAGCCGACCGTTCTCATTCTCGAATTGAGCGTCGTGATCGCCCGGTCGATCCACCTGCACCATGTCAGGGCTGCATCAGTCGCTCGCGAGAGATTCGGACCCCACTACGACGTCAGCCCCCAACTGAGTGTTTCGTCAGCGAACCGTTCGTAGCTTGATGTCACAATCGCAGTAGCGGCAACCAGTGCGCAATTTCGGGAGCCCGACTGCCGGATGCGTCAACCCGGCCGTCAGCGGCAGCTTCACCGAACTCGAGCAGGCCGGTCACCATCAACAACCATGTCCGAGTATCTGTTTCGACGACGTTGGGTGGGGTTCCGCGAGTGTGACGCGGACCTTCGATACATTGCACCGCGACAAAGGGTGGGACCCGCACCTCGACGCTCGATCCAGGAGCAATCTGTTCGAGAGTGCGCGCACTCATCTTCACTGCCGCACCGAGTTCAGCACGAGAAGGCTTCGGAAGCTCCGGATCTCGAAGCCAAGGTCCGACAGCAAGAATCGCGGCACGAAATTCTGCGGGGTCGACCGCGCGGCGCGGTGGCATCAGTTCACTCCCTGTCCATTGGTGGCGATTCGAACGGCAAGTGCTCCACCAGCATTGGTCGCCAGGTGCAGTAACGCCGGCGCGAGGACGCTGCCACCTCGGCGGTGCAGCCACTCGAACAGCAACGCCGACGCGCCCGTAAAGGCCACTGCGGCAGGGACATTGTCGCCGGCGCCGCGCGCCGGCGCGACGTGCCACAACCCGAAGGTGAGAGCATGCACGGCCTGCGCTGTTGGGCGGTTCAGTTCACGATTCCAGACTGCGGACATAGCGCTGCGGAACAACAATTCTTCGGACAACACCGTACCGAACGGGATATGCAGGATGATCCATTCGAGGAAGTCTTCGCGACCGTCCGCGCGCTCGTCGGCAGCGAGGGTCGCGCGCAACGACGGAACGGCCAAGGCAACGCTGTAACCGGTAAGGACTGCCCCGGCCGCAGCTCCCCCGAACTGCGCACCGCCACGAATACCGGTGTGGGCCAAACCCAATTCCTCACGGCTGTAACCGCGCGCCCGAAGGACTCCGATGGCCGAGCACCCCACCACGGTGTTGACCACTGCCCGCGCGCGGGGTGAAAGTCCGAACGCCGGGAGCACCGCATTGCTCCACGTGATCGCAGCTACCGAGAGCGCAATCGACGCTACTCCCCTCATTTCTCCGGGCCTTGAGACTGCAACGCGGCAACCAGTGACGCCCGCACTCGCTCGGTGTCTGCCGCCGTCCAGCCTTCGGGCTGAGCGACGCTGACCCAGCCGTCGAGCACGGTGGTTCCGTAGTTGTGGCCGTGCCCGTCCGGAACACCCGCAGCATTACCGAGATCTGCAGAGACCTGCCAGAACGTGACGATCGGGAACCATTTCATCGACGGTGACCGGTCGAATCCAGGAATCTCCTTCAACCACGGTGGCCGGTTGAACATGAGGTCGGGCGACCACCACACCACCGGATCCGATGGGTGCTGGATGAACAACACATGGGGGTCCGGCCACACCATTGCTGCGGTCGGAATGTCTTCGGCTCGATCCGCAAACCGGACCCCGGCCAGACCGTCGGCGTAGACGGGAGCCACTTCGGTTGTGCCGGGGTCGCGTCGTTGCACAATCGAACGCCACAGCGACGTGGCATTTGGCGGGCCCACCCACAAGATTCCGTCAGCGGTCTCGCGGGCAGCTTGAAGAGTGTCGAAAGCTCCAGCGCCGGCCATGACGCCGAGGCTTTCGCCGTAGACCATGAACTTGGGTCTGGTGGCTTCCGGTTCCTGGAGCCATCTTTCGTGAACCCGCTCGATCAAGAGGCGTCCGGCAGCTTGCGCCTTTTCCTGATCTGCGAGGAAAGAGATCCAGCTCGGCAGATACGAGTACTGGCTGGCGACCAGCGCCGTATCGCCGTTTCCGACCAACTCGATCGCTTGCGCAGCGGTGGGATTCACCCAACCGGTACCGGTCGTCGGAATGACAACGAGCACCTTGCGCTGGAAAGCGCCGGTCCGCTCGAGTTCCTTGATGACCAGATCCATGCGCTCATCCGGATCTTCGGCACTTTCCAAGCCCGCATACACGCGGATGGGGTCCATCGCGGGCTTGCCGTTGGCCGCTTCGAGTTCCTGCGCGTTCAATCCACGTGAGACGAAGTTCCGTCCCTCGAATCCCAATGTGTCCCAGGGAGCCACAGATTCGGGGCTGCCCGACTTCATCGGATCCTGTGGTTCTACGACGCCGTCGCGCGTGGTGGAGTTCTGCAGACTGAAAATCGAGTTGGTCGCGGCGTAGATTCCGCGCACCAGTACGCCGTCGACCAACATGAAGAACAGAACCGTCACAACCACAACGCCGACGCCGTTGGCAACCGACCGCGACCAGCGGAAGCGTCGCATCAGCACACGCGCAATGAGTTTCACCAGATCGTGAAGCAACCGCCACAACGCGATCAGTGAACCACCGATGAGCACGCTCAGGCCGAGAGTGCGAATGTATCCGCTGGTGGTGGTGCCTTCCGCGTCGGTCAGCGCGGCGATTTCGCGCTGCCACCCCGCGGCGTAGACGAGCATGATGATCGAGGCAACGATCGACGCGACCGGAACAAAGATCTTGATCGCGCTCGGCACCGGTTCGGGAAGAGGCCACCAGCGACGGCCACTGAGCAAATACCGCTCCACGGCCCACCCGATTGCCGTTCCGACGCCGTAACCGATGGCCGAGTTGATACCGCCGATCAAACCTTGGAACAGCCAATCACGCGGCAACAGCGAAGGAGTCAGCGACCAGCAGAAGAAGAACGCGGCAAACGCAATGCCGGTGAAGTCGAGTTTGAGGAGCCCCCACGCCCACTCGGTGAAGGGATTGTCGAGCTTCTCGAGAGATGCGGGAACAGCCAGCCGCAGGTGGTGTTCCTGCGGCTGGCTGTCAGAAGAAGTCAGTTCTCCGGAATCGACCATCTATCACCCGAACAGGGCAGGCAGCGTTCCCTCGAAGGCCTCACGGAGCTTGGCCATCGTGACGGAGAAGTGTCCCTGAATCTCCACGGAGTCGCTGCCCTCGTCGACGACGCCGATACGCGTCCACGGCAAGCCGCGAGCGGTGCACATTCCGGTGAAGCGCGTTTCCTCGGTGCGCGGAACCGCCACCAGGACGCGACCCGAGGACTCGGAGAAGAGTGCCACGAACGGGTCGGCATCTTCGGGAAGCAGGATGCGGCAGCCGGTTTCGCCGGCCAGTGCGGCTTCGATTACTGCCTGCGCCAGTCCACCTTCGGACAGGTCGTGGGCTGCGGTAACGAGGCCGTCACGCGACGACGCGAGCAGGATGTCGGCGAGAAGCTGCTCACGGGCGAGGTCGACCTTCGGCGGCACGCCACCGAGATGGCCGTGCTCGACCTGCGACCAGATGGAACCGTCGAATTCGTCGTGGGTGTCGCCGAGCAGGATCAGCGTCTCGCCGGGCTCGAGTCCGAGGCCCGTCGGGATACGGCGGTGAACGTCGTCGATCACACCGAGGACGGCAACCACCGGTGTCGGCAGGATCGGCGTGGTGCCGGTCTGGTTGTAGAAGCTGACGTTGCCGCCGGTGACCGGGATTCCGAGTGTGGCGCAACCATCTGCGAGGCCGCGAACGGCCTGCTGGAACTGCCACATGACGCCCGGGTCTTCGGGGGAACCGAAGTTGAGGCAGTTGGAGACGGCCTTGGGCGTTGCGCCCGTGACTGCCACGTTGCGGAATGCCTCTGCGAGAGCGAGCTGCGCACCGGTGTACGGGTCGAGCGCGGTGTAGCGGCCCGAGGCGTCGGTGGACAGCGCGATTCCGCGGCCGGTCTTCTCGTCGATGCGGATGACGCCGCCGTCGGCGTTCTCGGCCAGAACGGTGTTTCCGCGGACGTAGCGGTCGTACTGCTCGGTGATCCACTTGCGGCTGCATAGCGCAGGCGAAGCAATCATCTTCAGCAGGGTGGCTTCGAGTTCTTCATCCGTCTCGGGACGCTTGAGGCCTGCGGTGGTGTTCGCGATCAACGCGTCCTGGGTGGCCGGACGCTCGACGGGACGGTGGTAGACCGGGCCCTCGTGAGCGACGGTGCGCGGGGGAACGTCGACGACGGTCTCGCCGTGCCAGGAGATGGTGAGGTGCTCACCGTCGGTGACCTCGCCGATGTCGGTGGCCAGGACGTCCCACTTCTTGCAGACCTCCATGAACGCGTCGACGTTCTCGGGCGTGACCACGGCGCACATGCGCTCCTGCGATTCGCTGGAGAGAACCTCGGCCGGGGTCATGCCGGTGGCGCGCATCGGAACCTTCTCGAGGTTGATGTGCATGCCGCCGTCACCGGCTGCAGCCAGCTCGGAGGTGGCGCAGGACAGTCCGGCGCCGCCGAGGTCCTGGATACCGACAACGAGTCCGGCCTTGTAAAGGTCGAGGCAGCACTCGATGAGCACCTTCTCGGTGAAGGGGTCGCCCACCTGAACCGCAGGGAGCTTCTTACGACCGCCACCGTCACCGTCGAACGTTGCCGACGCGAGAACCGAGACGCCGCCGATGCCGTCGAGACCGGTACGAGCGCCGAACAGGATGATCTTGTTGCCTGCACCCGAAGCAAAGGCAAGGTGCAGATCCTCGACGCGCATGACGCCGGCAGCGAGGGCGTTGACCAGTGGGTTACCGGCATAGGACTCGTCGAAGACGGTCTCGCCGCCGATGTTGGGGAGGCCGAGGGAGTTTCCGTAACCACCGACACCGCGCACGACACCGTCGACGACGCGACGGGTATCGGGGGCGTCAGCAGCGCCGAAACGCAGCTGATCCATGACGGCGATCGGCCGGGCACCCATTGCCATGATGTCGCGGACGATGCCGCCGACGCCGGTTGCCGCACCCTGGTATGGCTCGACGTAGGACGGGTGGTTGTGGCTCTCGACCTTGAACGTGACTGCCCAGCCGTCGCCGATGTCGACGACGCCGGCGTTCTCACCGATACCGGCCAGCATGTTGGCGCGCATCTCGTCGGTGGTGGTCTTGCCGAAGTAGCCGAGGTGGACCTTGGAGGACTTGTACGAGCAGTGCTCGCTCCACATCACCGAGTACATCGCCAGTTCGGCGTCCGTGGGACGGCGACCCAGGATCTCCTTGATGCGGGCATATTCGTCGTCCTTGAGACCTAGCTCCTTGAACGGCTGAGCGGCATCGGGATCAGCCGATGCGTGCGTGACGGTATCGACCTGATGAGTAGACACTGGAGAGGGGTCCCTTCCCTACGGGAGTCAAGAGCGAGCCGGCGCGGAGCGGGACACCACAAATGTGCCCAACGAAAGAACGTGCCGGGAGACAGTCTATCGGGGTGGGCCGACGACTTCCGCAGACGGCGGCACCGACGCGAGCAGCGGGTCTTCGAAGTCGTCCCCGTCACACTCCTTTACGGTTTCGGTAACCGGTCGGTTTTTATTTTCGGTCCGGTGTCGCTTGGTACTCGAACGGAAGGTTTCCCCATGCCACAGGATGTGCGTCAGTCGGACGTCACGGCTCAATCCCAGTCGGTGACGACCCCCCTGACTCCCGCGGCGATTTTCCTGGTTGCGACGGTGAACCCTGGTGGGGAGGACACAACGCGCGCATTGCTCGCCGATGTGGCCGGCCTGCAGCGGTCGGTGGGTCTGCGCGTTCCCGGTTCCGGTTTGGACGTGGTGACCAGCATCGGTTCGGACGTCTGGGATCGTTTGTTCGCCGGTCCGCGGCCCGCCTTGCTACGACCGTTCACTGCTCTGCAGGGAGACGTCCATCACGCGCCGTCGACGCCCGGAGATCTGCTCTTCCACATTCGTGCGATGAGCATGGACGCGTGCTTCGAGGTAGCTCGTCAGATCACGAAGCGCCTGCACGGCGCGGCAACTGTTGTCGACGAGATTCACGGTTTCCAGTATTTCGAGAACCGCGACCTCATCGGCTTCGTGGACGGAACCGAGAACCCGTCGGGCCGCGCCGCGATCGCTGCCGTGACCGTCGGCGACGAAGATCCCGATTTCTCGGGCGGCAGTTACGTCCATATCCAGCGATACATCCACAACATGCGTGAGTGGGAAGCGATCACAGTCGACGAACAGGAACGCGTCATCGGCCGTACCAAACTCGAGGACATCGAGATGTCCAAGGACGTCATGCCGGCCAACTCACACGTCGCGCTCAACGCGATCAAGGACGACGACGGCAACTCCCTCGAAATTCTGCGCGCCAACATGCCCTACGGACGCCTCGGTGATGACGAGATCGGCACATTCTTCATCGGGTACTGCGCCACTCCCGCCATCACCGAGCGCATGTTGGAGAACATGTTCCTCGGCTCACCGCGCGGTAACTACGACCGCCTTCTCGACTTCTCGACAGCCGTGACGGGTTCGATGTTCTTCACCCCGACCACGGAATTCTTCGAGAAACTCCCCGCTATGGCCTCTAACTCCTCGGCTTCTAACTCCTTGGTGTAAGAAACGCGCCGAGAGCGTCCGCATACATCGTGATGTCGGCGGCGCCCATCAGCTCGCGAGCCGAGTGCATCGCGAGCTGAGGCGCCCCGACGTCCACGGTGGACAGCCCGGTACGCGATGCGGTGATCGGTCCGATGGTAGAACCGCACGGCAGATCAGCCCGATGCACATAGCGCTGCAACGGAACTCCTGCTTGATCACAGGCAAGCGCGAACTCACCGGCACCGGCAGCGTCCGTCGCGTATCGCAGATTCTGGTTGACCTTGAGTACCGGACCACCGTTGATCTCGATGCGGTGCGCGGGTTCGTGACGTTCGGGGTAGTTGGGATGCGTAGCGTGCGCCATGTCGCCGGACGCGCACACCGAACCTGCCATCGCCTGTAGGAATTCGCCGCGGCCACCGCCGCGGCCCAACACTATTCGTTCGAGGACCGTGTTGAGCAGATCCGAGAACGCACCGCGATCCGACATGCTGCCCACCTCTTCGTGATCGAAGAGCGCAAGCACCGGGACATAGTTCCCCGGGGATTCGGTGGCGGCTAGAAGTGCTTGTGTCCCGGCATAACACGTGCCCTGATTGTCGAGCCGCGGCGCACTGACGAGTTCTTTGCCCAGGCCGACCACAGCGCTCGGCGCCAGATCGTGAGTCATCAACTCCCAACCCAGAACGGATGATTCGGCAACTCCGGCCCGACCGGCGACAAATCCGATGAATGACTTGGGCTTGGTGCCCACACCCCAGATTCCGTTGACATGCCGCTGCGGATCCAGTGTGACGCCCTTGCGGTCCTCGGACAGATGGATCGCCAATTGCGGGACACGAAGAATCGGGTCGTCGATGCGAACCAGCTTCTGCTCCACCGTGTTTCCCACCCGGACACTCACACGGCCGGAAATACCGAGATCGCGGTCAAGCCACGAGTTCAGCAAAGCTCCGCCGTACGGCTCGAGGCCTACCATCTGCCAGCCCGCCGACGTCAGATCCGGATGCTGCTTCACCCGCAAGTTCGGGCTGTCGGTATGACCGCCGACGATGCGGAACGGCGCGGAATCGCTGACTCCGTCGGTACTCCACGCGATCAGTGAACCGCCCCGCACCAGGAAATACCGTCCCGGCTCCGACGGCCACGGCTGGATCTCCTGCAGTTCCCCAAATCCGCTGGCTGTGAGCTGCGACGCCACTGTTGCACACACGTGGAACGGTGACGGCGACGAATCAACGAAACTGCACAGG
Organism: Rhodococcus sp. IEGM 1366; assembly: GCF_033142425.1. Lineage (NCBI taxonomy): Bacteria > Bacillati > Actinomycetota > Actinomycetes > Mycobacteriales > Nocardiaceae > Rhodococcus > Rhodococcus sp. IEGM 1366. The sequence continues at coordinate 112,403 of NZ_JAWLRZ010000003.1, forward strand.
CCAGTAGCGTCGGCCCCGGTCAGAGAAGGGTGGGAAGTCATGTCCTTCATCATGCCCGACTAGCCACCACTCAGCTGTGGGCGCCGGACACACAGAACTGGTTGCCGTCTGGGTCTGTCAGTGTCACCCAGCGGAATCCGTCCATGTTCTCGCGGTGATGCTCAGAAGCGCCGGCCTCGATCAGCCGCGACACTTCAGCGTCGAGATCCTCGCTGGACAGATCGAGGTGGATTCGGTTCTTTCCGGCCGTGGGATCCGGGACTTTCTGGAAGGCAAAATTGGTGGAGGCGCCGGGGACCTCGACGACGTAGAACCATCCGTCGTTCTCCTGTGTGACGCTGCCGCCCAACTGCTCAGCCCACCATCGCGCGAGTGGACCTGGATCAAGGCTGTCGAATGTGATCATTCCCAGAGTCAGTGTCATGGGCCAACGGTAAAGGAAGGCACCGACAATTGAGGAAAATTCTCTCACTTCGGAGAGACCGCAGCGGGAGTGCTTGCGGCACCGATCGCGGCGGCAACGACGGCGACCGCTCCGAGAATCAGGTAGGCGTGGGCATAACTCCCGGACCACATCGAGAGCACGCTGCCGGCCCACGGCCCGAGCGCCATGGCAATGACGATCGGCGCCGACATGATTCCGCTCAGACGGCCGTAGTGCTCTCTTCCCCATCGATCGGTAATCGCAGTGGCCTGGATGAGGGTGAAGATTCCGCGGACCAATCCCGCGCCGATTGCCAGACCGATCAATACGGTGGCCACGCCAGTGAGACCTAGCCCGGCGGTGCTCAGTCCGGCGACTGCAATAACGGATACGGTGCGCATACGAACGGTCGTTCGTGCCGCAAACGGCAGATAGAAGAGTCGGCCGACAACCTGGCCGGCGCCGCCCAACCCGAGCGTCAGAGCGGCAAGACCGGGACTGAAACCTCGCTCGATCAACAGCAGCACAAGATTGAACACTCCCGCCGACGCGGCAAACGCCCCGGCTGCGAGAGCAATGGCGAGTGCCAGAAAGGCAGGACTGCGGACGGCGTTTCGGAAATCGCCTGGGTGCGCCCCGGCAAGGCGAACCGGTTCGGGCCACGGACCTCGCAAACCCCAGATATGTCCGGGGATAGTAACTGCAGCCAAAATGAGCGCGAGAACCAAGTACGTTGTGCGCCAATCGAATCGATCGTCGAGAACAGCGGAAATCGGCGCGAATACCGTGCTGGCCAAACCGGCGGCAAGTGTGAGAATCATCAGCGCTTTGACGTGGCCGTCACCGTACCAACGCGTCAACGCAGCGAATGCCGGTGGATACAGCACCGCCCCCATAGCGACTCCTGCGAGTACCCACCCGGCAAAAAAGACAGGGATCGTAGGTGCTGTCGCAATGGCGACAACCGCAGGGACCGCAAGCACCGAACCCGTGGTCATGACCCAGCGGGGCCCGTGTCGGTCAAGGACCCGCCCGACCGGAATCCCGACTGCGGCAGCAATCAGCTGACTGACGGAGAACGCAGCCACGATCACCGTGATCGACCATCCGGTGTCGCGTGAGATCGACACCGACAGAACAGGAAACGCGTAGTACAGGATTCCCCAACTGGTAATTTCCGTCAGGCACAACGCCGCCAGGACCCGCCGCAGACCCGAAGGAGCGAGGGCAACGGACGGATCCTCGACGGTGGTCATCGGTTTGGTTCTATCCGCAGGAGTTGGCACTACCGGCGCGGCCGGAGAGTGAAATCAGTTGCGGAGCCGGTGTAGCGCAACAACCACCTTCACTTTCCGCGGTATCGGGTTCGTCGAAAACTCCTGCCCCACCGCAGACTCCGGTTTCCGGGAGAATCAACTCCACCCGGGCAGCAGCTTCGTGATCACCGGCAAGTTCGGCGGCGATGCTGCGAACCTGCTCGTATCCGGTCATGGCCAAGAACGTCGGCGCGCGGCCGTAGCTCTTCATCCCCGCCAGGTACACACCCGGTTCGGGGTGTCGAAGTTCCTTCGCGCCATGGGGATACACCGTGCCGCAGGAGTGGACGTTCGGGTCGATCAGCGGCGCGAGCTGTGTCGGTGCCTGCAGTACGGGGTCGAGACCGAGGCGGATTTCCGAGAGCCAGGACAAATCAGGACGGAAGCCGGTCAATGCGACGACATTGTCGACGTTCTCGACCCGGTGACCGCCATCGGAGATCAGCGACACCTGGCCGTCCCCCGCGGATTCGACACTTGCGGTGCGGAATCCGGCGACCACAGTGAGGAGCCCGTCGTCGACGGCCTTCTTCGCGCGCAGTCCGAGCGCACCGCGAGCGGGCAGCTCGTCAGACTCGCCGCCGCCGAACGCGGAACCGACATTCCCCCGCCGGACCACCCAGGTGATTCGGGTGCCCTCCGCATCAAGTGCTGCCAGGGCGACCATCGCCGTCAGCGCCGAATGACCGCTGCCCGCGATGACGGTGTGCTTTCCCGCGAAACGTGCGCGCACGGCCTCGTCGTCGAGATCGGGGACACGGTACGTGATCACATCCCCGGCCGCATTTTCCCCGAGCGCCGGCAAACCTTCCCCGCCAAGAGGATTGGGTTCTCCCCAGGTCCCTGACGCATCGACAACACCTTGAGCGAAGACTCGATCCTCGGTCCCGTCGGTACGACGAATATGAATCGAGAGGGGTTCCGAGTCCCGGCCGTCGTCAACGACCAGGTCGCGGCCGCGCCGGGCAACGCCGACCACCTCGGTGCCAAACTGGACCACATCGCCGAGGGCTTTGGCGAGCGGCTCGAGGTAGAGCCGTCGCCATTGTTGCCCAGTCGGGTAAGTATCGGCGTCGGGCGAGTTCCATCCCTTCTGCTCGAGCAGGCGCCGAGCCGCCGGGTCGACAAGTTCGGACCAACGCGAAAACAGCCGCACGTGATTCCATTCGGATATCGCTGCGCCCGCCACCTCGCCGCGCTCGAACACCAGCGGTGCGAGGCCGCGCTCGCGCAACTGCGCAGCGGCAGCGAGACCGATCGGTCCGGCTCCGATCACCACAACAGGTAGTTCATCCATCACCAACACTCCTTCATCGACAGTCATCAATATTTAATCCGACTATATTGACGAACGTCGATGAATGCAACCATCGACCGTTATCGATATAGTGTGAATATGACATCGCTGCAGACTCCGGCCGTTCGCATCGGCGATTCGGCTCAGGGCCAGATCGGTTCGAACCTGATCGAACAGAGTGACGCCGACACGTATGCACAGTGGTTCGCTTGCCTGGCCGAGCCGATGCGGGTCCGACTCCTGCACCGGGTCGCGAGCGCTTCCGGCGGGATTACCGTCGGCGCACTCGCAGAAGCTCTGGGAATCGGACAACCAACCGTTTCCCACCATCTACGCAAGCTCGCCGACGTGGGATTCGTAGATCTGCGCAAGGATGGAACCAGCACCGTTGTTGCGATGAGTCCGACGTGCTGCGTTGCCTTGCCGCAGCCGGCCGACATCGTCATGGGAGTTCTCGCGCCGCGGCCCTGCTGCCCGACCGATCTGCCCGACGACGTCACCGTGCGGGCGATGGCCGACAAAGACTGGGACGCGGTCCTACGGATCTACGGCGAAGGGATCGACACCCGCAACGCCACCTTCGCCGTCGAGGTTCCTACCCGCGAGCAACTCGATGTGCAGTGGCTGCCAAAACACCGCTGGGTCGCGACCATCGACGATCTCGTCGTGGGATGGGCGACTCTGAGCCAAGCCTCCGGGAGAGACTGCTACCGCGGGGTTGCCGAGAATTCCGTCTATGTAGCCGACGGGATGCGTGGCCGAGGCGTCGGAAAAGCACTGCTACGCAAGCAGGTTATGTCCGCCGACGATGACGGCTTCTGGACCTTGCAGACCTCGATCTTCCCCGAAAACCGCGCTTCGATCTCACTGCATCACTCCGCCGGGTTCCGCACCGTCGGCATCCGCGAGAAGATCGCCCAACTCGACGGCATCTGGCGCGACACCGTTCTTCTCGAACGGAGATCAGCGGCCGAGTCCGCCTGAGGTCTTCGAGCGACGGTTCGGCCATCGCCGAATTGCGCCCTATTTCGATATCTGTCAATATTGACGAATGTCGAATCAAGACGTGCCGGAATCCGACGCGTGCTGCACCCCACTTGTCCGCGAACCGTTGACCGAGGACTGGGCCGGTGACTTGGCCCGGATGTTCAAGGCACTCGGCGACCCCGTGCGACTGCGCCTGTTGAGCCTGGTGGCCAGCCACAAGGGTGGAGAAGCCTGCGTCTGCGACATTTCCGACACGTTCGATCTGTCTCAGCCGACAATCTCGCATCACCTCAAGGTGCTGCGCCAGGCCGGACTGCTCGACTGCGAACGACGTGGCACCTGGGTGTACTACTGGGTTGTTCCTGCTGCACTACGACAGCTTTCAGCGGTTCTCCTGGTCGAAGGATCCGCCGCAGACAAATGCGCCGAGGTCACGGCATGAGCAACGCTGCCACAACCAAGAATCCAGCCGTTGTCGGCAAACTCTCCACTCTCGACCGATTTCTTCCGGCGTGGATCGGTGTCGCGATGGTTGCCGGACTGCTCCTGGGCCGTTGGGTTCCAGGCTTGAACACAGCAATCGAAAAGGTGCAGATCGACGGTATCTCGCTGCCGATCGCGCTGGGCTTGCTGATCATGATGTATCCCGTACTCGCGAAAGTCCGATACGACCGCCTCGACACCGTCACCGGCGACAAGAAACTCCTTGCCGGATCGCTGTTCCTGAACTGGATCCTCGGACCGGCACTGATGTTCGCCCTTGCCTGGCTTTTCCTGCCTGACCTCCCCGAATACCGGACGGGTCTGATCATCGTCGGCCTGGCCCGCTGTATCGCAATGGTCATCATCTGGAACGACCTGGCCTGCGGAGACCGCGAAGCCGCCGCGGTATTGGTAGCCATCAACTCGGTCTTCCAGGTAGTCATGTTCGCCGTGCTCGGCTGGTTCTACCTCTCGGTTCTGCCCGGGTGGCTCGGCCTCGAGCAGACAACGATCGACACGTCCCCGTGGCAGATCGCCAAATCCGTGCTGATCTTTCTCGGCATCCCGTTGCTCGCCGGCTTCCTGTCCCGCTTTTTCGGTGAGCGGTCGAAAGGCCGAGACTGGTACGACAACACGTTCATTCCCAAGATCAGCCCGTGGGCGCTCTACGGTCTGCTGTTCACTATCGTTGTCCTGTTTTCGCTGCAAGGCGAGCAGATCACTTCGCAGCCGTGGGACGTCGTCCGCATAGCGCTTCCCCTGCTGGCTTACTTCGCCCTGATGTGGGGCGGAGGCTACATCCTCGGTGCCACAATGGGATTGGGATACAAACGCACCACAACACTCGCGTTCACCGCAGCCGGCAACAACTTCGAATTGGCAATCGCCGTTGCCATCGCCACGTACGGCGCCACGTCCGGCCAAGCACTCGCCGGTGTTGTCGGCCCACTGATCGAGGTACCGGTGCTGGTCGGCTTGGTCTACGTCTCACTCGCTCTACGTAAACGCTTTGCCACCCAGGATATTTCACTCGAATCTGCCGACTCTACAAACGCATCGTCCTAGAGTTGCTTCGTGAAAGGAACCCGAAACTCATGTCCGACAAGCCCAGCGTTCTGTTCGTGTGCGTCCACAATGCCGGCCGGTCACAGATGGCGGCCGGATTCCTGAATCATTTCGCCGCCGATGCCATCGAGGTTCGCTCAGCCGGATCCGCGCCGGCCGAGAGCGTCAATTCCGCTGCGGTCGAAGCGATGGCGGAGCTAGGTATCGATATCTCCGACCAAACTCCGAAGATTCTCACCGCCGATGCAGTGCAGAATTCGGACGTTGTCATCACGATGGGTTGCGGTGATACTTGCCCGGTCTTCCCGGGTACAAGCTACCGAGACTGGGTTCTCGATGATCCGGCTGGAGCGGGCATCGACGCCGTCCGACCTATCCGGGACAAGATCAAGGCCCATGTACAGGCACTTGTCGACGAACTCACGGCCCAACCGGTCTAGCTGCTACTACCTAAACTGCAGTGTGGTTCTCGCTGCGTTCCGACTGCGCCAAGTGAGCACACGCCTGCACCAACAGTGCAAGTGACTCACTGGACAACCCCTCCGCGACACGCATGAATCGCAGCGCCCAGACGTCCGATACCTCGACCTCGTTGCTGCCACCCATCTCGCCCAACCATTCCAGGACGATCTTCCGGGGGTCTTGCCCCAGGAGTTCGCGACCATCGGTCAGCACTCCACCAGCCATCTCCCACTGAGCATCCGAGCAGGACAACACTGCCGCAAGGTGCCCACGAGTGAGTACCGTCCCCGATTCGGCCGCCGATTGGAACAGGACACCAAGGCGATCTGCTAAACCCCCGCCGCCGTATTGCCGATTGTCATTGTCGGACAACCCATTCGAGCTGCCGAGACTGATTGCCTGACGAGACATGGGAACGCCTTCCATGATGCTACCTCCACCGATTTCGCAATAACGGTCTTGTCACAACGGTCATCCATACGCCATCGGATGCCGTAGACATTCAGCCTGTCCACCAGGCTTACCGTTACAGGTTACCCAGATCTGTAAAGAAACGGCAAGTGTTTTGTTACATTCGCCCGAAAACTTCTTTTGTAGTGAACTATCTACATAAAACAAAGTACCGGTTGGTATGTATACAACTATGCCCGGTACCTGCCGGGTAAGTACCGTGAGAACTCGAGTAGGACTACGCATCCAGCCAAGGCGCTCGGACCTGCAGACTTATTGTCATGAGCACACCGACAACACCCTCGAAGAGCACCGCCGCATTTTTTGCACAGGCCGGAATAGCGTTTGCCGTGAGCTTCGTAGGCACCCTCGTGGGCATCGCCTACCTACCGATCGACGCCTGGCAGCGCGGATTCCTCGGCATGTCTCTACTGTTTCTGGTGACCAGCACATTCACCTTGGCAAAGGTGATTCGCGATCAGCAGGAAGCCTCCACCGTACGGGTTCGTATGGATGAAGCCAGGCTCGACAAACTGATCGCGGAACACGATCCATTCAAAGCTGCGGCGTGAGGACTTTCGACTCCCCCGCGGGGACGGGTGGTTGCCGCAGATCCAACCGTCGAAGCAATTGAGCGTTGACCGCAACCACCACGGTCGATACCGACATCAGGATTGCCCCCACTTCCATGGGCAGCACAAACCCGACAGGCGCCAGCACACCCGCAGCCAAGGGAACCGAAATCGCGTTGTAACCCGCTGCCCACCAAAAGTTCTGAACCATTTTCCGGTAGGTTGCGTGCGACAGCTCGATAACCGAGGCTACCGCTCGCGGATCATCGCTGGCCAGAACAACTCCCGCCGACGCGATCGCCACGTCAGTGCCGGCGCCACTGGCGATACCGACATCGGCCTGGGCCAACGCCCCATCACGACGTTGTCCCTCAATACATGCAGCACCGTCGAGCCTTCACCCAACCAGTGATCGCTACCTGAAATCACCTCAGCCACGGATTCCGACCCGCACCATCACCGTGCTGGTGATTGCGTGTCCGCACGCGCTGGGGCTGGCAATCCCGTTGGTAGGGTCGATTGCCACGGAACATGCTGCGCGAGCGGGGATTCTGATTACCGACCGCATGGCGCTCGAGAACATGCGCAGGCCACAGTGCCCGCAACCACCTGATCACCGATTGTGCGCCGCACCGTTTTCAACTCACCGGTGATCATGGACTCGTCCATGTCCTGAACGAATGCCCGAATCAACACCTCGACAATCGCGGGCACCGCTACAAGGCGGCCAGCATCGCTTGCATCTGCACAATCTCGGCCTGCTGAGCAGCGATGATCTCTTCTGCCAGCTTCTCGGCAGTTGGATCCAACCCGGAGTCGAGTTCGGTCTGCGACATGGTGATCGCGCCGGTGTGATGTTCGATCATCATGGTCAGCCACATCTTGTCGAACTCGACACCCTGGGCATCCATCATCTCGGCCATGTCGTCATCCGACATCATGCCCGGCATGTCCGCCATTCCTACTCCGTGACCGGAATGGTCCATGCCGCCTGTGGGGTTGGACGCCGGGTCGGGGCGCCCCCACTGTGTCAGCATTTCCGACATTTGCTGCATTTCCGGGTCCTGAGCAGCTTCGATCTGCGCTGCCAGCGCGATCAGTTCAGCGTTATCCGTCCGCCCCTCAACCATTTTTGCCATGTCGAGCGCCTGGGCGTGGTGCGGGTACATCCCCTCCAAGAACTCGATGTCCGCTGCGTTAACTCCCTGCGGGACCGCAGTCTGGGTGGCGGATATCGATGTCTCCGCTGCAGTTGTGGGCGCCGAATCACCGCCGTCCGAACAACCGGCGATCACCAACGCACCTGCTGCCAAGACGGGAACAAACTTCACATAACCACTCTTGAGAGAGAACACCACGACAACACTCCTGAAAATCCGACTTCACACGAAACTTATTACTGTGCAACGACTTCGAAATTGAAACCTTCGAAGCGTGCGTCCACCACCCTACCGACGAGAGTGCGCCGAAGCCCGTGATAACCGATCGAAACGGAGTACCTTCATCGAATCTTCACAGTCCACCGGAAGGCGCCGATATCGCCTCGCTGCTGGGCTAACCTGACAACATGAACTCCGAATCCGGACACTCACGCGCCGAGGGAGCCGACCGCGTCCTGGTGGTCGAGGACGAACCGGCACTCGCCAAGGTGGTAGCCAATTACCTTGCACGCGAAGGTTTTCACGTTCGCATCGCGCATGACGGTCCGACCGCCGTCGCGGCTGCCCATGATTTCGAACCTTCGCTTGTCGTTCTGGATCTGATGCTTCCCGGATTCGACGGCATGGAAGTCTGCCGACGAATCCGCAGTTTCTCCGATGCCTACATTCTGATGTTGTCGGCCCGCGGCGACGAGTCCGACAAGGTCGCGGGACTCGCAGCCGGTGCGGACGACTACGTGGTCAAACCCTTCGGACCGCGCGAACTTGTCGCGCGCGTCAAAGCGCTTCTACGTAGACCCAGGGCGTCGAGCCTGATGTCCGAACCGTTGCCGACGCCGGACGGCCTCGATATCGACCTCATCGCGCGGACCGTGCGCGTCGACGGAGCGCCCGTAGAACTCACCCCCACCGAGTTCGAACTTCTCACTGCCCTGGCGACCAGACCCGACGCCGCCCTGAGCCGAAGCGACATCATCACGGCAGTCTGGGGTTCCTCGTGGTTCGGCGATCAGCACATCGTCGACGTCCACATCCGCGCGCTCCGACGCAAACTCGGCGACGACGCAGCAGATCCCCGTTTCATCCGGACCGTGCGCGGTATGGGTTATGCATTGAGGTCGTCATGAACCGCCTCGGCCTGCGCGGCAGGTTGCTGGTCGCTCAGATTGTCGTTCTACTGGTGTGTTGCGTGACGATCGCTGCGGTCGCTGTCGCAATCGCGGCTCCTCTGTTCCACAATCACCTCGCGATGGCCGGGATCGAAGACGACAACGTCCGCCTGCACACCGAAGAAGCCTTCAGCCAAACAATATTCGTGGCACTGTTGAGCGGCATAGCGGTTGCACTCGTCGGCGCGAGTATCGCTGCGGTGTACGTCGTTCGGCGGATTACCGCACCTATCAGTCGACTCGCGGTCGCGGCGCAGAGCGTCGCCGAAGGCAAGTACGACGTCCACATCGAGCAATCGGATGTCGACTCGGATTTCACGCGCCTGGAAGGCGCATTCTGCGACATGGCCGAGCGACTTGATCATTCCGATCGCGTCCGTAAGCGCCTGTTGGCGGATCTGGCCCACGAATTACGCACTCCGGTATCAACTTTGGCAGCTTACGTGGACGGCCTCGAGGATGGTGTGCTCGAGGCCGATGGCACGTCATGGGCAGTGATGCGCGATCAACTGGAACGACTGCGACGGCTCGCTCATGATCTCTCCGATGTTTCGGCGGCCGACGAGCACGCCCTGGATCTCATTCTCGCAGCCGACGACCTCAGCGATATCGTCTGCAGCACAACAACTGCGGTCGCACCACGGTTCGAGGAACGCGCCGTGACGCTGTCTACGGCAACACCTGCGCACCCGGTGAGAGTTCGCGTCGATCGCCAGCGGATCGAACAAATTCTGTCCAACCTTCTCGAGAATGCATTGCGGCACACGCCAGGCGGGGGAAGCGTCGCCGTAGCCGTCACAGAATCGCCCGACCACATTTCGGTAGCTGTCAGCGACACCGGTGAGGGCATCCCGGAGGATCAACTCGAGTCTGTGTTCGACAGGTTTCATCGCGGCGAGAGTTCCGACGGTTCCGGATTGGGACTCACCATTGCGCGGAGTCTCGCACGCGCCCACGGCGGCACGTTGACGGCTCGGCCGAATCCGCTCGGCGGCACCATCCTCGAACTGGCACTGCCCGGGCAACTCGCATCAGACACATGAAAAACAGCGCCCGCCAACCAGGTGAACTGGTGGGCGGGCGCTGCCGAAAAGATGTATCAGGCGTTGACGATGGAATCCAATGCCGAGTAGAACAAGCCGAGTCCGTCGTCGCTGGGGCCGGTAAGAGCCTCGGTGGCGTGCTCGGGGTGCGGCATGAGTCCGACGACGCGACCGTTGGCGGAGGAAATACCCGCAATACGACGCTGTGAGCCGTTGGGGTTCTCTTCCGAGTAACGGAATACGACGCGGCCTTCGCCTTCGAGTTCGTCGAGAACGTTCTCGGATGCCTGGAAGCGACCTTCACCCGATTTGAGGGGGATGAGGATCTGCGCGCCGGCCTCGTAACGTGAAGACCAGGCCGTGTTGGTGGCTTCGACGGTCAGCCACTCGTCGCGGCAGATGAAGTGCAGACCCTGGTTGCGGGTGAGGGCTCCGGGGAGCAAACCAGCTTCGCAGAGGATCTGGAAGCCGTTGCAGATGCCGAGGACGGGCATGCCGCCCTTGGCTGCTTCGACAACCTTGCCCATGGCCGGAGCGAACCGTGCGATCGCACCACAGCGAAGGTAATCGCCGTAGGAGAATCCACCGGGGACGATGACTGCGTCGACGCCCTTGAGGTCGGCGTCGCCGTGCCACAGTGCCACAGCTTCACCGCCGGCCAAGTTCACCGCGCGAGCTGCGTCGACGTCGTCGAGTGTGCCCGGGAAGGTGATGACTCCGATTCGTGCGCTCATGCCTCGACTCGCCTGACGGTCCAATCCTCGATCACCGTGTTGGCCAGTAGGCCTTCGGCGATCTTCTCGAGCTCGGCATCTTCGACGCTGCCGTCGATTTCCAACTCGAACCGCTTGCCCTGACGGACATCGGATACTCCTGCAAAGCCCAGGCGAGACAGTGCCCCGACAATGGCCTGTCCCTGGGGGTCGAGAATCTCGGCCTTGGGCATGACTTCGACGACGACACGGGCCACGTGCTGCTCCTCGGTACTAGTGCGCGAACCCAGAGTGAAACACCGGGTATCGACGAGTTTACCGGGCGCAGTCTGGAACCTTCGCATCGAGTGAGAGCTGGGGTGACGCCCACCACCTGTAAAAGGCATACTCGAAATCATGCGACTGACACATTTTGGCCATTCCTGTGTACTTGTCGAATTGAACGGTTCGAAAATCCTCTTCGATCCGGGCAATTTCTCGCACGGTTTCGAGGGCGTGACCGGCCTCGACGCCATTCTCGTAACGCATCAGCACCCGGATCACGCGGATCCAGAGCGTCTGCCCGCTCTCGTCGACGCGAATCCCGACGCGGCTTTGTACAGCGATCCGCAAACTGCGGCCAAGCTCGGTGGCCGGTGGAATGCCGTTCGCGCGGGTGAGCACTTCAGCATCGGTGAGGTTCAGGTGACCGGCGCAGGCGGCGAGCACGCGATCATTCATCCCGATCTGCCGATGATCGACAACACTGCTTTCCTACTCGGCGATGCCGTCAATCCGGCACAGTTCATGCACCCGGGTGACTCGTTGGTCGTGCCCGAGCAGTCCGTTGATGTTCTTGCTTTGCCTGCCGCTGCGCCGTGGTTGAAGATCTGGGAAGCCGTCGACTATCTCCGAGCGGTAGCTCCTCGTGTCGCGGTGCCTATTCATCAGGGCATACTCCGCGAGGAGGCATCTGGCATCTTCTACGGTCGTTACTCCGACATGGCCCCCGCCGGCACCGAGTTCCGGGTGCTCGACGAGGAGTCCGACGTCGAGATTGCGTAGCTGGAGTTTTCCGAGGCGAGTTTCTTCTATGCCTTCACCTTGACGATGATCCAGCCGGTGCTTGTCCCACCATTCGCGTCGGTAAGGGTGTAGAGAATCTTGTCGGTGCCCGTCTTCGTTCCGGCTTTGAACACCACTTTGCCGTTTTCGAGCTTCACGGTGCCACCGAGCAGTGACGTTGCCTCGACACCGGTCACGGAGATCGAATCTCCGTTGCTGTCATGATCATTCGCGACTGCGTCGATCGTGGCCGTAGCACCGGATCGAACTTCTGCGGTGTCGAGTGCTGCGTAAGGCGGCAACGCGGTCGCGGTGTACCGGCCCAGGTCATCGAGTCGAGCCGACGCGACCTCGGCGGCATCGACGATGGCGGCAAATTCTGTTCCGTCGAAGCGGGCCAGATCATTGCCGTTCATGATCGTGCGGCCCTCCGCGCTACCTCCGTGGTAGTCATCGGCGTAAAAATTGTGTCCCAGTTCGTGACGGAGTACCCGGGAGAAGTTACCGTCGCCTTCCGCGCCGACGTGCGCGTAGCTGTGATCGATGAGGAACTTGGAGTAGTAGGCGTTTCCGCCACCGGACTTGCACACGACTGTCGCCTGATCGACGGTGGTGCCGACTTTGTCGGACCACTCGCTCTCGAGAGCATCAAAGTTTTCGCAGGAGGTCTTGTACGGATCACTGGCTGCATCGGCCCGCAGCACGACTTGACCGACGACCGGCCGAATTCCCACGTCCCTCATCCAGATCACCGCAGTTCGCGCGATGGATTCCTCGACGCGATCCAATGCAACTGCAGGACTGCCGTTGCCGTGCGCCGAGTACCACTCCCCGCTCAAATCCAATCCGATGTCGAACTGCTTCATGGTTTTTCCCACTGATGCAGCCGACGCGGGCGCGATAGCAGCGGTTGGCCATGTGGGGGCCGCGTCGGTCGGCGCGGAGGTACGGCCCACTACCGACGAGCCGACAAAATCGATAGAGGCGCCTCGATCGAAGATCACCTGTCCACGAAGGGTTCCGGTGGAGTCGACGATGGCGGCAACAACTGCGTCTGGATGACCGTCGACGCTTCCGAGATACGAACGTGGTGCAGGCAACTCCGAATCAACAAGGGCGCCACCGGATTTCTGCACGGCCATACGAAAATCCTTGCCGCGCAGATCTACCTTGTCCAACCGCAACGTCAAGGACGAGCCCTGATCATCGACGGTTGCAACGAGGGCGCCCTGGCCCGATTCGCTCGATCCGCCATCCAGGCTGCCAGTGGACAGCGAACCCAGGTCGACCGGTGCCGCAGTTGCCACAGTGGGTACCAGTGCCGCGCAGGCGAGTGCGCCCACTGCCGCGACAATACGTCGATTAGTCGACTTCGAGAACACTCGTGCGCGCATGGTTGTATCCCAGCCCGATCTACTAGCGGTAAATTAACTGGAAGCACCGTAGCACCGAACTGAGGCGTCGACCACACCCCCGAGGATGATTGTCCACTTTGCCCGCAAATTGTTGAGAGTCCGAAAATACCGTCGCTGATCACATAAAAGGTATTGAACGTACATTCCGATACCTAGCCGAGGGCGCAGGCAGCTAATCCAGCTACTCAATAGTTGCTATAGCTCGGTCAATCATCCCGTCGACAATCCGAACAGAAAACGCAGCGAACACGGTCGCAAGAGGTTGGCGGCATTCGCTATCAGTAATGCTGATCCCGGCTATCAGCATATTCATCTTCCCTTATCACCAGTGGCCGATCGATAGTGGTGGGAGTCACAAGCATGTGGCGCAATCCCCACACCGAAAGGGTCAGTCTCGTGGACCTTTCCGCCATCCCCCATCCGACATTCGCACTTGGCACCGTCAGGAGCGCCGATCGCTCGTATGCCGCGTTACTCGTCGACACCATGGTGCTCGACCTCGACACGGTCGCCGACACGCTCGCACTGGAGACACCGATCACGATTCGCGCAGTTCTCGATGCGTGGGACCGAACCGAACCGATCCTGCGCGGGCTGGGCGTCGACGCCGGTTGTTGGGTGCCAGTTGATTCGGTGACTGCTGCGGCACCGCTCGAGCCTCGCCAGATCCTGCAGGCGGGCGCCAATTACCGCACCCATGTCATCGACCTTGCGGTCAAGCATGCCGACATCGCCAACGGACGTTCGGAGGAGCAAGTTCGCATCGAGACAGCGGCGATGATGGATAAGCGCGCAGCAGAGGGAGATCCGTACTTCTTCATCGGCCTGCCATCTGCAGTCACCGGCCCGTACGACACCGTGACGTTGCCACCGAACACCACGACGAACGACTGGGAGCTCGAACTGGCGGCCGTAATCGGAAGACCCGCCCATCGACTGAGCCCCGAGAACGCTCTCACCGCAGTTGCCGGCTACACCATCGTCAATGACCTGACCACGCGTGAATTCGTCTTTCGCCGGGACATGCCCGAAATCGGCACGGACTGGCTGCGCGCGAAGAATGCACCCGGTTTCCTCCCCCTCGGCCCGTGGATAGTGCCGAGCGCGGAGGTCGGCGATCTGTCGGAGCTTCGTCTCACGTTGGAACTGGATGGGCAAGTGATGCAGGACGAATCCACCAAGGACATGCTTTTCGATACGGCTCAGCTCATTTCAGCGGTATCGCAAACCGTGACGTTGCTTCCGGGTGACCTTGTCCTGACCGGTAGTCCCGCGGGCAACGGGATGCACTGGGGCCGACTCCTTCGCGACGGCGACGTCATGGAATCGACAATTACAGGCTTGGGCTACCAACGAACGCCCGTCGTGCAGGCAACAATCGCTAGCGACGCCCGATGAGTGGCGCAGCGGTTGCGTCGGTTCTTGTCGTCGGAGCAGGCATCGCGGGAACTGCCGTTGCGGCAACGCTTGCGCGCGGTGGCGTAGAAGTTGACCTGGTCGAGATCAAACCACGTAACAGCGCACTCGGTTCCGGTATTACGTTGCAAGGAAACGCACTCCGAATCCTTCGAGACCTCGGAGTCTGGGACCAAGTCGCCGACAACGGGTTTGCATTCGACACTCTGGGGCTTCGCGCTCCGGATGCCGACGGCACAGTTCTCGTCGAGATGCCGGATGCGCGAACCGGTGGCCCTGACCTACCCGCGACACTGGGCATCGAGCGTCCGCTACTCGCGGAGATCCTGCATGCCAATGCCGAGAGCGCCGGCGTCAAGATGAAATTCTGCACCACGACAACGGGCCTGGTGCAGGATAATCAGGGAGTCGACGTCACTTTCTCCGACGGTTCGACGCGTCGCTACGACGTAGTGATCGGCGCAGACGGAATCCGGTCCTGGACAAGGCGCGCGCTGGGCATTCCGTTGGACACCAAGCCGACCGGGATGGGAATCTGGCGACTGATCGGCCGCCGTCCTGCGGCTGTGACGCGGACCGACCTCTACTACGGCGGAGCGTGCTATATCGCGGGCTACTGCCCCACCGGGGAGGACAGCCTGTACGCATATCTGGTCGAGGACGCTCGGGATCGCAGCAACCTCAGTCCGGAGGAGCAACTCGCGGTGATGCGGGAACTCGCGTCGAACTATCACGGCCCCTGGGACGAAATCCGCGAGCAACTGACCGATCCCGCGGCTGTCAACTACACATGGTTCGAGTCTCACGTACTGGACCAACCGTGGAACCGAGGCCGCGTCGTCCTGATCGGCGACGCTGCGCATGCCTGCCCTCCCACCCTCGCACAAGGAGGCGCGCAAGCACTCGAAGACGCAGCGGTACTCGCCGAACTGCTCCTCGACAGAAGCCTTGTCGACGAACATCTCTGGGACGAATTCATGAATCGGCGATTCCCGCGCGCGAAGGCCGTTGTCGAAGCGTCGTTGCAACTGGGCACGTGGATGCTCGATCACGACCAGGACGCGGACGTACCCGCCCTCATGGGTCGTATCGCAGCGCTTGTCAGCGAGCCGGCATGACAACCCCGGTGACGGATGTTCATGCCCACGCGATCATTCCGGAAGTGGAAGCAGTTGTCGCAGGGCAGGAAGGGCTGGCCCGGCATCGCCTGCTCGACGCGCAGCGCAACGGTGAGGAATCGCTCGCCGTATCCGGAAAGATGGTGGCGCAACGCATTCCGCAGCTCACCTCCGTCGAGCGCCGCTTGCGCGATATGGACGCTGCCGGCATCGACGTGCAGGTGGTGTCGCCGTCACCGTCGCAATACCACTACTGGGCAGATGAAGATCTGGCAATGACTTTGTGCCGCAGCGCAAACCGTGGGATCGCTGCTTTGGTCGCCGAAGAACCCGATCGATTCGTGGGTCTTGGTCTCGCTCCACTGCAGCACCCCCACTTGTGTGTGGCGGCTTTGGATGACGCGGTCCACGGGTGCGGACTGGCCGGCATCGAAATATCCTCACATGCGCAGTATGCCGAGGGCGAGGGAACTGTCGAACTGTCGGACAGCCGCCTGGAACCGCTCTGGGAGCGTGCGGAGGAACTCGGCGCAGTCATATTTCTGCACCCCTTCGGCTGCACGCTCGACGCCAGGCTTGATCGTTTCTACCTGTCCAATACCGTGGGACAGCCGGTGGAGAACGCAACTGCACTGTCGCACTTGATCTTTTCCGGAGTGCTCGACCGCCATCCGGCACTCGAAATCATCGCTGCGCATGGCGGCGGTTACCTGCCCACTTACTTGGGACGTTCGGATCACGCCTGGCGGGTGCGCCCCGAAGCGCGCAGATGCGCACAACTTCCGAGCAGCTATCTCAGCCGCATTACCTTCGACTCTCTGGTTCACGGATCCGGCGCACTACGTGCCCTGGTCGAAGCTGTCGGCTCCGAAAGGGTAGTTCTCGGGTCCGACTATCCATTCGACATGGGATCCGACGACCCTGTGGGCGAAATCAACTCGGCCGGATTCGATCTCGCCGCGAGCCGACGTCTGCTCGGTGGAAACGCCGCCCGACTCGGACTGATCCCCGACAACACCCGATCACACACTCCCGGAGTTCCCTCATGAGCGGTTACGCATTCACTCACCTGCGTCACGTCGATCTCGCAGTGCCGGACTACGACGCTCAAGTCGAGTTCTACAGCAAGCAATGGGGGTTGACGGTCACCGCAACAGATGGTGATGTCGCATACTTGGCGGCCGAGGGGTCGCCTGAGCAGTACGTCGTGCGATTGCGCCGCGCTGAAGACAAGCGCCTCGACCTGGTGTCCTACGGTGTCGCAGACGCTCTGCAGGTAGATCAACTCGCCGAACGCCTCGCGCAGGACAATGTACAACTCGTCGGCGAACCGGACACTATGCAAACGCCCGGTGGCGGATACGGGTTCCGGTTCTTCGATGTCGACGGCCGTACCGTCGAGGTATCCGCCGATGTCGCCGTCCGAACGCATCGGAAAGTGGAAGAGGGCGAGTCGATTCCGGTCAAACTTTCACACGTCGTGCTCAATTCCCCCAATCCTGAACGCACAGTATCGTTCTACGACAAGCACTTCGGGTTCCGGTTGTCGGACACTCTCATGCATCCACGGATGGGCGAGATGATGTGGTTCCTTCGAACCAACTCGCATCACCACAGTATGGCTGTCGCGCGTGGACCACATGTGTCGCTGCACCATGCCTCTTTCGAGCTTCGTGGTATCGACGAGTACATGCGGGGAACCGGAAGATTGTTGCGCAACGGAACCGAGAAGATCTGGGGGCCCGGGCGGCACCTCGCCGGCAACAACACTTTCTCCTATTTCCTCGATCCCAACGGCAACACTGTCGAATACACCACGGAACTCGAGGTTCTCGACGAGGATTCGTGGCACCCGCACCTTTACGATTTCTCCGATCCTGCCGTCTCCGACCAATGGGGCACGGCAAACGCGATGGATGAGTTCGTCGCAACTAAGTCGTTCAACGACCCTGACAAGGGCCTGTTCGTTGCCCCACCGGTGTAAGGGATTGCCATGAAGTTTGTTACGTATCTCCACGAGGACGTCGAACAGTCCGGTGTCGTCTCAGGCTCGCGAGTATTTCCGATTGCGGGGAATCCTTC
Source organism: Rhodococcus sp. IEGM 1366 (assembly GCF_033142425.1). Lineage (NCBI taxonomy): Bacteria > Bacillati > Actinomycetota > Actinomycetes > Mycobacteriales > Nocardiaceae > Rhodococcus > Rhodococcus sp. IEGM 1366. The sequence goes on from NZ_JAWLRZ010000003.1 coordinate 130,619, forward strand.
GGTACTCGATCTCGTGACATCAGGCCTCGACAGTGCGCTTCACGCCGGCGATAGCGCCCTCAGAATGGGCAAAAGTGCTGCACTCGAAAGAGTTTCACTGCGTGCACCGCTGCAACCGCCGACCGTTCGAGACTTCGTTGCTTTCGAAGAACATGTCGAAGGCGTACGGCGCAGCATCGACGGCCAAGCCGGGGTGGTGGAAGCCTGGTACGAAGCGCCTCGGTTCTACTTCACCAATCCTTACGCGATAGTCGGTCCCGATGAGCAGGTGCGTGCGCCCTACGGATGCGCAGCGCTGGATTTCGAACTCGAGGTGGCCGCGGTGATCGGCAGATCCGGGTCCGGCATCACCGCGAAGGAAGCGACCGACCACATATTCGGGTACACAATCCTCAACGACTGGTCCGCCCGCGATCTGCAAAGCCGCGAGATGCAGGTGAATCTGGGGCCGTCGAAGGGCAAGGATTTTGCAACGTCGATCGGACCGTGGTTGGTGACCGCCGACGAACTCGACCCGTATCGAGACAGTGAGGGCTTCCTCGATCTCGAGTGCACCGTCGGTGTCAACGGTGTTGAGGTCGGCCGGGATATGTTGTCCAACATGGGCTGGACCTTCGAGACCATGACGGCGTACGCCTCACGAGACACGTGGGTGCACCCCGGGGATATTCTCGGTTCCGGGACCGTCGGAAACGGGGGTTGTCTCGCTGAACTATGGGGACGCAACGGAGAGAGAACGCCAGCACCCCTACGTGTCGGTGACCGAGTCGTCCTGTCTGTCGATGTGCTCGGAACACTCGCCAACACCGTTGTCGCCGAACTTCCCGCACCGGCACTGCCTCCTGTCCGGCGCCGCGATCATGCGCGTGCTCGAGCGAGCCTTCGGGCCGCCCGATGACCGACCTCACAGACAAGATCATCGTAGTCACCGGGGCCGCTGCAGGGATCGGCGCTGCCGTCGCGAACGTCTCACATGCACGGGGAGCCAGGGTAATCCGGTTGGACGTTGCACCCCCAGTCGAATCCGGACCCACCCACAAGTCTTTCGATGTCACCGATTCGACGGCTTGGGCGGACCTTCGGGACGAACTTTCTGCCGTCGTGGTGCATGGTCTGGTGAATTGTGCTGGGATAACCTGGCGTTCGCGCCTCGGCGAAGTCACCGCCTCCGATTTTGCACGCGTACAGGCTGTGAACGTGATGGGTCCGCTACTCGCCATTCAGTCATTGACTCCCCTCATGCAGGCCGGTGCATCGATCGTCAACATCGGGTCGCTCGCTTCGGTAACCGGGCATTACCCCATCGCGTACACGGCAAGCAAATGGTCGCTTCGAGGTGTGACACGATCCGCGAGCCTCGAACTGGGATCGCGCGGGATTCGCGTCAACATCGTGCATCCGGGTTTCATCGACACACCGATGACGGCCTCCGCGTCCGAAGCGTTTCGTCTCGGTTCGATCGCCGAAACACCTATGGGCCGAGCAGGTTCACCGGATGAGGTTGCGCGGGTGGTGGCGTTCCTACTGAGCGACGACGCTTCGTTCGTGAGTGGAGCCGAGATCGCCGTCGACGGAGGCGCATCGGGCCACGGCGGTGTGAAATCCATTTCCGACGCTCTGCACGAAGATTCAATTCGCTCCCGACACGAACAGGATTAGACGTGGACACCGAATACGAACTGGACCGATCAGATCCGGAAGCGGCCATCGCGGCCGCCGCAAAGCGCTGCTCCAACTGGGGACGCTGGGGTCCCGACGACGTTCGAGGCACAATGAACTTCCTCGACGAGTCGAAGCGAGTAGGAGCTGCATCACTGATAACGAGAGGAGTCTCCTTCTCCCTGGCACAGAGTTTCGATATGGACGGCCCGCAAAAAGGGTGGCGTCGTCGCACTAATCCCGTCCACACGATGCTCGACACGGGAACGGATGCCGTAGCCGGAGTGCAGGGATTTCCCCACGGAATCGGCGGCGCCGACGACGTGGTGTCGATGCCGCTGCAATGCTCGACTCAATGGGACGGCCTCGGTCACATCTTCGATCATGGAAAGGCCTGGAACGGCCGGCCGGCCGATCAGGTTGTCACCAGCCTCGGCGACGGAGTAACCGGGATCGAGACAGTTTCCGATGTAATCGTCGGGCGCGGAGTGCTTCTCGACGTCGGTCGCCATATCGGCGACGGTGAACTTCCCGACGGATTCCCCATCACGACCGAACATCTGGTCAGTACCGCCATGGCGCAGGGATCGTCGGCCAAGGTGGAGCGTGGCGACATAGTGCTGGTGCGCACGGGCCAACTCGCCCGCACTCGACGCGAGGGCTGGGGCGACTATGCCGGCGGCGCTGCACCCGGTCTCTCGTTCACGACAGCCGACTGGCTGCACCAAAGCGAGATTGCGGCAATTGCCACCGACACGTGGGGATTCGAGGTGCGTCCCAACGAGTTCGACGACGCTTTCCAACCGCTGCATCAGGTTGCTATCCCGAACATCGGGCTCTTTCTCGGCGAGATGTGGGATCTGGATGCTCTGGCCGAGGACTGTGCCCGCGACGGTGTCTACGAATTCTTCCTCACCGCAGCACCGATTCCGGTAACCGGAGCTGTGGGATCTCCGGTCAACCCCATCGCGGTGAAATGAGCAGCGACAGTGGTCGACTGGCCGGAAAGGTCGCCGTCATCACCGGCACCGCTGGTGGGCAGGGGCGTGCAGCGGCACTACTCTTCGCTTCGGAGGGTGCGATTGTCTACGGGTGCGACATCAAGGTCGACGAGGCTCGCGAGACGGCTGATCTCGTCGAATCGTCCGGAGGCCTGATGATCGACAGCTCACCGCTCGACCTCACGGACCCCGCCGCGGTATCCGTCTGGCTGGACTCGGTTTCCGCAGAACACGGTCGAATCGACATTCTGTACGCCAACGCGGGCGCCACCCGGTTCTCCCCCGTCGCGGACACATCCCTCGAGGATTGGAAATTCGTGCTGACCTACGAATTAGACGTGGTGTTCCTACCCGTCAAGCATGCGTGGCGTCACCTGCAGCGTTCACAGGCCGGAGCCGTCATCCTGGTTGGGTCCACAGCCGGCGTATCGGGCTCGGTAACCAATCCTCGCATCGCCCACACCGCTACCAAGGGCGCTGTGGTAGCGATGACCAAACAGTTGGCCGCGGAAGGTGCATCGTGCGGAATTCGAGTCAATTGTGTAAGCCCGGGGATGATTCGCACGCCCGCCACCGAGGCCGACCTTCTCTCCGACGATCATCCGATGAGTCGGATCGCGCTGAAGATACCCATGGGCCGAGTCGGACTGCCGGGGGAAGTGGCGTCTTGTGCCCTCTTCCTGGCCTCCGAAGAAGCGTCCTACGTGACCGGTGCAAATCTGATGATCGACGGCGGCTGGTCGGCGGTACTTCCTGGCGCGTGAGCCTGTTTGATCCACGCGGTATGGCTGATACTGATCGAACCGCACAAACACGGGAGCGTCATGAACCTGGGTAACTTGGACCTCAACCTGTTGGTCTCGCTCGACGCATTGCTACGCGAGCGGAGCGTCACCCGTGCAGCAAGCCGGATGAACCTCAGCCAGCCCGCGTTGAGCGCGGCATTGGGCAAACTCCGCAAGCACTTCGCCGACGAACTTCTGGTGCGATCAGGAAATTCCTACTTGCTCACTCCCCTGGCCAGTCAATTGCTCGAACGGTGCGCTCTAGCATTGTCGGACGTCGAAAGGGTCTTTGCGGCCACCGCGCACTTCGATCCAGCGGAGTGCGAGCGCGAATTCACTATCCTCACATCCGATTACGGACTGAGTATTCTGGGCCCCGACTTTGCGGCTGCAATGGCTCGGCACGCACCGAGAGTCCAAATCCGGTTCGAACAGCACTCTCCCGACATAATCGATCACGCCTTCGAGCGCCTCCGCGTCACCGACACCATCTGGCTTCCACACGGATTCCTCAGCGACCTGCCACATATGGACCTGTACACGGATCGGTGGGTGTGCGTTGCAGCCACGAACAATCCGGCAATCACGGAAGAGCTGACGGTGGAGAATCTCCGCACCCTTCCTTGGGTTGTCAATTACCAAACTCCCACGGCGTATACGCCTGCCACTCGACAGATGGAGCTGTTGGGTATCACCCCGCAGATCCAGGTGATCACGGATTCGTTCATCACCATCGCAGCCATGATCTCCGGTACCGATCGCATCGCACTGGTTCAGGAAAGGCTGGCAAGGCGCATCTCTCCCGAACTCGGTGTGATTATCTGGCCGGTACCCTTCGACGTCGTACCTTTGGTCGAGGCGGCGTGGTGGCATCCGCTGTCCGATCGCGATGTCGAACATCGCTTCATGCGTGATGTCCTTGCCTCCGTTGCCGAGTCGGTGTCGACCGATCCCCACACAACCTGAACAGACGCCCCGTTTCTGTCGATATCACTCGGACTGATGTCAAATACCCGCGAAAGTGATTTCCCTGCAACGGCTTCCACCTGCACACTTCGAGATGACCTGTGATGCAGGTCATGCCGAGAAGGACAAGGGGAAGTCATGACACGAATTACCTCGCCGAACACCGGCGCGAGCAGTGCAAGTATCCGACGCGCGGGACCAGCCCAAGGTGTTCTACTGCTGTCCATGAGCTGCCTGTCGGTGCTCGGAGCTGTGCTGCTGGCGCCGATGCAGCCTCGCATGGTCGATGCTTTTGCAGATCAACCTGGCGTCGCAGCTCTCGTTCCGTTGGTCATCACGGTGCCAGCCCTGATGATCGGCCTGCTGGCGCCTGTGGCGGGACGAATTGTGGATCGAGTGGGACGTCTCCAACTCCTCACTGCCGCGCTCGTCGTCTACGCTGCTTTCGGCACTGCTCCACTCTGGCTGAACAGCCTGCCGCTGATAGTCGCGAGTCGCTTCGGTGTGGGAGCAGCGGAAGCGGCGATCATGACGTGCTGCACCACGCTGCTCGCCGATTACTTCGAAGGTAAGGAACGAGATCGCTATCTCGGCCTCCAGATGGTCTTCACTTCCCTGTCCGCGGTTGTGTTCATCGCGGTCGGCGGCGCTCTGGGACAAGTGGATTGGCGTGCACCGTTCTGGCTGTACAGCGTCAGTCTCGTTTTTGCCGTGCTGTGCCCGCTACTCCTGTGGCGGCCGGTTGCCGCCGCAGCCGATGCATCCCGCGACGTTCCGATGCGTTGGCGTCCACTCCTGATCCCTCTCGCCGTAACGTTTGTCGGCGGAATTTTGTTCTACGCACCCATCGTCGAATTGTCGTATCTACTCGATGCGATCGGAGTCAGCTCACCGGGTATCATCGGCCTTGTAAGTGGATTCGCCTCTGCCGCAACAGCGCTCGGAGCCTTACTGTTCAGCCGAATATCCACGTGGGGCCCACGACGGCTTCTTGCCGCGTCGTTCTTGTTGATCGGTGCCGGACTCGCGGGAATGGGCGTCGGCAATACTGCCACGTCGATTGCGGCCGGCGCAATCGTCGCCTCTGCCGGCGCAGGCGTTCTGCTACCAACCCTCGTCACCTGGGTACTGTCTCAACTCGATTTCGAACAGCGCGGGCGCGGAACGGGTGCGTGGACCGCCAGCCTCTTTACCGGCGAGTTCATCTGTCCCATTCTTGTCATCGGATTGGCTGCACTGTTCGGCGGATTGCCGCCCGCCATTATCGTTCTCGGCGCAGCATCCGCGGCAACAGCGCTGGTGGTACGGACCGCTCTTCGCTAGGCTGCGCCCAGTTCCGACGCCGATGAGTTCCACCGGTACACATTCGATGTCGCTTCATGGAAGAGCGCAAGGTCGATCGCGTCGAGCATCGCCCGACGCGGCCCTTCGTTCCCCAACTGCTTGGCCGAAATCGACAGTCGGACAAGGCCGCCGCGCTTTGCGCTGCGGCCGGCCCCGAGGATCAGGGCCCGGCACCACCACGGTTCGACTTTGAAACCCTCACCGATTCCGAGCACACGACCTCGCTGCGATGTTCCTCGCGCAAGGTCGTGCACGGCGCCGAGTCCGGCCATCGAGCGAAATCCGGCCTCCGGCAACACCGACATCGCTCCGGTGGAGGCCACCCAGCGGGGCGGAGCGAACACTCTGGTGCGCAATCCTGCCTGCTCCAACACTCGATCTGCTGCCAGCAGACGGAGTTTTGCCTCATGCCTGGACAGCGTCGCGAACTCCGCGCGTCGACGCTTGGTCGCCGCCTGATCGTAGCCGTGCAATACGACGGCATCCCCGTGCTCGCGGCGTTCACGCAACCAGGCAGCGGTAACGGCGTCGTCGGCGAGTCGGTATTTGTCTTTGAGCCTGGGTGCCACGAGGAGGGAAAGCCGCACTCCCCTTGCATCCATCTCGTCTGCGAATCCCGCAGCGAGATAACATGTCTCGTCTCTGATTCCGGACACTGACACGATCAGTTCAGCAGACATACCTCTGATGGTGGCAGCTCCGGGTGAACAACACACTGCCGCCGGATGATCATCCGGCGGCAGGTGGTGGTCAGTTGTGCGGCAGAACCGCTTCGATGGCGGCAATGACCTCGGGAGCGTCCGGCTCGGTGCGCGGACGGAAACGGTTGACGACGGTTCCGTCCGGCGCGATGAGGAACTTTTCGAAGTTCCACTGAATGTCGCCGGCTTCGCCGTCTGCATCGGGAGTCTTGGTGAGTTCTGCGTACAGCGGGTGACGGTTCTCGCCGTTGACCTCGATCTTCTCCATCATCGGGAACGTGACTCCGTAAGTGGTGGAGCAGAAGGATTCGATCTCTTCGGCGGTGCCGGGTTCTTGGCCCATGAACTGGTTGCATGGGATACCGATCACGGTCAGGCCGCGATCTGCGTACTCACTCGCCAGCTTCTCGAGCGTCGCGTACTGCGGGGTGAGACCGCACTTGGACGCGACGTTGACCACGAGCACGGCCCGGCCACCGTATTCGCCCAGCGAGGTGGGTACACCGCCGAGTGTGTTGATCACGATGTTCTGTACTGGAGTTGTCATGATGTCCAACTTAGCGACTATCTCGCCCACCGCTACGTCGATGCTCCGAGAATTCGATCGAGGTCGTCCAGAACGGTGAGCCCACCGAACGATCCGACGCCGGTGATCCAGTACGACATGTCGACCAGGGCACTTCCGGCCACGTAAGTCCATTGCCGAAGAGTGACCTAAAGGGGCCACCGCTTCGGGGTGTTTGATGCCCAAATGTCCGTTATGTTCGCGAAGTGGTTACTTTCTGGTGCCATGCCGCACGGTGCGGGGACCAAATTGTGAAGGCCAAATAGATGACGACTCTTGATTCTCGCTCTGGGTGGACTCGCCTTGGTAGCGCCCGCCTCGCCGCCCTGGTCGGCGGGATCACGCTTGCCGCTTCCATGACGTTCGGTACCGCGGTCGGACCTGCGTCAGCAGAAACCGCCGCCGAATTCCTCGCCAGTCGGTGCGCAAATTACATCGCCAACCCCCAACCCTACGAGGCCGCCAGAAGCCATTGTGATGGGGCGGACCTGTCCGGCGTAGACCTGTCCGGCGTGGACCTGTCCTGGGCGTTCCTGACCGAAGCGAACCTCGCCGACACTGACCTCACCGGCACTGACCTGCACGGCGCCTACATGGCTGACGCGAACCTGGCCAACGCAACCCTGACCGGCGCGAACATGGACTCCGCGTACCTGGGTCAAGCGAACCTGACCGGCGCGAACCTGACCAACGCGAACCTCACCGACGCTGACCTGACCAGCGCGAACCTCACCGACGCTGACCTCACCGACGCGAACCTCACCGAAGCGAACCTGACCCGCGCGAACCTAACCGGCGCGAACCTAACCGGCGCGAACCTGACCGACCTGAACCTGACCGGCTCAGCTCTAGTGCCTGCCGACATCACTGTGGACGTTATGGATGCCGGATGGTCGTACGACGGGGCCTACGTAACATGGGCCACTCCCAGTATGCCCACCGGAGTGGAATTCGGCGCCTGTGACTATCCCTCCGGGACAAAGTTTCCCACCGAGCTCACGGTCGTGAAATGCGACGTCGCCACTTCCTCCAGCGGCAGTTATGGCTACTTCACCGTCTACGTCATCCCCGGACCGAACTGGGGCGAACCACCCGTCACCGGATCCCTTGGCTCTCTGAACTCGTTCTTCGGCAGCTGACCTTCCCGACAGTGCACGCGTCATCAGTGCAGGCTACCCCTCAAAAACATTGTCCTCCAAACCCTTCCGTAGGGGTGGAGGACTACCGTTCGGATTTCTCTCACCGATCAGTGTCCGAGAAAAGATCGGTTGACGGACACAGCGGCTTCGATGGGAACACAGTCGAGCAATCAACTCAGCCTCCCTCAGAGCTACCGGTCACTGCCCGGCCGGGCAGTACCCACTGTTCCAAGCAGTGCATCGGCGAGGGGGTCTGCCGTGCTGATGCCTGCGGCTACACCCCGAAGCAGAGCGTCGAAATCAGCGGCGACGATGGTGACCTCCTCGAACTCCGGCTCTCCCCCACGGACAACCTGACCGTCCGGTGCGATCGCCAGGTACTCGTACCCGTTGCGTGTCGACAGCAGGACCGGGAGGTGAGTGGACCAGAAGGCGTTGATCGCCGCGCGCTCAGCCGGCCCGGAAGCAACCGCCAGACTCTCGTGCCGGAACGCATCCCAGGGAAAGGCCTCATCGCTGATGCCAACTCCGCCGGCATAGTTCTCCGCCGAGAGAAACCACACCTGGTCGTCGGAACTGGCAAGTACGGAGAACGAACTCGCCCACACGATGAGTTGATCACAAGCGCCGACCAGCGGTTGCGGAACGGGGGCAGAGGCCGATCGAGTAGGTTCTTCGCGAACCCAGCCTGCGATCGACAGCGCGGCGGTTGCGTCGAGGTGAAGGCACATGGCCCCACGGTAGGTCAGGCGTCTCGCACCATTAGCGCCGGTCGGAAACGTTCGATTCTGGACGGCGGTCTGTGGGAATGAGCCGTGCTCCGCTCCGGCATCGCGATTTCAGCACCCACTGATGTCGGGAATGCGAATCGATATGACGGAAAGCCTGCCACGAACGAGGAACGAGACCGCCGCACGGTGAGTGCAACGGTCTCGTTCGTCATTCTCCGACCAGGATCACTGATCTGAAGTACGGGTTCCGCTCCAGCGGAGGGGTCAAACCTCTAGTGGTGGCTCACGAAGGACTGCTGGGTGCCAGTCGGCGCGGTTTCGAGTTTGTGCTGTTCGGCTTCGTCCTCGTCGTCCAGCATGGTCGCCTCGTTGAACGGAATCTTGCCGTCCAGAACATCGACGACGCGGTCCTTGTCGATGGTCTTCGTCCAGGAGCCGACGAGCAGGGTGGCGACTGCGTTGCCCGAGAAGTTGGTGAGAGCGCGAGCCTCGGACATGAAGCGGTCGATACCGACGATCAGGCCGACCCCGTCGAGTAGTTCGGGACGGTGACTTTGCAGGCCGCCTGCGAGGGTCGCGAGTCCGGCGCCACTGACTCCGGCTGCGCCCTTCGACGCGATGATCATGAACACCAGCAGCGAGAGCTGCTCACCGAACGCGAGTGGCTGACCCATCGCGTCGGCGATGAAGATGGAGGCCATGGTCAGGTAGATCGCGGTGCCGTCGAGGTTGAAGGAGTAGCCGGTCGGGACGACGATGCCGACGGTGGAGCGTTCGACGCCCACGTGCTCCATCTTGGCGATCAAACGCGGGAGTGCCGACTCGGAGGACGACGTCGCGAAGATGAGCAGGTATTCGCGGGCCAAGTACTTGACCAGCTTGAAGATGTTGAATCCGGTGACGGCGCGCAGCAGGGTGCCGAGGACACCGAAGATGAAGATCAAGCAGGTCAGGTAGAAGCCGATCATCAGTGTTCCGAGCTGGACCACTGCGTTCAGTCCGGTCTGGCCGACCACGCCGGCGATGGCACCGAAGGCACCGATCGGGGCGAGCCACAGGATCATGGTCAGGATCTTGAAGACCAGCTTCTGCAGGTGACCGATGCCCTTGAGGATCGGTTCACCGGACTTGCCGAGCGACTGGATCGCGAAGCCGACGAGCAGGGCGACAAACAGTGTCTGCAGCACGCTGCCCGCGGTCAGGGACGACAGCAACGACGTCGGGATGATCGACGCGACGAAGTCCCACGTTCCACCGGCACTGTGCGCTGCCGTGGTGAGCTTCTCGACGGACGCCGGGTTCGGCTCGATGTTCAGGCCGCTGCCCGGGTTGAGGAGATTACCGACACCCAGGCCGATCGCCAGGGCAACAGTGGACATCCCGATGAAGTAGGCGAGCGCCAGTCCGCCGACCTTGCCCACCTTGGCTGCTGCGCGCACCGAGCCGATGCCGAGCACAATGGTGCAGAAGATGACCGGGCTGATCATCATCTTGATCAAGCTGACGAACAATGTGCCCAACACGGCGACCGACTTGCCGAATTCGGGCGCGAGCCAACCGACGAGAATGCCTCCGATGACGGCGACGATGACGCTCATGTAGAGCCAATGCGTCTTGTCGCGCTTCGCCGGAGTGCCCTTCGGCTGGGGTGAATCGTTTACTGTCCCTGTTGCCGTGACGCTCATGGGGATGTCCTTTGATGGAAATCAGTGAAGTGATGGGGATCACTCGAGTTCGTGGAGAATTCTTGTTGGAAATGTGTAAGGCGTGAAGTTTGTGTTCATAACGTTCAGGAGTAACCGATGGTCCAACGACGCAGTCGCCGACGCATGAGCGTCGCCCGGCAGATCCTGCTGCTGCAGCTTGCGCTGTTGTCGCTGGTCATCGGCGCGGGAGCGGCACTGGCCGTAGTGGACGAGCGAGGTGACAGCGACGACGCCATTAGTCGGCAGGTGAGCTCGATCGCCGAGACACTGGCCTTGACGGACTCCACCGCGCAGGCGCTCTCCAGCGACGACCCGACCGCGATTCTGCAACCGCAGACCGAGAAAATTCGCATGGCCACCGGCGTCGACTTCATCGTGGTGATGGCGCCCGATCGCACCCGGTACACCCATACCAGTCCCGAACTGATCGGCGAATTGTTCACCGGCAACATCGACCGGGCGCTGGCAGGCGAGACGTTCACCGAGACCTACGCAGGTTCGTTGGGCCCGTCGATTCGCGCGGTCACACCGGTCTACGACGCGAGTGGGACGCTTGTCGGTTTGGTGGCTGTCGGCGTCACCCGAGAGGAGATCAGCAAGCAATTCGCCCAGAGCATTCCGACCATCCTGACAATTGCTGCCGCGGGATTGATTGCAGCTGTTTTGAGTTCGTTGTTGGTAAGTCGGCGAATCAGACGTCAGACCCTGGGCCTGGCACCCGACGAACTGCTCACGATGTACGAGCATCACGACGCCGTTCTCCACAGCATCGGTGAGGGACTGGTGGTCATCGGCCGGGGACGGGGCGGGACGGCTCAGGTGGACATAGTCAACGACGAAGCGCGTCGCCTTCTCGATCTACCGGAAGGCCGAGTCGATCTGTCCTCGATTCCGGCCACGTTGCGGGATGTCGACGCAAGTTCGGCCACTGATCAGGTCCACCTCACCGATCAACGAATACTCGTGGTCAATCAGCACCCGGTTGAGTGGGAGGGCAAGCGAATTGGCACAGTTCTGACTATTCGCGATCACACCGAATTGCAGAATGTTCTCGGCGAACTCGATTCGGTTCGCGATTTTGCAGAATCGCTGCGCTCGCAGGCCCACGAGAGCGCCAACCGCCTGCACACCATCATCACGATGGTGGAGCTTGGAAAATACGACGAGGCGGTTTCCTTTGCCACCAACGAATTACGGCTGTCTCAGCAGTTGATCGATCGTCTCGTCAATGCCGTTCAGGAACCGGCTCTGGCCGCTCTGTTGCTCGGAAAACTCAGTGAGGCGACCGAACGCGGAGTGGAGTTGACCGTCACCGAGGACACCGCACTCGGTGCTCTCACGCCGCTCACGTCCCGTGAGTTGGTCACACTGGTCGGCAATCTGGTGGACAATGCCATTGACGCCTCGCGGACCAGCGAGCAGCCGTGGGTGGAAGTGACGGTCATGGAAGAGGATTCGACAATGGTGGTTGCGGTGGCCGACAGTGGGCCAGGCATGACGCCCGATGCCCTCGAAAGGGCCAAGGAGCGTGGATATTCCACCAAATCCGGATCCCGCGGCATCGGCCTCGCGTTGGTTTCGCAGATCGTGAAACGCCACGGCGGCACCTTCGTGAGCGAGCCTGGGCTGGGTTCCATGCTGGTCGTGCGCATCCCGCTACGGCAGGCACAGCGGTGATCCGGGTACTCGTGGTGGACGACGAACCACTGATCGCGCAGGCGCACCGATCCTATGTGGAGCGAGTGCCGGGGTTTGTCGTGCACGGTGTGGTTCACAGCGGTCAGGCCACTCTGCGAGCGGTCACGGAAGCGCACGCCGCCGGTGAGTCCATCGATCTGGTGCTCCTCGACATCGGCCTACCGGACGCAAGCGGACTCGATGTTGCATCGGCGCTCGGTGGGTTGCGTCCGAGCCCAGACATCATTGCGGTGACCTCCGCTCGCGACCTCGATGTGGTGCGAACCGCCGTTGCCCGCGGAATTGTTCTCTACCTGCTCAAACCGTTCACGTTTGCGGCATTCCGCGACAAGCTCGAACGGTATGTGGAGTACCGCGCAGCGCTGCCCGCCGGCGAATCCGCAGCGAGTCAATACGACATCGATCGCGCGATGGCCGCACTACGCACCTCCGACGATCGGGCCGCGTCGGCGAAGGGCTTTGCCTCCCAGACGCTCGGACTCGTATCGGCGTGCGTTCGGGATACCGACACTCCGCTCACCGCAGCAGAAGTTGCCGCTTCCGTCGGCGTATCCCGGGTGACAGCGTGGCGCTACCTCGAAAAACTGGCAGACGACGGTCTGCTCACCCGGGAAACCGAATACGGACGTGCTGGGCGCCCCCAGGTCCGTTACCGCAGAAGCTAGTTCGCCGCCCCGACAGTGTCGAGGACCCACGCGAACTCGAAGGCAACTTCCTTCCACTTCTCGTAACGACCGCTGACACCACCGTGTCCTGCGCTCATCTCGGTCTTGAGAAGTAGTGGAGCGTCGCCGGTCTTGGTGGCACGCAGTTTCGCGACCCACTTTGCCGGTTCGACGTACAGCACTCGGGTGTCGTTGATACTGGTGATCGCCAGAATCGCCGGGTAGTCCTTGGCTTCCACGTTCTCGTATGGACTGTACGAGTGCATGTACTCGTAGACGGCCTTGTTGTGCAAGGGATTTCCCCACTCGTCCCACTCGATGACCGTCAGCGGCAGCGACGGGTCGAGGATGGACGTCAGCGGATCCACAAACGGCACATTCGCAAGAATGCCGGCAAAGAGTTCCGGTGCGAGGTTGGCTACAGCACCCATGAGTAGGCCACCCGCGCTACCACCGTCGGCAACCATACGATCGGCGGCGGTGACGCCGGTATCGATCAAATGCCGTGCACAGGAGACGAAGTCGGTAAACGTGTTCTTCTTGGTGAGAGCCTTGCCGTTCTCGTACCAATGCCGACCCATCTCACCGCCGCCGCGTACATGCGCGACAACAAACACAACACCGCGATCGAGTAGCGACAACCGCGCAACCGAGAACGACGGGTCGATGCTGGCCTCGTAGGAACCGTAGCCGTACAACAACAACGGCGCCGGACCTTCGGGGGCGCCGGCCTTGCGAACGATCGAGAGCGGAATGCGGGTACCGTCCTCGGCCACTGCCCAATCACGTCGCTGCACGTAGTTCTTCGCGTCGAAATCGCCGAGCACGGGCTGCGACTTCCGCAGCGCCAGTTCACCGCTGGCGACGTAGTAGTCGTACACCTGACCGGGAGTGATGAAAGACGTGAAGCCCAACCGGATGGTGGGCTGCGCCCATTCCGGATTCGATCCCATTCCGATACTGAAGAGCTCTTCGTCGAAATCGATCTCGTGACGCTCGCCGTAGCCGTCGGCTGTCAACGGCCACACGGCAACTCGGGTCAACGCCTCGCGGCGGTAACTCAGCACGATGTGGCCGGCAAAAGCCTCGGCTTCTTCCAGCCGCACGTCGTCGCTGTGCGCGATCAACGTCGTCATGTTCATCGGATCCGATACCGGAGCCTCCACCAGCACGAAGTTCTCGGCCTTCACACCGTCCACTACGTCGTTGTGGAGGATGAGGAAGCGGTCTTCTCCCCCGATCACGGCATGCTCCGCGCCGTATTCGACGCCTTCACGACGCGGAATGATCACACGGAAGTCACCTTCCGGGTTGGCCGATTCGAGGATCCAGCCCTCGCTGGTCACCTTGGAACCGACCCAGATCACCAGGTACTTCTCGCTGCGCGTCGAACCGACCGACACCCAGTACCGCTCATCCGGTTCGTGGAACACCGAAACATCTTGGCTCTGCGGCGTTCCCAGCTTGTGGCGCCACACAGTGTCCGGACGCCAGGATTCGTCGACAGTCATGTAGAAGACATGGCTGTGATCAAGTGCCCAGGTTGCGCCGGGAGCGGTGTCGGGAATCTCGTCACCGAGGATTTCCCCGGTCTCGAGGTTCTTGAACCGCAGCGTGTACCGCTCGTCGCCGACGACGTCCACGGAGTACGCCAGCAGGGTGCCGTCCTCGCTGATGGAAAACGCGCCGAGAGAGAAGAAGTCGTGCCCTTCTGCCTCGAGGTTACCGTCCATGAGGATCTGTTCGCCGTCCAGTTCAACCCCGGGGGTCAAGTTGGGCGGCGTCCAGTCACCGTCGTCGGCGATCGGGCAACGGCAGTGAACGTTGTACGACTTACCTTCGACGCTACGGGCGTAGTACCACCACTTACCCATCCGGGTGGGTACCGACATATCCGTTTCCTGGGTGCGCGATTTGATCTCCTGGAAGATCTTCTCGCGCAACGGCTCCAGATGCGCCGTCTGCTCTTCGGTATACGCATTCTCGGCTTCGAGATACGCCACTACCTCGGCGTTGTCCTTGTCCCGCAGCCACTCGTACTCGTCGACGAACGTGTGTCCGTGATGGGTGCGTTCGGTGGGAACCTTCTTCGCGACCGGCGGGACGAGGCTCATGCGCTGGGACCGACCCAATCTGCGAAGGACAATCCGGAAATACGTTCGTACGCTTCGATGTAGCGCGCACGGGTCGCGTCGACAATCTCCTGGGGCAAAGCCGGCGGCGGGGTATCGGACGCCCGATCCCATCCGGATTCGGGGCCGGTCAGCCAGTCGCGAACGAACTGCTTGTCGAAGCTCGGCTGAACCTTGCCAGGCTCGTAGCCTTCGAGTGGCCAGTACCGCGAGGAATCAGGTGTCAGCACCTCGTCGGCCAGCACGAGATTGCCGCCCCCGTCGAGACCGAACTCGAGCTTGGTGTCGGCGAGGATGATTCCGCGATCAGCGGCAAAATTGGATGCTCGCGCATACACGTCGAGGGTGTCCTCACGAAGCTGAATCGCGAGCGTCTGACCGACCTTCTCCACTACCTGATCAAAGCTGATGTTCTCGTCGTGATCTCCGAGAGCAGCCTTGGACGCCGGGGTGAAGATCGGATCGGGCAAGCGTGACGCTTCCACGAGGCCCTCCGGAAGGTTGACGCCGCACACCGCGCCGGTCTTCTGGTAATCGACCAGACCGGAACCTGTGAGGAATCCTCGGACCACACATTCGACGGGAATCATGTCGAGCGAGCGCACAACCAGCGCACGCCCGAGAACCTCTTCGGGGATGCGGTCGTCGTCTGGCTCACCTGCGAGGTGATTGTTGCCGCCGAGGACGTTGAAGAAGAACACGCTCATCGCGGTGAGGACGCGGCCTTTGTCCGGAATCGGCGTGCTGAGCACGTGATCGTAGGCCGAGATCCGATCACTCGCGACCAGCAGCAAGTGCTCGTCGTCGATCGTGTAAAGGTCACGGACCTTGCCACCGGCCAGATGAGTGTAGGAATCAAGTGTAGGACGCACGCTTATCACCCTATCGGGCGTTCGCAGTTCGTACAGAACCCTGGTAGCCAGGACGGGTACAGAGACTCCCCGTCCGGGGAGCCGTCTGCCCTGCTTAACCGGATAATGCAGCTAGCCAGGCCCGGTGCGCGAGAGGCCGCCGTCACAGTTGATGAACTGCCAGTTTGCAGACAATCCCGCCGAAGCAGATCTCCCATTGGGTGGGAGGCCCATCAAATTTGCGGGTTTCGCGGGTCCACACTCGATTCAGAGCCTCTCGCGAATTCAGATTCCCTCTCCACGAAGGACTTTCACATGTCACGAACTTCACGCAACACCGGCGTCCGTGCCGTCGCAGCACTGGCGATCTCGAGCACTCTCCTGATCGGCGGCGCTGCACTTGCCCAGGCTGCTCCCCAGCCGCCCGTCGGCTCGCTCGACTTCGGCTCTTTGGATTTCGGCAGCTCACAGCAGGTTGCCGATGCTCCTCGCCTGGTGGGTATCGACAACTTCCGCGACGTCGCCGGGACCGGATCCGGGTACTCGGGCTCCTTCGGCCAACACGTCAACAAGGGTGTTTTCTACCGAGCCAATGCCATCACACCGAAGGGCGCCGACATGGCTGCCTTGGAGTCACTCGGATTGACCAAGGTCTACGACCTGCGCACCGCAGCCGAAATCGCCGACAAGCCGGATGTTCTGCCTGCCGGGGTCGCTTACGAGAACATCCCGGTCCTGGCCGGCGACATCTACCAGATGGCATTCCAGATCAAGTCGCCCGAAGAAGCCCGGTCGTTGATGCAGGATGCAAACCGCGCGTTCGTCACGGGCACCGCAGAACGGGCCGGATTCACTCAACTGCTCACGTCGCTCGCGGAAACCGATGGGCCACAGGTCTTTCACTGCACCGCCGGTAAGGACCGCACCGGCTGGGCCTCGATGTTGCTTCTGAGCATCGCCGGCGTCGACCGCGCCACGATCATGAGTGATTACATGCTGACCAACGAGTACTCGACCGAAAGCATCAAGGCAACACTCGCGTACATCTCCAGCGTGGCTGGTCCGGCAGTGGCAACCAATATGGAGCCTCTCCTCGGAGTCGAGGCCGGTTACATCGAAGCCGGACTCGATCAAGTGGAATCCTCGTACGGAACCATCGACCGCTACCTGACCGAGGGCCTCGGACTCAGTCGGTCGACTATCGCAACGCTGAAGGCAAAGCTGCTCGGATAAGTGCACTCTCACGTGGTATTCGTCGCCGCTTCGCGGAGGCGGACACCACGTGCTCTTATCGAACCCGTGAATCTCTCACCATATTGTTCCGATACGCCCAGATGACAATCTGCACCCGCGTGCGGACATCGAGTTTCCGGCAGATATTGCCGATATGCGATTTCACCGTGCTCAGTTCGAGTTTCATCGCGTCGGCCACCTCACCGTTACCCAACCCACTCGAAAGTAGCTGGACCACTTCCATTTCCCGAACGCTCAATCCGTGGTCGGGAAATTCGACTGGGGCAGACGGTTTACGACGCGCGAATTCGGCGACCATTCTGCGGGTGAGCTTCGGCGACAATACCGAGCCACCGTCTGCAGCGGCAATGACCGCGTCCACCAAATCGTCCGGGTCGGTGTCTTTGAGCAGGAACCCGACCGCGCCTAGGTCGAGCGCACCAAAAACGTACTCGTCGAGGTCGAACGTCGTTACGACGATAATGCGAGTTTTCGGGAATTCCTTCAGAACCTCGAAAGTCGCAGTCAGCCCGTCACCGTGCGGCATGCGGATATCCATGAGAACCACGTCCGGTTGAAGCAATCGGACTTGCTGAAGTGCTTCGAATCCCGATGCCGCATGGCCGACGACCTCGATGCGAGGGTGATCGGTGAGGAAAAGCTCGAACCCTTGACGGACAACTTGCTGATCGTCGGCGATGAGTACTGTAATCACGCGATCATCCTCCAGCTCGGCGTGGTATTTAATCCACGTTATCGATCTCGATGATGGCAGACGCACAGTTACACCGATTTGCCGGATTGCCCGTTTACGTTCGATAACCGCAATAAATTTTCCGCCTCACCGGACCAGAGTGATATCTCCCAGTTTCCAACTTCGATCGAAATAAGGTTCCAGCGGACCGTAGAAGCGGAAATACGAGAACCACGATGTGCATCATCGGCGATACCACCAGCAGTCGGCCCCACGGTAGCTCGATAACCAAAGTCCCCGAAGCACCCACGTCGGGTGAACTACTGGATCAGGGCGTCTCGGATGACAGCAGCCGTACTGTCGAGAACTGACCTGGTGGGTGTGCGCGGAATTGCACGAAGCCCGAAACCGTCGCCCCGATTGCGCGGAATGACGTGCAGATGAACATGGAAAACTTCCTGCCCTGCAACGGCTCCGTCGGAGAGATGCAGGTTCACCCCGTCGACGGGCAGATGTCCGGTACGCATCGCTGTGGCGATCTTTTGCGCGACTGCAAATATCCTGGCACCTTCGTCGAAATCGAGGGTCGACAATCCGCTGGCATGACGCTTCGGCACCACCAGCAGATGCCCCGACGTGAACGGCCGAATATCCATGAAGGCAAGTACATTCGCGTCGTCGTAGACAACACTTGCCTCGACTTCGCCGGCGATGATGGAGCAGAAGATGCAGTTCATGGTCTTCGACCCTGTGCGCCTTTTCGGCAGGGGCCACTACCAGAAAGGCGCACGGGGTCGTAGCCCCTACAGAATCGGCGACGGCGCGTATGCCGCAGCTTCAGGATTGGCGTCGACAAGCTTCTGTACCTCGGCCACTACGGCGTCGACCTGAGCCGACGCAGCACCGATGAAGGCCGCCTTGTCCGCGAGTGCCTCGTCGAGGGCAGCGCGATCCAGGGGAAGGCGGTCGTCCGCAGCGAGGCGATCGAGCAGATCGGGTTCCTTGCCCTCTTCACGCATCGCGAGTGCCACGGCGACAGCATTTTCCTTGATGGCTTCGTGCGCGGTCTCACGTCCGACACCGGCGCGAACTGCTGCCATGAGTACGCGCGTCGTTGCGAGGAACGGCAGGTAGCGGGTCAGTTCCTTCTCGATGACGGCCGGGTATGCGCCCATTTCGGCGAGCACGGTCAGGAACGTCTCGAACATGCCGTCGATGGCAAAGAATGCGTCAGGCAATGCGACTCGGCGAATGACGGAGCAGAAGACGTCGCCTTCGTTCCACTGAGCGCCCGCCATCTCGGCAGCCATGGACCCGTAGCCGCGCAGGATGACCTGTAGGCCGTTGACGCGCTCGCACGAGCGGGTGTTCATCTTGTGCGGCATCGCGGAGCTGCCGACCTGGCCCGGCTGGAAGCCTTCGGTCACCAGTTCGTGGCCGGCCATCAGACGGATGGTGTGAGCGAACGACGACGGCGCTGCGCCCACCTGAACGAGCGCGGAGATGACGTCGTGATCGAGCGAGCGCGGGTAGATCTGGCCGACGCTGGTGAGAACGTTGGTGAACCCGAGGTGCTGGGCAACCTTAGTCTCGAGCTGCTCGAGCTTCGCCGCATCACCGTCCAGAAGGTCGAGCATGTCCTGAGCGGTGCCCATCGGGCCCTTGATTCCGCGCAGCGGGTAACGGTCGATCAGCTCACGCAGACGGGTCAAACCGACCAGCAGTTCGTCGGCTGCGGAAGCAAAACGCTTGCCCAATGTCGTCGCCTGAGCTGCGACGTTGTGCGAGCGTCCGGCCATCACGATGGACGAGTACTCGGCAGCGCGCTCACCCAGACGGGCGGCGACGGCGATGCCGTGGCTGTAGACGTGCTCGAGTGAGCGGACGATCTGCAACTGCTCGACGTTCTCGGTGAGGTCGCGGCTGGTCATGCCCTTGTGAACCTGCTCGTGACCGGCAAGAGCGTTGAACTCCTCGATACGTGCCTTCACGTCGTGGCGGGTGACGCGCTCACGATCCGCGATGGACGCAAGATCGACGTTGTCGATGACTCGCTCGTAATCGGCAATAGCGTCGGCCGGAATGTCGATGCCCAGCTCAGCCTGTGCCCGCAACACCGCCACCCACAACTGTCGTTCGAGCACGATCTTGTGCTCGGGAGACCACAGAGCTGCAAGCTCCGGGCTGGCGTAACGGTTGGCAAGGACATTCGGGATGCGGCTCACGAGGCCTCAGTCTAACGGTGCGTGAACAGTGCTGTTACCCCTACGCAGGTGGGGCCATCACGTCGATGGATTCGAGGAGCATTCCGCGCGCCAATCCACGTGGGTCGGGGTCGTACTCCCCCAGGGCCGAGATCATGGCGCCGTCGACCATCGCAACAAGGCGTCGCAACTGCCCTTCCGAGCTGGTGCGACCCGACCGTGCCAATGCCTCGGTGAGCGCCTCGTCCAGTTGCGCGCGCAATCGCAACTGGACTTCACGCAGTGCCGGGTGGCGGGCGCACGCCACAAATCTCTCGTACCGCGCGATCAATCGTTCTCGGCTCTCCGGCCGCTTCTCGTCTTCGCCGAGCAGAACCTCCACCAGCAGGTCGACGGTGGACTCCGGGCCCCGGCGACGCTGAGTCACCGCGGCAACCCGGGCGCGCACGGCATCCATGTCCGCGTTGCCGTTCAACTCGACGGCACACGCAATGAGATCGTCGAGTGAGTCGAAGTAATAGGTTGTCGAGGCCAGCGGAAGACCGGCCCTGGCAGCGACCGCGCGATGACGAACCGCGTCGAATCCACCCTCCAGCAAAAGTTCAGCAGCAGACGCCACCAACGCTTGGCGACGTTTCGCTCCCTTGGGTGTTGCGGCTCCCGACACGTTTCCATCGTGCCAGGAGCAGCAGTCTCGGCACCGGAAAACAGCCCGAACGTCCTGTTGATTGTTAAGTGAGCCACGTTTCGAGGCGTCGTAGTGCCTCTTCGATATCCGCGGTGGCACCAGCAAACGAGAGACGAACCATCCGATCTCCGTGCACCGTGTCGAAGTCGATTCCCGGGGCAAGCGCAACTCCGGTATCTGTCAGCAACCGCGAACACCAGGCAGTTGCGCCCTCGTCGCCGCACAGATGCCCGATATCGGCGTACACGTAGAAAGCGCCGTCCGCAGGAGCAAGTTCGGTGATGCCGAGCTTCGGCAGGCCTGTCAGCAGAAGTTCACGGTTGAGCGCGTACCGCTCGACGTGGCCGTCCAGCTCGATCTTCGCTTCCGCCGAGAACGCTTCGATTGCGGCGTACTGCGAAATTGCGGGCGGGCACACGGTCATGTTCGACGCCAGTCTCTGTAGCGGGCGACGCAGGTAAGTGGGCACCAGCATCCAGCCGAGACGCCACCCGGTCATGGAGAAGTACTTGGACACCGAGCCGATGACCACGGATTCGCGGGACGTTTCCCAGGCACTCGACGTCTGCTGGTCTCCGTAGCCGATGCCGTGATAGATCTCGTCGGAAATCAGCAATGTTCCGTTCTTGTCGCACCACTTCGCCAGTGCGGCAAGCTCTTCGGGTGCGATGACGGTACCCGTCGGGTTGGCGGGGCTGGCAACGATCAGTCCGGCCGGAGGCGTCGGCAGCGCGTCGAGCATCTCGACGGTCGGCTGGTACCTGGTAGCTGGGCCACAATCGAGTTCCACGACGTTACATCCCAGCGCCGCAAGCGTATTGCGGTAGGCCGGGTAGCCCGGACGCGCCACGACGACGGTATCGCCCTCGTCGAACGCCGCCAGGAACAGCAAGGTGAATGCACCCGAAGATCCGGTGGTGACAACGACGTCATCGGCGTCGACGGTGATTCCCGAACTCTGCGCGTGGTACCGGGCGATGGCCTCACGAAGCGGAAGAATGCCGAACGTCTCGGTGTATCCCAACAGTTCTGTGCCGAGGATCTCGCGCGTTGCGGCCAGCACCGGGGTGGGCGCCGGCGTCGACGGCTGGCCGGCCGCCAGCGTCAGGACGTCACCATGAGTCCGCTGACGTTCGGTGGCGGCTTTCCACACGTCCATGACGTGGAAAGTCTGGATGTTCGATCGACGAGATTCTGAGCGCACACCTCGACGGTAGTCGGTACGGGCAATCGGGTGTCAGCGGGTTCTCGATCAGTAGCATTACGGTCTGGAAAGCCACCTGAGAGAATCGAAGCGATGACACAGGCACACAGCGACTTCCCATTGACGGCAGACGAGTTACGCACAGTCGCAAGGTTCGCCGCCGAAAGCGCTCAACAGCTACTGCCCTATTTCGAGGCCGAAGCACCCGACGACCCACGCCCGCGAGCTGCACTCGACGCCGCACGGGCTTTCGCCGACGGAGCGCCGAGAACGATCTTGCAGCGCGTCGCCGCCCTCGATGCACACCGGGCTGCACAGGAGATCACGAGCGAGGCCGGGCAGCTCGCGGCACGGGCCTGCGGTGACGCCGCAGCTGCTGCCTACCTGCACCCCATCGCGAGAGCGACGCAGGTCGGCCACATCTTGCGAGCGGCGGCGTGTGCCGCCCGAGTAGCCGAACTCGAGGCGGGCGGCGATGAAGCCGCCGCAGCACAGTCCATAAAGTCGACCTGCGATCGCGCGACCTCTGTGCTGGTCGATGTCCTCGGGCGATACCCGACTCCCCCGATAGGGAAGAACAGGCTTGCCCAACTCATGAGCACGCTCGACAGCTCCCTACGCCGCCTCGAAACCTAGCGACGAATCACTCTCTCCTAAAACCTTTTTCGATTCAACCAAGCTAATTTCCGAGTTGTGCGGAAAACCACGCAATCGTGCCATCCCACTGATCTGTCGGTACAGCAAGAGGCTGCTCACCCACCCGCTCCAGCGAGACATGCAACGACTCCCCAGTTCGCCAAGCAAGGATCTCGTAAGTTCCACCCGGAACGTGTACCTGAGTGGTGCGCTCCGGATGCTCGACGACAGCGCTGTCCGCGAACTGGGCCGCCATCGTCAGATCCGTGAACGACGGGACAAAAAGCACTCCATCGGTAACATCGATCCGGGCAGATGCGCCGTCGTCGGGAACACGTTTCGGGTGACCGAGCCTGACATTCACCGCTGTGCCATCGGCCTCCGGGCCCACGAATACAACAAATGCCGACGCGAGCCGACGCGCGGCCGCAAAATGCTCCAACAGTTGCGGCAGGCTCCAGTCCTCGTCCACAAAACCCTCGTAGGTCGAAGTGTTCACCAACGCGAAGAAGCCGTCTTCGTCCACCTGAATCTCACCGACCACACGAAGGTCTTGCGAACCACTTGGCACGTTCCCCATTGCAATCCCCCGACTATCGGACACCAACGACACCACACGATAAGTGATCCTCAGTTGAAAGGATGCTGAGAAGGATCTTGCATACTTCCTTCCCTGGGCGAGACTGGACGGCATGAACTTCGCGTCGTCGATTCTCCATCCCTCACAGTGGAGTGTTCGTATCCGCTCGACTGTGGCGTCGACGCTGGTCATAGCGTTCTGCCTGGTAGCAGCGGGGTGCGCGCTCATACTTCTTCTCGCACACTCGCTTCAACTGTCGGCGCAGGACACCGCGGACACTCGCGCCACTCAACTCGTACAGGAACTCACAGCGGAAAGCGCAGCCGATCTCGATCCGTCCTTGCTCTCGACGGACAGCCAGGTCGGGATCGTTCAGATCGTCGGTCCGGATCATCGAGTTCTGGTGCAGTCCCCCGGTACCGGAAACCAACTACTTTCCCAAAAGACGCTCGAACCCGGAGACGCTGCGTCGCTCGGTCGCGTCGAAGTGGACGACAACGGCGACTACTGGCTTATCGGCCGCGGCGTCGCGACACCTACCGGGCCTGTCACCGTCTTTGTCGGGGCGGACCGAGAACCCGTCGAATCCGTAGTGACCGCTGTGGCAATACTTTTGGCGGTGGTGGGACCGTTTGTTCTCGGGTTGGCCGCTTTCGCGACGTACCGCCTCGTGGGTTCCGCACTGGCCCCCGTGGAACGTATTCGATCCAGGGTGGCGTCGATCTCGAGCGGAAGCCGCGGCGAACGAGTGCCAGTTCCGTCGGGAAACGACGAGATTGCCCGCCTCGCAAGGACAATGAACGACATGTTGGCCCGCCTCGACGAGGGCGCACAAGCACAGCAACGGTTTGTCAGCGACGCCTCCCACGAACTTCGAAGCCCGTTGTCCACCATCACAACTGCTCTCGAACTTGCACATCGACGCCCCGAACTACTCGACGATGCCTTGATCGAAGATGCATTGCTGCCCGAGGCCCGTCGAATGCGCCAACTCATCGACGACCTTCTGACACTTGCCCGTTCCGACGAGAGCAACGCCGAACACCCATGGGCCGTAGTCGATGTCGATTTGGATGACATCCTTCTCACCGAAAAGACCCGAATCGCCGGGATCTCGGACCTCACAGTGACAGTGGAGATTGCGCCGGTTCGAGTCAGCGGTGACCCACGTTCGCTGACCCGGTTGGTGCGCAACCTCGTCGACAATGCCATCAGACATGCGGGGTCGCAGGTGTGGCTGCACTGCTTCCACAGCAAGGACGGCGCACACATCGTGATCGAGGACGACGGACCGGGCATACCCGAGGCCGAACGTCTGCGAATATTCGACCGGTTCGTCAGGCTCGATTCCCCGCGCTCGCGGCAGGGTGGCGGCACCGGCCTGGGATTGGCCATCGCGTCGGATATCGCCGCCGCGCATGGTGGAACAATCACAATGAGTGAAAGGTTCGGCGGTGGAAGTAGATTCGAGATTGTGATTCCGACGACCGAAGACTGACCTTCAGTCCGATTCGCTCACAAATCGGTACCCGACACCTCGCACCGTCTCGATACTGTGTTTCCCGAACGGTACGTCAACCTTCTTACGCAAGTATCCGATGTAGACCTCGACGATGTTTTCGTCGCCTTCGTAATTGATATCCCAGACGGATCTGACGATCTCGCGCTTCGTCACGACAACTCCGCTGTTACGCATCAGGAATTCGAGAACGCTGTACTCGCGTGGCGTGAGCGTCAATTCGGTTGCACCCCGGCTCACTTGGTGGCGAGCTGGATCGAGCGCAAGGTCGCCAACGGTCAGTACCGTCGGGCGTTGTGGAGCACCGCGCCGTACCAGAGCGCGCAGGCGCGCGAGAAGCACGACAAAGGAAAAAGGTTTGACCAGGTAGTCGTCGGCACCGAGGTCGAATGCGTCGGCCAGGTCGTATTCCCCGTCTTTCGCCGACAACATGAGGATCGGAGTCCAGACCGCACGCGCGCGCAGGTCACGCACAATGTCGTAGCCGTGTTTCCCGGGGAGCATGATGTCGAGAACTATCACGTCGAACTCGTTGCTACACGCAGTGACAAACCCGTCGTCACCATTGTGTTCGACAGTGGTCACAAAGCCTTCGGCCACTAGCCCCCGCCGAATCGTCTCAGCCAGGCGCACCTCGTCCTCGACCACCAGCACTCGCACCACAGGCTCCATTTCCGTCGATACCGAAACCAGTAGACCAGATCCCGCACTGTTACCGAATGTGCATTCAGCGTTTCTTCAGCATCGTCTCGGCAGACTTCGGGCTATGCCTGCAACTGTCTCGGCCGTGCGAACCGCGGTCACCGAAGTGCTGACCGAAAGCTCCAGCGCAGAAATTGCTGTGACTGCTGTCGTCTTGGCTTCCGCTCTGTTCGTTTTCGGTTCGATCTACCAGGCGTCGACGCTGCGATCGAGCGTCATTCGCGCAACCGGATTGATCGTCGCTCTGGTAACCCTCTCCGTTGCCGTGATGCACAACGGGTGGTTGTCCCGATTCGACGGCCCTGTGACGGAATGGATGATCGCGCATCGAAGCCACGGACTCAACCAGATTGCAGTGGCCGTGACCGATCTCGGAAGTCCAGTTGCGACAGCAATTCTCGGGATCGGAGCCGGCGCCGTTCTTTCGTGGCAGGCCCGCTCGGTGATTCCCGGGATCGTCGTAGTCGGCACCGTCGGTTCGGCCGCGGTGGCGAGCACCGTGATGAAGGCCGTAGTCGCTCGCGAGCGACCCCCGACAGCTTCTCAGGTTCTCCTCGAGACCGATCATTCCTTTCCCTCCGGACATGTAACGGGCACTGGGGCATTGATCGGCATCGTTGTTCTACTTGTTGCGATGCAGCACACACCTTCAGTCAAACGGCTGTTGATGCTCGTGGCTGTCGTTGTCACTCTTGTCGTGGCGCTCACTCGGTTGTACCTGGGCGTGCACTGGCTCACCGATGTTGTTGCCGGCGCAACTCTCGCGACTTTCGCTGTCACGATCGGCGGCGCGGCGTTCCGGTATCTCGACAACCGATCATGCCCGAAACACGACGCCCTCACACCGTCGACGTCGGCGGACCCGAGAATTGCTGCTGCGGAATATCGCACGTTGTGAACACGGCATGAAGAATCATGTCGACGATGCGCCACCAGCAGGTTCAGGCACCGCCCCAGAGGCTTGGACCCGATGCAACACCGGGTCCAAGCTCTTGCCGCTCAGGTTCCTATTCGGATAATCCCAATCAGGAACCAGTTCATTTCTTGCGGTGTGTCTTTCAGGCGTTCCCTGTCCGGGGGCAACCGACGGACTGCGGGTCAAGGGTGATGTGGCGGCATGCTCACGACCCGGAATCGGCAGCGAGCCAGGCGTTCCCGAAGAGCATGATTCCGTCCGCGCTCGGCGTGATCTCGTGCACGTTCTTTCTCCACGTGACGAGGACCTTACCGGCACCGATAGTGGCCAAGGGCGCCGTGTCGTTGACGAGGGTTTGGACCTTCTCGAGAACGGCGAGTCGGTCGGCGTCGGTGGGCGCAGTCTGCAGTTGGGCGAGCAGCTGGTCCATCTCCGCGTTCTTGTAGCCGAGTACGTTCGACGGGGATTCGCTGTGGAAATTGCCGTACATTCTCACGAAGGGTGACTCCTCGAGGACACTGAATCCCCCGTGAGCGACATCGAAGTCGTGGTCGGCATACAGCCTCTTGACCAGGTCGGTAATGCTTGGGCTGTAAGAGATTTCGACGGTGAACCCGACGGCCTGCAACATTGACTGGTAGGCGAGGGCATTTCGCTGGGTCTCGGCACTGTTCGATCCGACGTAGGTGAGCTTGCCGTCGTAGCCGTCGGCTTTGGCCTCGGCGAGGTATTTCTTCGCGGCTTCGGGATCGTAGCCGGCAGCTGCAACCGTGCCGTGCCACTGGGACCACGACTGGAACATGTCGCTACCGGGCATGCCGTAGCCGTCCTCGGCCCGCTCGTTGTAGACGGCGGGGTTGATCGCGGCAACGATCGCCTTGCGCACTCGCTCGTCGGATGCTGCGCGGCCCTCTCGCTGGTTGATCAGACCGATGGTTCCCAGACTGACGGTGTGGATGTAGCCGATGTCGCCGGCAGCCAGTGCGTTGTGGACGGCCTCTGATCGTCGAACGTACGCTGCGTCGATGCCGCCACTGTGGAGCGCTTCGAGTTTGGCTTGTTCGCCCTGGATAACCGGGAAGCGCAGCTTCGCCAGGCGAGGTTGTCCGTTCCAGTAAGTCGAACTCGCCGCGAGAACCAATTCTTCCTGGGATGCAAACTTTTCCACGGTGAACGGCCCTGCACCGACAGGGGTGAACGTCCCGGTCGCCATGGACGAGGGCGCGACGATCATGCCCGGTCCGGTGGTGAACATGATCGGGAACTCGTTCCAGGGCTGCTTCAGGGTGAAGACCACCGTCGCCGGGTCCGGTGATGTCATGTCTGCGACGGAAGCCTTCCATACCTGTGTCTGCAGACCGTTCTTCTCCAGGTAGCGATTGATGCTCCATTGCACCGCGTCCGCATCGAGAGGGGTACCGTCGCTGAATTTCGCATCGGGTCGCAGCTTCAATGTCCAGACGGTGTTGTCGCCATTCACTGCCAGAGACTGCGCCAACTGGGGCTTGTATTCCTTGGCGTCCGTGTCGTAGCGAATCAACAGGTCGTAGATGGCGGCCATCTCACTACCTCCGGTTGCCCCGCTGTCCTGGCGGTTGACCGGGTCCAGGCTGCTGATTCCGGAGAGCGTGGCATAGGACAGCGTGCCACCGGAGGTAGGTTCGCCGCCGTCTGGTTGTTCGCCGACCAGGCCGGACGTCACACCGGACGCATCGGTCGCCGAATCAGTGGTAGCGGCACATCCGGAAAGCAGCACCACGGTAGCTGCCAACGCAGTGAACATGGTGCCTGCACGTGCAAGAGACGGTCGTCTCATCTTTTCTAACCTTCTTTTCGAAAGTCGCGGAGCGACAGGGAATTTGGCGGTGATGACACCTGGTTCTGAACGCCCGTCACATCGTGACTATTGCGCGGCCGAGAACTCTGCCGGCTGCGAGGTCGCTGACAGCTCGGTCGATGTCCTCGAGGATGTAGCGGTTGGTGACGAGCGTGTTGAGATCGAGCAGGCCTTCGGTGTGCCAGTCGAGGAACGTCCCGATGTCGTCTTGGCCGCAGCCGCCTGCGGTGGTTCCGATAAGTTGCTTCTGACCGCCGATGAGACCGGCGAGATTGAGTTCGGTGAGGCCCTTGGGGAGTCCGACGAGGACTACCGTGCCACCTCGCCGACCGCCGACTCGACCGGCGCGCACACTGTCGAGGGCTTGCACGGTGGTGGAGGTGAGCCCGACGCAGTCCACGGCGATGTCGACCCCTCCCGTCAGTTCGACGATAGCTGCGGCGGGGTTGTCCGTCACCGAAGCATCGATGGTGTCGGTGGCTCCGAATTGTTTGGCGAAGGCGAGCTTTTCGGCATCGAGATCGACTGCAACGATGCGTGACGCGCCACGGATCGATGCAGCGGCGACGGCGGACAGGCCGACTCCACCGGCGCCGAACACCGCGACCGTGTTGCCGGGCTCGACGGGGGCAGCATTGCAGAGGGCGCCCGCACCGGTGACAACCGCACAGCCGACAACCGAGACGACGTCCTCACGTGATTCGGGAGGTAACGGCATTACATACAGTTCGTCGACCAGTGCGTGTTCGGCCCAGGTGTAGACGTTGGGTGAGTGAGCTGTGCGTCCGTCAGGAAGATCGATCGAAGCGCGGGTGGGAATGCGGTCGTCGGTGCGGGGCACCCACGTGATCATCGCGGCCTCGCCGGCCGCGATGTGGGTGACGGCGGATCCGGTGGCGAGGACGGTGCCGTACCCCTCATGTCCGAACAACATCGGTTCGGCGTGATCGGCGTGCATCCAGAACAGCTGGCTTTGGCACACGCCGGTGGCATGGATCTGCACGAGAACGTCATGCGGGCCGGGGTCGGGCAGCGTCACCTCGCGTAGAGCGAGGGGGCCGTCGGTCGCGTCTTGGACGATGATGCGGGTGTTCATTGGCATGAGTGGTCTCCAAAGTTGGGGTGGGAGGGATGACGTCAGATTCCCGGCCACGGCCCGGGCAGGGGGGTATTGGCGGTACGAAGCGTGACGCGTTTTGTTCGGGTGCAGCCGGAGACCGCATCATCGCCATAGGCGCCACCGAGACCGCTCTGTTTGAAACCGCCGAACGGCAGCCCCGAGTCCAGCATGAGATTCGAATTACCGTGCACGACACCGGCTTCGATTCCCTCGCTCATCCGGATCATCCGACCCAGGTCGCGGGTCCACACATAGGACGAGAGCCCGAATTCTGTGGCGTTCGCAAGTTCGAGTGCCTGCGCCTCGGTCTCGAAGGTCAGCACGCTGAGCACCGGACCGAAGATCTCTTCGCTCGCGACTGTCATCGCAGGGTCGACTTGGTCGATCAGCGTCGGGGCGATGTAGAACCCACGTTGCTGTGTTGTCACCCGGCCGCCACCGAGCACGATCCGTGCTCCTTCGCTGCGCGCGGTGTCAAGGAATCCGAGGATCTTTTCGTGCTGACCGCTGCTGACGACGGGGCCGACCTGTGTTTGCGGATCGAGTGGATCACCGACACGCACCTTGCTCATACGCGCGGCCACTTCTGCCACGAAATCCTTCGCGATAGAAGCATGGACGAGGAGCCGACTGCCGGCGGCGCACACCTGCCCTGCGTTGTTCAAGATGCCGAGGACCGTTGCGCGAGCAGCCGAGTCGAGGTCTGCGTCGTCGAATACGATGATCGGCGATTTTCCGCCCATCTCGAGGGTGAGCTTTTTGAATGTATCGGCGGCCGCGCGGGCGATGTGCTGTCCGGTCGGGACGGACCCTGTGAACGAAATCCCGGCCACGTCCGGGTGCGAGCACAGGGCGCCGCCGGTGGCGCCGCCTCCGACGACCACTTGGAGAACGCCGGTCGGTATGCCCGCCTGTACGGCGAGTTCGGCCAACCGGATCGCTGAGCGCGGGGAGAGCTCTGACGGCTTGACAATGACGGAGTTACCGCAGGCAAGAGGTGGACAGGCCCGCGCCATGAACGAATGAGCCGGCGCGTTCCACGGCAGCACCACCACATAGGTACCGAGGGCCTCGAGCCGCGTGTAGGAGAACTGGCCGGGCACATCGCCGAACTGCTGACCGACAAGCTTGTCTGCCTTGCCTGCCCAGTACCGGGCGTGGCGGGCTCCACGGCGGGCCTGAGCACGTGCATCGGAGAGCACTTTGCCGGTGTCCTCGGTATCGAGCCGTCCGAGCTCGGCGCAGTCGTCCTCGACCAGTTGGGCCCAGCGCCACAACAGCTCGCTGCGCTGTTCACCGGCCATCGCAGCCCACACCCGCTGCGCCTCGGTTGCGCGGTCGACGGCGGCAGCGCATTCGTCCGCGCCGTCTATTGTGAGCTCGGCTGCAACCTCTTCGGTGGCCGGATTGATCACCCTCAGGGTGTCAGAGACGGTGGAGATGGGGGACATCGAACCAACTTTCTGTGCATCGTTCATTTCGGTGATCGAATAAGCTTGTAAGGCAGTGGGTTACGAGAATTCGACGCAGACGTCAGATGACTCCGTCGGCGCGCAGGCCAGCGAGCTCGCTGTCGTCCAGGTGTAGAAGCTGGGCCAGAATCTCGTCGGTGTGTTCCCCGAGGCCTGGCCCCAGAGTGCGAATCGTGCCCGGGGTGGCGCTCATTTTGGGCAAGGGAGCGGCCATCGGCAGCTCGCCGTATTCGATGTCGTCGACGGTCACGATGGTGCCGCGTTCGCGATAGTGCGGGTCGGCCGCGATATCGGCGATGCTCATGAGCGGCGCCGCAGGGACGTCGGCGTCGCTGAGTAACTTGACTGCGCCGTCGGCAGTCTGGCCAGCGACCCATTCGGCGATGATCGGATACAAGTGCTGTTGGTTCGCGACTCGGTCCGCTCTCGTGGCAAACCGCCGATCGGTCGCGAGGTGGGGTTGGCCGATCACCGTGGCGAACTTGCGAAAGAGGGCGTCAGTGCCGGCGTGCAGTGATATGCGGCGACCGTCGGCCGTGTCGAAGTCACTGGCCGGCACGATGCCGAGATTGCGGTTGCCGGCGCGTTCACGTACGTGTCCTTCAGCGCCGTAGGTCAGCAGTGCGTTCTCGCACGCGCGGAACCCTGCTTCGTACAGGCCTAGGTCGATGATTTGTCCGGGGCCACCGTGCTGGTCGCGGTGATACAGGGCGGTTACGGCGGCGAACGCGGCGAGATATGCGGACATGTAATCGATCACCGAGTAGCCGGACCGCACCGGGTCTCGCTCGGGTTCTCCGGTGACGTAGGTCAGTCCGGAGAATGCGCTCGCGATGCGATCGAATGCGCCCCGCTCACGATATGGGCCGGTCAGGCCGTAGCCGGTGATGCACACAATGATGGCGCGGGGGTTGATCTCGGCCATCGTCTCGGGACTCAATCCCCACTTTTCCAGTGTGGGGGGACGGTAGTTCGTCACGATCACGTCGAAATGCGGGAGCATCCCACGGATCAGCTGACGGCCCCGCTCGGTGCGCAGGTCGACGGTCACCGATTTCTTGTTTCGTCCTTCTTGCACCCACTGCAGTGATCGCAGGGAATTACTCTCGCCGCCTCCACGAATGAAGTCACCTGTGCCGGGTTCCTCGATCTTGACGACCTCGGCGCCGAAGTCGCCGAGGTACGTGGCGGTCACTGGCGCAGCCAGGACCGTTGCCATATCCAGGACGCGGATTCCCTTGAGGGGTAGCGCAGTTTCGGTCATGTTCCACCTATTAACGGTTCGTTATTAACGTTTGGTAGGTGTGGACTGTATCTTGTGAAGTGAGTCACGGCAAGCGGTGCTCGTGAACGCTTCGAGGAAGGCTGGGAGCATGGAGAACATGTCCGAAAGAGATGCTTCGACCCCCATCCGGCGCCCGCGAGGCACCAGAGAAGAAACCGAGAACGAGCTGATCGACGCAGTGCTGCGACTGCTCAAGCGCGATGGCGTTCTGGCAGGAATCACGCTGCGCGAGGTCGCTAAAGAGGCCGGGGTCAACCACGGGCAGATCTATCACTACTTCGGCACCCGCCGAGGACTGCTGCGCGCCGCGATTATGCGACTACTCGAAGGCAATCGCCCGGACCCGAAAACGCACTGGGACCAACCATTTGCAGACCGTCGCCGGGCCATGTGGCAGATCGCCCTGTCCAAGCGCGATTTCGTCAAGCTCGAGGCGCTCCTCGCCCTCGACGAGGATCCTGACTTTCAGATCTTCCCGGGTCTCGACGCCACTCGTATTGCGCTCGAACGGGACAAGAAGACGGGCGAACTCCCTGCCGACGCGGACGGCGATGTGATGCACGCGCTCAGTGCTGCAACGTATCTCGGATACGGCATATTTCGTGAGAGTATCGCCCGCGACCTCGGGATCGACGCCGTCGAGCTCGACAGCCGCGCTTCCGCGGTGTTCGACCTGATGCTCGACGGGCTACGCGGCGGCCATCAATAACGTATCGCCGGAGAACTGTCGCATCTCGCCCCGGAAGACATCGACACGACAGACCCTCCCCCGCCACCGTTGCCGATGACGCGAGGGTCGTAAACGCCACGTACCCCATAGAAACCAAGGCCATTCCATAACCCAGACGTATTGATCATTCCTCCGCATTGTCGCCTTAAGACAGTTAGCGTGACGTGAATTGTCCGCTATTCACGGAGGTAAGGATGTCGGCGTTTCGATCCATGCTGGTTGTGGTGGCTGGCCTGGCACTACTGATCGGCTCATCCCGTGCCATTGCGACAGCTGAGCCTCAGTATCCCGTTCCCTATGACCTCTTCGTTCAGGACTCGGTCCGCGATCCATACGGATCCGCGGCGGGCTCGAATGATTGGAACTGTGTACCTTCGGCCGCACATCCAGAGCCTGTGGTTCTTCTACACGGATTGGGTGCCAACCGATTCAATATGTTCACCACAATCTCACCGTTGCTAGCCAACGAGGGATACTGCGTTTTTGCGCCGACGTTCGGGGAAAACGCGAGCCTACCGGCACCGTTCGATTCGGTGGGCGGCCTGGGACGACTCGAGGACAGCGCCGCAGAGGTTGGGGAATTCGTCGAGCGTGTTCGCACTGCCACAGGCGCGCAGAAGGTCAGCATTGTTGGCGTTTCCGAGGGCACCCTCGTTGGCAACTATTACGTCAAATACTTTGGCGGAGCGCACGTTGTGGATAAATTTGTATCACTGGGTCCAGCCTGGAGGGGAACTCTGGGTACTGGTCCGAACGGCGACGGCCAGTGGATCCTTGATCTGGCCCCCGACGACGCACGGACTTTGATTCCGTTCTGCACTGGTTGCCCACAAGGGCTTCCGGCGTCAGATTTCCTGGCGAAACTGTGGGCGAGTGACGCAGGGAGTTATGCAGGCCTCTACGCGCCAAGCGTGACGTACACCAACATCATGACCCGGTACGACCAACTGGTGATCCCGTACACCAGTGGATATGCCGAGGCTCCTAATGCTACGAATATCTTTGTGCAGGATGGATGTTCGCTGGACTTCTCGGACCATCTTGCCATTGCGGCATCACGGGTTGCGACAGGGCACGTGCTCAACGCCTTGGACTCGGAGAGTACCCGCGCCGTGCCCTGCGTATTGGTGACTCCGTTTCACGGGGGTTGATTCGCTCGCGGATTCACCGACAACATTGTCCGATCAAGCTTTTGAACTTATCGATTCCCGCTGAAGAGCTGAATAGCAGTGCAAATACATGGTTTTCGATCAAATCTCCGTCAAACCTGTCCGATATGTCCCTAGGAATCGAAATTATGTTCGACTAAAATTAGTTCATGGACAGTCGGGAGGCGTGGCAATACGACGGCGAGGGCCTCAAGACCGAGGTACTCGACCTCGCGCGCGCCCGGCACCAGATGCAGTCCCGCATGGTCGTGATGATCACGGAAATGTTCACCCGCGACACACTCGGCGGCAAAGGATTCCGGGCCATCGCGCAGTGGCTGCACCTGTCCACGAATCTCGAGATCGGTGAATGCAGCCAACTTGTCGGCCTGGCGCGGTTGTTCATGCTCGAACCTGTTGTCGGACAATCTTTTCACGACGGCGACATCGACGCGTTGAAAGCGCGGCAGGTCGCCCACTTCTGCCAGCACCCGCCCAAGAACATGAGCCTCGCCGACGTCGAGAAAGCCCGCGAGATCCTCCTGACCCTCGCCTCGAAAAAGGTCACCGACTGCGATTCCGTCCGCGCCGCGATCCGGCGGATTCAGAAGCAGTACGGCAACCGTGCCGACGGAGTGCCGGCCGGTGAAGATTCCGAGCTCAACGAGTTCTACGCCTCCCGCGGACTGTACGGGCGAGTCAGCGTGAAAGGTGACCTCGACGCCGTCAACGGCGCCCGTCTCATCGCACTACTGTCCGCCCTCTCGGCGCCCACCCCGGAGAAGGACGGCGTGAAAGACGAACGCACCCCGGCACTTCGACGCGCCGACGGGTTCTGCGAAATGCTGCGCCGCTACGAAGCCGCGGGCCTCGGTCCCGTCGAAGGCGGCGTGAAACCCCACCTGACGATCACCGCCACCGCAAAAGACATGACCGATCTTCAGGCCCTCAAAGACATGCTGCCCTCCACTGAAGAACTCGGGTACGCGATCACCAACTGGGCCGGCCCCATCAGCCTCGACACCGCCCGCATGCTGGCCTGCGACTGCGAGGTCACCCGAATCCTCCTCGACGGCAACGGTGTTCCGCTCAATCACGGCATGAAAGCGCGCCTTGCCAGCGTCCCGCAGCGGCGGGCCCTGACGGTGCGAGACGGCGGATGCGCCTTCCCCGGTTGCGGCACTCCACCGGGCTGGTGCGATGCCCACCATCTGATCCACTGGCTCGATGACGGCCCCACGGATCTCGATAATTTGATCTTGTTATGCGGTCACCACCATCGGATGATGCATCACACCGAGTGGCGAGTCGACATCGGAGACGACCGAAAAACCCGGTTCTATCCACCAATGTCCGTGGATCCGTATCAAGTTCCCGCTCCCGGGAACACACCGCCGACAGCGGCCTGAAGAACAAACGTGTGCACCGGGGCAGAAACATGCCCCGGTGCACATTGCTGCTGAGCTAGTGCATGTCGTTCGCGATGATGTTCTCGATATTCCGTTCCGCCAGAGCGGTAATGGTGACAAACGGATTCACACCGACGTTGCCTGGAACCAGGGAGCCGTCCATGACATAGAGTCCCGGATACTCGGGAAGCCTGCCGTAATTGTCGGTCGCCTTACCCAGCACGCACCCGCCGAGCGGATGGTATGTCAGTTGATCGCCCCACGTCTGGACCGGACCGAAAAGATCGGTGCGATAGATAGTGCCTTCCTTCTTGTTGATCTTGTCGAACACCTTCTTGGCCATGGTGATCGACGGTTGATTCTGGGAGCGTTGCCAATTCAGTCCAACCTTGCCGGTGGTGGAGTTGAACTGGAATTGCGCGCGTTCGGGATTCTTGGCAATTGCCAGGTACAGGCTCACCCATAGCTCGGTCCCGGCCGGGAACGGTGCAATCTCCGCGAATACAGGTGCTGTGGAATCGGCCCAGTTGTCGATACCCATCACCGGTATCGACGCTTGCTTTGCCCCTGTCGCGTCCCACATGTGGTTGGCGCGGGCCACCATCACGTTGCCGTTGTGACCCCATTCCTGGCCGACGGCTCCAGGTAGGTTCGCCAGTTGCCCTTGCGCTTTCATCGACACGAGCAACTTGCTGGTTCCGATGCTTCCCGCTGCAAAGAAGACCTTGTCGGCAACAACCGTCTTGGTTCCGACGGTGTTTCCCTGCTCGTTGATCTGGTTCATCACTACCTGATACCCACCGCCGGTTGCTGCCGGCGACACACTGGTCACGACATGCAGTGCGGAAATCGTCAGGCGTCCGGTTGCCGACGCCGCCGCGAGGTAGGTCTTGTCGAGGGACTTCTTGCCCGCGTTGTTTCCGAAAATGACCTCGGACGCCAGGGCGGACTTGGCAACCGCCCCCGAAGCCTCCTGCTTCATGTAGTTGAAGTCGTAAACGTTAGGAACGAATGTTGTTGTGTAACCTGATCTCTCGGCGGTCTTCCGGCCGGTTCTCGCGAATGCGTAATACTCGGTCGACTCGAACCAGGCAGGATCGATATTGT
Organism: Rhodococcus sp. IEGM 1366; assembly: GCF_033142425.1. Taxonomy (NCBI): domain Bacteria; kingdom Bacillati; phylum Actinomycetota; class Actinomycetes; order Mycobacteriales; family Nocardiaceae; genus Rhodococcus; species Rhodococcus sp. IEGM 1366. Next base: position 167,046 of record NZ_JAWLRZ010000003.1, read on the forward strand.
TCACACCCAGCGCAGCGTTGGCCCGCGGGAAGTAGGTCGAGTACATCTCTTCGGAATCGACACCGGGAAGGATTTCCTCGAAGTAGTTGCGCTTCGGCGTCACCGCCATTCCGCCGTTGACAAGCGATCCGCCGCCCACCCCGCGACCCTGGTAGACCTTGATCCCACCGAAGTCCTCGGCGTCGAGAACGCCGACGTATCGGCTGATGTTCTTGTCGATCGAACCGCCCGAGAAGTGCGAAACCGGTTGTACTGTGCGATCTCTGAGCCAGAATGAACGACCATCCGGCGAGAGCGTCGGGCAGAAGATCTTACCGTCGGATCCCGGGGTGGTCCAGGATCGGCCCATCTCGACCATGTGCGTGTCGATACCGGCCTGCGTCAATCGCAGTGCTGCGACTGCTCCTCCGTAGCCACTACCTATCACCAGGGCCGGAACGCGGTCACCGTCACTCAGCGCCCGTCGGGGCGTGGCCGCTGCCGTCGTCCACGACGAAGACAATGCGGCAGCGCCTACAGCTAATCCTGTTGCGGCAAGGAAGTTTCTACGCGTCAGCCCGGAAGTGGTACGCGCGTATCGGTCCTTGGATCCAGCTCGAATGCTCAAGTGACTCCTTCTTGTTCGGTTGGCCCCCGCGCAGAGATATACCGTTCCCGAACAACTCCGATGAGCAATACCCGTCGGTAACATCGAGCAGTCGTTCATTTCAAACAAAAGTGACCGGTGAACACACGGTTCACCGGTCACTTAAGGAAGATGTGGATCAGGGAAGAGCGATACGCCCCTCGACGGCACCGAGGCCGATATCGGTTCGGAAATGCCCACCGGGAAGCTTCACGAGTGCAATCTTCGCGTAGGCGTCGTCGCGTGCTTCGGCAAGATCCTTACCCACTCCGACAACACTCAGCACACGACCGCCGGCCGACACCACGGCGCCGTCGTCACGCTTTTTTGTGCCGGCATGGAGAACGCCCTCGGCGTCTGCTCCGGTGATCACGTCGCCTGTGCGCGGCGTCGCCGGGTAGTTCTCTGCGGCAATCACGACTGTGACGGCACTGCCGTCGCGCCACTGCAACGGACCAACGGAATCGAGCGTGCCGGTGGACGCGGCGTTGAGCAATCCGCCCAGCGGCGTTTCGAGCAGCGCCAGAACTGCCTGCGTTTCCGGGTCACCGAATCGGCAGTTGAACTCGACCACGGCCGGTCCGTTGACACCCATCGCGAGGCCGGCGTAGAGGAGGCCGGTGAAACCGCTGCCCCGTGCAACCAACTCCGCGGCGACAGGCTTCACGACGTCGTCGACGATCTGCGTGACCATCTCGTCCGGCAACCACGGCAACGGGGTGTACGCACCCATGCCGCCGGTGTTGGGTCCGCTGTCACCGTCGCCGACGCGCTTGTGATCCTGCGCGGGCAGCAATGGAACAACCGTCTCTCCGTCGACGAGGCAGAAGAGCGACACCTCGGGTCCGTCGAGGAATGATTCGAGCAAGACCGGGTGGCCACTCTCGAGCAGTTCGGCAGCGTGGTCACGCGCTGCGCCGCGGTCGGTCGTAACTACGACGCCCTTGCCGGCGGCCAGTCCGTCGTCCTTGACCACCCAGTTGGGGCCGAAACGATCGAGGGCCTCGTCGAGCTTGGCGGGATTGTCGACGATCTCACTGTGAGCGGTCTTGACACCGGCAACAGCCATGACGTCCTTGGCAAAAGCCTTGGAACCTTCGATGCGGGCTGCGTCGGCAGAAGGCCCGAAGCAGGCGATACCGGCTGCTCGCACCGCATCGGCGACACCGAGTACCAGCGGAACCTCAGGACCGATGACAACGAGGTCTGCCTCGACCTTTTTCGCCAACGCAGTGACAGCCTCGCCCGACGCGACGTCGACCGGGTGTTGCTCGGCGATCTTGGCGATACCGGCATTACCGGGCGCGCAGATCAGGGCCGTGACACCTGGATCGCGAGCAAGAGAGAGAAGGAGGGCATGTTCACGGGCTCCGGAGCCGATTACGAGTACGCGCACGTGAACAGACTACGGCCCCACACCGATGCGTCTCGCAGCGTGTGCCACCTGGGGGTTCCCTGTACACAAGACAGAACAAGGTCGCGCAGTCCGATCAGGTTGACCGGACTGCGCGACCCTGCCGACGGCGCGTGTCAGACCGTCAGGTCGTAGAGAGTCACTCCATCCACTGTGGTCGCCGTGAAGTTCTCGGTCACCCATGTCGAGATCGCGGTGGCCGTTCCTTCGGCGTTCATACCGCCGCCCATTCCGCCGCCTGCGATGAAGAAGTGAATCTTCCCGTCCGCCACGTACTGCTGGAACTGCTCGAGCGTCGGCGACGGATCGCTACCGTTGAAGCCGCCGATCGCCATGACCGGAGACTCCGTCGCGAGTTGGTATCCCGACGCACTGTTCGACCCGATTGCCGCCGCTACCCAGGTGAACTGGTCGGCGTTCTCCTCGAGCTTCTCCACCACAGCCGCACCGGGGGTGCTGCCCCGCAGGAGCCCACCTGCCGAACCGCCCATGCCACCTCGAGCGCCGTCGATTGCAGTCCCCGTCGTGACAGCAGCTCCCGGGGTTGCGCCGGCACCTGGGGCCTGACCCATTCCGGTGGGCGGTGTACCCATTGCGGCGCCCGCGCCGCCAGTAGGTCGGGTGGCGCCCGCGCCGCCAGTAGGTCGGGTGCCGCCGTCGCCTGCTCCACCAAATCCCCCGCGACCACCACCCGGTCCACCCATTCCACCTTGAACACCGGGGCCGGCGGAGACTATCGAACCGGTGTGCGGAGTGTTGATCGTGTCGATCGCATAGGCGCTCGGCCCGGCGAGTCCCGTGAACAGCGCCGCGAGTACCACCACGACTACCAGTCGTCCCCGAGTGATCGCGGGAATCAGCATCGCCGCCGCGGCAACAATGCCGACCGCAAGAATGGTCCACCGCAGCCACGGGACAAACGACGGTGTGCGTCCCAGCAATACCCATGCCATCGCCACAGTTGCCGCCAGTGAAACAGCCAGGACGATACGAACCCACACAGTTTCGCGGCGACGCCACAAGAGCACGGAGCCTGATCCGACCAGCGCGGCAATCGCCGGGGCCAGCGCGACCGTGTAGTAGGCGTGGAAAATTCCGGCCATGAAGCTGAAGGTCAGTCCGGTTACCAGCAACCAGAGACCCCACACGATGAACGACGCGCGCTGCGTGTCGACACGAGGTGCCTTACCCCGCACTACGATTCCGGCAACAAGCAAAATGAGTGCTGCCGGAATCAGCCAGGCTATCTGGCCGCCCTGGGCTGATTCGAACAGCCGCGTGATGCCAGTGGTACCCCACATGCCGCCACCGCCGCCTGCGCCACCCGGTGCCGCTCCACCCCCGCCGACGCTGCCGGTCTCGTTGCCGCTCAATCGGCCCAATCCGTTGTAGCCGAGCGTCAATTCGAGAATGGAGTTGTTCTGCGAACCGCCGATCCACGGACGCGAATCAGCCGGCCACAGTTCCACGATCGCCAACCACCAACCGGCAGAAACGATCAGACCGCCGAGTGCGGCAAACAGTTGCAGAACCCGCCTGCCCAACTTCGGAGGACCCGCGATCAGGTAGGTCGACGCCAACGGCGGGACGACAAGCATGACTTGCAACTGCTTGGTCAGGAAGCCGAAGCCACAGAACACACCGACCAGCACGAGCCACCGGGTTCGGCCGTCTTCGACGGCTCTCATCATCGCCCATACTGCCGCGATCATGAGGAGAACCAGCAGCGCGTCGGGGTTGTTGAACCGGAACATCAGTGCGGCAACAGGAGTGAGCGCCAGAACCAGCCCAGCGAGGAGTCCCGCGGCGGCGCCGAAGTACCGGCGAACGGTAGCCCACAACAGCGCGACCGAACCGACACCGAGCAACGCCTGCGGCACCAACATCGCCCACGAACTGAGCCCGAAGATGCGCACGGACAACGACATGAGCCACAGCGACATCGGCGGCTTGTCGACGGTAATCGAGTTGGCCGCGTCCGAAGAGCCGAAGAAGAAAGCCTTCCACGACACCGAACCAGCTTGCACCGCAGCGGCATAGAACGAGTTCGCCCAACCGGAAGCTCCCAACCCCCAGATGTAGGCAACACCGGTACCCACAAGAAGCGCACCCAAAGCCCACGGCTCCCAGCGCACGGAACGTGGCGGTTCGGGAAGAGGCGCGACGACACTCTCCTGTTCGACAGTGGCGGTCATCGAGTAACTCCTACAGGTTGTGCGGAACGGAATACCCAGCGAAGTGCAACAAATCGACTCACTGTGGCAACAAGATTGGCGATGACCAGGACGGCCAACTCGATATGTTTGGATGCGCCAGGGGCCGCGGAATGCAGCACGAACAACGATCCACTGGTGAGAAGGAGCCCGAACGCGAATACCAGCAGACCTTGTGCCTGATGGCGCCCGGAACCTTCCGAACCTCGGATACCGAAGGTGAAGGCACGATTGGCCGTGGTGTTGAAGACCGCAGTCACCAGCAGTGCAACTGCGTTTGCCCACTGGGCACCCATCACCGAGTGCAGTGCGAGGTACAGGAGTGCGTAGGCCAGGGTCGAGACAACACCGACAACGGCAAACCTGGCCAACTGCCCGACCATCCCGCGTGGCACACCGGGAACCAGCGGCTCCCGTCCGAAGCTTGCCCGAAGGTCCGCCAGCGGCAGAGATCCGCTCGACAGTGCTCGGCCCACGCGCACTACTCCTTTGATATCGGCAACTGCGGTGGCAACGATGTCGACTCGGCTGTCGGGGTCGTCGACCCAGTCCACCGGTACCTCGTGGATTCGCATCCCGGACCGCTCGGCCAATACGAGCAGTTCCGTGTCGAAGAACCATCCTGTGTCCTCCACCAACGGAAGCAGTTGGCGCGCAACATCGAGGCGCATCGCCTTGAATCCGCACTGGGCGTCGGAGAACCGGGCGTGCAGTGCGCTGCGCAGAATGAGGTTGTAACTGCGTGAGATGAACTCACGTTTGGGGCCGCGAACGACCCGCGACGAACGTGCCAACCGGGATCCGATCGCGATATCCGAATGCCCGGACACCAACGGTGCGATCAGCGGCATCAATGCATTGAGATCGGTGGAGAGATCCACGTCCATGTACGCGACAATGTCGGCGTCGGACGCACTCCATACCTGCCGCAGCGCCCGACCCCGCCCCTTCTCGTCCAGGTGCACAACTCGGACGTCGTCGAATTCCTCGGCGAGAGAGCGTCCGATTGCCAATGTTCCGTCGACACTGGCGTTGTCGGCGATCGTTATCCGCGCCGGATAGGGAACGTGGGTTCGTAGGTGGTGGCGCAACCGCCGAACGCACGTGGCGAGGCCGGCTTCCTCGTTGTACACCGGGACCACCACGTCCAGCACTACCGCCGTCGTGGAACGTCCCCCAGCGTCCGTGGCGCCCACGGTCTGCATGGCTTCTGTCGTCATGCGTCTCAGAATCGCCCGCTACGCCGTGATCACTCTGGACACGGGCTGGGAGTTTCCTGGCAACCAGATTCCCAGTCGACGAGCTTTCCTGCCAACCGACGGGTTTCCTGCCAAACACTGTGCGGGATAGCCTTTGACCTATGCCTTCAGTATTCAGCGCCATCATCAACGGGGACCTACCTGGCCGTTTTGTGTGGGAGGACGACGACGTCGTTGCCTTCCTTACTATCGCGCCGGTGACACAGGGCCATGTACTGGTAGTTCCTCGTACCGAGGTAGATCAGTGGCAGGACGTCGATCCCGAACTTTTTGCCAAAGTGACCGCAGTTGCGCGCACGATGGGACAGGCCGTGCGCAAAGCGTTCGACGCGCCGCGCGCCGGGCTCCTGATCGCCGGTTTGGAAGTGCCGCATCTGCACGTCCATGTTTTTCCCGCATACACAATGGGAAATTTCGACATCAGTGGCGCCGATCCGTCGCCGTCGCCTGAATCTCTCGAAGACGCCCAAGCACGTCTGAAGGCAGCACTTCGCGAAATCGGACATACGAGCAACGTTTCAGCGCGCTGACGGTTAACTGTGAGAGTTGCCGCAATGTCCGATCCAGTGTTGCGGCCGTCCACTTTATTCCGTTTATTGACGGTGACCTGCACTTCCACATTCCGAACAGTCCGTTTACGTTGTCGCACAACAACGAGTTTCGCTGCTACCGTTGAGCGCTGGTCGCAGGACCAGCGCCCAACGGGACACACCAGTTGGGACCATTCGGAGGAACGGAAGCAATGCAGGAACGCGCCAAAATCAGTCGCCAGCAGATTCTCCGCGGCGCGGCTGACCGTTTCGAAATCTCTGGGTACGGCAGCACCAGCATGAATGACATCGTGTCCGCGTCACGGATGACCAAGGGCGCGGTTTACTTTCACTTCTCCTCCAAAGACGAACTTGCCCAGGCCGTCATCGACGAGCAGCATCGCATTTCCCTGGCATCGTTCTCTGCAGCTGCGTCTACCGGCGCCCCGGCATTGGAGCAGGTCATCATGGTCTGCAACGAGATCGCTCGACAATTGATCTCCGATCCAGTCGTTCGCGCCGGCATCCGACTCACCTTGGAGCTCAATACTGCCGACGGCCCCTTCGAGCCCTATCTCACCTGGATTCGAGAACTTCAAAGGCTGGCCGACATCGCACAGCAAGAAGGCGATATCCGCCAAGACGTCACACCCGAGTCCGTAGGTCGTGTTGTCACGGCGACATTCACGGGCGTGCAAATGGTCTCGAACGTGCTGACGCGTCGAGCGGATCTCTCGGAGCGCATCGACGAGTTGTTCGTACTGCTCCTTGCCGGTGTGGTCTCGGAGAAGCGTCGCGGCGACATCGACACCCTGGTGAGAACCCGCCTCGAGTCCTACGTCGCCTGACCGGACTTTCCTCGAACTCGGCAGCGGTGGGTCGCGCACTCCGCGTGTGGCACTCGACACGCCGAACGTCGATTACCACTTGTCTCGTACAAGCGTGCAACTTCGTCGAGATGTGCCTGTCGCTGGACTTGTTCGAAGATAACGCAGGTAATCGTTCTTTTTTCACCTTCGGCGGCAGCAGTTTTCACGATCTTGTCGCCCCGGAACTACCTCGTGACCGGTCTGGCGCCAACGACGTTCGAGTGGTGTTGCGCAGTGGATGCTACACAGTTTTCTCTCCAGGTCAGTCTTCGTGGTGCTCGCGAGGCAGTTCGACCCGGAAGGTCGCACCCTCGCCGGGCGCGCTGGTCACCGAGACGGTTCCGTGGTGCGCAGCGACCAACGCGGACACGATCGACAGACCGAGACCCGCACCGCCGGTTTCCCTCGTGCGGGACGTGTCCGCGCGATAGAACCTTTCGAAAATTCGTGCCGCGTCTTCCTCACTGAGCCCTTGGCCGGTATCCGAAACCTCGATGACCACAGTGTCTTCGGTAGTCCCCAATCGAATGACGATCTCAGCGTCCGGCGGAGTGTGCTTGACTGCATTTCCGACCAGGTTCGCGACTACTTGGCGCAGGCGGGCCTGATCCCCGATAACCTCGGGGGTCCCCGGCCCACCCGTCATCGCCAGCGTGACGCTCCGATCGGGCGCGATGGCCCGCGCCGCTTGAATCGAATCTGCCACAACGGCAAGGAGATCCACCGTCTTGTTGTCCAGTGGACGTTGCTCGTCGAGTCGCGCGAGCATCAGGAGGTCTTCGACCAGCAAGCCCATCCTCGACGCTTCCCCTTCGATGCGGTTCATCAGTGTGGCCGTATCCGTCATGGCACCTTGGCGATACAGTTCCGAGAACCCGCGGATGGTAGTCAGCGGAGTGCGCAATTCATGGCTCGCATCGCCGACAAAACGTCGCATACGCTCTTCCGAGCGGCGTGCCGATTCTTCCGACGCCTCCGTTGCAGCAAAGGCCCGCTGAATCTGGGCCAGCATTCCGTTGAGCGCCACCGACAATCGACCGATTTCGGTACGATCGTCCCTTTCTGGAACGCGTCGGTGGAGATCGCCCGCGGCAATGGCTGCTGCAGTTTCCTCAACTTCTACCAAAGGCCGAAGACTACGACGGACGACGAAGTAGGCCGCACCGCCGAGTACGAGTAACACCACCACACCGATCCCGAACTGGAGACCGATCAGGTCGTCGACAGTCTGCTCGATATCCGTCATGCGGACGCCGATTGTGGTGGTTGTTCCGTCTCGAACAGTGGAGAGCACACGCCACTTCACATCCGAACCGTCCGTCGAACCTGTCGTGACCGGCCCGTTCGTCGCGTCGACAGACAGGTCCGGCGTTGTCGACGACGATTGGTCGTTCAGGGTGATGATTTTTCCGTCCGCAGTCACCGTGCGCACGAAGAACGGGCTCGGCGGACGGGTATTCGGGCCGACGGCGCTGGGCGGCTGGACATCTCGCGAATGCGGCTTTGCCCAACCGTCGATGGCCTCGTACAGAGTCCGATCGGTACGTTGCGTCAGCGAGTTCTCGAGCGCAGACGTCACCGCCACTCCGGATGCGAGCAAACCCATTCCAGCCAGAATGAGTAGTGCGGCCACAAGCGTGAATCGGAGCGGAAGCGCATGCACACGGAATCGCCTTCCCGAGGAAGGCTTTTCGGTCTGCGACTGCGAAGTCATCGCCGAGGTTCGCGCATCACGTACCCGACGCCACGCAACGTGTGGATCAATGGAGTCTCACCCGTGTCGACTTTGCGTCGAAGGTAGGAAACATAGGACTCGACCACACCCACCTCGCCGCCGAAGTCGTAGTTCCAGACGTGATCGAGGATGCGCGGCTTGCTCAGGACAGTGCCGGCATTGACCATGAAGTACCGCAGCAGAGTGAACTCCGTCGGAGACAGCGATACCAGCTCTCCGTTCTTCCACACTTCACGCGTGTCGTCGTCAAGTTCGATGTCCGCGAACGTAACCCGAGGGGACTGCTCCGGCGCAACTCCGCGCCCTGCTCGGCGCAATATGACGCGCAACCGCGTCACCACTTCCTCGAGGCTGAACGGCTTGGTCACGTAATCATCAGCACCCAACGTGAGGCCGGTGATCTTGTCGTCCAACGCGTCCTTCGCCGTCAGAAAAAGCACCGGTGCGTCGACGCCGTCCGCACGCAACCGTCGCAGCAGTCCGAAACCATCCATTCCGGGCATCATGACGTCCAAGATGATCGCGTCGGGACGGAATGTCCGCGCCACGTCGAGGCCTTCGGCGCCACTGGATGCGGTGGCAACCTCAAAACCTTGAAAACGGAGGCTCACGGAGAGCAACTCCACGATGGTGGGCTCGTCGTCGACAACGAGGATGCGGGCTTCACTTGGCTTGTCGGTCACAAAAACGATCTTCTCCCCTCCTACTGGATTCACGCTGCGTGTTCCCTGGGAAGTTCCTGTGAACGGTTTCGGATGTGACTGGTCTGACCGCCCGAATCAGCCTTCGACCTGCGTTCCGTTGCTATCGTGAAGTGAGTCGGTAACGACATCCGGACGAGCACACCGTACCCGGCCAGCGACAAGACGGTGTTAGGAGTGTTCGTCATGGCATGGATCGTGCTCGTAATTTCCGGAATCTTCGAAGCTGTGTGGGCCACCGCACTGGGCAAATCCGATGGATTCAGCAAGCTGTCACCCACCATCGTGTTCATACTCGGTCTGATCGTCAGCATGGCCGGTCTTGCGTACGCAATGCGGACACTTCCGATCGGCACTGCGTACGCAATCTGGGTCGGCATCGGCGCCGCGCTGACCGTCGGATACGCCATGATCACGGGTACCGAGTCCTCGTCGATCGTCAAAGTCCTGTTGATTCTGGTCATCATCGGAGCAGTGGTCGGCCTCAAGGTTCTGCACTGACGTTCTTCTGCACTGACGCTCGCATTATCCGGGCGAGTATTTGTGTGTGACCGGTTACAGTTATTCAATGAGACTGGTCGAGATACTCACGCTACCCGTGCGCGCGGGCATCGCCGCCGCAGAAATCAGCCTGGGTATTGCCGAACTGACGGTGACAACCGTACGAGTTGTCATCTCGAACCCAGGCGCCGCGACGGTCGGCGCGGCATCTCTGGCAAATCCGCGCGGGCCGTTGCAGATGATTCAACAGTTGTCGTCTCTGACAGCGGACGACCGTCCCATCGGGCAGGCTCTCGCCGCCGGCGGGCCACTCGATCGACTGTTGGCCCCCGGCGGTCCGGTCGACAAGTTGACTGCACCGGACGGAACACTCGAACGCCTTCTAGCTCCAGGTGGCCCGCTCGAACGCGTGCTCGCGCCGGGCGGCCCGCTGGACCGAGTGCTCGCCGAGGACGGCGCGTTGGAGCGACTGCTTGCACCCGGTGGGCTACTCGACCGGATGACGGCCGAAGACGGCCCATTGGAAAGATTGACGGCCCAGGACGGCGCGGTGGAGCGCCTCACCGCAAAGAACGGCGTCATCGATCGCGCACTGGCAGAAAACGGAATCCTCGAAACGCTGCTCGCAGAGAACGGCGCATTCGAAAGACTTATCGCCGAGGGTGGTCCACTCGATCAGATTGTTGCCCTTTCCGACACTCTGACGTCATTGGCCCCCAACCTCGAACGCATGAGTGCGAGCATCGAGATACTTCAGGACACCGTCGCGGTACTGAGTGCCGCCGTGGGCCCACTCGGAGAACTTGCCGGAAAGCTCCCCAACCGATGGCTCAAAGGCAAGAGCGAGCGGCCGATATCCGATGTAGGCATGGAACCCGCATAACGGGTTCTTACCTGCATAACAGAGTAGTTTCGCGGAGTCAGTTATTGATCACGATATTGAGATTGACGATAATTCCGCCGAAAGTCAGGATCGTGTTCGCCAGGCCGAGGGTGAATCCGCTGTTCAATGCGGCAATAAGTCCATTCATTGTCGTATCCCCTTCACTGTCTTCGGGTTACACGTACAAGTTTGTGCGCTGGCGCTGAGAATAGGCCATGCACGGAGCATCCGGGGACTTGACGAAGAATCTTGTACTACAGTCGTAACTTCTTACGGATGTGTTGCAGCACAACAGATTTAGAGCGAACTGACGCATACCCATTTCTGCGCGTCGCCAAACGTCACCAGCAAATATGCTCGATGTCTGATTCGTGACAAAGGTAACGAATCCGACGGCAATCCACTCGTTCCGCGACTAAACAGACTGCAGACCAGGTATCCAGGTGCGAGAATGGGACAAATCACCCGAATTTGCGGGCCTGGAAGAAGGGTGTGCAAGTTATGACGCCGCCACACGCCGATATTTGCCATGGAACCGGTTACAGTGCAGGCACTTTCGTACTTCCAGCCCGATTGAGGGCAACTACCGACGCCCTGCGCTCACTCTATGCGCAACCCGATCAGCACACAGATGACGGGCACTTCCTCGAGCAAATCTGCAACCATGCCGTGGACATTATCGACAGCGCCCACCACGCCGGCATCACCGTCGCCGAGTCCGACTCCACCCATCGCACCGTCGCCGCGACCGACGATCTCGTCCACTCGGTCGACGAGCTGCAATTTCAGCTCGGAGTCGGGCCCGCCGTGGAATCCGCCCACGCCTCATGTGTCGTGCACGCACACTCCAGCGAAGCCAACCGTCGCTGGCCGCAATTTGCCGGTGAGGCGCGGCGTGCCGGAGTGTCGAGCTTCCTCTCCGCACCACTCCCCGGACGGGGGCAGCCCCTCGGGACACTGAATCTGTACAGCCGCGACCAGTACGGATTCACCGATGCCGACGCTGCAATCATCGAACTCTTTGCCCTCACGGCGTACTTCGCGTTGCGCAGTTCGCATCGACTCGAGCTTGCCCGAGCACGCACGAGGGACCTCGAACTCGCCCTCGAATCCCGAGGCGTGATCGAGCAGGCAAAAGGCATCATCATGGGCACCCGACACGTCACCGCCGACGACGCGTTCTCGCTCCTCATCCAAGAATCCCAGACGAGCAACATCAAACTTCGTGTAGTCGCGCAACAACACATCGCCGCTGCGATCAATCCGAGCCAGGCCAACGCGGATACCCACGACACCAGGCCGTCCGCCAACTAGGTCCACCAGCAAAAAGGGCGCCCCTCGGCTGATTGCCGGGTGGACGCCCTCTGCATTGGAGCCTCCTGTCGGGATTGAACCGACGACCTTTCGCTTACAAGGCGAGTGCTCTACCACTGAGCTAAGGAGGCGAAGTCGCACGCGTCGCCGCGAACGATCTTTGCGGAGCCATCATATCCAAGCCGTCACGGTGGCCGCGCGCGGGTCACATTAGATACCGTGGGCCCCATGAGCACCCCGCAGAGTCGACCACCGACGCGCCGCCCTTGATGTCGAAACTCGCCGAGGCCCTCGACCGTTTGACCGGCCACCGCCAGGCCACGCTGGACACGGTCACGTCGGCACCCGCGCCTCTACAACCGATCGACCTGACCGACGACGCAGTGGTGGCCGAAGTCCTCGACCTGGCAGTTCGGGTCGGCGAGGTGCTCCTCGCATCGGGAACGGCGGCGATGGACACCGCCGAACAGGTTCAGTTCATCGCAGCGACCTACGGTTTGGCTCAGTGCGATGTCGATGTCACGTACAACTCGATCGTTCTGTCCGCGTATCGAGGACCGACCCGCCCGCCGGCCAGCACGATGCGTATCGTCCACTACCGCTCGATGGACTTCACCCGCCTCGCTGCGGTGGACCGTCTGACGCGTCGCATCAGACGCGAGGCCATCACCCCGAATCAGGCCCACGAGGCACTGACGACGATCACAACCGCGCCCCATCCGTACAGTCGCTGGACCGCAACTCTGGCGTGGTCTGCGATGGCCGCGTCGGTGTCCGTGCTCCTCGGCGGCGGACTCCTGGTTGCCACGGTGTCATTCTTGACGACGATGGTGATCGACCGAGTTAACCGGGTTCTCAACCGTTTCGGATTGCCGTTCTTCTTCCAGCAGGTGATGGGCGGCCTGATCGCCGCTGCCCCGGCCGCGACCCTGTACACCTTTCAGGAACAGTTGGGGATCAGCATCAGACCGTCGCTGATCATCGCGGCCGGGGTGGTGGTTCTGCTCTCGGGGCTGTCGTTGGTCGGCTCGGTGCAGGACGCCATCATGGGCGCGCCCATCACCGCAGTGGCACGTTTCTTCGAAGTCGTGATGATGACGGGCGGCATCATCGCCGGCGTCGCGATCTCGCTGCGCGTCACCGGAATGTTGGGCTCGACGTTGCCGCCGATCAACGTCGAAGCCTCCCCGATCACCCAGCTTCCGGTGCTGATGCTCTCCGGCGCATTCGCGTCGGTGTTCTACGCACTTGCCTGTTATGCGGAAAGGCGAGCGTTGACAGCCGCCTTCCTCGGCGGCGCGGCGGGCAGTGGTGTCTCGATCTATGTGCAGACACTCGACGTCGGGCCAGTCATCGCGGCTGCAATCGCAGCGACGGTCGTCGGCCTCGCCGGCGGTTTGATGGCACGCCGGGCACTGACTCCGCCGCTTGTCGTGGCCGTCGCAGGCATTACGCCACTGCTTCCCGGTCTCTCGCTGTACAAGGGGCTCTATTCGTTGCTCAACGATCAGGTGCTGGTCGGGTTGACTGCCCTGTTGTCGGCCTTCGGTATCGGTTGCGCATTGGCCGCGGGCGTCACACTCGGCGAGTGGGTGGCCCGGACGCTACGACGCCCCCGGATTCTCATGCGTGTGGACTCACTGCGTCGTCCCATGGTCCGAAAGCGGAAACGCCGCACACCGGCAGCCAGCAGGTAGACCTAACCAAACGCGAAAAGCTGGGCACCTATGTCGGTGCCCAGCTTTTGTCGCGTGTTCCAGGAACGGATCAGCTCTCCGAGCTGCGTCCTGCTGCAGCCTGGTCTGCTTCCATCGCCTCGCGCAGGCTCTTGGGACGCATGTCGGTCCAGTTCTTCTCCACGTACTCGAGGCACGCTGCCCGGCTCTCTTCGCCGAACACCACACGCCAGCCCGCAGGGACCTCGGAGAACGTGGGCCACAGCGAATGCTGGTCCTCGTCGTTCACCAGCACGTAGAAGCGTCCGTCTTCGTCATCGAAAGGATTAGTGCTCATCTCGCCTCACTTGTTACGTACGTTTCTTGTGCGCTCAGACTAGCAAGCGCACCGGTCGTCTTCTGGTTGCTCAGAACGGACGCCAGAATCTCGCCTGCACGTACCGCGACGTTCGACAACAGCGACGACGTCAGTCCGTGTGTCCGTTCCGTACCACCCTGCAGGTAGATACCGCCCGTCACGTCATCCGTTACAGCCATACGATAGTCCCGACTTACGGTACGCGGAACGGACGAATCAGACACGAGTTCGCCCAACAACGTATCCAACGGGGCGGCGGTGAAGCCGGTAGCGAGGACCAGTGCGTCGCACTCGAGCGTCTCGGTGAGTCCGTCGAGACTGCTACGAACGGTCAGTTCGATGCCGGATTCGGATTCGGTGGCACTCGTGATCTCCGACGCCTTGCGCATGAACAACCGGCGCGGACCGCGGACCATTTCCTGATACTCGGTGGCATAGAGGCTGTTGATCAATTCGATGTCGACAACCGAGTAATTGGTACTGCGGTGCAGCGCCAGAATCCGCTCACGCTCGGCGGCACTTGCACCGTGCAGAGCGTCGACGGCTTCCGGATCGAAGATGCGGTTGGCATACGGGCTGTCGTCGGCGGGGCTGTATCCGTAGCGAGAAAAGACACTGTGCACTTCTGCGTTCGGGTAGTGGGAATGCAGATAGTCGACGATCTCCGCGGCGCTCTGGCCTGCGCCGAGGACAACAAACCGGTTGTGTGTCGGTGCCGGCATCGCGTCGAGATGGAACAGGAACTGATGGTTGTGGAAACAGCGGGAGGACAGTTGCGCCCACTCGGGAATCCGCTCCACCAGACCAGCAGCGACCACGACGTTTCGCGCGGTGACCACGGTCCCATCGTCTAGCCGAACGTCGAAACGGTCGACAATGCCGTCGCCGTTTCGATTTCCGTCGACTGCTTCGACCGCGGTTCCGAAACTCACGTCTGCATCAACCCGACGAGCGGCCCAGCACAGGTAATCGTTGAACTCGTGACGCGTCGGGAAGAAAGTCTGGTGATTAACAAAATCGACGAGGCGCCCGTGCTCGTGAAGGTAGGAGAAGAAGCTGTATCCGCTCTGGGGATTGCGGAACGTCACCAAATCCTTGGGGAAGGCAATTTGCATAGTGGCTCCGTCGAGGAGCATTCCCGGGTGCCAGGCGAACTCGTCCTGCTTCTCGAAGAATCGTGCGGTGACACGATCAACTGCTGCACAGTTTGCGTTGTGTTCCTCGATTGCGATTGCCAAGGCGAGGTTGGCGGGGCCGAACCCGATTCCGACAATATCGACAGTGAGAGATGCAGCACTGAAGTCACTCGGTGATTCACTCATACAGGTTGTCCATCCCCGACATCACGACCAGGCGGCCGATCATCGATCCCAAGTCAGAAGCAAAGGCTATCCTTAATTAGGTGAGGGTATCAACATGGCGACCCATCGCATAGCGCTTGGCGCCCGGCCACAATGCGACGCACGTCATAGTTTGTCGGCCAGGGTACGAATCGCCTGTTCAGCGCCGGTCCCACGGACCGAACTCGAGCAGAATATCTATCGCAAAGCCGTCATCTTGGGCACGCACCACATGTTCGAGCGCATAGACGCGGAAGCCTTCGGCAGCTCGCGCTAGATCGGAAATGCCCGGCAGGATGTCCGGCTCAGGCGGACCGCCGACCCCTCGGTGGTAGTTCTCGATCGAATGCCCGAGGTACATCACTCGCCCACCCGGCGCGACCCACCCGGCGACGCGTCGCAAAGTGTCGACAAGTTCAGCGAGCGGAAGATGCAGAAAGCTCACCAGAACCAGGTCAACGTCACTTTCCGTTGTCCATGACGTCGCATCACCAACCTCCCATTTGACGGCACTGTCCACGTCCGCCGACCGCGCACGGTCGATCGCCACCGACGAGTAGTCGACACCGGTCACCGACCAACCGTGCTCCGCCAGCCAGCGGGCATGACGCCCGTCGCCACACGCCAGGTCGACGGCAGTTCCCGGGTCCAGGTCGGCCACACGCGTAGCCACCGTTCCGGCCGGGTCGATCCCCCACGGCTGCGTCACTGCTCTGTACCGCTCGTCCCAATCCGATGCATCCATGCGCGTCTCCTCACTTTCCGAACGAGTGTCTTCATCTTCCGGCCGAAATCGACGCCTCAGCCGCTCTCCGCCGACAGCCTAAGCCGACATCAGTACCGCACTTCTCATGGTCCGAGATGTGACAACAAGATACCCCCAGGGGTATAAATGAAAGCAATTCGCAAATACCCCCACCCGTATCAGGAGTTGGAATGACGACCGCAACAAGCGCCGATTCGGCGCCACCCGACCAGGGCGCACGCGACGGAGCACTCGCCCGACTCGGACGCACCATGGCCACGCATACCCGCTGGGTTATCGGCATCTGGTTGATCGCCCTCGTGGCACTTGGCGCCGCAGCACCAAGTGTCTTCACGTCATTGGCCGGCGCAGGTTGGCAAGCGAACGGGTCGGAATCGGTACAGGTCCGGGAGTTGGCAGAGCAGCATTTCGGCGGAAATTCCTCGGCCGCAGTCCAGGTTGTCGTGCATTCGGATTCGCAGCAGATCAGCGATCCGGAGTTGCAGGACACCCTCGCCCGCGCAACGGCACTGTTCGCCGGAGACAGTCGATTCGGTGACGTTGTCGCACCACAACCCGGCATGACGATCAGCCCCGACGGACACACCGGCATCCTGATTGCCGGCGCCAACGCAAGTACAGACGACATGGTGAGCGCCATCGACCAACTCGGAGGAAAACTCTCCGACCTCTCGACCAACGAGATCGAGGTGTACCCGACCGGCGCGTCGGCGTTGTGGAGCGATTTCAACAAGGCCAATCACGAAGCCATGATCAAGGCCGAAATGATGTCGTGGCCAGTCACTCTCGCGATCATGGTGCTGGCTTTCGGTTCCCTGGTCGCAGCCGGATTGCCACTGCTTTTGACCCTCGCGGGTCTCGTCGCGTCGGCCGGCGGACTGGTGATTCTCAACGAGATCACGCCGATCTCGGTGTGGGCCATGAACTTCGCGATGATGTTTGCCCTTGCACTCGGCATCGACTACGCCCTGTTCCTGGTGGCCAGATTCCGCGACGCGCTACGAAAGAACCCCGACCCCCGAGCCGCTGTTGCCGAAACAATGGACACCGCAGGCAAAG
This sequence comes from Rhodococcus sp. IEGM 1366, assembly GCF_033142425.1. Taxonomy (NCBI): domain Bacteria; kingdom Bacillati; phylum Actinomycetota; class Actinomycetes; order Mycobacteriales; family Nocardiaceae; genus Rhodococcus; species Rhodococcus sp. IEGM 1366. The sequence goes on from NZ_JAWLRZ010000003.1 coordinate 184,289, forward strand.
CCGTTGTTCTCTCCGGCCTGACAGTCCTCGTCAGCCTCACGGCGGTTCTGATCGTTCCCGCACCCGCAGTACGAACGATGGCGGTGGGAATCATGCTCGCCGTGATCTTCGTTCTCGCTGCAACACTGACCCTGCTCCCTGCAGTGCTCGGCACAATCGGCGCAAAGGTCAACGCCGGCTCACTCCCGTACGCGCGGCGCCAGCAGCACCGTTCCCCACTGTTCGCGTCGTGGGCGTCACTGCTGCACCGGCATCCCTGGCCGTTCGGCATCGGTGCACTACTAATTCTGATTGCGCTCATCATCCCCGTCTTCGGACTGAAAGTGGCCATGCCGTCCATCGCGGTGGTTCCCGAGGACGCTCCGGTCCGCCAGGGATACGAATTGGTACAGCAGCAGTTCGGTGACGGCGCTCCCGGAATGCTGCAAATTGTCACGACCGCCGAGGATGCAGAAGGGACAGCACGCGTTGCCGAATCCATCGACGGCATAGCGATGCTCACTCCGGCACAACCCTCGGAAGATGGTTCCGATCTGGTTATGCTGCAGGCGGTTCCAAGCGTCGACCCGTCAGATCCCGCAATGGAGAGCATCCTCGCCGACCTGCGAGAGCGACTACCCGAATCCGCGCGTGTCGGGGGCGCCCCAGCCGAGAATCTCGATCTTCAGCAAGCATTGAACGACTACCTGCCGATCGTGATTGCCGTGATTCTGACACTCGGATTCGCCCTACTGCTGATAGCGCTGCAAGCACCCCTCATCGCCGTCATCGGCACGCTGGTGAGTCTGCTGTCCACCGGCGCGGCATTCGGTGTCGCGAAGCTGATATTTCAGGACGGCCACGGATCCGGCCTGCTCGGCTTCGAACCTCAGGGCTTCTTGAACGGATGGGGTCCGGTGTTCTTCTTCGCGATGATCTTTGCGATTGCGATGGACTACACCGTCTTCCTCCTCTCGAGCGCCAAGGAACACTACGAGCGAACCGGCGATCCCAAGATCGCGCATATCGACGGACTGGCACACTCCGGCCGAGTGATCGCAGCAGCGGCTGCCGTGATGGTGGCCGTATTCTTCACCTTCGCGTTGGCAGACCCCTTGCCGCCGAAGGAGATGGGAATCATCCTCGGCGTCGCGGTCGTACTCGACGCCGTCCTCGTCCGCCTGGTTCTTCTTCCGGTTGCGCTGCGCCTGACCGGCAAGGCGGCGTGGTGGTCACCCACGTGGCTGCGCCGGGTTCTGCCGAAGATCAGCTTCTCGCACGGCTAGATCATGTACCCGACATCACTGTTAACCAGATACCCCTAGGGGTATACTGAAAGGAAGACGACAGAAGGAGAACTCCCATGGATATCGCTCTTGGCACCAAGGTCAGCGGAACATTCGACGACGTCGTGGCCCGCACTCGCGGAGCCCTCTCGGATCAAGGCTTCGGCATCCTCACCGAAATCGACATGCAAGCAACCCTCAAGGCCAAACTCGGTGAAGACATGGAGAAGTACCTGATCCTGGGTGCCTGCAATCCGCAGCTCGCGCACCGCGCCGTTGGGGTCGATCGTCAAATCGGTCTACTGCTGCCGTGCAATGTCGTGGTTCGCGAAGACACGTCGGCCGAAGATTCGTTTTATGTCGAGGCCATGAATCCGGATGTGATGGTGCAGGTTTCCGACGAAAGCGGACTCGAGGCGGTCGCGACCGAGGCGGCCACCAAACTACGCGCCGCCATCAGCGCGCTCTGAGGCTTCGATCGTGAAGGATTCTGCTCGCTGCGCGAGCAAAATCCTTCACGATCAGCCGCCATGCCCCCCGGGGTACTCTCGTCCGAGTACGAACATTCGAGAAAGGGCCACGATGACCGGCGACGAAGAGAGCATTGCGCTCGTATTGAACAGACTGCGCCGCGCTCACGGCCAACTCGCCGGAGTGATCACGATGATCGAGAGCGGCCGTGACTGCAAGGACGTAGTCACCCAATTGGCCGCGGTCTCGAAGGCACTCGACCGGGCAGGCTTCAAGATCGTTGCCTCCGGCCTGCGTGAATGCATGACCGGCGCCGAAGGCAAGGACCCTCTTACCGAAGCCGAACTCGAGAAACTGTTCCTCGCACTGGCCTGAGCGGTTTATCCGGCCAGGAAGTCGATCAGCACCTTGTTCACGGCATCCGGTCGCTCGAGGTAACCGTAGTGACCGGTGTCCGGGATCTCTTCGTACGTCGCGGTAGCGATGCAGTCTGCAACCTCGCGGGAAAGGAAGGGCGGAATCATCCGGTCATCGGCGAAGGCTACCGACAGGCAGGGACGCATGATCGCCCGGTACTCACTACGGCGATCGAACGAGCGATCCATGTTCAGCTGAGCTCGAACGCCGGGTGCTGTTGTGCCACCGGAGAATTCGAAGATGTCCAGCCAGTCCCGGGCTGAGCGCTCGTCAGCCAAGGTAGTGGGCGACAGGTTCATCACTGCTGTTACTGCAGCGCGATACTTTGCGGGCAACTCGACGCCGCTGTCGACCAACTCGCGCTCCCCCTCGGACAGCGTCTGCTGGAAGTGATCCATCCGAGCATGGCCGGCGAGGAACACTGCCTTGCGGACCAGGTCCGGACGGGCCAACGTGAGTTCCTGAGCCACTCGGGCACCCATCGACGTTCCGATCACGTACGCAGGGCCGCCACCGAGATGCTCGATCAATCCTGCGGTGTCGGCAACCATGTCCGGCATCGTGATACCGCTGACACTCTCACCGGACGGCGCGATTCCACGGTTGTCGAAGGTGCAGACGCGGTACCCCGCCGCAACGAGTGCGGGGGTCTGGTGAAGATCCCACACCCGCCCAGGACTTCCAGTACCCATGATGAGCACCACCAGATCCCCATCACCTTTGACCTGGTAATTGATCGGGATTCCGTTGATAGTGGCGACCGTCATAGCTGCCTTCCTCCTCGTGTTCTGCCGCTGCATTTCTCAGCCTGATTTCGGGTTGACCGAAGCTCCCCCGCTTGCGGCAACACTATCGCGTCTCGCGACCTTCCCATGCTGTCCACAGGTGCGCGTACCGCCCGCCCGCAGCCACCAACCCGAGGTGCGGCCCCTCCTCCACGATCCGTCCATGCTCGAGCACGATCACCCGGTCCGCTGCCGCCGCTTGCGTAAGCCGGTGAGCGACAACAAGAGTGGTCCGCCCGGCCGTTGCCGCATCAGCAGCTGCCTCCAATTCGCGGGCACCAGCACTTCCGGCCTCCGCCGTCGCCTCGTCCAGCACCGCAACAGCCGGGTCTGCCAAAACCAACCGCGCCAACGCCAACTGTTGTGCCTGCGACGCCGTCATCTCGTGGCCACCTTCGCCGACAACGGTTGCAAGACCGTCACTCAAGGCCGCCACCCACGCAGACGCCCCGACGGTCTTCAGCGCCGACATCACGTCCTCCTCGGACGCCTCGGGTGCTGCGAGACGCAGGTCCTCGATCAGCGGGCCGGCAAATACGTGCACTTCCTGACTGACAATGCCGATGTGGCGTCGTAGGTCAGCGACGCCGGCCAACGCAACACCACCGATCAGCACGCTTCCCGACGTCGGTGCCCACGATCCGGCGGCGATCGCCGCCACCGTCGACTTCCCGGCGCCGGTCGAGCCGACCAGCGCCACCCGCTCCCCCGCGGCCAGAGTGAGACTGACGCCGTGGAGAACCTCGCGGCCGTCGTAGCTGTGCCTGATGTCCCGCAATGTCAGTGAGCGATCGTGAGGTTCGGCCACGTCGATGTCGGCGAGGTCGGGTTCCGGGATATCCACGACACCCACAAGGCGTGCGAGGCTCGCGCCCGCCGACTGCACTTCGTCGAAGGTGTAGAGAAGCGAACCGATCGGATTGAACAGGCGGTGGAACAGCAATGCTGCCGTTGTGGTCTGGCCGACCGTCACGATGTCGTCGCGCACCAGCAGGAACCCGACAACAAGGATCATGGACAGGCCCACGAACTCGGCCCGGTTCCCGCGCCCGGCGAACCTGGTGAACAGGCCGAACACTCCCACCGCAAGATCGCGGGCCTTCGCCGACGCGTCGTCGATTCGTCCGAGGTGCTCCTTCTCCAGGCTGTAGGCCCGCACCGTCCGAACACCTTGCACGCTACTGATCAATGCCTGCGAACGTGCACCCATCGCCACGCGCTCGGCCGCATAGATCGGCGCCGATCGTGGCAGGTACCACTTCAGCGCCATCGCGTACATCGGGAGCGCCACCAGACCGGCCAGTCCCAGACGCCAGTCCAGACCGAGCATGGTCACCATGCTGAGCGCGACCAGCAGAACGGCTCCGATCAGGTTCGGAATCACCTCGGAGACTGCCTTGGCGATCACGGCAACGTCATCGCCGACGCGAGAAAGCAGATCACCCTTGCCGACCTTCTCCAGCGTCGGCACAGGCAACCGCAGTGCCCGGTCGACGGTGCGCTCGCGTAGATCCGCGAGGATGTTCTCACCCAGCCTCTTGACCAGATACGACGCGTATCCCGTGAAAACACCGCCAACGACGGCCGCCGACGCGATGATCGCCACCACTGTCAGAATCGTCGACGTGGGGGCACCCTCACGAACCCGATCGACCAGGACACCGAACACGTAGATCGGTACCAACGCCATCGCGGCCGCTGCGGCCGACACCGCCACAACAAGAAAACTCTGCAGCTTCCGCTGCGCCAACTCCGACCTCAACCACTGCCAGGTTTCGCGCCCGCCCGCGATCGGCAGCAGTTCGCGTGTCTCTTTCCCGGTCATCGCAGAACCGCCCCTCGATAGTCGGTGTCGTGGTGAGCGAGTTCGGCATGCGTCCCCTGTGCCACTACTACTCCCCCATCCAGAACGACCACACGATCCGTTGCCGCCAGCAACGCCGGGCTGCTCGTGATCAGGATCGTGGTGTGCAGCGCTGTTCCGCTGTGGCGCAATTCCGCGATGCCTGCCGCAATCGACGCTTCCGTTACCGCGTCCACCGCGGTTGTCGGATCATGCAGCACCAGCACGGGCGCCTTCGTGAGCAACGCGCGTGCCAGCGCGACCCGTTGCCGTTGACCGCCGGACAGGCTGGCTCCGCGGTCGGTGACCTCGAGGTCGAGTCCATGGGGATGGGAGTCGACGACATCGGCGGCAGCCGAGGCGGCCAGCACCTCCCCCAGATCCGAGGACTGCGCATCGCCTGCGCCCGCTGCGAGATTGGAGCCAAGCGAACCCCCGAACAGATCGGTCAGGTGCGGTTCCACCAGCACGGTGCGCCTGGCCAGTGCCAAGTCCATGTCCTGCAGCGAAATTCCGCCGATCCGCACAGAACCTCGGTACTCGTGTGCGCCCGGTTGCCCGGACAGCACCGTGGCCAGCGCCTCGGCGTCCTGCGGTTGGTACGCCACGACCCCCAACAATTCGCCGGCGTCGCAGTGCAGATCGACGCCGCCGAGTGAACGGAATTGCAGCCCTTCGAGGGTCAGATCGTAGCCCGGTGTCTCGGTCACCGAGCCCGAGGTCAGGATCGGATCGGCGTCGAGCACCAACGCCAACCGATCGGACGACGCGCGAGCAACCGCAAAATATCCGGGGAGAGAAGCAAGCAGGCCGAGCGGTTCGAGAAAGAACTGCGCCAGGCCGACCACGGTGATCAACTCCCCCACCGAGATTCGGCCCTGCAATGCGAAGTAGCCGGCACAACCGGCGATCCCCACAGCAAGCAAAGCGCTGACCGTCGCCGACACACCGGTGTAGACCGCAGTGGCCTTTGCCGTGTGCACCGCAGATGCAAGGGCTTCGCGGCTTGCACCGCGATAGCGATCGGACGCCGACTTCTCCGCGCCGATACCCCGGAGCGGCCGCAGTCCACTCACCAAGTCCGTTGCCATTGCCGATGCCCGGGCGATCGACGCCTGCTTCCCCGTCGCGCGGGACGTGATCAGCGGCGCCGACAGTTGCAGTAAACCGAGAATGACCGGGGTGCCGATCAACACCGCCAGCCCCAGCGTGACGTCGATCCACAGCAACGCGACAGCCGACGCCACCGCGGCGGTCAGTGCCGCTGCTGCCCGCGGCACGATGTCGGCTATCCAGGACGCCTGTTCCGCGTCGGACGTCGATACCGTGAGCAATTCGCCGGATCGCAGGTTCGTGTGTACACCTCGCGGGTCGAGAACGCGGTGTGCCACTTCGAGGCGCAATCTGTGTGCCTCCTGCTGCATCGCCGTCACGATGAACCGAGCACCGAACCGCCAGGCTGCGGTGAGCACGAGAAACAATGCACCGAGCGCACAGATCGATACGACGAGCGTGGTGGTGTCCGAAGTCTCGATTGCCCGATCGATGATGACACCGATCGAAATCGGCACCGCGGTTTCGGCGAGTTGATGCAGGCACACCAGAACGGTGCCGATGGCCAGCGGTCCCCGATTACGCACGAGAACTCGACGCAAAATCGCAGCCCCACTGCTTTTACCTGCGCCTGATTCACCCGAATCGACGGCTTCACTCACCTGGGTCGTGCTCATGGAACTCCAAGCATTGATAGGGACGAGAATGTCCGGTAGACACAGAAGTAAGTCGACCCTAATGCATGAGCAACTAGCGTTGACGTGCCCAGTTCTCATAGAGTCGCTGTAGAACCATTGCTTGCGGAACCATTGCTTGCGCCGTGCAGGCAAGCACGAGAGGAACATGATGTCTGAGAAGACGACCGTCGAAGCCGAAGTCGAGATCCCGGACGAGGAAATCGAGACTGTAGCCGAGGAAACCGCCCGTATGGCACAGCGCGTTGTCGCTGCGTACGCGGAAGACGCCGACGAGTGCAGGATGCTGCTCTCGATGCTCGGAATCAGCCCCGTCAGCAAGCTCGACTGAATCTCGATCGAGTCTCTCACCTATACCTAACGAGAAGGAACCACGTGTCTGTCAGTCCGGAATCGGCCAGCTCAATCCCCTCTGACGACGCAGTTGCTCTCTCCGCAGAGAAGACCGTGTCCGGGCAGGCCGAGTTCGTCGTAGTAGCGAACCGCCTGCCCGTCGACCTGGAGCGGTTGCCAGACGGTTCCACAAGATGGAAGCGCAGTCCCGGTGGTTTGGTCACCGCTCTCGAACCGATCTTGCGTAGCAAGCAAGGTGCGTGGGTCGGCTGGGCCGGTGTTGCCGACGCCGACATGGACCCCATTGTCGAAGACGGACTGGAGCTGTACCCGGTACCGCTCAGCGCCACCGAGATCAACGAGTACTACGAAGGCTTCTCCAACGCGACGCTCTGGCCGCTCTATCACGACGTCATCGTCAAGCCCGAGTACCACCGCGAATGGTGGAACGCGTACGTCGAGATCAACCGCCGCTTCGCCGAAGCCACCGCCAAGGCTGCGGCGCACGGCGCGACGGTCTGGATCCAGGACTACCAACTTCAACTCGTACCGAAGATGCTGCGGATGCTGCGCCCCGACCTCACCATCGGGTTCTTCCTGCACATTCCGTTCCCGCCGGTCGAACTGTTCATGCAGATGCCGTGGCGAACCGAGATCATCGAAGGCCTCCTCGGCGCCGACCTCATCGGTTTCCACCTTCCCGGCGGCGCACAGAACTTCCTCTTCCTCGCCAGGCGTCTTGCGGGACAACAAACTTCACGCGGCAACGTCGGCGTGCGCTCCAAACTTGGTGTTGTGCAGGTGGGTTTCCGCACCGTCCGCGTCGGCGCGTTCCCCATCTCCATCGACTCCGGCAAGCTCGACGAGCGATCACGCTCCAAGGCAATTCGCGACCGCGCCAAGCAGATTCGCAAAGAAATCGGCAACCCCAAGAAGATCATGCTCGGCGTCGACCGCCTCGATTACACCAAGGGCATCGACGTTCGGTTGAACGCACTGCACGAACTACTCATCGACGGACGGATAGATCCAGCCGATACCGTCATGATCCAGTTGGCAACTCCAAGCCGCGAGCGCGTCGAAAGCTACGTCCAGATGCGCGGTGACATCGAGCAGATGGTCTCGCGCATCAACGGCGAGTTCAGTGAAGTCGGCCGCCCTGTTGTCCACTACATCCACCGACCGGTCGACCGTGACGAACTCATTGCGTTTTTTGTTGCCGCCGACCTCATGTTGGTCACCCCGCTTCGCGACGGCATGAACCTGGTTGCCAAGGAATACGTAGCGTGCCGCAGCGATCTGGGCGGCGCTCTACTGCTCAGCGAATTCACCGGTGCGGCAGCAGAATTGCGTCAGGCATTCCTGTGCAACCCCCATGACCTCGACGACGTCAAGGACTCCATGGTGGAAGCACTGAACCAGCCGAAGGAAGACGGACGACGCCACATGCGCGCCCTGCGCCGTCAGGTACTCACTCATGACGTGGACCGTTGGGCTCACTCGTTCCTCGACGCTCTCGCGCACGGCGGCGCTGCGGGGCCGGCACTGATCGCACCGGACGAGAACCACGAAATCGACGACAACAACTGAGTACGCCGGCATGAAACAACCCGGCCGAGGGGACTCCCTCGGCCGGGTTGTTTCATGTCGAGCATGTGTCGATCAGAACGGCTGAACGCTATTCACCAACCAGCGACCATCCTGCTTCTCCAGCCCCATCTTGACGCGGCTGCCACTGGCGACTGCCTCCGGCGAATCCTTCGACGTCGTAATCTGATTGAGGAAGAGCATCGTGGTGGCGGTATCCGGTGCGGCATCGAGAACTGCCGCGCCCTGTACGACAACCTGGACGGTCAGCGCCTTCTCCTGCGCGCCGGGAATGATGACCGACTCGATCAACTCGGTGAACTGATTCTGGAAATCACCGGTCAATCCTTCTGTTGCCGAGTGCAATTGCTGATCGACATTGTTGTGGTCGTACTGGAACATCGCGACTGCCTGGTCCGAGGACACTTGCACCACTTCTTCTCTGGTGTTGTCCGTGGCCGCGAGATCCCGAGTTCCGTCCGGACCGAAGTACAGATACGCCGACAAGCCTGCCAGTGCAATCGCCAGCGCGCTGATCACGCACAAGACGATGGTTAATGGTGACACGCGCGCGGACGTCGTGCCTGTAGCTGTAGTTGCTGGGTCTGTCGTCTCCGGGGTCATGGCACAAACTCCACATTCGAGGCAAGGAGCTGCCCGTCGGTATCGCACATGGTGATTCGCAGGCGATAGTTGCGTTCCTCGGGCTCGGGTTGCTCCGCGTTTTTCTGCATTGCACGCACCGCGACGAGCGAGGTTCCACAATCGCCGTCGATCTTTTCCAACCCGGCTTCGAGGATCTCGCCGTCCGTCTGGACGCCTACCTGTCCGAGAACGTCGACAAACGAGTCCTTACGTCCGTCGAGTTGCGATTGAAATTCCTCGGTGGTGCCGGCCAAGAACTTGTCGAGGTCTGCGCCCGCAGTTTCCGAATGCAGAGTCGTCAGGTTGAGCGCTGTGGTCCGCGCACCGGCGATATATGCAGACCGTTCTTCCTCAGCGCTGGAGGCCTTGCTGCGATCCACCAAGAGCAGTACAGACACCACCGCAAACACCAGCGCGACAATGGATGCCAGGACTATCCCGCCGACCAACTTCCGGGACTTCGGTGGCGTTGTTGCCGGAACCGAAGGTTCGGAATCCGGTGACACCGCCGCAGGCGCCTTCGGCTCTTCAGCCTGCGACTTCGGTGCACTGACACTCGCTTCGGTTTTGGTCAGTGCGACAGGTTGTTCAACCGGTTTCTCACTGGGCACTGGCTTTTCACTGGGCACTGCCGTTTCACTGGGCACTGCCGTTTCACTGGAAACTACCGTCGACGCTGCGTCTGTATCGGCGCCGGTCGGTCCGGCGCTCCGGGACGCGCGACGGCGCACCCGCTGCTTGGGTTCTTCTTCGTTCATCAACCTTGCTGACCCTTCATGAACTCTTCGAGACTGATGTCTCCGCCGGCACCGAGTTTCGGCTGCGAGTACGTCCTCCCGTCGGGTCCTATGTACGTGCCTGTAGTCGGATCGTACCGACGTGCGGTGACGCCAGGTTCCGACGCATAGGAACTGGGGGTCGCGGTGATCGGTTGCGGCGGCCCGGTCTGCGGATTGGTGCCCAGGGGCTCGTAACCGGTCCGGCACTGTTCCACTGTCGCGGCGCGGCGCCCCGGGAATTCCGCGCACGGCAGGTTGCGTGCACCGCGCACGGCGATCGGCGAGTCCTGGGCTATGCGGCAGAACAGATCCGACGGAGTTGCGATCGGTGATTCGTCTGCGGGACTGCGCCACTCCTCGGCGGGGAGGAATCCTGTGGTGCACGGCGGCGGATCGTTGACTTCGAGGTGGAAGTCGACCAAGGCGCCATCCGCGGGGTTTCCGGAGCCGGCGACCGTAACGAGCGCTGCCGACAGCGGTGGGTAGATCACAAGGATCTGCTCGATTGCGTTGTTGTACAACACCCCGACCTCACCGACGGACACCAGGTTCGCCAAAAGGATCGGCAACGTGGGCTGAAGATCCTGGAGAAGTGCATTGGCCTCGGACGCCGCTGCCGGGCCCTTCTGGATAATCGCCCGCAGATCCGGGTCACTGGCTCGCAGCTGATCCGTGAAGGTCACCAGATCGCTTGTCCACGAACGGATGGCGTCGCTGCTGACAATCTGGGTGTCGAGCAGCGGTCCGGCCTGCTCGATCAGCGTCTTGGTGGCGTCGGAGTTGTTGTTCGCTTCTTCGACGAACAGGCGAGCCGAGTCGATCAGCTTCTGCAGATCCGGTCCCGCACCGTTGAACGCCTTGAAGGATTCGTCGATGACGGTCTTGAGTTTTGTGTCGGAGATGCTCTGCAGCAACAGATCTGCCTGATCGAGTAACGCGCCGACATCCTGGGGCACGGAACTGCGGTCAACCGGTATGACGGAGCCGTTCTCCAGATGACCGGATACGACGATGGCACCGGAGGAGTCGGTGTGCGGGATCAGATCGACAAACTGCTCGCCGATCGCGGACACGCTTTTGACCACGGCGTCGACGTCAGCCGGAATCTCGACTCCGCTGTCCATGGACAACTGGGCGTTCACACCGGTTTGCGACAACTCGACGGCCTTCACGACGCCGACGCTCTGGCCGCGGTACGTCACATTGGAGTTCTTGTACAACCCACCGGTGGACGGTAATTCGACGGTGACGGCGTAGCGTCCGATCCCGATCATCGCTGGAACACGTACGTATTGTGTTGCCATCACGACCAGACCGATAACGGTCAATACCGCGAAGATGACAAGCTGGATGCGGACGAACTTTGTGAGCATCATGGTGCTGGTGCCCCCTGAGGAAGTCCTGGAATGGTGATCGGCGGAAGTCCCGGGATCGTGATGGTGTTCGGGTCCGCCGCGGGAGCCTCTGCTGCCGGAGCCGGAGCTGCGGGAGCCGGAGCTGCGGCCGGCCTGAGTGGATCACTCAACGGGTTGCCTGCCTGCCCGCCCAGCCCCGCTTGCGTGCCGAGAACACCTTCCGGGCCCCCTAGGGAACCTGCCAGCGGTGTACCGGTGAGGAAGTTCGCGTCGAGTCGCGGCAGCGTCAAGTCGATGGTCATGGCCAGGTTGGCGTAATCGCCTCGAATGACGTTGTCGATTCCGTTTTGCGGGAACGGGAACGTGAGCAGAACCCCGAGCACCTGCGTCAGCGCATTACCGGAATCGGCAAGTGCTTTCAGAGTTGGCGACAGCGACCGAACATTGGTGGCAAAATCCTCGCCGCTTTCGTTGATGACGCGACTGGCCACCTCACTCAGGCCGCCGAGGGACGTCAACGCGTTGGTGATGTCCTGACGTTGTGCCACCAGGATGTCCAGTGCCGGGGGGATTCCGTCGAGCGCCTTGTTCAGAGTGTCACGTTGCGCCTCGACGGTGTACGACAGCCGGTCGATACCTTCCATCGCCGAAATGATGTCTCCGCGTTGCTTGTCGAGGCTTCCGACGAGCTGATCGAGTTGCGGGAGCAAGTCGCGAACAGCATCCTCTCGCCCGATGAGTGCCGCGTTCAATTCCGTGGTGATGTCCTGCACCTGTGCTAGTCCGCCACCGTTCAGTACGACGGACAACGAAGACAGCGTCTGCTCGGTGGTCGGGTAGGCACCCGCTCGTTCGAGGGGAATGACGTCGCCGGCCTCGAGACGCCCCTCCGGCGCCTCCTCGACCGGCGGAGCCAGTTCGATGTGCTGCGATCCGAGCAAACTGGTCTGCCCGATCTTCGCGGTCGCGTTGGCGGGCAACTCGACCTCGGGGTTGAGCGACACCGTCACCAGAGCATGCCAGCCCTGGACCTCGATATTGGAGACGCTCCCCACGGCCACGTCGTCCACCCGGACGGGTGAATTCTGCGACAGGGTTGTGACATTGGGCATCTCGATCTGAACCTCGTACGACCCCTCGCCTCGGCCCTGGGTGCCGGGCATCGGCACGGAGTTCAGCCCGTTCCATTCACAACCACTGGCGCCGAGAGCAACGCCGACGGCTAACGTCACCACTACTGCTTTACCTCTGGCGCGCATCAGTTGCCTCCCCCCATGTTGAAGAGTTCGGTGAGGTCCTTGGGCACGGACGGCATCGGCACGCCGTTCAACGGATCTGCTGCCGCCTGCGGGGCCGACGCGGCCTGACCCGGACTTGCCGCCGCTTCCAAACCGGGCTCCGTGTACACGATCTGGTCCGGGAAGGCCTGGACTCCGGAGACCGGGTTGAAGAGGAATCCCGGGTAATTCATGATGAGCGTGCTGAGCACCGGGCCGAGATACTCCTTACACAGGTCGGCACTTCTCTCAGCTGGACCGGTATCGATGGCTTGAATGGATCCGCAGATCCACTGAATCGGATTCTTGAAGTTACTCAGTGCAATTGCACCGGTCATGCTGCCCTGCGCCGGCTTGTAGATCTGGTAGAAGTTGGCCAGCGATGTCGGGCCCGAGTGGAGCACCTGTTCGATCTCGGGGCGCTTGTCGGTCAGGACCTGGGTCGCGTCGGCCAACCGCGCCACCGATTCGCTCAGAGCTGCCTGATTGTCGTTGACAAACCGCTGGACGTCACCCACCGCGAGGTCAAGATCGCTGAGGGCCGTGCCCAATTCGTCGGAGCTGCTTGCGAGAACACTGCTGACCGAAGCGAGATGTCCGCTGAATTGCACGATCTGCTCGTTGCTCGAGGACAGCGCGGTGACAAACGCCTGCAGGTTACGGATGGTGGAGAAGAGATCCGTCCGGCCTTCAGACAGTGTGTGCATGGTGGCGGACAACTCGCGCAACGTCATCCGAATGGATTCTCCGTTGCCCTCGAGGTTGTCGCCGAGCGTATTGATGAAGCGTCCCAATGAACCTTCGTCGTCGATACCTTCCGGGCCTAGTGCCTCGGAGAGTTTGGCAAGTTCCGTTTTGATCTCGTCCCACTCGACCGGGACCGCGGTGCGTTCGATCGGAATAACGCCACCGTCTGGCATCTGGTCACCACCGGAATACACCGGGGTCAGCTGAACGAACCGCGCAGAAACGAGGCTCTGCGCGACGATGAGAGCCTGAGCGTCCGCTGGTACGTCGACGCCGCGGTCGACAGCCATCTCGACGTAGGTGTCCTGATCTCGAGGCTCGATCTTCGTGACCTTGCCGACGTTGACGCCGAGTACGCGGACGACGTCGCCTTCGTACAGTCCCGTCGTGGACACGAAGTGGGCGGAGATCTTGGTCTTGCCCAGTCCCGGAATCAGAAGGTAAGCCGCGGCCGCGACGAGTAGCACGACCAGCGCCGCAGCGCCGATCAGTACCCACTTATTACGCGAGCCGGTGGAGGCTGTTGTGTCGGTCATTCTCCTGGCCCCCTGATCGTCGGCGGAATCCCGGGAAAGAAGTCCTCGAGATCCGACGGAATTTGTTCGGGATCAACGCTGCTGTCCACCAGGGTCTTCCACCAGTTACTGGGAAGAATGTTGATGATGAAGGCGTCGAAGAACGGTCCGCTTGCCACGGTCTCGCCGAGTGCCGTGATGTACGGGCCGAGGCCGTCGAGCGCGCCGGAGATGTTGTCCTTGTTGTTCTGAAGAACCTCGGCAACAGAATTCAGCTTCTCGAGGGTGGGACCCATCTGGGCCTCGTTCTCCACAACCAACCCCGAGAGCTGACGTGATACCGCTGAGGTGTTGACGATCAGCTCACTGATCGCGTCACGGCGCAAGCTCAGCTCACCGAACAGCTTGTTTCCGTCCACCAGCAGAGAGTCGATCTGCCCGCTGCGATCCGCGAGAATCTTGGTGACGTCCTCAGCGCGCGAGAGCAATTGGAGCAAACTTTCGTCTCGCGCGTTGATGCTCTGCGAGAGCCGAGTCATGCCGTCGAGGGCTCCCCGCAACTCCGGCGGGGTGTCGGCAAGCGTATCCGAGATCGCGTTGAGAGAATCGTTGATCTGTTCTGTGTCGAGTTCCGCCGCGGTGGTACCGAGATCCCCGAGTGCTTCGTTGAGTGAGTACGGAGAGTTGGTGCGTTCCAAGGGGATCGGCGTACCGGTGCGCAACAGCCCCGGCCCCTCGGACCGAACGGCCAGCGACTTGCGGCCAAGCACGGTATTCGTCTTGATGTCGGCTGACGTCTGTTCTCCGAGTGCAATGCCGTCCTGGACGGTGAAGGTGACCAGCACGCTTTGATCGTCGAGTTCGACCTCGCTGACCTTGCCGACGTTGACGCCGGCCAGCGTCACGTTGTCACCGGCAACCAAACCGCCTGCGTCGGCGAAGTAAGCGGAGTGCCGGATACCGCCGGACAGGAACTGGAGCTGATCGTATTGCAGTGTGGCACCGACCGTCGCGACAGCCAGGACCAGACCGACGACGCCGATCTGTACGGGATTTCGTTCACGGGCAGGACTCATTGTGTCTTCGCGCACCTTCCCGTGGTCTGTACTGCCGTGGGCAGGACGATCGTGGTTCCGTCCGGGCCGGAGAATTTGAAGGTGTTGGCGCACAGATAGAACTGGAAGAACGAACCGTAGGTTCCGACGCGGATCAGCTTCTGGTAGTCCGAGGGCAGACGCGCGAGTGCGGTGTTGATGTCTTCCTTGCCCAGATCGAGTTGTGTCATCGTGCGGTTGGTTTCACCGATCAACGTCTGAATGTCCGGACGGGTAGCTCCCAGTAGCGCCGCAAGATCCCCTGTTGCACCCGCGATTTCGGTGATCGAATTTGCGATCGGACCGCTGTCCTGCGCCAGACCACTCACCAACTGCTGGAGTTGATCGATCGTGGTGGAGAACTGATCGCCCTTGTCGTTGATCGTCCCGAGAACGTCGTTGAGATTGGTGATCACGTCACCGATCAACTGGTCGCGATCCGCGAGCGTATTGGTGAACGAATTGGTGTTTCCCAGAAGAGAAACCAGAGTTCCGCCCTGGCCTTGCAGGACATGAAGCAGCGCTCCTGACAGATCGTTGACTTGCTGAGGATCCAGCGCGCGCAGGAGCGGCTTGAAACCACCGAGCAACAGATCCAGGTCCAGAGCGGGCGATGTCTGATCAACCGGAATCGAACCGCCTGACGACAAAGATTCGGTCGAACCGGTGCCTTCCAGTAGCTCCATGTAGCGATCGCCGACCAGGTTCTCGTAGCGGACCGTCGCTTTGGTGCTCTTCATCAACGAGTACTGAGTATCGACGTCGAAGCTGACTTCAGCCTGGTTGGAATCATCGATGGACACGCCCGTCACGGATCCGACCGGAACACCGGCGATCCGCACCTTGTCGCCGGACTTCAGACCGGAAACA
The DNA here is from genome assembly GCF_033142425.1 of Rhodococcus sp. IEGM 1366. Taxonomy (NCBI): domain Bacteria; kingdom Bacillati; phylum Actinomycetota; class Actinomycetes; order Mycobacteriales; family Nocardiaceae; genus Rhodococcus; species Rhodococcus sp. IEGM 1366. The sequence goes on from NZ_JAWLRZ010000003.1 coordinate 200,020, forward strand.
TCGGCGAACGTGGCGTGAAAACCGTTGCTACTGCTGAATCGCACCTGACTGAACACGATGGCCAGTCCGGCAAAAATCACCGACATGACGAGTGTGAAGATCAAGAGCTTTACCGTTGTCGGTCTCATCACTCCCCGTCCTGTTCGTAAGAGTCCCCGAAGAGGAACTGGAAGATCGTCGGAACCGTCACCTCGAACTCCGTGTTGGGCACGAACGGCACGTTTCCGGTGTTGGTGACCGCAAACGGGGCCTTACCGTCGACCTTCGGATCGAAGGTGGGGAAGCCGTAACAATTCGGGCCGCCCGATGCGGCAACCTTGGGAAGGGACTCCGGATTGGTGTACGCCTTTGCACCCCACATGAAGCTCGCACTGAGCATCAACGCCGCTTTGTCACCGGTGCCGGCCATCGGCTCGAATTTGATGCGCCCGTCGTTCAATCCGACGAGGAAGCACGTCAGACCGGGTGAGTATTCCTCGAGCAGCGTCGTGGTTGCCGTCAGGGTGTCCAGGGACGTGGTGAGGTCCTGCTCGTTGTCGGTCAGCAAGGCGTTACCGGTGTTGGCGAGGCCGGTGATGTTGAGCAACAGCAGATCCAGGTTGGCCTGCTCGGCCACGATGGAACCACTTGTAGTGGTTGCGTTGTCGAGGATGCGCAGTAGGTCCGGTGCCACGTCCGCGTACAGGTTGGTGACCGTGGCCGCGCTCGCCAGATCCTCTTGCAGTTGCGGCAATGTGGGATTCATCTTCTGCAAGTAGGTGTCGCCCAATTCGAGAACCTCGCCGAGTGCTTCGCCGCGGCCGTTGAGTGCCGTCGAAATAGCACCGAGTGTTGCGTTCAGCTTTTCCGGCTCGACCTGGGCCAGTACCTCCGAAAGATGTTCGAACACACTGTTGAACTCGACGGTCACGCTGTCGGAGGTAATGACCGCACCTTCTTGAATGGGCTGTGTCGACGGATCGTCCGGGATGACGATGTTGACGTACTTGGCTCCGAAGACGGTGGTGGACTTGATCTCCACGCCGGCGTTGGACGGAATCTTCGACATCTGGTCGGGATACATCGCCAGTTGCAGACTCGCTTGATCTCCGTCGAGGGAAATCGATTCGACGCTGCCCACCTGCACGCCGCGCAATTTCACCTTGGCGTCCGGTTCCATGACAAGACCGGCGCGAGCGGACATCACGGTGATGGGGGTGCTCTCGGTGAAGCCGCCCGCAAACATGGTGAGTGCGACGGCCACGATTGCCGCGAGTCCGAGGATCAAACCGGCCGCGGCAAGTTTCTTGTGCCACCTGGGAACTGTCATTCTCTCCGTCCCCTATCCCGACAAGTTGAAGTTGCCGGACCCACCGTAAATGGCGAGTGAGATGAGCAGGGTGACGGTGACAACCGCAATCAGTGAGGCGCGCACCGCATTACCCACGGCGACGCCGACGCCGACCGGGCCGCCGGTCGCGTTGAAGCCGTAGTAGGTGTGAATCAACATGACCGCTAGGGCCATGACTATCGCTTGCGCAAACGACCACAATATGTCCGTGGGTATCAGAAAGGTTGTGAAGTAATGGTCGTACACACCGCCGGACTGGTTGTACAGGAACACCGTCGCGAAACGGCTGGCCATGAACGACGCAATCACTGCCAGCGAGTACAACGGGATGATGGCGATCATGCCGGCCATGACACGGGTGCTGACCAGATACGGGATGGACGGGATGGCCATCGTCTCCAGGGCGTCGATCTCCTCCGACACACGCATCGCTCCGAGTTGCGCGGTGGAGCCGGCACCGATGGTGGCGGCCAAACCGATTCCCGCGATGACGGGTGCGGCGATACGAACGTTGATGAACGCTGCGAAGAATCCTGTCAGTGCCTCGACGCCGATGTTGCCGAGCGAGCTGTAGCCCTGCACGGCGATGGTGGCTCCGGTGAAGAGAGTCAGGAAGCCGACGATCACGACGGTGCCACCGATGACGGCCAGTGCTCCGGTTCCCATGCTGATCTCGGCGATCAAGCGAAGTGTCTCGCGTGGGTAGCGCATCAAAGCCTTTGGTGCATGCCCGATCGCTTTCGCGAAGAACAGTGCCTGATCACCGATGCTGTCGACGCCGCGAGAGACGGATCGAATCTGCCGCCGAGTTCGCGGGAAACGCCCTGCTGCTGCCAATGCCATCAGTACGCCTCCCGTCCGTCGTGGTGTGTCACAGTTCTCCTGCTCGCCGTGCGCCTCATCCGGCCGTCAACTTGATACCGATGGTGGTGATGAGCACATTGACGACGAACAGCGCCATGAAGGCGAACACGACGGTCTGGTTGACGGCGTCGCCGACGCTCTTGGCGCCGCCCTTGACGTTGAGCCCGAGATACGAGGCGACAAGTCCGGCGATCATGCCGAAGAGTCCAGCCTTGACCATCGAGAGCATCAGCTCGCCGAATCCGGTCAGCAAGGTGATGCCGTTGACAAATGCTCCGGGGTTGACGTCCTGGATGAATACCGAGAACACAAAACCGCCGAGGATGCCGATGGTAATGACCAGGCCGTTGAGCAGCAGGGCCACTCCGGTGGACGCAAGCACCCGAGGCACAACAAGCCGCTGGATCGGATTGATGCCGAGCACTCTCATCGCGTCGATTTCTTCGCGGATGGTACGGGCGGAGAGGTCCGCGCAGATTGCGGTGGCGCCGGCACCGGCGACGATGAGGACTGTCACGATGGGGCCGACCTGTGTGACGGTGCCGAGCGCGGCTCCCGCACCGCTGAGGTCGGCAGCGCCGATCTCCCGCAGCAGGATGTTGATGGTGAAGCTGACGAGCACGGTGAACGGGATGGCGACCAGCACGGTGGGGACCATCGAGACCCGGGCTACGAACCAGGCCTGATCGATGAATTCCTGACGCTGGAAGGGACGAGAAAAGACTGCCCGCAAGGTTTCCGCTGACATCTGAAAGAAGCCACCGACCGCCCGTAATGGCACCTCGACGAGGTCTACCATCCGTCCTCCTCGTCTCTTGTTGCCGCAACACTGTCTGTTTGCATAGTCCAGCCCCCGACAGCTTGTGACTCAGGTCATATTAACTAGAACGTGTTCACCTGTCAAAAACGGGCGCATATCACCGGGAATAGCCAAATTTCACGACCGGGAAACCCTGCATCGAACACACCTCACATTGTCCGCCATTTGCGGCCAAATGATCGAAATATCATGCAAATTAATACTTTTGGTGGATGATCGACATCGGCGATGCCGTCAACAATCAGAAAACGCGCACTCCGTTCGCGGGTTCTACCACCCTGTCCATGACGCGCGAAATTAGAACACAGTCCACTTTTTTGAAGACCGACAGTCTCGCATTCGCGACAAATCAGTCATTCGGACATGTGACCATGCTCTTTCTACCAAAAAACACGACGACAACGGCGATATCTGTGAATTCGAGTTTCGTGTCGTGGGCAAGCCGGCAGCAACCCGCGTCAGCCCAACTCCCGAAGAGCTGCAGAAGCCGAGAACATCGTGGCGGGATCCCGGTCGGCAAAGTAATCACCGATCGCGACGGACAACGACTCGGGCGACCAGGCCGCCCCGTCGGCGTCGAACCGCCGCTCCACCACGGGCGCCGCCATCAGCGCGACCATGGGGCCGTAGACGATAAAGACCTGACCGTTGACTGCGTCTGCTGCCGGCGATGCCAGATACGACACCAACGACGCCACATGCTCGGGTGAGAGCGGATCGATGCCCTCGTCCGGCGCGTCACCGAAAACACCCTCGGTCATCGACGTCCGTGCCCGTGGGCAGATGGCATTGGCGCGCACCCCGTATCGAGACAACCCGCGAGCGGCGGAGAGAGTCAGCGCCGTGATGCCCGCTTTGGCGGCACCGTAATTCGGCTGACCTTCCGGCCCCAGCAATCCCGCTTCGGACGACGTATTGACGATGCGCCCGTATACCGGCGCGCCGGCTTCCTTCGACTTTGTGCGCCAATACGCAGCGGCGTTGCGGCACAACAGAAAATGTCCACGCAGATGGACTTCGAGTACCAGATCCCAGTCTTCGTCGGACATGTTGAACAGCATCCGATCGCGGACGACTCCGGCGTTGTTGACTACGATGTCGACACTGCCGAACTGGCCTTGCGCCTTCTCCATGAGCGCGTCCGCCGTGGAACGTTCGCCGACATTGCCGGCAACAAATTCGACCTTGGCGCCCAGGCTACGAATCTCGTCGAGAGTTGCTTCGACGGCCTCGTTCGGCGCCAGATCGTTGACAACCACCGACGCGCCGGCTTTCGCCAGGGCGATGGCCTCGAACTTTCCGAGTCCCGATCCGGCACCGGTCACGATGGCGACCTTGCCTTCGAGACTGGTGTCCTCGCTCTTCACAGCATTCATCGACGCGTTCTCCCAGTTCTGTGCGATCGTGAACCCGACCGTCTCGGCAGAGCCTGTCGGGCCTCACGACTTCGCAACTTTAGAACGTGTTCCTGTTTTGGGCAATAGCCCTCACGGATGTTCCGTCAATGCGGCGCGTGGGCACTGGGCGATCGCGGAACGAACATCCTCCCAGCGATCCTCCGGTGGACGCGCCGAACTGATCACCAACTCCTCGTTGTCGTCGAGGTCGAAAATATCGGGGGCGATACCGACGCAGACTCCGTTGGCCTCACAACGGTCCAGATCAACCCTGACCTCCATGGGTATTCCTCTTCTCTACTCACACATTTGGGCGCCACAGACTAGTGGAGAAACGGGCATCGCAGGGCTGCGCTCCGCACCGTTCCTGCCATAACACTAGAACCTGTTCCACCTCGTGTGCAATGATTCGGAAAAGTAGCAGAAACGAGTGCCTGGATTCGCCCACGTGCGTGCCACGCCCGGAGAACCTGCCTATAGAACCTGTGCCAGATAGTCGATTTGTATCTCTACTTCGAGAGGCAACCATGCACATCACCTACACACCTGAGCAACAAGCGCTTCAGGAGGAGTTGCGCGCGTACTTTGCTCAACTGATGACCCCGGCTCGCCGCGAAGCCCTCGCAGCCACCACCGGCGAGTACGGCGAAGGAAACGTCTACCGCGAGGTTGTGGCACAGATGGGCCAGGACGGCTGGCTCACGCTCGGCTGGCCCAAGGAGTACGGCGGGCAGGAACGATCCGCCATGGACCAGCTGATCTTCACCGACGAAGCTGCGATCGCCGGAGCGCCGGTGCCCTTCCTGACCATCAACTCCGTGGCCCCGACAATCATGCATTTCGGCACCGAGGAGCAGAAGGCATTCTTCTTGCCGAAGATCTCGCGCGGCGAACTGCATTTTGCCATCGGGTATTCCGAGCCCGGAGCCGGAACCGACCTGGCATCGCTGCGCACATCCGCCGTCAAGGACGGCGACGACTACATCATCAACGGCCAGAAGATGTGGACAAGCCTCATCCAGTACGCGGACTACATCTGGCTCGCCTGCCGCACCGATCCGGAAGCCAAGAAGCACAAGGGAATCAGCATGCTGATCGTCCCCACCACCGCCGAAGGATTCTCCTACACGCCGGTGCACACCATGGCCGGACCGGACACCAGCGCCACCTACTACCAGGATGTGCGTGTTCCGGCGTCGTCGATCGTCGGTGAGGAACACGGCGGCTGGGGCCTGATCACCAATCAGCTCAATCACGAACGTGTTGCGCTTACCTCGGCCGGTCCGATTCTGACGGCGCAGCGCGAGGTCCGCGAGTGGGCCCAGAACACCAAGCTTCCCGACGGCCGACGCATGATCGATCAGGAATGGGTGCAGATCAACCTGGCGCGGGTGCATGCCAAGGCCGAGTACCTGAAACTGATGAACTGGGAAATCGCGTCGACCACCGATCACGCTCCTGGCCCGGAAGCGGCGTCGGCCAATAAGGTGTTCGGCACCGAATTCGCCACCGAGGCTTACCGATTGCTGATGGAAATCCTCGGAACGTCGGCCGTCATCCGGCAGAACTCCCCCGGCGCGGTCCTACGTGGACGAATCGAACGGATGCACCGTTCCTCGTTGATCCTGACGTTCGGCGGCGGCACAAACGAAGTGCAGCGCGACATCATCGGTATGACGGCCCTGGGCTTGCCGCCCTCAAAGCGATAAGGACACCTCGCGACATGGATTTCACCTTCACCGAGGCCCAGAACGATCTGGCCGGCCTCACCCGCGGAATTGTCAACGAACTGGTCACCAACGACCGCCTCCGTGAACTCGACGCAGCGCAGGACCGCACCGACCGTACGCTGTGGGCGGCGCTCGCATCGTCCGGCGTTCTCAGCGCAGCCTTGCCGGAATCGGTGGGCGGAGACGGATTTGGCGTGCTCGAGCAGTGCAGCATTCTTGTCGAATTGGGCCGGGCTGTTGCGCCGGTGCCGTATCTGACGTCCATCGTGTCGTCCGCCGCCGCGATCGCGGAATTCGGCGACGACACCCAGCGCGCCGACTGGGCTGCGCCCGCAGCACGCGGCGAGAAGATCCTGACAGCAGCGCTGTCCGAAGAATGGGGCGACAATCCGGCTCTCCCGTTCACGCGTGCGAACCGAACGGAAACCGGTTGGGAGCTGACCGGCACGAAGATCGTGGTCGACAGCGCACCGATAGCCGACCTCTTCCTGGTCCCCGCAAGCACCGACGACGGTGTTGTCGTGTTCCTGGTGCAGCCGGGCGACGTCGGTGTCAGTGTCACAAGGCAGTCGATAGTCGACTTCGGCAGCGCAGGCCAGGTCGATCTCGATGCGGTCCAACTACCGGACGACCGGGTGCTCGGCTCGGTGGCTCAGGGCTCCGAGATCAGCGAATGGATCGTCGAACGTGCCCGACTCGGTTCCAGCGCATACCAATACGGTGTACTCGATCAGGCCCTGAAATTGACCGCGGAATACGCGCGCGAGCGAGTCCAGTTCGGTCGCCCGATCGGCAGCTTCCAGGCTGTGGCTCAACGACTGGCCGACGGGTACATCGACGTCAAGGGAGTGCGTCTGACTCTCTGGGCAGCGGCCTGGCAGCTGAGCGAATCTCTCCCTGCCAGCGAGTCCGTCAAGACCGCGAAGTTCTGGGCAGCCGACGCCGGCCATCGCGTCGCACACACCGCCGTCCACGTCCACGGCGGCGTCGGATTGGACGAGGATCACCCGATCCACCGGTACTTCCTCGCTGCCAAGCGTCACGAATTCCTGCTCGGCAACACCACCGATCTGCTGCGCAGTCTCGGTAAGGAACTCGCTGACGAGCCCGCATGAGCTTGTCTCATTAAGCGGAGTCCCACCAAGCGGAATACCCGGACCTGGTCCTCGACGAATCGGTAATGATGCAATTATGAGTGAGAGCCCCACCGTTTCAGATCTGCTCCTCGGAGTCAGTGAGATCGACTCGTACGGCATCCGATTCGAGGACCAGGCCATCACCTGGCGCGAGCATATCCAGGCGTCGTTCGACCGCGCCGCGATGCTCGATGCTGTGCTCGACCACGAGCGTCCACGACACTTCGGTTTGTTGATGGAGAACATTCCGGAGTTCTCACTGCTGTTGGGCGCCGCGGCCTTCTCCGGCACGGTGCTGGCCGGACTCAACACAACAAGGCGGGGGCCGGCGCTGGCTCGAGATGTCGCATTGGCCGACTGCCAGATCATCTTCACCGAGAACAGTCAGGCGCATCTTCTCGACGGGGTCGACCTCGGCGACGTTCGGGTAATCAACGTCGACTCGCCGGAGTGGGCGGAACTGTTGGCGCCCTTCGCCCGTTCCCCGCACAACGCCTGCGCAGTCTCTCCCAACGACCTGATGATGCTCATCTTCACCTCGGGGACCAGCGGCGATCCCAAGGCTGTTCGTTGCACGCACTCCAAGATCGCAGATCCCGCGATCATGCTCGGCGATCGATTCGAACTCGGGCCGAGCGATGTCATCTACATGGCAATGCCGATGTTCCATTCCAACGCGATCATGGCAGCGTGGGCAATCGCGTTGCACCGCAAGTGCGCAATTGCCATGCGTCGCAGGTTCTCCGCTTCGGGATTCCTCCCTGACGTCCGCAAGTACGGCATCACCTACTCCAACTACGTCGGCAAACCGCTTTCCTTCATCGCCGCGACACCCGAGCAGCCCGACGATCACGACAACACTCTGAAGATCATGTACGGCAACGAGGGTGCCGCTCCCGCAGTCGCCACGTTTGTCCGTCGCTTCGGCGCGCGCGTCATCGACGGATTCGGTTCCACCGAGGGTGGAGTGTCGATCGGCGCAGCACCTGTCCCCCGTGCCGGCACTCTGGGACTGCTCCCCGAAGGCGTGAAGATTCTTCACCCCGAAACCGGAGTTCCCTGCCCACCTGCAGAATTCGACGCGGATGGCCGGATCGTCAACGCAGACGAAGCAACCGGCGAAATGGTCAACGTGACCGGTCCGGGAGCCTTCGCCGGGTACTACAAGAACCCCGAAGCCGACGCCGAACGTATGCGCAACGGTCAGTACTGGACCGGCGACCTCGCGTACGCCGACGCCGACGGATACGTCTACTTCGCGGGGCGCAGTTCTGGGTGGCTGCGCGTCGACGGCGAGAACATCGGCGCCGCCCCCATCGAACGCGCGCTGACCGCCTACCCCGGCTTTGCGCAGGTGTCCGTCTACGCAGTCCCGGACAGCGATGTCGGCGACCGAGTGATGGCGTCGGTCATCCCGGTAGGTGATGTCAGCAACTTCGATCCCGAAGCGGTTGCTGCATACATAGATTCACGTCCTGAGCTGGGCCCGAAGCAGAAGCCCACACTCATCCGGGTCTGCAGCGAATTTCCGCGGACCGCAACCTTCAAAGTTGTCACCCGCACCCAGAGCGCGGAGCGCTGGAATACCAGCGATCCGGTCTGGATCCGTCAACGCGGTGAGGCCGAATTCCAGTTGCTCACGCCGGAGCGGGCGCTCACTCTCGAGAAAGTCACGGTCGGAGCACAGTGAAGGTGCGGCGTCGGCTCAGTAGTGTTGCGCGAGCGGCTTGTGCGCTGACACCGTCTTGTAGAACTCGGTGAGCTGAAGCTTCGACGCCGCGGCTTCGTCGACGACAACTGTTGCGTGTGGGTGCAATTGAAGAACCGATGCGGGACAGACCGCGGCGAGGGGTCCTTCGACCGCGGCGGCGATCGCGTCTGCCTTGTGTTCTCCGGTTGCGATCATCACAAGATGCCCTGCGTCGCAGATCGTTCCGAGACCCTGCGTGATGACGTGGCGCGGAACGTCGTCGAGGCTCTCGAAGAATCGTGCGTTGTCTATCCGGGTCTGTTCGGTCAACGTTTTCACCCGTGTGCGTGAGGTCAGCGACGACGTCGGCTCGTTGAATCCGATGTGGCCGTTTGCCCCGATGCCGAGGAGTTGTACATCCACCGGACCGTTGGCGGCGATCGCACGATCGTAGGCTGCGGCAGCGCCGAACGGGTCTCCGGTAGTTCCGTTCGGACTGAACACGCGAGCACTGTCGAGGTCAAGGTGATTGACCAGCTCGGTCCGGATTACCTGCGCATAGGACTCGGGGTGTCCATCCGGGAGTCCGACGTACTCGTCGAGCAGAAAAGCCTGCAGGCCGGCAAAACTCAAGCCTTCCTCGCGGTGGCGCCTCGCAAGTTCGCGGTAGACGGAGAGCGGCGACGATCCAGTTGCCAAGCCCAAAGTTCGTGCGCCGGAGCGTACTGCGTGGTCGAAGATATCGGCGACAACCGTGCCGGCTGTATCCGCGTCGTTGACGATGACAATTTCCATCGGAGTTCTTCCCCTCAGCTTTCCATGGTGTTCGTAAGCCAGTTTCCCGAAGCCATGACTGCTCGGGGCAAAAGTTTTTTGTCGGTAACGACAAGATCGGCGCGGCATCCCGGGACGAGGTCACCGACAATCCCGGTCAATCCCAACAGCGCAGCGGGAGTTGCAGTTGCGGCGGTGACCGCCGAGAGCAGATCAACGCCGGCATCGAGCACCGTCCGCCGCACGATATCCATCAGTCTGCTGGTACCGCCGGCTATAGCAGTGTCGCCTTGTCCGGCAAGTCGGGCCACTCCGTCGACAACGTCCACGTCGAGTGGACCGAGCGGGTACCGCCCATCCGGCATACCTGCTGCCGCCATGGCGTCGGAGACCAGAGCAATCTGATGTGGGCCGACAAGATCGAACACCGTGGAGACAGTTTCATCGGCCAGATGAACACCGTCCCCGACCAACTCGACCACCATCTGGCCACGGGCTGCGGCCGCCAGGCAGGCAGCCACTGCGCCAGGCTCACGGTGGTGCATAGGCGCCATTCCGTTGAAAAGGTGTGTGGCACTGAGCGGTGCCTGAGCGGAATGCGCGATCGAGCGGGTGGCGGTGGGATTGGACGCGTCGGTGTGACCGATGCTGACCACTACGCCGTTCTCGGTCAGCATGGTCGACAGTTCGGCAAAATGCGCGGTCTCGGGTGCGATGGTCATCGAACGGATGTGACCGCGCCCGGCAGCCAACAGCGACTCGAGCAGGGCTGGATCGCCGTCGAGAATGCTTGCAGGATCCTGTGCACCACACCGCAGTACCGACAGGAACGGTCCTTCCAGATGGATTCCGGCGAGCGTGCCGCGCTCCACAAGCGACGCCAGCAATTCGATGCGGCGATGCAAGACATTCGGCGGCGCCGACACCAACGACCCGATCACCGAGGTTGTTCCGTTGTGTCGGTGGTGATCCGCCGCTGCGGTGGAACCGTCACGATCGGCTTCCGGGAAACCGAATCCGCCGGCCCCATGGCAGTGCACGTCCACGAGACCGGGAATGATCGTCGTGCCCGGATCAGCGGGTTCCGGGAGCTGATCCGTCCGCTCCGACGCGGGTCCGGCCCACACCACTCGATCACCGGACGTCTCGACAACTCCGTCGGCCAGCATGCGGCCTCCGGTGATCAGCTTTCCACGCAGGATCACGACATCACCTGTGTTGCAACAGAACTGTCCATGTCGGCGATCCCCAACTCGCGGAGCACCGCGTCCGCCAGCACATAGTGCCCGTTCTCGTTCGGATGGAACGCATCAGCCAAGAGCGACGGCGGCGGCCCCTCCGGTGAATCCGCGAACCACTGCTCGTAGTGATCGATGAAGATCGCGCGCGTCGACGCGGCAACCTGGCGGGTCATCTCGACGTAGTCGATCAGCGCGGATCGCGTCGGCGCGTTCGGGACGTCGATGGGCGGCGGCGTCTGCAGAATCGGAACGGCACCGAGCGCACGTGAGCGGAAGATGATGTCGGACAGGTCTTCCCGGAATCGTTCGAGATCGACGCCGCCGCCGAGAGCGTCGTTGGTGCCGAGCATGATCAGCACCACCGACGGCTCGAAGATCTCGATGCGATGGGCAAATCCGTCACGGACGTCGGACGAGCGGTTACCGCTCACGCCGGTGTTGATCACAATGTGATTGAACAGCGACATCTCGCCACGGATGCGTTCCGCAAAGTGTTCGACGTAGCTGCGCTGCCCGTTTGTGTGAGCCAAACCCTGCGTGATGCTGTCGCCGGTGAACACCCACCGGATCGGTGTGGACGAATCTTTCAGCAGTGCTTCGACTCTGCGACGCTCAGCCGTCATCGACCATCGCTCCGTGCGCCCGCGATCGCCTTGGCGAACGTCGCGGTAATGAAGGCTGGATCGGTGATCGCGGTACCCACCACTACCGAATCCGCACCAAGCGCAATCGCCTGCGCTGCATGCTCCGGGCTGTGGTAGCGACCTTCCGCGATCAGCACTGCATCGGGAAGTGCGTTCCTCAGTTCCGAGATCAGCTCCAGATCGGGACCACTGAGCCGTCGACTGTTCTCGGTGTAACCGGCAAGGGTACTCGAGATGATGTCGGCGCCGGCCTCTGCGGCCGCAATGCCATCTTCGAGCGTTCCACAATCAGCCATCACCAGAGCGCCTCGCGCATGGACTGCCTCGACGGTATCCGCGAATGTCAATCCGTCCGGGCGTTCGCGCAATGTCGCGTCGGCTGCAACGATCTGTGCACCGGCGTCGACAACGTCCAACGCGGATTCTCGTGTCGGAGTGATGAACACCCCGGAGGATCCGATCTTCGTCAGACCGATCACCGGCACCGTCACAGCAGCGGCGACAGCGGCGACGTCGGGTGTTCCGCCCACTCCGCCGCAGCGAATCGCGGCAGCGCCGCCGTCGACGGCAGCCCTGGCCATCCGCTCGATTGTTGCCGTGTCACGCAGCGCGTGCCCATGGCCGGCCTGGCACGAGACGACCAGCTTTCCCCTGATGATCTTCAGTAGCTCGTCGAGTGTCATCGTGATACCTCTGTTCGTGTTGCGGCGGCAAGCAGTCCGGCGCCCACCAATGGCGCGTCGGTGCCCAACCGTGCCGGGAGAATGGCGGTCTCGGCGATCGGCTTCATCGCTTCGACGCGGAATGCCGACATCAAGGGCGACAGCAGATCTGCTCCGATCTGGGCGGCGCCGCCGCCGATCACGATCACCTCGGGATCGAAGGCCGTTGCCACTCCGGCCAGAACCCGGCCGAGTAGTTCACCCGCATCGGTGATCACTGCGCGGGCAATCGGGTCACCCGAGTGCATCAGTGCAACCACCTTCTGCAGAGGCTGCACGGGAACACCAGCCCTGGCGGCATACTCGGCAGCCATGGCGGGTCCGGAGGCAACCGCTTCGAGGTGATCGGTGCGGCCGCAGCCACAGCCGATGGCACCGGCCGCGGGAACGAGCAGATGTGCCAGTTCACCTGCCGTGCCGTGAGCGCCATGACGGAGTTCACCGCCGATGGACAGCGCGCCACCGATGCCGGTGCCGATCGAGACGAACAACACGGAACTCCGACCGTGGCCGGCACCGATCATGTTCTCCCCGTGCGCCATAACTCGCACGTCGTTGTCCACGGTCACCGGCAGCGACGTACGCGCTTCGAGCTCACTGCGCACCTCTGCGCCCATCCACCCGGGCAGGATGTCGGAAGCGAACACCACTCGACCACTGGACCGATCGACGATTCCCGGTGCACCAACACCGATTCCGTCAACGGTGTGTGTGACGCGTAACTGGTCGATCAATGCAGCTGTAGTGTCGAGCACCGCATCTCGGCCCGCCGCCGGTGTTGCTGCGCGTACGGATTCGAGCACTTCACCTGAGGAGGTAACCACGGCTGCAGCTACTTTGGTGCCCCCGATGTCGACACCGATCCAACGCTCCTGCCCGTGCGTCATCGTCAGATCAGTCCGGCGCGTTCGAGAATGACCTTGATGGTTGCGGCCTCGGACTCGTCGAGAGACAGCATCGGAGCGCACATCGTGTTGCTCGAGATGACACCGCGCAGAGCCAGTGCAGTCTTGAAGGCGCCCAATCCGGCAGCACCTGCACTGACGCGGCCCGGCGTCGGCGCGTCGACGATGGAGAAGAGATCCGTGAGCCGGTCCTGCTCGACCTTGGCGGCAGCCCAGTCGCCGGCCTGCGCGGCGCGCCACAACCGGACGTAGCCGTGGGGATCGACGTTTGCCAGGCCGGGCACCGCACCTGATGCACCCATGAGCAGGCAGCCGTCGACTACAACCTCGTGGCCGGTGAAGACGGCAAAGTTCTCCAGGCCGACGGACTGACGCAGCAGCATGCGGAAGCTGACGTCGTCGCCGCTCGAGTCCTTGACACCGGCAATGACACCTTCGCGGCCGAGTTCGACCAGCATTGCGGTGGAAAGCTTGCTGTGAACACGGACCGGAACGTCGTAGGCAAACAGCGGAAGGTCCACTGCCGCATGGATGGAGCGGAAGTGCGTGGCCGTCTCTTCGGCGTTGGTGATCGCGTAGAAGGGAGCTGTCGCGACGATGGCGTCTGCACCGGCCTCACGTGCCTGCTCGGCAACTGCGATGACGCGGTTCGTCGTCATGTCGTTGACACCGACCAACACCGGCAACTGGCCGCCGACGTGTCCGATGGCCGTCTGCACAACCTGGGCGCGCTGAGCATCGGTCAGGTAGCCGACCTCGCCCGAGGAACCGAGGATGAACAGGCCGTCGACGCCCGCCTCGATCTGCATCGACAGGAGGCGCTCGAGCGACTTCGTGTCGACGTCACCGTCAATGGTCAAGGGTGTGACGATCGGAGGAACAATTCCGCTGAAGGTCGTGGTGTCCGTGCTCATGGGGTCTCCGTACGTTGATTATCGGATTAAATTGCGGGGCAAAACACTTGAAGGTTGATCACACGGAAACCGGCTGCCCGCACGCGGCGGACCGGTAGGCGGCGTCGATCACGCGCATCGATGCGCGAGCGTCGGCAACCGAGTAATCGGGGTTGATCCGGTTCGGCAGTCGATCGAGTAGGTGAGCGAGGAAGCTCGACACCGCATTGTCGGATCCGAAGCCCCCGATGGGTAGTGCGGTGACATCACCGGAAGCACCGAACTGCATGAGCGCTGGTTTGTCGTCGTCCGAACTGGCGTAACCGTGCGATCCGAGTACCCGAACCGTTGCGGTATTGGCACCGAAACCTGGTGCTGCGGGGATTCTTCCGACTGTGACGGTCGCAGTGACGCCGTGTGCCAGCGCGAGTGAAATGAGCGCGGTGTCTTCCACACCGAACTTCTCGTGTGCGCCGCCGTACAACGTGCTTGTCTCCGCGTACACCTCGGTGACGTCGAGTCCGGTGAGGTAACGGAGGTAGTCGGCGGCGTATCCAAGGAAGTTCACAACTTCTCCCCCGCCGGACAGTGCTGGGTCGACAACCAACTCCGGCCGTTCCACGGATGTCGCAAAATGTGTTCCGCTGGCGAGGAACTCGATGTCCACGTGGCGTGGAAGTCCGAGGTTTCCCGCGTCGATCCAGCGGCGCAGTCTCCGCAGGGCGGGTGAATGCGTGCGGTTGACTACGGTGCAGATGCGCCCGTTTGCCTCAGCTGCTTCCTGAACCGCCGCGGCTTCTGTCTCGTCGATTCCCACCGGCTTGTCCACGAGGACATCAAGTCCCGCGTTCAAGGCAGCTATAGCGAGCCTCGCATGCCGAGTCGGTTCGCTGCAGATCACTGCCAGGTCGATCCGGTCGGGGTCGAGAAGCTCACCGAGGTCGTCGATCCACGCGATGTCGGCGGCAGCGGCCATCTTCATTCCGTCTTCGCGGATCCAGTCGGGCACCGATGATTCGTCGGCGACACCGACCAGGTGCACGCGGGGGTCGGCTCGCAACAAGTCCGCGTAGGACCCGGCATGCCTTACGCCGCTGATGAATCCGACACGGATCGAACCAGTGCTGGTCATTGCTGCCCTCCGATTGCAACGGCGCGCCCGGTATCAAGCGATTGTTGCGCGGCGACGGCTGTGGCGAGCGCCGCGCGCACCTGCCAGTTCTGGACCAACGGCGTCTGAGAACCGTCAAGAGTGCCGATCCAGTGGCGCATCTGATGCGTCATGGCGTCTTCGATCGACGACGGCGGCGCGTTGGTGATGTCGGACATGAGCCCCGGATCATCGCCCGTGTCGTGCGCGAGAGTGCCCTGCGTGCCCGAGACGACGATGCGACGCACCATCTTTCCCGATTGTGGCAGCGCGTACGCCAACTCGATCAACGCCAAGGAACCGTCCTCGAAGCGGACGGTCAGATGGAAGCTGTCATGAACGGGCATGCCGGCGGCAAACGTCGGAAAGCTGCGAGCGAAAACGCGAATCGGCTTGCGGTCGATCAGCCAGGTCACCAGATCGAGTGCGTGCGTTCCGTTGTGAACGGGATGCCCACCGGAGCGTTCCTTGTCGTGTTGCCACCCGCGCCAGCCGCCCGGCCAGACGTGGCCGGTGTACCAACTCAAATGGATCAAGCGGGGATCCCCGATAGCGCCCTGCGCGACGGAAGCGCCGATCGAGGTGATCGACGGCTGGAACCGCACGGTCTGACCGACCATCAACGACGTACCGTTGCCTTCGGTCGCTGCAACCATGGCGTCGAAGTCGGCGACGCTCAGCGCGGCCGGCTTCTCCACGTGGACATGCTTTCCCGCACGGCCTGCTGCAATCGTCACCGGCGCATGATCCGGAGTTGCCCCGACGACGTTGACAGCCGTGATCGACGGATCTGCCAGAACTCGGTCCAGGTCGGTGCTCGCCTGCGCGCCCGGTGCGAGGGCAGCCACCGATGCAGCCCGGTTCAAGTCACTACCGACTACGTAGGCGACCTCCACTGTCGGCAGGCCGGCGAGCGAACGTACGTGGTCCCGCGCGATTCCGCCGCTGCCGATCACGGCAACGCGGACGCTCATCGCGCAGCTCGAATGTCCGCGGGCTCGGCTTGTCCGAGACGCACCTGCTGCGCCACGACCAGCGCTCGGTCGGTGTCCGCCGTGAGGGGCGATTCGGCGCCGGAATCGAGAACCCGTGCGATCTCGTCGATTTCGTGGCGGATCGCGGCCTGCATCCACACCGACGACGCCGCGCCGCCGGAGTTGTACTTCTGCGTCTTGGTTGCCGAGTCGATCAAGGACTGATTCTCGTCCGCGTCGTCGAAGATGGGCCAGGTTTCGACAACCTGACCTCCGGTGAAGCGCTGCACAAGTCCGGTACGGAAATCCGCCCGAAGCGCGCCGTCCGATCCGTTGACCGTCAGATCCCACGACGACGTGTGCGAGCGGGTCGAGATCGTGTGGGTGCCGACCGCGCCGTTGGCGAACTTCACGACCGTCGTCCGGAATCCGTCGTCCGGTGTCGCGATGCTCGACACGCCGTCGACGTCACCGCCGAGCCAGCACATCAAATCCAGTTCGTGAATCTCGTGAGTGAGTTCGCCGCCGGTCTGACTCTTGTCGAGCTTCCACCACTGTGGGTCCGCGCCGGCGGTGTCTATCCACCGGGACCTCGATGTCTCGATGGCATTGACGTCACCGATGTCTCCGGACCGGACCGACGCGGCCAGGGCTCGCACACCCGGCATCATCCGCATGATGTGTCCGACCATGAGCGTCGAACCGTTGGTGTCGGCGCACTCGATCATGCCGCGAGCTTCGGAGAGCTCGACTGCGAGTGGCTTCTCCACGAACACTGCCTTGCCCTGTGTCAGTGCGGCAAGTGCCGGTTCCGCATGGGTGTGATTGGGCGTCGCGACTACAACAAGGTCGATCGTCGCTTCAGCCGCCACCGCACCGTGATCGTTGGTGGGGGTCGCACCGAATTCTCCCGCGGCTTCCGTCGCCCGCTCTATATCTCGGTCGCAGAGCATCGTGAGTTCGAAACGTGGATGGGCAGCAAACTCGCGTGCGAGTGAACTACCGAAGAATCCGCAACCGACCACGCCGACTTTGTATCGGGTCATGAAGTCTCCAAAGATTGGATAAGGGATGTCCTATGTTATACGGCCAGTGAGATCGACCGTCAATTCGAGGTCGGTAACACAGTCTTCATCTATGCAGGTGAGAGCACTAAATGGTGAATGAAACTCGCCGAAATACGAAATTTCTCCCCGCAAGTTCTCACGACTCTCTAGACGCGTTCTGATCCACAATGTAGGTTACGCAACATCGGACGTCGAACATAGGACATCCCCTATCCCACCCGAGATGTCCCGCTCCCCGCCTTGGAGGCCGCCTTGAAGAACCAACGACCGCTGAGCTCCGCCATCACCCGCCGGGACCTGTTCCGGTACACCGGCCTGCTCGGAGCAGCTGCAGGTATCACCGCAACACTCGCAGCGTGCGGCGGCGGCCCCTCGTCGACCTCGGCCGTGGGCGGCTCCTCGTCCACGGGCGACCTCACCACCGCCATCGGTTACGGAAACGACCAGAGTTTCGATCCGATGCAGACCGCATCCGGCTTCCTGATGGCCGCGGTCAACCACGTGTACGAAGGCCTGCTCGAGAACGATCCGGCCACCGGCGAGACGTATGCCGCGCTGGCGAAGACTGTTCCCACCGACGCCACCGCGTCGAGCTGGACCATGCAGATCCGCGACGGCGCCACCTGGCACGACGGCACCCCGGTCACCTCGGACGACGTTGTCTTCAGCTTCGAGCGCATTCTCGATCCCCAGCAGAACGTGCTGATCCGCGCCTTCTTCTCTTCCTGGTTGCAGTCCGTCACCAAGGTCGACGACCAGACCGTGACACTCAACTTCAACTACCCGTTCAGCGCTGCCGCTCAACGCCTTTCGATTGCCAAGATCATGCCCAAGCATGTCTTCGACGGCCATTGGGACGAAGCCAAGTCCGGCGCGCTCGTGGTCGGCTCCGGTCCGTACAAGGTGACCAGCCATACTCCCAAGAGCAACACGGCATTCGAAGCCTTCCCCGCGTACAACGGCCCGCGTCCGGCCAACTTCACGACCATGAACTGGCTGTCCATCGTCGACACGTCCTCGCGTATCGCACGAGTATCGGGCAACAATGCCGGCGCTCAGCTCGCCGACAACATCCCCGTCGCGAACGTCCCGACGCTGACGTCCGGTGGACGTACCGTCGAGGGCAATCCGGGCATGAACCTGATGTACCTGCTCTTCGACACGACGCAGGCACCGTTCGACGACGTTCGTGTTCGCCAGGCTATGTTCTACGCTCTCAACACTCCGAAGATGATCGAGATCGCCCTGGGCGGCAAGGCCGCTCCGGCCACGAGCTACCTGTACGAGCGCAATCCCGACTACTCGCGCGCGTCCACCGTCTACTCGTACGATCCGGACAAGGCACGCTCGCTCCTCGCTGCCGCCGGCGTCAGCGGACTCGACCTCACGTTGCTCTCCACCAACGTCAGTTGGCTCGCCGATTGCCTCCCCACTATCAAAGAGTCCTGGGACGCAGTCGGATTCAACACCACGCTCGAGCCGCAGGACACCAGTGCGATGGTCAGCAAGCTCAACAGTGGCCAGAAGTTCCAGATCGCGGCCGGCACGTCGAACCCGCAGGCTTTCGGATCCGACGTCGACCTTCTCGTTCGCTACACGTACAGCAAGGGCGGCCTGTGGACCAAGACGTACGCCAAGTGGGACGACACGCCGCAGGCTCAGAGAATCTACGCCACGATGGACGAGGCAACTCGCGAGACGGACCCCGCCAAGCGCAGCACCCTCGTGCAGTCGTACCTGAACCAGATCGCCGAAAACGCTGTCTACTACCCGGTTCTGCATCAGGAACTGCTGACCGCGTGGGATCCGCAGAAGATCACCGACGTCACCCCGCTGCCGTACCCCGGCGTCAACCTGCTTGCGGCAAAGCCGGCCTGATCGCCCGCGCGCGGCAATTTCCCATCAACTGAGAGATCCCCCGATGGCCAGAGTCCTCCCCATGCTGATCAGGCGATTACTGATACTGATCCCCCTGATCCTCGGCATCATCGCGTTTGTTTTCATCGTGATGCAGTTCGCGCCCACCGATCCCGCAACGGCGGCGTTCAACGGTGGTAACCCGACGGCAGAACAGTTGCAGCAGTTCAAGGAAGAGAACGGACTGCTCGACCCACTGCCGCTGCAGTACGTCCACTTCGTCACCGATCTCCTCAGTGGGAACATGGGTGACAGCCTGATTTCCGGTACCCCGGTGCTGGATTCGATCTCCACGGCACTGCCGCTGACGATTCAGCTCACTGTTCTGGGCCTGGTGATCGCCATCGTGCTCTCACTGATCTTCGGTGTCACCAGCGCCCTGTTCCGTGATCGTTGGCCAGATCAGGTCATCCGGGTGGTTTCACTCGCCGGCGTCGCCGCACCGTCATTCTGGTTGGCGCTGCTCATGATTCAGTATCTGGCTGTCAAACTCGGGTGGTTCCCCACCGGCGGCTACGTCAATCCGGCCGACTCGGTCACGGACTGGCTGTGGTACATGGCGCTCCCCGCCTTGTCTCTGTCACTCCCCGTCGCGGCTCAACTCACCCGCATCATCCGCACGTCCATGGTCGAGGAATTGGACAAGGATTACGTCCGCACGGCCATCGGAAGCGGCCTGCCCTACCCCGTGGTGATCGGGCGAAACGTGTTGCGTAACGCGCTGATCAACCCGCTCACCGTTCTGGGTCTGCGCGTCGGGTATCTCTTGGGTGGCGCCGTTGTCATCGAGCAGATCTTCGGCCTTCCCGGCATGGGTCAGCTCATGATCAACGGCGTCACCAACGGCGACCCTGCAGTTGTCCAGGGTGTTGTCATCGTCATCGCAGTCGGTTTCGTCGTCGTCAACCTCGCGGTCGACATCCTCTACCTGCTTGTCAATCCACGACTTCGGAGCGCAGCATGATGAGAAGAAAACTCACCGAGAAGCTTTCGCGTCCCGGTATCACCTTTTCACGGTTTCCCCTCTCCGCCTGGCTCTCGATGGCCGTCCTCGCGATCATCGTCCTCGCCTGCCTGTTCGCGCCGCTCATCACGCAGTACAGCCCGCTCGAACAGGCTGTTGGTACGTCCGGCCCCAGCGCGGAACACTGGTTCGGCCAGGACAGCCTCGGCCGAGATCTGTTCAGCCGCTTGCTGTACGGCGGACGCTGGTCACTGACTATCGGCCTCGGGTCCACCTTCCTGGCACTGTGCGCCGGCGCCCTCATCGGTTCGGTGGCCGCAACCAGCCGAAAGTCCGTCGACGAGACCATCATGCGTGTGCTCGACGTCGTCATGGCGTTCCCGGGCATCGCGCTCGCAGCCGTCCTCGTTGCAGCGTTCGGCGGTTCGATCCCCGTCCTCATCGTCACCATCGCCTTCCTCTACACCCCGATGGTTGCGCGTGTCGTTCGCGCCAACGTGCTCGCCCAGTACGGCGAGGATTACGTCGCCGCTGAAAAAGTCATCGGGGCAAGCACTTCCCACATCGTCGTCAAGCACGTCGTCACCAACTGCGCTGCCCCTGTTCTCGTGTTCTGCACGGTCATGGTTGCCGACGCCATCGTGCTCGAAGCCAGCCTGTCGTTCATCGGCGCGGGCGTGCGACCACCGGACCCGTCGTGGGGATCGGTAATCGCCGACGGCAAGAACATGGTCCTGCTCGGTGGTTGGTGGGCAACGGTGTTCCCCGGTCTGCTGATTCTTCTGACCGTGCTCTCCCTGAACGTCCTCGCCGAGGGTCTCACCGACGCGATGGCTGATCCGAGCCTGAAGAAGACCAAGAAGACAGCTCTCGAATCAGCCAGCACCGCCGCTGCGGAGGAAACGTCCAACGAGCTCATCCTGGAAGAAGAGGCCGCGCGAGACGCCGAATCACTGGTTGTCAGTGATGACTTCGCCGACTCGAGTGTCATTGTCACCAAGGCGCTGAAACCGGTCGTCGCGCCGACGCCACTCGAAACGCACCTGAAGATCCTGGCGGAAACCGAACGGACACGCACCGATCGTCTTGTCTACGAAGGCGACGCCGCTCCACTGCTCGAGGTACGCAATCTGACGATCCGTTTCCCGGAACGCTACGGCGACACCGCAATCGTCGACAACGTCAGCTTCACGGTCCGTCCGAACGAGACGATGGCTCTGGTCGGCGAATCAGGCTGTGGCAAGTCGCTGACGTCACTGGCGATCATGGGCCTGCTGCCCAAGACCGCAGTGGTGACCGGTGAGATCCTCTTCGACGGCGTCAACGTCCTCGAACTGAACAACCGGGAACGAAACAAGCTTCGCGGACACGACATGGCCATGATCTACCAGGACGCACTCAGCTCCCTGAACCCGGCAATGTTGATCCGCGCCCAGTTCAAGCAGCTCACCAAAAGAGGCGGAACACGTACCGCCGAGGAGCTTCTCGAACTTGTCGGACTCGACCCGGTTCGCACGCTTGCCAGCTACCCGCACGAGTTGTCGGGTGGTCAACGCCAGCGCGTCCTCATCGCGATGTCGCTCACGCGTAGCCCGCGCCTGATCGTCGCCGACGAGCCCACCACTGCTCTCGACGTCACCGTCCAGGCTCAGGTGGTGGACCTGCTCAACGATCTGCGGGAAAAGCTCGGCTTTGCGATGGTTTTCGTGAGCCACGATCTTGCACTCGTTGCTTCGCTCGCCCACAAGATCACGGTGATGTACGCCGGTCAGGTCGTCGAGTCTGCGCCCACCAGCGATCTGCTCATCGATCCGCGTCACGAATACACCCAGGGCCTCCTCGGCGCCGTTCTCTCCATCGAGGACGAGGCTCCGCGGCTCCACCAGATCCAGGGAACCGTGCCGTCGCCCGGCAGCTTCGCCACCGGTGACCGTTTTGCCGAACGTTCCCTGCGTCCGGATTCCGATCCCCACCGAAAGCCCGAGATGGTTCGGATCGGCGGGACCGAGCACTGGTTCGCCAACCAGTCCGCGGCACCCGTATCCGCAGAATCGGAATTGGAGAGCGTGCGATGACCACAGCCGAAACACCCATCCTGGAACTGAAGAACATTCACGTCGTCCACAAGACTCGTTCGGGATCGTTGTTCAAACCCGGAACCGTGCACGCCGTCAACGATGTCAGTATCGCCGTGCGACGAGGGACGACGATCGGCATCGTGGGCGAGTCCGGTTGCGGCAAGTCGACGCTCGCGAAGGTCATGGTCGGACTGCAGAAGCCGACGTCGGGCGACGTCGTCTTTCGTGGACAGAGTGCTCTGACCCGATCGGCGTCGGTCCGCAAGGAATTCGGGCGCGCTATCTCCATCGTGTTCCAGGACCCGGCCACCGCGCTCAATGCGCGAATGACGGTGGCCGACATCCTCACCGATCCACTCGACGTACACGGCATCGGGAATCGTTCCACCCGCTCTGCTCGGGTCCGCGAACTGGTCGGACTGGTCGGGCTTCCCCAATCCGCGCTCGAAGTCATCCCGAGTCAGATCTCGGGCGGACAGCGCCAGCGCGTTGCCATCGCCCGTGCGCTGGCACTCGAACCGGACGTGATCGTCGCCGACGAGCCGACATCCGCACTCGACGTGTCGGTGCGCGCGCAGATCCTGAATTTGCTCAGCGACATCAAGGCACGACTCGGGCTGGGAATGGTCTTCATCTCGCACGATATCCAGACCGTTCGCTACGTCTCCGACAGCATTGTCGTGATGAATGCCGGGCGGATCGTCGAACAGGGAACTGCGCAAGAAGTGTTCGACAACCCGTCCGACGCCTACACCGCAAAACTGCTCGGCGCGGCCCCAAGCCTGCTGCAACGCACCGTGGATGCGTGATACCCGATGGAGTCGACAAGCGGACATAGGATGAAGGACGTTCAATTCGGAAAAGGGGAATCGATGTCTGTTCGGAGTGGCACACCGCGTGCTCGTTTCAGCGCGCAGAACCGTATGCGCGCACTTCAATCAGACATCATGAACCTGATCCTGGATCGTCGGCTCTCCCCCGGTGATCCGATGCCCACCGAGGCGGAACTCTCCGAAGAACTGGGAATCGGCAGGAACACTCTGCGCGAGGCTCTCAAGGTTCTGCAGGCCTTGGGCGTCGTCGAAATCCGGCACGGTTTCGGAATGTTTGTCGCTCCGAGTAACTTCGACGCGCTGGCCGACGGCCTGACGTTCCGGGGCAGATTGTCACTTCAGGGCACCGGCCACGAAGCGATGGAATTGGTCGATATCCGTCAGGCTCTCGAAACCGGTCTGATCGGCGCCGCAATGGCAGAGATGACCACCGAGGACCACGACGCTCTCGACGAACTCGTCACAGGGATGGAAGTCCGCGCAGCAGCCGGAAAGAATTTCTCCGATATCGATGCGACTTTCCACAGCCGGTTGTATTCACCGCTCGACAATCAGGTGCTTGCACAATTGATGGATGTCTTCTGGCAGGTGTACAGCGAAATCCAGCAGGCAATCGGGCATTCGGATACACCGCTCGTCGATATAGCGTCGAAGCATCGCGCAATTCTCGACGCTATTCGTACCGGCGATGCCATCGAAGCTGCGCACACTCTCGACGTGCATTTCGGTGGTCTACGACAGCGGATCGGAAACCTGCACGCGGACACATCGACCTAGGACATTCAAGGCAGCATTGATCTTCGACACGGTATCTCCCATGCCGACAGATCTTGCGGCAAAATTACAAGTATGAAGAATCCGAACCTGACGCCATCGCGCATCCTCGCGTTGGTCGCCGCCGCTGCCCTGGTCATTTTCGTGATCGCCCGTCGTCGAGACGACGGCGGCGTGCTCAGTCGCGGAGAATGGCTGGCCGACAACGTCGGACCGGACGACTTGGCGGGCTGAAACAACAAAAGGCTCTCGGCCACTGTGGCCGAGAGCCTTTTGCTCTGTCTGCTATTTCATGGAGTCGAGACGCGCACGCGCATCTTCGAATCCGGAAACCAACTCCGCCATAACCTCGGCGACCGGACGGATCTCGTTCATCCGCCCCACGATCTGACCGACCGGCATTGCCACGACATCAGGATTCTCCGACGCCGAAATACGTTGGTGCGCATCACTGACCAGAAGATTCTGCAACGGCATCGGCAACGCGTCCGGTGCGCCGGGCTTCGACCACGCTTCAGTCCACTTCGTCTTGAGCAACCGCGCCGGCTTGCCCGAGTAGATCCGGGACCGAACGGTGTCCGCCGACGTCGCTTTCAGCAATGCACGTTGAATTGCCGACGGCCCTTCCCCTGACGCGCTGCCCAGTTTGTACTCCGACGTGGTGAGCCAGTACGAACCCATCCACACTCCGGACGCACCGAGCGCAAGAGCTGCAGCCACCTGTCGACCGCTTCCGATTCCACCGGCAGCCAACACGGCCGCAGAGTCACCGAGGGCATCGACGATTTCGGGAACCAGCACCATGGAGGCGATCTCACCGGTATGCCCGCCGGCTTCGTAGCCCTGCGCGATCACGATGTCGACGCCATTCTCCACATGACGACGGGCATGTTCGACAGCACCGGCCAGCGCCGCGACCGGGACCCCCTTTGCATGAGCCTGATCGATGACATCTTTCGGCGGTGAACCAAGAGCATTGGCGATCAAAGCAATTCGATGCCCCAGAGCAACATCGACGTGCGAGCGGGCAACGGAGTGCAGCCAGCCCAACACACCAGTGGCATGTTCGACGTCGTCGGACAACGGCGGCACACCGAGCTCGTCGAGGGTGCGATCGACAAACGCGCGGTGCTCGGCCGGGATCAACTTGTCGAGATCGATCGCGCCGCCCTCGGTGGGAACCTTTGCGGGCATGACGATGTCAACGCCGTACGGCTTACCGTCGGTGTTCTCGTCCATCCAGGTCAGGGCAGCTTCGAGTTCTTCGGGATCGTTGAATCGCACGCAACCCAGGACTCCGAGTCCGCCGGCGCGAGAGATCGCAGCCGCTACGTGCTCCGACGGCGTGAATCCGAAGATCGGGTATTCGATGCCGAACTTGTCGGCAAGATCGGATCTCATCAGGCTTCCACGCTCTCTGCACTGTTTGCCTCGGGAGCACCGTTGCCGTTGTGGTCGTCGGCCTCACGGGACTCCGTTTCGGCCTTCGCCCACCGGTAGTCCGGCTTACCGGCCGGGTTGCGCTTGATCTGGTCGACAAACCACACGCTGCGCGGAACCTTGTATCCGGCAATCTCTTTGCGTGCTGCTGTGGCGATGTCGTGCAGCGTCGGAGACGTACCTTCACGGACCTGAACCACCGCGGCAACTCGCTGCCCGAAACGCTCGTCCGGGACACCGACCACCAGCACGTCGAAGATGTCGGGGTGCGCCTTCAACGCGCCTTCGACCTCTTCCGGGTACACCTTCTCGCCGCCGCTGTTGATGGATACCGAACCGCGTCCGAGCATCGTGACCGTGCCGTCGGCTTCGACCTGTGCATAGTCACCGGGAATCGAGTACCGAACACCATTGATGGTGCGGAATGTCTCGGCCGTCTTGACCTCGTCCTTGTAGTAACCGAGCGGGATGTTGCCCCTGCGCGCAAGCATTCCGCGCTGACCCGATCCCGGTTCGACCTCGTTGCCGTCGTCGCCGAGAACCGTTGTGGAGGCGTCGATCTTGACCGTCGGACCGCCAGTGTGCTTCTGCCCCTTGGAGAGAACCGCCAAGCCGCCGAAGCCGGTCTCCGACGCTCCGATGGAGTCTGTGAGCAGACGGTTGGGCAGCAGCTCCAGGAACTGCTCCTGAATGCTCGGTGAGAAGAGCGCCGCGCTGCTTGCCATGACGTACAGCGACGAAAGGTCGTAAGGCTCACCCGTTTCCGGGTTTCCGGCAATCAACGCGTCGAGCATCGGTCGAGCCATCGCGTCGCCGGTGATGAAGATGAGGTTGACCTTGTGCTTGTCGATGTTCTGCCATACCTCATGGGCGTCGAACTCAGGGTGCATCAAACAGGTTCCGCCACCGAAGAGACTGTGGAACACCGCCGACTGCGAGCCGCCGTGGATCATCGGAGGAATCGGGTAGCGAACCATGCTCGGGTTGGCTGCGCCGACCTTCGCCATCTCGTACTCGTCCTCGACCGCAACGCCGGTAACGAAGTTGATGCCACCACCGAGCACTCGCCACCAGTCCTCGTGGCGCCACATGACGCCCTTCGGGCTACCCGTCGTGCCGCCGGTGTAGAGCATGAAGATGTCGTCGTTGCTGCGATCCTCGAAATCGCGCTCGCCCGAACTCTGCGCCAGTGCGGCTTCGTACTCGATGCCGAACGACGAGTAGTCGCCGTCGGTGCCGTCTTCGATGACGACAACCGACTTGACGAGGGGCGCGTTCGGGAGAACGTTCTTGATCTTGTCTGCGTATCGACGCTCGGCGACCAGCGCAACCATGTCCGAATTGTCGAAGATGTATTGCAACTCGTTCTCGACATAGCGGTAGTTGATGTTGACCATCACCGCCCGGATCTTGAAGATCGCGACCATGGCCTCGATTGCCTCGATGACATTGCGGCAGTAGATGCCGACCTTGTCACCCGGCTTCACGCCATGTTCGCGCAGGTAGTGACCGAGCCTGTTGGCGCGGTCCTCGAGTTGCGCGTACGTCACCTCCCGATCATCGGAGACCAGTGCAACCCGGTCCGGAACGAGGTCGATCGAGTGCTCTACGAAGTCTGCGATGTTAAGGGCCACGCCCTTCAAAGTAGAACGTGTTACCTTTTCTGGCAAGACCCAATTTGAGAGCCAGCTCACAGACGCCCCAGGAGCCATCAGTGTCCTCTACGACGACCGAAAAATCCGACACTTCGGAAACTGCACCGCACTGCCTCGTGGAGAAACGCGGTCACGTCCTGATCATCACCATGAACCGCCCCGAGCGAAAGAACGCCATCACCGGCGACATGATGGCGATCATGGTCGACGCCTGGAATCAAGTCGACAACGACCCAGACATCCGCGTCGCCGTCCTCACGGGAGCCGGGGGCGATTTCTGCGCCGGCGCCGACCTCAAGAACATGTCCGCCAAACCCCCGGGAGACGCCTTTGCCGGCGGCGGCGTCGACATGTCCAAAATCGAAGGTCTCCTCAAAGGCCGACGGCTTACCAAGCCCCTCATCGCAGCCGTCGAGGGCGCCGCCATCGCCGGCGGAACCGAAATCCTGCAAGGCACCGACATCCGAGTTGCCGGCGAAAGCGCCAAATTCGGAGTGTCCGAAGCCAAGTGGGGACTCTTTCCGCTCGGCGGTTCAGCAGTGCGCCTGGTCCGACAGATTCCGTACACCATCGCCGCAGATATTCTGCTCACCGGACGCCACATCAAAGCTCCGGAAGCCAAGGAAATCGGGCTCATCGGCCACGTCGTCCCGGACGGTCAGGCTCTCGACAAGGCACTCGAACTTGCCGAACTCATCAGCGCCAACGGACCTCTCGCAGTTCAGGCGATTCTCAAGACCATCCGCGACACCGAGGGCATGCACGAGGAAGAAGCCTTCCGCATCGACTCGGAGTTGGGCATGAAGGTCTTCATGAGCGCGGACGCAAAGGAAGGTCCCCGCGCCTTCGGCGAAAAGCGGGCGCCCAAGTTCAAGGGAGTCTGAGGCTCCTCCCACTCCCCTTTTCGAGCGAACGTACCTTTCGGCGCATCCAAGGCGACGAAAGGTACGTTCGCTTGGTCTGTTTCGGTCCACTTCGTCCCGCTTATGGTGATTCTGATCAGTTCGCGACGGCGGACACTTGTGGTCGCGGACGAGAGCAAGCAAGCGCAAAATGTCTCTTGAGGTCGTCGATGACACGTTCAGGGTCGGTGCGCAGCGCGCTCGGCACCGTGGGAAGCACGATAATTCCGGCGTTTTGCATCCGCGTCCGACGCTCGACCGTGCGTTTGTAGTCCGTCGGCGACAAGTGCCACTCCAACGAATCGATGTCCCACGCGAATGCGACAGAGTCGATCCATCCATCCGGAATTGCGATGAATTTTCCGTCCGCGTCGCGTATCTCTTGGTTGAACAACATGTCGGGCAGACCACTTCGCTTCCACAATTCGCGCGCCTCGATTTCCGGGACGGAATGCAGATTGGCGTTCACCTCACGCAACACTGCCCGAGGAAGGGCGGACCCACGACAACTTCCCGCATCGAGTTCTTTGGCGAGTTCACGCACCGACGCATCACCTCGTTGAATGACCTCCGCAATCAGCGCCCGAGTAGGACCGATGCCCCTACATCGCCGGGCCGCGTCGAGCAGTGAACGCGGAAGCGGCGCACAACGCAGGCCGCTCCGCGTCTCTGGTTCAGGTAGCCGAATAGTGCGCTCCGCCACCACAAATCCGACCGACTGCGCACGTCGATGGATCGGTATCAGAACCTGCACGTCACCCGAATTGCTGCGATATCCGTACTCTGCCAACGCGGACCGACCCGTGAGCATCGCGTCGGCGCCACTGAACATGAGCGCGGCTACCGCCCGCTGCCGTGGGGTCGGCTGCCCGTTTCCGAGCATGATGACCCCGGGAAGTATCCGTTGCCACGGCCCGCCGGCTCGGCATCTGCCGTGAACGGCTGAGTTCGACACTCGTAGTCTCGCCAACTCAGACACTCGGATTACTCCGCTCGTGCTGGCTCGGTAAATCTCATCGGGGTCCCGCCCCCACTCGCCTCGACGCATGAGTGCAGCATGACGCACACGTCACCCTCACCATCGACGGCGACCTGGGGTTTTACCGGCACCTGTGGATAACTTTCGCGGTGCGAAAGTGGCGTTGATCGCCTCAGATGCGCTGAAAGGTACGTTCGCTCAAAAAATGTCAGCCCCGCACCGCTGCCGCCAATTCCCGCACATGATCGGCGTCGCGGCAGGTCACGAGGAGCATCGTGACGCCGGCCTCTTCCCAGCGCTTCACGCCGGCCCGAACTTCGTCGAGGTTGCCGATGATCATGGTCTCGGTGACCATTTCGTCGGGGACGACCGCCGCAGCTTCTTCCTTGCGACCGGACATGAAGAGCCGGCCGATCTCGTCGACCTCTTTCTCGTAACCCATGCGCTTGTAGACCTGGGCGTGAAAGTTCAACTCCGGTGCGCCCATTCCGCCCACGTAGAGGGCTGTCATGGGTTTGAGCTTGGCGATGGCTGCTGCGCGATCGTCCGTGACGATGACCTGGCAGGTGGCAGCTACCTCGAAGTCTTCACGGCTACGACGCGCTCCGGCGCGCGCGAATCCTTCGTCAAGCCACTTGTTGTACATCGGTGCGAGCCGCGGGGTGTAGTAGATGGCTAGCCAACCGTCGGCGATTTCGCCGGCGAGGGCAACATTCTTGGGTCCTTCGGCGCCGAGCCAAATGGGGATGTCGGCCCGCAATGGATGCGTAATCGCCTTGAGCGGCTTGCCAAGACCCGAACTTCCGGGCCCGTTGTACGGCAGCGGGTAGTGCGGTCCGGAGCTGGCGACGGGTTTTTCGCGAGCGAGGACCTGGCGGATGATGTCCACGTATTCACGGGTGCGCGCGAGCGGCTTTTCGAACGGTTGCCCGTACCACCCTTCGACAACCTGCGGCCCGGATACGCCGAGCCCCAGGATGGTCCGACCACCACTGAGATGATCGAGTGTGAGCGCGTGCATGGCGCAACTGGTGGGCGTGCGTGCAGAGATCTGGACGACGGACGTGCCCAACCGAAGGTTCTCTGTTCGCGATCCCCACCAGGCGAGTGGTGTGAAAGCGTCGGACCCCCAGGACTCCGCGGCGAAGACCGAATCGAAGCCCGCGTTCTCGGCTGCTTCGATCAGTTCCGGAGCGTTCGTGGGGGGCTGTGCGCCCCAGTATCCGAGTTGCAACCCAAGCTTCATCTTGCGCCTCCACGTCTCCGGTGATCAGAAGTGACCCTTGCCACAATCTCTAGAACCTGTTCTACTCGATCTTGTGACCATCGGAAAGAGCGGGGTGGCCGAAAAGCCACTGAGCGCACCACTGAATCTCCATTTCGACTACACCAGATCGACGGGGCCGACCATCGGCGCATTCGTAACTGCCTTGCGTGATCGCAAGGTGATCGGGGCGCGCGGGTCGAACGGTCGAGTTTTTGTGCCGCCACCCGAATTCGATCCGGATACCGCCGAACCACTCACAGACTTCGTCGGAGTGTCCGACGGCGGAACCGTCGTGAGTTGGTCGTGGATGCCGGAACCGATCGACGGACAACCGCTCACGAAGCCGTTCGCGTGGGCCCTCATCAAGCTCGACGGCGCAGACACCGCCATGCTTCACGCGGTCGACGTCGACTCCCCCAGCGCAATCAGCACCGGTATGCGCGTGCGCGCTCGGTGGGCGTCGGAGCGAGTCGGTCAGATCACGGACATCGAGTGCTTCGAGCCTGGCGAAAGCGAAAATGGTATCGCCTCAGTCGATTCGAGCGCGGATCCAGTCACCATGATCACGACGCCTATCGACTTGAACTTCATGCACTCCGCGTCGGCAGAAGAGAGCTTCTACCTCCGCGGGCTCGCCGAGGGCAAACTCATCGGCGGACGTAGCGGCCCGGGCGACAAGGTCTACATTCCCCCGCGCGGTGCCAACCCCACCAACGGATTTCCGACGAAGGAACAGGTCGAACTGCCGGACAAGGGCACTGTCACGACGTTCTGCATCGTCAACGTTCCGTTTCTCGGCCAGCGGATCAAGCCTCCGTACGTCGCGGCTTACGTGCTGCTCGATGGCGCGGACATTCCGTTCCTGCATCTGATCTTGGAATGCGACGCGGCCGACGTGCGCATGGGGATGCGCGTCGAGGCCAAGTGGAAGCCACGCGAGGAGTGGGGTTACACGCTCGAAAACATCGAATACTTCAGGCCGACCGGTGAACCCGACGCCGAGTACTCCACCTTCCAACACCACCTGTGAGGGCTTCTGACATGACTTCTGCAGACATCGCAGTGGTGGGCTTTGCACAAGCCCCGCACGTACGCGAGACCCACGGCACCACCAACGGCGTCGAAATGCTGGTCCCCTGTTTCCAGCAACTGTACAAAGACCTGGGAATCACCAAATCCGATATCGGTTTCTGGTGCTCGGGATCTTCCGATTATCTTGCCGGACGATCGTTTTCCTTCATCTCGGCTATCGACTCCATCGGTGCCGTTCCGCCCATCAACGAGTCCCACGTCGAGATGGACGCGGCCTGGGCGTTCTACGAGGCCTGGATCAAGATCTTGACGGGTGAGGTCGATACCGCCCTCGTGTACGGCTTCGGCAAGTCGTCCGCAGGACACCTGCGCAAAATCCTCACCATGCAACTCGATCCTTATCTTGTTGCGCCACTGTGGCCCGACTCGGTATCCATTGCCGGACTGCAGGCACGACTCGGTATCGACGCAGGCAAGTGGACGCACGAGGACATGGCCGAAGTGACCGCTCGTAGCCGTCGTCACGCGATGAGCAACCCCAACGCGCAGCTCGCCGGCGAGGTCGACATCGAGGCTTTGCTTGCCAGTCCCTTCCTCGCAGATCCGTTGCGCGCCCACGATTGTGCGCCCATTACCGACGGAGCAGCCGCTATCGTTCTGGCATCCGGCACCCGCGCTCGTGACCTGTGCGAGCGCCCGGCCTGGATTTCCGGCATCGAACACCGCATCGACTCTCCGAACCTCGGAGCACGTGATCTCACGACATCACCGTCGACGGCATCGGCCGCGAAGGCTGCTACGGGCGGCGATGTCAGCAACATCGACATCGCCGAACTCCACGCACCGTTCAGCCATCAGGAACTGATCCTCAAGGAGGCAATCGGTCTCACGGATGCAACGACGATCAACCCGTCTGGTGGCCCACTGAGCGGCAACCCGATGTTTGCGGGTGGTCTCGAACGTATCGGTTACGCAGCGCAGGCAATTTGGGGAGGCCAGGCGAATCGCGCTCTGGCCCATGCAACCAGCGGCCCAGTGCTGCAACAGAACCTGGTAGCAGTATTGGAGGGACGGAACTGATGGCCGGAACGCCACAACTCGCGGCCGTGCTCGGCACCGGCCAGACTCATTACGTCGCAAAGCGTCACGACGTGTCGATGGCCGGCTTGGTCCGCGAAGCGATCGACGCCGCGATGCTCGACGCACATGTCGGCTGGGACGACATCGACGCCGTTGTGATCGGCAAGGCCCCCGACTTGTTCGAGGGATCGATGATGCCGGAACTCGCCATGTCGGATGCCCTCGGCGCCAACGGGAAACCGTTGCTTCGTGTCCACACTGCCGGGTCGGTCGGCGGCTCCACCGCTATCGTGGCATCGAGCCTCGTCAAATCCGGAGTCCATAAACGGGTTTTGACTGTTTCCTGGGAAAAGCAGTCGGAGTCGAATGCGATGTGGGCACTGTCCACGCCGATTCCCTTCAACATGCCGGTGGGCGCCGGAGCCGGCGGTTACTTTGCGCCGCACGTCCGTTCGTATATCCGCCGCTCGGGGGCACCCTCGCACATCGGTGCCATTGTTGCCGCAAAGGACCGTCTCAACGGCAGCATCAATCCATACGCACACCTCAAGCAGCCCGATATCACCGTCGAATCCGTTCAGGCGTCGCAAATGCTGTGGGATCCCATTCGCTACGACGAGACGTGCCCGTCCTCTGACGGCGCGTGCGCGCTGGTGATCGGCAACGAAGAGGCCGCCGCCGAGGTCGAGGCTCGAGGCCGTACCGTCGCGTGGATTCATGCAACGGCGATGCGCACCGAGCCGACAACCTACGCGGGTCGCGACCAGGTCAACCCCCAGGCGGGACGCGATGCTGCGGCAGCGCTCTGGAAGGCCGCCGGAATCACGGATCCACTCAGCGAGATCGACTGCGCTGAAATCTATGTGCCGTTCTCCTGGTTCGAACCGATGTGGCTCGAGAACCTCGGATTTGCCGAGGAAGGACAGGGCTGGAAGCTCACTGAAGCCGGCGAAACAGCTATCGGCGGCAAGCTCCCCGTCAATCCGTCGGGCGGGGTCCTCTCGTCCAACCCGATCGGCGCGTCCGGCATGATTCGGTTTGCCGAATCCGCGATGCAGGTAATGCGCAGGGCAGGCGACCACCAGGTAGCCGATGCACGCAAGGCCCTCGGTCACGCGTACGGCGGTGGCTCACAGTACTTCGCGATGTGGGTCGTCGGCTCCGAACGCCCCACCACGTAAACACGCCAACCGTCGATCAGGGAGAAGTCGAGAATGAAGTACACCGTCGGGGTTGCGATGAACCCCTTGGATCAGCTGCCCGGTATCGCCAAAACCGCTGAAGAGTGCGGCTTTACGTCCATTGCATTGCCGGATTCACTGTTCTTCATGGAAACCCAGACGGCGGACTACCCGTACACGCCGGACGGGTCTCGGATGTGGACTGCCGAAACCCCCTGGGTCGATCCGCTGATCGCCGCCGCCGCGATGGGCGCTGTCACCGAAAAAATCGAGTTCTACACGCAGGTACTGAAGCTGGGTAGTC
Organism: Rhodococcus sp. IEGM 1366; assembly: GCF_033142425.1. Lineage (NCBI taxonomy): Bacteria > Bacillati > Actinomycetota > Actinomycetes > Mycobacteriales > Nocardiaceae > Rhodococcus > Rhodococcus sp. IEGM 1366. The sequence goes on from NZ_JAWLRZ010000003.1 coordinate 233,763, forward strand.
GTAATCCGGTGCTCCTCGCCCGCCAAGTCGGGTCCGTCGCCGCTTTGACGAACAACCGTTTCGGCTTCGGCGTCGGAATCGGCTGGGCTCCGGAAGAATTCGAGTGGTGTGGGGCTCCCTACGAGCGTCGCGGCGCACGGGTAGACGAGATGATCGACGTCATCAAGCTGATCCTCGGCGGCGGTATGGTCGAGTACCACGGCGAGTTCTTCGATTTCGATCGCCTACAGATGAGTCCGACTCCCACCAAACCGGTTCCGTTCTACGTCGGTGGCCACACCGAGGTTGCTCTCAAGCGCGCGGCGCGGGTGGGTGACGGCTGGACGTCGGCGATGATCAAGTTCGACGATCTGGTCGGCGTCATCGCCAGACTGCGCGAACTGCGCGCCGAGTACGGCAAGGAGAACGAACCGTACGAGATCCAGACCGTGTGCGTCGACCGGTTCGGAAAAGACGGCTACGCCGAACTCGAGGACGCCGGTGTCACCGACATCATCACGGTTCCTTGGGTTTTCGACGGCATCGGCTTCGACGCGCCGCTCGAGGCAAAACAGGATTCCATGCGCAGGTTCGCCGAGAAATACATTCAGTGAGGGAAACGATGACCACCGAACATCCCGCCCGTGTAGCGGGCAATGCATCGCGGGCAGCGGCAAGCGGGAAGAACAAGGAAGCCTGGCTGGATCTCTTTGCCGAGGATGGCTGGGTCGAAGATCCCGTCGGTCCTTCGGGCTTCGATCCCGAAGGCAAAGGCCATCACGGCCGCGAAGCCATTTCCAAGTTCTACGACATGACGATCGCCACCACGGAGTCGCTCGAATTCCTTATCGACGATTCCCTGGTGTGCGGTAACGAGAACGTCAACATCGGGAAGATTCGGAGCACGGTTGGCGGCATGGTCGTCGATGCGGAAGGCGTGTTTGTCTACCGCGTCAACGACGAGGGCAAAATCCAGTCACTTCGCGCGTTCTGGGAAGTGGAGCGCGCCATGAAAACAGCTCGCAAAGCCTGATCGTACAAACAAACAATTGAGGGCTCCGGTCACACTGACCGGAGCCCTCACTGTTGCGCCGGCTTCACGGAAATGGTTTCCTGGTTTTTATCGTCGCGTGTCGATGGCGGACTGCGCCAGGCATGGAGGCGTCGTACCCCAAGGGTTCTTCAATGACCATTTCGTTCAATCACACCATCATCGCCGCGCAAGACAGACAAGAGTCTGCGTGGTTCTTCACCCACATTTTTGGTCTTCCGGATCCTGTGCCGGCCGGATACTTCCTCTCCGTCGAACTCGAGCACGGAGTGATGCTGGACTACGCGCAGGTCGACGAAGGCGCTGAGATTTCACCGCAGCACTACGCATTCCTGGTATCCGAGAACGACTTCGACGGAATTTACCAGCGGATACTCGATCTGAGACTCGATCATTGGGCCGATCCGCGAAAATCGAGCACCGGCTTCAACACCAATGACGGTGGGCGCGGTGTCTATTTCCTCGACCCGTCCGGGCACTTCCTGGAAGCCATCACAAAACCGTACGGGGGCTGAAACAACCCGCCCCCGGAACTACAAACGGTGGCGCCTGCGGGAGATGAGGGATCCCACAGACGCCACCGTAGTTCCAAGTAGCCAGCTAGTGGCTCCTCAGAACGTCAACTGTAGTTCTGTGCAGTCGAAAGCGCAGCGCCAACCTTCGATTCCATACACATACCTACATACACATACTTACCTGCCGGTTACCCTCTCAGTATAGGGCTGGTTCAGTGTTTGACCGGACAGCCGCCGGTCTTGTAATCAACCTGAAACTCTTTGATGCCGTTGAGCCAGCCCGAGCGCAGACGACGAGGATCTCCGAGCCGGCTGATGTCGGGAAGATGATCGGCGATCGCGTTGAAGATCAAGTCGATTTCGAGGCGAGCCAGATTCGCGCCGACGCAGTAGTGCGCACCGGTGCCGCCGAATCCGAGGTGCGGATTGGGGTCGCGCATGATGTCGAACTTCGTGGGGTTCTCGAAGACGTCTTCATCGAAGTTGGCCGACGCGTACATCATCACGACGCGATCGCCCTTCTTGATCTGCTGCCCACCGAGCTCGGTGTCCTCGAGAGCGGTGCGCTGGAAGGACGTGACCGGCGTGGCCCAACGAACGATCTCGTCGGCAGCGGTCTTGGGACGCTCCTTCTTGTACAGCTCCCACTGGTCGGGATTGTCCAGGAACGCCACCATGCCATGTGTGATCGCATTGCGAGTGGTCTCGTTTCCCGCGACCGCAAGAAGGATCACGAAGAAGCCGAATTCCTCAGGGGAGAGCTCATTTCCGTCGATGTCAGCTTCGATGAGCTTGGTGACGATGTCATCGGCGGGACACTTCTTGCGCTGATCCGCCATCTGGTACGCGTACCCGAGAATCTCCATCGACGCGGCCTGCGGATCGATGTCGAACTCCGGGTCGTCGTACGACGTCATCTGGTTGGACCAGTCGAAGAGCTTCATACGGTCTTCCTGCGGCACACCGAGAAGCTCGGCAATCGCCTGCAACGGAAGTTCCGACGCCACCTGAGTGACGAAGTCTCCGGCACCACTCTCGGCAGCGGTCTTCACGATCTGCTCGGCACGCTCGGTCAGTTCGTCGCGCAGGCTGTTGATCGCCCGCGGCGTGAACCCGCGCGAAATCAGCTTGCGGAGTTTGGTGTGCTCGGGAGCATCCTTGTTGATCAGGATGAATCGCTGCATTTCGACGTTCTCACGCGGGATGTCGTCGGCAAAACGCGGGATCGCGGTGTTCTCGTGGGTCGAGAAGATGTCACTGCGCTGCGAGACGTCTTTGACCTCTTCATGCCGAGTGACCACCCAGTAGCCCTCGTCCTGGAACCCGCCGATCTCCGGCGGCTGCGGATTCCACCACACGGGAGCGGTCTTACGCAGCTGAGCAAATTCCTCGAAAGGCATCCGCTCTGCGTAGATGTCGGGGTCCGTGAAGTCGATCCCCTGGGGGATTGCGGGCTGTGCCACTGATGTCTCCTGCCATGAGCCTTTTCATCACCGAGGTGATGACCATCCGTAATGTGGAACACGTTCTACTTACATTGAAACACAAGCCTGCTTACTAGGAAAGGAAACAGTAGACACCTCTTGCTTCTTGCTAAGAACTTGTTCTACTTTTTCAATACAAGGAAAGGAACCCACCGTGGGCACACCAGTAATCGTCGAGGCCGTCCGCACACCGATCGGTAAGCGTGGAGGCTGGCTCGCCGGCCTGCACGCTGCCGAAATTCTCGGAGCTGCTCAGAAGGGTCTTCTCGATCGCTCGGGAATCGACCCGATGTTGATCGAGCAGGTGATCGGCGGCTGCGTCACCCAAGCCGGCGCACAGTCCAACAACATCACCCGCACCGCATGGCTGCACGCCGGACTGCCATGGCAGACCGGTGCCACCACCGTCGACTGCCAGTGTGGATCCGCTCAGCAGGCCAATCATCTGATCGCCGGCTTGATCTCCACCGGCGCGATCGACGCCGGAATCGCCTGCGGCATCGAAGCGATGAGCCAGGTCCCGCTTGGGGCCAATGTCGGAACTCTCGCCGGACCACGCCGTCCCGCCACCTGGGACATCGACATGCCCGACCAGTTCGGAGCCGCCGAGCGCATCGCACGTCGCCGCGGACTGACCCGTGAGGACCTCGAAGCTCTCGGCGTCCGCTCCCAGGCCCTCGCAAAGCAGGCCTGGGAAGAAGGCCGCTTCGACCGCGAGGTGCTCGAACTGTCCGCACCTCAGGTCGACAAGGAAGGCAACCTGACCGGCGAGACCAAGCTGGTCAATCGCGATCAGGGTCTGCGTGACACGACGGCCGAGTCCCTGGCTCGGTTGAAGCCGGTCATGGAGGGCGCAATCCACACTGCCGGAACGTCTTCGCAAATCTCCGACGGTGCCGCTGCCGTCCTGCTCATGGACGAGGACAAGGCCCGCGCTCTCGGCTTGAAGCCACGCGCCCGCATCGTCGCGCAGGCTCTCGTCGGATCCGAACCCGAGTTCCACCTCGACGGTCCGGTTCAGGCCACGACCCGTGTACTCGAGAAGAGCGGCATGAAGATCGGCGACCTCGACCTGTTCGAGGTCAACGAGGCCTTCGCTTCGGTTGCACTGTCCTGGGCTCAGGTTCACGAACCTGATTTCGACAACGTCAACGTCAACGGCGGCGCGCTTGCACTCGGCCATCCGGTCGGCAGCACCGGTTCGCGGCTGATCACGACGGCTCTGCACGAACTCGAGCGGCGCGACGGTTCGACTGCGTTGATCACGATGTGCGCGGGCGGCGCACTGGCAACCGGCACGATCATCGAGCGCATCTGACATGAGTACTCCCCCAGCTAAACCCAAGGGACTCGACGCTCCGGTGACAGTCACGATCATCAAGTGGATGTCGAAAGCCAACGTCGCGATGTATCGGGCGACCGACGGAATGCTGGGCAGCAAGTGGCGGGTCGGCAGCGCGTTTCCACGCGGGCTGCCGATCTGCCTGCTCACAACCACTGGCCGAAAGTCGGGCGAGGAACGGATCAGTCCGCTGCTTTTTCTCGAGGACGACGACAACGTGATTCTGGTGGCGTCACAAGGCGGTCTGCCGAAGAACCCGATGTGGTACCTCAACGTCAAGGCCGATCCTGTGGTGACCGTCCAGATCAAGTCGCGCGTGCAGTCGATGAAAGCTCGTGTCGCCACAGACGAGGAACGCGCCCGACTCTGGCCCAAACTGGTCGCGATGTACGCAGACTTCGACAACTACCAAGCCTGGACGGATCGGGTTATCCCGGTCGTCGTCTGTGAGCCGCTCGCAAACAAGTGAACAACTTGTTTACAACGAAGTGTTTACATCTCCAACGGATCGTGCAAACCTGAAAAGCATGACCGATGACCCATTTCGACCGATCGAGCCCGGCCGTGAGCGCGCACATCGCGAGTACGCCGGGCTCTTTCGCATCAACGAACGCCACGGATCGACAGAGGGCCAACGCGCCAGGCAATCCCTCCCCCACATGCTCGAACCGTACGGCGCGATCCGCGTCGTCGGCGGCCTCGCCGCGGGCAGCAGCACACGCGAACCCGGTGAACCGGACGTCGACGACGCCGACATCATGGCCGCCTTGAGTCTCATCCCCAAGGCTCGCGCCGAAATGGACCAGGACGAAGCACTCTTCCTCGCGCTCGCACGCAAACGCGGAATGACGTGGCAGGACATCGCGTTCGGACTCGGGCTCGGCAGCACCCAGGCTGCACGTCAGCGCTACGAACGGCTCGTCCGCCGCACCACAGGCTGAACACGTGCCATAACGTGCAAGGTGGAGCACTATTGACCAGTACGGTCCGCACGGCAATCGTTTGTAGCCTCGAACAACGTAGCCTCGAACAGCAAGGAGTCGCATTTATGACGACGCACATTCAAGATCAGATCCTGGACCGTCGCGAGCTCACCGCCGCACTTGTTCGCGCCTTGGAACGCCGACACGAGGTCCTGGACGCCGTTGTCGACAGCGCCGATCATCAGGCAGCAGTCGCGACGGTTGCAGAACTGCTCGGGACGTCGGAGTCCAACGCGGAAGCCGTGTTGGGCCTCAAGTTCAGCGCACTGACCAAGGCGGCACGCGACCGTATCCAGGGCGAACTCGAGAACCTCGACGCCACCTTGGAATGGACCGCCGTGGATCGCCCGGCAAGCAGCGGCGCGAACTTCAACCTGCGCCCGTTCACCGACAGCACCGACGATGCCGCACTGTTTGCGGAACGTTCCGCAGAGCAGTTCGACGACGGCGGCGCTCCGTGGGCTTCGGATCGCGTCGAATCGGAGCGCGCTGCAGGCTTGGGGCGGATCGACGACGAAAGCGCGGCTTGGTTTGTCGCCGAGGATCTTTCGTCTGATACCCCGAAGAGTGTCGGCCTGGTTTTCGGTGAGCTCACCGATCAGGAAGTGAACGTCGCGATCTGGATCGCTCCGCAGGCACGGAAGAAGGGCTACGGCACCGCGTGCATCAAGCACGCTCGCCGCGAACTTGCAGCCGAGTTCCCCGGCACTGTTCTGGTGGTTCGGGCGAAGGCGTAAGCATGTGCTGTGCGCCTTTTTGGTAGTGGTCGCTACCAGAAAGGCGCACAGGGCCGAAGGCCCTACCGCGCATACATGATCACGCCAACCCCGACCAGGCAGATCAGCGCGCCGGCGATATCGAAACGGTCAGGGCGGAAGCCGTCCATCACCACTGCCCACAGCAAGGATCCAGCGACAAATATGCCGCCGTACGCGGCCAGGATTCGACCGAAGTTCGCGTCGGGCTGCATCGTCGCGACCAGCCCGTACAGGCCGAGTGAGATCACGCCGAGGCCGACCCAGATCCAGCCTTTGTTCTCGCGAATTCCCTGCCACACCAGCCAGGCTCCACCGATTTCGAGTACGGCGGCAAGAACGAACAGCAGAAGCGAACGAGCAACGGTCATGCCCAGAACTGTAAGGCGCTTCTAGCGGTTCCAGTCACCCAGTCCGTCGGCGCCGCTGAGGATTCCACCGGCAGTGTTCTGCACGATCACGGGGTCGCCCTTGCCTGCGTTCTCGAAGAACCACTTGGCGTTCTCGGTACTGACGTTGAGGCAGCCATGGCTCACGTTGGTGAATCCCTGTTGCGCAACGGACCACGGTGCCGCGTGGACGAAGATTCCACTGTAGGAAATTCGTGACGCGTATTCGACGTAGGTCCGGTAGCCCTCGGGTGAATCGATCGGAACGCCGTAGGTGGACGAATCCATGTACATGTCACGCAGTTGCTCGCCGACGATGTACGTGCCGTTAGGAGTTTCGTGGCCCGGCTTGCCGAACGACGTCGGCATGGTGCGCACCACTTCACCGTTGCGAGTGACGGTGATCTGCTTCGTGTTGTCGTCCGCAACCGTGACGAGTGCATCGCCGATGCTGAACGTGGAATGCGAATCGCCGGCGTCGACGGTCACCGAGATGTTCGCGGGCCAGAACTGCGTCGGCTTCCACCGCACCTGGCTGTTGTTGATCCAGTAGAAGTTTCCCTCGACCGGCGGATTGGTGGTGACGCGAATTGCACGTTCCGCGGTGGCGCGGTCGTCGATCGATTCGTTGAAACGAATGATGATCGGCTGAGCGATTCCGACACGCTCACCGTTGGACGGGTTGACCGACGGTGCCGAGAAGTTGGGAACCGGGGCGGGAATCTGATCCGCCGTGCCCATGAAACCCGGGAGCGCCGGATCAAGGCCGGCAACACCGGCGACGACGGGTACTGGAATCTCCGGACCACCGGGAAAGAGCGGGAAAGCCGCTGCCGGTCCGGCAAATGTGAGGCCTGCAGCCACTACTCCGACAACCGCTACAGCTATCCGGGATGTCCGACGCACTCGCTTGCTGACCATCTCACTACTTTCCTTCGACAACGTGCATTTGCTGGTCATGCGAGGCTGGCGTCGATACCCGCCTGGCATCGACGCCAACGCGCCATTCGGAGCAAACCGCACAATTCCCTTGTAATTAACACATAAATCGAGAAATCCAGCAATACGAAGGTTCGCTGAACCGTAGCTGTCAACGCTCAGGGAGCACGGTGTTCCAGGTTTGGCGGCGTCCACTTCGGTGAATCCGCTTTTCAGCTTCCGTACCCGACGGGATCGCCTTTTCCGTTCTGCGACGGAGGTGCACGTGAACTGGAGCACCGCAGTTCCGGACAGTGCGCTGTGGCTGGCGAAGGCTTATACGATCACCGCCGCCGCCCTCGCGATCACGGCAATTCTGCTGGCCCGCTTCACTGCCTGGGGCAGCCAGTTTCGACGGATGGCCTGGCCGTACTTCAACCCCAGGCGCAGCCCCGTTCCAATACTGATTCTTGCAGTACTGCTGCTGCTCACGGTGTGGGCTGTGCGCGTGACGGTGTTGTTCTCCTACTGGTACAAGGATTTCTACGACACGATTCAGAACCTCGACGAAGCCGGGTTCTGGCACTATCTCAGAGTGTTCGCCGTCCTGGCGGTCATCCACGTCGTGAGTTCGCTCCTCACGTACTTCGTCGGCCAGGCCCTCGACATCAAGTGGCGCATCTGGCTCAACAACACCCTGACCGACGATTGGCTCGACGGTCTTGCGTACTACCGCGGCGAGTTCCTGCATAGCCCGATCGACAATCCGGATCAGCGCATCCAGACCGATATCACCTCGTTCGTGACCTATTCCCGCACGTTGTCGATGGGTGCGGTCACCGCGATGGTGTCGATAGTGAGCTTTACCGCGATCCTGTGGAATCTCTCCGGACCGCTGACCATTTTCGGTACCGAGATTCCGCGCGCGATGATCTTCCTGGTCTACATCTACGTATTGGTGACCACCGCGCTGGCATTCTGGATCGGCCGACCGCTGATCATGTTGAACTTCCTGAACGAGAAGCTCGGCGCGACCTTTCGCTATGCCTTGGTGCGATTGCGGGAGTACGGCGAAAGTATCGCGTTCTATCGCGGCGAGGACGTCGAACGTCGCACGCTCGCAACACGCTTCGCTGCGGTGATCCGCAACATGTGGGCCATCGTGTTCCGGACGCTGAAGTTCAGTGGCTTCAATCTCGCCGTGAACCAGACCGCAGTCATCTTCCCGTTCTTGGTGCAGGGCTCTCGGTTGTTCAAGGGACAGGTCACTTTCGGCGACGTCATGCAAACCGCGCAGGCGTTCGGCCAAGTCCACGAATCTTTGTCGTTCTTCCGTGAGTCGTACGCCGATTTCGCGAGCTTTCGCGCCACCCTCATACGCTTGACCGGCCTCGCCGACGCCGACAAGCGAGCCCGGGCACTACCGACGCTCGACGTTTCAGACGCCGGAGATCAGCTTGTCATCCGAAAACTCCACGTACGCAAGCCTTCCGGAGAGACTTTGATCGCCGAGCTGGATCTGACACTCGATCACGGCGACGCCCTGCTCGTCAAAGGTGCGTCGGGAAGCGGTAAGACCACCTTGCTGCGAAGCATCGCACAACTGTGGCCTTACGCGGACGGTTCGGTTACCCGGCCGGTGGGTAGGTCGCTTTTCCTTTCCCAGCGCCCGTACCTGCCGCTGGGGTCGTTGCGCACGGGACTGGCGTATCCGGATCGTTCGATCGCCAAGGACAGCAGGCTCCGAGCGGTACTTGACCAGGTGCATCTTCCGCATTTGACCGACCGTCTCGACGAAGTAGCCGATTGGACCCGAATCCTCTCTCCGGGCGAACAACAGCGACTGGCGTTCGCCCGGGTAGTTCTGGCCAAGCCCCGCACCGTGTTCCTCGACGAAGCGACATCCGCGATCGACGAAGGCCTCGAGTACACGCTCTACCGCATGCTGCGCAGCGAACTGCCCGACAGCATTATGGTCAGCGTGGGACACCGCAGCACGCTCAACGTCTTTCACAATCGGCAACTCGAACTGCAGGGTTCGGGACAGTGGTCTCTCACCGAGCACGTAGGTTGAACGATCTCCGCTAGCTTTCCTCGCGAGCGGCCGCAAGCATCGATTCGATCGAAATGAGCTTGGTTCGCGGACGACCGACAGCCGCCCCGGATGCGCGCTCGGCCTTGTCGATCCGCTGCCAACCTTGGTAGTCCACCTGATCCGGTGACCTGTCGGCCAGAAGTACCGTCAACTTCTCCGCTTCCGCACTTGGCGTTGCAAGGCGCCCAGCTGCGAAGTCGTCAAAAATCATGGACACGGTTTCAGCCGAGCAGTACTTGTTCGTGCCGATCACACCGGTCGGGCCACGCTTGATCCACCCCGCAGCGTAGACGCCGGGCATGGGCATCCCCGATTCCGGATCGATCACGCGGCCGTTCTCGTTGGGGATCACGCCTCGAGCATCGTCGAACGGTAGGTCCGCGACGGGCGTTCCTCGATAACCGACCGAACGCAATACCAGTCCGGTGTCGAGGATCTCGGTTTCCTCGGTGGGCCGTGCGGACAGTTGACCGGTGGGTGTTGCGACCAGTTGGTTCTTCACGATGCGAACCTGCTCGACACTGCCGTCGCCGAGGATCTCGACCGGGGAGGTGAGGAATCGCAGAACTATGCGCTTACGTGTGGGATCGGCTGTGCGCGAGGCAAATTCCTGGGCCTGCTTCACCTTGAGTAACACCGACGGCTCTGCGGCGTCGCTCTCGACAAAAGCCCGACTCGAATCGTCGAGTTCTGCCTCTACCGGATCCACAATGACGTCCACATCCGCCATCTGGCCCAGCGCCAGCAATTCGGGGTTGGTGTACGCGGCCTGCGCCGGACCTCGACGACCGAGAATCACCACTTCACGAATATTGCTGTTGCGCAACGCTTCGAGGGCATGATCCGCAAGGTCTGTCTTGGCCAGAACCTCCGGGTCGGTGACGAGGATGCGGGCGACGTCGAGTGCAACGTTGCCGTTGCCGACGATGACGGCCCGCTCCCCGGACAGATCGAAACTGCGATCGGCGTAACTCGGATGACCGTTGTACCAGGCGACGAATTCGGTTGCAGCATGGCTTCCCGGAAGATCTTCGCCCGGGATATCGAGCTTGCGATCACCTGCCGCACCTACCGCGTAGATCACCGCATGATGATGCTCGAGCAGTTCGGTATGCGAAATATGATTACCCACCTCGACATTGAAGTGGCAGTGCACCGTCTTCTTCGACACGACAGCGCGGAACTGGTCGGTGACGCCCTTGGTACCCGGATGATCGGGAGCCACGCCTGCTCGGACCAACCCGTACGGCGTCGGTAGGCGATCGAAAATGTCGACCTCGACCCGCGGCTTGCCGGCCAGTTCCATCGCCGCGTAACACGCCGCCGGCCCTGAACCGACGATGGCGACCCGCAGCGTCCCCAACTCGGGAGCGATCTTGGCCATGGTGATCGGCTCCGGCCAGTCCGGCCCCATCGGATGCTTCTCGAAGTACGACGCGTTCATCTCGAGGTACGGCGCGTCGGCTTCAGCAAGTTCGTTGTCGGAGTAGATGGCATCGACCGGGCACTCATCCACACACGCACCGCAGTCGATGCAGGTGTCCGGGTCGATGTAGAGCATTTCGGTGGTGGCGAACTGGGCTTCGTCAGGCGTCGGATGAATGCAGTTTACCGGGCACACGTCCACACATGAGGCGTCGTTACAGCACGGCTGCGTGATCACATACGCCATAGCTCTCCCCTATCCCTGAAACACATAAGCACATCCACTTTCCAGACTATAACGTGTTCCAATTTGGCGCGAGAACGGTTTTCAGATCACGCCATTGCGTTTCAACAGGGCAACTGCCGAAACTGTGGCATGACCACGCCATTCAAGCACGGCAGCGGGTGAATAGCTGTCGAAATCGACCATCCATCCGCCATCGTCGCACTGCCTCGCCGCCAATGCGGACAGTTCCTCATCGATCACTCCCGCACTGAACAGCGTGCGGGTCGGACCTGAAGGATACGGCGAGAAATCGAGCGGACGCATGTACTCGTCGACAGCTCCCCCGTCCACGTGCACCAATCCGTCCGGAGGAATGAGCGCACCGAGTTTTGCCACCAACCGGACCTCGTTCGCCGCATCGAGGAACTGCAACGCAAATGCCAATTCGAGAGCACTCAACGTCTCGGCACGCTCGATCGCACCCAGGCAGAACCGAACCGCCGAATCGAGCCAGGGATGTTTGGCCACTGCGGAATCGAATTCGGCTACCCGCAACGCCGTGGCGCACACGATGGCCGTGATCTGCAACGACGATTCCGACGGATCCGCGTAGACCCAGAACGGTGCGCACCCAGCCGGTTCGGAAATCGGAAGAGCAAAGGGCAGACCACCGTCGACGGTCGATACCGTCTGCAGCCAGTCACACAATTCCAGGGCCCGCGGGGTCACCGCGGCGACATCGGCAAAAACCTCGAACGCATGCAGTGCTCCACCGGGTTGGCTACCTGGCGAACGCAGGTCCGGCTCGAGACCCCAGCCGTATCCGCCGTCGGGATTTCGGTAGCCGTCGACCGCCGCCAATGCAGCATCTCGATCGCCTTGCCCCAGAACTAAATTCAACCGGTGACGGTCGAGTATCCGGCCGTTGCCGGCCAGAAATCGTGTTGCTGCCGCAAGATCTACGACCATTTTCACCTCACTCGTTATCCCCGACGCGCGAGCTCCTGTGCTTCGGCTCCCAGCCTGGCGAGACGAAGGTCGCCAAGTGCTGTTACGGCACTACCCAATCGGTTGGTCGTGAAACCCAACGACAAGCCGCTGTCGAGGTCGGCATACGCGCCCGAACCACCGACGCCGTAGTGTCCGATGGCGTTTCGCGGTTGACGCCGTGCCGCGATGATCGGCGGGTGGTAACCCAGCGCCCAATTGGGCCGAACCGCGAGTACGTAGTCACGCTCTCTCGTTTGAATGGTCGCCATCTGATCAATGGTCGACTCTGTCAGGAACCGCTTTCCGTCGAGCATGCCGCCGTTGGCGATTGCCGCATACATCCTCGCCAGCGCCCGCGCGCTGAAGACTCCGTTCCAACCGGGCATCACTGTGTCATGCACCGCCGGATTACGAACCATCACGTCGAATCCGTCGGGCATCGCAGCCTCGGCCAGACCGCGAGTAGGGCCGACATGAGAGAGAACCGTAGACGCAAACGCCCAGTTGAGACCCGCTGGATTGATGTGCGGAAACAGCTTCGCGATACGCGTCCGCTCAGAGATGGGTACGCGGAACCAGAATTCGTCGACACCGAGCGGCTTCGCGATCTCCGCCTCGACGACGTCCGTGAAGGGCAGTCCCGTCACTCGCGCAACCAATTCGGCGACCAACCATCCGTATGTCACCGCGTGATATCCGGGGCCCTTCAACCGGCGCGGATCCGGCTTGCTCGCAGCCAGTGCGGCAACAACTGCGTCGTAGTCCATGAGATCGAGCGGATTGCGCATCAATCCACGCACCTTGTGCAGGCCGGCGCGATGCGTCATCAAGTCACGAACGGTGATCTTGTCTTTGCCAGCGGCACCGAACTCGGGCCAGTACTGCGCGACCGGCGCGTCGTAATCGATCAATCCACGCTCAGCCAAACGATGTACGACGGTACTGGCCACACCTTTGCCCGTGGAGAACGAGAGTGAGATGGTGTCGTGGTCCCAGCGGCGGTCACGGTCGGCATATCCGGCCCAGATGTCGAGAACTTTCTCGCCGTCCTGGTACGCAACCAAAGCGCCGCCGCCTTGCTGCGGTTGCCGGTACATCGCAAAGAACCGGTCTGCCAGTGGCAGGAATCGACGATCGACGTACAGTTCGGTCCGCGCCGGCACCTCTGTGTGTGCGAGTGAACCGCGCCGTGCGTTTGCAGTCATCGCGTCCTCCGATCCCCGTTTGATCACGGCAGCTGCCCTGATCGACCCACCACAGCTTTACATCTTTGTGACCGGTGTCACGAAGTGAACTGTAGTGCGGGGCACCGTCACGGCAGCGTCCAGGTCGAAATTCCATCGCTGAAACATCCCTGAGCAGTCGCGATATTGAAAACCAGCGCAGGACCCCCGGCGCAGATTGCGCCAACGTCGGCATCACCGACAGCAGCGCGACCGCCTGGGCCTGCCAGGACGACCGCAAACGGCGATGCGGTGCGCCCGAGAGCTAACGAATCCCGCCCGAAAGCAACGGCAGCAAGCATTCCACCGCGAGTTTCCGCGGCCGCGACGCCACCGAACATCGCAAGCCCAGCAGACGTGCCGCCGTCGCGCGAGTCTGCGGCCCCTACTCCGTCACCTTCGACATGCGAGATGGCGGAACTGTCCGCATCGGCAACCGCCCGGCACGCCGACGACCCGTCCACCAGAGTCTGATCGAGCCCTCTCGCAGAGCAGTCCAATGTTGCGGCCGACGCCTGCGAAGTAGCGCCGACAATGCTCAGAGCTGCGATTATCCCGCCGCCCACTATCAATCCTGTAACCCGTGCGCCCCGGTGATCCATTTCAACCTCACAATGCACTCGCGAGTCTCGGATTTGTCCGATTCAGACGCTACTCGGTTTCTGTCTGCTTCCGATCTCGATCGCGACTCGGTTGTACCCGTTTCGGTTCACCCGGCATTTTGGGGTAGTTGGGCGGATATGGGAGGTCTCCCAATCCTGCTGCGATGTCCTTCTCGAACATTTCCAGGAGAACATCGAGTTCAAAGGCCTTCTCGTGCATCGCTGCCATCGGATCACCGCGGTCGGCGAGCAGATTCGGGACCGTCGCGATAGTGCAGTCGTCGGGGTGTACGTCGCGCAGTTCGTCCCACGTCACCGGCGTAGACACGGTTGCAATCGGAGTTTTGCGCGCAGAATAGGCCGCGGCAATCGTTCTGTCCCTGGCATTTTGGTTGAAGTCGATGAAGATCCGCTCACCACGTTCTTCCTTCCACCAGGCCGTTGTCGCCCGATCGCCGCTGCGTCGTTCGACTTCACGAGCCAGTGCAATTCCCGCGTGTCGAACCTCGATGAAATCCCAACGCGGCGCGAGCGGAATGTAGACGTGCAGGCCCCGTCCACCGGACGTCTTGGGGAACCCTTCCAGGCCCAGTTCCGAGAGAAGTGGACGCAGTACCTCGTCGGCGATCGCGACGGCCTCCGCAAAACCGGTTCCGGGCTGCGGATCAAGATCGATCCGCAATTCGTCGGGATGATCGGTGTCCGGGCAGCGCACTGCCCACGGATGAAACGTGATGGTTCCGAGGTTTGCCGCCCACACGATGTTGGCAGCGTTCTGCACTCGGAGGACGTCGGCCTTGCGCCCGGACGGAAACGTCACCTCGCAGGATTCGACATGTTCAGGTCGTTTCGCCGGCAATCGTTTCTGGTAGACCTCTTCGCCCTCGATACCGTCGGGAAAGCGTTGCAGGTGTGTCGGTCGATCCTTCAGGGCGGCCACCGCGGCGCCCTGCAACGCCACTGTGCGGTAGTACTCCACAAGATGACGCTTGGTCCCGCCGTCGGTGCCCAATTGCGGATAGTAGATCTTGTCGGGGCTGGAGAGACGGACCGCGATTCCGTCGACATCCAGTTCCACTGCCGGACTGGCCATCACACACCACCTGCAAGGACATCCGCGAAGTCGTACCGCACCGGAACCTCCAACTGATCGAACGTGCACTCGTCGGGAACCCGATCCGGACGCCACCGCAGAAAGCGCGCTGCGTGCCGGAAGCGTTCCCCTTCCATTTGGTCGTACGCCACTTCCAATACCCGCTCCGGGCGGAGCGGGACCCACGAGCGGTCGGCTGCCGACTTCCATCGACTTGCCTCGCCTTCCGCCACCACGTCGTCACCGACGCGTAGTGGTTCGAGTTCTTCCAGCAACTCGATTCGCCGCGCCGCGGTGAATGCCGAAGCGCCACCGACCATCTTCAAATCGGAGCCGTCGAACAAACCCAGCAGCATCGAACCGATACCCGGTTGACTCTTGTGCGGACGGTATCCGAGCAGTACGACATCCGCGGTTCTGGCGTGCTTGACCTTGATCATCTCGCGCTTGTTCGGCAGGTAGGGGCCGACCAGCTTCTTGGCGATCACACCGTCAAGACCAGCGCCTTCGAACATCTCGAACCACCGCATCGCCTCACCGCTGTCGAAAGTTGCAGCCGTGACATGACAGCTCGGACCGCCGCCGATCGCGTCGACCAGCAATGCTCGTCTCACACTGAAATCTTCGGCCGCGACATCCCGATCTCCCAGCGCCAACAGGTCGAATCCAACAAATTGTGCTGGTGTCTGTTCGGCGAGCAGCGCCACTCGACTGGCCGCGGGGTGGATGCGCTCGGACAGCGCTTCCCAACTCAGCCGCGTCACGCCGTTCACTTCCCGGGGCACGACAAGCTCGCCGTCCACCACACATTTGTCCGGCAGTTCCGCCTTCACCGCTTCGACGATTTCGGGGAAGTACCGAGCCAGGTCTTTTCCTCCGCGTGAACCGAGGACTACCTCGTCCCCGTCGCGGAAGATTATCGACCGAAAGCCATCCCATTTCGGTTCGTACGACCACGTCGGCTGGTCGGATTCGGGTTGTACCGGCACTGTCGTAGCGGCCTTCGCCAACATCGGGGCGAGCGGCGGCATCTGAGGGAGGTCCACCCACTCATACTGACAGCCCGATTCGCTATTCGACTAGCAGTGAAGTGGAATAGAGCCCGAATAATCCAAGATCAGCAAGGGAGACTTGAATGTCCGGAATCGTCGGACGGCTGTGCACAGCAGTGATCGCAACGTCTGCAATCGCCATTTTCGCCACCGGGTGCGGATCTGACGTCGAGCCTAAAGCCATCGCGGAATCATCATCCACCGTGGCAGATTCGACCACCACGTCAGCGAGCACCACCACCTCGAAGATCGACGGCCAAGAGGGCACCGACGCGGGCGGCGACGTTGATATCGACGTGAACATCGGTGACTGCGTCAAGATCGGCGGCACTACGAACGACGCCGAAATCGACCACGCCGTGTGCGGCAGCGACGAATCCAACTACAAGGTTGTCGCCAAAGCCCCCACGTCGGATGAGTGCGCGTCCGACATCGATCAGACCTACTACGAGACTCTGCTCGGCCAGGAACAGGGCGCGGTCTGTCTCGACATCGACTGGGTCGTCGGCGGATGCATGGATCTAGGACCGGGTGGCCTCGACGACGAGCCGGCCCGTATCGACTGCGCCGATTCGGGAAGCGACGTAGTCCAGGTAATCGAAATCCTCCAGGGTTCGACGTCCATCGAAGATTGTGGTTCCGAAGCAGATTCGGGATTCGAGCACGCCGAACGCAAGTTCACCGTTTGCACGGCAACGCTCTAACCTGTTGTGCGCCTTTATCAACCGCCCGCGGTTGATAAAGGCGCACGGTCAGAGCCAGCCTCGCCGCTTGAAAATCGTGTAGAGACTTCCACACGTCAGCACCATCATCGAGAGCGCAAACGGATAGCCCAACTGCCAGTGAAGTTCCGGGATGTCGTCGAAGTTCATGCCGTACACAGTTCCGATCAGTGTCGGGGCAAAGAGAATTGCCGCCCAGGCCGACACTTTCTTGATCTCCTCGTTCTGCGCGTAACTCGCCTGCGTGAGATTTCGCATTTCCTCGTTCTGATTCTGCGATACCAGGGTTGCATTGACGGTCAGGATGTTTCCCAACAGTTGACGGAACCCGTCGGCCTGCTCGACCACTGTTGTCGCGTGGTCGGTGACATCGCGAAGATAGCGCTGCAGTTCTTCGTCCGTGTGGTATTTGTCGAATCCTGCCGACAGCCCACGCAGCATGCCGAGCAACGGCCGTGTGGCTCTCTGGAATTCGATCACTTCACGGGTCAATTCGTAGATACGACGCGACACTCCGGGATCGCCGCTGAATACCTCGGTCTCGATCTCGTCGATGTCGTTCTGCAGGCCGGCGACAACCGGCGCATAGCCGTCGACGACGGCGTCGAGGATTGCGTAGAGAACAGCTTCGGTCCCCAGACGGAGGAGATCGGGATCGTTCTCCATTCTGGTTCGCACGGCCGTGAGATCCGGTGATTCACTGTGGCGGACAGTAAGAACGAAGTTGGGACCGCAGAACACATGCAGTTCACCGAATTCGACGCGTTCGGTCTCGTCGCGATAGCGCGCAGCGCGCAACACGACAAAGAGTGTCTCACCGTATCGCTCGAGCTTGGGACGTTGATGTGCGGCAATCGCGTCTTCGACAGCCAACTCGTGAAGATCGAAATGCTGTGCTGCAGCGTACAATTGAGTGTCGTCGGGACGGTACAGCCCGATCCATGCCATCGACTGCGAATCCGGCAGGCACGACAACGCTTCGGCGAGGGTGGACGGCGACGCGATCCGAGCTCCGTCGCGGTACACACCACTATTCACGACCGTGGCTTCCACAGGCGCAATCGCATCGGTCGTTGCGGCCTTCACGACGGTGCGGGCGACGGGCGTGTGACCGGTTCGACTATCACCGAAACCTGCCGAGCGACGCGGGAAGGACGACCGGCGGGACTTGAATTCAGACATGCTGCAACAGCTTTCAAGGAAGAGTGAACGGCCAAGGCGCGCTTCACAGCGAAGCAGAGGCCGATGAACACACGATGAAGCTGCAGCAAAATACCCGGCAACCCGGGCGATCTACAGCTTCAGTTGGTACTCGGAGGTTGGCCACGCATTACAAGCCACACCTCCTCTTCCCTGAATTACTGCTCGTTCGCCATGCGCTCGGACGGCGCACGACGCCCACACATTACCCCTCTTCCGAGAACGGGACAAACCAGGGATTCTCGCCGACTAGAGAGTGATCGCGTCCAACCTGAGTTTGATGAAATCGGCCGACACGACGGGTTCCAGGCCGGACACTCGGCCGATCGGCAACTCCAACGGGGTGACTAGCGCATCGTGATTGAGTTCGTAGAAGTAGATGAGCGAGACCAGATCTTCCTCCGGAGCGTCCGTTTGGGGAGGAAGTACGCGGTGCCGGCCCGACGGCCAGCGTTTCCCACTCCAGTATTCGAGGAGGTCTCCGATGTTGACCGTCAACGCTTCTGCGTCGTACGGGGCGTCTTCCCATCCGCCTTCGTCCGTGTACACCTGCAGTCCACCGGATCCGAGCTCACGATCGAGAACTGTCACCGTTCCGAAGTCTGTGTGCGGACCGATGCGGAACTGTCCCGGCTCAGGCTCACCTACGACGCTCATCGGTGGGTAATGGTTGATGTTGCACGTCCACGTGGGGAGGTCGGCAAGCCCGTCGAACGGGTTGTTCGCCAAACCTAGTGCAGCTGCGAACATCTCCAGCAAATCGTCCGACAGTCGACGCATCTGCGCGGTGTAGACGGTCAAGAGCTCGTGTAGCTCGGCAACCTCGCTCGGCCAGACGTTGGAGAGAAACCAGACGTCGTCGACCAGCGGATCGCCCGTCCGAGTTTCGGCTCCGATCGCAAAGGTTTCCTTGAGATCCGGCGGAGTTTCGGTTCCCTCCGAGTAACCGTTTGCCTCCATTCCCGGGCCGATCCATCCGCGTTCACCGACTATTGCGGCGTACTTGGCTTTTGTCGACTCGGGTAGCGCAAAGAACTTCCGGGCCGCGGCTCGCACGTCTGCGGCAAGTTCGCGGGTGATCCCATGCCCGCGCACGAGGAGGAAGCCCGCACGTTGCAGCCCTTCGTCCACCTCACGCGCGACAGCTTCAGCGCCCGGACCGCCGGCCCGCCAGAGGGAAATATCCACGGTCGATACAGCCTTCATTCCGCTACTCCGATGTCTTCGTTCCACAGTGCCGGGTTTGTTTCGATGAACTCGGTCATCAAATCGATGCAGTGTTGATCTCGCAGAACGGTGACAGACACCCCGTTTTCGCGGAGCCACTCGTGCCCACCGGTAAATGTCACGCTTTCACCGACGATCACGGATCCGATGTTGAACTGACGCACGAGCCCGCTGCAGTACCAGCACGGCGAGAGCGTGGTGACCATGATGGTCTGCCGGTAGTCACGTTGCCTTCCGGCCGCACGAAAGGCGTCGGTTTCACCGTGCACCGACGGATCGTCGTGCTGGACTCGACGGTTTCGTCCACTACCGAGAAGGGTGCCGTCAGACGCGAAGAGTGCCGCACCGATGGGAATTCCGCCCTCACTGCGGCCGAGTTCGGCCTCGGATATCGCTGCCTGCAACATTGTCTGGGGGTCGAGAGCGCGGGAAGCGCTCGTCACAGTCGTCGACATCCCTCTACTTTCTGCTGTTCGGACTACATCCACAACTGACACATTGTTGTAACGAGCCGCCCTTATTGTGGACATACTGTCGCCCAGAGTGAGGAACGCCCAACCGATGACTCTGACCGTGCGCGAGCTGCTCGACAACCAGTTCCGTGGGGCCGATCCACAGGTTCTGGCCGGTGGCAGCCAGTTGGGACGTGTGGTCCGCTGGGTCCATTCGAGCGAGATCTACGAGATCAGCCCGTTGCTGTCCGGGGACGAGTTGTTGCTCACCACCGGCTTGGGTCTGTCCGGGGTCGATCCGGGGACCAGGCGGCACTATCTGCGAGAGGTCGGGAACCGAAACGTCGCCGGAGTTGCCGTAGAACTCGGCCGAACCTTCGACGCGATTCCGTCGGACATGATCGAGGAAGCGGCGATCATGGGAATGCCGCTGATCGCACTCCGGACTGTTGTCCCTTTCATCGAACTGTGTCAGAACGCAAATACCGAAATCATTTCGCGTGAAGTCGCTGTTTTGCGCCTGGGAAATGATCTCGCTCGCGTGCTCGAACTCGAGTTGATGGCAGGCAGTGGTGTGGCCACTCTGCTCGAGCGCATCAGTGACGTAACGGGGTGCCCTTTGATCGTGACAAGCGGCAGTGGCGCCCTCGTCGCAGCACATGGCGTCGACGACGATCGGTCAGCCTGGCGTGCCGCTGACGCCGGAACTGCCACTGCCGCTATCCATTCCAGAGACGGAGCCTGGGGGACTCTGACGGCCGGGCCTGGTTCGACACTGAATCCGGCAACGTTGCATGGGCTGTTGCAACGCTCAGCCGGTTCATTGGGGTTGGCACTGACCTATTCGGGAAACCTGACCGGTCGTCCCCAGCGGGCGGCCGCTACTCTCGTGTCGGATCTGCTGGAGCGCACCGACGTACGGCAGATCGACCTTCGCGTCAGATCCGCGGCCGCTGGGTTCCATCCCACTCCCGGCCACCGCGTCGTTGCGATCGCGATCGACTCCCCTGGTTCGCGAATCGCCACTCGCCTCCTCGATTCCGCGGCCAAACTCCTCGGCCAACCGAACTTGGGAGCCGAAGTACATGCCAGCACGTTCGGTCTTGTTGCAGTGCCGGCCAAGACGATCGATGCTGTCGGAGCCGTGAGTGCGGCATTCGGAACATCCCTGTCGTCCAACATCACCGACGGAGTCACGGTGGTGATCGGAGACCCGTGTGCGTTCACTCCGTCCGAGGTCAGTGCGGCACTTCATGCTGCCCGATCAGGGCTTCGCCTTGCGACGTCGGCTCGTCGGACCTGGCTCGCCGGGCGCGTGGTGACAACCACTCGTGAACTGGCCCCGGAACTCGCGGTGGACCAGTTGCCGGTGGACGTTCGGGAGCGGATGGTTGCCCTCGTCGCTCCCCTGATTTCCTGGGACGACACCCATTCGAGTGATCTCACCAGAACACTCGAGGTTCATCTCCGTCATGGTTGCAGCGCAACACGTTCGGCGGCTGCGCTGCACCTGGGCCGGCAATCGCTCTATCAGCGACTCGACCGTATCCGGGCGCTACTCGGATACGACCCGTCGACGCCGTCGATGTACGCGACTCTGCTTCTAGCGCTGTGCGCTCACCGGCTTGTCGCGCGAGATCTTCGAACCGTTGACGAGGAGGTAAAGCCCGCCCGCGATGACAAATCCCACGAAGAACGTAATGTCGCCCAGCTCGGGGACTGACCGTACGACGTACCCGACAAACTTCTCTTGGTTGGAGAACAGCAGAACCGAGGTGAGGAGTGCGATCACGAAAGCTGAGAATCCACCCCAGTTGGTGTGTTCCGGGTCGTAGAGGAGATTGTCGATGCGCTGCCCGCGGCGCAGGTATTGGTCGGCGAACATGATGCCGAGCCACGGACCGATCCAGTAGGCGACGACAAGGAGGAAAGCTTCGTAGCTTGCTGCTGCGTCGGCGAGTGCCCACCACGCAACCAGGAATCCGACAACTCCGAAAACCATCGCGACCATGGCTCGCTGCGTTTTCACCGGGAGTTTCAATCCGATGGTCACAAAGGCCATCGAGCCGGAGTAGACATTGAGCGCATTCGCGGCGACGGCACCGAGCGCGATGGCCAGTAGCGTCAGATTGGCAAGTGCCGAAGGAAGATTGGATGTGAACGCGTCGGCAGGGTTATCCGACGACGGCGCGCCGATCGTGACCGATGCCGCACCGACCACCGACAGTGCCACGCAGGAGACAAACAGTCCGGCCGACGCGAACAGACCTGTTCGGAATGTCGAGACCGACGCCGGAAGGTAGCGCGTGTAATCAGCGGCATAGGGCGTCCACCCGGCGGCGTACCCGAACGCGGTGCCCACGGTAAGGAGGAAACCGCCGAGTCCACCGACGCCGCCCTCGATCGCCGGCGCACCTGGATTGGCTTTTGTCAGAATGACAATCGCAGTGATGGCAAAGATCACGGCAAGTACGGGAAACGCATATCGCTCGAAAGCCTGAACCAGGTTGTGCCCGAAGAAAGCGAACACGGTCTGGATGACGACGATCACCAACAGCGAAGGCACCGGCGGCAATCCGGTCAGGGTGTTGAGCGCAAAAGCGCCGCTGACACTGTTGGTTGCAAACCATCCGACGCCGCACATGATCGACATGAACGCCGACGGCAAAGCGTTACCTCGGTATCCGAAACCCAATCGGCCGAGCACCATTTGCGGCACACCGTGCAACGGTCCGCGTGCCGACAGCACGAAGTGCGCGGCCGCACCGAGAGCGGTTCCGATGACCAGTCCGAGCGTCGCCTGCCAGAACGTCATCCCGAATACGGATACGGAGAGAACTCCGATGAAGATCGTGGCGAATTCGAGGTTCGGGGACATCCACGTCCAGAACAGCTGACCAGGGGTGCCGTGGCGATCCTCGTCGGGAATGAACTCGTTTCCGCCAGGTTCGACGGCAAGTACGCGATCTCCGTACTCGCGATCCACCCCGGTCTGCTCGCCGGTTACACCCTCGGTAATTGCCATAAGAGAACCTTGGGGTGCGGCGAGAGCTGCGACAACCGACAGACTGTCTGCCACGACAGTCAGTTCTACGGACAGTCTGGCGCCGCGCTAGTGTTCCGCGCGCAACCCGCCGATCAGGAGTTCGACGATCTCGTCTGCCAGCGCCTCGGTTTCGGCGACCGACTGGCCCTCGCGACGGCGATACCAGAGATCGATACCGTTAAGGCTACTGAGCAGAACCTTTGCCGCCATGCGCGGTGACGAGGCGCGGATCGAACCGTCTGCGACTCCTTCGATCATCACCTGTTCGAAAAGCTTCTCGTAGTCCAAGCGCAGAGCGTTGAGTTCGACGAGCGCCTGCTGCTGGCGCGGCTTGAGCGCCGAACTCATCTGCCCCCGCACGCCCTGGTGGATTGCATGATGATGTCCGAGGTGCGTCATGAGATTGATCAGATGCGCCCGCGACATCGCCGCGAGCTTGACCAATCCGGTGCCGCCCGCCGCCACTTCTCCGTCGACTTCCGCTCTGAGCCTGCTCATACCCTGCTCGAAAATAGCCAGGTAGATATCGAATTTCGACCGAAAATGGTAGTAGACAAGACCCTTGGTGGCGCCGACGCGATCGGCGAGGTCGTCGATGGTCGTGGCGGCATATCCGTCTGCCGCAAATGCGTCTGCCGCGGTCTCGATGATCACCGAGCGCATATCAGGTGTGTCAGCACTCATCGTTCGCCCTTCACTGCCTTGACTTGTTTCCGCACTTTGACATAGTAATACTCAGTAGTATCCCAGATCAGAGAGGTTTTTCCCATGTCATTGGATTTCTCAGGCAAGGTCGCGATCATCACTGGCGCAGGCGGCGGTCTCGGCCGAGCTCACGCCATGGCGCTCGCCGCTCGCGGCGCACGCGTTGTGGTCAATGACATGGGCGGATCCGTCAACGGCAGTGGCGGCGCCGATACCGCAGCCGCGAAGGTAGTAGCCGAAATCGAGACTCTTGGCGGCGAAGCGCTTGCAGATCACTGCGACATCACCGACGCCGACGCAGTTGCCGCCATGGTCGCCGCTGCTATCGAGAAGTGGGGGCGCGTCGACATCCTCATCAACAACGCCGGCATCCTGCGCGACAAGTCGTTCATCAAGGCCGACTTGGACGACTTCCGCAAGGTCATCGACGTTCACCTCATGGGTTCGGTCATCGTGTCCAAAGCTGTCTGGCCGCACATGGTCGAGCAGAACTACGGCCGTATTCTCATGACCACGTCCGCGTCGGGCATCTACGGCAACTTCGGCCAGGCCAACTACGGCGCCGCCAAGTCGGGCGTCGTCGGTTTGATGAACGTGTTGTCCATCGAAGGTGAGCGCAAGGGCATTCGAGTGAACTCACTTGCCCCGACGGCGGCTACCCGCATGACCGAGGACCTGCTCGACGAGAAGACCCTTGCACTCCTTGCTCCCGAGTCGATCTCACCGGGCGCGCTGTTCATGGTCTCCGAGGACGCACCAACCAAGACGATCCTCAGCGCCGGCGCCGGCGTGTTCGCGATCGCCCGGATGGAGGAGTCGCAGGGCGTCTACATCCCGCAGGAGGCGCTCTCGCCCGAGGTAGTCGCCGAACGCTGGGCTGAAATCAGTGACATGACCAACTCGATCCAGGTAGCTGCTGCATTCGATCAGACCCACCGTTTCGTAGGGAAAGCAGTGGCCGAGCAACCTTCAGCCTGACCGACGTCGCCGCCCGTGGTCCCGAGCTCGGGCCACGGGTCGCTCGAACAAACGAATATCGTTGCTGCACTTTTAATTTCGCCGCCAACCGGACTGATCTTCGCCGAGGACGTCACCGAACCGTTTGTCATCGAGGACGGGCACATCGCTGTGCCACAAGGGCCGGGCTTCGGTGTGACTCCGCACCTGGAGGTGCTGGAGCGATTTACTGTCGGGACCGACTTAATGTAGGTCGAGAGGGTTCGGGCCAGTTCTTGTCGGTGCCTGCGTGCATAGTGAACCGGACATGAACTTGAACACCGAAAGGCCCCCGATGAACAACTGGTCCGATCGCCCGATCTGCGCGTTCGACCTCGAGACCACGGGGCGCGATCCATCCACAGCCCGGATCGTCAGCGCGTGTGTTGCCGTCGTGGATGGCTCGAGTGTCGAAACCCGCACGTGGTTACTCGACCCGGGCGTCGATATTCCGGCCGGTGCCATCGCTATTCACGGCATCACCACCGAATATGCGGCTGAGCACGGTCAGGACTACGCCGAGGGCTACGAGGAGATCCGTGAGGCTCTCCACAATTCGTGGGCACGTGATCATTCGGTTGTTGCGTTCAACGCGTCCTACGACCTCACGGTCATGCACTGCGAAGGCCTACGAATCGGCAAACCGGCGCTGGTTCCCGGCTTGGTTGTCGATCCCTACGTGATCGATCGCGCGATGGACAAGTTCCGCAAGGGAAAACGAACGTTGTCTGCGGTCTGCGAGTTCTACGGAATTACACTCGAATCCGCGCACGAGGCAGAGGCCGACGCGATGGCCGCGGCAGCTCTGGCACGAGAACTAGCACTGCGTTTTCCGGAGATCAACGATCTTGATCTCATGGTCGATCAGGCACAGTGGCACGCCGAACGTCAACGGGATTTTGCCGAGTTTCTGAGCAGTCAAGGGAAAGACGTGTCAGATGTGAACGGCCAGTGGCCTATTCATTTCGTAGCTTGACACCTGTGCGGACAGGTCACAATCTCTGCGAAACCTGCTTGCGTAGTTCTTCTCGTGATCGTTTGCCGGTGTGCGTTGTCGGGAACATCTCCAGCTCGACAAAGATGCGCGGCACCTTGTAGGCACTTAACCGTTCCTTGCAGAAATCGATCAGATCCTCGGAATCAACGGAGTATCCGTGGACCGGAATGATGCAGGCAACCAGCCGTTGGCCTTGCCGTTGGTCGGCCACGCCGATCACCGCGACTTCGAGGATCAACGGGTGATCCATCAATACCGTCTCCACTTCTTGCGGGTAGACGTTGAAGCCGCTGACGATCACCGTGTCTTTGGCCCGCGAGACGATATACAGGTGCCCCTCGTCGTCCGACCAACCGATGTCGCCGGTTCGCAACCAACCGTCACCGTCTACTGCGTCGTCGGGCGTTGATTCCGGATCGTCTACCCCTCGCAGATATCCGTGCATGATGTTGTACCCGGAGCAGAGAACGTGGCCGTCCTCGTCGGGGGGAAGCGGATATCCGTAGTCGTCGACAATCCGAATTTCGAGTCCGTCGACGGGGGTCAACATCGCGAGCGAACCCGATTCGCCTTCGGTGATACTGCCCATGGCGACGGTTCCACAGGCTTCGGTAAGCCCGTAGCCGACAACCATATTCACGATTCCGAGTTCACGGCAGGCTCCGCGCATGCGGTCGAGCGGTACTTCGGAACCGCCGCTCACCGCCATTCTGCATACCAACCCGATGTCGTCGCGGCCACTGCCGACCAGATCGAAGAGGATGGTCGGCGGCCCCATCACCACGCTGACGCGGTCACGGACGATCACATCGGCAAGGTCGGCTCTGTCGTAGTGTTCGACGACGCGTACCGAGGCTCCGGCGCACATTGCGGTCAGCAGCACACCGTTGAAGCCGAACGAATGTGCAAACGGGACGGCACCGATCACTCGATCCGCACTGGTCAGCTCGAGCCGGTCCGCCACTGCCGAGTACAACCGCGACAGCTGTCCGTGGGTCATGGGAACTTGCTTGGACACCCCGGTCGAGCCGGAGGTCGAGAGAATCACCGCGACGTCGTCGGGCCCCGCTGCCGGTCTATCCGGGTGAGGGGCGGTAGTTCTGGCGGCTGCCATGATGTCGGCGATCCGTGGTTGGTCGACTACGAGCGCCGGTTCGGTGACATCAAGGATCCGTGAATATTCGGGACCACTGACACCGTGGCCCACCGGAACAACGGTTGCCCCAGCGCACAGTATCCCGAGTGCGATACAGACCCAGTCGGTGGTATTCCGGCCGCTGAGGACCACCCGTGCACCCGGTCGCACACCGGAATCTGCCAGAACAGCGGCCACTCGCAGTGCCTGATCGGTCAGTTCGCCGTAGGTGATCTCCTGGCAGCCGTCGAGCAATGCCACCCGGTCTCCGCACCGGTGTGCCAAATCCACACAGAGCGCGTCGAGCGTCGATACCAAAAGATCACGCGGCATATCTGCATTGAAACACTCGGCCGACGTAGGCTTGACGCCTCTCCCGCTCAGTGGTCCTACGAGAGCGGCACGCAGACAGCTGTTCACAGGCACCTTCTACGACATATTGCCAGCATATTTCTAACCGAAATACTCTCTTTAGGTCTACCGCCAGGTAATCTTTCGACTATGGCAAAGGACAAAACACCTGCAGACGCGCCCACTCTGCGACCGACAAGTTGGGCCGTCTTGGGTCTACTGTCCTTCGGATCCGAACTCTCCGGTTACGACCTCAAGAAATGGGCCGACTGGAGCCTGCGATTCTTCTACTGGGCACCGTCGTACAGTCAGATCTACAGCGAACTGCGTAATCTCGAGGCCCACGGCTTTGCCACGTCCCGCGTGGTGAGCACAAACGACGTCAAGAGTAAGCGCCTGTACGCGATCACTCCGGCCGGAACCGACGCGGTAGCGACGTGGGCAAACGAATCGCCGGTCGAACCCGCAGTGCTCAAACACGGCGTAATGCTCAGGATGTGGCTCGGCCATCTGGCCGACCCTGACAAACTGCAATCGGTACTCACCGAACATCGCGACCAGTCCGAGAAGATGCGCATCCGCGCAATTGCCGACGCCGAAGGCGCGTCCGAAGAAGCTGGATGGGCATATCCCGAACTGGTGCTGCGATGGTCGGAGATGTACTACGAATCAGAGCGTGACCGCGCAAACTGGATGTTGGAGAACATTTCTCGACTCGGATCCGACAAATCCAGCGCCGGCAAAGCACGCCGGAAGAAGCCTGAACCCCGCACCCCGGACGAGCTCCGCAAACACGAAGACTAATGCTCGTATCGCTCTGATACTGAAGGTGTCAGAGCGCTCGAGGCCGATATCTCAGCAGAGTGATGTCTCGATCCGGATAGTCGCAGAACACGGGTTCCACGCGCATACCGACAGTCAGTTCCAGATCGCCGACATCGACCAGTTCGGTACTGAACCGCGGCCCCTCGTCCCACTGCACCACCGCCAACATCTGCGGCAACGCATCCGACCACGGCGGTGCTGTGGGACGGTCAGCCACCGTATAGGTGTAGAGCGTGCCCAATCCACTGATCTCACGCCACTCGAGGTCGTCGGCCAACGTGCGCGGAGCCAGCAATCTCGGATAGAAGACAAATTCGTCCGATGACGGCGAGTACTGAATCTTTATCTTGCTTTCTCGCAAAGCATTCCAGAACGGTGCGGACACCGGCGTCGGTTCCGGAAACGGCTTTTCGTTCGACATCCCTAATCTCCCTGGAGTATCAGTGCGACTTGCTCACTCATGATGCCGCCGTTCCCGGTCACGAAAGCGGTATTGCAGTCGGCAACCTGCGCCGCCCCGGATCGGCCCATCACCTGACGTACGCCATCGCATACGTGGTGCATCCCGCCCGCCATTCCTGCTTGCCCGTAGGATAATTGGCCGCCGGCGGTATTCAACGGGAAGCCCCCTCGGAAGGTCAGGTCTCTCGACGACACGAACTCCATACCCTTCCCCTTCTCACAGAAACCCGCGTCTTCGAGGCTCATCACCACCGTGATCGTGTAGCAGTCGTAGATCGACGCGACATCGATTGCCGAGCGTGAGATACCCGCCATGTCGAATGCCGTGTCCGCAGCCTTCGCAATCGGGGTGCGCACCATGTCTTCTGCATAGGTCGGTGTCTTGAACGACAGGTGTTCGCCAAACCCCTTGACCCAGACCGGCCTGTTGCGACCGCGACGCGCGATGTCAGCGTTCGCCACGACAATGCCTGCTCCACCTTGCACCCGCATCACAACCTCGAGCATCCGAATGGGATCGGCGATCATCGGACTCGCCAGAACGTCGTCGATCGTGATCGGCTTTCCATGGAACACCGCACCGGGAGTACTGCAGGCGTTGGTTCGCTGGTCCACCGCGATCTTGGCGGTGGCACGGTCGTCGTACCCGAATTCCGACGCATACCGCCGAGCGATCTGGGCGTACGGCGCGTTCTGGCCGAGATTACCGTACGGAATCTCGAATTCGGCTTGAGGAGAACCGAACTTGCCACTCGAGGCACCGAGATACCCTGGATCCACAGCGGGCTGAATCTGCGACTTCGGTGTCATGAACGACCCAGGAACAATGACCAGTACCGCGTCGCAGATACCGAGTTCGACGGCTGCGGCAGCTCGCCACACCATCCCTGCCGCCGTTGCGCCGCCGAGATCTACTCGCTCACCGAAGTTCAAGGGAATCCCGAGATACTCGGACAACGTGGCCGGCGCAAACATATCGGATTCCGCAATACCATGCGTGACAAGACCATTGATCTGCGACGCCTTCAGACCCGCATCCTCGATTGCCAGCTTCGAGAGCATTGCCCACTGCTCGATGGTGAGCAACTCAGGACGGGTCTGCTTGCGCTGGGAGGGCAATTCACAGAACCCGACGATGGCGGCCTCACCGCGCAGTCCCACCATCAGGACGCTCCGGCGGAGATAGCACTGTCACGGCGTGGCAGCAGCACGGTGGCCGTTCCCGGCATCAGCACCTCACCACCCCGCACTCCGGCAAGCTCCAAATCGACCAGCGCTCTACCGTTCTCGTCGCGTTTACCGGTCACTGTCCCCGTGAATTCCAACGGCTCGCCGGGAAAGGCCACAGCCCGGTTCGAGGCCGAGA
This sequence comes from Rhodococcus sp. IEGM 1366, assembly GCF_033142425.1. Classification (NCBI taxonomy): domain Bacteria; kingdom Bacillati; phylum Actinomycetota; class Actinomycetes; order Mycobacteriales; family Nocardiaceae; genus Rhodococcus; species Rhodococcus sp. IEGM 1366. The sequence goes on from NZ_JAWLRZ010000003.1 coordinate 263,369, forward strand.
AGTTCACCAACGATCCCCCGCCACCGATCCAGTCGGTGACAACGCGCGCCAGAAGCGCCGCCTGAAGCGGGCCCTGTACAACGACGTCCTGATAGCCCTCGACGTCGACAGCCCAACTCCGGTCGTAGTGAATGCGGTGCCCGTTGTACGTCGCTGCGCTGAAGAGGAACATCTGCAGTGCAGTGACACTGACAGCCAACACCGGAATCGTGTCGCCGGTGTTGATATCATCGAAATATACTTGTGTTGACATAACTTTCAACTCCTCGCGCTACGGTCGGGCGATCATCGAGGTGGTCGCTTCGGCAACAACCTCGTCGTTCTGATTGGTATACGTGGTCTTCCACGTCACCAGGACGAATCGGCCGGACCGACCACGCTTCTCGACCACCGAATCCACGACGCGCACACTGGTGATCACATCTCCGTCGTAGGCCGACCGAAGAAAGGTGGTGTTCTCGCCACCTGCCATTCGCTTGGGGCACAACGGGAAAACAAGATTCCCGGAGGCAGCACCGGATGAGCCGTCCACCCGAAGTTCCGGTATCGGCGTCACCCCGAGAATCGCGTACTGCAAATACAGCGGCGGAGCGACAATATCGCGATAGCCGTGCTCACGGGCATACTTGCTGTCGAAGTACAGCGGGTTGGTTTCGCCGACGGCCACAGCCCACCGTTGCCAGTCCCGCGCGACCACAGCTCCGCTCGCCTGGGAGACCACCTCCCCGACACGCTCGGCAACACTGTCGGGGATCAGAGATTCCGAATCCGGAATCACGGCTACGTTTTCAGTCATGTTCTTTCTCTCTCACGCTATTTGATGGTCGGTGACCAGTCCGGAATTCTCGAGTTCGGCATACTTCTCATCGGAATAGCCGAGGATCTTCTTGTAGACGTACTCGTTGTCTTCACCGAACCCTGGGAGTACCCGCCCGAATGCCAGATCGAATCCCTCTACCCGCCAGGGATGTCCTGGATACCGATAGGTTCCCACCGACGGATGTGACCGCTCCTGGAACCAGTCACGCTCGCGCAGATGACGGTCTTCGAGCAATCCGGTTTCGCTCATCACTTCACCTGCGGGAACGGCACACTCCTGCAACACCGAAACAACCTCGGAAGCCGACATCGAGCGGGCCCACTTCGCAATTCGATCCCTGATCGACGCGGAGTTTGTCCGTCTGGCGACTGTATCGGCGCCCATTTCGGCAAGTTCGTCCCCGCCGATTACCGAGGCCAATGCCGTCCACTCGCGATCGCTGCGAACGGATATCGCCACCCACCGATCCTCATCCGCACTGAGGTAAACATCCTGCAGCACATGAGGATCGGAGTTACCGAGGATCTCCGGAACTCTCCCGTTCACCTGCGCGTCGAGCACGAACTCCCCGATCTCCGCCATGACGTTCTCCGCCTGCGCAAACTCGACAAGTCCCCCAACGCCGGTGTGCTCGCGGTCCAACAGCGCGGCCATCACCGCAAAGGCCAAACCTGCCGGAGCTGCCTCGTCCATGTGGTAGTTCTCGCCGGCCGAGTCGGCTTCCTCACCCTCGTAACCGTCCATCGCGGCAATCCCCACCAGCGAGTTGAAATTGGGGCCGTAACCGAGATAGTCACTCATCGGTCCGGCCATTCCGAGAGGTGGCATGCGAGCGACGATCAATCGAGGGTTGAGTTCGAGCAAACGCTCGTGCCCAAGCCCCAACTTCTCGAGAGTTCCGTTGGAATTGTTCTCCACCAGAACATCACTGACTTTGATCAGTTCGATCACAGCTGCGTGTCCCTCAGCGGTATCGAGATTCATACACGCCGACAGTTTGTTCCGGGAATGCCAGTTGAAGAGAGCTGTCCGGTCGTACGGTCGCTCGCCGGGCTCCTTCTCCGGATAGGTGCCGCCGTGATACCCGGTCTGCGCGATCGATTCCTTCGTTGTCTTTGCCGAAACTTGTCGGCTGACGCGGTTGTTCCCCTCCACGCGTATCACTTCTGCGCCCAAGTCCCCCAGCATCGCTGTCGCACCGGGGCCGGACCACACAACCGTCAGGTCGACAACACGAATCCCTTCGAGCGGATAACTCATACTCGCTCCCCTGTTTGTGTCAGTGACTCACGGATCTGTGGGCCGTGCTGGTCGAGAGTTGGTGCGGTATGACGCAACTGGTACCCGTTGGCCATCCGCCACGGCGCACCCGTGTACTCCAACGTGCCCGCAACCGGATGCGTACCACGGACAAATGCGCCTCGGCTACGAAAGTGATCGTGACTCAACAATTCAGAGACGTCGAGATACGCCGTGACGGGAATACGTGCAGCCTCGCACTGTTCCATGATGGCGACTTTGGGCCGCTGCGCGAACCACTCGGTGACATATCCCATGAACTCGTCACGATCCGTTCCCATGATCGTCTCGCGCCCGTGGTACCGCGTATGGAACGCGTCGTCGTGCTCGCCGACTATGTCGACCAAGCGATTCCAGAAAGCCTGATTAGTCACGTACAGCATCACAAATCCGTCCTTGGCCCGGAACGGTCCGGTGAACGTCGCGCCGTGCCGGTGCGGGCTTCGCACTCCGCGTGGAGCATTCATGCCGGAATATGCCGCCGAAACGAGGTACGACGCTCGCCGGTCGGCGCCGGCGAGCAGAACCTCCTGCCCGGACACGTCGATCACGGAACCTTCTCCTGTGCGCTTGGCGCTGAAGATTCCCGCCATCGTGGCTTCGCCGGCGGTACGACCGATCGTGTAGTGCTCGAGCAGTCCCGGTTTACGCAACGGCGCACGATCAGCCGCACCAGTTGCGTTCATCGGGCCACCGGCAGCCTGAAGGACCAGGCCGCTCGCTTCACGATCCCGGTACGGTCCGGTCTGGCCGAAAGCACTGATCCGCGTGATCACCAGCGATGGGTTGCGCGCGTGCAGCACTTCCGGCCCCAGGCCCAATTTCTCCAGCTGGCCGGGACGGAAGGACTCCACCACCGCGTCCGCCGTGTCCACGAGGTTCAGGAGAACCTCCCGATCGGAACCCGAGGTCAAGTCAAGGACAAGCGATTTCTTGTTGGTGTTCAGATGCAGGAAGAGTGCGCTTCGCTCGACGTTCGGAACGTCGCCGGGGAACGGTCCCCACGCCCGCGTCAAGCTGCCCGTCTCCGGCTTTTCGACTTTGACAACGTCCGCACCAAAATCTGCGAACATCTTTGTTGCGTATTCTCCTGCCACCCACCTCGACAAATCCACGATCCGAAGATCCTGAAGTGCCTGCCGCGGTCCGGGTTTCGCTTCGCTAGGCAAGGTTCAGCTCCTTCTGCAGCCAACCCGCCGCAATATCTGCTGTGCCGTATCGGATTTCCGTGACCTTCGCCCGCTCCGACCACAGGTGCAAATCAGTCTCGAGGACGTATCCCATACCACCGTGCAATTGATGTGCGTCCAGGGTCGCGCGCTTGTAGGCCTCGTTGCACTGCATTTTTGCAATCGCGACCGCACGGGTGGCGGATTCACCGCGAGCCACCCACCACACCGCGTGCGCGGCAGCCAAGCGGGCACCTTCGAGCGCGATGTGCATGTCCGCGACAATGTGTTGTGCGGCTTGGAAACTACCGATCGGACGCCCGAACTGCTCACGCTGGGCAATGTAGTCGACGGTGCGATCCAGAACTGCGGCGCCGCCGCCTGCCATCTCCATGCATTGAAGCGCCACTGCCGCATTGGCGACCCACCGAAGATCGTCGGCGCTCAGCCCATTTCCGCTGCCCCCGAGAGAAACGGCCGCGTCCGAGGCGAACACGTCGACAAGTTCGACGCGAGATAGCCTCTCTCCGGACATGTTCGACAATGGGACGGCATTCCAACCTTCGGCTGTCGGCTCGACGAAGGCGCAGATCAACCGTTCCGGTTCGGCAAACACCGATGTGCGAGCGGTCACGAGAACCACGTCGGACATCGAGGCGTTCACGGCAAATGGCAGGGTTCCGTTGAGCAGCCACCCACCCGGAGCTGGTGTTGCGGTCAGAGTGGGTCGAATATCGCCGGCGTCGCCGGGATTCCAGGCGGCAACGCCGGCGCGAAGTCGACCTTCGGCCAGCGCAGGCAGATAACGCCTGCGTTGTTCCGACGTAGCCAGTCGCCCGACGGCAATACCGAATTGCAGTGTGCTGTAGACAATCGACGGGCAGAGAACCCGGCCGGCCTCCCGAAAGAACACACCGAGTTCGTACAGGCTGGCTCCACCGCCGCCGTATTCTTCATCGATCGCCAGGCCAAGTACACCAACCTCGGCAAGCGCCGTCATCAGTTTGTCCGGGCTGCTTTCGGACATCGGTTCTGCCAGTTCTCGTACCATACTGATCGGGCATTGTTTGGCCAGGACGGCAGCCGACATTGCCTGCAGATCGAGTTGGTCTTGGTTAGCAACAAGTTTCATCGGCAAACTCCTACGCCGTCAAGGAAGGTCGGAATCATGTCAGCGGCCGTAACTCGGTAGGCCGTGCCCGCGCTGGGCGATAACATCTCGCAGAACTTCGTTGGCTCCGGCACCGAATCGCAGCAGTGGCGCGGCGCGGTACAGTCGCTCGAATTTTCCTGCCATCACTGCGTGAGGGTCCGATCCCGCGATCAAACCTGCCGGACCGAGCATCGCCGTTCCGACATCGGCAATCCGTTGTCTGAGTTCACTGGAGAAAATCTTCTCGACGCTGACGAGCACCGACGGAATGGTTCCACTTTCGAGCAGGGACGACGCCTCGAATCCCATGAGCTGCGCGAGTTCGACATCCGCATCCAACTGAGCGAGCTTGCGTCGTACATCTGCGTTGTCGAGCGGACGTGTTCCGTCTTCTCGGATCTCACGCGCGAGAATCAACAGATCGTCGACGGCTCTGCGCAGGTCGCCTGCATTCGTGAGGGCACCACGTTCGAGATCCAGTGCACCGGTGATGTACTTCCATCCCTTGTCGACTTCACCGATCAGGTTGGTCGCTGGGACACGGACGTTGTCGAAGAACGTCTCGTTGGTTCGATATCCGGACCACGCGGTGATCGGACGAATCACAACACCGGGAGCGTCGATCGGCACGATGATCACCGAGATACCCTTGTGTTTGGGCACCTCGGTATTGGTGCGAACACACAGCCATTCGTGAGTGACGCGCTGCGCCATACTGTTCCAGATCTTGGAACCGTTGATCACCCACTCGTCGCCCTCACGCACCGCCCGGGTTTTCAGACTCGCAAGGTCTGTTCCGGCATTGGGTTCGGAATAACCGACGGCGCAGGTCAGTTCACCTCGTGCAATGGGCGGCAGGAATTCTTCCCGGTTCTGTTGCGTGCCGTGGCGCATGATCATCGGAGCCACCGACGTGACCGTCAAGTCCGGTCCCGGCACGCCCCAGTACTCGAATTCGCTGACCAGAAGATGCTGATACACCGCACCGAGTCCAAGCCCACCGAACTCCTTGGGCCAATTGAGCCCGAACCACCCTTTTGCCCCGATCTTCCGGCGAAAGGCCGTGAGCTCGCCGCCGATGAACTCGAGATCGTGCTCGGCCATCTCCGCACGCAATTCCGGTGTGACATTGTCGCGAAGAAACGTGCGTATCTCCTCTCGCCACGCTCGCTGATCTGCATCTAGTTCAAAATCCATGAGTATCCGTTCCGGAGTGGCTGATGGCCGCAGAGCCTTGGTTGTTCATTGGGAGACCTGAAGGCTCTCGGCCAGTTCAGGATCCGAGCGCAACGCAGCGCGCACCGCAGCCTCCCAGAAGCCGTGGTAACTGTTTCCGTCACTACCGGCCATTCGATCGAGCCACCAGTCGGGCAGAGCTGTCTTCTCCGGTCCACCGGCCACCCGGATCATCCAGGCATTCTTACAACGTTGTTCGAGAGCGACCGCCCGCAAATAGACTGCTGCGGCGGTACTTCCGGTGACAAAAACGCCATGTCCTGCCAGGAGTGCGCGATCAGCGGGCCCGATCGACCGGATCGCGGCCTCGGCTGCCTCCATGTTGTCGACGCCGCCGTCGTACTCGTCGACCAGCACTACCTCACCGCCGCCGAGGCTGGAACTCTGATCGTAAGCGGGTGGAACCTCGCCCAGATCAGCCCAGACCGTTCCGAACTCCGAATGATTGTGTAGCGCAATGCCGACATCGGGACGTGCTCGGTGAAGCGCAAGGTGCAGAGGAATTCCCAGCGGGACAGGCCAATCGCCCTGTAGGACATTGCCGTCGATGTCGATGCGAATGATGTCGGCGGGGAGGATCTCCTCCCAGGTGAGAAGCCACGGGTTGCACAGCATGGTGCCGTCACCGAGGTTGTACGTGATGTGCCCGGCGAGATGATCCCGGTACCCCTCGGCCCACAGAGCGCGCGCAAGCAGAACTATCTCCTCCGCCGGTGTCAGGTTCGGGATCAATTGATCGACAGTGGGTTTGAACTTCTTCACAGCAACCTTTCGGTAGTGCACTGGACCGCCAGCGGGAAGGAAAGTGCGAACTTTCAGGAAGATCGTCTTCACAGCAAGTATCTCTATGTGATACTGTGTATCAATTCTTTAATCACAGTAGGGGTGATTCAGATCGCAGTCAAGACAATCAGTGGACTCACGCGCGGACTCCGCGTCATCGAAGCCATTGCTGCCCATCAGCCAATCGGCTTGACCGCGCTTTCACGGCTACTCGAGGTCGACAAAAGCGCAATGCAACGCACCCTGGCAACCCTCCATGAAGCGCAATGGATCCACCCTGTCGGCGAGGCTCCACCCCGCTGGGAGCTCTCCACCCGTTGTGTTGTCGTAGCCGGACAGGTCTACAACGGCTCGTCGCTGGCTGCCCGAGCACAACCCGTCATGACCAAGATCCGGGATACAACCGGCGAGACAGTACATCTCGCTGTCGCGGAGGAAGAACACATGATCGTCCTCGGGGTGGTTGAAGGTACCCACATGGTTCGGACAGGCCTGAAGCCCGGGCAGATACACGTACCCGAGACAAGTGCAGCGGGACGGGTCATCCACGCGTACCAGTCGCAGGAAGAACGCATGAACAGCTCGGGTCAGCCCGATCTCCTCCTCGCAGATGCCGAGTACCAGGAGATTCGCAGGCGTGGATGGGCCGCAAGCGAGGAAGCCGTCCAGCAAGGATCAACCAGCCTCGCCGCAGCGGTGCTGGATGCGTCGGGATCGCCACTGGCTGCGATCGTAATCAGCGGGCCGGCGACTCGACTCACCGAGGAGTACTTCGCGCGGTACGGCGAGCTGCTCCGATCGGCGGCGGATCAACTCGGCGGCTCCTACTGAGTGGGCTCACTCAGCGTCGCGAAGACAACCAGGGCCAGGTTCGTGCGATCGGACTGTCCCGAAAGCCCCTCCAGTGCAACAGCAGACTCGAACGGAATGAGACTTCCCGACGGCAATGTACGGTCGCCGAACGCAACACTGCCGGACAACACAACTGCATACCCCCGACCCACACATTCAGCGAGTGCATCGGCGGTCAATACCCCACCGAGGTCGAGCGCAATACCGAATGCTGCGGCGCCACGTCTGGTACGGGCCAGTAGATCCAGCTTTCCCGTCTCTCCTGCGGCGTCGTCGATCGCACAGGTGAAATGTTCGCCGGCTCGCGTCTCACCTTTGACGCGTGATTCCGGCATGTAGTTCAATCCAGCGGCGGGATCGAGCCGAAGGGTGAAGTACGACAGACCGTCGGGAGCGTCGGCGAAGATCGGCCCGTACACCGTGTACGCATCGCTGTAATGCACAGTGCCCACGCCGATGGCGTGCCTACCGAGGCGTCCACTGCCGTCGAGAACTACCTGAAACTGATCCACCTCGTGATAGTGGGGCCGAAGCTTTTCCGCCTTCTGGCCGACAAGATACGCCTGAAAGCCCCCGGTTGCCGAACCGTCGGAGTGCTCCCCGAGATAGTCACTCATCAGGAAGTCGCCGGACTCCGTGGTACGCAATATGGTTCGAGACTGTGCGGGTGCCACTGCCATCGGTGCCGATGTCATCGAATTCTCCTCAACTGACAGGTTCGGCTCGGACGCCCTCGAATTCCTGCCCACGGACAGATCGTGGAACGGGTACCGGAATAGCGTCGAGCAATGTTCGGGTGTACTCCTGCTGCGGGCGACGGAAGATGTCCTCCACCGACCCACTTTCCACAACCTCACCGCGCGCCATCACCAGCACACGATCGGCGATCACTTCGATCAACGCCAAATCATGACACACGAACAGATACGCAAGACCCAACTCCTCCTGCAGATCCCGCAACAAGTTCAGCACCTGAGCACGCACCGAAACATCCAGCGCAGCAACAGGTTCATCACAGACGATCATCTTCGGATTCAACGTCAACGCCCGAGCAATAGCAACACGCTGAAGCTGCCCACCGGAAAGCTCCGCCGGATACCGGCCGAAATAACGCGAACCGATCCCCACCTTGTCCAACATCGCCGTCGCCAACTTCTCACGCTCACCCCGACCCATGTCGGTATGCACGATCAGCGGTTCCACCACAGCATCAACAACGGTCATCCGCGGATTGAGAGAACTGTGCGGATCCTGGAAAATCATCTGCATACCGCGGCGCATCGAACGCAACTCGGCAGGTTTTGCGGCCCGCACGTCAACGCCATCGAACGTGATCGAACCGGTATCCGGTTCGATCAACCGCAAGGCAATCCGGCCCACCGTCGACTTACCCGCACCCGACTCCCCGACCACGGCAAGACATTCACCGGCTTCGAGACTGAAACTGACGTCCTTGACCGCATGCGACCACTTGGTGCGACGGCCCAGAAAATCGCGGCCCGATGCAAACGACTTCGACACGTTCTTCACTTCGAGAAGACTCATCGCACACTCACTCCCTGCAGATCGAGGTCCTGCACACGCAGGCATCGCGCCTCTCCGGTCGGAACCTGCGCCATCGCAGGATGCTCCACATCGCACAGTCCCGGCGCCACATGCGGGCACCGCGGCGAGAACCGGCACCCTGTCGGCCAATCGGCCGCCGCGGGAATCCCGCCCGGGATCGCATGCAGCCGACGATCCGCATTCAGTCCCGGCTGCGGAATCGAAGCCAGCAAACCCGACGTGTACGGATGCTGGGGACGGAAGAACACTTCTTCTGCCGCAGCGTTTTCCGCGATCTCACCGGCATACATCACCACCACCCGCTGACACAATTCCGCCACCACCGCAAGATCGTGACTGACGAACAGCAACGCGACACCGGTCTGCTCCTGCAAATCCCGCAACAGATCGAGGATCTTCTCCTGCACCGTCACATCGAGCGCAGTGGTCGGCTCGTCCGCGATCAGCAACCGCGGATTACATGCCATCACCATCGCGATCATCACACGCTGACACATGCCACCACTGAACGCGTGCGGATAATCGCCTACCCGCTCCTTCGCCCGGGGAATCTGCACCAATTCGAGCATCTCCACCGCCCGAGCCATTGCTTCCTTGCGGCTCAAACCCAAGTGCTTGCGCACGGATTCAGCGATCTGATCACCGACCGTGTAGGCCGGATTGAGGCTGCGAATAGGCTGCTGAAAAATCATGCCCATCCCGGTCCCGCGGAGCTTGCGCCACTCCCGCTCCGGAACCTTCGTCAGATCACGACCGTCGAATTCGATGGAACCCCGCGAAATCCGGCCGCCGGTAGCCTGCGTCAAACCCATCACCGCAAGCGAGGACACCGTCTTGCCTGATCCGGACTCACCGACCAACGCCACCGACTCGCCGGCACCGACGTCGAACGAGACACCTTCGACCGTCGTCTGCCAACCGCCTCCGCCGCTGGGGAATTCGATGGTCAGATCCCGAACCCGCAACAGTGGTTCAGTGCTCGCATCGAACTGCTCTTTACGCATCAGATCAGTCATTGTCACCATTACGACTCCGTAGCAAAGATCGGCGAACACCGTCGCCCAGATAGGTGAAGGACAGGACCGTCAAGAAGATCATCACGCCGGGAGGCCACACCAGGTACGGCGCCAGCTGCATATTCGACGCCGCGGTGCTGAGCATCGAACCCCAACTCGCCGCCGGAGCCTTCGCCCCGAGGCCGAGGAAACTCAGGCTCGCTTCCGCCGCAACCGCAGCACCGAGAGAGACGGAGATGACCAGTACCACCGGCGGCATCACGTTCGGAAGGATATGCCTGATAATGGTTCTGCCCGGACGGCAGCCCAACGCGATTGCGGCCTCGATGTACGTCTCGTGCCGCACATCCATCGTCGATGCCCGCGCAACCCGGAAAAACCTGGGCGCCATGACCAAACCGATGGCAAGCATCGCATTGGTAATTCCCGAACCGAGGACCGCGACGATCGTGATCGCCAGCACCAGTGACGGAGCCGACATCAACGCATCCATCACCCGGGTGATCAGCGAATCGACCCAGCCGCCGCGATAACCGGCGATGACACCGAGTGGAAGCCCCAGGATCAGCGCCACACTCACCGCCTGCAACGACGCCGTCAACGAAATCCGCGCGCCGTAGATCAACCGGCTCAACACATCTCGGCCGTAATCATCGGTGCCGAGCAGATGATTTGCACTCGGCGGCTGCAATCGGTTGACCAGGTCCTGCACGTACGGATCGTGCGGCGCCAGAATCGGAGCGAACACCGCCATGATCACCAGAAGCAGGATGAAAATACCCGCCACCATCGTCACCGGCTTACGCAGAACAGCCTTCAAGCCTTGGCCCCTCGCAGGCCGCTCCGCCGTCTCGGATGTGGTCACTACCTTCGGATCAGTCATGCGCGAACCTTAGGGTTGAAGTAGCCGTAGGAAATGTCGACAAGCAGATTCACCAGCACCACCACCACGGTGGTGAACAGGACAAACCCGAGCAACACCGGAATATCGTGGTTCTGGACACTGTTCACGGCCAGGGAGCCCAACCCCGGCATGCTGTAGATGATTTCGATGGTCACCGCCCCGCCCAGCACTTCCGCGACACGGAAACCGAGCACCGTGACCACCGGGATGCACGCGTTCTTGAGTCCGTGCTTGAACACAACACGTCCGCGCCCGAGACCCTTCGCCTCCGCGTTGAGGATGTAGTCGCTCTTGAGTACCTGCCCGAGCGACGACCGCAGCTGCAACGTCACCTCCGCCGCAGGCAACAACGCCAACGCAGTACCCGGCAAAATGAGGTGCTGAATCCACGGCACAAACCCGTCTGAGAGTGGCGCATACCCGAAGGCCGGGAAGATCTGATTGGTCACCGCGAATACCGACACCAGCACCAGACCGAACCAGAACGCGGGAATCGCGATCGCAATCGACGCCACCACATTCACCAGACGATCGACAATTCCGCCGGGACGAAGCGAGGCGACAACACCCAAGATCAACCCGATCGTCACCGCAAGCACCATCGCAAAAACAACCAGCGACAACGTCGTCGCCATCCGGCGGAAGATCAGCTCCGTCACCGACTGATTCGACAGAAACGACGTACCGAGATCACCCTGCAGAACACCGCCCACCCACCGGACGTACCGCAGAAAGATGTTGTCGTCCAAGTGAAGTGTCGACCGGATTTCCGCCAACCGCTCCGGAGTCGGATCATCACCGGCAAGAATCGCAGCCGGATCCCCCGGCGCCAAATCGATCAACAGAAAAATCATCAAAGGCACAATCAACAACAGCGGCACCGCCGCCAGCAGCCGTCGCCCCGCGTAACGCAACATAAGCACCCCTCACCGGCGCTTACAGCCGGTCTTGTCGGCGGTTCCCCTTCGCAGGTGATGCGTCTGCGTGAATTCTTTGTCGCATCACCTGCGAAGCAGATCGGTCTATCAGCAAGATTTCTGAATCTGCAGTGCTACTTGGTCATTCCGACGTAGCGCAGATCGAAGATTCCGGTGTCAACCCACGGGATGTTGTCGGCGTTGACTACCTTGTCACTGAAGATCGTCGCGTTCGTCTGATTGCAGATCGGGACGAACATGGCCTCGGCCAGTGTCTTCGACCAGATCTCGTGGTACAGCCCGGCCCGCTCGTCCTGCGACAACGTCGGGTTGGCAGCCTTTGTCGCCAGTGCGGCGATCTCGGGATTGCCGTTACCGAAGTCGTAGGGACCCACGACAAAGGTATTGACGGTCTCAGCGGGGTCTACCTTGGGGCTGAAGCTGTTCGACACCATCGACTGGAAGGTGCCGGCGATGTAGCCGGGCTCGTTCTGGGTATTCGGAACGGGATTGAGCTCCGCCTCGAATCCTGCTGCTGCCAGCGAGGACTGGATAACGTTGGCAGGCTTTTCGGTATTTGTTCCGGCACCGAAGGTCAGTGTGATCTTGGCTCCACCGGCACTGGAGACCAGGCTCTTGGCCTTGTCCACGTCGAAGGTGTACGGGTACTGGTACGACGGGTCGGCCGCCCAGCTCGATTCCGGATACATCTGTCGGTACGGGGTGCAGGTTCCCGAGAAGAGCGCGCTGATGGCCTCGGGATCGATGGCGTGTGCAACAGCCTGGCGCACTTCGGGTTTCGCGAGATCGTCACGCGCTCGCATGAAGACACCAAGCACATTGCGGAACTTCACCTTGTCGATACCCAGCACGTTGCGGTCTGCGAGCGACTGCGCCTGAACGATCTCGTTGGCCGAGCTCACCCAGCTGATATCGGTGGCGGCGGTCTGCATTCCGTTCAAACGCGTTGTCGCGTCCGGCATGGTCTTGAAGCTGATGCCACCGAGCAGTCCGGCCGCTGGATCCCAGTAGTCGCCCTGTGCACGAGTAACCTCGAGAGATTCCTCGGGTACGTAGTTGGTGACGGTGTACGGTCCGGATCCGCTCTGGCCCGGATCGTTTCGGATGTCCGTGCCGGCTTCGATGGTCTTGGGGCTGACCATCATGCCGACATTGGTGCTGAACAGCCCGGGTAGCTCCACACCGGAACCCTTGGTCAAGTTCAGCCGAGCAGTGGTCGGGTCGACAACATCGACGGACGTAATGTCGTCGAGTGCGGCGACAACAGTGCTGCCTGCCATCGTCTTTCCACGCTGGACGTTTGCGGCGAGGGCGGCGGCGTCGAACTTGGTGCCGTCGTGGAACGAAACGTCGTCTCGCAATTTCAGCTCGAGATAGCCACCGTCAGAGGAAAACTCCCACGACTCCGCAAGTCCCGGAACAAGATTTCCCTCCTTGTCCACCATGGTCAAGCGATCGAACATCGGAGTCAGATATCCCCAACCGCCGTAGCTGGTCTGGAGGTACGGATCGAGGTTTCGGGTCGGCGCAGACGCGGTGACGCGAAGTACGGCCGCTCGGTCGATATCTGCGGCCGATGCAGTGGAGCCGCCTGCAGTGCTGGTGCCGCCGCCCCCGCCGCATCCCGCGACGGCCAAGGCAGCCACCAGCGACACTGCGGCAATTTTGCCTTTGCCGTTCCATTTTCCGCTCATCGAATTCCCTCTCGAGATAGATCAAAGTCGGCGAGAAACCCCACGCACACGGTCTCTTCGGCTCACAGGCAGACTAACCCGGATATGTCTATTAGGTATACGTTTTTTCGGAACTAGTTTTGACAATGGCAACCTGCACAGGAGTTATCCATCCTTGTCCCGATCACCGGGAAGGTGACTATCGAAAAACGTCTGCTCAGGAGTCTGCGTTCGCTGCTCGTCGTTGCTCCAGCACCGAACGTGTTCTCGCTCGGGCGTCCTCGTACTCTGCGACTGTTTCGCGAACTACTTCCGAAAGGGGGCTGCGTCGTTTCACCCCCGACACCGAATGGCCCGCACTCCAGACGTCGGTCCACCTTCTCGGCCCCGGTTCTGATGACCCCGGTCCGAACAGCTCGGCCGATTCTTTCACGGAGATCTGCTCGTTCAGTGTGTCGGGATCAAGCCCCTGCGCTCTGATGGACGGAGCAAGCATGTTCGTCCGCAGTCCGGTGAAAGCGTTGGTCAACACCACGTCATCCATCGTGCTCTCGACCAACATGTCCTTGTACTGCGCCGACGCCGAACTCTCGTCGCTCGCGATGAAACGTGTGCCCATGTACGCCGCGTCGAAGCCTGCCACCTCGGCAGCCCACAACGCCTGCCCGTCGGAGATTCCACCTGCGAGAATGACTGTGCCGTCGAAGAACTCACGGACACCACGGATGAAGGCAAACGGGTTCATCCACCCCGTCTGCCCACCCGCTCCGGCCGAGAGCAGCACGAGTCCGTCCGCACCGGCTTCAACAGCCTTTTCGGCATGAAGAAGTGTGCCGACGTCGGCAAAGACTGCGGCACCGATGTCGTGGAGCGGTCCGATGATCGGGGCCGGTGAGCCTACGCTCGCGATGACCATTTCCACTCGGCGGCGAACCAAGCACGCAACGTCGTCTGCCAGTCGCGGCGCTCTCATGATCAGATTGGGGCAGTACGGTGCCAGTTCTCCGCCGCTCTCCTCATGGGCACGATCGAATGTCGCCAGCCACGAATCGAGTTCCTCTGCCGTGCGCGCGTTTGCCGTCGGGAAAGCGCCGACGATACCCGCCGCGCAGGCTGCCGACACGAGGTCCGGCCCGCTCACTCTCAGCATGGGTGCGGCGATCAGCGGGATCCGCAGTCGAGCGCCGAATCTGGTCCGAAAGCCCGGTGGCACGTCGGATTTCACTAGGGCAAGTATCCGGTGTGCACCACCGGGGCAACCGGCTCCGCATCTCGCCCACTCGACAGCCTCAGCGCACCGAGCAGCGCGTTGCGTAGTTCGCGTGGATCGATGACGTCGTCGTACGTCACCGAACTTGCCAGACGCCACGGACCTGCAGCCTCGTTCTCGATCAATGCACGCTGTGTCCGCTCGTCCGCCTTCGAGGTGCTCCCACCCACGGCAGCCGGAATACCTCCCAGCATCCCTCCCGGAAACGACAACGACACGGTTTGATTGTCGAAAGCATTCTGACCCATGACCGAGCCCCCGAACCCAAAGGCCTTGCGCACTGTCACATGCATTTTCGGCACGGTGGACCGATGCTGCGCCGCAAACATCCGAGCACTCGCCCGCAGTATGCCGTCCCGTTCGGACTTACTTCCAGCAAGAACGCCCGGGTTGTCGGCCAGGAAGATCAACGGGATATGGAAAGCGCCGGTCATCTCGATGAACCGGCAGGCCTTTTCCGCCGCGGCCACATCCAACGCACCGGCAAGCACCAGTGGCTGATTGGCGACAACGGCGACAACCCGGCCACCCATCCTTGCCAGTATCGTGATGACAGAAGAACCGTGCTGCGGTTGCAGCTCGAACAGGGTGCCCTCGTCCACCATCACGGACAACACATCGTGCATGTCGTACGGGATACGAGGATTCGGCGGAACTACGTCGAGAAGAGAATCGAGGGAGCGCGGCGCCGCAACCGAAGTGTCAGGATCCGCCAGTGGCGCGCGACTCCACGCGTTCGACGGGAAATAGGACAGGTATTTACGCGTCAACTCGAGCGCCGAGTCTACGTCCGCCGCAACATTGTCGGCGATTCCGCTCATCTCAGCGTGCACGGCGCTACCGCCGAGGTCTTCCTTTGTCACCTTCTCGGCGAGCGACGCCTCCACCAGCGGTGGGCCGGCTGTGAACATCGCGGCGTGGTCTTTGACCATGATGACAAAATCCGACATCGGTGCAGCAAGAGCCCCGTGCCCAGCCGAGGGTCCACACACAATCGAAACCGTCGGGACCAATCCGGCAAGCTCGGCCATTGCCTGCAGATCGTTGGGCGCCGGCCGGTGCGGGTGCAGTGCGTTGGTTGCCCTGTGCCCGGCACCTTCGAGCATCATCACCAGTGGAGTGCGCTCGCGCTTGGCGAGTTCTGCGATCCGGGCGCGCTTGGTGGCCGCTGCCGTTCCGATGGATCCGCCGGCAACCGTGAAATCCTCCGAACCGACCAGCACCGGACGGCCGTCGACAAGTCCGGACCCCGCAACGAAGGCGTCGGACGGGATCGACGCGTCGCCGGCCAGTACGCCGATTTCCTGAAATGTATCCTCGTCCAGGAACTTCGATACTCGTTCGCGCGCATCAACGCGCCCGAACCGCCGGTACCGCAGTAGCTTGTCGGGGCCACCCATCTCCTGTGCAGCCCGGCGACGCTCGTCGAGTGCCGTCAGCAGCGAAGTCCACGCGTGACGATTCTCCGAGACTATCGCCGGTTCGCCGTCAACGTCGAGTTGTTTACGCACGACCTTTCCGGTTGCATTGCGCGGCAACGGTTCTGTGGTCAATCGCCATCGGGAAGGCACCTTGTACTTAGCGAGACGCTCCCGCACGTACCCGAGCAACTCTGCCTCCGAGACGGATCCCGGCTCCTCGACCACAACAATTGCGGCCACTTCTTCGCCGTAGTCCGCGTGGGGAATTCCGATCACCGCGCATTCCTGCACCGACGGGTGCTCGCTCAGGACGTTCTCGACTTCGACGGGGTAGACGTTCTCCCCACCACGCAGAATCAAGTCCGATCTACGACTGCTGACGCGGAGGTGACCGTCGGCCATGAATCCCAAATCGCCTGTACGCAGCCATCCTTCATCGTCGAGCGCGGCGGCCGTCGCGGCATCGTTGTTCCAGTAGCCCACCATCACGTGCGGTCCGCGTAGGCAGATCTCACCCTCGTAACCGTCCGGGAGCCGATGACCGTTGTCGTCCCGGATCTCGACGCTCATCGTGACGACGGGGCGGCCCACGGAATCCGGGTACTCCTCCAGATCGGCGGCTGTCGCCAAGGTGGCTCCTGTCGACGACTCGGTGAGCCCGTACGTCGTCCCCAACGAACGCCCCGCCACCGGCAGCAGTTCGCGAACCTTCTCCTTCAGAGCGGTTGACGACGGCGCCGATCCCAGTGACATCGTCTTGAGCGAGGATAGATCGTATCGAGACAGATCACCATGTGAAACAAGGCGATTCGCCATGGTCGGCACAGCACCCCAGTTGGTGACCTGCTCGCGCTCGATCAATCGCAGCACGCGCTCGATCTCGAATCGCCCGCTGTAGATAACTGCGGTGTCCCCGATCGACAACCGTGGCACGGCAAGGTTGTGCAGTGACGCGATGTGGAACAGTGGATTCGACAGCAGAAACCGGCGGTTCGCGGGTGGGTTTCCGAAATGCGTTGCCAAGGCGTCGTTGAATCGATGAAAGTCGTTTGCCGTGATGATGTTCCGGTGCGAGTGCGTCGCACCTTTCGGCCGTCCGGTTGTGCCACTGGTGTACAAGATGACGGCAGGGTCGTCCTCGTGGATGGGGCAGGTCGACAGTTCCGCGTCGGTGTGCAGCGTGGACAAGCGAGGTACGTCGACTTCGGTGGACAGCACCGGCACGCCGACCTCACCGAGCAGTTCTCGTCGTTTTGCATCGGCGACAACAAGTTTCGGAGTGGAGTGCTTCATGCCGTAGTCGATCTCGGGAGCGGACCACATCGAGTTCATCCCGACCGCTATCGCCCCGAGGGACGTCGCCGCCCAGAAGGTGATGATCCACTGTGCGTTGTTCGCAGACAGTATCGCCACGCGGTCGCCCTTGCCGATCGAGTACGTGCCTCGCAACTCCTCCGCCAGTGACGCCACGCGCGCGAAGTGATCGGTGAAGGTAATCCGCAGTTCGTCGCACACCAGATACTCGGTGTCGCCATGCTCGACCGACGCGGCCAGAAGCTCACGGAGCGTGTGCGTGCGATTCTTGAACACCGGCATGACGTGCCCGCGCACGGATTCTTCAGCCACCTCGAACAACTGCCCCGGGCCTGTCAGTTCTGCCACGGCCAGAGAGCGCCGATATGCCATGTCCGGTTGAACGACCATCCTTGATCCATTTCTGTGACAACGCAGTTCGATCGCGCTGGGCGGCCCCGCCGGTGTGGATCGGAGCCTGTTCGCTCCACACCGACGCAACTACTCACCACCGCTCATTGTGGATACTACGCAGAAAAGTCGTTCGATATGCGATATTTCGATTAGAAATACTTTTTGAATTTCCGCGGGCTCGTCGAACGCCTCCACACACGACAAAGCGGCCCGGCAGCGGACATGAAACCACCGCCGGACCGCTGCTGTCGCACTGTTATCCCTGGGTCGGCGGCCACACCGGAGCGATGGACCATGGACGCGCCGTTTCGAGTTGCGACGCAACCTGAATCAGCACATCTTCGCGCCCGAAGGCGGCAACCAACTGGACGCCGATGGGCACACCGGCCGAGTCATGACCCATCGGCAAGGAAATCGCCGGCTGACCAGAGCTGTTGAACGGACTGGTCAATCCGCTGTATCCGGCCGAGTGCTCCCAGATCGACATGGGATTTGCCGTATCGAGGAGACCAAGCGGAGCGGCCGGGCGAGCCATCGTCGGGGTCAGCAACAGGTCGTGATCGACGAAGAACGCACCGATCACCTGTGCTGCTCGCTCGAGTTCCTGCAGTGCCTTGACGACGTTGGTCGCAGTTTCGGACTTCGCGCGGTCGTAGATCATCCGAGCCATCGGTTCGAGGTCGTCGTCGCGGATTGCGCGGTTCACGGCCTCGAGTCGTGCATCGACCTCGATGGTCATCGGTATGCCCATCAACACGGAAAGCCCGGAAGTCAGTGCATCGAGCGGAAAGTCCGGGGCGCCTTCGGAAACATGGTGGCCGAGTTCTTCGAGCAGACCGGCGACGCTCGAGGTGACGGCCGCACACTCCGGGTCCACCGGGGTGCCGTCCGGCAGCGCGTTGCTCAGCGCAATCCGCAAGCGTCCGGGATCCGCGCCCACTTCCTCGACGTACGGCCGCTTCGGCGCCAGGATCACGTACGGATCGCCCACAGTGGGTCCAGCAGAAAGATCGAGGAGCAGAGCGGTGTCGCGCACACTGCGAGTAAGCGCGTGGTGAACACCCATCGGCGACGCAAACAGAGTTCGTGCCGGCGCCGTCGGGGTACGACCACGGCTCGGCTTGAGACCAACCAGGCCGCACGCAGACGCCGGGATGCGGATCGAGCCGCCGCCGTCACTGGCATGGCCCGCGGGCACGATTCCCACTGCAACAGCTACAGCCGTGCCTCCCGACGACCCACCGGGTGAGCGATCGAGGGCGTAAGGGTTGCGGGTAGGGCCGAACAGTGCAGGTTCGGTACTCGCATTCTTGCCGAACTCCGGAGTGTTCGTCTTACCGACAATCACCAGCCCGGCACGACGGTATCGCTCGACGAGCGCCGAATCCTCCTGCGCCACAGCGTCGGCGAACAAACGAGATCCGTTGGTACTCGGCAGACCCGCGACATCAAGTCCGAGGTCCTTGATCACGAACGGCACGCCCTGCAGTGGGCCTTCGGGAAGACCGGCAGCGACCTCGTTCCGAGCTTCGTCGCGGCGTTCGCTGATCACTGCATTGACGGCCGGGTTCCGCTCGTCGAGGCGGTCAAGGCTGAACTCCAGGACCTCCTTGGCGGATACGTCCCCCTTGCGAATCGCCCCGGCCAGGCCCGTCATGTCACTGTTGTCGAACAAATCCTGCATCGATGCCCTCATCACTCGTGTGCTGCTTGTGCGATTGTGAGGTCCGTCATATCAACCACAACGGCGGCGGGTCTCGAGGATTCCGCTTACCGGGACAAGCGCGATGGCGGATGGCAATCAAGCAGGCCATCGCCGGTAAGGGTTCGTGAAGGCCGAAAATAACTTTCACGTCCCAGATCGGCTACGCGTCGGATTTCCCGGCCGGCCCGGGCAGCGCTACGACGGGAAACTGAAAGAACGCACAGGTAACACCCTTGTACTCGCGCATGTCCACAAAATCGAAGCCAACCTTCTCGAGCACCCGCATACTCGCTCGATGTCCGGCCTCTACATGCGCGCACAGGCTACGCGACGGCAGGTCGAATGCCGGATATTCGAAGTGCCAGTCCACCAACGCCGACGCAACCTCAGTGGCAAATCCGCGTCCCCACTGATCTCGCCGAAAGGCATACGCCAGTTCACGACTCGAGTCGAATTCACCGAATCCTGCCCGGCCGATCATTTCGCCGGCGCGGTTCTCCACGCGCCACTTGATCCAACCCCGAGTTCTCTGTTCATCGAGATACCCGTCCAGCCGCGACTGCGCCTCGTCCCGAGTATCTGGTCGTCCGTACCCGATGAACCGCATGGTCAGGGCATCAGCGTGTAGCGCAGCGAGGTCCTCGAAGTCGGACGGGAGCCAAGTCGTCAACGTCAGTCGTTCGGTATTCAGAATGATGCGACGACCCATGCCGGTATCTTTGCACCTCTATTTGTGCGTGATCACAGAATCAGACCGTGACGACGAGCTTCGACAACCGCCTCATGACGACTTCGCACATCGAGTTTGGCCATGAGATTGCGCATGTACGTCTTGACGGTTTCGACGCTCAAGGACAGGCGCTCCGCGATTTCGGCGTTGCGCAGCCCCAACGCGACGTACCTCATCACGTCGGTTTCGCGCGGCGACAGCACTATCGCACTCACGATCTCTGCAGGCGCCGTCAAGGCCCGAAGTTTTGCCTCGACGGCGTGAACCTGCGCACTGAGATTCTCGTCCTGCAGACCTGCCGCGATCTCACCCAACGCGAGGAAACTTTCCGTCAACGTCTCCGATATTTTTGCCTCACGGCTCGAAACCTGTTCCACCGCAGCAGTGTCGATCATCGCGACACGACGATCAACCTCGTCGCGGATCTCGATTTCGCGGGCCAGCGAGTACGACGCACGCATCATCTTGTCTGCAACAACATCTCCGATCGGCAGGTTGGCGCGCAGTCCGCCATAGAGCGCGCCGCGGGTTTCCCCTCGAACGACCACGGGAACCGCCATCAACGATTCGATTCGCTCGGTGCCGACCTCGTAGTCGTAGTCGTGGGTGATCTGAGACGAATTGGCGTAGTCCTGCACCACAGCTGTGCGCTGCTCGGCGATAGCCCGCCCACCGAGTCCGCATGCCGCGTTGATCTCGAGGTTGCGCAGCAGAGTGCTGTGCGTCCCGACGTAGCTGGTGATGGTCAACGAGTTGCCGCTCACTCCCCCGCCGAACAGGACCGGCAGTTCCGTCTGCGGCTGCAGCCGGCGCAGCGCCGCCCGCAACGCGTCGTCGTCGCTCGGCCTTAAAACCCTGTTCACGTGCACTCCTGGTCGGGGAAAACGCGGATACCCACTTCGTAGGGTAGCGGCTGGTGGGCTGGCCCAATATCGTCCAACACGAGCGTTTGTAGCGCCGATCACATTCACCGTGACGGGTGAGCTGCAACGTCCGACCACGCGAACCTCGGAGGAACCCGTGTCTGCACCCACCGCACTCACAGCCAACAACACCCCGCTCAGCCCACTGCGCTTTCTCGAACGCAGTGCGTCGGTGTTCCCAGATCGCACCGCCGTCATTCACGGCGATCGGACGTACACCTACCGCGAGTTCGGCGACGAGGTAGCCGCTCTGGCACGTGTTTTGCGGGACCGTATCCAGCCCGGCGATCGCATCGCTTACCTGGCGCCGAACATTCCCGAAATGCTGTTTGCGCATTTTGCCGTGCCTCTGGCCGGCGGAATCCTGATCGCCCTCAACTCGCGCCTCGCCGGACCTGAACTCGAGTACATTCTCGATCACTCGGGAACCACGATCCTGTTCGTAGACTCCGAGTTCGTCGGTTCCGTCGCGTCGTCGAAAACAAACGTGCCGAGCCTGCGCGAGATCATCGAGATTCCGGACTCCACCGTCCCGTACCCCGAGGTTCCCGCCGGAATCGTCACCGGGCAGTACGCCGATCTGTTGGCGGAAGGTGAAACGCTCGCCGATCAGCCACTGCATTGGGGTGTCGACGACGAGCAACAGTGCATCGCCATCAACTACACGTCGGGTACCACCGGAAAACCCAAGGGCGTCATGTACTCCCACCGCGGCGCGTACCTGAACTCCCTCGGTGAAACCTTCCACAACGGGTTCACCGGCTCCACCAAGTACCTGTGGACACTGCCGATGTTCCACTGCAACGGTTGGTGCACACCGTGGGCAGTTACCCAGGCCGCCGGCACCCACATCTGCCTGCGCGCCGTCCGCGCCGATTCGATCTGGGATGCGATCGACAACTTGGGCGTGACCCACCTGTGCGGCGCACCAACTGTCTGCTCCACCATCGCCGACGCGGATCAGGCCCACAAGGTCGACGCCCTTCGCATCACCACCGCAGGTGCTCCCCCGTCGCCGACGATCATCGGCAAGCTCGAGGACATCGGTGTGACCGTCGTCCACGTGTACGGCCTCACCGAGGTGTACGGGCCGTACACGATCTGCGAATACCAGGAGGCCTGGGACGAGAAGCCACAGTCCGAGCGCGCCGCGCTGCTTTCCCGGCAGGGCGTTGGCATGGTCCAGGCGGAAAATGCACGGGTCGTCGACCCCGACATGAACGACGTTCCCGCCGACGGTCAGACCATGGGCGAGATCGTGCTCCGCGGCAACAACGTCATGCTCGGGTACTACCGTGACGAGGCCGCAACCGCGGAAGCCTTTGCCGGCGGGTGGTTCCATTCAGGAGACCTCGGCGTCATGCATCCCGACGGATACATTCAGCTCAAGGACCGCGCGAAGGACATCATCATCTCCGGTGGCGAGAACATCTCTACCGTCGAGGTGGAGCAGGCGATCATGAGCCACCCCGCCGTGATCGACGTGGCCGTCGTCGGCGTTCCGGACGAGAAGTGGGGCGAGCGTCCGAAGGCATTCGTGGTGCTGGGCAAGGGATTACAGGCATCCACGGAAGACATCATCGAGCACACCCGCACCTTGCTGGCCGGGTACAAGGTACCCCGCGACATCGTCTTCCCCCTCGACCTTCCCCGCACCCCGACCGGCAAGGTTCTCAAGTTCGAACTTCGGGCGTCGAACTAACTCGGTCGTAGGGGCTCAGGGCACCGGAGTGGAACGCTGACGTAGATCGACAGGTTGTCCGTCGGACGGGAACGGCAGGGATGTGAAGTTGAGTGGGGCGACATAGTCGGCGTCGACGTGCCAGTCGAAGCGTAGGAGTAGGTGATGCACGATTGCTTTGATCTCGGCACCGGCGAAATGCATTCCGAGGCATTTGTGCACACCACCGCCGAAGGGCTCCCACGCGAATCGATGCACCTTGTCTTCGCGTCGATGCTCCGCGAAGCGGTCGGGATCGAAACGCTCGGGATCAGGCCAGTACTGCGACATGTGGTGGGTGAAATGAGGAGCAACCGCGGTATACGTTCCCGCAGGCACGAAGTGCCCCTGCACTTGGGTATCGCGGATCGCTCGGCGCGCCATAACCGGTACCGGAGAGACGATTCGGAGACATTCCTTCATGACCAGATCAAGGCTGGCCAGTCCGTCGAGATCTGCATAACTCGGCGTCGACGTCCCCAACGCGAGCGACTCCGCCCGGCACCTGTCCTGCCACTGTGGGTGTTGGCCCAGGTATTGCATCATCGTGGAGATGGTGATCGTGGAGGTGTCGTGCGCGGCCATCAGGAGGAAAATCATATGGTCGATCACCTCGTCATCACTGAAGCGTTGTCCCGCTTCGGATTCGATGTGACACAGCACGGAGAACAAGTCGTCGGTTTCGCGATTTCGACGCGCCGGTAGGTAGCGACGAAAGAAAGCTTCCAGGACTCGGCGGCCGTCCAGCCCACGCTTCCATCGAGTCCCGGGTACGGGATAGCGGACCAACGAGGTTGCCGCCTGAACGCAATCGACGAAAGCCTTTTTCACCGCCGATATTTCGCTTTCGCTACTTCCTTCCGCCCCGCCCATGAAGATGTCGGTGGCGAGATCGAGGGTGAGCGTTTTCAGTGCCGCATAGGCACGAAATCCGTCAGTGGGCGTCCATGCGTCGAGTGCCGAGTCGATTGCCGGGTTGAGAACGTCGACAGTCTTCTCGAGTCGTGATCGGGTGAACGCCTGCTGCATGATTCGACGATGTCGTAGATGTTCGTCCGAATCGAGAAGCATAAGCCCACCGTGAAAGAAGGGGCCGATAAGGACCGACCAGCCGTCACTGTTGACGAATGCTCGATCTTTGTTCTGCAGCACTTCTTGGCACGCGTCAGGTCCGAGAACAGCGATCCAACGCCGACCGACCATCGAAAACCAGGAGACCTCGCCGTAACGATCCCAGTTCTCTTGCATCAAGGCGAGCGGATCACGGATGTACTCGAGTGCGTGCCCGACGAAGGGCAGCCCTGAGCGGCCCGAAACCGGGTGTAACTGCGAGTGTGCGGGTGGGCGAGCCAGGATCTTGGACACTATGACCTCTACTCCCGTTCGATCTGACATTGCATCCTGTCAGATGTAGGTAGTCTGCGTCACACCTGCTGCGTCTGTCAATATCGACCTATGACTCCTCCGATGCCGCGTCGATATGCCGGCCTGAGCGGCGATCAGCGGGCAGCGCTGCGGCGGGAAAGCTTGCTAGAGGCAGGGCTGGAAGTATTTGCTGCCGCAGGTAATCGCGGCGCCACGATGACCGCAATTTGCGCCCAGGCCAAGTTGACGGAGCGATACTTTTACGAAAGCTTCACCAGCAGAGACGAACTGCTGCAGAAGGTATTGGACAAAATCGCCGACGAGGTCCGCGACGCGGGCCTGGCCGCGCTTCGAGCGAGCACCGGGACGCTCGAGCAACGCGTACGAAATGCGATCTCGTCGTTCGTCACCCTCCTCACCGACGATCCCCGCAAGGGGCGTGTGGCAATGATCGAATCCGCTGCATACGAACCCCTCCGTGCACACCGGCGCGCGGTACTGCACGGCTTCGCGCAAATGGTCGCGGACGAAGCCACGCGAATGTACGGCGACCGAGCGTGGCCGCCACATCAAGGTCAGATCAACGGACTGCTGTTCGTGGGCGGCCTTGCCGAACTGGTCACCGCGTGGTTGAACGAGGAGATCTCCATTACGCCCAAGGAGATCGTCGAGGCGGCAACATACCAATTCACGTCCACCGCACACCGTTGAGAGACAGCCGATCCGGTTACTGCCCCATCACACCGGGTAACTAGCGCCAGGCGCAATACTTGTCCCCATGAGTGAACGCGCAGACATACCCGGAACTGACCCCGCGCAGTTTCGGGTGCACGTCGCATCTCAAGCGATCCGGTTGTTCTCGGAGAACGGCTACGAAGCCACCACCGTCGAGCAGATTGCCATTGCTGCCGGGGTATCGCGTCGCACGTTCTTTCGGCAGTTCCGTTCCAAGGAAGACGTGATCTTTGCCGATCACGAATCGCTTCTCACGCATGTCGCGCAGTTCCTGTCCACCGAATCCGCGGACCCGTGGGCATCAGTCTGCGAAGCTGCCGGACTGGTCTTCGACTTCTTCCAGCAGAACCGCGATCTGTCGATGCGGCGATATCGCGTCGTGCAGCATGTTCCCGCTCTCCGCGACCGCGAACTGGTCACCGGGTTCCGGTACGAGCGACTTTTTGTCGACTATCTGCGAAGCGCTGTCCCCCGCGAACCGGTGCTAGAGGTTGTCGGATTCGCGGCCGCTGTCACCGCGTGCCACAACTATCTCTTGCGCAGCATGATCAAGGGCGATTCCGACGCAACGGCCGATGCACTCCGCCTAGCGCTGCTGAATGTGCGTCGTACGTACGGCGTTGCCCCTGGTTCCAAGACCAGCACCCCCGAAGAAAGGTCTGTGCTGGTAGTAGCATTTCCGCCGGGCACTTCGGCCGACGAGATCAGCAGAAAGATTCACGAACAACTCGGCTGACACGCATCGTGCACCACAACGTCACACTCCGTTTCCTTGACCTGGCACTGAGTGCCGTGTTTGACTGACGTCATTGGCACCAGTCCGCCGACGGGCCATGCTGGTTCTGTTGGCGCCGTTCGATCCACCTTCCATCAAGGAGTGTTCCCATGGCCGGAAACCCAGACTTCAATCTCTTCGCACTGAACGAAGAGCACGACGAGCTGCGGGCCGCTATCCGCGGACTCTCCGAGAAGGAAATCGCGCCGCACGCCAAGGACGTCGACGAGAACGCCCGGTTCCCCGAGGAAGCACTCACCGCACTCAACGCGTCGGGCTTCAACGCCATCCACGTCCCCGAGGCCTACGACGGCCAGGGCGCCGATTCCGTTGCCACCTGCATCGTCATCGAAGAAGTTGCCCGCGTCTGTGGCTCCTCCTCACTTATCCCCGCCGTCAACAAGCTCGGCACCATGGGCCTGATCCTCAAGGGCTCCGAAGAGCTCAAGGCCAAGGTTCTCCCGGACCTCGTGAACGGCGGAATGGCGTCGTACGCACTGTCCGAGCGCGAAGCCGGATCCGACGCAGCCGCCATGCGCACCCGCGCAAAGGCTGACGGCGACGACTGGATCCTCAACGGCTCCAAGTGCTGGATCACCAACGGCGGCAAGTCCACCTGGTACACCGTCATGGCTGTCACCGACCCCGACAAGGGCGCAAACGGCATCTCCTCCTTCATGGTCCACAAGGACGACGAGGGCTTTGTCGTCGGACCGAAGGAAAAAAAGCTCGGCATCAAGGGCTCCCCCACCGCTGAGCTGTACTTCGAGAACTGCCGCATCCCCGGCGACCGCATCATCGGCGCACCAGGCACCGGCTTCAAGACGGCACTCGAAACCCTCGACCACACACGTCCTACCATCGGCGCACAGGCCGTCGGCCTTGCTCAGGGCGCCCTCGACGCGGCACTGGCGTACACCAAGGACCGCAAGCAGTTCGGCAAGTCCATCAGCGACTTCCAGGCTGTGCAGTTCATGCTCGCCGACATGGCAATGAAGGTCGAAGCCGCACGTCTGATGGTCTACACCTCCGCTGCTCGCGCAGAGCGCGGCGAGAAGAACCTCGGCTTCATCTCCGCTGCAGCCAAGTGCTTCGCTTCCGACGTTGCCATGGAGGTCACCACCGACGCAGTGCAGCTGTTCGGCGGCGCCGGCTACACCACCGACTTCCCCGTCGAGCGCATGATGCGCGACGCCAAGATCACGCAGATCTACGAAGGCACGAATCAGATCCAGCGCGTCGTGATGTCGCGTGCGCTGTTGAAGTAAGGCACTTCGCGCCCCTGTGCGCCTTTCTGGTAGTTCTGACTACCGGAACGGCGCACAGGGGCTTGCCCCTAATTTTGAGGAGAATTGTGGAACTTGTAGGCGTAATCGGCGGCGGCACCATGGGTGCCGGCATTGCCGAGGTATGTGCAAAAGCCGGTAGCTCGGTACTGGTGCTCGAAACCAAGGAAGAATTTGCCGCTTCCGCACGCGAGCGGATCGCCAAGTCGATCAACCGCGGCGTAGCCAAGGGCAAGATCACCCAGGAAGAAGCAGACGCCGCCATCGCTCGCGTCCGCGTCACCCTGGACATGGAAGAGTTCGCCGATCGCGATCTGGTGATCGAGGCTGCTCCCGAGATCGAAGCCCTCAAGTACGAGATCTTCGGCAAGCTCGACAAGATCGTGAAGCCTGCGGGAATCCTGGCGACCAACACGTCGTCGATCCCCGTCATCAAGATCGCCAAGGCCACCTCGCGCCCCGGCCAGGTTGTCGGCGTTCACTTCTTCAACCCCGTGCCGGTCATGCCGCTCGTCGAGATCGTGGTCAGCCTGACCACGTCCGAAGAGACTGTCCTCGCGGTCACCGACTACGCGAAGAACACGTTGCGCAAGAAGACAGTTCGCGCGGGCGACCGTTCGGGCTTCATCGTCAACGCACTGCTCATCCCGTACCTGTGCCAGGCAATCCGGATGCTCGATTCCGGCTACGCCACCGCCGAAGACATCGACGAGGCAATGAAGGGCGGCTGCGGTTACCCGATGGGCCCGCTGACGCTCCTCGACACCGTCGGCCTCGATGTTGCTCTCGCAGCGGCAGAGTCGCTGTACGCAGAGTTCGCCGAGCCGCACTACGCTCCCCCGGCACTGCTGCGCCGCATGGTCGACGCCGGCCGCCTCGGCAAGAAGACCGGTCGCGGCTTCTACGACTACGCGTAACCTGTTCGGCATTTGCATTCGGCCCCATACTTTTTCGAAGGTGTGGGGCCGAAAGTCTTTCTGTATCCTTCAGCTCTCGTAGGCAGACTTGTTGAATCTCTCCAACAATGTGACGAACGTCGACACATCCTCTGGGGACCAGTCGTCGATCGCGGCGGCGATCCGATCACGATTCACCCTGCTCGCCTCACCGAACTTTGCCGCAGCGTCCGGCGTCGGAGAGAACAGCGAGACCCGTCCGTCATCCGGATCGGATTCGGACACCACGTAGCCCTGCTTGGTAAGAGCAGTCAGATTTCGACTCACGACACTTCGATCCAAACCTGTAACCGCGATGACGGCCGCGGGAGACACCGGAAACATATCGACGACGCGCGTCATGATGACAAAAGCAGCGGGAGTCATCTCCGGTACAGCCGCACCCGCGTCGGCGATCAGCGTCTTCCGGGAACCTTGCACCAGTCGCCGGATTGCCCATTGAATCGCGTGAATATCAGCTTCAGGTTTTGTCGACCTCACCTGGTCAGCATAGGACCTTTCACGTCACCCGTTCCGCAATATAGTTGCTAAATTCAACTAAATGTGATTGACTTCGGTCACATACTTTGACGGCTAGGCGAGGAACCCCATGACGGAATCGACCGGCGAAAGCGGACCAGCGCCGACAATGTCTCGACGCCAAGTGAACGAAGCATTCGGCGGAATCCTCATCGGAATGCTTGTCGCCGTGTTGTCGACGTCGGTGATCAACACGTCCCTCCCGCGCATCGTCACCGATCTCCATGGCGATCAGACGACCCTTACCTGGGTCGTCACCGGATCACTGCTCGCAGTCACCGTCTGCACACCGATCTGGGGCAAGCTGGCCGACCTCTTCAGCCGTCGACTTCTCCTGCACATCGCGCTCCTGATCTTCATGGTCGGCTCACTTGCGGCCGGTTTCGCGAGTGAACCCACACTGATGATCGCAGCGCGGCTGGTTCAGGGAATCGGAACCGGCGGGCTGATCACCCTCTCTCAGATCGCCATCTCGGACATCATCAGCCCTCGCGAACGCGGCAAGTACATGGGCGTCCTCGGGGCCGTCGTCGTGGCAGGCACCGCCGGCGGACCTCTCGTGGGCGGCCTCGTCACCGATACCATCGGCTGGCGTTGGAACTTCTACATCGTCATTCCCTTTGCGGTAGTCGCGATGATCGTCATCCAGTTGAAGCTCATCCTGCCGAGACGAAAGGGCACCGGACGGATCGACTACGTCGGATCGGTCCTTCTCACTGCCGCTATCTCGACACTCCTCATCTGGCTCTCGCTCGGCGGCAAGGTATTCGAGTGGAACTCCGCGGTGTCCTGGTGCATGGGCATCGGCACAGCGGTGCTGATTGCCGTGACGCTGGTTGTCGAGAGCAAGGTGAAGTACCCCGTACTCCCCCTGCATATGTTCCGCGGAAAAACCTTCACCCTGTCGATCGTTGCCAGCGTGTGCGTCGGGATAGTCCTCTACAGCGTCGCCATTTTCATCAGCCAGTACATGCAACTCAGCCGAGGCGCATCGGCCACCGGAGCGGGCCTGATCACCCTCCCCCAGGTCGCAGGCAACCTCATCGCATCCACTGTCGTGGGTGGGCTCATCTCGCGCACCGGGCACTGGAAACCATGGCTGATCACGGGAGCATCTCTACTTACCGTCGCCAGCATCCTGCTCTCGACCTTGCGAGTCGACACCGATATCGTCGTGCTCTTTCTTGCTTTACCGCTCGTCGGTCTCGCCCTCGGCATGCTGCTGCAGAACCTTGTCCTTGTTGTACAAAATGCCACGGACGTGCGCGAGATCGGCGCGGCCAGCTCGGCCGCCGCATTCTTCCGCAGTTTGGGCGGCGTCCTTGGCGTGACGATGCTCGGAGCAGCCCTCTCTGCGCGAGTCGATACCGAAATCGAGAACGGGCTACAAGAATCCGGTATCGCGAGATCGGCAAGCGGACTGACGGAGGGGGCACTCCCGAACATCGACACGTTGTCAGATCCCGTACGCGACATCGTCGAATCGGCATACGGGCAGGGAGTCGGGGAGGTATTCCTCATTTCGATTCCGTTCGCCGTCATTGCCCTGATCTGCGTCATCTTCCTCCCGAATGCCGTTCTCGGCACCAAGACCGGTATCGAGCAACTAGCGGACATCGAGCAAGACGAGCCGGCGGGCGCCTCCACTACCCTCAAGGTTCCGTAGTCGCATCACCACTCACACGGCCGGTATCGTCGTAGCCATGGCCCAACTACCTCCCGACGCGATCAGTGTCCGCGTGGACAGTTGGACGTGGGCCGTCCGCCTCTTCAAGACCCGGTCCCAGGCTGCGGCGTCGTGCCGATCCGGCCATGTGCGGGTGAACGGAACTTCGGCAAAGGCTGCTCAGCAGGTGAAAGCCGGCGACGAGGTTCGGGTACGCGTTTCGGGCGTCGAACGCATCGTGGTCGTGGTCAAGCCCATCACCAAACGAGTTGGCGCAGTGCTGGTCGACGATTGTTTGAAGGACATTTCACCGCCGCCCCCGCCCCCGGAATTGTTGGCGTCGCTACCGATGCGCGATCGCGGAGCGGGCCGCCCCACCAAGCGCGAACGACGCGATCTCGAGAAACTACGGGGCATCGATCTCTGAACTTCGGTGCCGTCGATCTCCGCATAACCATTGACATTTCTGCTCGGTGACGCGAAAGTCAAAACATGACAACATGCGTTGTCATGTCCGCGCGAGAGGCAAGAGGTCACCCGAATGACCAATGATGCAGATACGGTTTCCGAGAAGTCGGTCAGTAATCCCGAGCCACGAACACTTCGAGCTGCTCCCATCGGACCCGGCTCCCTGACGTGGTTGCACTTCGGCGACATTCGCGGCTTGCTGTACCTCGCGCGCGCCGGAACTCTTCAGAACATGCATCCAGCGGTCAGCGGTGCGCTGCAAGATCATTCGAACTTCTTCACCGACCCTCTCGATCGACTGTTCCGCTCGCTTCCCCCCATTTACGGAGTTGTGTACGACCGGAACGATCACGGCACCGGAACGCTCGTCCGCAATTTTCACACCGAACTCAAGGGAACCGACGAAACCGGCCGGCGGTATCACGCACTGGCTCCGGACACTTTCTGGTGGACCCACGTTACGTTCTTCGAGGTAATCCTCGATTTCAACGAGCGGTTTGCGTACAAGAAATTCACCGAAGAACAGAAGGATCAACTCGTCCGCGAAGCCGTAACGTGGTGGCGCTGTTACGGTCTCACTGATCGGCCGGCTTTCGACAACTACGCGAGCTTTCACGCGTACTGGGAAGACATGCTCGACAATCAGTTGATCAATACCCACACCACCAAGTGGTCGACACGCGTCGCCGAACACCGAATCGCCCCACCACCCAAGGTGCCACGTTGGGCGTGGACGCTCATCTCGCGCCCGACGGTTGCTGCCTCGAACTGGATCTGCAAAGCACTGATGCCCGACAAGGCACGTCAGACCCTCGAATGGGAATGGACTGCGCGAGATGAGCGCATATACGTCTGGTTCGCGCGCTTTCTGACGTTGTCGGATCGTTTCTGGCATCTTCTGCCACTTCGCGCACGATATGCACCACGCGCGTATGCCGGGATCCGCAATCACGGCCTCGAAACAGGCTGACGCAGAACCGTCTTGAGCTTCTCGGGCTGCGTCCGGCGTGCATCACTGAGGTAGATCTCGTGATGATCACCGTTGAAACTCAGATTGTTCGCCGGAATGAAGGTGTTGTGCAGGCGATCCAAGGTCGGAGCTTCGTCGTCGTACGACCCGATGTGGAGGATCTGCACAGACAGGCCCTCCTCCAGTTCGAGGAACCGCACCTTGTCGAGAGCTGCGAGGTTCTTCTTTGCACCGACTGCGGCAATCGAGGCAGTGAGTTCGGCTGACGTGATCCACTCCGGTTGCGAGATCATCATCGTCCAGTCCCACGACGCTTTGTCGCGCGTTACGAACACCTCGGGGTCGTCGGCCCGCCACAATCCTTCGAGCGGTCCCACCACATAGTCCCGGTCCAGTTCCTTCTTGCTCGCAAATTTGGTGGCATAGGACACTGCATAGAGCGCTTCGAGCGCCTCGGAGTACTCGGTGGCGGTATTGGGATCACCGTGGCCATCGACGGCAAAGTAACTGAAACGCGGCACGGTCACCAGCGAAAAATCGCGCCGACTCGGTGCATACAGTTCCTTGTATGCCTTTTTGACGTCGAACTTTTCCATGTGCCACCCACCTGGTCTCGGGTCGAGTTCCAACGCCTCGAAACCTATCCGAAGGTACCGACGTCCAAATAGCGGACCGCCGTCCCCTTGTTAATAGACCACTGGACCTTTACTCTGGACGGGGTGACTACACCACCGGCGACCGAAGTTGCCCACGTCCAGCGCCGCAAGCCACTGAGGATCGTCGCCATCAGCGCGATCGTCGCCTCGATCTTGGCATTGCTGTTCGCCTATCCCTGGTGGAGCTTGGTCATTCGACCGGACTGGCCGGGCGCCGTGACGATTATCGGCACCGTCGTGTTTGCTGCCCTCCTGATCGCCCTGCCCGCCAGCATGGTGCTGAGCAACGGACACACCGATCGTGATCGACTTCGACTGGTCGGCGATGCGCTCCTCGGAATCATCTGGGTCGTGTTCGTCTGGACATTGCTCGGCGAGGTCTTGCGGCTCGGCCTACTCGTCGGCGGGGTGGAGAACCCACTTCGCGCACGCGTTGTTGCCGTTGCGGCACTGATCATCTCGGCAGCTCTACTGATCTGGGGTTATCGCGAAGCGATGCGATTGCCACGGATCAAGCACGTGGACGTCACGATTCCGCGCCTCGGCGCCGGCATGGACAAGCTTCGTGTCGTCGCAATCACCGACACCCATTTCGGTCCGATCAACCGGGCGAAGTGGTCGTCTCGGGTTGTTGCCGCCGTCAACGAACTCGACGCGGACATCGTGGCCCATGTCGGAGACATCGCCGACGGAACAGTCGAGCAGCGACGCAACCAAACGTCTCCGCTCGCTTCGGTGGATGCCAGGCTTGCCCGCGTCTACGTGACCGGCAATCACGAGTACTTCCACGAGGCACAGGAGTGGCTCGACTACATGACGTCGATCGGCTGGGACTCGCTCCACAACCGCCACATCGTTGTCACCAAAGGCGGCGACAGCCTGGTGATCGCCGGCGTCGACGACGCCACCGCATTGGGGTCGCGACTGGAAGGGCACGGGGCGAACTTCGAGGACGCATTGACAGGAGCCGATCCTGAACTGCCCATCCTGATGCTCGCCCATCAACCGAAGCAGGTTCCCCAATCCGCTTCTGCCGGAGTTGATCTACAGCTGGCCGGACACACCCATGGCGGTCAGATCTGGCCCTTCAACTTCCTGGTCAAACTCGATCAACCGTCAGTGTCCGGACTCACCCGTCACGGCGAACGCACCCAGCTGTACACGAGCCGTGGCACAGGATTCTGGGGCCCACCGTTCCGAGTCTTCGCGCCGAGCGAGATCACCGTACTGACCTTGCACAGCTCCTGAGATGTCAGTCAGCTCGTTCGGGTTGCCGCCCGTGCAGACAACCCGACGAGTTGATTGACCAGACCTTCCCGGAGCCCCGTGGCAAACATTTCCGCGGCGGGTGGTGCGTGCATCTCACCCAGAACAACAGCCATAGACTTTGCCGGTTCAGCGTATGGCCACATTCCTGCGACGATCACCAGAGTTGCCTTGGCAAAATGTGCCGCGTCCTCATCTGCAAGATCAGGCAATTGCGAATGCACAAGTGATGCAAGCCGAGTCGTGTTGACCGCTGCACGTTTCTTGAAGTCGCGGGCGAAGTCCTCCGAAATGTTCTTCTCCAGAACACTCCCCATCACGCTCAGCAGTTCGCACAGCAAACGCTGAGGGACAAGCGATTCCGCGATGGTCGACGCCAGATGGATCTCGGCGGCAAACGGCGAGCTGTCGTCGGTCGGGATCACCGACGATTCCAGCTCGTCGAGCCATGCCACCCAGTTCTCGTCCAGGACTTCCAGGAAGATGGCCTCACGACTGTCGAAGTACCGCAGCACATTCGACTTTGCCAGTCCGACGGTTTCACTGAGTTCACGCAAACTGATGTCTGCAACGGACCTGGATCCGAGTAGAGCGCGGGCGGTGTCGAGAATGGCGCATCGCCGAGCCTCGATCTGCTCCGGTTTGCGCGCGCGCTGAAATCCGTGAGTCGCCACCATCCGGCCAGAATATCAGACCACCAGTCTATTGTTATCTGCCCAGCGAATCAGTTCTCCGACGGAGAGCGCCGCGGCAGAGCACTCCTCGACGCCAATTCGCGGCGTAGCGCATCAGTGTCGACGGACGTGAGATCGACGCCGTGCGCCCGCGTAGCCAATGATCGAACCTCCTCGGCCAGATCCGCCACCTGTTCCGACGTCCACGCAGTGCGGCGGTTCACCGACTTCGACTATTCGTTCATCGGGGAAGTCTGACACCACCGCCTGCGCCGGGACGGCAAACCCCTTTCGGTTACACAGGTTCAGCGCTCAGAATCCTCAGAGCCTCCGGCACTGCTTCGATCGTGATCGGTAGCGGCCCCACTCGGTCACCGTCGGCGTAAGCGATGATGCCCTCGGAGATGAGCCGGACCTTCTTGGATCGGTACGTCGACACCGCGTCCAGATGGATGTGCGTTCCCTTGTAGACCCGCGGAAAGAGGCGCACCAGACGCAGCCGTGAACCATGCCCGACAACAGTCAGATCCAGCAAACCGTCGGTCTTGGATGCACCAGGCGTAATGAGCATGCCGCCGCCGTAGGATCGCCCGTTACCGACTGCCACGAGCGTCGCATCCATGGTGATCACCTCGTCGTCGAGTTCGATCCGGTACGGCAGCGGCCGCATCTTCGCCAGTTCGGCAAGCATCGCCAGGTTGTAGCGCATTCGACCCTTGGGCCAGGTCATCTTGTTCGCGCGCTCGCTGACCAACGAGTCGAAGCCACTGGCGATGATCGTGCCTGACCACACAACGGACCCGTCAGCCAGCGTGATCTTCGCGAGGTCGGACTGCTGCACGATCCCGTTGGCAATCACGTCAGCGGCAGCTTCGGGATCACCTGTGGGAATACCGAATTCGCGGGCGTGATCATTTCCCGTGCCCGCCGGAATGAGTCCGATCGGCGTGTCGGTCAGCGCCGCCGCTTGCAGTCCGATGCTGATGGCACCGTCTCCACCGACCACCACGAGAGCGTCGGTACCGTCTTCGATCGCCCGACGCGCCAATTTCTTGGCGTCGTCAGCATCAGTGCCGATGATCTCGGTGACGGCAACTCCACGTTCACGCAGTCGCGCAACACCTTTGCGGCCGGCTGTGGGCGCATGCCCATGTCCCGCCATCGGATTGATCAGGACGGTTACCTTCTCGATCTGACTGCGGGTTTGGCTCAAGGAATCAGCTTTCCAGGATTGAGGATGCCGGCGGGGTCCACTGCATTCTTTACTGCGCGAAGAATATTCGCGCCTAATTCACCGATTTCGTCTTTCATCCACGGCCGATGGTCCGCACCGACAGCGTGATGATGTGTAATCGTGCCACCGGCAGCGATGATGGCGTCGCCGGCTGCTGTCTTGGCCGTATGCCACTGAGCAATCGGATCTTCGGTCTGAGCGCACACCACGGTGAAGTACAGGGATGCACCGGTCTTGTAGGTGTGCGAAATGTGGCACATCACAAGCGGCTGGGTGCCCTGCTCGACCAATGCCTTGGTCAATGCCTCTGTGACCGACGAGCGCAGGTTCGCGAGGTTGCCCCACGTCGTTGCCGTCTCGAGGGTTTCGCACAGTGCGCCGACGTCGAGCAGTGCGTCACGCAGATACGGTGCATCGAACCGTCCGTGTTCCCAACTGTTTCCAGGCTCAGCGCCGAGAGACGTTCCGCCGTGCGCGGTGAGAATTGCGCGGGCTTCTGCCATTCGCTCTGCGGTATGCGAGGCCGTGCCTTCATAGGTGGTGATGCCGAGGCAGCCACCCGTGAAGGCATTTTCGCCGATCTTGTCGGTGGTCGCCAGGTTCACCCCGCTCTCGGCTTCGTCCGACAACCGCAGCACTGTCGGCGCTGACCCTTCCTGGACGAGCTCGCGCAATGCTGCTGCGCCGGTAGCGAAGTCGGGAAAACTCCATCCCTCCCGAACCGTCGTCTCCGGAAGTCGGTGAACCCGCACTCGCACATGCGTAATGACGCCGAAAGTACCCTCGGAGCCGACAAACAGTTCCCCGAGATCAGGACCCGCGGCCGATGCCGGCGCTCTACCGGTCTCGAGCACACCACTCGGAGTGACCACGGTGAGACCCTGGACCATATCCTCGAAACGTCCGTACCCTGCCGACGCCTGCCCCGAGGAACGCGTCGCCGCGAAACCACCGAGCGTGGCAAAGAGGAAACTTTGCGGGAAGTGTCCGACGGAGAAGCCGTGCTCGTGCAGTAATTCCTCGGCGCGCGGTCCCGTTGTTCCGCCGCCGAACGTGGCGATGCCGGATTCCTCGTCCAGTGAGACAAGCTGATCGAACCGTCGAAGATCAAGAGAAAGTACCGCGTCGAACCCGTCGCGGATGGGATCCAATCCGCCGACGACGCTGGTACCGCCGCCGAACGGCACTACGGCAATCTTGTTGGCCCCGCAGTACCGCAGAACCTGCTCCACCTCGGCGTCCGTGCCGGGTGTGACTACTGCATCCGGCGCGTCCTGGGGCTCGATGCTACGGCGACGCAACAGGTCCGGGGTGCTCTTGCCACCGGCTCGAAGAATCCGATCCGAATCCTCGGTAGTTATGTACTCCGCGCCGACCACGTCAGCCAGCGCGTCGACGTGCGCCTGAGACAGAGCGGACGGCGTCACTCGCACGTCCCCAATGGCCAGTCGGGATTGCTTCGGGGCCGATACACCAAGAAATCCGGTCAGCAAAGCTACGACCGCGTCCGACAGCTCACGCTTCTTTGCCGGATCGCCCCACGCGTCCCATTGCATCGGCGGTTGCAAGGCAGATTTCTCGGTACTCATGCCTACTAGTGTTACACATCGGTGCGATGTGTAAACATAGGTGGGTCGATCATCCCATTGTCTTGGAACCGTCGATCGCTTCGCGAAGCATGTCCGCATGGCCTGCATGCTGGGCAGTCTCGGCAATGATGTGGAGCAGCGTACGCCGGGCCGACCAGCGCGCACCAGGCTCGAACCACGGCGCAGACGGCAGCGGATGCGAGATGTCGAGACTGCCCAAGGATGCCACCAACTCATCCGTCCTCGCTGCAATCTGCTCATATTCGGCCACAATGCCGGCCAAGGTCTCGTCTCCCACCATGGCAAACTCGTCCACGCGCGCCTGAAGCATCTCCGGCGTGAATTTCGCCGGATCAACGTCCCCGCCCATGCCGGATGGGCCTTCCAGGATGAAATCCACACATCCCCGCTCCGTGTGGGCCACGTGCTTGATCAATCCGCCGAGGCACAGTTCACTCACGGTGGGCCGCGACGCTGCCTGTTCGTCGGTCAAGCCCCGAACAGTGACAAGCAGAAACCCGCGATGCTCGCGCAAGGTCTGGATAAGGTCCGCGCGCTCGCCGGTGAGGGTGCTGGTCGATGCGTTCATCGGTTCGTCCTTTGTTTGTGGGATCTTGCCTGTGAAACAACGGTAGAACCCATTGCGGACGGAAACGGTCCTCATTAGAACTTCTCCACAAAAAACTCCCGGCATCCGCCGATGAAGGCGAATGCCGGGAGTTCAACCGAACGGGAACGAAGATCAGACGGTGCGAGCCAAACGGTCAGCCAGCAGGCGTGTGAAGTGGGCCGGATCGCTCAACTCGCCACCCTCGGCGAGCAATGCCATCCCGTACAACAATTGCGCTGTCTCCGTAAGGTTTTCAGCAGAACCATCTGCCGCCTGCGCATCGCGCAGACCCGTTACGAGAGGATGCGACGGGTTGAGTTCGAGGATCCGCTTACTGTGCGGAACCGGCTGACCCGACGCCCGGTACATCTTCTCGAGCGTCGGCGACATACTGAATGCGTCGCCGACGATGCAGGCAGCCGACGTGGTGAGTCGCGTCGAGAGTCGCGTCTCCTTGATGTCGTCTGACAAGGTTTCGGTCAGCCACGTCAGCAGCGCACCGAATTCCTTTTCCTTCTCCTCACGTTCAGCCTCGGCTGCCTTCTTCTCGTCCTCGGTGTCGAGGTCGACCTCACCCTTGGCGATCGACTGGAAGGTCTTGCCGTCGAAGTCCGAAACAGCGTCGACCCACATCTCGTCGACCGGATCGGTGAGAACCAGAACCTCGAGGCCCTTGGCCTTGAAAGCCTCCATGTGCGGGGAGCTTTCGATGAGGTGGCGAGATTCGCCGGTCATGAAGTAGATCTGTTCCTGACCGTCCTTCATGCGCTCGACGTACTCGGCGAGAGTGGTCACGCCGTCTTCACTGTTGGTCGAGGCGAAGGATGAGATGTCGAGCAACGTCTTACGGTTGTCGGCATCGGCCATCAGGCCTTCTTTGAGCGCGCGGCCGAATTCGGTCCAGAAGGTCGAGTACTTTTCGGGCTCGTTTGCCTTCATGTCCTTGATCGTCGAGAGGACCTTCTTGGTCAGTCGACGACGGATCGCCGAAATCTGACGGTCTTGCTGCAGAATTTCTCGAGAGACGTTGAGCGAGAGGTCTTGTGCGTCAACAACACCCTTGACGAAACGCAGGTAGTCGGGCACCAACTCTTCGCAGTCGTCCATGATGAAGACGCGCTTGACGTACAGATGGATGCCGGCCTTGCGCTCACGCATGAAGAGATCGAACGGCGCCGTCGACGGAATGAACAGCAGCGCTTGGTATTCAAAAGTACCTTCGGCCTTCATCGGGATGACCTCGAGCGGCTCGTCCCACGCATGGCTGACGTGCTTGTAGAACTCCTTGTACTCCTCCTCGGACACGTCGTCCTTGGAGCGAGTCCACAGAGCCTTCATCGAGTTGATGGTCTCGGTCTCGATGGTGACCTCGGGCTCTTCACCCTCGGCCGGCGTCGACGTGCGAGCGACATCCATGCGGATGGGCCACGCGATGAAGTCGGAGTACTTCTTGACCAGTTCCTTGATCTTCCATTCCGACGTGTAGTCGTGCAGGCCGTTCTCGGAATCCTCGGGCATCAGATGCAGTGTCACGGAGCTGCCCTGCGGCGCCTCGTTCACATGCTCGAGCGTGTACGTGCCTTCGCCGGTCGACTCCCAGCGCGTCGCGTGGTCTTCACCGGCGCGGCGGGTCAGCAGCGTCACCTTGTCCGCGACCATGAACGTGGAGTAGAAACCGATACCGAACTGGCCGATCAGTTCCTCGGAAGCTGCGGCATCCTTTGCTTCCTTGAGCTTGCGACGGACCTCGGCGGTGCCGGACTTCGCGAGCGTGCCGATCAGGTCGACGACCTCGTCACGCGACATACCAATGCCGTTGTCGCGGATCGTGAGCGTGCGTGCGTCCTTGTCGATATCGATCTCGATGTGGAGATCGGAGACATCGACGTTGAGGTCTTTGTCCTGGTATGCCTCGAGACGGAGTTTGTCCAGCGCGTCCGAAGCGTTGGAGATCAACTCACGAAGGAAACTGTCCTTGTTCGAATAGATTGAATGAACCATCAAATCCAGCAGCTGACGTGTTTCTGCTTGGAACTCGAGCTGCTCGGTATGCGCGGTCACTTCGATCCCCTTCTCTTCTCGTTACTGGTCACAGGGATTTTACTTGACCTCGAATGCCCGGGATCAGGCCATGCGAATCACTAGGTGTACCTCTGCAAACAATCTGCGATCAATAACCACGCACAGCAGACACTTCGGGGAGTTCGCGGCCGTGATGGGCCATGGCCTGCGCGTACAGGCGTCCGGCGCGGTACGACGAGCGGACGAGCGGTCCGGCCATGACGCCGGCGAAGCCCATCTCTTCTGCAGCTTTGGAGTGCTCGACGAACTCTTCGGGCCTGACCCATCGCTCGACGGGGTGGTGCCGCGGTGAGGGACGCAGGTACTGGGTGATGGTGAGGATGTCGCAACCGGCAGCGTGCAGATCGGCCATCGCTTCGGTGACCTCTTCGGGGGTTTCGCCCATGCCGAGGATGAGGTTGGACTTGGTGACCAGTCCGTATTCGCGGGCGGCGGTGATGACGTCGAGGCTGCGCTGGTACCGGAAGGCCGGGCGGATCCGCTTGAAGATGCGGGGGACGGTCTCGAGGTTGTGCGCGAGTACCTCGGGACGTGAGGTGAAGACCTCGTCGAGAAGTTCGGGTTTGCCGTTGAAGTCGGGAACCAGGTTCTCGACGCCGGTGCCCGGGTTGAGTTCGTGGATCTTGCGGACGGTTTCGGCGTAGAGCCAGGCGCCGCCGTCGGGGAGGTCGTCGCGGGCGACGCCGGTGATCGTGGAGTACCGAAGTCCCATGGCCTGAATGCTTTCGGCGACGCGGCGTGGTTCGTCGCGGTCGAGGGCGTCGGGTTTGCCGGTGTCGATCTGGCAGAAGTCGCAGCGGCGGGTGCACTGCTCGCCGCCGATGAGGAAGGTGGCTTCGCGGTCTTCCCAGCATTCGTAGATGTTGGGGCAGCCTGCTTCTTCGCAGACGGTGTGCAAACCTTCGCGCTTGACCAGGCCCTTGAGCTCCGAGTACTCGGGGCCCATTTTTGCTCGGGTCTTGATCCAGTTGGGTTTGCGTTCGATGGGTGTCTCCGCGTTTCGGATCTCGAGGCGGAGCAGCTTACGTCCCTCCCCGAGGGGTCGACCGTCGTGCGTCACGACTTCCTCCAAACATTCGTAGGATCTGTGTCATCGCGAGAGTGCATAGGATGCGGCAAGATGACTGCCTTCCAAGGCTGCAATTGCGCGGGTGATCAATGGTTGCACCAAGGCTGATACATCATCGAATCTATTTGTGCTCGAGAGCCATTCGCTTCTCTGTTCGCACAGTTCGAGTACACGCGCCGCAACCTCGAGAAACCCCACGGAGTAGAACCATGGCAAAACGCGTGTATCGACATCGAAGTTGACTGCCCGTCGATACCGAGACAGCAACCCTTCGAATGCAGGGTATCCGAAATGAACTGAGGGGCAACCCGATACAACACTGGGAATCCCTCTCAATCCCGCCCAGAAAACGTAGGCGATTCCGATATCCAATAGCGGGTCACCAAAACCGACTCGACGCCAATCTGTCACCGCACGCAATACTGGGGAGTCATCGAGGTCGAAAATCGTACGATCTAGACGATATTCTCCATGGAGCAAGCACGGCTTCCGTGGTGCCGGCACCGATCGCGCAAGAGAATCCAGGAGGGCATTCAACGCGGGTCTCACACTCAATTCGTACCGAGCGAGCCTCAATTCGATCTCGGACACATAGTTGCGCAGGTCCCGGCACGCCCAAAGGACAGAACTAACGCCGCCGATGCCGAACTCGAGCGAATGAATCCTGGCAAGCGTGTCGGCAAATGCGTTCGCTACCAGGATTCTCGCGCCGATCTCGACGGCTGCTAATTGAATATCAGTCCGCAGCGAGGCCCCCCGCACCCGTCGAGAGACGACCAATCCAGAGGCTTCGTCCCGGTAGACAAGGAGAGGTACTGGAATGCTGCTCTGTTCGAGCGTGCGGAGTGCAGTGGCCTCTGCTTGAATTCCCTGTGTTCCAAGACTGTCATCACTGCTCGACGAACAGCGCAGGATCCACGCTCCTTCATCGCTGGTCAAGGAGTACGCCTGCCCAGGCGGCGAACTGGAAACCTTGTTAGCACTGAATCGCGAGTATCGATCCAACTCGCCACAGTCGATCAGACGACGTCGAATCTCACCGATATCGAATGGGAGCCGCATTGCCACCAGTTATCCCCATTCGGAATCGATTCGTCATTCGTGAAACCCGGACTGCTATCGATGAAGGCGCAATTCACGCGACGCGACAACCATCCGATGAACCTCGTCAGCGCCGTCGATGAAGCGCATGGTCCGAGCCTGCGCCCACAACATCGCCAGCGGATAGTCCTGCGTCATTCCGCCGGCGCCATGCACCTGAATTGCCTTGTCGATCACCCAGCCCACAGCGTCTGGGGCAGCAACCTTGATAGCCGAAATTTCCGTGCGCGCCTCACGCGCCCCAACTGTGTCGATCAACCAGGCAGTCCGCAGAACGAACAACCGCAACTGGTCGATCTTTACCCGGGACTGCGCGATCCAATGCTGAATAATTCCCTGATCCGCCAACGACTTACCGAAGGCCTCACGCTCGTTCGCCCGACGACACATCAACTCGATCGCACGCTCCGCCATCCCGATCATGCGCATGCAGTGATGAATCCTCCCTGGACCGAGCCTGGCCTGCGCCAGCGCCTGCCCCCGACCACGCTCGCCGAGCATGTGGTCCTTGGGAACAAGTACGTCCTCGAAATGCACCTCCGCGTGACCGCCATGGGCACCGTGTGTGAAGCCGAACATCTTCAGTCCCCGGACAATACGCACGCCAGGAGTCTCACGCGGAATCAGAACCAAACTGTGGCGCGACCGCGGATCCGCATCAGGATCTGACACCCCCATCGCGATCAACAACACACAATCGCTGCTCATCGCGCCGGTCGACCACCACTTGCGTCCATTGATCCTCCAACAATCACCCTCATCAGTGATTGAGCAGGTCAAGTTCGCGGGATCAGACGACGACACGTCCGGCTCCGTCATGCAATACGCCGACCTGATTTCACCGTTCAACAACGGATCGAGCCACCGATGTTTCTGCGCATCAGTCCCGAACAGCGTCAGCAACTCCATGTTCCCGGTATCGGGCGGGTTGCAGTTGAACGCTTCCGGCGCAACCTCAGGACTCCAACCCGTTACCTCGGCCAACGGTGCGTACTGCAGATTCGACAGTCCCGCACCACGCGGATCGTGCGGAAGAAACAAATTCCACAACCCTCGCGCCTTCGCGTGTTCCTTCAGCTCCGCCATCACCGCCGGACGCTCCCACTGCCGATCCCCTGCTTCCGGGTTGTCGTGGAAGAAATGCTCTGCAGGAAAAACGAACTCGTCCATGAATGCCGACGCGCGTTCCTTCAAATCAATAGTCTTCGCGTCGAACTCGAAGTCCATGTCACACACCTTTACCCTTCGTGGGCCGAGTACGACCGAGATCAGAAATTACTGTTTCACAACAATTTTCGGCTACGCAAGTGCCGAAAGCCCACGCTCTGCCAAAGGAACGACCATCGAGCCGATGTCCTCGAAACCGTCGCCGACTGTTTCCCCATTGACGAAGCGAAGATGGATGCCTTCCAGAATCACTGCCATCTTGTAGAATGCAAAGCCCGAATACCACTGCAGCGCATCGATATCGAACCCAGTGCTTAGGGAATATCTTTCGACAAGGTCGTCGAACGAGGGGAAACCCTCATGCGCAGAAGGCGTCCCGGCAATCGGATTATCGATACCCGCCCATCCCGACCAGAACAGATGGACTAAACCCAAGTCTGTCAACGGATCACCCAGTGTTGACATCTCCCAATCCAGCACTCCGACGATGTCCGACGGGGCACCTAACCGAACAATCATGTTGTCGAATCGAAAGTCGCCGTGAACGATCGAGGTTGCAGACTGCCCCGGAATCGACGACGCGACCCGCGCCCCTAGTTTCTCCAACATCGGAAGATCGCGGGACTTCGACGACGCCAACTGCTTGCTCCATCGCCTTACCTGGCGCTCGAGGTATCCCTCCGGCCTACCGAAACCAGACAAACCCAGGCTACGAAAGTCTTGCGTGTGCAGTGCAGCCAGGCAATCGACGTAGCGATGCGCCAACTCGGAGCGATTGCCCTCGTCCACGGAAGCGAAGTCGTCATCGGTTCGCAACACCTGACCTTCGATCTTGTCCATGACGTAGAAACTTCCACCCGATGTAGCGTCGAACTCCTCGGAGAACACGATCCGCGGAACTGGGACAGCACTTTCCGCGAGGGCTCGCTGAACGGTCACTTCCCGACCCATGTCGTGAGCAGTCTCCAGACGGTGACCGATCGGCGGACGACGCAGAATCCATCTTCTCGACTTACTCGCCAACTCGAACGTCAGGTTGGATCGACCGCCTGCCAGTAATCGCACAGTCAGTTCCTCGCCCGTACCCAACTCGCCCATCGCTATCAGCCTGGACCGAACCAAGTCGGCGTTGAACTGCTCGCTCTCCGCTATTGATTCAACCTCATTCATTACAACGTCCTCATTCCATAGTCCGTTACTCGACGACACAACGCACCACACCCGCACCGGCGGGCAGGTCGGGCCGAACCAAAACCTTCACGTGCTCTATCTCGTCACCCGCGGCCGGGCGCAGCGCAGAGAACACCTCACTCACCGCATCCAGCCCGGCAAAGCCCGTGACCATCAATCCCGGATCGAAACGACGTTCCACGATATGTTCGAAAGTTCGGGAAAACGCTTGGTACGTAGGTTCTCCGCGCCCCGGACCACCCACGAATTCCAGACTCACATTCTTGAGAATCCCGATCACCGGTCGAATCGACTCGTGCTGCATTGCCGATCCGACAATCACAATGCGTGTGAACGGTGGAACGACAGACATCAAGGAAC
Organism: Rhodococcus sp. IEGM 1366; assembly: GCF_033142425.1. NCBI lineage: Bacteria > Bacillati > Actinomycetota > Actinomycetes > Mycobacteriales > Nocardiaceae > Rhodococcus > Rhodococcus sp. IEGM 1366. The sequence goes on from NZ_JAWLRZ010000003.1 coordinate 307,993, forward strand.
CCAGTAGATTCCGCGCTCCGGATGCTTCGAAGACAAATACTTCGGTATCTGCCGGAATCATTCCTGCAAGTGTGCTCAGGGGATCCGAGTGCCTCGGATCGACTGCCACATCGGCCCCGTACGCCAAAGCCACAGTTCGTCGAAGTTCCGAAGGGTCGGATACGACGATGGGGTGGATGCCGCGTTCTGCCAACTCGATGACTGCGCCGAGTCCCACAGGCCCGCAACCGGTCACCACCGCGGCGGCGCCGGCAACGATCCGTGAACGCAGCACGGCGTTAACACCGGTAGCGAGAGGTTCGGTCACTGCAGCGGTAACCGGATCCACGTCCGGAGGGATGTGCAGGTGCCCACCAGCCTGGATAACAACCCTTTCAGCCAGCCCTCCGGGCTTCGAATTGCAGTATCCGACTGTATGAGTAAATCCATCGTCGTCAACGACCCACGGCAGAACCACCAGACGGTCACCGACGGCGTAGTCGACCACTCCGGTTCCCACCTCGGTCACCGTTGCAGTGAACTCGTGTCCGAATACCAGATCGTGTGCCGGATCGAACAGCGCTCCCGGTACGTCCGCCTCACGATGCGCAGCGAGGAAATCATCGGTGTGCTGCCAGGCCGACAGGTCGCTGCCGCAGATCCCGGTGGCTATCGGCTCCACCAGAAGCTGATTCGGTCCCGGAGACGGCTCCGGAATGTCGGCAAGTATGACGTCTCCGCCTCGAAGCACTGCTGCCCTCATCTGATGTCCTCACGTCGCGAAGTGCCTACGATTTTGTCGGCCATTGTTCGAGATACTTCTGTACGGACATCAGCGTGCGCAAGGCTTCGGCGCCGTCGAATGCCCTGTGGTCGAAGGTCAATCCGAGTCGTGCGATGGGCCTGATGGTGAGGAGCTCGGATTCACCGTCGACGCTCTTTCGCGCGACGGGGGTACGCACGATGGCTGGTAGACCGATCGAGGCAACTTGCGGACGAGTCAGGATCGGAGTCGAGACCACGCCGCCGACACTTCCCGAGTTGCTGATCGTAATTGTTCCGCCCGAAAGATCCTCCGGCTGCGCGGAACCCGAGAGTATCGCACTACTGGTCGCGACTATTGCGTCCGACAGTGCCTCCAGTTCGAGATTCTGCGCATCACGTATGACGGGGACGATCAGTCCGTCAGGAGTGTCCACGGCAATTCCCAGGTTGACAGTGTTCCATCGCACGAGGTGCTTGTCCGTGAACGTGGCATTGGCATCCGGGTGGTCTGCGAGCGCCCGGCACAGTGCATGACCGACAAAGGGAAGGAAACTGAGCTTCCCTTCACCTCGGGCCGTTCTCTCACGGTTGACCTTCGCCCGGGCAACGGAAACCGCTGTGAAATCGACATCAACCTGCGCCGTCAACTGAGGGGCCGTATTCCACGATTCCGTCAGATTCTTGGCGATTGCCCTGCGCAGGCGAGTGTGTTCGATAGCCGTGTAGGTCACCACCTCGTATCCGGCTGGAATCGCCACGGTGTCAGCATCTTCCGGTACTCGATCCCTGGCTCCCGGCAAGAATTCGCTCTTGCTCTCCAGTGACATATCAGTCGAGTCCGAATCGAGGCGGAGGCGTCGACTTCCTTCGGGCGGACGGTTGACCGGAGAGAACCACGATACAGCCAACACCAGTGAATCGTTGGGCGGGCGAGAACCCTCGGCGACGACTGCCGCGGCCTCGCTCGCGAGAGCCCGATCCGGGGAAATCGGGGACGGACGCGCGATCGGATCCGATGTCGGCGCCGCCGGCGCGACATCTTCACCGGCTGCATCTTCACCGGCAATGGCTTGCGCGACGGCTACCGGGTCGGAGTCGAGTGAGGCAAATCGAGCAATGACGTCCCCGACAGGAACCTCCTGATCCACTGCGGCAACGTAACTGATGAGGATTCCCGAAGTTGGCGAGTCAACTTCGGTGTCGACCTTGTCGGTCGACACCTCACAAAGCGGATCGCCCTCGGCGACCCTATCCCCGGGCTTGAGCAGCCATTCGGTGAGCAACGCGAATTCCACCGACCCCATGTGAGGCATGTGGACATCGAAGAGTGTGAGCATGGTGAATGTCCTCGTAGTCGAGTAGTTAGTCGCGAACCAGGTGACGGGCTGTCTCGATGATGTCGGAAACACTTGGGAAGCAATGATCTTCGAGGAACCGACTCGCCGGAATCGGCGCATCCACAGAACCGAGACGCGCGATCGGAGCGTGGAGCCAGTAGAAGCAACGCTCCTGGATAAGCGCCGCGATCTCGGCGCCAGGACCAGCGGTTCTCGGCGCCTCGTGAACGATCATCGCCCGCCCGGTCCGCATCACCGACGCGATGAGCGTGTCGTGGTCCAGCGGAACCAGCGTCTGCAGGTCGACGACCTCGAGTTCGATACCCTCCGCAGCCAGCACGACAGCTGCTTCGAGCGAGCGAGGCACCATACATCCATAGCTGATGACGGTCACTGTGTCGCCACGCCGTGGAATCGATGCTTTACCCAAGGGCATTACGTACTCGGGATCGGTGAATACCTCACCCCGTTTGAAGTTGAGCTGCTTGCTCGGGTAGTACAGAACAGGATTTGGGTCCCGGATTGCGGCCTTGAGTAGGGCTTTCGCGTTGGCAGGATTGGACGGGACAACTGCTTTGAGTCCCGGAAAATGCATCGGTAGCATCTCCATCGAACCCGAATGTTCGGGTCCTGCACCACCGCTCGGCCCGATCGGCATGATGATCACAGCGGGAAGTTCGAATTGACCACCGTGCATATGGCGCCACTTACCCAGTTTCTGAAAGATCTCGTCCCCGGCGATCAAACTGAAGTCTGCAAACCCCAGCTGTACGATCGGACGCATTCCGGTCATGGCGGCCCCGGCAGCTGCACCCACCATGAATGCTTCGGTGATTCCGGTGTTTCGGATCCTGTCCAGGCCGAATTCCTCTACCAGGCCTCGGGTTCCGCCGAAGAACCCGCCTGAGGCAATGTCCTGCCCCATGAGAAACACCGAGGGGTCACGGCGCATCTCTTCGGCAATCGCCGCACCCTGTGCGGCCTCGTAGCTTTGCACCGTAGTTTCCGGAGCCGTGCGGTTGATAGACGTGTCGTCAGTGATAGTCATGCAAAAACGTCCTTCAGGATAACGGAGGGGTCAGGCAAAGGAGCGGCTTCTGCCTCGGCGAGCGCTTCGGCAACTTCCGCACGTGCTGCGGCGACGATCTGGTCGGCCAGCGCAGCATCGAGTCGAGAACGCATGATGTCCAACGGATCTCGGTACGTCGACAGGAAGTCTTCCGGGCGATACTTCTGCGCGTCGCCTTCCCAGTGTCCGCCGACACGGGTGACGACTGCCTCGATCAACGACGGCCCCTGACCATCGCGCGCTCGATCAATCGCAGCCTTTGTCGCATGGTAGACAGCGACGGCGTCATGACCATCGACGCGAACTCCGGGAATCCCGTATGCAGTCGCGCGTTCGGCGATAGTGCGTGTCGGACTCACAGATTCAAATGGGGTGGTTACCGAGATTCCATTGTTCTCACAGAAGTAGACCAGCGGTAGTTTCCACCGCGATGCCTCGAGCAGAGTTTCATGGAAGGTGCCACGTGCCGCCGTCCCGTCGCCGAAGTCCGCCAGCGCAACTTGCCCAGTGCCTCTCATTTGCGCCGACAATGCCGCGCCTGCTGCCACCGGATACACCGAACCCAGCGTCGCACCCTCCCCCATGATTCCCAGCGCCGGATCTGCCCAGTGAGGAACGCCGGCGCCCTTTCCACCGGTAGAACCTGTCACCTTTCCAAGCAGGTCACCGATGATCGGCCCCATCGCCATCCCTTTGGCAAGCGGCCACGTGGCTCCCCGCCCCTGATAGAAGAGATAGTCGTCGTCTCGCATCGCTGCGACCGCTCCGGCGACAGCACCTTCCTGCCCTTTGCCCGGATGCCAGAATCCGGCAAATCCGTGGTCTCGGATGTGAATCTGCACGGCATCTTCGATCGCACGCGCACGGGCCATGACGGTAAAAATGTCGACCGCCAACCGTGGGTCGAATGACTCCGGCTCCAATACTTCGGTCAGCTGTTCGCTTGTGTGCGTGGCCATTCCGATCTCCTTCTGCGGTTCGGTACGCAAGTACGAGGTTCGCGTCATTGACAACACGGCATCGATTGCGCCAATCGTGTGGCTGCTGTCACATCACCTTATGTGGATCAAGTGATTCAATCAAGTGCATTCTCTCTATCGAACGAAACTCGCTCCGAAATCGGCGCGTCAGAACGCCGGAAATCAAGCCGAGACATCGCGATATGATGGGGTCAACAAACCGAAAGGTTGCGGAAATGCCACGATCCAGTCCACGCGACGGCGCAGCAACTCGCCGCGCCCTAATCGACTCAGCGGCAAAGCTGTTCGCAGCACAGGGAGTCGAGGCTGTCTCGATTCGAGCGATCAATGCCGAAGCCGGATTGGGAGCTGCGTCCGCGCACTATCATTTCGGATCCAAGGACGCGATCCTCGACGCCGTTCTCCTCGACTCCGGTGCCGAAGTACTCGCACACATTCATCGCCTGGCCAAGGACATGGTCGATTCCGACACCATCCCGACAGCGAGGCAGATCGTTGATCTCCTGGCACTGCCGTATCGCCAGTTCCTCGATCAGGCACCCGACAAAGGTGTTCGGTGGCTGACTATTTGCGGCCAACTCAGCCTCGCCAACGACCCCCGACTCTTCCCAGTCAAGGACGACACAGCAGAGCTGCTGCGCAAACTACTCGAACGCGCCTACCCCTCAGCCGACGAGACTGCGATCGAACTGAATTGGTCACTCACCGTGAACACGCTGATCGTGATGGCGGCACGATGGTCGGACGCAAGCATCGAGGGATCTCGCGCACTATCCAATGGCCGATTCGACACACTCGCGGATTTTGTCGCGGGCGGACTCGAATCGCTCATGCATCCAGCCCAGACCTAGCTTTGCGGATGGATTTTCCCAGGTAGAGCCGCGAATTCGTCACTCGCGCAGATTGCAATGACCGCTCATCGTGTGGCGAATTGTGAGTTCATTTTTAGTGGATCACTTGACAGAATCACTCGATCCATTTTACTGTGCCTCACATCACAAACATGCTTCAGTGAGTCTGCACACTCGCCGCGCCGACTGTCCCGCTCACTGCCCCGTCTTCCCGTCAGAAAGATGCAGGAGCCACGATGACCGCTCCATCCACGGATAATCCTTCCTCGACTCCATCGGAGCCTTCCTCCGACAACCCCACTCTCGCGATAGAGGGCGTGGGTAATCGATCAACCGCCGGCTGGATCGGAATCCTCCTGATCCTCTGTCTCCTGTCCGAAGAAGTCGCATACGCGTTCAATCTGGTGACGCCCGCACTCCCCAGCATGGCCGGTTCATTCGAGACCTCGAACATCGCTTGGGTATCAACACTGTTCACGCTCTCCGGCGCGATCAGCGCACCGTTGATCGGCAAGCTCGCAGATCGGGACGGCAAGAAGAAATGGCTTCTGATCGCAACCGCCTGCATGGCAGCAGGCTCGTTGATCGTCGCAATCGCGCCGACCTTTTCCGTGGTGCTGGTCGGTCGAACCGTTGAAGGGCTCGGCCTGGCAATCGTGCCGATAACCTACTCACTGATGCGCGACATCTTCCCGAAGCGGATGCTGGCGATGGCGGTCAGCATGACAACCGCCGGAATCGGTGTCACCACGATCACCGGCCCAGTCATCGCCGGAGTTTTGATCGACAATTTCGGATTCCGCGGAGTGTTCTTCGCCTTGGCACTCTTCCCGATACTCCTGGGAGCCTTGGTAATGCTCGTCGTTCCCGAGTCCCCGATCCGAGTGAAAACGTCCATTGACTGGGTTGGTGGGATCATGCTCGGGCTCTCGATCGCACTCCTCCTGTACGGCATCGGCGAAGGCGGAACGTGGGGCTGGACGTCGTGGAAGACACTTCTCTGCGCCATCGCCGCGGTGGCAATCTTCCTCGGATGGGCTCGATACGAAAAGCGAATCGAGAACCCCCTGATTGACATTGCAGTGCTGCGTGGTCGCGCTGTCGTGACGACATTGGTCGCTCAATTCACCGGCCAGGCCGTCATCGTTCTCCAATTCGTCCTGTTGTCTTTCATCGTTCAGACACCCATCGCCCTCGGCGTAACCTACGGATTGGGGGAAAGCGCAAGCTACATGGCAAGGTTGACCACACCAGCCGGCGTGGCCACTGTCGCAATGGGATTGCTTGTCGGCATAATCGCGGAACGTCGGGGAGCGCGTCTGCCGAACTGGATCGGGTTTGCCTTGATGGCGATCGGCTCGGTGTCACTCGCTCTCTCCCACAAGGAATTCTGGCCAATACTGTTGGGATACCTGGTATACGCATTCGGCGCCGGTCTGATCAGTGCGGCAATCCCCAACCTCGTGATCGCAGCCGCGCCGGTCCGACTGCAGGCCGTCACAGCGTCGACGGTCAATGTGGTGGGATCCGTCGGCAGCGCGGTCGCTGTACAGATTGGTTTTGCCATCCTCGCCCTGAACATTGCAACGGTTGCCGACGGAACACCTATTTACGCCGGAATTGGCTACACAACAGTCTATTTCGTGGCAGCAGGTCTGGCGATAGTCGGACTCGCCGCAACTCTCCTCATGCCCCATGGCCGAAAGCCCCAGTCGGTGGAAGCACTGACCTGATCTGAATCGACTACCTGAGAATTACCGTGACCTCACACTATGACGTCGTTGTCCTCGGAGCCGGCCCCGGTGGGTACGTCGCTGCTATCCGCGCGGCACAACTGGGCCTGAGCACTGCCATCATCGAGCAGAAGTACTGGGGCGGTGTGTGCCTGAACGTGGGCTGCATCCCGTCCAAGGCGCTTCTCCGCAATGCCGAACTCGCGCACATCTTCACAAAAGAAGCGAAGACGTTCGGCATGTCCGGAGACGTGTCCTTCGATTTCGGCTCCGCCTTCGATCGCAGCCGCAAGGTTGCCGACGGGCGAGTCAAGGGCATCCACTTCTTGATGAAGAAGAACAAGATCGCCGAATTCGACGGCAAAGGCACGTTCGCCGACGCCAACACCATCAACGTCGAGCTCAGCAAGGGAGGCACCGAGACGATCACGTTCGACAACGCGATCATCGCCACCGGTTCCTACACCAAGCTGCTGCCGGGTACCTCGCTGAGCGAGAACGTGGTGACCTACGAAGAGCAGATCCTCACCCGCGACCTGCCGGGCTCGACCCTCATCGTCGGCGCCGGCGCCATCGGCATGGAGTTCGGTTACGTCCTCAAGAACTACGGCGTCGACGTGACGATCGTGGAGTTCCTCGACCGGGCACTGCCCAACGAGGACGCCGACGTCTCGAAGGAAATCGCGAAGCAGTACAAGAAGCTCGGCGTCACCATCAAGACCGGCGCCGCTGTCCAGTCCATCAGTGACGACGGCAGCAAGGTCAGCGTTTCGATCAAGGACAACAAGTCCGGCGAGATCGAAACGGTGGTCGTGGACAAGGTTCTGCAGTCCGTCGGCTTTGCACCGCGCGTGGAGGGCTTCGGCCTCGAGAACACCGGCGTTGCCCTCACCGACCGCGGCGCCATCGCGATCGACGACTACATGCGCACCAACGTCGAGAACATCTTCGCCATCGGTGACGTGACCGCCAAGCTGCAGCTGGCACACGTCGCGGAGGCGCAGGCCGTCGTCGCTGCCGAGACCATCGGCGGCGCGGACACGCAGACGCTCGGTGACTACCGGATGATGCCGCGTGCGACGTTCTGCCAGCCGCAGGTCGCGTCGTTCGGGTTGACCGAGGAGCAGGCCAAGGCCGAGGGCTACGACATCAAGGTCGCGAACTTCCCGTTCGCTGCCAACGGCAAGGCACACGGTCTCGGTGACCCGACCGGTTTCGTCAAGCTGATCGCCGACACCACACACGGCGAACTGCTCGGTGGACACCTCATCGGACCGGACGTCTCGGAGCTGCTGCCCGAGCTGACCTTGGCCCAGAAGTGGGACCTCACGGTCAACGAGTTGGCACGCAACGTCCACACGCACCCCACGCTCAGTGAGGCGCTGCAGGAAGCGATCCACGGCCTCGCCGGCCACATGATCAACTTCTGAAGAACTCCGATCGATCAGAAAGTAGTAGACCTCAGTGACAGCTACTGGCAGCACCGAAATCGACACACGCACAGTCACAGATCCACCCCGAGAGTCCAATCCCTGGGTCGCCATGACTGCGATCGCTCTCGGTGTTCTCATCGTTTCGCTCGACGGAACGATAACGGCAGTGGCCAATCCAGTTCTTGTCGTCGATCTGGGAGCGAGTCTCTCTGGATTGCAATGGATTACCAACATCTATCTACTCGCGATGGCCGCAACACTCGTTCTCGCGGGCAAGTTGGGCGATCGCTTCGGGCGACGATCCGTGTTCCTTTCAGGAATCGTCGGCTTCGGGGTCGCATCAGCCGGAATTGCCTTGGCGCACAGCGTCGAGATGGTAATCTTCTCCAGACTCGGTCAGGGAGTTTTCGGCGCACTGATCGTCACCAACGCCCTGGCATTGCTTCGGTCACTCTTCTCCGAAGCAACACTTCCGAAGGCACTTGCGGTGTTCGCCTCACTGATCGGCGCCTCCTCCGCCGCAGGCCCTCTGATCGGCGGATTGCTGATCGAACACACCAGTTGGCGATGGGCGTTCTTGATCAACGTCCCCGTGGCGGCGATATCTCTTGCTGCGGGATTGTTTCTCCTCCCCACCAGCAAGAAAATACGGAGTGCGAAGTTCGACATCCTGGGGTCGATCATGCTTACGAGTTCCCTCCTCGCCATAACCTACGGACTTATCAAAGCTCCCGAAAGCGGTTGGGCTGATTGGCATGTCATCGGCTGGCTCGTCGGTGGCATTCTCGCTGGTTTATTCTTCGTCGAGATCGAGAGGCGAGCACCGGATCCCCTTGTACCGCTTCGCCTCTTCGCTGACCGATCAATCACACTCGGAGTTATCCTTACGATCATCTCCTTCTTTGCGCTTGTCGGATCACTGTTCTTCATTCTCTTGTTCCTGCAACAGATCAACGGCGACTCCCCTATGACTGCCGGACTCCACATTCTCCCGATGAGTGTCGCGAATGTTGCAGCTTCGAGCAGTTGCGGTTGGATCATCAAACGGTACGGCGCCCGTCCACCGCTGTTTGTGGGAATGTTGCTCAGCGCAGCGGGATTCATGCTATTCACTACGATCGAACCACACGGAAGCTACCTCTCCCTGGCAATCCCGTTTGTGGTACTGGGCCTGGGAATCGGGTTTGTGATGACAGCATCAGTTCAAGCAATCCTCGGGAATGCGGACGTCGCCGACGCCGGTCCCGCCGCAGGTGTCCATCAGACCTCATTGCAAGTCGGCGGCATCCTCGGGACCGCGGTACTCGGAGCCGTAATGGCATCGGTAACTGCACAGAAGTTCCACGAAACATTGGTAGACAACAATATTCCGAATAGTACTGCCGATCAGATCTCGGACGAAGCTGTCCGGGCAGTCGCCCAGGGAACCGCACCGACTGTGACGGGTGACGATCCGACAACGTCGCACGTACTGCAATCTGCAACAGAGGTCGCATTCATGCACGGACTACACACCACCATGTGGGTGGGTGCCCTCGTTTCCCTCGTGGGAGTGTTCGTCTCGATAGGAATCCGACGAGGGCGAACGACCGAGGTATCGACACCTCTTCATTGAGCCTATCGCCGCGCCACTTCATGCATATCCCAAGACTCGACCAATACCCTTACCACACAAGCGGATTCGAAGTACTCCTCGACGGCGAAGCGACGTGAAATCGCCGAGGGATCGCGCAGCGCGAGCACAAGCTCAGGCCTGACCATTGCCCGACTTCTCGACCACCCATGCTGCGATCTGCGCACGCGAGTTGAATCCGAGTTTGGTGAGAATATGCTCCACATGACCCTGGGCGGTGCGGAGCGAGATCACCAATTTGGCAGCAATCTGTTTGTTCGTCAGTCCCTGGGCGACGAGTTCGGCAACCTCACGCTCACGCTTGGTCAGCACCACCGACGACCCGGTGGGCGTTGTATCCACAGGTTGCCGTCCAAGCGCAAATGCGACCGCCTCATTCATGCTCATGAGTCGACCCTGACGACGTGCCGTCCCGAATGCCTTCTCTCCCAATGCACGCCGCGTCGTCGCCGCACTTTCCTCGTGGTAAGGCTGCAGGGAGGGAAAGACGATCGTAATGCTGCCCACGGAGTGACCCAACTCCTCTGCTGCTCCCATCAGCACGGCGGCGCGTCGAGGATCCGGTTCCGCGGCGGCAATCCAGGCCAACACCTCCAGACATGCCGAGCAGGTGAGTGGATCGTTCACCTGCTCGGTGAGCTGCAACGCCTGCCCGAGCAACGCCACGGCACGATCTTGATCACCCTGCCGCCACACCGCGACAGCCATGGCCCACAGGGTGTACGACCGATAGACCGATTCCCCGTGAGATTCGCAGATCGCGAGCGCTTTTTCGTAACAGCCAACAGACCGCTTCGTTTCACCGAGCAGCTCGTACACCAACCCGAGTATCTGCAGCACGCCCACCTGAAGTGTGAGGTCACCACGAGTGTCGAACACCTCGAGTGCGCTCTCCAGCCCCGAGGTTGCGCGGGGAAGATCATCGCGATAAAGCGCCAACATCCCGTCCAACTGGTCGAGGAGTCCGTGAACAAGGGGGTCGGTGAGGTGCTCGGCAAGAGCGTGACCCTCCTCCACCAACGCGGTTGCTGCCAAAAGATCGCCCTGCACCACTGCCAGGAGGCTGTCTGCGTGTATCGCCCAAATGCGTTCCACCGTGGGCTTTCCGGCGTCGCGGGCCAGGAAGGTATCGAGCCAATGCCGCGACTCGGTGTACAGACCGCGAGTCAGCGAGAAGTGATAAAGCGCGGTGGACATACTCAGTCCGGCGGCGACTCCGTCGTCGTTGTCGGAGAGGCAATACTCGAGCGCTTCCCGCATATTCGGAACTTCCCGGTCTAGCCGATCAATCAACTCGAGTTGCCGGGGACTGATCCATCCGGCTGCCGCGTCGAGCGCCAACTGCTGGTACCAGTCCCGGTGCCGACGACGCAGCACCTCGTACTCGCCGGCCTCGACAATCTTCTCCCGGCCGTAGTCACGGAGAGTCTCGAGCAATCGGAAGTGGACCACTGTGTCCGATTCCTCCCGGATCAGGATCGACTTGTCCACCAGCGACCCCAACGTGTCGAGCAGCCCCTCGGGTGTCAGGTCGCCACGACATATCTCCTCCGCCGCGTCGAGTTCGAAACTTCCCGCGAACACCGACAACCTGCCCCAGAGATGCTGCTCGCCGGGCGTACACAAGTCGTAGCTCCAGTCGATACTCCATCGCAAGGTCTGCTGACGCGTCGGCGCGCCCCGGCTGCCGCTGGTCAGGAGCGTGTAACGATCGTCCAGCCGCTGCAGGATCTGCTCGGGCGACATCGCCCGCAGTCTGGCTGCCGCCAGCTCGATCGCCAGCGGCAGCCCTTCCAGACGCTGGCAGATCCGGGCCACCGTCGCCTTGTTCTCCTCCGTGATTTCGAAGCCGCGCACCGCAGCGGCCGCACGTTCGGCGAACAACGTCAACGCGTCGTACCGGGGCAATCCCCGCAGAGACGGTTCCCGATCCGGGTCGGGGACCGCTAGCGGGGACACTCGCAATACGGATTCCCCGCCGATGCCCAGGGGCTCGCGCGAGGTCGTCAGAATCCGCAGCTGCGGGCACGCGCGCAGCAGCACTTCGGCCAACGCCGCCACCGCATCGATCACCTGCTCGCAGTTGTCGAGAACCAGTAGCAATGTCCGAGTCGCCAGGAACTCCACCAAAATCTCCGTTAACGGCCGCGACGACTGGTCGCGCACACCGAGTTCTGCGGCCACCGCTCCGACCACAAGAGACTCGTCGTGCAACTCGCCCAACTCGACCAGCCACACGCCATCGGCGAAATCCCGCTGGACATTGCTCGCGACCCGCAATGCGAGACGCGTCTTACCGACACCACCGATCCCCGTCAACGTCACCAGCCGGGACACCGACAGCAGATTCTTCACCTCCGCCAGCTCGGTGCGACGACCAACGAAGCTCGTCAGCTCCAGCGGCAGATTTCTATCGGCTTTCCGAGCCACCGGAGATGCGGGTGGATGCCATCGCGCCGACGGCGGCTGCGGATCCCGTGGGTCGGCCCCTGGGGCGGCGCGTAGCGCCATCTCATCGACCGGCAAACCGCGGCGGACCTGCAACTCCCTAAGATTCTCACCGAGCACCGACGTAGAAGGACGGTCCCCTGGATCGCGGGACATTGCCTTCTCTATGACGGCACATACGTCGTCGGGGAAACCGTGCTCGCGCATGTCGGGAACTGGCTGCGCGGTGATCCGTAGGAACTGGGCAACAACCTGCTCGCCGCTGCGGCGCTCGAATGCCGCGTGCCCGGTGAGTGCACTGAACAGAGTGGCCCCGAGCCCGTACACATCCGAGGCCGGACTTGGCGGTTCACCACCGAGAACCTCCGGGGCAGTAAACGCGGGCGAGCCCGTGACAGTGCCGGTCGCGGTCTTGAAACCGTCAGCAATGTGTGCGATTCCGAAGTCCGTCAGGGCCGGTTCACCGTAGTCGGTGAGCAGAATATTGGCAGGCTTGACGTCGCGATGCAGAATGCCGAGTCGGTGCGCGGTCTCGAGCGCCCCAGACATCTTCACCCCGAGCCGCAGGACTTCCTCCAGGTCGAGCGGCCCGTTCTCGCGAATCTTGGTATCGACGGACCCTTGACGGTGGTAGGGCATCACCAGATAGGGGCGACCGGTATCGGTGGTTCCAACCTGCAGGACGCCCACAATATTCGGGTGCCCGGTCAGTCTCCCCATTGCTCGCTGTTCCCGAAAGAAGCGTGCCCGATTCTCCTCGTCGAGGTCGGCGGTGAGGACCTTCACGGCCACCGTGCGGTCCAGCCCGGCCTGCGTGCAGCGGTACACCACACCGAAGCCGCCGCGCCCGATCTCACGGGCATCGTCGAATCCCGCCTCTCGCAGCTCATCCGAAATGAACGGAAGCACGTCACGACGCGTTTGGAGTGGATCGTTCTCGTCCATCTGCTACTTCGATTCCGCGGCATCGTCGATGATGCACCGTCGCGTTACCTCTCGATAATGTGCCCACACGGGCCCGGCCGTCAACGCGGCGCACTTTCGCGACCCGGGCGCAGACGCCCCAAAAAAGGAGTTCGGTCGGAACGGCCACAGATACCGATCAACACACAAGATGTGAGACATATCACTTCATTTTTGTGATTAGTTTCAGCCCACAATGCCCTACCTGCCACCTATGCAAACGTCCAGGTCAGTGCCCTGACCTGTCGAATAGCGCCGACCGTGCCAGGGCTGTAGAACCGATAGCGAGATACTTCAATGTGACTTCGACCACGCCTAAAGTCCACGACCGATCGATAACACCCACTCGAATACCAGTTCTCGGGAAGAGCCACGCGCACCAACCCCGACTTCATGAGTGAAGGACATGCATGCTGTTACCGATGGCACCCACCGATTCGCTATTTCTTCTCGGCGAGTCCCGCGAGAACCCGATGCACGTCGGTGGCCTGGCGATCTTCACCCCACCCGACGGAGCATCCGCAACCGACATGCGCGCGATGTTCGATATCGCCCTCACCGGCGGCAAAGTAGCCGAAGTGTTCCGTAAGCGGGCCCGGCGCTCCCTCACCTCGCTTGGCCAGTGGGGATGGGAAACCCTCGCCGACAACGAGATCGATATCGAGCACCATGTACGCCGCGACGCACTTCCCACCCCGGGCGGCATGACCGAACTCACCGCATTGATCTCGAGATTGCACGGCACTCTGCTCGACCGCAGCCGCCCACTATGGGAAATGCACTTGATCGAAGGGCTCACCGACGGCCGCTACGCCGTGTACACCAAGATCCACCACGCCCTCGCCGACGGAGCCAGCGCGATGAGGCTGCTCCGCGAGAGCATGAGTGAAGATCCCCACCGTCGAAACATGTCCGCCCCCTGGCAGGTTCCGCACTCACTGAGATCGGTGCCGACACCTGTCGCGGCAAAGTCCAGCCCGCAAGGATCGTCCCTACCTGCAACCTTGTGGGGAGCATCTCGGGCCGCCGTCGGTGAGGTGGCCGGACTGATACCGACGACGGTCCGCACCATGGACCGCGCCGTACGCGGCAAAGGCAGCGCTGTCTCCGTGACCGCGCCCCACACGTTGTTCAACGTTCCGATCGGTGGAAGCCGCCACATCGCCGCCCGTTCCTTCCCTCTCGAACGGATCCGATTGCTGGCCAAGCACTCCGACGCCACCATCAACGACATCATTCTGGCAATGTCCGCCGGCACCCTCCGCCACTACTTGCACGAGCGAGACGCGCTACCGTCCGCCCCCTTGGTCGCCATGGTTCCCGTGTCATTGCGCGCCGACGACAACGCCGACGATCGCACCCCTGGCGGCAATCGCGTGGGACTGCTCATGTGCAACTTGGCAACTCACCTCGACAACCCCACCGACCGACTCGACGTGATACGCAATTGCATGAATGAAGGAAAAGACTCACTCCGCGCGATGAGTCCCGCCCAGGTACTCGCCATGAGCGCCCTCGGAATCGCTCCCCTCGGAATGGAAATGCTTGTCGGGCAGCGGGGACCGCAGCGGCCGCCATTCAACATCATCATCTCCAATATTGCCGGTCCGCGTACACCGTTGTACTGGAACGGATTCCGTCTCGACACCCTCCACCCGCTGTCGATCCCGACAACCGGACAAGCTCTCAACATCACCTGCACCAGCAGCGACGATCAAATTTCATTCGGGCTTACCAGCTGCCGAAGAGCCGTTCCGGACCTCAACCCGCTGCTCGATCACCTAGGTACCGAACTCGAACTCCTCGAAACCGGCGCCGGCCTGTAATCCACCACTCCTGCAACGATCGCCACATCCGCAACCAGGACAGGGACATTCACCATGGGCTTCCAGATTCCGCAATCCTCGACATCCCCGATTACCGCCACGCACTCTGCCCCACGCGGTGGAGCAATCAGTACCGCAGAGATCAAAGCTCGGATGGAGGTCATGTTCGCCGACCGTGATCGGGACCGCAGGGCAAGAAATACCATCTGACACGGACTCTGAATCTTGGTGTTCTGCTTCTATAGAGAACATGCACACCGATACGACAACAACCCGACGACGAACTCTACGTCGCCTCGCGACGATTATCGGGGTGGCGGGAATCGTCGTCGGGCTTGTTGCCTTGATCGCAACGCGTCTGGCCGTAGAGCGCAATGTGGTGATTGTTCTGGCGTCCTTCGCCCCGGTGGCGATGCTTGCACCCCTGATCGGTGGGGTGGCGGCAGGCTTCGGCCGACGCTGGATCCTGTGCGCAGGATCGGCGGTAGTCCTTGGTCTGTTCGCGTGGACGGTGGGGCCACTGTACGTGGGTGGACCGACCGGCACCGCGCACGGACCGTCGATACGAATCATGCAGGCCAACTTGATGCTAGGTTCCGCGGACCCGGAATCTCTGGTTGCCACCGTCCGCGATCGAGACGTGGACGTGTTGACGGTGCAGGAGTTGACGTCAGGTGCGGCCGATGCGCTGAAAACCGCTGGGCTCGAGGATGTTCTGCCCCACCAGTTCTTGGTTCCCTATGGCGGCGGCGGAGGTGGAGCGGGAATTTACAGTCGCTTCCCTCTGTCCGCCACACGAAGTTTGGACGGCTTCTCCCCCGAAACACTCGCGGCCGAGTTGAATGTCGGCCTGGCGCAGCCGGTCACACTGTTTGCCGTCCACACCGCACCGCCGTACATCTCGCCCGCCTCGGTCTGGGCAACGGAACAGCGCACGCTCGGCAGCTACCTGGCCGACGTCGACGGTCGCGAAAACGTCATAGCGAGCGGAGATTTCAATGCAACTTACTCACACAAGGAGTTTCGTGATCTCCTCACGAACGGGTACACCAGCGCAGCCGATCAGATAGGTGCGGGGCTGATCCCGACCTACCCGACCGACAAGCCATACCCCGCAATAGTCGGCATCGACCACATCCTCACCAGAGGTCCGGTGGCGACGTCACTCGAGCGTATCGACGTCAAAGGATCCGACCATCACGGTCTGATTGCCGACATCACGCTGGCGTGAAAGCTAACTGAGCAACCGAGCTTTTGCCGCCGCAAATTCTTCGTCGGACAAGACTCCCGATTGATGCAATCGACCTAGTTCCTGAAGCTTCGAGACAAGGTCGTCACCGGCCGGCGGCGCTGCCGGGGCAGCCTGTTGCTGCGGCGGCGGCGCCTGTTGCTGCTCGTACTGGTCATACTGCGCCTGCTGCTCGCTCGCCTTCCGCTGGCTACGCCGATCCATGGCATTGGACGTCGCCTTTGCCGTTCCGGCCACCACTGCTGTGCGCGCGACGGTGCCGAGCAATCCCGGCCGTCCTCTGCGTCCACCTCGAAAAACCATGCTGATCTCCTCTGCTTTTGACGATGCCTGAGCTACCTAGAGCGCCGCAGCGACTGCGGCCACTACGACGTCGTGTGGGATCTGAACATGGAGAACCACCTCGCCACCGCCTGCGCGGGCCTTGGTGGTGAAGTCTCGCGCCCACGTCTGCTCGTAGACGATGACTGCCGCTGAGGTACCTGGTTCCAGGGACTCGCGAACCACATCGAGATCCTCGTCGCTGATCAGAGCTTTTGCCTCGATCGACAGGATCGCCAGGCCGATGTCGGTGAGGTCTTCGTCGACGTCGACCTGCCTGATGCTGCCGTCGAGATCTTTGGCGATGTACACGAGATCGAGCAGGGTCACGAACCCACGCTCGACGATATTCTGCAATGCGGCGACGGTATCCGGGTCCACTCTCGAACCTGGGAACCCCAGCACCACCAATTCAACCGGGCCGATGTCCAATGGATCGTTCATCCATCAAGGGTGGTACGAGCGCACATGCACTCGCTTCACCCGTCGCGGATGAATTACTGCCGACGACCTCGGAGAACCTCGCGCATCGGACGGAACCGAACTCCGTCTGCCTCGAGTTGGCGTCGGGCTTTGCCCCGGGTGACAAGCACACCGATGATGCCGAGAATCCAGACCGGGTACTGAACCAACCAGGCCACCCGGAAGCCGTCGAAGGTATAGCCGCCCATGTGGCCGAGAATCACACCCATCACCTGGATCACGATCAACGACGCCAGGAATCCACCGATATTGACCATTCCCTGAGCGGTGCCCATCGACGAACTGGGATTGGACGTGCGGGCGTAGTCGAAGCCGATCACCGAACCCGGACCGCCGATTGAAATCACGATGATCAATATCGTCAGCAACCACAGCGGTGACGGTTCGCTGCGGGCCAGCACGATCGTCCACATCACCGCACTGCTCACCATGATGGAAAGAACGAGCCAGGATCGGCGCATCGGATACCGGCCGGTGAGGATGCCGAGGATGGGGCCCGCAACGATGGCGGAGATCACCGACAGGGTCAGTAGCGAACCGACTGTTGCGGCGTCGAGTCCTTGCGCCGACGACAGGTACGGGACTCCCCACAACAGCGCAAATGTCGTGATCGAGAATTGTGTACCCATGTGACTGAAGAACCCGAGGCGTGTGCCCGGACGCATCCAGACCGTCTTGATCTGGCGGCCGATCTCCTTTGCCCCGGCGGGAACCGCAACAATCTCGGTTCCCGGCGGAGAATCACGAATCAGGCTGAGCGCCAATGCAAAAGCGAGTAGCCCCAGGCCGGCCGCGCTGCCGTACGCCAGCGTCCAACCGGTGCCGGTCAGCAGCAACATGAACGGCAGGGCCGAAAGTACTTGTCCCAGTTGACCGAGAATTCCCGTGAACTGTGACACCAGTGGTACCTGCCGCGGTGGGAACCACTGCGGAACCAGTCGAAGCACGGAGATGAAGGTGAGAGCGTCGCCGGCCCCGACCGCGATGCGTGCGCCAATCGCGACGGGCAGCGATTCCGTGAACGCCAACGTCAGCTGCGCACACGTCAGAATGAACGCGCCGACGCCGATCATGATGCGAGAGCCGTATCGATCGAGCAGCACTCCCGCCGGGATCTGCATGCCCGCGTACACCACGATCTGCAGCACCACAAAACTGGACAGCACACTGGGAGTAATCGAGAAACGTTCTGCTGCAGCCAGACCCGAGACACCAAATGAAGTGCGGTGAAGGACGGCGATTACGTACGCGAATACACCGATACCCCAAACCAACCACACTTTTTTCATCGCGCAGTTATCTTACTAGTAGTTCGCCAGGCTTACGGCTTTGACTACTCACGGCCTTGCGAGATCCAGTTCAGATCTGCCGAACGCTCCCCTTCGGTGATGGCCGCAAGCGCGTCGAGTCGGGCGATCTGATCCTCGGTCAGCACGATGTCCAGTGCGCCGGCGTTCTCGCTCACGCGCGCCGCAAAACGGGTGCCGGGAATGGACACCGACGGCAGACCGTAATGCCGTCCCTTGGCGTCGAGCCACGCCAGTGACACCTGCGCCGGAGTGGCTCCTGATTCGGCGCCCACGTCACGCACGACGTCGAGCACCTTCTGGTTTGTCACAAGCGCTGACTCCGTGAAACGCGGGAAGCGTCGACGCAGATCGTTCTCGCCCCACTCGCTGGGATCGAACGACCCGGCGAGGAACCCTCGTCCCACGGGAGAGAACGGAACAAATCCCACGCCGAGCTCAGCGGCGGCGGGAACCACCTTGTTCTCCACGTCGCGACTCGAGATGTTCCATTCGGACTGAATCGCGGAGATGGGATGGACCGCATAGGCGCGGCGCAGTTCGTCTCCCGTTGCTTCCGAAAGCCCGATGTGGCGGATCTTGCCGGCCTTCACCTGCTCTGCCATCGCGCCGACGGTGTCCTCGATCGGAACGCTCGGATCAACACGATGGAGGTAGTAGAGATCGACGTGGTCGACGCCGAGTCGACCGAGCGATTCCTCGAGTGCCTGTGCCACGTAGGCCGGATCGCCGTTGATCCCCCGCTGACCTGCCGACATGCCGCCCACCAACCCGAACTTGGTGGCCAACTGAACCTCGTCGCGCCGACCTTCGAGCAATTTACCCACGGCCCGCTCGCTCGCACCGTCGCCGTAGATGTTTGCAGTGTCGATGAAGGTGATCCCGATATCCACCGCATGATGAAGCGTCGCGAGTGCTTCTGCCGGATCCACCGGGCCGTACACGGGGGCTACCGACATGGCGCCGTAGCCCTGCGCGCTGACGGTCAGACCTTCGGCCAGGGTGACGGTGGAAACAGGCATGAACACTCCTCGAGATCGAATGAAGGAACAACCCTCACAGTGTGTACCGAAACTACCGGCGGCGCATTCAGGCCAGGACAGCAAGCTCCGGCAACCCCGCCACCACAACGGCGAGGTTGTAGCCTGTCATCCGCAATTCACCGTTGTCTCCGGTTCTTGCGTACTCCGCATGCCCGAAGGCGCGTTCATGTTTCACGCCGTCGGGGGTGATTCCCTCCGCTGTGGACAATCGCTGGAACTCCGTACGCGTCGGATCACCACCGAAGCGCCCGAAGCCGGCGATACTGTCCCCTTCGGCCTTCATGACGTAGACGTGTCGATCCGCGATCCCGAGATCCGCCTCCACCTTTGCTCGCACACCCGGAGATCCGTAGAACACCACATCGTCGACCGATGCACTTGCACCCCGTTGCAGCGCAAGCGAAGTCGCGAGAGATCCGTAGGAATGACCGAGTGCGGTGATGTGCACATCCGGCTTCGCAGCGCCCGCTCGCAGGCCGTGAAAGAAGCTCCCCAGTGCATCGGCCGCGATACCCGCTTTCGCGGAACGGCTCACGTCGAAACTTGCCCGACCGAGGTCGAATTTTCCGGGGCCGATGACTTGAGGGGCGTCGTATCCGATCCAGGCGATCGTGGCAACGCTTTCGTCACGTCCGGCACTGTGGAGCTGACGCTGTGCCTCGTCGCGCAATCGTGTTGCCTCCCCGACCATTCCGCGCAGTGAGTCTTTGACATTGGTGTTGAGCCCCGGAACGGTCACGGCAATGTGATCAGCCGTATCCGGATCGCCGATCGCTATCGCGGCAAACCCGCGCTCGCCGGAACGCATATCCATCAGGACGAGCTTACGATCGGGTTGTTCGTGCAGGAGCTCGTCCAGCGCATTCAGATCCTCGAGTTTCCGCTGCGCATACCAGAGGCCCGCACCGGTATTGCTCAAACGCCCACCGAAATATTCGCGGTGCAGTTCCTGAGAGATACGCACCGAATCATCTTGTAGCCGTGCCCGTTCGGCCTGCACACGTCGCAGATTCACCGGACTGCGCACACCTGTCGGGATACCGTCGAGATTCGCAATCAGATCCGGCGCGCGCTGCACTATTTCTCGTCGGCGCGCCGGACTGAAACCGCGCCACTCTTCGTTGACACGAAAAGCCTTGTCCCGCAGATCCGTACCCACCTGCGACCGCACGGACAGTGCGTGGTGCAGATCCGCGGATACCAGCAGAGCTTCCCCGATCAACTCACGTGCGGCAGCTGAGAGCAGCTCTGCGTGAACGTGAAGGGGATGCCCTTCGGCAATGGGAGCGACTGCCGATACCGAACCGTCTTCGCGGATCTGTAATTCGTCGGAGGCAGCCTCCCTGCGCAACAAGTCCAGCCGTCGTCGCATGTCTCGAACACGGTGCGCAACCAGGACACCCTCGAGTCCACCGGCAAGTTGTTCGAGTGGTTCGACGTCCCACACGTCGATATCAGTGAGATCCACTCGGGTCAGGACGAACGCGCAGCGATTCGAGCCTGAACCTCGGGTCGACGCAACGGCGGGACGGTTTGGGGTGGCTGCTTGCGCGGCGGCAGCGCACTCAGCAAACGCGTCGTGGTTTCGGTGACCTCCCGAACTGCCTGTTCAAAGGCATCACGATTGGCATCGGAGACCTTGGCAATCCCACTCACCTTACGTATGTATTGGCGAGAGGCTGCCTCGATCTCCTCCGCTGTGGCAGCTGGTTCGAGTCCTCGGAGTTCGGTGATGTTTCGGCACATAGTTCGACGATAACCGCGCTCAGCCACCTCGTCACGGACCGATACACGAATGCATCCAAATGGCCACGCAAACCCAAGCATCACGGTAGTTTCAGTAAAATTCTCCCCAAGTGACTGGAAGTGGCCACATGGACTCAGCTCTCACATCGGTCGGTCTTCCGATTGCACTCGCGATCATCATGTTCGGCCTCGGACTCTCACTGACCCTCGAGGACTTTGCCCGTGTCGCAAAAGCACCCAAAGCAGTCTCGATCGCCCTCGTCTGCCAGTTGATACTGCTGCCGGCCGCCGCGTTCGGGCTTGTCACCGCCTTCGATCTCGATCCCCTGCTCGCTGTCGGCATGATGCTCCTGGCAGCATCGCCGGGCGGCACCACAGCCAACTTGTTCAGCCACCTCTTTCGCGGCGATGTTGCGCTCAATGTGACACTCACAGCAGTAAATTCAGTGATCGCGGTCGTTACCCTGCCGGTGATCACCAACTTCGCCCTCGGCTATTTCGAACCTACCGACGCCGACGGCACCCTCGGCCTCCAGTTCACTAAGGTTGTGCAGGTTTTTGCCGTCGTCCTGATTCCGGTGGCAATCGGGATGTGGGTTCGCCTGCGCAGTAGCGCTTTTGCCCAGCGAATGGACAAGCCGGTGCGCATCGGGTCGGCCATCGTGCTGGCGCTGGTCATAGTCGGCACTGTCATATCGGAGCGCGAGAACATTGCGGACTACCTCGTCGACATCGGAGTTGTCGCAGCACTGTTCTGCCTGCTGAGTCTGTCGATCGGATACATCGTTCCCAAGCTTTTCGGTATCGAGGACCGCCAAGCCATTGCCAGTTCGATGGAAATCGGGATCCACAACAGCACCTTGGCCATCACCATTGCCGTCAGCTTGATGGACAACGTGCGTCTGGCAGTACCGGCCGCGGTCTACGGCGTCGTCATGTTCCCGTTGGCAGCGGCATTCGGTGCGGCCATCACGCGAAAATCTCGAAACATGGCCGAGATCGACTGAGATCGGCCTGTTTTCGCTAATTCTCTTGCGTGCTGCTCAGATCTGTTCCGAGCGCCCCGGCAAGAGTGCGAAGACAGATCACACGCAATTCTTCCTGCGGAATCGACGGTTGATCGAGCCAGTTCAGGCACACCGCACGAACGAAGGCAATCCAGCCGCGCACCGCGACAGCGGCAATCTGCCTGCGCTCGTCGTCGAATCCCAGCGCGTCGAGGATCCGGATCTGTTGCTGCTCCAACTCGCGCTCGACTATTGCCCGGATACCAGCTTCAGCCGACAACGTCCCGACATTGATTGCCCGCACGCCCTTACTGTGCGACTTCACGTACGCAAAGTAGGCATCCAGCCCAGCAGCGATTTGCTCCTGGATGGGTAGCGTCGAATCCGGCGCCGTCACGTCGAGGAGGTGCTGGGACTCTCGCTCGACTATCGCCGCGAAGAAGTCGCGCTTGGTCGGAAAGTAGTGGTACATCAGCCCACGCGAGACGCCCGCGATTTCGGCAACCTCTTCGATCCAGACATCCTCGTACGACCGGTCGGCAAATAGTTGCGCACCGATGTCGAGGAGTTGCGTGCGTCGCTGCTCGCGATCGAGACGCTTACGTGGGGTGACCATGGCGAACTCAGATTACTACTTGACACCGATTCAGTAAGGCGTACTTTGCGTACTAGACACCAATTCAGTAAGCGAACTCTTCTCGGGGGACAACGATGAGCGTCGACGCAACGCCGAACACGGGCGCGCCTGCTATTCCGCATCCGGCCTGGCGCCTCCCCCTCCTCGGCGACATTCTTGGTGTCAACGTCCGTACACCACTGCAGAACTCCGTGAGCATCGGCCGCGAACTCGGCCCGATCTTCGAACGCAACGTAGTCGGAAATCGCTTTGTCTTCGTATCCGGCGCAGACATGGTTGCCGACCTTTCCGATGAGTCCAGGTTTGCAAAACACCTGGCACCCGGCGTCAAAGCCCTACGAGGGATCGGCGGCGACGGACTCTTCACGGCCTACAACAGCGAACCCAACTGGGCCAAGGCCCACAATCTTCTGGCTCCGGCGTTCAGCCAGACGGCCATGCGCTCGTACCACCGCACGATGCTCGACGTGGCCGGCGAACTGGTTGCGTACTGGGACCGTCATGGCACCGACTCCCCCATCGACGTCTCGGCCGACATGACCAAATTGACGCTCGAGACAATCGGCCGCACGGGGTTCAGCTACTCCTTCGATTCGTTCGAACGCGAAGAACAGCATCCGTTTGTGAAGGCGATGATCGGCACCCTGTCCCATTCACAGCGGACTACGTTCCTCAAATCCACAGCCCTCGGCCGACGCCTCGCACGGCGAGCAGACCAACGCGACGACGTGCGCAAGGCGTACATGGCCGAAGTTGTGGACGAGGTGATTCGCGCTCGGCGAGAGAACCCTGGCGGTGCACACGAAGATCTTCTGGAACTGATGCTGCGCGCTTCCCGGGAGAATGATCCCAACCGGATCGACGAGCTGAACATCCGGCACCAGGTCGTGACATTCCTGGTCGCTGGGCATGAAACAACCTCCGGCGCTTTGTCGTTCGCGCTCTACTACCTGTCGCAGAATCCGGAGGTCTTGGCCAAAGCGCAGGCAGAAGTTGATGCCGTGTGGGGCACGGACGAACCGGCATTCGAGAAGATCGCAAAATTGCGGTACGTCCGGCGTGTCCTCGACGAATCATTGCGGCTGTGGCCGACGGCCCCCGCCTACGCCCGCGCCGCTCGGCAGGACACCACGTTGATCGGCAAATACCCGATGAAGAAGGGCGACTGGATGCTTGTGCTCATCCCGTCGCTGCACCGAGATCCCGTGTGGGGCAACAATCCGGAAGCCTTCGATCCGGACAGATTCTTGCCCGCAAACATCAAGGCGCGCCCCGCCCACACGTACAAGCCCTTCGGAACCGGCGAACGCGCGTGCATCGGAAGACAATTCGCCATCCATGAGGCAGTTCTCGTTCTGGGAACGATCCTGCAGAAGTACACCGTCGAACCAGATCCCGAGTACGGGTTGAAAGTTGTCGAGCGTCTGACCCTGATGCCGGAGGGGTTCACGCTGTCGGTTCGACGACGCTGATCCATCGTGCCCGAATCGTCCAAAGAGCTGATTCCAGGTCTACTATCAGCGAGGGCCTGCCGGTCCGAGGCTGGAACCGCGCTCACCTGGGAGAACACAG
The DNA here is from genome assembly GCF_033142425.1 of Rhodococcus sp. IEGM 1366. Taxonomy (NCBI): domain Bacteria; kingdom Bacillati; phylum Actinomycetota; class Actinomycetes; order Mycobacteriales; family Nocardiaceae; genus Rhodococcus; species Rhodococcus sp. IEGM 1366. Next base: position 332,375 of record NZ_JAWLRZ010000003.1, read on the forward strand.
TGAAGAGAAATTACCTTGTTGCGGCAATCTGCGTAGCTGCCGCACTGGCTTCCGGCGCGTGCTCGGCATCGGTCAGCGTCGGCGACAAGCAGGTACCTGCAGACAAAGTCGCAGCCCAGATGTCCAGCCAGCTCGCTGCGACCGTAGGCAGGGCGCCCGATGACGTCACCTGTCCAGAGGGACTCGACGCGGAGGTCGGTGCGACCGTCGTGTGCACCTTGACCGACCAGGGCACCGAATACGACGTGACGGGAACTGTGACCAGCGTCGACGGCGACAACGTCAAGTTCGACGTGCAGGTGGCGGATACCCCGAACTAACTGCTGTGCGGCGTTGTTTACCCCGGGCGGGGATCAAAAGGCCGCCCCCGCTTTGGGCGTGTCGCGCGCTAAAAGGGCGCGTTGGGGGGGCGCCC